>NZ_JAINVZ010000009.1 GCF_019890615.1 Streptantibioticus parmotrematis | reverse complement strand
TTGAACGCGTGGCGCAGCGCCCAGGGAGAATTGACCCCGACTCCCCAGGCGGGGCCTATTTCCTGGCCGATGATGGTCGTGACGCCGGAGGCCAGCGACGCCTCCATGATGCGGGGGGAAAGCAGGTGGACGTGGGTGTCGATGGCTCCGGCGGTGGCGATGAGTCCTTCGCCTGACACGATGGTGGTGCCGGTGCCGACGACCACGTCGACGCCGTCGAGCGTGTCGGGGTTCCCGGCCCGGCCGATGGAGACGATCCGCCCCTCGCGTACGCCGATGCTGGTCTTGCGGATGCCCTGGACAGCGTCGATGACCAGGACGTTGGAGACGACCAGGTCGCAGGTGTCGCGCACGGCGGCGGCCTTGAGGTGGAGTCCGTCGCGGGCGGTCTTGCCGAAGCCGGCCAGGAACTCCTCGCCCGGCTTCTGCGAGTCCGCCTCGACCCGGACGATCAGCCCGGAGTCCCCCAGCCGAATCCGGTCGCCGGCCCGCGGGCCGTGGACGGCGATGTAGTCCTGCGGTTCGATCGCGCCCCACGGCGCGACCGGACCCGGACGGCCGTGACAGCCCTGGACACCGAACGCACTGCCGCTCATCGGGAGCCCTCCTGTTCGAAACTCGTCAAGTAGCCACACGCCCGGGCCTTGTTGAGCGCCGCTTCTCGTGCACCGGGTGCGTCCAGTGGGCCGTCGACGAGACCGGCGAAGCCGAACGCCACTCGCGCGCCACCGATCGGACGCAGGCTCACCTCGACCACGTCAAGAGGTTCGAAGCGGACGGACGAACCCGCGGGAATCGCCAGTCGCATCCCGTACGCGAACTCCCGGTCGAACGCCAGGCGCGGGTTGACCTCGAAGAAGTGGAAGTGCGAGGTCACCGTCACCGGCACGGACGCGGTGTTGCGCACCCGCAGCACCGTCGTCGGCTCGGTCGGCTCGTAGCCCAGGCCCGCGCCCGGCAGCGCCGCGCCAGGAGCCTGTGCGCTCAGCGAACCCTCACCACGGAACGGGTCGTCGATCACGCACAACCGCGTCCCGTCCTCGAACACGGCCTCCACCTGCAGCGTCGTCACCACATCCGCCACCCCTGGCAGCACGTCCTCGGCGGACAGCACACTGCGGCCGGCCTCGATCGCCCCCGCCAGCCGTTCTCCGTCCCGAGCCGCCTCGCACACCGTGTCGGCGATCAGCGCGGTCGCCTCAGGGACGTTCAGCCGCAGCCCACGCGCACGCCGGGCGCGGGCGAGCAGGGCTGCGGTGAACAGGAGCAGCCGGTCCTTCTCCGTGGGGGTCAGTCGCATGGGCGGGTGCCTCGCTGAGTTGAGGGGCCGGGTCGGGAAGCGGTCAGGACTGGGACGGGGTGCCGGGCTGGTCGTGGGTGGAGCAGTGGATGCCGCCGCCGCCCGAGGCGATGTTGTCGATGTTCAGGGCGACGATGTCGCGGTCGGGGAAGTGGTCGCGCATGATCTGCTGAGCGTTCGCGTCGGCCTTGGAGTCGCCGAACTTCGGGAGGAAAACGGCTCCGTTGGCGATGAAGAAGTTGATGTAGGAGGAGACGAAGGCGTCGCCCTGGCCGGTGATCCGATCGGGGTCGGGCTCCGGCACCTCGATGATCCGCAGCGGCTTTCCGCGCGCGTCGGTGGCCTGACTCAAGGCCTCTTTGGCCTGGGCCGCCGCTTGCGACCAGACGTCGGTGGGGTCGCCGGGAAAAGGCTTGTCCAGCAGGACGACTCCGGGGGCGGCGAAGCGCGCCAGGCAGTCGACGTGTGCGTCGGTGATGTCCTTGCCCTTGACGCCCTTGAGCCAGACGACTTTGGTGACGCCCAAGGCCTTCATCAGCTCGTCCTCGATGTCGTCGCGGCTCATGCCAGGGTTGCGGTTGTCGTTGACGACCGAGCTCTCGGTGACCAGCAGGGTGCCCTGGCCGTCGGTCTCGAACGCGCCGCCTTCGGCGACGACGGGCGTCCTGATGCGGGGAATCCGGTACTTGGACAGCAGCGCGGCGGCGAGCTTCGAGTCGTTGCCGTGCTCCTTCTGCTTCCCGCCCCAGCCGTTGAAGTTGAAATCGACGCCCTTGAGCGTGTCGTCGTCGTGGACGAAGACGGGGACGGTGTCGCGGGCCCAGAAGTCGTCCACGGCCAGCGGTACGACCTCGACGCTGTCGCCCACCGCGGTTTGCGCGTCGTCGGCCTGTTCGGGACGGGCGAACATGACCACTGGCTCGTAACCGGCCACTGACCGGGCGAGGCGGGTGATGTCCGACCGGACGCCCGGAAGCTGGTCGCCCCAGACGTTCGTCGAGGCAGGCCAGCACATGAAGGTCCGGGCGTGGGACTCCCACTCGGCGCCGAACACCCGGCCGTCGGCTGCCGGGTCCGTGGCGGCAGTCGATCCGCCCGCTCCGGACGGGCGGCTGGAGGAGGCCGTTGAGGAGCAGGCGGCGGTGCCGACGGCCAGCAGGCCAAGGCCCGCGAAGGACTGGAGCATCAGCCGCCGGGACATCGAAGAGGACATGGAACACTCCTGGGCAGGACGGTCGAGCGGTGGTTCAGGCGTGCCGGACGCGCACGTTCGAGCACGGGGTGGGCCAGGCGCTCTGTTCGAGCGGAGAGCTGGGCAGGGGGTCCGAGGCGTCAGGCGCGGGGCTGCTGCATGGTCGAGCAGTGGATTCCGCCCCCGCCGGCCATCAGCCGGTCGACATCGAGCTGGACGACCTCACGGTCGGGGAACGCGCCGGCCAACGCCTGCCTGGCCTCCTCGTCCTTGACGACGTCACCGAACTGGGCGGTGATGACCGCGCCGTTGACGAGATGGAAGTTCAGATAGGAGTCGACGAAGGTCGACTTGCGCGAGCGCACCTGGCCCGGGCCCTCGATCCGGATCACCTGCAGTCGGCGTCCTCGCGCGTCAGTCGCGCGGGACAGGACGTCGAACTGCTCGCGGGAGTCGCGCGCCCACACATCGTTGCGGTCCGGCGGCGCGACCTGCACCATGACTACGCCGGGGCGGATGAACCGGGAGGTGACGTCGATGTGGTCGTCGGTGATGTCCCGGCCCTTGATGCCTGGGGTCCAGATCATCCGCTCGGCCCCGTAGGCGTCCAGCACCGCGCGCTCGATGTCGTCGCGGCCCGCGCCCCGGTTGCGGTTGCGATTGACCAGGCTGCTCTCGGTGGCCATGACGGTGCCGTCGCCGTCGGTCTCGATCGCCCCGGCCTCACCCACGAAGGCGGCTGCCTCGAACGGCAGGCCCTCGCGGGCGGCGACCGCACCCGCCACGGCGGCGTCGCGGGAGTGCGCCTGCTTGCGGCCCCAGCCGTTGAAGTTCAGGCCGACCGTGCTGAGCGCGCCCTGCGGAGTGCGGTGGAAGACGGCGCAGGTGTCGCGCATCCACAGGTCGTCGGTCGGGATCGAACTGATCACCTCGACCTGCCTGCCGCACAGAGACCGGGCGACGACTGCGGCGTGCTCGTCCGGTGCGCACATGGTCACCGGCTCGAAGCGGGCGACGGTGCGCGCGATCAGCGCGATGTCCTGCTGGACGCCGTCCAGCTGCCGGCCCCAGATCGACCGGGACGCGGGCCAGGACATCCAGGTGCGGGCATGCGGGACGTCGTCGGCCTCCACTCTTCCCCGCTCCCGCGCCGAAAACCGCTGCGTGGGCTGCCGGGGCTCGCCGAAGAGACGGTTGAACAGACGGCGCGGTTCGTTCATAGCCCCCACCATTCCATTAACTGAAAATTCAGTCAAGCCGAGGCGTCTGTGGCTCGACAATGCCGTCGAGTTCGACGGCTATCGCTTCCTTGAGCAGGCGGCGGGCGTGGTCGATGGGGAGCGAGCCGCTGAGCCAGCGCATGCTCAGGCCCTCCAATAGGGAGGTGAGCCGTTCGGCCGCCGCGGCGTGTGCCGGGGCGGTGCCCTGCGGGCAGGCTCGGCTGATCAGCTCGGCGGTCTCGTGTACCCAGGTCAGGGTGGCTTTGGCCAGCTCCTGCCGCAGATCGGGCTCGAAGATCGCGCTTGCCCGCAGCTCACCCCAGGCGGTGCTGTTCTCCCGCACCTCCGGGGTGTCTTGGAGTTCGAGCAGCAGTACCCGCTCCAGGTCGGTGTGCGGGGTGCGCGCTTCCTCGACCCCGCGTTCGGCGGTGTAGCGGTCCGCGCGGTCGTTGACGTACTCAAGGGTCTGGCGCAGGATCCCCGCGCGATCGGCGAAGTGGTAGTAGATCAAGGATGTCGAGACGCCGGCCTCGGCCGCCAGCTCGCCCACGCGCAGTCCGCGCACCCCGCGGCGGGCGATCACACGGACCGCGGCTCTCAGTATCTCGGTTCGACGGTCTGCCACAGGCGCAGAGACTACGTCATTCCAGGGGAATGCTGACCCAGTCTTCAGGAACGCCGTCCTCAGAGGTGGACGCAGGAGTGCCGAGCCCGGCGGTAGTGAGTGCCGTGAGGCTGGATACGGCTCCTCTGTGCGCCTAAGTGTCACATTTTGCTGCTGTTCGGGCGGCGAGAACTCTCCTGCCTGAGCGTATTGACTGAAGTTTCAGTTCGGTGGATGATTCGGGGCACCGCCCTCCCGCTCCCGCCGAGGCGGCTTCATACGGCGCTCGCCGGTCGCGAACGGCCCGCCGCGCCGCCCCTGTCGACAAGCCCGATGCCCGCACCCAGAGGAGATCGTTGTGCCCTTCCGCATGCCGGCCGAGTGGACCGAGCACGAGCGCTGCCTGATGGCCTGGCCGACCCGCCCCGACCTCTGGGAGCGGGTGCTGGACGATGTCCGGCACGAATACGCCGAGGTCGCCCGCGCGATCGCCGAGTTCGAGCCGGTCACCATGGTCGCTCTGCCTGGCCAGGGCGAGCAGGCTCGCGAACTGTGCGGCCCATCGGTCGAGATCGTCGAGATGCCTGTCGACGACTCCTGGCTCCGCGACTCCGGCCCCATCTTCGTCCTCGACGAGAACGGCGAGCGCGCCGGAGTCGACTTCCGCTTCAACGCCTGGGGCGGCAAGCACCGTCCATGGGATGCCGACGACAGGATCTCCGCGCTGCTCCTTGAGCGCCTCGGCGTTCCACGCGTCCCCTCCGGGATGATCCTTGAGGGCGGCGCGATCACGGTGGACGGCGAGGGCACACTGATCACCACCGAGCAGTGCCTGCTCAACCCCAACCGCAACCCCGGCCTGAACCGCGAGCAGATCGAGGACGAGCTCAAGAGCCGCCTAGGCGTCACCACGATCATCTGGCTTCCTTACGGAGGCCTGGAGGACACCGAGACCGACGGCCACGTGGATGGCGTGTGCGCGTTCGTCGCCCCTGGCAAGGTGGTCGTCCAACTGCCCAGCGACCCGGATCACCCCGACCATGAGCGCATGCGGATCAACCGCGCGGTCCTGGAGAACGCCGTGGACGCCAAGGGCCGCCGCCTGGAGATCGTCGACCTGCCGCAGAGCGCCTTCGTCGAGGTCGACGGCCGTCATACCGAGGTCGGCTACCTGAACTTCTACATCGCCAACGGCGGCGTGGTCGTCCCGGTCGCCGACGTGCCCGAGGCGGACCAGGGGGCGCTGTCGGTCATCGCCTCCGCCTTCCCCGACCGCAAGGTCGTCGGCGTCCCCACCCGCACGGTGGCCTGGGGCGGCGGCGGCATCCACTGCATCACCCAGCAGGTGCCCCGCACCTGACCCGTCCCGCCCGCACTGGCCCTGTTCCCGGTCGGCGCGGTGGCCGCACGTGCCGCCCGTCCCGGCTGCTGAAGTCAATCCCACCGCCTCCCCCGACGGGCTGGAAGACGGAAGAGAGAACTCGATGCCACATCCCATGTCCCGGTCCGGCAGACCGGATCAGCCCAGAAGCAACCGCCGCACGGTGACCGTACTGGCCGGTGTCGCCGTGCTCGCCCTGGTCGCCGCCTGCTCGGGGCCGCCCGGCACCGGGGCCGCCGGGCAGTCCGGCGCGTTCAGGCTGTCGACCGGAACACCGCTCCCCAAGGGCGACATCGCCTCGTTCACCTGGGCCTCCTACGCCGAACCGCTCACCCTGGATTACGCGAAGGCCTTCGACTACCCGTCGAACACCATCCTGTCCAACGTATGCGAGAGCCTGATGAAGTGGACCCCGCGGCTGAAGGAGGTCCCCGGTCTCGCTGAACAGGCCCTGCACCCGAACCCGACCACGTGGGTCTACGACCTGCGCCCCGGCGTGCACTTCCATGACGGTTCGGTGATGACGGCCGACGACGTCGTCTACAGCCTCGACCGGCAGGTGGACCCGAAGGTCGGCGGCGCCTGGGCGGGCGTCTTCCAGAACGTCGCCTCGATCACCAAGACCGGCCCCCTCCAGGTGACGGTCGAGCTGAAGAGGCCTGACGCGCTCTTCCCTCAGTACATGGCCACGACCGCCGGTGTGGTGGCCGGTGAGAAGGGCGTCAAGGCCGCCGGAGCGAACTGGGGAACCAGCACCCTCGACTGCACCGGACCGTTCAAGCTCGGGACCTGGAAGAAGGGACAGTCGATCGAGCTCGACCGGTTCGCCGACTACTGGGGCACTCCGGCCAAGGCCGGCAAGGTGACCTTCGAATTCCTGACCGACCCCTCCGCGCGTACCAACGCGATGCTCACCGGCGCCGTCGACGGTGGCTATCTGATCCCCACCGAGAGCTACCAGCGGCTTCGCGACAGCGGAGTCGGCACCCTCTCCTTCGGCGAGAGCCTGAGCACCGTCAACGTCAACATCACCAACATGAAGGGCGTGCTCGGCGATCCCCGGGTGCGGCAGGCGCTGTCGCTGGCTCTCGACCGCTCGGGCTTCGTCAAGCAGGGACTGGCCGGCAACGGTCAGGTCACCAACGCACTGACCGACAAGGCCGCCTGGACGGCGGCCGGCCCGCAGACGCTGAAGACGGCCTTCGACCTGCCGTCCGCCACGCCTGACCTGGCCAAGGCGAAGGAGCTGATCAAGGAGGCCGGTGCGACGGGCAAGACCGTCACCGTGGCCACAAGCGCGATCGGGCAGGACGTCTCCCTGCTCGCCACCGCCGTGCAGGCGGCCGGCACCGAGATCGGCCTGAACGTCCACGTGAAGACCATCGCCCCCGACGCCTTCTCTGCGCTGTTCACCGATCCCACGGCGCGCCAGGGCATCGACATGTTCCCCGAGACCTACTACCTGTCCATCACCGACCCGATGGACCTCCTCGCCAACTTCGAGACCGGCAACTACCAGAACTACGCCGGCTACAGCGACCACGCCTACGACAAGCTCGTCCAGCAGGCCGTCGGCACCGACGACCCCGCCAAGCGCCTGGCGACCGAGGCGAAGTTGCAGCAGATGGCGGTGAAGCAGAACCTGTGGATCCCGGTGGCCGACTGGCCCACCGCGCTGTTCATGAACAAGCGGATCACCGGTGCGCCCACCACCATCTCCTACCTGTACTACCCGTGGGCCGCCGACGTCGGGGCCGCGGGATGACCTTCCTGCGCTTCGCCCTGCGCCGGCTCGCGGAGATGGCCGCGACGCTGCTCGCCGCATCGTTCCTGATCTTCGGCGCCATGTACCTGGCCCCGGGCAACCCCGCGAGCTTTCTGCTCTCGGGCCGCTCCGCCTCCCCCGAGGCGTTCAGGGCCATCAACGCCCAGTACCACCTGAACGATCCGTTCTGGCAGCAGTATCTGCGGTGGCTCGGCCAGGTTCTGCGCGGCGACTTCGGGCGGTCCATCGAATACCGGACCCCGGTGTCCACGCTGCTCGCCTCCCGGCTGCCCAGCACGTTGCTGCTGGTGGCCATGGCCCTGGCGCTGGTCGTCGTCATCGGCCTCGCGCTCGGCTGGACCGGGGCCGTGCGCGGCGGCGCCACGGACTCCACGATCCTCGTCGCCACCACGTTCGCCGTCGGCACCCCCTCGTTCGTGGCGGCCGTCCTGCTCCAGGGACTGTTCTCCGTCAAGCTCGGCTGGTTCCCCAGCAGCGGCACCGGCAGCGGTCCGGCGTCGATGCTCTGGCACCTCACGCTCCCGGCCCTCGCCCTCGCTCACTACCTGATCGGCATGCTCGCCCGAGTCACCCGCAGCGCCATGCTGGAGGTCATGGGTCACGAGCACGTCACCGTGGCCCGCAGCCGCGGCGTCCCGGAGCGGGCAGTGATCCGCCGTCACGTCTTCCGCAACACACTGGGCACCGTGCTCACCATGGGCGGCCTGATCGTCTCCACCCTGCTGATCTGCACCGTCCTGGTCGAGACGGCCTTCAGCGTCAACGGCGTCGGGCAACTTCTCGACCTCTCCACGACCACGAAGGACTTCCCCGTGGTCCAGGCGATCTCCCTGATCATCGTCGCGATCTTCATGATCGTGAACTTCCTCGTCGACCTGCTGCTCCCACTCGTCGACCCCAGGGTCACCCTCGGCACGAGAGGAGGGGCCGTATGACCATCGCACTCGTCCGCCGACCGGGGCTGGCCCGAATCAGGACCCGGGGCTCCTGGCTCTACCTGCTCTGCCTGGGCTTCCTCGCCGTCGTCGTCCTCCTCGCGCTGCTCGCCCCGTGGCTCTCCCCGCACGATCCCAACGCCGTGGACCTCGGCAACGCACTCGCGGGACCGTCCGCGGCCCACCCTCTGGGCGTCGACGGTTCCGGACGCGACACCGCGTCCCGGCTGATCACCGGGGCCCGCACTTCCCTGCTCGGCCCGCTGGGTGTCGTGCTGTTCTCCACCGTCGCCGGAGTCATCGTCGGGACCGCGGCCGGCTGGCGCGGCGGGTGGCTCGACTCGCTGCTCTCCCGCACCACCGAACTCGTCTTCGCCTTCCCGGGACTGCTTCTTGCGATCCTCATCGTCTCGATCTACGGGGAAGGGCTGATCGCACCGGTCATCGCGCTCGGCATGGCCTACCTCCCGTACGTCAGCCGCCTCACCCGCTCCCTCGTCCTCGCCGAACGCGAACGCCCCTTCGTCGAGGCCTACCAGGTGCAGGGCCACTCCGGGCTGCAGATCTGCCTGCGCCATGTGCTGCCCAACATCGCCCCGGTGGTGCTGGCCCAGTCCACCGTCAACTTCGGCTACGCCCTCATCGATCTGGCCGGTCTGTCCTTCCTCGGCCTCGGCGTCCCCGCCCTCACGCCCGACTGGGGCCGCATGGTCTTCGACGGCGAGAGCGCGATCCAGGCCGGCTACCCGCTCTGCGCGATCCTGCCCTGCGCCGCGATCGTGCTGACCGTCGTCGCCTTCAACGTCGTCGGCGAACGCTGGGCCGACCGGGTCGCAAGGAGAGACCGATGACCACCCCCGCCGAGACCACCCTCGACATGCGCGGGCTGAGGCTCCATCTGCCCGGAGCCGCACGACCCGTCCTGGCCGGGATCGATCTGACCGTCGCCGAGCGCGAGACCGTCGCGCTGGTGGGCGAGTCCGGCTCCGGAAAGAGCCTCACCTCGCGCAGCGTGCTGCGGCTGTTGCCACCGGGCGCCACGACCGAGGGCGTCATCGCCGTCCAGGGTGAGGACGTGCTGGCCATGAACGCCAAGCGGTTGCGACACCTGCGTACCCATACCGCGGCCATGATCTTCCAGGACCCCCGCGCCGCCATCAACCCGCTGCGCCGCGTAGGGGACTTCCTCACCGAGAGCCTGCGCCTGAACGCCGACCTCTCGGACGATACGGCGGCCGAGCGCGCCGCGCGGATGCTCGACGCCGTCGGGCTCGGCGAACGCGTGCTCGGTCAGTACCCCGGCCAGCTGTCCGGCGGCATGCTGCAACGAGTCATGATCGCGTCCGCCTTGATGGGTGACCCGGCCCTGATCCTCGCCGACGAGCCCACCACCGCCCTCGACGTGACCACCCAGGCAGAGGTCGTCGGACTCCTGGACGACCTGCGCGAACGCTTCGGCACCGGACTGCTCTTCGTCACCCACGACCTGGGTCTCGCCGCGGCCATCAGCGACCGTGTCTACGTCATGTACGCCGGGCGGATCGCCGAGACCGGCCCCGCCCAGGCGATGTTCGAGCGTCCCCGCCACCCCTACACCGCCGCGTTGCTGCGCTCCACACCGCGCCTGGCCACCCCGCAGGGCCGGCTCGCCGCCATCAAGGGGCAGCCGCCCAGCCTGCGCGAGGAGTTGACGGGCTGCCCGTTCGCCGCCCGCTGCGCCTTCACCACGCCGGTGTGCACCGAGGAACTGCCACCGCACGTTCCGGTGCGCAGCGAACCGACCCGGCTCGTCGCCTGCCACCACAGCGACGAACTCGCCGACCAGCTCGCAGAAAGCGCCCTCCATGACTGACACCACCGGAGCGGGCCCCGAGCCCGCAGGCGGCGGGACCGTGCTCGAAGTGACCGGCCTGCACCGGGCCTTCGGCAGCGTCCAGGCGGTCCACGACGTCTCGTTCAGCCTCGCGCGGGGCGGTTCGCTGGGCATCGTCGGAGAGTCCGGCTCCGGCAAGACCACTACCGCGCGGATCGTCGTCGGACTGGAACGCGCCGACGCGGGCCGCGTCATGGTCTGCGGCCGGGACCGGTCCGGGCAGCCCGGGCGAGGCCGCACCCAGCGGCTGGAGCGGGCCCGTGAGGTGCAGATGGTCTTTCAGGATCCGTTCCTCTCACTCGACCCGCGGGTGAGTGTCGGCAACGTGCTGCGTGAGGCCCTGCGGCTCCATTTCCCCGAGACCAGGGTCGACCACGCGCGCCGCGTCGGCGAGTTGCTCGACCAGGTCGGCCTCGGCTCCCGGGAGGCCGCGGCGCTGCCGCGACAGCTGTCCGGCGGCCAGCGCCAGCGCGTCGCGATCGCACGCGCGCTCGCGGTGAAACCGGCTGTTCTGGTCCTGGACGAGGCGGTGGCCGCACTCGACGTGTCGGTGCAGGCGCAGATCCTCAACCTGCTGGCCGACATCCGTCGCGACACCGGGATCGGCTACCTGTTCATCACCCACGACCTCGGCGTGGTGCGCTGCGTCACCGACGACGTCGTGGTGATGCGACACGGCCGCGTCGTCGAGGCAGGCCCGACCGCCGACGTCCTGGCCGACCCGCGGCACGCCTACACCCGACTGCTGCTGGATTCCGTCCCCCGCCCGGGCTGGAACCCCAAACACATCGCCGCGGCGCGGCGCGCCCTGTAGTGCGCGGCGGGAAGGCCAGGCGCACCGACCGAGGCGGCGATGCCGCAACTCGTGGGCCGACATCCTCGCCTCGCCCCGGGCCTCACCGGGATGGCCGACAGCCGGCGACTGAGCAGCGGTCGGTCGGCCGTCGCCCTGTCTCTGGCGCTCGGCTGGACGGCTGCCACTTCGTGCGCGCTGATCTGCCCGCGTGCCGGAAGGCGAGCGTCACGCTCCTGGGCGGTCGACTCCGGCCGTGAGGCCGTGGACCAGCGCGCGCACCACGGTGACGGCGTCCACGTCCGAACCCAGCGACTGGATGGCGGCCAACCCGTCCGCACCGGCCGCCAGCGCCTCACCCAGCGCGACCGCGTCGACCCCGCCTCCACGTTCGTCGGCGAGCACCTGGAACAACTCGACGAAGCAGGCGCGCCAGCGCGCGTACTCCGCCGCCAACGCGGACCGCACACGCTCGTCGTTCACGGAGAACCAGTGCAGTGTGGAGTGCAACCGCGACATGTCCGAGGTCTCCGGTTGCGTCAGCAGCGCGACCACCCGCTCGACGCGCTCGGCGAATGAGCCCGGTTCCCGGACGGCCGCCTCCAGCGGCGTCACCCACTCCGGACGGATGTCCTCGATCACCGCCACGATCAGATCCGTGCGGTCCTTGAAGTGGTAATGGCACATCCCGTGCGTCACACCGCTCAGCGCCGCGACATTCCGCGTGGTGAAGGGCGCGTCACCGTTCCCCGCCAGCAGGCTGCGCGCAGCCGTGAGCAGCCGAGCCCGCGTCTGCTCGCCCTTCGCCGACACGCGCGGCTTGCGGGCCGTTCCCACCACGCCCCGCACTGCTCCCGCTCGCTCCGCCGAAGAGCCCCCGTCCGCCACCCCTGTCGCCATCCGCCCACCTTAACCACGCCACCGGGCCCACGACCCGGCCACAACCTCACCACGGCCGCCGGAAAGGACTGCGGCTCCACTCTGCCACGAGTATTGACCGAGCGCATGGTCAGTTATACGTTCTCGGGCAGCCGCGGACCCCGCGCGCACGGCAACCGGGAGGCCTTTCATGGACCAGCACGGCAGAGCCGCATCACCGCACAGTCAGCTCGGCACCTCCCCAGCTCCCCTCAACAGGCGGAGCTTCCTGGCCACCGCCGGTCTCACCGCCGCCGGCACCGCCTGGGCGCTGAGCGGCCTGGGCGCCGGAACCGCCCGGGCAGCGACCCGGCGCGGGGCGGCCACGCGCGTCCCGCCCGCCGTCCGGGCGGCATCGGCAGGCGCGTTGGCCGTTCCGCTGGACAGCGTCACTCACACCCGCACCTGGATGGCCTGGCCCGACAGCACCGCCATCTACGGGCGCAAGCTCTCCGGCATGCAGGCCAACATCGCCTTGATCGCCGACACCATCGCGCAGTACGAGCCGGTGTACCTTCTCGCCAACTCCGCGAGCGTCTCGGCCGCGGAGAACGCCTGTACCAACCCGAACGTCACCGTGATCGGGTCGATCCCCGTCGACGACTGCTGGATGCGCGACTCCGGCCCGGTCTTCCGTACCGATGGCGCAGGCGGCATCGACGCCGTCGGCCTGAACTTCAACGGCTGGGGCGGCAAGCAGAAGCACGCCAACGACGCGCTGGTCGCCGAGCGGGTAGCCGACTTTCTCGGCGTCGACTTCACCGCTGCGGGACTGGTGAGCGAGGGCGGCGCCATCGAGACCGACGGCGCGGGCACCGTGATGGCCACCCGCAGCAGCATCATCAACTCCGATCGCAACCCCGGAATGACCCAGGCCCAGATCGAACAGGCCATGTGCGCCGCCTACGGCGCCTCGAAAGTCATCTGGTTCACCGGTATCAGCGGCCAGGACATCACCGACGACCACGTCGACGCCACGTCCCGCTTCCTCGCCCCCGGCGGCGGGCTCGTCCAGACCCCCAACCCCGCCGATCCCTCCGACATCTGGTCCAAGGACGAGCAACAGCAGTACCAGACGCTCTCCACCTCGACCGACGCCCAGGGCGACGCGATCGCCGTCACCAAGCTCCAGTCACCCGACTACAACAAGATCCGCCAGACCAGCGTCGACTTCGTCGACTCCTACGCCAACTACTACGTCTGCAACGGCGCCGTCATCTCCGCCCAGTTCGGCGACAGCTCCGCCGACGCCAACGCCAAGGCCGTCCTGCGGCGCCTCTTCCCGGGCCGCACCGTCGTCCAGCTCAATATCGACAACATCGGCAACCAGGGCGGTGGCATCCACTGCGTCACCCAGCCCCAGCCCGCTCCGTAAGACCGCTGGCCCGCGTCTCGTCGCGGTTCCTCTCGGCCCGGCAGAGTGCCGCCCGAGGCGCGGCGGCGAGGCCACTGCTCCGGGGCGGTGGCCGTCCGTGGGAGCAGCATGGTTCAGGACAGCGCGACAAGGTGTACCGGCCTCGTTCTGTCCTGCTCACTGATGCTGCTGCTGCCCTTGTCCGCGATCTTCGTCATGTCGGCGCTGGACCTCACGGCTGGCCGGCGGCTGTTGTGCGGGTGTCGGCTCTGACGGTGATGGTGGGGATGATCGCGACGGGGTGGTGAGTACTCATGGATCCTCAAGGGTGGTCGTGCACTGCGGGCGAACGTGCCCTGACTGACGGGCAGTTGGGGCGCAGGCCGGTCGGCCGGCAAAGGAGCGGGCTGTCGTCGACGCTGTGCGGTCCGGGCCGGGCCGGGACGGCTGGTCCGGCCCGAACGCGGCGCGGTCGAAGGGGTGGAGTCCCGGCCCCACCCGCTGCCGGTCTGCGGGGCGGTCTAGTTCCGCGGGCGGCCGAGCCAGCGGGTCGCGGCCTGCTGGAACGCTTCGGCATCGGCGTGATCGTCGGCCCACGCCACGATGCCGTCCGGGCGGATGAGCAGGGCGGTGAATCCGAGGTCGTCGCGCACCGGTCCGGCCGCGTAGTGGATCCGGCCCGCCCAGTCCTTGGCCACGGTCTGCAGCGCACGGTCGCGGCTGAAGTCCAGGAGCACGCCCCGGCCCTCGCGCAGCAATTCGCCGAGGCGGGTGCCTTCGGTGAAGCGGAAGTCGGGGGCGCTGCGGCCGACGAGTGGCTGCTCGCTGCCCAGGTCGTAGCGGTGGAACAGTCCCGAGGTCTGCCGGTAGACGTGCGTCACCCCGTCGGGGGTGCTCATCAGGTCGAGGGCCAGCTTGCGCAGGGCGGGGGCGTTGGGGCCCGGCTTCATGGTGGCGACCTGGGCGCGGGACCAGTCGAGGATGGCGGCGCCGACGGGGTGGCGCTCGTCGGTGTAGGTGTCGAGCAGGCCCTCGGGGGCGGTGCCGTGGAGGGTGTCGGCGAGCTTCCAGCCGAGGTTGACGGCGTCGCCGATGCCGAGGTTGAGGCCCTGGCCGCCGAGCGGTGAGTGGATGTGCGCGGCGTCACCGGCGAGCAGGACGCGGCCGTTGCGGTAGCTGGTGACCTGCATGGCACGGTCGGTGAAGCTGGAGGCAAGCTCGACGCCGGTCAGCGTCACGTCGGTGCCGGAGACGCGGCGCAGGACCGCCTGGAGGTGCTCGCGGGTCAGCGGCCGGGAACGGTCGAAGGTGCCGCCGTCGAAGTCGTTCATGCCCAGGTGTCCCTCGAAGGGGGTGCGCAGATACATGCCGGTCGGCGTCAGGTTGAAGCCGAGCGGCAACTGCTCGGGGTCGGCGAAGGTGACCTTGGCGACGTAGCCGGTGAACAGCGGGTCGGTGCCGGTGAAGTCGAAGCCGACCCGCTCGCGCACCGCGCTGCGCCCGCCGTCGCAGCCCACCAGCCAACGGCCCCGGTACTGCCGTCCGCCTGCGGTGGCGGTGACGCCGTCGTCGTCCTGGGTCACGGCGGTGACCGGAGCCCCCCGGACGATCTCCACGCCGAGGGACGCGGCGCGCTCGGCCAGCACGGTCGCGACGGCTTCGAGGCTCGTCATGAACCCTTCCATCGCCGGGCTGGGCAGGCGGAACGGCAGCGCGGACGCGTCGATGCCGCTCGCGTCCAGGCCCATGCCCGCGAAATGGGACACGCTGCGTGGCGCGGGCGCCTCGATCGTTTCGGGATCGGCGCCGACCTCCTTCGCGTCGGCGCCGGAGGCGTCCATCATCGCGTCGAGCAAGCCGCGGCGGTAGAGGGTTTCGGCCGAGCCGGCGTTCAGGCCGCGCATGCCGAGCGGGAGTGCCTTCAGCGGGGAGCTGAGTTCCTGGTCCCGTTCGAGGACGAGGACCGAGCAGCCGGATCGGGCCAGTTCGCCGGCCAGGAACAGGCCGACCGGGCCGCCGCCCGCGATCACCACGTCGTGCATAGGAGTTTTCCCTTCGAGGAAGGTCGGTCGGGCTGCCCGGCGCTGCCCGGCCCGGTGGGACAGGTCAGCGCAGACGGGCGAGGCCGTCGAGGACGACGGCGATGCCGGTGAGGAACTGCTCGCGGTCGTCGTGCTCCCTTATCTGGCCGACGATGGCGTGCATGAACGGGTAGGACTCGGCGTCGAGGTCCCGCCACGCTCGCGAGGTCTGGTCGAAGAACTCCTCGCGGTCCGCATCGGGGTCGATGCCGGAGGTGTCGCCTTCGACGCGGGCGTTCTGGCTGATCGCGCCGAGGATGTAGTGCACGAGCGTGGAGGCGGCGTCGAACCAGCGGGGTCGCGGGACGCCCAGGGCGCCCACCTGCCGGCCGAGCCTTTCGAAGATGCCCACCGTGACCGGGCCGACGGGGTTGCGGATGATCTGGAGGGTCAGCCGGGTGGCGAGCCAGTGGTGTTCGGCGATGGCGTCGAACAAGGCCAGGGCGACGGCGCGGATCTCGTCCTCGGGCGTCGCCCGCGCTCCGGCGGACCTGGTCGACAGGGCCGCGGTGATCACGGATTCCGTCGCCGCGTCCAGCAGCTCGTCCCGGTTGCCGACGTGGTAGTAGATCGCCCCAGACCCGGTGGCCAGGCGGTCGGTCATCGCCCGGACGGTCAGGGCACCTTCACCGCCGCTGTCGAGAAGGCCGATCGCGGTGTCGAGGATCCGCTCCCGGGAGAGCACCTGGTTACGCCGCTGAGTGCGGCGTGCTCGTGTAGGCATGTCCCGAATATGACACGGTTGGAGCGCTGTGCCAAGTTGGAGCGCCAAACTAACTTGGAGCATTGTGCCACTTTAGAACGGTGCGCCAATTGCGAGCTCTTGGCGATGAATTCCTGCTCGCGTCTTCGCGGACCCGTTCCCTGGCCGGCTCCATCAGCGTCGGCGCCCGAAAACGTGTCCCGCGCGGCCGGTGACCGACCGGGGTGGAGGTGAGCGCCTCATCGCCCCGCGCGAGCCGTACGTGGTGGCGCGGTCCGACGTCCAGTCCCGGCAAACGACACACCGGGGCCGTTGGACCATCCGGCCGATCCGACGCTCCTTGCGCGTGCGGGGCGTGGGAACCTCCCATAGCTTCGCTTGCGAGTGGCTCTGGCGCGGGCCGCACGGAACGCGGAAAGGCGAGGGAACCGTCATGACCGAACGCCGCGGCTTCGCAGCCGCACGCCTTGTCACCGGTGACCTCTGCCACGTGGCATCCCCGTCAGCCCGCCACTGGTGCTCGATGTGACCGGCACCGGCACCGGTTCCCATGACGGGCAAGGGTCGATGCGGCTGCGGGAGCTGGTCTTCGGCTGCGCCTGCGCGGGCGCGGTGCGGGCCGCCGCCCGGCTCGGTCTGGCCGACGCGCTCGACGACGGCTCCTCGCTCTCCGCCAGCGTGCTCGCCGAGCGGGTGGACGCCCACCCCGGCGCGCTCGCCCGGCTGTTGCGCGCGCTGTCGTCGTACGGTGTCTTCGAGCAGCAGCCTGACGGGACGTTCGCCCACACGTCGATGTCGCGGATGCTGCGCGCGGACGCACCGGACAGCCTTCACCACATCGCCCTGTGGTGTACCGAGCCGTGGACCTGGCAGCTGTGGCCACGACTCGACGAAGCGGTCCGCACCGGCGGGAGCGTCTTCCCCGAGGTGTTCGGCAAGGAGTTCTTCCCTTACCTCCAGGAGGACGCGCCCGACAGCGCCAGGGTGTTCGACCGAGCCATGACGGGCTCCAGCCGTCAGGCCGCCGCGGACCTTGCGCAGGTGCTCGACCTCACCGGCGTGACCGAGGTCGTGGACATCGGCGGCGGCCAGGGACACGTACTGGCCGCGCTCCTGGAGAAGCAGCCGACGCTGCGCGGCACGCTGCTCGACCTGCCGCAAGTGGTGGCGGGCGCCGACACCCGGCTGCGCGACGGCGGACCACTCGCCTCACGCACGCGTCTGCTCCCCGGCGACTGCCGCCGGACCGTGCCGGTGAGCGGCGACCTGTACGTCATCAAGAACGTCCTGGAATGGGATGAGAACAGTACCCGCCGCACGCTGCGCAACATCATGAAGGCGGCAAGACCGGGTGCCTCGGTCGTGATCGTGGAGAACCTCGTGGACGGCACGCCGTCCATGCGGTTCACCAGCGCCATGGACCTGCTCCTGCTTCTCAACGTCGGCGGCGCCAAGCACTCCCGGGACAGCCTCACGGCACTCATCACCGAAGCCGGCCTGCGCCTCGGTGGCGTCACCACGGTCAACGCCTATCTGCACGCCTTCCACACCACCGTGCCCGGCTGAACGAGACCCGGCGTCGACCGAGACCGCGGGTGCGGCACGGACGCCGGGCCTGTCGTCAGGCCGTGCCGCTTGTCAGGCCGTGCTGCGGCATCCGGTGAGCAGGAGAGCGACCATGCGCTTGGCGTCGGCCTGGTCGTAGTCGGGGCCGGTGATGCAGAGGTTTCCGATGGCGCGCATGAGCGTGTAGGCGGTGACACCGGGGCGAAGGCCGTCGTCGGCGGCGCAGGCGTCCAGCAGCGTCGCGCAGGCCGGGACCAGTGTGTCGAGCATGAGGGCGTGGAGGTTCTCCAGCCCCGGATCGCCGGACCCCAGCGCCGCGCCCAGGCCGTGCTTGGTCACCAGGAAGTCCACGAACGCGTCCGTCCACAGGGCCAGCGCGGTGAACGGCGAGGCGGACTCCTGGAGGAGCCGGGGCGCGAGGGCGGCGCAGGCGTCGATCTGGTGCCGGTAGACGGCGGTGACGAGGTCCGCACGGGTCGGGAAGTTCCGGTAGACCGTGCCGACACCGACCCCGGCACGGTCGGCGATGTCCCGGACGGGCGCCTGGACGCCCTGCTCGACGAAGACCGCCGCGGCAGCCCGCAGTACGCCGCTGCGGGTGCGCTGAGCCTGTACCTGGCGTACCCCGACCGACTCCGGCACGGATGCCTCCCTTTACTCGCGGAACGATGTTCCGCTAAGTTGGCGGAACAACGCTCCGCCAGATTACGGCAGAGTCGCTCCGCAGAGAAAGCACAGGTCTGCCATGTCTTCCCGCCCCCTCGGCCACCAGATCCTCTCGGTCAAGCCCCTCTCTGTTCCCGCACCTGACCGCGGCATCGACCTGCAGGTGAAGGTCACCGCTCCCCGGTCGGGCCATAACCTGCCCGTGATCGTCTTCTCCCACGGCAACGCGTGGTCCCTGGACGGATACGAGCCCCTTGTCGACCGGTGGGCCGCCGCCGGATTCGTCGTGGTGCAGCCCACCCATCTGGACTCCCGCCGCAACGCCATCGGCTGGGACGACCCGCGCTTCGCCACCATCTGGCGCGTGCGGATAGCCGATCTCCACGCGATCATCGACAACCTCGGCGACATCCTGGCCCAGGCCGGCATGCAGGCCCGCGTCGACCGTGAGCGCGTCGCCGTGGTCGGCCACTCCTGGGGCGCCCAGACCGCGGGCGCCGTCCTCGGTGCCCGTGTGCTCGACGCCGACGGCGTTCCCGGTGAGGACTTCTCCCACTCCGCGGTGTCGGCCGGCGCGCTGATCGCCGCGACCGGGACCGGCGACACCCTCACCCCGTTCGCCGCCGAGAACCTCCCGTTCATGAAGCCGGACTTCTCCACCATGGCCACCCCGGCCCTGGTCGTCGCGGGCGGCAAGGACCAGTCGCAGCTCTCCACCCGGGGGCCGGAGTGGTTCACCGACGCCTACCACCTCAGCCCGGCCCCCAAGAGCCTGCTCACCATCGCCGATGCCGAGCACACCATGGGCGGCATCGCCGGCGAAAGGGTCGCCGAGACCACCGACGAGGACTCCGCCCGCGTCGTCCTCCTCGCCGACGCGATCTCCGCCTACCTCCGCGCGGCCCTCGGCCTCGACGACGCCGAGTGGACCGCCCTCGGCGGCGGCGCCGAGGACAGCGACGGTACGTGGAGCATCGTCAGCAAGTAGGCCCAGCCCGGCAGTCGCGGGATGGCCCGGCGCTGAACGGGGTGCGGGTGTCACCGGTCCCGGTCCCGGTCGCGGCGGATCAGCCGCGTCCCGCGACGCCGGGCACGCCCTTCAGCAGCGTGATGCGCGATGCGGAGGGAGCGGGACGTCTCTCGGCGTCGCCGTCGGCCATGTCCTCTCCGCCGCCGCCCCGGTGCCGCACGCCGTGTGAAGACGTGCCGCCGATCGGTGTCCGGTGCTCGCGTTGTCTTGACACGGCGGCCTGACGGGTCGACAGTTCCCGGGAACCCGGTGTCTGACAACGGTGTCGGACCCTCGTGCGAGACAACGTTGTCCACGCGGTCCGCCCTGTTCCACCGGGCCGTTGCCCGCTGCCCGCACGGCATCTCACCACCCCTGAGAACCGATCCTCCTGGCCGGCGAAGGGAAGAGTCCATGATGGGACGATCGAGAAGACGGCACAGATACGCGCTACCGCTGCTGGCGGCCGGCGCACTGATCGCGGCCGGGGCCGCGGCGCCCGCGTTCGCCGGTGCCTCCGCGCTGGTGTCCGACCCGGCGTCACTGGTCAACCCGTTCATCGGCACCTCCAACTCCGCCGACGACTTCCCCGGGGCCGACGTGCCGTTCGGCATGGTGCAGTGGAGCCCCGACACCCCCTCGCGGCCGGACGGCGGAGGCTACGAGTACAACGACTCGGCCATCACCGGCTTCAGCCTCACCCACATCG
The DNA here is from genome assembly GCF_019890615.1 of Streptantibioticus parmotrematis. GTDB lineage: Bacteria > Actinomycetota > Actinomycetes > Streptomycetales > Streptomycetaceae > Streptantibioticus_D > Streptantibioticus_D parmotrematis. Next base: position 240,811 of record NZ_JAINVZ010000009.1, on the reverse strand, counting down.
CGGGGCCCGGCTGCGGCGCGGCCGGTGACGTGCCGGTCCTGCCGACCGTCGGCTCGGTGAACACCGGGGCCACCGACGCCTTCTCGCACAGCAACGAGTCGGCGTCCCCCGGCTCGTACGCGGTGACGCTGAACAACGGTGTCAAGACCGAGCTGACCGCCACCACCCGCAGTGGCATGGCCCGCTTCACCTTCCCCTCCACCTCGCAGGCGAACCTGGTCTTCAAGCTGAATGGCAGTCAGAACGGCGACAGCAACACGCAGTTCAACGTCGTCAGCAGCACCGAAGTCAGCGGACAGGTCACCAGCGGCAAGTTCTGCGGCGCAGGCAACAGCTACACCGTCTACTTCGACATGGTCTTCGACCACCCGTTCACCACCAACGGCACCGCCGCGGCGACCAGCGCGCCCAAGGCGCCCCCGGCCTACCAGCCGTCGCACAGCGCCGGAGAGAAGCCCAACAAGCCCACCCTGCACGGCACCGCGCACCGCGCACGGGCGAACGCCACACCGAAGGCGGCCGCCTCCGACGGTTACGTCACCTTCAACGCCACCAGCACCCCGGTCATCCAGGCCAAGGTCGGCGTCTCCTACGTCTCGGCCGCCGACGCGGTGACCAACCGCTCGGCGGAGAACCCCGGTTGGGACTTCGCCGGCACCCAGTCCGCCGCGACCGGCAGCTGGAACTCGCTGCTGGGCCGGGTCGACGTGGCGGGCGGCACCGCCGCGCAGCAGACCGTCTTCTACACCGCGCTCTACCACGCGCTGCTGCACCCCAACGTCATCAGCGACACCAACGGCCAGTACTACGGCTTCGACGGCAAGACCCACACCGTCGACCAGGGCCACAGCGCCGCCTACGCCAACTACTCAGGCTGGGACATCTACCGTTCCCAGGCGCAGTTGGAGGCGCTGGTCGACCCGCAGGCCGCCTCCGACACCGCGCAGTCGATGGTGGACGACTACAGCCAGACCGGCCAGTTCCCCAAGTGGTCGGAGGACAACGGCGAGTCCTACGTCATGGTCGGTGATCCGGCCGACCAGATCATCGCCGACTACCACGCCTTCGGCGCGACGGACTTCGACACCGCCACCGCCCTGAAGGACATGGTCGCCGAGGCCACCGCGACCAACAACAACCGGCCCGGCCTGAACTACCTCGAACAACTCGGCTACCTGCCGAGCAACGGCAGTTACGGCTGCTGCAACTTCTACGGCCCCGCCTCCACCACCCTGGAGTACGACTCGGCCGACTTCGCGGTCTCCGCACTGGCCGGCGCGCTCGGCGACAGCCCGGACCAGACCACGTTCGTCAACCGTGCCCAGGACTGGCACAACCTGTACGACTCCGGCAGCGGCTTCATCCAGCCCCGGGACGCCAACGGCGCCTGGACGTCCGGCTTCTCGGCGACCTCCGGCACGAACTTCGTCGAGGGCGACTCCTGGCAGTACACGCCGATGGTCCCGTTCAACCTGCACGGCCTGTCCACCGCGATGGGCGGCGACGCCAAGCTCGCCGCCTTCCTCGACACCGACCTGTCCTCCCTCACCGGAGCCAACGGTTACACCGACCTGGGCAACGAGCCGAGCCTGAACATCCCCTGGGAATACGACTACGTCGGCCACCCCTACGAGACCCAGAAGGTGGTCCGCCAGGTCCAGGACCAGATCTGGACCGACGCGCCCGGCGGCCTGGCCGGCAACGACGACCTCGGCGAGATGAGTTCGTGGTACGTGTGGTCCGCGCTGGGCATGTATCCCGAGACCCCGGGCACCGCGGACCTGGCACTGGGCAGCCCGATGTTCACCCAGGCCCGGATCACCCTGCCGTCCGGCAACACGCTCACGGTCAACGGCACAGGAGCGGCCGACAACGCGCCGTACGTGCAGTCCGCCACCTGGAACGGCGCCGCCTGGAACAACGCCTACGCGCCCACCGCGGCCATCACCTCCGGCGGCACCCTCACCTACACCCTCGGCACCTCGGCGAACACCTCCTGGGCCTCCGCCGCCTCCGCCGCGCCGCCCTCCTACCCCGGCTCGCCCGGCTACACCGACGCGGGCACGTCCGACGACTCCGCACCGGCCGCCGCGAACTTCGACGGTGGGGGCTACAGCTACTCGGCGCAGGCGCTGTCCGCGGCGGGCGTCACCCCCGGAGCCGCCGTCACCGCGGCCGGGGCGACCTTCCACTGGCCCGCCCCCGGGTCCGGCGCGCCGAACAACTACCTGGCCAACGGCCAGACGGTGACCGCCTCCGGCACCGGCTCCATCACCTTCCTGGGCTCGGCCGCCAACGGCCCGTCCTCCGGCACCGCCACCGTGGACTACACCGACGGCAGCACCCAGTCCGTCCCCGTGACGCTGTCGGACTGGACGCTGAACGGCGGCGGCTCCAGCGCCGCGGCCGGCAACACCGTCGCGGTCACCACCGCCTACCGCAACCACGCCGGGGCCTCCTCGGACCAGACCAAGACGTACGTCTTCGCCACCGCTCCCGCGAAGCTCACCGCGGGCAAGACGGTCAGCGCGGTACGGCTGCCGTCCGACGTGGGCGCAGGCGGCATGCACGTCTTCGCGGTCGGGTTCACCAGCGGCGCGGGCTCCGGGCCGGTGGTCTCCGGCGTCTCCTCCAGCCTGTGCGTGGACGACCGGAGCAGCGGCACCACCGGCGGCAACCCCATACAGCTCTACGGCTGCAACGGCACGAACGCGCAGCAGTGGACGGTCGAGTCCGACGGCACCATCCAGGCGCTCGGCGGATGCATGGACGTCACCGGCGGCGGCACGGGCAACGGCACCCTCGTCGACTGGTATCCGTGCAACGGCACCGGGGCCCAGCAGTGGCAGACCGGCAGCGGGTCCTCGTTGGTCAACCCGCAGTCCGGCCGCTGCCTCGACGACCCGAACTCCTCGACCACCGCCGGTACCCAGTTGCAGATCTACGACTGCAACAGCACCGCCGCCCAGCGGTGGACGCTGCCCTGACCCGCGGCGGGCGCGGCCCGGCCCCCGCCGGGCCGCACCCGGGTCAGCTCTTCGGGATGACGGGGATCTCAAGAGTGGACGGGTGGCCGGGGGACCAGATGATGGTGGCCTTTCCTGAGGCGCTCGGTGCGTAGTGGGTGGGGAAGTGGCCGAAGAACGGGTTGCGGGGGCGTGGGTAGCGGCCGGCCACGACGAGTCGCAGGGTGTCGCCCGCGTGGAAGAGGGTGGCCGAGGGGCTCAGCGGGATGAGCACGTCGACTTCCTCGCCGTCCCGGACCGGCTGGAGCGTCCGGAAGGTGTGCTCGGGCTGGTGGGGGGTGCTGAGCACCGGGTCGAGTTCGCGCAGGGCGAGGCGCAGGCGGCCCTGGGCGACCAGGTCGCGTCCGTACCCGTAGGAGCCCTCGAACGGGACCGGCGTGCCGTGCGACCACTTCTCGATCCCGGCGAAGAGCCGTGGGTCCGTGGCGCCGGTGGTGGCCACGCGCAGGCGTAGGGTCATCGGGCCGCTGAGTTCGGTGTCCTCCCCGAAGCGATGCTCGAAGACGGCCGCGTCGCGCCGCAGGTCGAACGTGACGCTTCCCGTGCCGCCTTCGTCCTCGCCCTCGATCAGGGTGCCTTCTCCCGCGAGTCGGAACCGGCGCCAGTCGGTGCGTGCGAGGGGCCATTCCCGCTCGTCCCGCACCTGGACGACGTGGTCGAGCCGGTCCCTGATCTCCAGTCGCACGCGGGGGAGCGGGGGAACGTCCCGTTCCCGCAAGTGCCGCTCGAAGAACGCGAGTTGGGCGCGGCGGGCCTCCTCGCCGTAGAAGCTGGCCCACTTGGGTCCGCGGTGCGTGTACGCGTGCCGTTCCGTGGACCCGACGTGCTGGAAGGCGCGCATCGATCCCACGCTGTGGAGGTTGCTGTCGGAGAAGCTGGTGCACACCAGAATCGGCACCGTGATCTCCGACAGGCGGGGGACGAGGGAATCCCACCACGTGTCACGGAGGGGGTGTTCGCGTCGTCCGGCCGCGAGGTCGGTCTTCAGGCGGGCCGCCCGGCCGGTGAGGAGCAGCCAGACCCGCGCGAAGCCGTTCTCGACGACACCACCGGGGGTGAACAGGTCGCGGTAGGCGTCGGTGAATCCTTCCCACGGGCAGATCGCCTTCAACGCGGGCGGGTTGAGCGCGGCGACCTTGTACTGGGACAGGGCGAGATACGACACGCCGAGCATGCCGACGCGGCCGGTGCACCACGGCTGCTCCGCCGCCCACGCGATGACCTGGCCGACGTCGTCGGCCTCCTCGTCGGAGAGCAGGTCGCCGCGCCCTTCGGACCGTCCGCCGCCGCGGGTGTCGAGGTTGACGACCGCGTAGCCCTGCCGGGCCCACCAGACCGGGTCGGGAGCCTCCCAGCTGGTCTGGTCCGAGATCCGCAGCGGCGCCGGTTGGTTCATGATCCGGAACTGCGGGTTCAGGGACCACCCGCCGCGCTTGCGCTTCGGTACGGAGTCCTTCCCGTAGGGATGCGCCGACAGGAGCACCGGGAACGGGCCGTCTCCGGCGGGGCGGAACAGGTTCAGGCGGAGCGTGACCCCGTCGCGCATGCGCACGGGCACGTCCTCGTCCTTCGTGACGTCCGGTGGCATCGGATAGACGGTGACCGGTGGACGCAGCGCCGTGGCGATCCGGCGGCGTGCGTAGACCGCGGCGCCGGGCCGCTTCCAGGGCCGGTCGATCCCGCTCTTCCTCATAGCTCCGCCCTACCATGCTTTTTAGTCGCGTTCCAGTGAAGTTGATTGCCACTCTAGAGCATGATGTACGCTGTCGCCATGACCGCCGATCGATCCGATGAACCGACATCCCGGAGCCGTCAGAAAAGAGTCGGCGAGGCCTTGCGACGCGATACCCGCAACCGGCTTCTGGAGGCCGCCGAGGGGGAGTTCACGGCACACGGCTATCCGCGGACGACGGTCACCCGGATCGCCGCCTCGGCCGGAGTCTCCGTGCAGACCCTCTACCTCGCGTGGGGCAGCAAACGGGAACTCCTCCGCGGATACCTGGAGAGCGCCCTCGCCGGGGACGCGGCCTCCCCCGAGGACGCGATCACGCGATTCACCGGCCTGTCACCCCGGGAACGACTGGTGGAACTGGCGGATCTCGTCGGGGAGATCGCCGAACGCGCGGCGACCGGCTGGCGCCTGTACCGGGACGCCTCGGCCGTGGACCCCGACATCGCCGCCGACTGGGACGAACTCCAGCTCCTGCGCCACCGGCTCATCGCCCGCGTATTCGAGGACATTCCCGCGACGGCACTGGCCGACGGCCTCACGCCGAAAGCCGCGGTCGACACGGCATGGACGATCGCGAGCCCCGACAGTCACGACCTCCTCGTCCGCCGGCTCGGCTACGCACCCGGTGAATTCCGCGACTGGATGGCACGAACCCTGACCGCGGCCGTACTCGCCCCCGACTCCGGTGCCGACACCACGATGTGAGCGCCACGGCCGAGGAACGGCGCGACGCCTGCGCCCCCGCGTCGCACACCCCGCGCGTAGTCCGCCATCCGGTCCCTACCAGGTTCGCGGGGCCTCGGCACGCCCCGCCGGAGAACACGTCAGCCCCTGTGCGCAGTGTGCCCGCGGCCGTCGAAATGGCATCCCGCGCTTCCTACCGTCGTCCCGTCGCCAACCGCACCGTCACCGCACCTCGGCACCGGAGCGGCGACAGCCTGCCGCCCGTTCGGGCGGGGCGAGGGACGAGAGAGGCCATGGACCACAGTCAGACAGCGCACACGACAGGCCGTTCGGGCCGACGGAAACGGGCCGGTCTGCGCGGCGCCGCGGCAGCGGTGCTGCTCGGCACGGCCCTGGCCGGCGGGATCGCCCACACGGCGCTCGCGACCGCGCCGGCCCAGGAGAGCATCGAGGCGCAGATCAGCCACGCGGTCGCCTCGGGCGCCCACGAGGTCACCCTCCAGCCCGGCGTGTACCGCCGCAGCACGACGCTCGACCTCGGCGGGCTCGACGGCTTCACCGTCGACGCCCAGGGCGTCACGATCGTCCAGACCGCGTTGGTCCAGGCGCTCAGCACGGGGACGTCCGACGGCCTCACGGTCGACGGCCTCACCATCAACTACGACCCGCTGCCCTTCACCCAGGGACGTGTCGTGGACGTGGCGCCCGACGGCAAGAGCTGGATGGACGTGCAGATCTCGCAGGGGTACCCCCGGCCGGGCACCCTGCCGAACCGGGTGACCACCTTCGACCCCCAACTCCGGCTCCCCAAGAGCCAGATGCTCGGGGCGACCGTCTCCTGGCAGAACGAGACGACCGGCATCGCACGGTCGAGCGACGTCGGCCCGGCGCACGTCGGCGACATCGTCACGTTCGCGGGCGGGGCGTCGTCGGGCCCCAGTTACGGCATCACGGCGGACGGGTCCGACACCACGTTCAAGGACGTGACACTCAACGCCGCCCCGGGCATGGGATTCATGAACGCCACCGGTGACGGCGACACGCACCTGGAGGACTTTCACATCGTGCCGGGCCCGCCGCCACCCGGCGCGACGGAGAAACCCATCCTGACGACGACGTGGGACGCCATCCAGTTCCAGTCGGTGAAGAAGGGTCCCACCATCGAGAACTCCTCGATCGTCAACGCGGGGGACGACTCGGTGAGCATCCAGGGCATCGGGTCGGTCGACATCGTGAAGACCGACGGCAGCACGGTCTGGGCCGCCTTCGCGGACAGCGACTACCGCGTCGGCCACACCGGGGACCGCCTGCAACGCTGGGCCGACGGCCCCACCGCCACCATCACCTCCCTCACACGGGAGACCGACCCGGCGATCACCAAGCTCGCGGGGAGCAGAGCGGCGTCCACGTTCCGGCTGACCCTCGACCGCCCGTCGCCGTGGTCCGCCGGGCAGGACGTCACCGACATCGACCGCATGGGAAACGGCTTCACCTTCACCGGCAACGACATCGACAGCTCCGGACGCGGATTCCTGCTCAAGGCGCGGGACGGCGTCATCGAGAACAACCGGATACGGGGGGCCAACGCGATCTCCGTCACCCCCGAGGCCACGTCGGACTCCCACGCGGGCGCCGGAGGGCAGCTCACCATCAAGGGGAACACCTTCCTCAGCGCGCTGTGGTCCGGCGCCGGGATCTGGAACAGCTGCGAGGTCGGCGCGGTGACCTTCGCGGGAGGCAGCTGGTCCGAACGGGACTTCCCCGACGTGGACATCGAGAACAACGTCTTCCAGGACATCCGGGGGCTCGACCTCGACGTCAGCGACTCCAAGGACGTCACGGTGAGCGACAACGTCTTCCAGCAGTCGCAGCAGATCGCGTACCCGCGGACGGCGAACAGGTGTGACATTCCCAAGACGTCGGTCGTCGACGTGCGCGACTCCGACGACGTCGCCTTCCAGGGCAACACGATCGACCGCATCGGCCCCTACTCGATGCAGCAGGTCGCGGTCGACCCGAAGACGACCACGGGAGTCACCGGTCTGCCGGACGGCGTGAAGGTGGTCAATCCCTACCTCGCGCTCGATGCCACGAAGACGTACACGCTCACCGACCGCGGCAGCGGACTGCTGCTCACCGCCGCGGGAAGCGACGTGGGATCGGGGGCGACGCAGCGGCCCGCCGACGGGTCCGGCGACCAGGGCTGGCGCGTCGTGCCCGCCGGAGGGAACGCCGTACGGATCCGGAACGGCGCGTCCGGGCCCTTCCTGACGGCCGGTTCCGGATCGGCCGTGACACTGGAGCCGCAGTCGCAGGACTCGTCCCAGCTGTGGCAGTTGCTCGACACCGGAAACGGCACGGCGAAGATCTCCAACGTCGCCACCGGCGACCTGCTGGACCTCTCCGGCGGCTCGTCCGCTCCGGGAGCGGACGCCGTGGGCGCGCAGGTCTCGGGAGAACTCAGCCAGGACTGGCAGTTCACCGCGGGCACGTAGACGCACGGCGGACGGCCGGGCGACCAGGTGGTCCTTGGAGGACGCCGGCCGTGCGTACGCGAGTTCCCTTGACGTAATTACGCTGGAGACCATAATAATGTGATGTCGTTCCGTCGAGGTCATGGATACCGGTCCACCGACCTGGTGCCATGGCGTCAGGGCGACCCGCCGCGTCCGCGCTGACGTCGCGTTCCGCGTCCAGTGGCCGTCGGCCGTGCCCGTCCCCCCACCGCTTCGGGCAGGCCCCGGTCTCCGGCGCGCCTCATGAACACCCCCCATATCCCACAACTCCCTGCTCCTCGACGGCCGGTGGCCACCTCGTGTCGCGCCACCGGTGCGCCGGGGCCCTGCGAAACCGGAGCCCCCCACCGTGAAAAGACGACTGCTGATCGGCGCACTGGCCTGTGCGCCGCTCCTGATGACCCTCAACCTCACGCCCGCCGACGCCACGACCGCCACCGGCCAGAAGATCGGAGTCCCGGCCTACTTCTCCACGGGCGACGACGCGAGCTGGAGCGCCCTGGACAAGGCGGGCAGCGGCGCCGTGGCGATCGTCAACGAGAGCAACGGGCCCGGACTCGACAGCTCCGGCACCGGGGACGCCACGCAGCCGGACCCCGCCATGGCCGCCCGGATCAAGGCCGCTCACGCGGCCGGCCTGAAGGTGCTGGGATACGTGGACACCGGCTGGTTCGGGCAGAACGACGAGCACCGGCAGACCCGGACGGGAAGCACCTCCGAGAGCGCCTGGACCACTCAGGCGGAGGGCGACATCGACGCCTGGTACAAGCTCTACGGCAGTGACGGCGTCGACGGGATCTTCTTCGACGACGCCTGGGGCGACGACTGCTCCTACGAGTCCCTGTACGCGACACTGGCCCAGTACGCGAGGACCGCGGCGGCGAACGGTTCGTACGCGAAGGCGTGGACGGTCGACAACCCGGGCTCCGACGTCGACCCGTGCTACCTGAACGACTCCGGGTCCGCCGACACGTTCGTGGACTACGAGGGCGCCTACGACGGTGACGGCGGCAACAACACCCCCTACGACCAGTGGACGCCCACGTCCGCCGAACAGGGCGCGGCTCCGGGCAGGTTCTGGAACCTCGTCTACAACGTGCCCTCGTCGCAGATGAGTTCCGTCGTGGCGAGGTCGAAGTCGGACAACGCGGGATACGTCTACGCCACCGACCTGGACCTCCCCAACCCGTGGCTGACGACGGCCTCCTACATGCCGCAGGAGGAGGCCCTCGACCCGGCGTCCTGACGGGTTCGCGGGCCAGGCCGACGGGGCCGGACAACGGCCCCGTCGGCGCCTCCGCCTCTGACGCGTATTTACGCTGGAAAGAGTGATAATGCCGGTCCGGAGTCACCCCCACGTCCATCGGAGCACCCCGTGAAAGTCCTCGCCTCCCCGCGCAGAGCGCTGCTCGCCGCCGTCGCCGCCCTCCTGCTCCTCGTTCCCGCCGTGTGGACGCTGACGCAGCCCGCGTCGGCCGCTCCCGCACCGCCGCCGTTCCCGCTGCTGTACGACCCCGGTCCGACGAACGACTGCTACTCGTCGCTCATCGAGGGCGCCCCGAACGGCGACGACAGCGTTCCGCAGGGCGCTCCCTGGACCGACGAGTCCCAGTGCGCCGCCGACCAGCACAACGACACGATGAACATCGACAGCCCGCACTCCGCATGGGATCTGGGCACTTACGGCTGGAACAAGAGCAGCAGGGACCAGCCGACCGGCTACTCCTTCGACGCGACGTCGTCCGGGGGCGGTTCGAAGACCATAACGATGCGGAACACCGCCACCGGCGACTGCGACCTGCACGAGACCAACGTCAGTTACACCTACACGGACGACGACCTCGTGCCGGGGCCCGACTACCAGCCGCTCACCATGGCCGAGGGCGCGCCCAGCGTCTCGTACCGCGCGAGCATCCACCAGAACGGTGGCTTCACGTGCGGCCAGAAACGGGCCATCCTCACCACGGACTTCATCTTCCAGGACCCGCACAACGGCTCCGGCAAGCCCGACGTCATCTCCGTCGTCCACTTCGACCCCGGCCCGTTCGCGACCGCCAAGTCCAACGGGGTGCAGTGGGACAACGCGTACGACGACCTCAGCCAGGGGGAGTGCGGCACGGGCTGCCGCGTCACGGTGCGCAGCGACGCCCAGATCCCCGACTCCTCGACGACGTCGGTGAGCGACGACTTCGGTCAGCTGTTCCAGACCTACAAGTCCTACGTCGACCCCTGGAACCTGCCGGACTCCGACTTCATCCTGCGCGGGGTGCAGATCGTGAGCAGCAACGAGGGCAGCGACACGACGTCCTCGGTGAGCGACGTCAACGCCACGTTCACACCGAACGCGGACACCAGCACCGCGCCTGAGGGCTTCCTGCGGTACGGCACCCAGGGAAGCGGCGGAGCGAACCTCTGCCTGGACGACTTCGGCAGTGCCACGCAGGCTCCCGCCACCGCCGACCTGTGGGACTGCGCCCAGGGCGACGACGCGCAGAACTGGACCTTCGGCCTGGACAACACCCTCCAGGTGAAGGGCTTGTGCCTCGCGGCGAACGGCGCGAGCGCCGGCGCCGCCGTGGCCCTCGCCTCCTGCGACGGCAGTACGGGACAGAAGTGGGTCGTCGGCCGGTGGAACGAGATCTACAACCCGGTCTCCAGCCTCTGCCTCGCGGACAAGGGAGGCCAGACCACGGAGGGTTACAGCTCGCTGGACCTCGAAACGTGCTCCGGCCAGCCGAACGAGCACTGGTACACGACGGACTAGATCACGTCCGGTATCGCGCAACGGCGGCGACAACCAGAAGTGGGTGACCCCGCAGCAGTGACGACCTCGTAGCCGCCTCGTCCCGTCGTCCGCGAGGGAACGGACGACGGGACGAGGGGGCTCGGAGAGCTCGGAAGGCGGGGCGACGGCCGGAGAGCAGGTGAACGATGACCTCTGACGAGCGCGCCTCCCGCATGCGGAGGATCCTGCGGCTCCTGGGCGAGTCGCCGGTGATCACCGTGCAGTCGCTCACGCGGCGGCTGGGTGTCTCCGGCGCGACCGTGCGACGCGACCTGATGTGCATGGAGGACGCCGGGCTGGTCCGCCGTTCCTACGGCAAGGTGACCGCGGTCCGGCCGGGGAGCGAGGTGCCGGTCTCCTTCCGGCGGTCCCACGAGGCGGAGGCGAAACGCCGCATCGGCGCGCTGGCCGCGTCGCTCGTGCCCCTCGGTCCGCTGACCGTGGCGATCGGCGGCGGCACGACCGCCCACTCGGTCGCACAGTGCCTCACGGCTCGCTCCGGTCTGCGCGTCGTCACCAACTCCCTCGACATAGCGGGGTCGTTGATGGCGCGGCAACGCGTGCAGGTGGTCGTCACCGGCGGCTCGGCCCGGCCCTCCTCCCAGCAACTCGTCGGCGACCTGGCCACCACCGTGATACGGCGGCGCCGCTACGACGTGGCCGTCGTCGGGGTGGACGGCATCGGCGCACGCCATGGCCTGACCGCCCACGACGCGGACGAGGCGCTGGTCAGCCGCGCCATCATCGAGCAGGCCCGCCGCGTCATCGTGGTGGCCGACAGCTCCAAGCTCGGGCGCCGCTGCGCACAGCCGATCTGCGGTCTCGAGTCCGTCCACCACGTCGTCACCGACAGCAGGGCGAGCCGCCTCGAACTGATGGGAATCCGCCGTCAGGGGCTCTCCCTGGCCCTGGCCGCGGCGCCTTCGGACCTGTGAGGGCGGGTTCTAGCGCAGGGCTCCGGTCGCGCGTACGTCGGCGAGCGCTCGCCGTGCCAGCGTGCCGAAGTCATCGGTGTTGTCGGGGCTGCCGGTGTCGATCCACTGGTCGTAGGCGATCTCCCAGACGAGCGCGCCCAGTTGCGCGGCCACGCGGGCGGTCAGGCTCGGGACGCCGCGCCGGTCGAGGGCCTCGATCATCGAGGCGGTGAGGTCGATCCTCTTCAGGGCTTCGCGTTCACGCAGTTCCGTAGTGGCGTTCAGCACGGCCTGGCGCCGACGGCTGAACTCGCGGCGGTCGGCGGTGAAGAACGTCCGGCCGAGCGTGTCGAGGGCGTCGGCCACCACGTCGAGCGGCCCGGCCGTCGACGGCGCCGAGGCGATCCCCTCGACGAGCAGGCCGGTCACCGTGCCCCCGCCGAAGAGCACCTCGCGCTTGTCCGGGAAGTAACGGAAGAACGTGCTCTTGGTGAGCCCCGCGTGCTCCGCGATCTCGATCACGGTCGTGTTCTCGTAGCCGTGCTCCTCGAAGAGGTCGAGGGCGGCGGCGGCGAGTCGTCCGGGTGCGTCGGGTTGCCAGCGAGCCATGGGAGCAGTGTACGGGACTTGGTCCCATCACTGGTGTAGGGTCGATGAGACCAAGTCCCATCACTGGCCAGGAGACGTCACCGATGAGCAGAGCTGTCCGTTACCGACGATTCGGCGGCCCCGAAGTACTCGAAATCCAGGAGATACCCGAGCCGCACGCCGCACCGGACGAGGTACGCGTCCGGGTCACGTCCGCCGGGCTGAACCCGATGGACTGGCAGATCACCACGCAGCCCGACATGGCGGCGCGGTTCGGCATCACGTTGCCGGCCGGGTTCGGCAGCGACTTCGCCGGAGTGGTGGACGAAGTGGGCGCCGAATCCACCGGATTCGCGGCAGGAGACCGGGTGTTCGGGGCCGTGATCGGCCAGTCCGTCGCCGATTTCGTGCTGGTCAAGACCTCTGCGGCAAACCTGTGGCACACCCCGGAGGGCATCGGCGACGAGGTGGCGGCCACGCTTCCGGTGTCCGGTCTGACGGCCGCCGCCGCGCTCGCCGCGCTCGGGCTGGGTGCCGGCGACACCGTCCTGATCGGCGGGGCGGCGGGTGGCGTGGGCATCTTCGCCGTGCAACTGGCGAAGCTCGCGGGCGCCCGGGTGCTCGGCACCGCCTCCGAGGGCACGTTCGGATTCCTGCGCGGGCTCGGCGCCGAACCCGTGGCGTACGGTCCCGGCCTGGCGGACCGGGTGGGGGCCCTGGCGCCCGAGGGGATCACCGCGGCGACCGACCTGTTCGGAAGGGAGGCGGCCGAGACCGCGCTGAAGCTCGGTGTGGCACCCGAGCGGGTCACCGTCGTGGCCGACGGCCCCGCCCCGCCGCCCGGCGTGCGCAAGTTGGGCGCCCTCGACGCGGAGCCGGGCACCCTGGAACGGATCGCCGACGCGATCCACTCCGGCGGCATCACGGTGCCGATCGCGGCGACCTTCCCGGTCGAGCGGATCCGTGAAGCCGTGACGACGCAGGCCGAGAGGCACGTCCACGGGAAAATCGTGATCGCGCTCTGAACGCGGCGGCCGGCTCGTCGCGGGGGCCTGACGGCGCCGGACGGTAACCGGCGGGCGCGCCGCCCCCGGGCCCCACCGGCACCACGGAATTCGTTCGCGCCGGTGAGCGGTGGGCGGCAGGCTGGTGCCGTACGGCCGGGAGAGCCTTGGGGGGACGCGCCGTGAACGTTCTGCTGGCCGGGGTCGTGGGATCGACCGCCTACGGGCTCGCGCACTCGGGGTCGGACGTGGACCGGCTCGGGATGTTCGCCGCGCCGACGCGCGAGTTGCACGGGCTGCGGCGCCCCAAGGAATCACACGTCACCACCCGCCCCGACACCACGTACCACGAGGCGGCCAAGGCGGTGCGGCTGATGCTGGCCTGCAACCCGACCGCGGGTGAACTGCTCTGGCTGGAGCAGTACGAGGTCCGCACACCGCTCGGCGACGAACTCATACGTCTGCGGCGGTCGTTGCTGTGGGAACGCGGTGTGCGCAACGCCTACCTCGGCTACGCCACCCAGCAGTTCGGCAAGCTTCGGTCGCGTGAGCAGGACGCGGACGGGCGTGCCCGTGCCGCCAAGAACGCCCGCCACCTCGTCAGGCTGCTGGCTCAGGCCGAAGAGCTGCACACCACCGGCCACTTGACGGTACGGCTCGCCGACCCGGAACGGGTGCGCGTGCTCGGCGAGGAGCTGGCCGACGAACCCGAGCGCGCCGCCGGGCTGCTGGCGCGGACCGAGGACCGGCTGCGCGCGCCCGGGGCGCTGCCCGCCGCCCCCGACGAGGACGCCGCGGAAGCCTGGCTGCACCGGGTCCGCGCGGCGCACTACACCCCACCGGAGGACTGAGCACCGGTAAGCGGCAACGACGTTCAGCCGCGGCCGACGTACGGCATCGTCGTCGCCATCACCGTCACGAACTGCACGTTGGCCTCCAGCGGCAGCGACGCCATGTGCAGCACCGTGCCCGCCACGTCGGCCGCGTCCATCACCGGCTCCGGCACCACGCGGCCGTCCGGCTGCTCGATGCCCTCGGCCATCCGCCGGGTCATCTCGGTGGCCGCGTTGCCGATGTCGATCTGGCCGCAGGCGATGCCGTACGGGCGGCCGTCCAGCGACAGCGAGCGCGTCAGGCCGGTGATCGCGTGCTTGGTCGTGGTGTACGCGACGCTCTTCGGGCGCGGCACGTGCGCCGAGATGGAACCGTTGTTGATGATCCGGCCGCCCATCGGGTCCTGCGCGCGCATCGCGCGGAACGCGGCCCGGGCGCACAGGAAGGCGCCGTGCAGGTTGACGTCGACGACCGCCCGCCACCGCTCGTACGACAACTCGTCGATCAGGGACGGCGGCGCGCCGGTGCCCGCGTTGTTGAACAGCAGCCCGAGCGGCCCGAAGCGCTCCTCGACGGTGGCGAACAGCGCGTCCACCTGCCCGGGGTCGGTCACGTCGGTGGGCACCGCGAGCACCGGCGCCGCCTCGCCGGCCAGCCGTGCGGTCTCCCGCAGGGGTTCGTCCCGGCGGCCCGCGAGCGCCACCGACCAGCCCGCTCCGGCCAGCGCCAGCGCGACCGCCCGCCCGACACCGGAACCGGCGCCGGTCACCACAGCGGTCTTCGCCGCGATCTTCCGAATTTCGCTCATGCCCGACGAGGGTAAGGGGTGGGACGATGGGACATCACGGACACAGCGTGACCCGAGAGCATCCTGTGAGGGGAGTCCGCCCAATGCCGAGCGCAGACCCGCTGTCCACCAAGGAGATCGAGGATCGCCTCGCCGAACTGCCGGGCTGGGAGCTGTCGCCGGACGGCACCGCCCTCACCCGCGTCTACCGCCTCCCGCACCTGCGCGCCGCGATCCTCGCCCTGCACATCGCGGGCGTCCAGGACGAGCTGAACCACCACTCCGACCTGGCCCTCGGCTACGACACCCTCGCGGTGTCGATCACCACGCACGAGGGCGGCGGCGGACTCACCGCGAAGGACTTCGACCTCGCGCAGCGCATCGGCGACCTCGCCCCGACGCACGGGGCCGCCTGATCCGCATTCCCTGACTCCCTGAGCCGCGTCGCGCATCGGCGGGGCGGCGGGCGCCGGAATCCTGAGAGACTGATGGCCGTTGCAACGACCCATGGAGACCAGGATGACGGAGCCCGGCCCCGCCACGCCCGCGGACAACGCCGTGCCTGCGGACGGCCGAATACCTGACCGCATATCGGGAGACCCGGAGCGTTCCGGACATTCCGCATCGTCGCCCGAGCGCCCTGCGGGCCGCAGAATGCTGGTCACGTTCGTGCTGGGCGGCCTGACCGCGCTGCCCCCGCTGTCCATGGACATGTACCTCCCCTCGCTGCCCGCGGTCACCACCGCGCTGCGCAGCCCGGCAGCGACCGTCCAGCTCACCCTGACCGCCTGCCTGCTCGGCATGGCCCTCGGGCAACTGGTCGTCGGCCCGATGAGCGACAAGTGGGGGCGCCGCCGCCCGCTGCTGATCGGCATGACGGTCTACGCGCTCGCCACCGCCGTCTGCGCGTTCGCCCCCGACGTCGAACTCCTCATCGGCTTCCGCCTGGTGCAGGGCCTGGCCGGCGCGGCGGGCATCGTCATCGCGCGTGCCGTGGTGCGCGACCTGTACGACGGCGTGGCGATGGCACGGTTCTTCTCCACCCTCATGCTGATCTCCGGCGTCGCCCCCGTCGTGGCGCCCGTCATCGGCGGTCAGATCCTCCGCTTCACCGACTGGCGCGGGGTCTTCGTCGTCCTCACCGTCATCGGCGCGCTGCTGACGCTGCTGGCGATGCGCGTGCTGCCCGAGACGCTCCCGGCCGAGCGACGGCACGACGGCGGCCTGCGCCACGCGGTGCGCACCATGCGTTCGCTGATGGCCGACCGGGTCTTCGCCGGGTACATGCTCGCCGGAAGCTTCGCCTTCGCCGCGCTGTTCGCGTACGTCTCCGGCTCGTCCTTCGTCGTCCAGGACATCTACGGGGCCTCGCCGCAGACCTTCAGCCTGCTGTTCGCGCTCAACTCGATCGGGCTGGTGGGGATCGGGCAGCTCAACGGCAAGGTGCTGGTCGGCCGCGTCCCGCTGGACCGCGCGCTCGCCGTCGGGCTGAGCGTGATCCTGCTGGCCGCGTGCTGCCTGCTGGCGCTGACCTGCGGTGTGTTCGGGCACGTCGGGCTGCCGCCGGTCGCGGCCTCGCTCTTCGTGCTGATGTCGGCGATGGGGCTGGCGATGCCCAACACCAACGCGCAGGCGCTGATGCGCACGCCGCACGCCGCCGGTTCCGCCTCGGCGCTGCTGGGCGCGGGCCAGTTCCTGGTCGGCGCGGTGGCCTCGCCGCTGGTCGGCGTGGCGGGCAGCGGGACCGCGGTGCCGATGGCGCTGGTCCAGGTGAGCTGCGCGGTGGTGGCACTGGGCGCCTTCGCGGGCATGTGCAGGCCGTGGCGGCTAGCGTCGGCGGTATGAGGACGCGGGAGGACGGGCCGGGGACGGGCGCGGGGGACGACGGCGCCGCGGGGGAGGGTCTGGCGGGCGGCGGGCCGGCGCAGGAGACGCCCGGCGCGGGCGCTCTCGCCCGGCTGGTCCGGGGTGACCTCGCCGACGCGGTCGCCGTCCCACCGCCGTCCGGCACCGAGCGGGCGCACCCGTGGTGTTCCGGCGCCGTCGCCCTCGCCGGTCGCGGCGACGACCTCCTGTGCCGCGAGGCCGCGGGCTGGGCGCTGCGCTACGCCTCGTACGACGAGACGACCGACCGGGGCGTGGAACTGCCGCGCGAGCGCTGGCTTCCGGCCCGCCCGGACACCGTCTTCGACCTCGCGTCGCTGACCAAGCTGTTCACCGCGATCGCCGTCATGCGGGAGGCGGAACGCGGCACGCTGGAGCTGGACGCGCCGGTGGCCCGGCATCTCCCGGAGTTCGGCGCGCACCGCAAGCAGGATGTGACGGTGCGTCAACTGCTCGCGCACACCTCGGGGTTGCGGTCGGAGCTGGCGTTCTGGGCGGAGCCGACCGCGAGGGCGCGGCGTGAACTGCTGTGGCACGAGGAGCCGTTGACGGCGCCGGGGACCGCGTACCTCTACTCCGACCTCAACTTCCTCGCCGCGCAGTTCCTGCTGGAACGGGTGACCGGCCGCCCGCTGGACACGCTCGTGCGCGACGGCATCACCGGTCCGCTGGGCATGCGGGACACCCGGTTCGCGCCGCCGTCCGCGTGGCTGCCGAGGATCGCGGCGACCGAGGACCAGCGCGGGCCCTGGGGGCGGCTGGAGCGCGGGACGGTGCACGGCACGGCGCACGACGAGAACGCGTTCGCCTTCGGCGGTGTCGCCGGGCACGCCGGGCTCTTCGCCACCGCCGCCGACCTCGGGCGGCTCTGCGCGGCGCTGCTGGACGGCGGGCGCGGGGTGCTGCGGCCGGAGTCCGTCGCGGAGATGTTCGCCGACCACGGTGTGCCGGGCCGCCCGCACGGCCTGGGCTTCGACCTCGGCCAGCCGTGGCTGACGGGCGGGCTGTCCGGCCCGCGCACCGTGAGCCACACCGGTTTCACCGGCACCAGCCTGGTGATCGACCCGGTCTCCGGCGTCTACGTGATCCTGCTGGCCAACGCCGTGCACCCGGTCCGCACCTGGCGGCGGGGGAACGCGCCGCGCCTGGCCGTTGCCGACCGGCTGGCCGGATGGGTCAAGAGTTGGCAACGATTGTCATAACGGGCCGGATGGGGCTGGTGGTGAAAATCGTTTCCACTTAGCGTGGGGTCATACCGAACGATCGAGGAGTCCCGCGCAGATGAGTGCCGCCCGCCGTACCGACCGCCCCGCGATATCCCGCGCCGCCCGTGCCGCGCTCTCCCGCGCCTCCCACGCGACCACGTCCCGCGCCGCGCGCCGCACGACGCGGGTGGGCCTGGGCGCGGTGACGGTGGCCGCGCTGGCGGTGACCGCGACCGCCTGCGCCACCTCCTCCCCGAACGCCTCCTCCGGATCGCCGTCCTCCGGCTCCTCGTCCTCCGGCTCCGGCAAGGTCGTCCAGGTCGTCGCCGCCGAGAACTTCTGGGGCAGCATCGCCGCCCAGCTCGGCGGCGACCACGCCAAGGTGACCAGCATCATCACCAACCCGGCCACCGACCCGCACGACTACGAGCCCACCGCCGCCGACGCCCGCACCGTCGCCGGGGCGCAGTTCGCCATCGTCAACGGCATCGGCTACGACGCCTGGTCCGACAAGCTGCTGTCCGCCAACCCGTCCGGCGACCGCACCGAGCTGAAGGTCGGCGACCTGGTCGGCATCAAGCCCGGCGGCAACCCGCACCGCTGGTACTCGCCCACCAACGTCCACCAGGTCATCGAGCGGATCACCGCCGACTACAAGAAGATCGACCCGGCCGACGCCGCCTACTTCGACGCCCGCAAGACCGCGTTCGAGAACACCACCCTGGCCCCCTACAACCAGCTCATCGACCAGATCAAGGCCAAGTACGCGGGCACCCCGATCGGCGCGTCGGAGTCCATCGTGACCCCGCTCGCCGAAGGCCTGGGCCTGAAGATGCTCACGCCCGAGTCGTTCCTCGACGCCATCAGCGAAGGCTCCGACCCGACCGCGCACGACAAGGCGGAGATCGACCAGCAGATCAAGTCCAAGCAGATCAAGATCTACGTCTACAACAGCCAGAACTCCACCCCCGACGTCCAGGCCCAGGTCGACGAGGCCAAGGCGGCCGGGATCCCGGTGACCACGGTGACCGAGACGCTCACCCCGGCGGGCGCCTCGTTCCAGGACTGGCAGGTGCGGGAGCTCAAGGGCATCGAGCAGGCGCTGGCCAAGGCGACCGGCAAGTGACGGTGGTCGGAACGAGAGCAGGCGGTGACCGGATGAACGTCTCCCTCCCCACCCAGCAACGGCGCGATCCCACCCGCGGCGACGCCCCCGTGCTCGAACTGCGCGACGCGGCCGTACGCGTCGGCGGCCGCACCCTGTGGTCCGGCGTCGACCTGGCCATCGGCCCCGGCGAGTTCACCGCCGTCCTCGGCCCCAACGGCGTCGGCAAGTCCACCCTGCTCAAGGCCGTGCTGGGCCTCCAGTCCCTGGCGTCCGGTGAGATCCGGGTGCTCGGTGCCCCGCCCGGGCAGGCCGGGCGCGCCGTCGGCTACCTGCCGCAGCGCCGCAGCTTCGACCCGTCGCTGCGCATCCGGGGCCGCGACATCGTGGGCCTCGGGCTCGACGGCGACCGTTGGGGAGTCCCGCTGCCGGTGCCCGCTCGCTTCAGCGCCCGGCGCCGCGCCGCCCAGCGCCGGATCGCCGAGGTCATCGAACTCGTCGGCGCCTCCGCCTACGCGGACCGGCCCATCGGCCAGTGCTCCGGCGGCGAGCAGCAGCGGCTGCTGATCGCCCAGGCGCTGTGCCGCAGGCCCGACGTCCTGCTGCTGGACGAACCCCTCGACAGCCTCGACCTGCCCAACCAGGCCGCCGTCGCCCGGCTGATCGGGCGGATCTGCTGCGAGGAATGCGTCTCGGTGGTGATGGTCGCCCACGACGTCAACCCGATCCTGTCCTACCTCGACCGCGTGGTGTACCTGGCCGAGGGCGGCGCGGCCACCGGCACCCCCCGCGAGGTCATCACCTCCGAGACGCTGACGAAGCTATACGGCACACCCGTCGAGGTGCTGCGGACCTCCGACGGCCGCCTGGTCGTCGTCGGCGGCCCGGAGGCCCCGGCCCTTCACACCGACCGCCACGAGGACGACCGGCGCGCCGAGGCCGGGCACGCGGATGACCGGGCGCCCGAGGGGAGCGCGCATGCCGCTCGCTGACGCCGCCACCGCGCCCTGGTCGTGGAACCCGCTGACCGACGTCCAGCTGATGTGGTCCTACCCCTTCATGGTCAACGCCTTCCGGGCCGGCGCGGTCATCGCCGTACTGGCCGCCGCGGTCGGCTGGTTCGTGGTGCTGCGACGGCAGACCTTCGCCGCGCACACCCTCGCCGTGGTGGGTTTCCCCGGTGCGTCCGGTGCCGTGCTCGTCGGGGTCGCCGCGGGCTACGGCTACTTCGCGTTCTGCCTCGCGGCGGCCGTCGTCATCGCGCTGATCCCGGGCGCCGGGCAGGGCCGCGGCGAGGAGTCCGCGCTGACCGGCACCGTCCAGGCGTTCCTGCTGGCCTGCGGCTTCCTGTTCGTCGCCCTCTACAAGGGCTTCCTCGGCGGGGTGAACGCGCTGCTGTTCGGCTCCTTCCTCGGCATCAGCGACGGGCAGGTGGCCCTGCTCGCGGTGGTCGCCGCCGTCGTGCTCGCCGCGCTGGCGGCGGTCGGCCGTCCCCTGCTGTTCGCCTCCGTCGACACCTCGGTGGCCGCGGCGCGCGGCGTCCCGGTGCGGGCGCTGTCCACCGTCTTCCTCGTGCTGCTCGGCGCGGCGACCGCGGAGGCCAGCCAGATCACCGGCTCGCTGCTGGTCTTCGCCCTGCTGGTGATGCCCGCCGCGACCGCCCAACTCCTCAGCGCCCGGCCGGTGGTGAGCCTGCCGCTGGGGATGCTGATCGGTGTCGCGGTCAGCTGGCTGGGCCTGACCGCCGCCTACTTCTCGCCCTATCCGGTGGGCTTCTACGTGACCTCCTTCGCCTTCGGCACCTACGTCCTCGCCCGGCTGTGGCGCTCCGCGCGCACCGCCCGGTCCTCCCGGGCGGCCGCCGGCGAGTCCCGTCCGCGTCCGGCGGCCGAACGTCCCGCCGCCCCCGCCGGGAGGGCCGCCGCATGAGCTGGAGCAGCGTCGGCCTCGCCGCCCTCGACCACCCCTTCTTCCTGCACGCGGTCCTCGCGGGCGGCGCGATCGCCGTGGCCGCCGGACTGACCGGGTACTTCCTGGTGTTGCGCGCCCAGATCTTCACCGGCGACGCGCTCAGCCACACCGCCTTCACCGGCGCGCTGGCGGCGCTGGCCCTCGGCTGGGACCTGCGGATCGGGCTGTTCGCCGCCACCATCGGGGTCGCGCTGCTGCTGGGCGTGCTGGGCCGCCGCAGCCGCGCCGACGACGTGACGATCGGCAGCGCCTTCTCCTGGATCCTCGGCCTCGGCGTCTTCTTCCTCACCCTCTACACGACGACCCGTTCCACGGCCAACGGCAACGCGGGCGTCAGTGTGCTGTTCGGCTCCATCTTCGGTCTGTCGGCGTCGGCGGCCTGGACCGCCGTGCTGATCGCCCTGGTGGTGTGCGCCGCGGTGCTCGCGCTGGCCCGGCCGCTGCTGTTCGCCTCGCTGGACGAGGCGGTGGCGGCGGCCCGCGGACTGCCGGTGCGCCTGCTGGGGCTGGCGTTCCTCGCCCTGGTCGGGGCGTGCGCGGCGGAGGCCACGCAGGCGGTCGGCTCACTGCTGCTGCTCGGCCTGCTCGCGGCACCGGCCGGGGCGGCGCAGCGGCTCACCGACTCCCCCTACCGCGCGCTGGCGTTGTCGGCGGTGCTGGCGCTCGGCGAGATGTGGGCGGGGCTGGCCCTCGGCTACGCGGTGCCCAGCGTGCCGCCCAGCTTCGGCATCATGGCGGCGGCCACGGTGGTCTACGGGCTCACCTTCCTGCCCAGGCCCTCCGGCCGACGCGGGCGCGCGGTGCGGGCGTTGGCCTGAGCGGGCCGCCCCGCCCCGGGCGCGCACGGGACCGTTCCCGGGGGGCGCGAGCCTGCCGTCCCGCGAGCCAGCCGTTCCGCAGGGGCGCCGGGCGAGCGACGGATCAGTCCCGTGTCCGCGTCCCCGCCTCGCGGGCGGCGTCCACGATGGCCTGGAGCGCCGCCAGATGCCGGGTGAGCGCCACGCGCCCGTCGCGGGTCAGCGACAGCCAGGTGCGCGGCCGCCGTCCCACGTATCCCTTGCGCACCTTCACGTATCCCGCCTCCTCCAGCGCGGAGGCGATCCGGCTGACGCTGGCGTCGGAGACCTGGAGGTAGTCGCGCACGGCGGCGAACTCCGCCTCCAGGCAGCCCGCCAGGAACGCCATCATCGTCAGCCGGGTGGGGTGGTGGATGACCTCGTCCAGCGCCGGGGGCGTCGGCTCGTCCGATATGCGCGCGCTCACGCGGCCAGCCTCGCACGGGCCTCGGCCGCGAGGTGGTTGTGCCGGGCGCAGCGCCACCACAGGCCGGCGCCGCTGAGTATCGCCCCGGTGAGCACGGCCGCGTCCCAGCCGCCCGCCAGGTAGACCAGGGCGGCCGCGGGCAGCGGCAGTATCGAGGCGAACTCGGTCGCCATCCGCTGTCGTTTCGTCCCCGGCGGCAGCGTCGCGACCCTCGCGCGCCGGGCCCGCAGCACGCAGAGGGCGGGAAAGACCGCCAGCAGCGCGAGCCCCAGCAACGTGCTCGGCACGGCGTCGAACATCCGGTGCGACCATGACCCGAAGAACAGGGCGACGCCCACGACTTCGCAGGCGCCCGCCACGGGCCCGCACCAACGCGGCCACGGCGTGAAGAGGTTGGAGGTGGCGCGGGCGCGGTCCACCGCGCGCAGGGCGGCCTCCGCGTCGTGCGCGGCGGTCCCCCGGTCGTCCGCGGCAGCGATCCCGTCGACCCCGTCGACCCGGTCGGTCCCGTCGTTCGCGGTGGCCATGCTGTCGGCCCGGTTAGTCGGGTCGTTCTGGACATCGGACCTGGCGGTTTGTTCGTCAGCCCCGGCGTTCCGTTCGTCGGACCAGGGGTCCCGTTCGTCGGACATGGTGATCTCCATGACTGAGGAGTGCGGCCGCCCCCGCGGTGGCCGCACTCCCATCATGGCACTCACTTTTGTGGTGCGAAAGTCCTTTCGCCTGGTGAACCCCTTCGGGTGATGGTGGTCAACTACCGTCCGCTGTACGGGATCAGGGCCATCTCCCGCGCGTTCTTGATGGCGCGGGCGAGCTGCCGCTGCTGCTGTGCGGTCACCCTGGTCACCCGCCGGCTGCGGATCTTGCCGCGGTCGGAGATGAACTTCCGCAGCAGGTCGGTGTCCTTGTAATCGACGTACGTGATGCCCGCGGCGTCCAGCGGGTTGGGCCGCTTGCGGTGCTGCTCGGTGCCCTTGACGGGACGGCGTGCCATCGCGGAAGTCCTTTCGGTGGGGGCCGGCGCCGGGCCGACCGGAGGCGGCGGTGGAGGGGAGGAGATCTCAGGAGACCGGGTCGAGCAGCCCGTCGAAGGCGTGCGGCAGGCGTTCCCAGGCGGGCGGGCCCGCGCGGTACTCGGCGTCGGTGAGCAGGCAGGAGTCCAGCAGCACGCGCAGCCCGTCGTCGTCGAGTCCGGGCGAGGTGAACGTCAGGTACTGCCTGCGGTCGCCGTGCCGGGGGTGCCAGTCGAGGGCGGCGGCCACCCGGCGTTCCGCGGGGACCATCTCCCAGGCGGCGTCCGGCAGTGCGGCCAGCCAGGGTCCGGAGGGCTCCACGCACAGCGCGCCGCCCGCCGCGTCCCACGACAGCAGGGTGTCCGGGCGGTCGGCCAGCCAGAACCGGCCGCGACTGCGCGCCGCCGCGCACGCCAGGTCCTCCAGTGCCGCGTACAGCCGTTGCGGGTGGAAGGGGCGGTCGCGGCGCCAGACCATCGTGCGGATCCCGTGCGCGTCGGCCTCCTGTGGCAGCAGGGCGCTGGCCGGATGCATGCGCGCGGTGGCGGCCCGCAGGTCGAACCCGGCGGCGAGCGCCGGGCCCAGCGGGTCCTGGTCCAGCACCAATTTCCGTGCGGTCGGGTGGAGTTGGGCGACCAGTTCGCGGTCGGCGTCGTCGCCGGGGGCGGTGAGCAGCAGCAGGGTCGGGTACTCCAGTTGCCGGGCGAAGGTGTCGGCGACGGTGCGTCGGTCGGTCGGCGCGGCGGCCAGGCCGACCTCGTCGAGGTCGTCGCCGGTGGCGAGGTACGGCACCACGAGCGCGGGATCGACCGCGGTCGCCACGGCCGCCAGCCGCAACGGCGCGCCGGCGGCGTCGATCACGGCGGCCATCGCCTGCGGCTCGACGGAATCCCACAGCTCCACCACGGCCAGCCGGTGACCGCCCGCCTCGGCCAGGCGCAGCAGCTCGGGGACGAGGTCCTCGCGCAGCGCGCAGCAGGCGCAGTCGTTGACCAGGGGCGCGTCGCCGGTGCCGAGGAGGCCGTCCGCGTCGCGCACGGTCCTGCGCACGGAGCCCTCGGTCGCGGCGGACAGATCGTGGTGCAGGACGACCGCGCCCGCGACGGTGCGCAGGATCGTCTCGACGGCCTCCCTGCGGGCGTCCGCGTGCAGACCGCCGACGATCGCGACGTCCAGCGTCCCGGCGTCCGCCGCGGTCATCGCTCCTCCCGGAAGTCGACGTGGCGGCGGACGACCGGGTCGTACTTGCGCAGGGTGAGCCGGTCGGGGTCATTGCGGCGGTTCTTGCGCGTCACGTAGGTGTACCCGGTCCCCGCCGTGGACCGGAGCTTGACGATCGGACGCAGTTCGTTGCGGGCCATGCGCCACAGTCTATACAGAAGTGGTTTTCATTTTCATCTACGGTACGGTGTGAGCCCGTCACCGACGAGACGAAAGGGGAAACCCTCATGTCCGCCCACTGCCAACTCACCGGCAGGGAACCGGGATTCGGCAACGCCGTGTCCCACTCCCACCGGCGCACCCGCCGCCGCTTCGACCCCAACATCCAGCGCAAGCGCTACTGGCTGCCCAGCGAAGGACGCCACGTGCGGCTGACGTTGAGCGCGAAGGGGATCAGGACCGTCGACGCGATCGGCGTCGAGGCGGCGGTCGCGCGCATCCGCGCCCGGGGAGGGAAGGTCTGATGGCGAAGAAGAGCAAGATCGCGAAGAACGAGCGGCGCAAACTGGTCGTCGCACGGTACGCGGCCCGGCGCGCGGCGCTGAAGGCGGTGATCGCGAGCCCGCTCACGGGCACGGCCGAACGGGAGGCGGCGCAACGGGAGTTGAGCCGCCAGCCGCGCGACGCGAGCGCCACGCGCGTACGCAACCGGGACGCGGTCGACGGACGGCCCCGGGGCTACGTGGGCACCTTCGGCGTCTCACGGGTCCGGCTGCGGGAACTGGCGCACGCGGGACACCTGCCGGGGGTGCGCAAGGCGAGCTGGTAGCGGCGGCGGCGTCGGGCGGAGGTGAGGGGCGGGCGAATTGCTTGTCGGAGACAAGGGGGTGACAAGCGATTCCGGAGACACCCACCGCCCCCCCACCCGTCGAAGCACGGGAACCCGCCCCCGGGCGCACGCGAGCCCGCCCCTCCCGGCCGCCCGGAGCACCGCCCCGCACCGCATAGGGTGAAGAGGTGAACGCCCCCGCCCCCGCTCTCGACGCCGAACTGCGCGACGCCCTGCGTGCCCGGCTCGACGACCTCACCCCCCGCCAGGCGACCCAGGCCGTCGAGCGCCTGATCGCCAACTACCGGGGGCGGACCCCCACCGACGCACCCGTCCTGCGTGACGCGGCCGACGTCGCCGCCTACGCCGCGTACCGCATGCCCGCGACCTTCGAAGCGGTACGCGCCGCGCTCGACGCGTTTCGCGCCCGGGCCGGTGCCTGGACGCCGGGCCGTCACGTCGACGTCGGCGGCGGAACGGGCGCCGCCACCTGGGCCGTCGCCGCCGCGTGGCCCGACGGCGCGCACGAGACGACCGTCGTGGACTGGGCGCAGCCCGCGCTCGACCTCGGCCGCGCCCTCGCCCGCGACGCCTCGCACCCCGCCCTGCGCACCGCCGCATGGCGCCGCGAACCCATCGGCCCCGCGCTCGACCTCCCGGACGCCGACCTGGTGACCGTCAGCTACGTGCTGGGCGAACTGACCGGACGCGACCGGGCGGCGGTCGTCGCCGAGGCGGCCCGCGCGGGACGGGCGGTGGTCGTCGTGGAGCCCGGTACCCCGCCCGGCTACGCCCGCGTCATCGAGGCGAGGGCGCGGCTGATCGAGGCCGGGTTCACGGTGCTCGCGCCCTGCCCGCACGACGCCGCCTGCCCGATCGAGGAGGGCGCCGACTGGTGCCACTTCGCGGCCCGGGTGAGCCGTTCCTCGTTGCACCGGCAGGTCAAGGGCGGTTCGCTGCCGTACGAGGACGAGAAATTCAGCTACGTCGCCGCCGTGCGGGAGGGCGAGCCGGGGGAGGCACGGGCCCGGGTCGTGCGGCACCCGCAGACGCGCAAGGGGCAGGTGCTGCTCGACCTGTGCACCCGCGACGAGGGGCTGCGGCGGGTCACCGTCTCCAAGCGGCAGGGCGAGCTGTACCGCGCCGCGCGGGACGCCGAGTGGGGCGACGTGTGGCCGCCGAGGTCAGCGTCCGAGGACTGACATCGCCGCGTTGTGGCCGGGGACGCCGCTGACCCCGCCGCCGCGCACCGCGCCCGCGCCGCACAGCAGCACGTTGCGGTGGTCGGTCTCCACGCCCCAGCGGCCGGTCGCCTCGTCCGCGTACGGCCAGGACAGGTCGCGGTGGAAGATGTGGCCGCCGGGCAGGCCGATCTCGCGTTCCAGGTCGAGCGGGGACTTCGCCTCCACGCAGGGGCGGCCGTCCGTGTCGCGCGCGAGGCAGTCCTCCAGGGGCTCGGCGAGGACCGCGTCCAGACGGGCCAGCGTCGACTTCAGCAGGGTCTCCCTGGCACCCTCGGGGTCGTCGGCGAACAGCCGCGCGGGGGCGTGCAGGCCGAAGAGGGTGAGGGTGTGGCAGCCGCGTTCGGTCAGCGCGGGGGACAGGATCGACGGGTCGGTCAGGGAGTGGCAGTAGATCTCCGAGGGCGGCGCCGTGGGCAGCGTGCCGGACGAGGCCTGCGCGTACGCGGTCGCCAACTCCCCGTAGGACTCGCCGACATGGAACGTGCCGGAGAACGCCTCCCGGGGGTCGACCGCCGCGTCCCGCAGCCGGGGCAGGCGGCGCAGCAGCATGTTGACCTTCAGCTGGGCGCCCTCGGGCCCGCCGGACGGATCCGCCTCGCCCAGCAGCCCCGCGAGGGTGCGGGGCGCGGCGTTGACCAGGACGTGACCGGCCTCCACCGACTCCGACGCGCTGTCGTCGCGGTGGGTCACCCGCGCCCGTACGCCGTCCGTCTCGATGCCGGTGACCTCCCGGCCGGTGCGGATCTCGGCGCCCGCCGCGCGCGCCGCGGCCGCGAGCGCGTCGGTGAAGGCGCCCATCCCGCCCACAGGGACGTCCCAGTCACCGGTGCCGCCCCCGATGACGTGGTAGAGGAAGCAGCGGTTCTGCCGCAGCGACGGGTCGTGCGCGTGGCTGAACGTGCCGATCAGGGCGTCGGTCAGCACCACCCCGCGCACCAGGTCGTGACCGAAGGCCGCCTCGACCGCCTCGCCGAGCGGGCGCTCGAACAGGGCCTCCCAGGCGGCCGGTTCGCCGATCCGGGACGCCAACTCGGCGCGGGTGGGCAGCGGTTCGGTGAGCGTGGGGAAGACGGCGCGGGCCACCCGGCCGGTCATCGCGTAGAACCGCTGCCACGCGTCGAACTCCCGGTCGGAGCCGGTGAGTCGGGCGAAGCCCTCCCGGGTGCGGGCCGGGTCGGCGGTGTCGACCAGCAGGCCGGGCCCTGACGTCGTCGGCGTGTAGGAGGAGATGCGGCGGCGGCGCACCGCGAAGCGCAGCCCGAGGTCGTCCACGATCTTCCGGGGCAGCAGGCTGACCAGGTACGAGTAGCGCGAGAGGCGGGCGTCGACGCCGCTGAACGCGCGGGTGGAGACCGCCGCGCCGCCGGTGACCGGGAGCCGTTCGAGGACCAGCACGGAGCGGCCCGCGCGGGCCAGGTAGGCGGCGGCGACCAGTCCGTTGTGACCGCCTCCGACCACCACGACGTCGTACCGGGTGCGCTCGGGCATGGGGCTCCCTCCACCGTGGCCGTCCGACCCCCGGACGCTATCCGGCCGGGGCGCGCCGCGCACCCCCGCGGGAGGGAACGGGGGCGGGGCGGCCGGATCGCGGTCCGCCCCGCCACCGGGGCCGCGTCAGTCGCGCAGCTCCAGCGTGCAGCACTTCACGCTGCCGCCCGCCTTGTGCAGTTCCGACAGGTCGACGCCGATCGGCTCGAAACCGCGCCTGCGCAACGGCTCGAACAGACCGGAGGCACCGACCGGCAGGATGACGTTCCGGCCGTCGCTGACCGCGTTGAGGCCGAGTGCCGCCGCGTCGTCCTCGGCGGCCAGCAACGCGTCGGGGAAGAGCCGGGCGAGCACGTCCTGGCTGCCGGGGGAGAAGGCCTGCGGGTAGTACACGACCTCGTCGCCGTCGAGCACGGCGAGCGCGGTGTCCAGGTGGTAGTAGCGGGGATCGACCAGTTCCAGGCCGATCACCGGGCGGCCGAAGAACTCCTGGGCCTCGGCGCGCGCCGACGGGCTGCTGCGGAAGCCCGCCCCCGCCAGCACCCAGGAGGCGGTGGGGGTGAAGTCGCCCTCGCCCTCGTTGATGTGCTCCGGTTCGTGGACCCGGCGGTAGCCGTGCTCACGGAACCACGCCAGGTGCGCGGGCGCCTCGCCGCGCCGCTCGGCGTTGGCGAACTTGGCGCCGAAGACCCGGCCGTCCACCACGGTGGCGCCGTTGGCCGCGAAGACCATGTCCGGCAGGCCGGGCACCGGCTCCAGCACGTCGACGGTGTGACCGAGCGCACGGTAGCGGTCGCGCAGGTCCTCCCACTGCAACAGGGCGAGCGCGCTGTCGACGGGCTTGTCCGGGTCCATCCAGGGGTTGATGGAGTAGGTGACCCGGAAGTGGGTCGGGGGGCACATCAGATAGCGCCGGGGGGTGGCGACGCGTTGTGTGGGCAATGAGGGCTCCTCACCGTTGAGGCTCCGTGCACGCGGGTTGCGTCCGTGTACGCATGGTCCACCTCACGCGGCCGGCGGCGCACGCTCCTTTCGAGTGGTTCGCCGAACCGTGACCCGGCGGGCGGGCTCACCCGCCACGGGCGTTGCCGCAGGTCCCACGAGATCACTCGAACGCGCGACCGAAGGAGATTCGGCCAAGCTGGGCCGACCGGCCGGTCGGAGGCCACCCCGCGTTCACACATCGCACGCGTGAGGAGCAGGATGGAGGGTGCGCCCGGGTCGTGACCACCCCGGGTGCGGTGAGCGCGCTGATGAGAGGGGCTCCATGGAACGCAGGAGCAGGCTGGCGGAGTGGCTGCGGCGTCGCCCGGGTGCCCCGGGTACGGCCCGAGGGGGCGTGGCCGCGGCCGACCGGGAGGCCCTCCTGCTGGGCGCGGCGGCCGCCTCCTTCCCCGTCGCCCCGGCCGCTCATCCGTCCGGCTTCGGGTGCTCCTGCGACCGGGTGGGCTGTCCCACGCCGGGCATGCACCCGGTCTCGTTCGCCTGGCAGACCGAGGCGACGACCGACGCCGCGCAGATCACCCGCTGGCTGCTGGCCGATCCGCCCGCCAACTTCATCACCGCCACCGGCGCCGGTCACGACGTGCTCGACGTGCCCGCGCAAGCCGGCCGGATCGCGCTCGCCCGGCTGGAGACCGAGGGCTCCGGCACCGGACCGGTCGCCATGTACGGCGACGACCGGATGCTGTTCTTCACCGCCTCCCGCGGCACCCCGGACGACGAGGACGAGTGGTGGCCGTGCGAGCTGGACTGCCACCCCGAGACCCTCGACGAGCACCCGGGGCTGCGCTGGCACTGCCGGGGCAGCTACGTGCTGCTGCCGCCGTCCCGGCTGCCGGACGGTTCCGCGGTCACCTGGCTGCGCCCGGCGGACCTGCCGTTGCCGGACCCGCTGCCGCTGCTCGCGGTGCTCACCGACGCCTGCGGTCAGGTCCCCGAGGTGCCGGAGCCGGAGGCCGCGGGCGGCTGGCCGAGCCGCTGAGCCCGGCGGGGCGGGCCTCTCACCGACTCACCGACTCACCGACTCACTGACCGGTGGCGGAGACCAGGCCCGCGATGCGGTCGACGAAGACCACCTCGCCGCCGCCGGTGGCGGCCGACGGTACCGTCGCGACCTGCTCCGAGACGTAGGTCAGCGTCACCGACCTGCTCGGGGTGCCGGTCAGCAGGGCGTTGACGGTGGGGTCCTGCACGCGCACCGGGCCCTTGGCCACCGTCTGCTTCATGGTGTGCTGGGTGGTGAAGAAGACCAGCGCACCGCCGTCCGCCAGCCGCAGCGCCACCGGGGGGTAGCGCACCGGATCGGCGCCCGCGTCGGCGAACTGGGTGACGACCTGCGGGGTCGGCGCGTACTGGGTGCGCCGCTGCTGACGCAGGACCGTGGTGTCCGGCCCGGCCGCGAAGTCGGGGGAACCGGCGTCGCCGCGCTGGAGGTAGGCCGCGTAGGCGGGGCCCAGGCCACCCGGCTGGAGCAGCAGACCGGAACCGGTCACGGGCACCGGCTCGGCGTACCCCTTGGTGTCGGTGGCGAACCGGGGATCCGCGCCCGGCGTGACGACCAGCAGGTACGACGCCTTCCACTGCTCGGCCACGCTGTCGCGGGTGAAGACCAGCAGCCAGCGGTCCTTGTCGCGGTTGTCGGCCGTGTCGACCACGAACCACTTGGGCCAGCCGCGCTGCCGGGGTACGACCAGGCGCGAATCGGTGAGCACCAGCGGCTTGTAGCCGGGGTTCCCGGCCGGGGAGCCGACGTGCCGGGCCTTGATCCCCGCGCCGTCGATGGCACCCAGCGCGCCGGTCTCGGCCTGCGTGTTCACCGACGGATCGAGCTGGGTGTTGGCCTCGTTGGTGAGGCGTACGAAGCGCTCCAGCGCCTTGGTCGCGTCGGCCCGCTGGACGGAGGGGACGAGGGCGCGCTCGCCGTGCACCGTCACGCAGCCCGTCGCGCCGGCCGCCAGCAGACCGGTCGCGGCCAGCCACACCAACGTCCGCCGCACCCTCGACGGGCCGCCGCCGGAGCCGTCGGGACCGCGGCGGGCCGGACGCGCGGCGGGCGACGGCTCGGCCAACGCCCGTACGGACTGCGGCGGTTGCGCTGCGGACGGCGCCTTCATCGGGGGCGGGCTCCTTCGGGGTGGCGGAAACGCGCACACATTACCGGGCCCGCCCGTGTGTTCGTCCCGGGTCCCGGGTCAGGGCAGCGTCAGCACCTCGGCGCCGGTGTCGGTCACCACGAGCGTGTGCTCGAACTGGGCCGTGCGCTTGCGGTCCTTGGTGACGACCGTCCAGCCGTCCTCCCACACGTCGTACTCGTACGTGCCGAGGGTGAGCATCGGCTCGATGGTGAACGTCATGCCCACCTTGATCTCGGTCGTCGCGTGCGGGCTGTCGTAGTGCGGCACGATCAGGCCGGAGTGGAACGAGGTGTTGATGCCGTGGCCGGTGAAGTCCCGGACCACGCCGTAGCCGAAGCGCTTGGCGTACGACTCGATGACGCGGCCGATGACGTTGATCCGGCGGCCCGGCTTGACCGCCTTGATGGCGCGGGCCAGCGACTCGTGGGTGCGCTCGACCAGCAGCCGCGACTCCTCGTCCACCTCGCCGCACAGGTAGGTGGCGTTGGTGTCGCCGTGCACGCCGTCGATGTACGCGGTCACGTCCAGGTTGACGATGTCGCCGTCGCGCAGCTCGGTGGAGTCCGGGATGCCGTGGCAGATGACCTCGTTGAGCGAGGTGCAGATCGACTTGGGGAAGCCGCGGTAGCCCAGGTCGGACGGGTAGGCCCGGTGGTCGCACATGTACTCGTGCGCGATGCGGTCGAGTTCGTCCGTGGTGGTGCCCGGCTTGATGGCCTTGGCCGCCTCCTCCATCGCCCGGGCGGCGATACGGGAGGCGACGCGCATCTTCTCGATGGTCTCGGCGTCCTGCACCTCGGGCCCGGTGTACGGGGTCGGCGCGGGCTTGCCGACGTACTCGGGGCGCGGGATGGACGCGGGGACGCGGCGGGTCGGCGACAGCGTGCCGGGGACGAGGAGTGACTGGCCAGACATGCCAGCGAGTGTATCGGCGGTACACCGGGCACGATGGCGGACAGGGGAGGCCGCGGGCCGCGGCACGACGCGAGAGCACGAAGGAGCGAGAACGATGGCGCTGTTCAAGGCGAAGAAGGAAGCCGTCAAGCCGGGCGAGTGGTACTACTGCCTCAAGCACCGCACGGCCGAGGAGGGCATGGTCTGCGCGGGCCGCAACCGCATGGGCCCCTACACCAGCCGTCAGGCGGCGGAGCACGCGATGGAGACCGCCGAGGAGCGCAACGAGGAGTGGGACGCGCGCGACTAGGCGCGTAGGCACGCACGCGTAGGCGCGTAGGCGCGCACGCTCGGACGCGCGCGACCGGGCGTCCGCTGTGCGCGGTGTGATCGGTTCCGCAACGCAATTGACCGATCACCGGGCGGACGGCTGGCAGGATCGCCGTATGACTACTGATGCGAACCCCCCGGCCGACGCGAACCCCCCGGCTGCCGCGAAGGCTCCGGCCAAGGACCCCTGGGACCTGCCGGACGTCTCCGGGCTGGTGGTCGGCGTGCTCGGCGGCACCGGCGACCAGGGCCGCGGGCTGGCCTACCGGCTCGCGCGGGCCGGACAGCGGGTGATCGTCGGCTCCCGCGACGCGGGGCGCGCCGCCACCGCCGCCGAGGAGATCGGCCACGGCGTGCGGGGCCTGGAGAACGCCGCGTGCGCGCGGGAGAGCGACGTGGTGATCGTCGCGGTGCCGTGGGAGGGCCACGCCAAGACGCTCCAGGCGCTGCGCGAGGAGCTGGCGGGCAAGCTGGTGGTGGACTGCGTCAACCCGCTGGGCTTCGACAAGAAGGGCGCGTACGCCCTGGTCCCGGAGGAGGGCAGCGCCGCCGAGCAGGCCGCGGCCCTGCTGCCGGACTCCCGGGTGGCCGCCGCGTTCCACCACCTGTCCGCGGTGCTGCTCCAGGACCCGGCCGTCGAGCGCATCGAGACCGACGTGATGGTGCTGGGCGAGAGCCGCGCGGACACCGACGTGGTGCAGGCGCTGGCCGCGCTGATCCCGGGCATGCGCGGCGTCTTCGCGGGGCGGCTGCGCAACGCCCACCAGGTCGAGTCGCTGGTGGCCAACCTGATCTCCGTCAACCGCCGCTACAAGGCGCACGCGGGACTGCGGCTCACCGACGTGTGATCCGGCGCGGGGCGTGCGGCGGGCCGCGCGGGGCGTGGGGGACAATGGGCGGTGCCACAAGCCGTACCACCCAGGAGCCGAGGACCCATGCCCCGCATCGCCCTGTTCGCCGTCGTCGTGTGCGCGCTCGCCCTGGCCGCCGCCGGGGTCTCCTTCGCGCAGGGCAGCTTCCTGGGCGTGGTGTGGATCCTGCTGGCGGGCGTCTCCAGCAACATGGCCTGGTTCTACGTGCGCCGGGCCCGCGCCGAGCGCCGCACGACGACGGGCTGAGGACTCAAGCCGCACGACGACCGGCTGAACGGCCGCGGGAGAGGATCGCGCGTCAGCCGGTGCCCTGGCCGCCGCCCGCGCCCCAGTCCTTCCAGAGGCGGAACGTCTCGTAGCCGGTCGCGGTGTACCAGTCCTGCACGCCGAACGCGCGCATCACGGCGTCGATGAACTCCCAGAAGTAGGTGTTCACCTCCGGGATCCACAGGCAGCCGAAGACCGCGATCAGCCCGAACGGCGCGAACGGCTCCACCTGGCGGCGCACCGTGTACGACAGCCACGGCTCGACCACCCCGTAGCCGTCCAGGCCCGGCACCGGCAGGAAGTTCAGGATCGCCGCCGTGACCTGGAGCTCCGCGAGGAAGGCCACCGCGCTCATGAACGGCGCCGGGCCCCATGCCTGTCCGCCGATCGCGAACGGCAGCATCAGCAGGAGCGCGCAGACCGCGTTGACCAGCGGTCCCGCCGCTGAGATCAGGCTGTGCCGCCAGCGGCCCGTGATGCGGCCGCGCTCGATGAAGACCGCGCCGCCGGGCAGGCCGATGCCGCCCAGGATGACGAAGACCACCGGAAGCACGATGCTCAGCGCGGTGTGGGTGTACTTCAGCGGGTTCAGCGTCAGGTAGCCCTTGGCGCCCACCGAGATGTCGCCGCCGTGCAGCGCCGTGCGGGCGTGCGCGTACTCGTGCAGGCACAGCGAGACGATCCAGCCGGAGACGACGAAGAGGAAGACCGCGAAGCCCGGGTTGTTCGACAGGCCCTGCCAGACGGCCCAGCCGGAGACCAGCATGATGGCGACCAGGCCCAGGAAGACGGGGCTGATGCGGCGGTCCCGGCCACGTGCGGAAACGGTCGTCGTCATGCGCCGGACGTTAGCACCGGCCCGCGACGGGCCGCTGACGGGTGCCGGGCCGTGTCCCGCCGCGACGTCCACCAGAATGGAGCCGTGCGCTACAGCATCCTGGGGTCCACGCGGGCCCACCGGCCGGACGGCACCGCCGTACCCCTCGGCGGGGCGCGGCTGCGCGCCCTGCTCGCCGCGCTCGCGCTGCGGCCCGGCCGGGCGCTGCCCGCGCCGGTCCTCATCGACGACGTGTGGGACGGCGACCCGCCCGCCGAGGCGGCCGGCGCGCTCCAGGCGCTAGTGGCCCGGCTGCGCAGGGCGGTCGGGCACGCCGCGGTGGACTCCGTGGACGGCGGCTACCGGCTGTGCGCCACCGCCGAGGACGTGGACCTGCACCGTTTCGAGCGGCTGGTGGCGGACGGCGGGCGGGCGCTGGGCGAGGGCGACCCGGCCAAGGCCGCCGGGCTGCTCACCGACGCGCTCGCGCTGTGGGGCGGCGCGCCGCTCGCCGACCTGCCCGGCCGGATCGCGTACGCCGCGCGCTACGAGGCGCTGCACGAGGACGCGGTACGGCTGCGGCTCACCGCGGAACTCGGCCTCGGCGGCGCGGAGCGCGTCCTGCCGGAGCTGTCCGCGCTCGCCGCCGCGCAGCCGCTCAACGAGCAGGTGCAGACGCTGCACATCCGGGCGCTGCGGGACGCCGGACGCGGCGCCGACGCGCTCCAGGCGTACGAGCGGGTGCGCGCCGCCATCGCCGACCGGCTGGGCGCCGACCCGGGCCCCGAACTGCGGGCGCTGCACGCCGAGTTGCTGGCACCGGCGCCCGCGACGCCCACCGCCCGGGCCACCCCCACCGCGCCGGACGCGCCCGCCGCCGCGTCGCACCCCGCCGCCCCCGCACCACCCGCGCGGGAAGCGCCACCCGGGCGCGGGACGCTGAAGGCGGTGCTGACCAGCTTCGTCGGGCGGGACGCCGATCTGGAGGGAGTGCGCGACGACCTGGCCGCCGCCCGGCTGGTCACCCTCCTCGGGCCCGGCGGCTCCGGCAAGACCCGGTTGTCGCTGGAGGCCGGACGGCGTTACGGGCCGCAGTGGCGGGACGGGGTGTGGCTGGTGGAGCTGGCCCCGCTCGCCGACCCGCGCGCCGTGCCCGAGGCGGTGCTGACCGCGCTGGGGCTGCGGGAGATCGCGTTGCACGGCTCGGCCGACAAGACGCTCGCGGAGGCCCGTGGGCAGGACCCGGTGCGGGTGCTGGCGGAGTACTGCGCGCGGCGTGAGCTGCTGCTGGTGCTGGACAACTGCGAGCACGTCATCGACGCCTGCGCCGGGCTCACCGAACGGCTGCTGACCGAGTGCCCGGGCCTGAGCGTGCTGGCGACCAGTCGTGAACCGCTGGGCGTGCCGGGGGAGTTGACGCGGCCGGTGGATCCGCTGCCGGAGCCGACCGCGCTGCGGCTGCTGGCCGACCGGGGAGCCGCCGCCCGGCCCGGGTTCGACCCGGCCGAGGACCTTCAGGCGTGCGCCGAGATCTGCCGGCGGCTGGACGGCCTGCCGCTCGCCATCGAGCTGGCCGCGGCCCGGCTGCGCAGCCTGACGCCACGCCAGATAGCGGGACGGCTGGACGACCGCTTCCGCCTGCTGACCGGCGGCAGCCGTACCGTCCTGCCCCGGCAGCAGACGCTGCGCGCGGTCGTCGACTGGAGCTGGGAACTGCTCGATCCGGCCGAACGGGCGCTGCTGCGCAGGCTGTCGGTCTTCTCCGGCGGCTGCGAGCTGACCGCGGCCGAGGAGGTGTGCGCGGGCGACGGCGTCGAGGCGCGTGACATCGCGGGCCTGCTCGGCTCGCTGGTCGACAGGTCGCTGGTGATCGCGGACTTCGGGGCGAGGACCGCCCGCTACCGGATGCTGGAGACCATCGGGCAGTACGCGGCGGAACGCCTCACCGAGTCCGGCGAACGCGCGGCGGCCGAGGCCCGGCACATCGACTGCTTCCGGGAGTTCGCCCGCCGCGCCGACCCGAAGCTGCGCGGGCCCGAGCAGTTGGAGTGGCTGGAGAAGCTGGAGCGCGACCACGACAACGTACGCTCCGCGCTGCGCCGGGCGGTGGACTCCGGCGCCGAGCAGGAAGCGCTGCACCTGGTGCTCTCCTGCCTGTGGTTCTGGACGATGCGCAACTACCGCACCGAGCTGAGCGAGTGGCCGCGCGCGGTGGCCGCGCTCGGCCCCGACCCGTTCGCCGAACCGCCCGCCCCCGTCGTGCCGTTGGACCGCACCCCCATCGAGGTGCCGCTGCCGCTGCCGCCCGCGCAGCTCGACGAGGCACGGCGCTGGGTGCGGATGGTGCCGCTCAGCGTGCTGGACGAGGACCTCGACCTGCTCGGCGGCGACCTGGAGGCGCTCGGCCGGGCGATCCGCGACGCCTACCCCCCGCACCTGCCGCAGGCCAGCCTCCGCCAGGCGCTGGCCGTGCCGTTCACCGCGTTCGTCACCCACGACTTCGACGCGATGGAGGGCATGGTGGACGCCCTGGTCGAAAGCTGCCGGGCGCACGGCAGGGTGTGGGAGCTGGCGTACGCGCTGCAACTGCGGGCCAGGATGGACAACGAGATGCCCGGCGACCGCGGGGCGATGGACGACGTGCGCGAGGGCCGGGAGCTGTTCGCCCGGGTGGGCGACCGGTGGGGCATGGCCGAGACGCTGTCCGCGGAGGCCGAGGCGACGGCCTTCCGCGGCGACTGGGAGCGCACCGCGGGCTGCTGCCGGGAGGCGATCGCGCTGGCCACCGAACTCGGCGCGCACCAGCAGGTCCCCGAGCTGACGGTGCGGCTCGGCGAGGCGCTGGTCAACGGCGGCAACCCGGCCGAGGGGGAGCGGCTGCTGCGCGAGGGCATCGCGGAGGGCCTGCGGCAGGGCCCGGGGGCCCACGGCGCCGCCTACCACGGCCGGATGACGCTCGCCGGACTGCTGGGCCTGCGCGGCGAGACCGACGCCGCGATGCGGCTGGTCGACGACATGCTCGGTGAAGGCAGGCCCGCCGTGAGGGAGCTGATGGGCGGCATGCTGCTGTGCCTCAAGGGCTGGCTGACCGCGGTCGCGGGCGATCCGGCGCGGGGCCTTCAGCAGGTGGGCGAGGGCGTCGAGGCGGTGACCTCGCACGACTACGCGGAGGTCATCCTGCCGCGCCTGGCCGGCATGGTCGCCGCGATGGGATCCTCGGTGCTGGGCCGCCTCGTGGCGGACGGGTCCGGCGCGCCCACCGGTGCCGCCCCCGCGGCGGGGGCCGGGGCGGACGTGCCCGATCCCGCGCGGGCCGGCGCGGTGCTGCTGGGCGCGGCCCGCGCGATGCGGCCGATGGTCGATCCGCTGGTGGACCGTGAGGAGCTGGCCGCCACCACCCGGCGGTTGCACGACGTGCTGGGCGACGAGGCGTACGAGGCGGCGTGCGCCGAGGGCGACGGACTCTCCCCCCAGGAGGCCGTCGCCCTGCTGCGCGCGGTGGTGGGCCGGGCCTGACCGGCCCGCGAACCCCCCATCCGCTAGGCGGACTTGTTGCGGAACTTCGCCACCGCCAGCGGCGCGGTCACCGCGGTGATGCCCACCGTCCAGGCCAGCGTGATCCACACCGAGTGGGCCACCGCGCCGCCGTTGATCAGCGCACGGGAGGCGTCCGCGAGGTTGGACAGCGGGTTGGCCTTGGTGAACGCCTCAAGCCAGCCCGGCATGGTGGAGGTCGGGGCGAAGATGGAGCTTCCGAACTGCAGCGGCATCAGCACCAGCATTCCGATCCCCTGGACGGCCTGCGCCGTCTTCATGGTCAGACCCAGCAGGATGAAGATCCACATCAGCGAGGCGCCGAAGACCAGCGCGAGCAGCACGGCGGCCAGCAGGTGCAGCACCGAGGTGTGAATGGTCAGGCCGAGCGCGAAGCCCATGCCCAGCAGGATCGAGGTGGCCAGCAGCATGCGGCCGATCTCCACGACGATCTTGGCGATGAGGACCGAGGACCGCGCTATCGGCATGGTCCTGAACCGGTCCATCACCCCCTTCTTGAAGTCGTCGTTGATGCCGCTGCCGACCGCCTGGGCGATGTTCATGCCCATCATCGCCATCAGGCCGGGGACCACGTAGTTGACGTACTCGTGCTGGTTGCCCTTGCCGGAGATCGCGCCGCCGAAGACGTACACGAACAGCAGGGTGAAGATGACGGGCATCAGCAGGGCGTCGAACATCGACTCCGGGTCCTGCTTGATCTGCAACGCGTTGCGCCGCACCAGGGCGCCGATGTGGCGCAGGTTGGCCCGCAGGCCGATGCGGCCTTCCGCTGAACGTCCGGCCGGGGGCGCGCTGATCGTGGCCGCACTCATGCCGCCACCTCCTCAAGGGTCTCGTCGGACGCAGAACCGGACGGGGTGCCGGACGCGGTGTCGTCGTCGGCCGGGGCCGAGGCCTTCTGGCCGGTGATGGCGAGGAACACCTCGTCCAGGCTGGGCAGATGGGTGCTGATACCGGCGATGCGGAACGACCGCTCGCCCAGCAGGCCGACGATCGCGGTCAGTTGCTCGTCGCTGATGATCGCCACGTTGACCAGGCCCTCGGCCTCGTCGACCACGGCGCCGCCGACCCCGTCGAGGCCGGAGCGGGACAGCGTGTCCGCCATCGCGCGCAGGTCGCCCCGGGCCGCCGGGCGGATCTGCAGGGTGCGGCCGCCGACCTTCGCCTTCAGCTCCTCGACCCGGCCCTCCGCGATCACCCGGCCGCGGTCGAAGACGGTCAGCTCGTCGGCGAGCTGCTCGGCCTCCTCCATGTACTGGGTGGTGAGCAGCACCGTCGCGCCGTCGGCGACCATGCGCTGCACCTCCTCCCACACCTCGTTGCGGGTGCGCGGGTCCAGGCCGGTGGTCGGCTCGTCCAGGTAGAGCACCGAGGGGCGGCCGATCATGCTCGCCGCCAGGTCGAGGCGGCGGCGCATGCCACCGGAGTACTGCCCGGCGGGCCGCTTGGCCGCGTCGGTGAGCGAGAAGCGCTCCAGCATCTCGTCGGCGCGCCCCTTGGCGTCCTTGCGGGACAGGTCGAGCAGCCGCCCGATCATGTAGAGGTTCTCGCGTCCGGAGAGCTTCTCGTCGACGGACGCGTACTGCCCGGTGAGCCCGATCACCCGGCGCAGCTGGCGCGGCTGGGTGAGGACGTCGTACCCGGCGACCCGGGCGCTTCCGGCATCCGGGCGGATCAGCGTGGACAGGACCCGCACGAGCGTGGTCTTGCCCGCGCCGTTCGGCCCGAGCACTCCGAGCACCGTGCCCTGGCGCACGTCCAGGTCCACTCCGTCGAGGGCTTTCGTCGGGCCGTAGTGCTTGACCAGGCCCCGTACTTCCACGGCGTTGCCGCCGCCACTGGTCTGCTTGATGCTTGTCATGCCTCTACGGTGACCCACCTCGCCGACAGGCCGCCGACAGCCCGCTGACAGCGCCGCCCGGGCCCTGACAGCGCCCCGACGAACCCCCGCCGAGGCGGCCCCGGCACGTCGGCGCCGCAGGTCAGGCCGGCACCGAGACCAGCTTCTGGCCCTGCGTGGTGATCACGTCGAAACGGGCGATGTCGGAGGGGGACATGGCGGTGGCCCCGGAGACGCTGATCGGCCGCGGCTTGCCGCCCGACGCGTAGCCGCCCGGTGGCACCGTCCAGTTCGCGACCGTCTCCTGCTGCCCGTGGGTGCCGACGACGACCAGGTGGCAGGTGCGGGGGCCGCCGACGTCGGACAGCCGCATGTCGATCTGGGTGCCCCACTGGCGTGCGGTCAGCCCGATCGTGGCGGACACCCCGGTGCCGGCGTCCGTGGCGGTGTAGCTGTGGGCGAACGACTGGCCGGCGGCGGGCGGGCTGCTGGTCGTCTCCATGCTCACCACGGCCGCGGTGGGCCCCGCGACGATCAGCGCCGCGGCGGCCACCGCCATCAGCCTGCGCCACCGCCGCTTCGTGCGGCGCTCACCGGCCACCTCGGCGAGCAGCCGGTCCAGCAGGGCGCCGTCCGGAGGCCGGGGCGGACCGTCCTGGCCGATCTCGGCCAGGATCGGCACCAGGCCACTCAGCTCCTCCAGCCGGGCGGAACACGTACCGCACACCGCGAGGTGCTGTTCGAACCGGTCCATGTCGGACTCGTCCAGCACGCCCAGCACATAGGCGCCGACATCGACGTGCGGGTCGAACGGTTCGAAACCGGTCACGAGGTCACCCCTCTCTCCTCCAGTGCGATCCGCAGGCTGCGCAGCGCGTAGAAGACGCGTGAACGCACCGTGCCGGGCGGCACCCCCAGGCGGGCCGCCGCCTCGGTGGTGCTGCGGCCCTTGAAGTACGTCTCTATCAGTACCTGACGGTGCGACTCGGTGAGGTCGTCCAACGCGTCGGTGATGGTCATCATCCGCAGGGCGCGGTCGAGTTCGTCCTCGGCGGGCAGCTGCTCCAGCGCGGCCGGGCCGGTCTCGGGCGGGCGGGTCATCCGGCCGCGGTGGCCGTCGATCACCACCCGGCGGGCGACCGTCACCAGCCAGGGACGCAGCGACCGGGCGGCCGGGTCCAGCCGGGAGGCGCTGCGCCAGGCACGCAGCAGCGTCTCCTGCACGACGTCCTCGGCCAGATGGCGGTCACCGGCGACCAGCCGCATCACGTAGGCCAGCAACGGGCCCGCGTGCTCGCGGTACAGCGCCCGCATCAGCTCCTCCTCCGGCCCCTGCTCCGGAGGGTGACGTCGGTCCACACCCACATCCTCGCGCACGCCCGGCTCCCGTCCCACCCGCTCCTCGGCTCCCGCGGTCTCAGTAGCCGTCGCCACCGGACCCGCTCGGGGTGCTGGGGGTACTCGGGACGCCGGGGGATGCCTGCGGCTCCTCCGGCGAGGCCGCCGGCACATCGGTACGGCGGACCGGCCCTGGAGGGTCGGCGAAGCGCTTGCTGTGGGGGGACATGGTGGCTCCTTCCGTATGTCCAGGGGCCTTCACCTGGTCATACGGAAGGAGCCGGGGTATTGCTCAACGCGCGCGGCACCGACTCCAGCGGACGCCGCGCCCGGTCACCATGAGGTCACCGCGAGATCAGTGGAAGCTGTGCTCCGCCGCCGGGTAGACGCCGCCGACCACCTCGTCGGCGAACGACCGCGCCGCGCCGCCCAGCACCTCGCGCAGCTGCGCGTACTGCTTGACGAACCGCGGCACCCGGCCGCCGGTCATGCCCGCCATGTCGGTCCACACCAGCACCTGCGCGTCGCACTCGGGCCCCGCGCCGATGCCGACGGTGGGGATGTGCAAGGCGGTGGTGACCTCGGCGGCCAGCTCGGCCGGCACGACCTCCAGCACGACCGCGAAGGCGCCCGCGTCCTGCACCGCCTTGGCGTCCCGCAGCAGCTGCTGGGCCGCCTCCTCGCCGCGCCCCTGCACCGGGTAGCCGCCGAAGGCGTTGACGGACTGCGGGGTCAGGCCGACGTGCGCCATGACCGGGATGCCGGACTGCACCAGCAGCTCGATCTGGTGGGCGGAGCGCTCGCCGCCCTCCAGCTTGATCGCGCCGACCCCGGAGTCCTTCATCAGCCGGGTGGCGTTGCGCAGCGCCTGGGTGGCGCCCTCCTGGTACGAGCCGAAGGGCAGGTCGGCGACGATCAGCGCGCGCTTGGTGCCCCGTACGACGGCCGCCGACAGGATGGCGATCTCGTCCATGGTCACCGGGACGGTGCTGTCGTAGCCGAGGTGACAGTTGCCCATCGAGTCACCGACCAGCAGCACCGGGATGCCCGCGTCGTCGAAGACGGAGGCGGTCATGGCGTCGTAGGCGGTGAGCATGGGCCACTTCTCGCCGCGTTCCTTGGCGGCGGCTATGTCGCGGACGGTGATACGGCGAGTGCTCGTGCCGCCGTACAGCGCCTTGCTGCCGTCGGAGGATTTCTGGGCAGGCTCGACGTGCGTCATGGCAACGGCTCCTTCGTGTCTCGAGGCGCCCTGACGGCGTCCCCGGATCGCCTTCCATGCTGGCACGGCACGGCGGTCGCCGGAAGTCCACGGAGACGTAACGTCCATCTCGCGGTGGCCCGCCAGGGCCCGGGCGGCCCTGGACGCGGTCCCCGATCAGGTGCGTCCGCCCGGCTGATGTGCGGGCTCCGCGACGGCCGTATGCGCATCCTGTCACGAAGCGCTGATCAGGGCCGATACCGGGGAACTGGTCCTTCCGGACGCCTCGTCCCACGGGAGGAACGCGCACCGGCCGCCGGGGCGCCGACCGTCTAGGGTCGGTCCGGCGGACGGGAGCGTGAGGCAGCACGGAGAGCGCAGCGAGTACGAA
This sequence comes from Streptantibioticus parmotrematis, assembly GCF_019890615.1. Classification (GTDB taxonomy): domain Bacteria; phylum Actinomycetota; class Actinomycetes; order Streptomycetales; family Streptomycetaceae; genus Streptantibioticus_D; species Streptantibioticus_D parmotrematis. The sequence goes on along the minus strand of NZ_JAINVZ010000009.1, from coordinate 198,136 downwards.
CGAGTGAGGTCGGCCCATGGCGCAGGCGTACAGGACGGACGAGACCATGGACGGTCCCGGACCGGACGGCCGGGGGCGCCGGGAACGGGCGCGGTGGCGCGACGGCGGGATGTGGCGGCGCGGCAAGGTCCCGGCGGCGCTGGCGCTGGCCGTCGCGGCGCTGATGCTCTTCCACGCCGACGTGCCCAACACCGTCGGCAACCTGGGCTCCCTGCTGGAGACGTTCCTGCCCTGGGTGGGCATGGTGGCCGTGCCGCTCCTGCTGCTGTGGGCCCTGCTGCGGCGCTCGGCGACCGCGGTGGCGGCGCTGGTGCTGCCGGTGGCGGTGTGGGGGAGCCTGTTCGGCGGGCTGCTGAGCGACAAGGCGGTGCCGGGCGGTGACCTGACCGTCGTCACCCACAACGTGGACGCCGCCAACCCCGACCCGGCCGGCACCGCCAAGGACATCGTCGCCTCCGGCGCGGGCATGGTGGCCCTGGAGGAGCTGTCGCCCAAGGCCCTGCCGGTCTACGAGCAGGGCATGGCGGCGGCCTACCCGTACCGCGCGGTCGAGGGCACGGTCGCGCTGTGGAGCAAGTACCCGCTCAGCGGCACCCGGCCGGTCGACATCCGGCTGGGCTGGACCCGCGCGCTGCGCACCACGGCCAGCACGCCCGAGGGCGACATCGCGGTCTACGTGGCCCACATGCCGTCGGTGCGGGTCCACCTCCAGGGCGGCTTCACCGCCGACCAGCGTGACACCAGCGCCGCGGCGCTCGGCGACGCGATCGCCGCCGAGCCGCTCAAGGACGTCCTGCTGCTCGGCGACCTCAACGGCACGATGAACGACCGCAGCCTGTCCCCGATCACCGCGCAGATGCGCTCGGCGCAGGGCGCGGCGGGCGACGGCTTCGGCTTCAGCTGGCCGGCGTCGTTCCCGATGGCGCGGATCGACCAGATCATGGTCAAGGGCATGACCCCGACACGCTCGTGGGTGCTGCCGAGGACGGGCAGCGACCACCTGCCGGTGGCGGCGACGCTGAAGCTCGGCTCGTAGCGGGACAGCGGGACAGCGGGACAGCGGGACAGCGGGACAGCGGGACAGGGGGCGTCCAGGCGTCGCGGAGGCCGTTCGTAGCGGGCTCGACACCTTTCGGTTACGCGCTGGAATACTGCGTGGGGCAGACTTTGTTCCGTAACGGAACAAGCTCGTGTTGACGCACCTCCCGCACCGCCCCCGAGACGATGGAAGGCTCCCGCCCCATGCCCCTGGCCCTGCTCGCTCTGGCCATCAGCGCTTTCGGCATCGGCACGACCGAGTTCGTGATGATGGGCCTGCTGCCCAACGTGGCGGCGGACCTCCACACCTCGGTGCCCACGGCCGGTTACCTGGTCTCCGCCTACGCGCTCGGCGTCGTCGTCGGCGCGCCGCTGCTCACCGCCGTCGGCTCCCGGCTGCCGCGCCGCCGGATGCTGGTGGTGCTGATGGCGGTCTTCACGGTCGGCAACCTGGCCTCCGCCCTCGCGCCCGGCTACGGCACGCTGCTCGCCGCCCGCTTCCTGGCCGGGCTGCCGCACGGCGCGTTCTTCGGCGTCGGCGCGGTCGTCGCCGCGCGCCTGGTCGACGAGGGACGCGGCGCCCGCGCGGTCGCCCGGATGTTCCTCGGCCTGACCGTCGCCAACGTCGTCGGCGTCCCCGTCGCCACCCTGCTCGGCCAGCACCTCGGCTGGCGCGCCACCTTCGCCGTCGTCGCCGTGATCGGGCTGGCCGCGATGGCCGCGCTCGTCGTCCTGCTGCCCGAACTGCCCGCGGAACGGCGGCACTCGGGCGGCCTGCGCGCCGAGGTCGGGGCGCTGGGCGACCGCCGGGTGGTCCTCGGCCTGCTGACCACCGTCCTGGGCTTCGCCGGCGTCTTCGCGGTCTACAGCTACCTGGCCTCGATGCTGACCCGGGTCACCGGTGTCTCCGCCGCGATGGTGACCGTGGTGCTCGCGCTGTTCGGCGTCGGCATGACGCTGGGCGCGCTGATCGCCGGGCCGCTCACCGACCGCGCCCCGCGCCCCACGCTCTACGGCGCCCTGGGCGCCCTCGCGGTCGTCCTGGCGCTCTTCCCGTACGCGATGCGGCACACGGCGACCGCGCTGGTGGCGGTCGTGCTGCTGGGGCTCGTCGGCTTCGCGACCACCACGCCGCTCCAGATGATCGTGATGCGGCACGCCCGGCACGCGCCGACGCTCGCCTCCGCGTCCAACCAGGCCGCCTTCAACCTCGCCAACGCGGGCGGCGCCTGGGTCGGCGGCGCCACGATCGCGGCCGGCCTCGGCTGGACCTCGCCCGCGTGGGCGGGCGCCGGGCTGGCGGCCGTCGGACTCGCGGTCGCCGTGCTGGGCGGACGGCTCGGCGCGGGGGACGAGGCGACGGGCACGCGGGTGATCGCCTCGTCGCGGGAGGAGGCGCGGGAGGACGCGGTACGCGAGTCGTCCGCGTCCCCCTGCTGAGCCTCCGGCCGTCGCGCCGAACGGCCGCGCCGAACGGCCGCGCCGAACGGCCGCGGCGGGCGGCCGTAGCGGGGGCGGCCGTAGCGGGCCGGGCGGGCTAGAAGCCCTCGCGCCAGCGGTTGGTGATCGGCAGGCGGCGGTCCTTGCCGAAGCCCTTCGCGGTGATCTTCGTGCCCGGCGGGTACTGGCGCCGCTTGTACTCGGCCGTGTCGACCAGCCGCAGGATGCGGGTGACCAGCGCCTCGTCGAACCCGGCCGCCACGATCGCCGCGCGGCCCTGGTCCTGCTCGACGTACAGGTCCAGGATCTCGTCCAGGATCGCGTAGTCCGGCAGCGAGTCGGTGTCCACCTGGCCGGGGCGCAGCTCCGCGCTGGGCGGCTTGGAGATGGAGTTCTCCGGGATCGGCGGCACCTGGCCGCGCTTGCGGGCCGCCTCGTTGCGCCACCGGGACAGGTCCCAGACCTTGGTCTTCAGCACGTCCTTGATGGGCGCGAAGCCGCCCACCGCGTCGCCGTAGAGCGTCGAATAGCCGCACGCCAGCTCGGACTTGTTGCCGGTGGCGAGGACCAGGTGGCCTTCCTGGTTGGAGATGCCCATCAGCGTCGTGCCGCGCAGCCGGGCCTGGAGGTTCTCCTCGGCGAGACCGGTCAGCTGAAGCGACGACATGTACGCGTCGAACATCGGGCCGATCTCCACCGTGCGGTAGTTCAGCCCGGTACGCCGCGCCATCTCGGCCGCGTCGCCGCGCGAGTGGTCGGAGGAGTAGCGCGACGGCATCGAGACCGCGTACACGTTGCGCGGCCCGATCGCGTCGCAGGCGATCGCCGCGACCAGCGCCGAGTCGATGCCGCCGGACAGCCCCAGCAGCACGCTGTGGAAGCCGTTCTTCGCGAGGTACGCGCGCAGGCCCACGACCAGCGCCGTGTAGACCTCCTCGTCGTCGTCCAGGCGCGGCGCCAGCTCGCCCGGCACCTGCGGCTCGTACGCGGGCAGCGGCTCGGCGGAGACCGTCCGGTGCTCGATGACCAGGCCGTCGTCCACCGTGCCTGACGGCACCTCACCGGCCGCGGGCAGGTCCAGGTCGACCAGCACGCACCCCTCCTCGAACTGCGGCGCGCGCGCGATCACCTCGCCCCCGGCCGAGACCACGATGGAGTCGCCGTCGAAGACCAGGTCGTCCTGGCCGCCGATCATCGCCAGGTACGCCAGCGTGCAGCCCGCCTCCTGGGCCCGCTTGCGCACCAGATCGAGACGCGTGTCGTCCTTGGACATCTCGTACGGCGACGCGTTCACCGACACCAGCAGCCCGGCGCCCGCGCTGCGGGTGGCCGGCACCCGGCCGCCGTCCTGCCACAGGTCCTCGCAGATGGCGAGCGCGATGTCGACACCGCGCACCCGCACCACCGGCAGCGTGTCGCCCGGCACGAAGTAGCGGAACTCGTCGAAGACCCCGTAGTTCGGCAGGTGGTGCTTGGCGAAGCGCAGCACGACCTCGCCGCCGTGCAGCACCGCCGCCGCGTTCTGCGGAGCGCCGGCGGGCTGGCCGTAGCGCGGCTCGGCCTTCTCGCTGCGGTCGAGGTAGCCGACGAGCACCGGCACCTCGCCCAGGCCCTCGGCGGCGAGCCGGGAGGCCAGCGAGGTGAGCGCCGAGCGCGACGCCTCGACGAACGAGGAGCGCAGCGCCAGGTCCTCCACCGGGTAACCGGTCAGCGCCATCTCGGGGAACGCCACGAAATGCGCGCCCTGGTCGGCCGCGTGCCGGGTCCAGCGCACGATCGATTCGAAGTTTCCGGCGATGTCACCGACGCATGAGTCGATCTGACTGAGGGCGAGTCGAAGTTGAGGCACGGGCCCAGCGTAATCGTCCGATCGACGCGATGTCCCCCGGGGGACGGCCGGAAACAGTCCGGGTCGTCCCCCGGGGGCCTGTGGTCATCGCCGGGCGCCCCGCGTCACCGCTGCCGGTAGCCGAGGACCGTCATCATGCCGCTCTGCGCGTGGTAGACGTTGTGGCAGTGCAGCATCCACAACCCCGGGTTGTCCGCGTCGAAGTCCACCGACACCGTGCGCCCGGGCAGCACGATCACGGTGTCCTTGCGCGGGCCGCCGTCCGGCAGCGCGAAGCTGTGGCCGTGCAGGTGCATCGGGTGCCACATGTCCGTGGCGTTGCGGAACGTCAGCCGGACCCGCTGCCCCGCCGTGACCGCCACCCGCCGTGCCGGATCGTACGCCTTCCCGTCGATGCCCCAGTCGTACGAGGCCATGCCACCGGTGAGCTTCAGCGGCACGGTGACGTCCGGGGCGCGGGCGGGCAGCGCGACGGAGGCGGCGGCGCGCAGCCGGTCCGCCGTGAGCAGCCGCCCGTCCAGCTCGGCGGGGCGGGTGCGCGCGTCCGGGGCGGCGCCGGAACCGGTGCGCAGCACGGCCAGCCCGCTCGCGCCCTTCCCCTCGGCGAGCGCGACCAGCGGGAACACCCCGTCGCCCGCGGTGACCAGCACGTCGTAGCGCTCGCCCATGCCGAGCAGCAGCGCGTCCACCGTCTCGTGCGCCACCGGACGCCCGTCGGTGTGGGTGACCGTCATCCGGTGACCGCCCAGCGCCACGCGGAACGCCGTGTCGCCGCCCGCGTTGACGATCCGCAGCCGGATCCGGTCGCCCGGTCGCGCCGTGAACGACGTCGGCGCCGTCGCGACCCGCCCGTTGACCAGGTAGTACGGGTACGCCACGTCCCCGGCGTCGCCGCCCAGCAGAGCGCTTCGGGCACTCATGAGCATGCGGTCGGGGCCGGAGGGGGAGGGAGCGGCGGAGGCGCTCGGCATGGGCATGCCGGAGTCGGAGGGCATGGGCTTGCCGGATGTGGATGCCATGGGCTTGCCGGAGGCGGCGGGCGCGGCCATGTCCATGCCTGCCATGCCGTCCATGCCCGGCATCCCGCCGCCGTCGCCGCTCGACGCGCTCGGGTCGGCGGACCCGCCCATGCCGCCCATGCCGCCCATGCCGCCCATGCCCCGGGACAGTTCGGCCAGCACCGCGTCCGGGGTCGAGCCGTCCACCCCGTCCAGCCAGTCGTCCAGCACGACCACCCATTCGTGGTCGTAGGCCAGCGGCTCCCGCGGGTCCTCCACGACGAGCGGCGCGTACAGGCCGCGGTCCGCCTGCACGCCGACGTGCGGGTGCAGCCAGTACGTGCCGGGCTCCGGCACGGCGAAGCGGTACGTGAACCCGGCGCCCGGCGGCACCGCGCGCTGGGTGAGGTCGGGCACGCCGTCCATGTCGTCGCGCAGGGCCAGCCCGTGCCAGTGCACGGTGGTGGGCTGCGGGAGGTGGTTGGCGAGGACGGCTTCCAGCGTGCCGCCCGCGGTCGTCCGGATCTCCTGCCCCGGCAGCTGGCCGCCGTACGTCCAGGTGCGGACGGACGGCCCGCCCAGGTCGGCGGTGGACGCGGTCGCCGTCAGCCGGACCCGGTGGACCGCGCCGCCGTGGCGGCGGCGTTCGGCCGCGGCGACCTCGGGGCCGTCAGGGGAGACGTATCCGGCCGCCGCGGGCGAGCCGGAACCGGAGCGGGGGCCGGAGGCCGAGCAGGCGGTGAGCGGACCGGCGGCGGCCAGCCCGAGAGCCGCGCCGAGTACGGCGCGTCGTCGGTGTTCGCGCATGGTGGAGGCACCCTCGTGGTGTCGGTGGGCACGTGCGCGTGACGCACGTGTGATGGCGGCGGTGAGGGAACCGCGGCCTATATGCGCAAAACCGACTGCCGTACGAGAGCGGTGGACAACGGGGGCGGCTGCGGCCACCGGACCCGCCCGAGCCGCAGTGCCCGAGCCGCCGCCAGGACGCCGGGACGCCGCAGCACCGCGACCCCCAGCAGCAGGAGCAGGGCGACCGCCCAGGAGCCGAGCACGGCGAGGCAGACGTCCATCGGGTCCATCGCGGGCAGGGAACGCGAGCCGTGCGCGGCATCGGCGGTCCGGCCCACGTCCTGATGACCCGTCACGGAGGACGCGTGCGCCGTCACCGCCGTGGACGTCATCGGGGTCATCGGGCTCATCGAGGTCATCGGCGTCGTGGCCGTCATCGACCTCGTGGCCGTCATCGTCCCCGTCGGCGCCATCGGGTGCCCGAACGAGTGCATCGCCGCGACCCCGAGCACCAGCGCGGCGACCAGCAGCAGACGGCGGACCATCGTGACACCCCCCTCCGGTATCGCAACCCACCCCAACCGGGACCACCGAGGGAAACCCTACCCGGGCCCACTGACACCCCCTCCGGCCCCGTGGGCGCGAATCCGCGCTCGTGTTCCACAATGGCGGAGAGCGCGCGCAGCGTTACGCACAGGAAACCCGCGACAGTGATACTGGCTGTGCCCTCCACCGTTGCCCTACGGTGCCCCGTGACCGCTGATCAAGCCGTCTGACCTGCGAGGATATGAGGACCATGGACAAGCAGCAGGAATTCGTCCTCCGGACCCTGGAGGAGCGGGACATCCGCTTCGTACGGCTGTGGTTCACCGATGTGCTGGGCTTCCTCAAGTCCGTCGCCGTGGCCCCCGCCGAGCTTGAGCAGGCGTTCGACGAGGGCATCGGCTTCGACGGCTCGGCCATCGAGGGGTTCGCCCGGGTCTACGAGTCCGACATGCTGGCCAAGCCGGACCCCGGCACCTTCCAGATCCTCCCGTGGCGCGCCGAGTCCCCCGGCACCGCCCGGATGTTCTGCGACATCCTGATGCCGGACGGCTCGCCCTCCTACGCCGACCCGCGCTACGTGCTCAAGCGCACCCTCTCGCGCGCCTCCGACCTCGGGTTCACCTTCTACACCCACCCCGAGATCGAGTTCTTCCTGCTCAAGGACAAGCCGGTGGACGGCACCCGGCCCACCCCGGCGGACTCCTCCGGCTACTTCGACCACACCCCGCAGCACGTCGGCCAGGACTTCCGCCGACAGGCCATCACCATGCTGGAGTCGATGGGCATCTCGGTGGAGTTCTCCCACCACGAGGGCGCCCCCGGCCAGCAGGAGATCGACCTGCGCTACGCGGACGCGCTGTCCACCGCGGACAACGTCATGACGTTCCGTCTGGTGATGAAGCAGGTCGCGCTGGAGCAGGGCGTCCAGGCCACCTTCATGCCCAAGCCGTTCTCCGAGTTCCCCGGCTCCGGCATGCACACCCACCTGTCGCTGTTCGAGGGCGACCGCAACGCGTTCCACGAGTCCGGCGCGGAGTACCAACTCTCCAAGGTCGGGCGGTCGTTCATCGCCGGACTGCTGCACCACGCGGGCGAGATCTCCGCGGTCACCAACCAGTGGGTCAACTCCTACAAGCGCATCTGGGGCGGCTCCCAGCGCACCGCGGGCGCGGGCGGCGAGGCGCCGTCGTACATCTGCTGGGGCCACAACAACCGCTCCGCCCTCATCCGGGTGCCGATGTACAAGCCGGGCAAGACCGTCTCCACCCGGGTCGAGGTCCGCTCCATCGACTCCGGCGCCAACCCGTACCTGACCTACGCCGTCCTGCTCTCCGCGGGCCTGAAGGGCATCGAGGAGGGCTACGAGCTGCCGCCCGGCGCCGACGACGACGTGTGGGCGCTGTCCGACGCGGAACGCCGCGCCCTGGGCATCGAGCCGCTGCCGCAGAACCTCGGCGAGGCGATCACCCTGATGGAGCGCAGCGAACTGGTCGCCGAGACCCTCGGGGAGCACGTCTTCGACTTCTTCCTGCGCAACAAGAAGCAGGAGTGGGAGGAGTACCGCTCCGAGGTCACCAAGTTCGAGCTGACGAAGATGCTGCCCATCCTCTGACCCGTGCTGGCCGTGACCGGATCCTGTCCTGTGACCCGTGGCTGAATCCTGTCCTCCGACCCCTGACCGGATCCTGACGCGGGACCGGCCCGCGGGGGGGGGGGGCGTGCCCGGCCGGTGCGCGCCGCGCGCGGCATACCGGCGCACGCCCGTCCCGGTTAGGCTCGCCGCAGGCGATCACGGGTACGGCAGGCAGCGGAGGCCGGCCGCGGGGGATCGCCCCCGCGGCCGGGACCACGAGGAGGGCGGGCCCATGCTCGAAGGGCGGCGCAGCAGCACGTTCAGCAGGCTGCTGCGGCACGGGTTCACCGATCCGGCCGCGGCCGAACGGCTGCTGGACAGCCCGCAACTGACGGGCGTGCGCAACGACCTCGTCCTGCTGGAGGCGCTCGGCGCCACCGCGGACCCCGACCTCGCCCTGCTCGGCCTGGTCCGGCTCGCGGAGGCGCTGGACGACGCCGAGCGGCACACCCTGCTGGACACCCTGATCACCGCCAAGCCGCTGCGCGACCGGCTGCTGGGCGTGCTGGGAGCCTCGGAGGCCCTCGGCGACCACCTCGCCCGGCACCCGCGCGACTGGCACTCCCTGGTCACCTACGAGTCCACCGACCTGCACCCGGGCGTCACGGACTTCGAACTCGCGCTGCGCGACGGCATGGCCGCCGTGACGCGGCAGACGGGCGCCACCGCGCAGAACGCGCTGCGCGCCGCCTACCGCCGCTGCCTGCTGGCGATCGCCGCCCGTGACGTGTGCGGCACCAGCGGACTGGCCGAGACCGCGGGCGAGCTGGCCGACCTCGCCACCGCCACCCTGCGCGCCGCGCTCGCCATCGCGACGGAGGAGGCCCCCGCGGACGCCGCCGCCTGCCGCCTCGCCGTCATCGCCATGGGCAAGGCCGGCGGCCACGAGCTGAACTACGTCTCCGACGTGGACGTCATCTTCGTGGCCGAGACCCCCGACGGCGTGGAGGAGCCCGCCGCGCTCCAGGCCGCCACCCGGCTGGCCGCCCGCATGATGCGGGTCTGCTCGGAGACCACCGCCGAGGGCCGGATCTGGGACGTCGACGCCAACCTGCGCCCCGAGGGCAAGAACGGCCCGCTGGTGCGCACCCTGACCAGCCACCTCGCCTACTACCGGCGCTGGGCCAAGACCTGGGAGTTCCAGGCGCTGCTCAAGGCACGCCCGGTCGCGGGCGACGACGAACTCGGCGCCGCCTACCTGGACGCGGTCACCCCGATGGTCTGGCAGGCCGCCGACCGCGAGCACTTCGTCACGGACGTGCAGGAGATGCGCCGCCGGGTCGTGGACAACATTCCCGCCGCGCACGTGGACCGGGAACTGAAGCTGGGCCCCGGTGGTCTGCGCGACGTGGAGTTCGCGGTGCAATTGCTCCAGCTGGTGCACGGCCGCACCGACGCCTCACTGCGCAGCGGCACCACGCTGACCGCGCTGCGGCAGCTCGCCGAGGGCGGCTACGTGGGACGGGCCGACGCCGCCTCGCTGGACGCCGCCTACCGCTTCCTGCGCTCGATGGAGCACCGCATCCAGCTGTACCGGCTGCGCCGCACCCACCTCGTGCCCGAGGACGAGGCCGACCTGCGGCGGCTCGGCCGGTCGCTGGCCCGGGTCTGCGGCTGGGGCCGCGGCGTGGACCCCGTCGAGCGGCTGGGCCGGGAATGGCGTCGGCACGCGAGGGAGGTGCGGCGGCTGCACGAGAAGCTGTTCTACCGCCCGCTGCTGGACGCCTTCGCCCAGCTGGAGCCCGGCGCGGTACGGCTGAGCCCCGACGCCGCCCGCCAGCGCCTGGAGGCCCTCGGCTACCAGGACCCGGCCGCCGCGCTGCGCCACCTGGAGGCGCTGGCGTCCGGCGTCAGCCGCAAGGCCGCCATCCAGCGCACGTTGCTGCCGGTGATGCTCGGCTGGTTCGCCGACTCCGCCGACCCCGACGCGGGGCTGCTGGGCTTCCGCAAGGTCTCCGACGCTCTCGGCCGCACCCCCTGGTACCTGCGGCTGCTGCGCGACGAGGGCGCCGCCGCGGAGAACCTGGCCCGGGTGCTGTCCGCCGGGCGGCTCGCCCCCGACCTGCTGCTGCGCGCCCCCGAGGCGGTCGCGCTGCTCGGCGACCCCGAGGGCCTGCGCCCGCGCGGCCTGACCGCGCTGTGCCAGGAGGTCCGCGCCGCCGTCAGCCGCGCCGGTGACGCCGAGGCCGCGGTGACCGCGGTGCGCGGGGTGCGGCGCAGGGAGCTGTTCCGTACCGCCGCAGCCGACCTCACCGGCGCGTTCCACCCCGAGCAGGACCCCGGAGCGGCCGTGGACGCGGTCGGGACGGCGGTGTCCGACCTGACCACCGCCACCGTCGCCGGAGCCCTCCAGGCGGCCGTCCACGCGGTCGGCGGGGGCGATCCGCTGCCCACCCGGATCGCGGTCATCGGCATGGGCCGCTTCGGCGGTCACGAGCTGGGCTACGGCTCCGACGCCGACGTGCTCTTCGTCCACGAACCGCTCGACGGCGTGGCCGAGCCCGACGCCTCCCGGGTCGCGCTGAAGGTCGTCAACGAACTGCGCAGGCTGTTGCAGATCCCGACCGCCGACCCGCCGCTGATCATCGACGCCGACCTGCGCCCCGAGGGCAAGAGCGGCCCCCTGGTGCGTTCCCTCGCCTCCTACGCCGCGTACTACCGGCGCTGGTCGCTGGGGTGGGAGAGCCAGGCGCTGCTGCGTGCCGAGCCCGCCGCGGGCGACGAGGAGCTGGCGGCGCGCTTCCTGGAGCTGGTCGACCCGCTGCGCTACCCGGCGGACGGCCTCACCGACGAGGCGGTGCGTGAGATCCGCCGTCTGAAGGCCCGCATGGAGGCGGAACGGCTGCCGCGCGGCGCCGACCCGACCACCCACACCAAGCTGGGCCGCGGCGGGCTGTCCGACGTCGAGTGGACGGTGCAGCTGCTCCAGATGCGGCACGGCCGCGAGATCACCGGCCTGCGCACCACCCGTACCCGCCAGGCGCTGGCCGCCGCGCACGAGGCGGGCCTGGTCGACGCCGAGGACGCGGCGACGCTGGACGAGGCGTGGGTGCTGGCCACCCGGGTGCGCAACGCGGTGATGCTGGTGCGCGGTCGCCCCGGCGACACCTTCCCCGGCGACGGGCGCGAACTGGCCGCCGTCGGCCGTCACCTCGGCTACGGCCCGGGCCGGGTCGGGGAGATGCTGGACGACTACCGCCGCACCACCCGCAGGGCACGCGCGGTCGTGGAGCGGCTGTTCTACGAGTACGAGGCGTAGGGGGCGACGAGGAGGCGTGGCGACCTGCCTGCCGAGGCGCGGCGAGGGCTTACGCGGCTGCCTTGGCCCGTCGCTCGCGCCGGGGTTCGTCGCCCTGCGGCACCTGCTGGGGCAGCCGGTAGGTCAGCCTCCCGTAGACCAGGTAGGAGACCCCGAAGCCGACCGCGAGGCAGACGACGCCGCCACAGGCGTCCAGCCAGAAATGGTTGGCGGTGGAGATGATCACGACCAGGGTGGCCACCGGGTACAACAGGCCGAGCACCTTCGCCCACAGCGGCTTCGCCAGCATCGCGATGGTGATGCCGCACCACAGTGACCAGCCGATGTGCATCGACGGCATCGCCGCGTACTGGTTGGACACGTGGGACAAGTCGCCCGACGCCATCGAGCCCCACGTGTGGTGGACGGCGACGGTGTCGACGAAGTCGCCGCCGGTCATCAGCCGCGGCGGGGCCAGCGGGAAGAAGTAGAAGCCGACCAGGGCGAATCCGGTGGTGACGAAGATGGTGAGGCGGGCCGACGCGTACCGGCCGGGATGCTTGCGGAACAGCCAGACCAGCACACCTATCGTCATGATGAAGTGCAAGGTGGCGTAGTAGTAGTTCATCCCCACGATCAGCCACGTCACCGAGTTCATCGCGTGGTTGATGCTGTCCTCGACGTTGATGCCGAGGTGGGTCTCCAGGTTCCACACCTGGTGCGCGTGGCGCATCGCGGCGGCGGCCTGCTCGGGAACGGCGTTGCGGACCAGGGAGTAGACCCAGTAGCTGACGCCGATCAGGAGGATCTCGAACCACAGGCGCGGTCTGCGCGGCCTGCGGACCCAGGAGACGAAGACACGTCCCTGCCCGGCGCGGCTGCCCTCACGCTCGGTCTGATCGGTTCCATCGACGTCGATGGAACCGGACGAACGCGGAGGGACGGTCGTGCGGCCTTCCAGGATCTTCGTCGGTTCCCCCATAGGAGAACAGTCTGCCAGATGGCCCCGCCGCCCCGATCATCCCCCGGTCGGGTCTTCGACATCCCGAGTACTCCTCCAGGCCGGCTCGAGGTCGGGATCGGCGAGGCCGCGGCACGGTGGTGACGGGCCGGGAGCGCCCCGGCCGTCCTCGGACGCCCCTTCACGGCAGCCGGGAGACGAGTGTGGCCGCAGAGTTCAGCGGTACCGCTGAACGGGTGAATCGGCGGCCCTCCCAGGCCGACGGCCCGCCTCAGGCCGACCGCCCCTCAGGCAGGCCACCCCCTCAGGCCGGCCACCCTCTCAGACGGACCACCACACCGTGGTGTCCGCCGGGAGCACGAACCCCTCCCCGGCGTCCCCCGCCTCCTCCAGGTACGCGCTGGCCAGCAGCACCTTCCCGTACGAGGGCACCCGCAGCGGCGCCCCCGTCACGTTGACCGCGCAGACGAACGAGCCGTCCGTCGCGTCCCTGCGGAAGGCCAGCACCCCCGCGGGGGCGTCCAGCCAGGTCACCGACGAGCCCGCGCCGAGCGCCGGGTGGGCTCGCCGGTGCGCCAGCGCCGCCCGGTAGAACTCCAGCGTGGAATCCGGGTCGCCGCTCTGCGCGGCCACCGTGAGCTTCACCCAGCCCTCCGGCTGCGGCAGCCAGCTCGGCCCGCCCGGCCTCGGCCCGAAACCGTACGGGGGCCGCTCGCCGGACCACGGCAGCGGCACTCGGCAGCCGTCCCGCAGGCCGTCCTGGCCCGCGCCGCGGAAGAACGCCGGGTCCTGCCGCGCCTCGTCCGGCAGCTCGGTGACCTCGGGCAGTCCCAGCTCCTCGCCCTGGTAGAGGTAGGCCGACCCCGGCAGCGCCAGCATCAGCAGGGTCGCCGCCCGCGCCCTCCGCAGGCCCAGTGCCGGGTCGCCGCCGCCGAGCCGGGTGGGGTGCCGTACGACGTCGTGGTTGGACAGCACCCACGTCGCGGGCGCCCCCACCTCGGCCATCGCCCCGAGCGAGTGGTCGATCACCTCGCGCAGCGCGGTCGCGTCCCAATCGGTGGTCAGATAGGCGAAGTTGAACGCCTGGTGCAGCTCGTCCGGGCGCAGGTACAGGGCGCTGCGCTCGACGGTCGGCGTCCACGCCTCGGCGACGGCGATCCGCTCGCCCTCGTAACCGTCGAGGATCCGCCGCCAGTCGCGGTAGATCTCGTGCACCCCGTCCTGGTCGAAGAACGGCAGCGGCTTGGTGCCCAGCAGCTTCAGCTGCTCGCTGTGCCCGATGTCGGGCAGGCCGGCCGCCTTCACCAGGCCGTGCGCCACGTCGACGCGGAAGCCGTCCACACCCAGATCGAGCCAGAAGCGCAGGACGGAACGGAACTCCTCGCGCACCGCCTCGTGCTCCCAGTCGAAGTCGGGCTGCTCGGCGGCGAACAGGTGCAGGTACCACTCGCCCGCCGAGCCGTCCGGTTCGGTCACCCGGGTCCACGCCGGGCCGCCGAAGAGCGACTCCCAGTCGTTGGGCGGCAGTTCGCCCCCGGCGCCCTTGCCCGGCCGGAAGTGGAACCGCTCACGCATCGGAGACCCCGGGCCCTCGGCGAGCGCCCGGCGGAACCACTCGTGCCGGTCGGAGCAGTGGTTCGGCACCAGGTCCACGATCACCCGCAGCCCCAGCGCGTGCGCCTCGCGGATCAGCTCGTCCGCGTCGGCGAGGGTGCCGAACATCGGGTCCACCGCGCGGTAGTCCGCCACGTCGTAGCCCGCGTCGGCCTGCGGCGAGGCGTAGAACGGCGAGAGCCACACCGCGTCGACACCCAGCCGCCGCAGGTAGGGCAGCCGGTCGCGCACGCCGGGCAGGTCGCCCATGCCGTCGCCGTCGGAGTCGGCGAAGCTGCGCGGATAGACCTGGTAGATCACCGCGTCCCGCCACCAGTCGGCGCGTCGCGCGGCATCGCGTTCCTGGTCGGCGGGGGAGGGGACGTGGGCGAGGTGGTGACCGGTCATGTCGTCCTGTCCGTCGTGGTCCGTCGTGGCCGCCGCGGCTGTCGTGTCCGGGCGGTCCGTGGCGTGGCAGTACGAAGGCGGGCGGCCGCGTCACCGGGGACGTGGCGCGGCCCGTGGGCGTCGTCGCCCGTCGCGCCGGCGGGCTGTGCCTCACCGCGGCGCGCCGGGCGTCACTTCAGCGCGTCGAGCGTGCCGCCCGTCGTCAGCCGCCCGGTGAGCTCCGCTTGGGTGGTCTGCCGGGCCGGAACGACCAGGGTACGGGTCGGCGAGGTGGAGCGCGGACCGCCGGTCGCGGTGAGCGAGGCGACCTCGGGGCTGCCCGCGCCCAGCAGGTACCAGCGCCCGTCGCGCGCCTTCCACAGCACGCCCGACAGCACGCCGGGCTGGAGCGGGCCGCACGCGGCGGTGGACCGGGCGCTCGCCGAGACCGCGGCGGGGGTGTCCGGCGCCGAGCCCGGCGGCAGGAACTGCACGAGGACGTGGTCGTCGCCCGACCAGTCGTCGGCGCGGGTGCACAGCCACTGCGCGGTGCCCGCGCCGTCCGGCAACGGCTGGTCGGCGAAGGCCCAGGTGTTCACCGTACGGACGCCCTCACCGCGCACCGAGGCCAGACGGCACGCGGAGTGCGCCCAGGCGGCCGTCGCGTCGGCGCTCGTCGCCTCGGCGGGCACCGCGCCGCGACCCGTGGCGTACGTGAGGTGGGCGGGGGCGAGGTCGCCGAGGTCGGTGAGGACGAACGGCGCGAGTCCCGGCACCCCGGCCCTCGGGGTGAGCCGGATCGCGGGCCAAGTGGCGCCCGCCGTGCCGCAGTTGGCGTCGGTCGCCGCCTGCGCCGAGGGCACCGGGTCCGTCACGCCGTCGGCGGCACGGTGGATCGCCTGAGGGGCGGCCGAGGGGGACAGCAGATCGCGCAGGGAGACCCCGGAGATCCAAGGGGCGGTCAGATAGCTGGCGTTGCCGTCGGAACGGGCGAGCACCACCGCCGACGCGGACGCCCCCAGCGCGCCGTCCACCCGGGCGAAGTCCAGCGCCGTACCGCTGCCGCCGTCCAGCGGCTCCGCGTACCGCACCAGGCGCACCCCGTCGTAGAGCAGCACGATCGCGGCGCCGTCCACGTCGCCTGCGAACAGCAGCCGGGGCGGGGCGGCCGGCGGCGTGCTCGGGGTGCCGGCGGTCGCCGAGACGTGCACCGAGGCGCCGGGCCGCCCCCAGGCGGAGAGCGCGCGGCCGAGCAGCGCCTGGTCGCCGGTGCGGTCGCCGCGCGCGGGCCAGGAGGCGAAGTCCAGGCGGTCGGCGCGCTGCCAGGCGGTCGCGTCGGCGCGCAGCAGCGAGGCCGGATCCAGCGCCTGCGCCAGGGCGGCCTGCGCGGAGCCGGGCGGGCCGGAGGCCTCCGTGCCCCCGTCGCTCCCCGGCACCCCGAGCAGCGCGGCGGCGACCACCACCGCCAGCGCGGCCCCGACGCCCGCGCGCACGTGCTGCCGCCTGCGCACCAGATCGGTGGGCCGGGCCTGGAGCACGCAGGGGTCGAACTCGCCGGAGACCAGCAGCGAGGCGTTCACCCCGGACATCGCCGCGTCGCGCACCGCCCTCCTGGGCGCCGCCACCCCGGCCGACGCCAGCAGCCGCGCGGTGCTCTCCTCGTCCAGCCCCTCGACGCCGCGCAGCGCGAACGCGGCGCGGGCGGGCGCGTCCAGCCTGGCCAGCGCGCGGTCCAGCGCCAGTTCCTCCGAGCCGCCCGCCCTGGGAAACAGCCGCAGCCCGATCACCCGTGGCGGCACCGGCACGGCGTTGCCCGCCGAACGGGCCCACCGGCGCCAGCCGTCGACCCGGTCCGCGCGGGCCAGCGCGCCGCGCAGCGTCGCCAGCCGGACGACCGCGTACGCCGGGTCGGTGCCCGCCTCCACCACCTCGGGCACCCGCCGCCCGCGCGGCAGGGAACGCTGGGCTACGCGGTGGGCGAGCAGGACACGACGGTGCCGTCCGAGCCGCGCGGACAGCGTCAGGTACGCGATCCGCACCAGGCGCGGATAGTGCTCGACGAGCGCCGCCTCGGCGTCGTCCACCTCCACTGGCGGAAGCGAGGTCACGTCGGCTGCGGGGGCAGAGGTCGCTTGCGTGTCCACACCGCGTCAAACGAGTGGTTCATGCGATGGTCACCCCGCGCCGGACAACGGCCGGGGGCGCGCGGAAGCACGTGAGGACGCGCCCCCTTGGGCCGGGACACGGGTCCCGCTGCCATACTCACCGGCGTCCCGGGCGCGACCGTGTCCGGTGCGGTACCACGGGGGAGGGGCGGATGCCGGGTTCGAAGCAGGCGACGGCCGTGACCGTCATGGCGTCGCGTCGGGGCTGGAAGCGGCTGCTGCGCGTGCTGCCCAGGATCGTGCTCGTGGTGGTCGGCGCGGTGGTCTTCGCCCCCGGCACCGACGAGAGCCTCGACGCCGACATCGCCAACCTCTGGCTCGCGGCGGCGCTGCCCGTCTGGTGGCTGGCGCTCACCCTGTCGCTGTGGCGAGCGCCGGAACGCGGCCTGCCCGACGTGCTGCGCTTCCGGCGCAGGCACCGCAGGGTGTGCTGGCGGCTGTCGGCGCTGCTGCTGCTCGGCGCCTGCCTCGCGCTGCTGACGAACGCGTACTGCACCTGGAAGGCGGACTCCGACGTCCCGCTCACCGTCTGGGAGCAGTACAGCCGTTACGCGTCACACGCCGGGACCACCGGTGTGTGGCTGCTGTGCCTGTCGCCGCTGCCCGGGCTGCTGGACCCGCTGGTGTGGCGGCTGTGGCCGGCGCCGCTGCGGCACGCGGTGCGCCGCGCCCGCGCCGCCGAGGCCCTGGCGTCCCCCGGCCGTTACCCGCGCCCGGTGCCGTTCGATCCCGACCGGGGCGCGGTGGGCCGACCGGAACCGCTCGGCGAGGACGACGGCCGCCGGGGCCCGAGCCTCATCCCGGTCTCGGTGCGGCTGAGTCGCGACTCCACCTCCCGAGGCGTCGAACTGCGCTGGAACGGCGCGACGTTGACGCTCCACCACCAGGGCCACGATCCGGTGCGCCTGCCGGTCGCGCCGCGCGACGACGTGCTGCCGGGCGAGCCGCTGCCCCGGCCGGTCGCCGAGGTCGTCTGGTACGACGAGCAGCACAACGCGGTCGCCACCCGCACCCCGACGCCCTACCACTGGCGGGGACGCGACACGGAGGTCCTGTTCCTCGACGCCGACGGCCGCCGTCTGGGCACGGTGAGCCGCGTCCTGGACGACTGGCAGGCGGTCGCCAGGGTGGCCCGGGCGGCGGGCGTCCCCTTCGCCGCCTACGACCTGGGCTACGCCGCCGAGGACGAACCCCGAGCCGCCTCCCGCCTGTTCCCGAGGGACGGGCGGCAGTTGACGGTGCGGGCGGAGTGAGCCGTGCCCGACCGGCCGCGGTGGGCGTGGTGCCGGGGCCGATGTCTCAGAAACGTCTGCGGGAGAGTACGGAGGTGGGCTCGTACTGGCCCACGTCCTCGATGTCGCCGAGGTACGGGCGCAGTTCCGCCAGGTACGCGCGGAAGTACGGGCCGCCCCTGAAGCCCTGCTCGTGGTCCTCCACCGACGCCCACCCGACGCGCAACGTGTAGCGGTCCGGTTCCTCGACGCCGCGCGTCAGCTCGTAGCCGAGGCACTGCGGTGCCAGGTCGAGCTGTTCGGCCGCCGCGTCGCACGCCTTCTCGAAGGCGATGCGGCGCTCGTGGTCCGGTATGCGGTAGCGGATGTACTCGACGATCATCGAGAGCCCCTCTTCGGCTTCGGCCGTGCGCGGCGCTGGCTGCCTCCCACACCAGGACGTTACGGCCGATCCCGCCCCACGTCGCGGGTAGTGGCGCCCTCTTTCCCCTTCGGCGCGCCAATTGAGCCCGCACGCTCCGGCGTGCGCCGGGAAAAACGGGAGAATACAGCTATTCCCGTAATGACCGGATAAGCGCACAATGGTGGTGCGGCCCCGCGTCCCCCGTGACGCGGTCAACCAAGTGCGCATGTGAAGGAGATGAGTCGTATGGCCGGCGACGTCTCGCACCACGCAGGTGACATCACGAGCCATCCCGACGTGTCGGAGATGCGGGAACGGTATGCCCGCGTGGTCAGCAGCCGGGGTGAGGTGGCCGTCGACGGGCTGGTGGTCCTGGCCGGTCTGTACTGCGCCATATCGGCGTGGACGGTCCACTTCTCCAGCTCCCGTCCCGACCTCATGATCAACAACCTCGTCATCGGCCTCGCGGTGGCCCTGATCGGCGTCGGCCTGAGCATGGCGCCCGATCGCATGCGAGGGCTGAGCTGGGCGACCGCCGCGATGGGGGTCTGGCTGATCATCTCGCCGTGGACGGTCACCAGGTTCCCGGACAAGGGGATCATCTGGAACAACGTGGTGATCGGCGCGGTCATCTGCCTGCTGGGCATGGCCGCCGCGGTGACGGTGATGCGCAACAGCCGCACGACCGGCACCTGACCGCCCCCGAACCGCCCGCCCGCGCACATGCGACTGGGGTGCGCGGGCGGCGCACGTCCGGGGGGTGGTGCCCGTCCGGCGCGTTCGGGGGCGACGCATGTCCGGGGGCGGCGCGCGGTCGGCGCGTTCTGGGGTCGTGCCCCTCCGGGGTGGCTCACCCGCGTTGTCCACAGGCCTTGACAGCCGCTCGCGGGGCTGGATTACTTGATCTCGCGAAGGCAGACCGAATGGTCGGTCGGTGTGCCGTGCACGCTGCGCGAGGGTGGTGAGACGCATGACGCGAGCCGTGGACCCCGAAGCCGGGCCCGTCAGGGCGATGTTCGACGCCGACGAGGCGTCGCGCGGGCTGGGGATCGAGCTGCTGACCGCGGCGGCCGGCGAGGCCACGCTGCGCATGACCATAGGCCCCGCCATGGTCAACGGGCACGGCATCGCCCACGGCGGCTACCTCTTCCTCCTCGCGGACACCGCCTTCGCCTGCGCCTGCAACAGCCACGGCCCGGTCACCGTGGCCGCCGCCGCGGACATCGACTTCGTCGCCCCCGCGAGACTCGGCGACGAGCTGCTGGCCACCGCCCGGGAGCGCACCCGGTCCGGCCGCAGCGGCATCTACGACGTGAGCGTGACACGCGGCGACGAGGTGATCGCCGAGTTCCGCGGCCGCAGCCGTGCGATCAGGGGTGGCGAACCACGATGACCAGCACCGGACCGACGACCGCGGCCCCCGAGGACGCCCCCGCGCCCCGGCCGCTCGGCGACCCCCTCCCCGCCGACCTGCTCGACGACGGCGAGCGCCTCACCCGCGACGAGCTGCGCGCCCTCCAACGGGAGCGCCTGCGGGCCACGTTGCGCCACGCGTACGACAACGTGGAGATGTACCGGCGCAAGTTCGACGCCGCAGGGGTCACGCCCGACGACCTGCGGACGCCGGAGGACCTGGCCCGCTTCCCGTTCACCACCAAGGCGGACCTGCGCGACCACTACCCGTTCGGCACCTTCGCCGTGCCGATGGCCGACGTCCGCCGCATCCACGCGTCCTCCGGCACCACCGGCCGCCCCACCGTCGTCGGCTACACCGACGGCGACCTGTCGCGCTGGGCCGACCTGGTGGCCCGCAGCATCCGCGCGGCGGGCGGGCGCCCCGGCCACAAGGTCCATGTCGCCTACGGATACGGCCTGTTCACCGGCGGCCTCGGCGCGCACTACGGCGCCGAGCGCGCGGGTTGCACGGTCATCCCGGCCTCCGGCGGCATGACCGCGCGCCAGGTGCAGCTCATCCGGGACTTCGAGCCCGAGATCATCATGGTCACGCCCTCCTACATGCTCACGCTGCTGGACGAGTTCGAGCGCCAGGGCGTGGACCCGCGCGACAGTTCGCTGCGCGTCGGCATCTTCGGCGCCGAGCCGTGGACCGAGCGGATGCGGCGCGAACTGGAGGACCGTGTCGGCCTGCACGCGGTCGACATCTACGGGCTGTCCGAGGTGATGGGCCCGGGCGTCGCCCAGGAGTGCGTGGAGACCAAGGACGGCCTGCACATCTGGGAGGACCACTTCCTGCCCGAGGTGGTCGACCCGGTGACGGACCAGGTGCTGGCGGACGGCGACTCCGGCGAGCTGGTGCTCACCACGCTCACCAAGGAGGCGATGCCCGTCATCCGCTACCGCACCCGTGATCTGACACGGCTGCTGCCCGGCACGGCGCGGCCCGCGTTCCGCCGGATGGAGAAGGTCACCGGCCGCAGCGACGACATGATCATCCTGCGCGGTGTCAACGTCTTCCCCAGCCAGATCGAGGAGATCGTGCTGCGCACCCCCGGGGTCGCCCCGCACTTCCAGCTCCGGCTGATCCGGCACGGCCGGCTGGACCACCTGACCGTACGCGTCGAGGCGCGGCCCGGCTGCGCCGCGGACCGGCGTGCGGACGCGGCACGCGAGATAGCCAGGGCGGTCAAGGACGGCGTCGGGGTGAGCGTGGAGGTCGTCGTGGAGGACCCGGAGTCCCTGGAGCGTTCGGTCGGCAAGATCCGCCGCATCGTCGATCTGAGGACGCAGGCTTAGGCGTTCACGGTCGGGCAGACCAAGTCCGCTTAGTCATGCGGAAGTTGGGTGGCCCGCAGCGGCCCGCAGTGGTTCGCAGTTGGGTGGCCCGCATGGGGCCGCGCGCCGAGCCGGTGCCGACCAGCGCGGTCCGTCGCTTTCCGCCATGCCCCCGACTGCCGCCAGAAGGGCGGGAGTTGGGCAGCCTTTCAGGATTTCATATGAGTCCACCGAATTTCCAGCGCGTCATGGAATGTTAGCTGGATGGTTGCCTCGCTGATATCTACGCGCGTTTAGCTACTCGCGACCGCCACGAGGCGCGGTCGTCCGCGAGCGCAGCCCAGCGTGTGGAGTGTCCAGGCATGTCACAGGAAGCGACGACGACCGGATCCGGAGCGTCAACGCCCCCGGAACGGAGGGGGCACGGCCGCGCGGCCGTGCCCCCCGGGAAGGCTTCGGCGCAGGCCCGCCGGGGCGGGGCTCCCGGCGAGGACGGAGCGGCCGGAGCGGCCGGAGCCGAACGCGCCGAGGCCACGGGTCCTGCCGAAGGCTCCGCCCACCCCGACCCCGCCGACGCGTCCGAACACCCCGACGCCGCGAGCAGCCGGACCTCCGCCGACGTCGCCGTCAGTCCCGACCGCCCGAGCCCCTGGGTCCGCGGCAAGCGCGTGCGTCGCGTGCGTCGCGTCCGTCGTGTGCGGGAGAGTCCGATGGGGTGGCTCTACACGGCCCCGGCGCTCGCCGTCTTCGCCGTGTTCACCATCGGCCCCACCGCGTACACCCTCTACATCAGCTTCTTCCACTGGAACACGCTCAACGCGGCGATGTCCCGCTACATCGGGCTCGCCAACTACCGCAGCCTGCTCGGCCACAGCACCCCGAGCTTCCTGACCGGCGCCTGGCACTCGCTCTACTTCACCGCGGGCACGGTCATCGGCGGCACCGCCCTGTCGCTGGCGCTCGCGCTGCTGCTGCAACGCGGCGGGCGGCTGATGAGCGCGTCCCGGGTGGCGATCTTCGCGCCCTACGCGACGCCCGTGGTGGCCACCTCGCTCGCCTGGGTCTGGATCTTCAACCCGCAGTTCGGCCTGGCGGACGCCGTGCTGAAAGCCGCGCACCTGCCGCAGCCGCTGTGGCTCCAGTCGGCGTCCTGGGCGATGCCCTCGGTGATCGTCTACAGCCTGTGGCACGAAGTCGGCTTCACCGTCGTGCTGTTCCTCGGCGGACTCGCCGTCATCTCACCCGAACTCGGCGAGGCGGCCCGCGTCGACGGCGCGACCGCCTGGCAGGAGTTCTGGCACGTCACCTGGCCCCAACTGCGCCCGGTCACCGCGTTCGTGGTGATCATCACCAGCATCACGTCGTTGCAGGCGTTCACCCAGTTCTACGAGATGAGCCAGGGCGGTCCGGTCTACGCCACGACCACCTTGAGCTATCTCGTCTACCAGGAGGCGTTCGTCTTCTTCGACACCGGCTACGGGGCCGCGCTGGCGCTGGTGCTGTTCGTGGTGATCGCCGGGTTCACGCTGCTGCAACGCCGCACCACCAGCCGCATCGCCGCGGCGGCCTGACCGCGCGGGCGGCCCCCATGCCACCCGCG
Source organism: Streptantibioticus parmotrematis (assembly GCF_019890615.1). Lineage (GTDB taxonomy): Bacteria > Actinomycetota > Actinomycetes > Streptomycetales > Streptomycetaceae > Streptantibioticus_D > Streptantibioticus_D parmotrematis. The sequence continues at coordinate 175,531 of NZ_JAINVZ010000009.1, read as the reverse complement.
CGCACCCCCGATCCCCGTACGGCGCCCACCCCTTCGCCGTACGCCCACCCTCCGTACGTCCCCCGTGAGAAAGGCCCACCCATGCGCTCCCACGCCTCACGTCGCCGCCGTACCACCACCACGTTGCTCGCCGCGGGGACCGCGCTGGCCGCCACGTTCACCGTGGCCGGCTGCGGTTCCTCCGGCCAGGGCGGCACCTCCGCCGACGGCACCACGACCATCACGTTCATGGAGACGATGGCCGCCAGCACCCAGAAGACCACCTTGGAACAGCTCACCAGCGCCTTCGAGAAGGCCAACCCCAAGATCAAGGTGAAGCTGGAGGTCGAGCCGGACTACGCGACGCTCTACGCGAAGGAGACCGCCGCCGTCTCCGCCGGGAACGCGCCCACCATCGGGCAGGTCTACCCCGACTGGGCCGCCACGTTCGCCAAGAGCCAGGTGATCCTGCCGGTCAGTTCCTTCGCGGGCAGCTCCACCCCCGCGCAGCTGTCCGGCTTCTACGCGGGCGTGAAGAACGAGCTGTACCTGCCGGACGGCAAGCTGTGGCTGTGGCCGTTCAACAAGAGCGTCGAGGTGATGTTCGACAACCCGGCGCTGCTGAAGGCCAAGGGGCTGTCGTACCCGACGACGTGGGACCAGTTCGCCACCGTCGCGCAGAAGGTCTCCGGCGGCGGTGTCACCGCGATATCCGTCGACCCGGGCACCGCGTCCGGCCCCGGCGCGGGCACCACCTGGCTGGAGACGCTCGACTACGCGTACGGCGGGGCGCCGTTCGCCAAGGACGGCTCGCCGCAGTTCACCGCCCCGACCATGGTCAAGGCACTCGGCTACCTCGCGGGCCTGAAGAAGTCCGGCGCGCTGGCGCTGGGCACCGACTACCCGGGGGAGACCGCGCTCGCCGCGAAGAAGGGCGCGTTCGACGTGTCCACCAGCGCGGGCTACTACTACGAGGGCCAGGCGGTCGGCGGCAAGTTCGCCCTGGGCACCCAGGACCTGCCGGCCGGCCCCGCGGGCAAGGCCAACATCCTCACCGGCACCGACCTGACGATGTTCGCGAGCGCGTCGAAGGCGCAGCAGAACGCCGCGTGGAAGTACATGCAGTACCTCACCGAGCCCGCCCAGCAGGCGACGTGGGCCGCGGGCACCGGCTACCTGCCCGTCACCGCGAAGGCGCTGCCGGACATGTCCGCGTACGTGTCCAAGAACCCGTGGGTGACCGGCGCCGTGAGCGCGTTGCAGTACGCCAAGTCCGAGCCGCCGTACGGCTGGATCGAGAAGTCGGAGGGCGCGCTGGCCGTCGCGATCCAGGACGTGGTGGACAAGGGCGCGGACCCGGCGAGCGCGCTGGCCGACGCGCAGCGCACCGCGCAGGCCGCGAAGGCGGCGGGATGACGACCCCGGCGAACGGCGGATCCGGCGGCGGCGCGCCCACCGCGCGCGCCGCCGGGCGCCCCGGCCCGAGCACGGCCCGCGCCGTCCGCGCCCCGCGCGCCGTCCGCGCCCCGCGCGCCGTCCGAGCCTCCCGCGCCCCCCGCCCTGTCCGCTTTCCCGCGCGTCCCGGAGACCGCCGGAGCCGCCGGGTCCTGCGGAGCGCGCTCGTGGTGGTCGTCTCGCTGGTGTTCCTGCTGCCGTTCTACTACGTGGCCGTCGCCTCGCTGAACCGGGCCAGTGACAACGGCTCGCTCGCCGCGATCCTGCTGCCGCACTGGCACTTCGACAACTACCGCAGGGCGTGGGACGCGGCGCCGTGGATGCGGCTGTTCCTCAACACGCTGCTGATCGCGAGCGCCACCGCCGCGCTGGCGCTCGCCACCTCGCTGCTGGCCGGATTCGCCTTCGGGCTGATGCGGTTCCGGGGCAGGAACATGCTGTTCGGGCTGGTCATGGCGGTGCTGATGATCCCCGGTACGGTACTGATCATCCCCGACTACCTGATCGCCAAGGACATCCACTGGCTGGACACCTACTGGATCCAGATCGTCCCGTGGGGCGCGAGCGTCTTCGGGATCTTCCTGGTCCGGCAGTTCTTCGCCGGGCTGCCCGAGGAGATCTTCGACGCCGCCGAGCTGGACGGCGCCTCGCGGCTGCGGATGTTCTGGTCGATCGGCGTCCCGCTGGTCCGCCCGGCGATCGTGATCATCCTCATCAACGTCTTCCTCGCCACCTGGAACTCCTTCCTGTGGCCGTTCCTGATGACCAGCAGTCCCGGTGTGCAGCCGGTGGAGGTCGGCCTCGCGGCGTTCGCCGGGACCGACGGCACCGACTACACCGGTCTGTCGGCGGCGGTGGTGTTCACCACGGTGCCGGTGCTGGCCTTCTTCCTCGTCCTGCAGCGCCAGTTCATCACCGGCGCCATGTCCACCGCCGGAGGCGTCCGTGGCTGAACCCCGTCCGCAGGCCGCGTCGCTCGTCCTGGTGACCGACTTCGACGGCACCCTCTACCGCGGCGACGCGCCCATCCGCCACTACGCGGCCCACGCCGCCCGCGCCCTGCCGGCGACCGCCCGCACCGCCATGCTCGCCGCGGTCGACCGCTACCTGGAGCTGGGTTCGCCGACCGCCGCGCTGCGTTCGGCGAACCCGGCCGAGGCGGACGTGCTGCGCCGGGCCATCGACGGCTGGGACGTGGTCGCCCAACTCGGCCTGCGCGTGCACGCGTTGACGTTGGACACGCTGAACGCCGCGTTCGACGCCACCCGCGTCCACATGGCGACGGACGCGTGCGATCTCGAGGTGCCCGGCGGCTACCGCGACCTGCTGACCGCACTGCGCGGCGGGGGGGTGCGGGTGGTGCTGGCGACCAACAGTCCGGCCGCGGGCCTGGACACGCTGCTCGACCGGCTGGAACTGCGCCCGTTGCTGAGCATGGTCGTCTCCTCCACCGCCAAGCCGGAGGGCCTGCGCAGGCTGCTGCGGGCCGAGTTGGGCCCGGGCGTCGACGGCGGCCCCGCGTCCGGCGCGGTCGGCGAGAACCACCCCACCCGGGAGCCCGGCGCGCTCTTCGCCGTCGGCGACCACTGGACCAACGACATCGAGCCCGCGGCCGAACTCGACGTCCCCACCGGCTACATCGACCGCTTCGGCCGCGCGGACGGCCCGGCCACCGCGATCGCGCCCGACATCGAGGGCCTGCTGCCCGCACTGCGCGCCTGGGCGGGTCTGGACACCACGTCCGCGTCGCGGAACACCACGAAGGAGCTGACCCCATGGTCCTGATCGAGTTCTGGGGCGGACTCGGCGTCATCGGCGGAAGCAAGATCACCATCCGCGACGGCGGCCACCGGGTGATGCTCGACATCGGCATGGACATCCCGTCCGGCGCCGACCTGTTCCGGCTGCCCGTACGGCCGCGCCCGGGACGGGAGTTGGCGGACCGGCTGCGGATGGGGGCGGCGCCGCGCGTGCCGGGACTCTTCGACCCCGCCGTGCTGGCGGAGGGCGACCCGCTGGCCGCGCCCGCCGAACCCACCTCCGTCTTCGTCAGCCACCCGCACATCGACCACGTCGGCCTCGCGGGCTGGGTGCGCCCCGAGACCCCGGTGTACGCGCACACCGACGCCGTGGACGTGCTGCGCGCGCTGGACGCCTCGGGCCAGGGGCTGCCCGGCGGCGACCCCGACTGGCGGCGGCTGACGGCGGGGGAGCAGGTCACCGTGGGCCCGATGCGGGTGGAGTGCGTGCCGGTCGACCACGACGTGCCCGGCGCGTCCGGCTACCTCGTGCACACCAGCGGCGGCACGCTCGCGTTCACCGGCGACATCCGCTTCCACGGGCGGCACCCGGAGCGTTCCTGGGCGTTCGCCGACCGCGCCGCCGCGTGCGACGTGCTGGTGACCGAGGGCACCACGCTGGGCTGGGACATGACCGGGCCGGTACGGACCGAGGACGACGTGGCACGCGACTTCGCCGCGGCGCTGGCAGAGACCCCCGGGCTGGTCCTGCTCTCGCTCTACCCGCGTGACGTCGAACGCGTCCACGAGTTCCTGGCGCTGGCGAAGGACGCCGGGCGCACGGTGCTGTGGCCTGCCCGAGTCGCCGCGTTCCTGCGGGAGTTGGGGGTGGCCGACGTGGCGGAAGGGCTGCCGCAGGGCGACCCCGGCGGCTACGTGGTCGTGCCCGACCCGGACGACCTGCCCGCGCTGCTCGACCTGCCGGTCGGCCCCGGGCGGCCGGACAGCGTCTTCGTGCACGCCAACGGCGAACCGCTCGGCCCCTTCGAGCCGCGCTGGGCGCCGTTCACCGACTGGCTCGCGGCGCTGTCGGTCCCGCTGCGGCAGATCGGCTGCTCCGGCCACGCCACCCAGGACGACCTGCACGTCCTGCTGGAGCGCACCCGTCCGCAGGTGCTGTTCCCCATCCACACCACGGCCCCGACCCGGCTGCACCCGCCGACCGGGACGACGCGGGTGATCGCGCAGTACGGGGTGGCGTACGGCATGGACGGCCGGGAGGTCTGAGGCGGGGCCCCTCCGGGGGTCGGGGCGGCCGGGCGCCGTCCGTGCCGCGGTCCGGGGCGCGCCCTGGCGTCCCCTCAGGGCAGCAGCACGAGCCGTGTCCCGCTGGGCAGTTCGGCGTCCCACGCGCGCTGGACGTCGGACAGGGGCGCGGTGGCGGTGGCCGCGTGGAGGCCGGCGGACGGCAGCAGTGCGACCAGTTCGCGCAGCGCGGCGTCCATCCGGTCCGGTGCGACCGAGCCGAGGCCGCTGCCCCGGAACTCCACGGCGGTCTTGCGCAGGGTCGCGGCCGGCAGCGTGATGGTGGGCCCCGCGGTGGCGCCGACGTGCACCCAGCGCAGGGGGTGGGCGCTGTCGCGGCGGGCGGAGGTGAGGGCGGCGAGGGCGAGTTCGGCGGGGCGGCCCCAGACGTAGTCGACGACCACGTCGACGTCGGCGGCGGCCTTCGCCACGGCGGCGGTGAGGTCGTCGTCGGGGGCGGACAGGGAGACGGTGCGGTCGGCGCCGATCGCGGTGAGCCGGCCGAGGGCGTCGGCGTCGCGGCCCGCGGCGACCACCTCGGCGGCGCCGAGGTGCCGGGCGAGCTGGACGGCCATGCGGCCCGCGCTGCCGGTCGCGCCCAGCACCAGGACCGACTCGCCTGCCCGCAGGCCCGCACGGTCGCGCAGCGCCAGCCACGCGGACATCGCCGGGTTCATCAACGCGGCGACGGCGACCGGGTCGAGCCCGTCCGGAAGCGGGACGAGGGCGCGTTCGGGAACGGCGACGCGCTCGGCCATGCTGCCGTTGCCGCCGGAGCGGCCCGCGAAGTAGGCGAGTGTGCCGTCCGGGGTGCGCCCGACCCCGTCGAAGCCCGGCACCAACGGCAGGGCGCCGTCGCTGGTGTAGTGCCTGCCCGAGGCCACCGACCGCACCAGCGGATGCAGCCCCGCGGCCACCACGTCGACGATCACCTCGCCGGGGGCGGCCTCGGGGTCGGGAAGGGACTCGTAACGGGGCGCTTCCCCGTAGGCGTGGACGACGGCGGCATGCATGGCGGGACTCCTAGGGCGTTTGCATCGCGTTAGTACGTCACCCATACTGTTCGTGTAACGAACTTTACGCAAGTGTGCGCCCGCGCGAACGGAGCCCTCACGTATGACGCCCTCGCAGGCCCGGGCTCTGGCCGACCGCCTGGTCCCGTTGTCGTTCCTGATCCAGTCCGTCTTCGACCGCGCCTGCGCGGACCACGACACGGCCCCCGCCCAGGCCAGACTCCTGGGCGTCCTCCAGGGCCGCACCCCGTTGATGGCGGAGCTGGCGAGGCTGCTGGGCGTGGAGAAGTCCAGCCTGACGGGCCTGATCGACCGAGCCGAACGCAGGGGCCTGGTCCGCAGGGTCCCCACCCCAGGCGACCGGCGGGCGACGCGCATCGAACTCACCCCGGAGGGCCGCAGAGTCGAAGCCGCCTTCCGCGAAACGATCGCGGCCCGCATGGCAACCCTGACAAGCCCCCTCCCACCCGCCGCCCAGCATCAACTCATCCCACTCCTGGACGCGTTGCTCCCGACCCCGGAGGACGCCTGACCGGATCGTCGGCCCGGCCTCGCTGTCCGCCCTCCGTCACTCGTGGTGGTAGCGGCATTGCGCGATGAGAACGGTGTCCTCGGTGGCCTTGTAGGCCAGTCGGTGCTCATCAGTGATGCGGCGCGACCAATAGCCCTGGAACCCGTGCTCGAGCGGCTCCGGTTTGCCGATGCCCTCGTTGCCGTTCCGGGCGATGTCCGCGACCAGGGTGTTGATCCGCTTGAGGACCTTGCGGTCCTGGAGCTGCCACCACAGGTAGTCCTCCCACGCCCGGGAGGCGAACGTGATCTTCACTCCTCGGTCGCCAGGTCGCGCACCGTGCCGCCGCCGTTCTCCAGCTCCTCGATGGATGCGAGCAGCCGACGGGCGTTCGCGGGGCTCCGCAGGAGGTAGGCCGTCTCCTTGAGGGACTCGTAGTCGGCCAGCGAGACGATGACGACGGGATCGTGTCCGGCCCTGGTGATGACGACTTCTTCGCGGTCGTCATTGACGGAGTTGAGTACCTCGGCGTAGCGCGCACGGGACTCGGAATAGGTCATCGTCTTCATGACGCGCCCCCCTCTCTTGTACAAGAAACTGTGCGCAAGTGGTGACCGAGCCGCAAGCGCTGCCGCCGCGGGCCCTGATCGCGGCGTGGTCAGGTGTGAGCTGATCACCGAGGGCAGGCCCGTCTCGGCGGTACGGCTGACCGGCAGGCTCTTCGGCGACTTCACCTCCACACTGAAGCGCTGAGCCGGGCAATGAGACGGCCGTGGGCCGTGCCCCCCACCTCGGAGGAGCACGGCCCACGGCCCACGAACGGCGGCGGGTCGGAGCGGATGCCCGCTCCGACCCGCGGCGATCCTAGATGTCGAAGTACAGCTCGAACTCGTGCGGGTGCGGGCGCAGCTGCATCGGGGCGATTTCGTTGACGCGCTTGTAGTCGACCCAGGTCTCGATCAGGTCCTGGGTGAAGACGCCGCCCTGGAGCAGGTACTCGTGGTCCGCCTCGAGGGCGTCGAGGACCGCGGGGAGGGAGGTCGGGACCTGCGGGACGCCCGCGTGCTCCTCGGGGGCCAGCTCGTAGAGGTCCTTGTCGACCGGCTCGGCGGGCTCGATCTTGTTCTTGATGCCGTCCAGACCCGCCAGCAGCAGGGCCGAGAAGGCCAGGTACGGGTTGGAGGACGGGTCCGGGGCGCGGAACTCGATGCGCTTGGCCTTCGGGTTGGCACCGGTGATCGGGATGCGGATCGCGGCCGAGCGGTTGCGCTGCGAGTAGACCAGGTTGACCGGGGCCTCGAAGCCGGGGACCAGGCGGTGGTAGGAGTTCACCGTCGGGTTGGTGAACGCCAGCAGCGACGGGGCGTGCTTGAGGATGCCGCCGATGTAGAAGCGGGCGGTGTCGGACAGGCCCGCGTAGCCCTGCTCGTCGTAGAAGAGCGGGGAGCCGCCCTGCCACAGCGACTGGTGGCAGTGCATGCCGGAGCCGTTGTCGCCGAAGATCGGCTTGGGCATGAAGGTGGCGGTCTTGCCGTTGCGCCAGGCGACGTTCTTCACGATGTACTTGAAGAGCATCAGGTCGTCCGCGGCGGCCAGCAGCGTGTTGAACTTGTAGTTGATCTCCGCCTGGCCCGCGGTGCCGACCTCGTGGTGCTGGCGCTCGACCTTCAGGCCGGCCTTGTCCAGCTCCAGGGAGATCTCCGCGCGCAGGTCGGCGAAGTGGTCGACCGGCGGGGCCGGGAAGTAGCCGCCCTTGTAGCGGACCTTGTAGCCGCGGTTGTCCTCCAGCGCGCCGGTGTTCCAGGCGCCCGCCTCGGAGTCGATGGCGTAGAACGACTCGTTGGACTTGGTGTCGAACCGCACGCTGTCGAAGACGTAGAACTCGGCCTCGGGGCCGAAGTACGCGGTGTCGGCGATGCCGGTGGAGGCGAGGTAGGCCTCCGCCTTCTTCGCCACGTTCCGCGGGTCACGGCTGTACTGCTCGCCGGTGATCGGGTCGTGGATGAAGAAGTTGATGTTGACCGTCTTGTCCTTGCGGAACGGGTCCACCCGGGCGGTCGACAGGTCGGCGCGCAGAGCCATGTCGGACTCGTGGATGGCCTGGAAGCCGCGGATCGAGGAGCCGTCGAAGGCGAGGTCCTCGGTCGGGTCGAAGGCCTCGACCGGCACGGTGAAGTGCTGCATCACGCCCGGCAGGTCGCAGAAGCGGACGTCGACGAACTTCACGTCCTCGTCCCGCAGGAACTTGTTGGCCTCGTCGGCGTTCTGGAACATCCAACTCCTCCTCGCCCGGGCCGTGCGGCACGGGGTTGCTCGGCAGCGCGGCCAGTGCGGTGGCGCCCTGTGGTGCCGACCCTAGGAAGCGGGCATTTCCCAAGCATGACCCATTTGTTTCGCAGACGTTAACCGGGCACGCGGGAGACCGTGCGAATGATGACCGGGGGCCGGGGGAGTGGCCCGGAGCCGTCGCAGTACCGTTGTCGGGTGGACAAACGGGAAGCTTTGGGATCGTGGATCTCCGGACCGCGCGCGGCGGCCGAGCAGATGGGCGCCGACTTCGGTTACCGCGGTGAGCGCCTCGGCCTTCCGAAGGAGGGGCCGGGGTCGGTCGCCCCGGTCGGGCGGCGGGTGGCCGCGCTCTTCATCGACTGGGCGCTGTGCCTGCTGATCGCCTACGGCCTGCTGTCGCACGGCAGCACGACCGCGGCCAACAACTGGACCTTCGCGATCTTCGGCGTGGTCAGCGTGCTGACCCTCGCCACGGTGGCCTGCACGCCCGGCAAGCGCATCATGCGGCTGCGGCTGGTACGGGTGGACGGGCAGCGCCTCGGGCCGCTCGCCGTCGTCGTGCGCACCGTCCTGCTGCTCCTGGTCGTCCCCGCCGCCGTCTGGGACCGCGACACCCGCGGCCTGCACGACAAGGCGGTGGGCGCGGTCCAGGTCCGGATGTGAGGGCACCCCGCGTGTGATGCGCAAGAGTGAGAGGGGTGGCGGGGCCGTGCGGCCCCGCCACCCCTCTCGCGTCACGCGGAAACGCTCACGCGGAAACGCTCACGCGGAAACGCCGCTCAGCGCGTCCGGCCGCCGCCGCCCTTGGGCATCCGCGCGCTGCGCGGCATCGGGCCCTTGGGGATCGGCATGTTGCTCATCAGGTCGCCCAGCGCCTTGAGGCGGTCGTTGACCTCGGTGACCTTCGGGCCCGCCAGCACGCGCGGCAGCTTCAGCAGCGTGGTGCGGATCTTGTTCAGCGGGACCTGGCCCTCGTCGGAGCCCACGATGATGTCGGTGACCGGCGCGTCCACCGCGACCCGGGCCATCCGCCGCTTCTCCTGGGCCAGCAGGCCCTTGACCCGGTTCGGGTTGCCCTCGCCGACCAGCACGATGCCGGCCTTGCCGACCGCGCGGTGCACGACGTCCTGGTTGCGGGTCATCGCCACGGCCGGCGTCACCGTCCAGCCGCGCACGTTGTCCAGCACCGCCGCCGCGGCCCCCGGCTGGCCCTCCATCTGCCCGAACGCGGCCTTCTCCGCCCTGCGGCCGAAGATGATCGCCGCCGCGAGGAAGCCCAGCAGAAGGCCGAGGATGCCCGCGTAGACGGGGTGGCCGATCACGAAACCGATGGCGAGGATCACACCGAAGGTGACGATGCCCACTGCCGCTACGACGAGGCCGACCTTGGGGTCGATCTGCCGGGTCATCTTGTACGTCTGGACGATCTGCTTGAGCCGTCCAGGATTCTCGGGTGTTTCCTTCCTCGCCATGCCGCACAGGATACGTGCCCCGGACCGCCGGGGCTCCACCAGGCGGGCTACGGCCGCGGGAGCCGCCAGGCCGGTGCCGGGGCGTCGTCCAGCGTCTCCAGGACGTGCTGCGCCACGCGACGGTCCTCCGCCCGCCTGCGGTCCTCCAGGACCGCGCTCCAGGCGTTGCGGCGGGCCGTGCGCTGGCCGCCGCGCATCAGGAACGCCTCGACCGCGCGCAGGGCGCCGCCGACCGAGACGGGCGCGGCGACGCCCGCGGGGGCGGCGGTGCGGGTGGCGGGGCGTGCGTAGGCGGGGTGCGCCTGCATGGCGGGTCTCCCTCAGGCCGGATGGAACGCGTGAGCCGTGTGCATACCCATAATCACCACATTGTGTTACCAGTCGGTGACCGGCCGGTCAAACGCTGATGAAACGCTGTCGCGATCCGGTCGCCCGAAGGCTCGTCCTCAGACCGCCTGCGGCGTCGCGGCGGCCGCCTCGCGGGCCTCGACCGCCTGCTGGAAGAGCCGCCCCGCGCGGTACGAGGAGCGCACCAGCGGGCCCGACATGACGCCCGCGTAGCCGATCTCCTCGGCCTCTTCCTTCAGCTCGACGAACTCCTGCGGCTTCACCCAGCGCTCCACCGGGTGGTGCCGCACGCTCGGGCGCAGGTACTGCGTGATGGTGATCAGCTCGCAGCCCGCGTCGTACAGGTCCTGGAGCGCCTCGCTGATCTCCTCGCGGGTCTCACCCATGCCGAGGATCAGGTTGGACTTGGTGACCAGGCCCGCCTCGCGCGCGCGGGTGATGACCTCCAGGGAGCGCTCGTAGCGGAAGCCGGGGCGGATGCGCTTGAAGATGCGCGGGACCGTCTCGACGTTGTGCGCGAGCACCTCGGGGCGCGAGGAGAAGACCTCGGCCAGCTGCTCGGGCACCGCGTTGAAGTCCGGGATGAGCAGCTCGACCTTGGTGTGCCCGCCGTCGCGGCCCGCCGTCATCGCGTGGATCTGCCGCACCGTCTCCGCGTACAGCCAGGCGCCGCCGTCCTCCAGGTCGTCGCGGGCGACGCCGGTGATGGTGGCGTAGTTGAGGTCCATCGTGACGACGGACTCGCCGACGCGGCGCGGCTCGTCACGGTCGAGCGCGGCCGGCTTGCCGGTGTCGATCTGGCAGAAGTCGCACCGCCGGGTGCACTGGTCGCCGCCGATGAGGAACGTCGCCTCGCGGTCCTCCCAGCACTCGTAGATGTTGGGGCAGCCCGCTTCCTGGCAGACGGTGTGCAGGCCCTCGCGCTTGACGAGTCCGCTCAGCTCGCGGTACTCGGGCCCCATCTTCGCCCTGGTCTTGATCCACTCGGGCTTGCGCTCGATGGGGGTCTGGCTGTTCCGGACCTCAAGACGCAACAGCTTGCGGCCGTCGGGTGCGACAGCGGACACGTCCGGCACTCCTTGCTTGGCGGGGCATTCGATTCTTCGGCGTAGACCAGCGTACGCCCGATGTTTTGCGTGCTCTTCCTCCGAGCCAACCCACCGGATCGCGGAGGCATTCCCCCGAACGGGTGAGCCGGGGGACGTGCGACGCGACGACGGCCTCCCGGGGGCCGGTGGGCCTCAGACCGCGCGCGGCAGCGGCTCCGTCGACTCCAGGACCGCCCGCAGGTGCTTCTCCACCACCGGCAGCACCTCCGCCACGCCGACGGCGCGGCCCAGCTCGCCTGAGAGCGAGGTGACGCCCGCGTCGCGGATGCCGCACGGCACGATGCGGTCGAACCAGGTGTTGTCCGGGTCGCAGTTGATCGCGAAGCCGTGCATCGAGACGCCCTTGGCGATCCGGATGCCGATCGCCGCCAGCTTGCGGTCCTCGCGCCGCTGGCCCGCGTTGGACGGGGCGTACTCGGGACCGTTCAGCCGCGGGTCGAACTCCTCGTCCTGAAGTCGCGGGTCGAAGTCCAGGGTGAGGCCGGGGATCGCGGGGCGGGACTCCACCGGGTCGCCCAGCACCCACACGCCGCTGCGGCCCTCGATCCGGGTGGTCTCCAGGCCGAACTCCGCGCAGGTCAGGATCAGCGCCTCCTCCAGCCGCCGCACGTGCGCGATCACGTCCACCGGGCGGGGCAGCTTCAGGATCGGGTAGCCGACCAGCTGGCCCGGGCCGTGCCAGGTGATCTTGCCGCCGCGGTCCACGTCGACGACCGGCGTGCCGTCCAGCGGGCGCTCGCTGTCCTCGGTGCGGCGGCCCGCGGTGTAGACCGGCGGGTGCTCCAGCATCAGGACGGTGTCCGGCACCTCGTCGGCGAAGCGCGCGGCGTGCACCCGGCGCTGCTCCTGCCAGGCCGCCGTGTACTCGACCGCATCCGGCCCGAATCCGAGGTGGACGAAGCGCAGGTCACTCACGGCGGCTCCTTGGGTCTCAGCTCTCACGCCGGATCCACTGTACGGCGCGGACCGGCGCGTTCCGGAGGCGGCCGCCGCGATACCACGCGCTCCCCGGCGGAAGGGGGCGTTCCGTCGCGGCGCGGAAGGTGGTTCACCCGTTCCGGCGAATGCGCGTCTCACCGGATGATCGCGGCGGAGCTTACGACTACATTCGCGCCGTTCCCGGCCGCCTACCGGGCACGACGCACCCCCGCCGGACACCGAGGCCCACCAGCCACCCCGAGCGGCCGACAGCCGCTCCCGAGCGACCCAGAGCCACCCGCACCGACCGCCGCCCTCCCGGGGAGGGGACCGCACCACACATGACGGAACGAACCTCGCAGCGCACGCCCAACCGCCAACTCGCCTCACTGATCGCCGAAGCCGGCTTCTCCAACGCGGGACTCGCCCGCCGCGTCGACCAGCTCGGCGTCGAACACGGCCTCGACCTGCGGTACGACAAGACCTCGGTCACCCGGTGGCTGCGCGGCCAGCAGCCACGCGGCACCACCCCCGCCCTGATCGCCGAGGTCTTCACCCGCCGCCTCGGCCGCAGGCTGTCCGCCCAGGACGTCGGCCTGGACGCCTGCGCGCCGGTCTACGCGGGCCTGGAGTTCGCGGCCACCCCGCAGGAGGCGGTGGACATCGTGGGCGGCCTGTGGCGCAAGGACACCGGCAGTACGGCGGAACTGCGCCGCATCGCCTTCACCCCGGCCGGGCTGGTCGTGCCCAGCCGCGACTGGCTCATCGGCCGCGCCGACGAACAGGTGGCCCGCGGCCCGGCCCCCGAACCACCGCCCCGGGTACCGCCGCAGAGCCGCGGGAGGGGCGGCGGGCAGCACGGCGCCGGGCAGCCGGGCGGCGGGCCGGGCCGCCGGGTCAGCGCCGGCGACGTGCACGCGCTGCGCTCGGTCGGCGAGCTGTTCCGCTCGCTGGACAACGCGTACGGCGGCGGCCACGCCCGGCAGGCGCTCGTGCGCTACCTGGAACACGAGTCGGAACCGATGCTGCGCGGCTCCTACGGCGAGTCGCTGGGCCGCAGGCTCTTCGCCTCGGTGGCCGACCTGACGAGGCTGGCCGGATGGACCTCCTACGACATCGGCGCCCACGGCCTGGCCCAGCGGTACTTCGTGCAGGCGCTGCGGCTGTCGCAGGCGGCGGGCGACCGGGTCTACGGCGGCTACGTCCTGGTCACCATGAGCCGTCAGGCCGTCTACCTCGGCCACGGCCGCGAGGCGGTGCAGCTGGCCAGAGTCGCGCAGCAGGGCGTGGGCCCGGGCGCCCCGCCGGTCGTCCAGGCGCTCCTGCACGCCGCGGAGGCCCGCGGCCACGGGGTACTGGGGGAGGCCCGCCCGTGCGTGGCCGCGCTGGCCCGCGCCGAACGCGCCCTGGAGGCGGCCAGGCCCGGCGACGAGACGCCGTACTGGGCGAAGTTCTTCGACGAGGCTCAGCTCGCCGACGAGTTCGGGCACTGCCACCGCGACCTCCAGCAGTACCGGACCGCCGCCCAGCACGCCGAACGCTCGCTGGAACTGCGCGGCCCGGCCTACGCCCGCAGCCGGCTGTTCTGCCGCGTCGTGCTGGCCACCGCCCGGCTGGGCCTGGGCGAGCTGGACCAGGCGTGCGCCCTGGCCTGCGAATCGGTCCAGCAGGCCTCCGAGATGCGGTCGCTGCGCGCGGTGGAGTACGTACGGGACTTCGCCCGCCGAGTCGACCCCCACCGCGAGGCGCCCGCGGTGCGCGGCTTCTTCGAGAAGGCGGCGGCGGTGGGGGTGGCCCTGGGGTAGCGCCGCGTCAGGCCACCGCGTGGCCCTGGCCCGACACCGCGTCAGGCCACCGCGGGCAGCTCCCGCGCGGTGTCGCCGTACCCCGGGCGGATGCCGAAGTCCCGCATGACGTGGTGGGCCGCCCGCCGCCCGGAGAACATCGCGCCCTGTGCCGTGCTGGTGTCGCGGTGGTCGCCGCAGACGTACAGCCCCCACAGCACCCGCACCCGCCGTCGTACGTCGTGCGGCGGCGGCATCGCGGGGACCGCGTCCGGGTCGTGGTGGGCGGCCAGCAGCCGCCAGCGCGAGGTGTCGGTGCCGTACAGCTCGGCGAGGTGGGCGCGCACCCGGGGCTCCAACTGGTCGGTGAGGGGGCCCAGCACCGTCGAGGTGACCAGTGTCCGGTCGGCCGGGGCGCGTGACGGGTCGACCGCGCTGGCGACCATGGTGTGCGCCACCGGGCCGCCACGCCCGCCTGCCGGGAGGGCGTGGGCCCGCTCGCCCCGGTCGCCGCCGAGGACCAGCAGCGACTCGCGCAGCGGCGGTTCCGGCGCCTCGTGGTGCAGGACGGTCACCGGATGGAAGGCCGGCAGCCGCAGGCCCGGCAGCAGCGCGCAGGCGTCGCGGGCCCCGGTGGCCACGACCGCCGCGCGGCACGGGATCGGGCCGCCCCGGTCGGTGCCGACGGTGTTCGCCGCGACGGAGGTGGCCCGCACCCCGAGCCGTACCGTCCCCGGCGGCAGCGCGGCGGCCAGCAGCTCCGGCAGCACCCCGGCGCCGCCCGCGGGCACCGCGATCCGGCCCTTGGCGTAGCCGCGCAGCACCAGGTCCGCGCAGAGGCTGGAACTGCCAAGGCCCGGGTCGTGCAGCAGCGAGGCCAGCAGCGGGCGCAGCAGCGAGTCGACCGCGCGGGGCGGGAAGCTGCGGGTGGCGAGCGCCGTGGCCGTGGTGGTCTCCGGGCGGGCCAGCAGGCGCCCGGTGGGCGTCGACGCCAGCCTGCCGAGGGCGGCGCCGAGCCGGGCCCGGTCCCACACCGCGCGCGGATCGACCCCCCGGTGGCCGCGGCGCGCGCCCGCCGGGGCCGGGCCGCTCGGGGTGAGCGGCAGCAGCCGCAGCGCGGACAGCCCAGGGGTGCGGCCCAGCTCCGGGTACGACGTGCACAGCAGCTGGCTGCCGCGGTCCAGGCGGAAGCCCTCCACGGTGTCGGTGACCATGCGGCCGCCGACCCGCGACGCGGCTTCGACGACGGTGACCGTGACGCCCGCGTTGATCAGATGGTGGGCGGCGGACAGTCCCGCCAGCCCCGCACCCACGATGACCACGTCGGTGTGACGCGGGTGCGCTTGTCGTGCGTGAGACGACACGGTGCCCCTCCCCGAGGTCCTTCGTTTCCCCCGCTGACGAGTGCTCGTGCGCTGGAAGGGTCATGCCCGCATCGACGCCCGCCGATACCGCCTGATTCACGCTGACTTGGCGGTCCTGTTACGCGGTGCGCGCGCTCCGTTATGCGGTGCGGAAAGGTGCCGGGGGAGAGGTGGTGACGGAGTGTCAGGCGGCGCGGATCGCCTCGTCGATGCCGGGGAACGCGAAGCGGAAGCCGGTCTCCTCCAGGCGCCGGGGCAGGACGCGCTGGGAGCCCAGCACGTTGCCCGAGAACTCGCCGAGGGCCAGCCGCAGCACCGGCGCCGGGACCACGGCCAGCGCCGGGCGGCGCAGCACGCGGCCCATCGCCGCCGCGACCTCGCGGTTGCGGACCGGACGCGGGCCGGTGAGGTTGACCGGGCCGGACAGCTCGGGGGTGTCGATGAGGTGGCGCAGGGCGGCGATGTGGTCGTGCAGCGCGATGAAGCTCCAGAACTGCCGCCCGCTGCCCATCCGGCCGCCGATGCCCGCGTTGAACACCGGGAAGAGCTTGGCCCACGCGCCGCCCTCGCGGGCCACGACCAGGCCGGTCCTGGCGAAGACGGTACGGACGCCCGCGTCCGCGGCGGGCGCGGCGGCGGCCTCCCAGTCCACGCAGACGCGCGCCAGGAAGTCGTCCGCGGGCGGCGCGGACTCGTCGACCTCGCGCTCGCCGGTGTCGCCGTAGAAGCCGATCGCGGTGCCGCAGACCAGGACCTTGGGCGGCTGCGGCAGCGCGGCGACCGCCTCGGCGATGGTCGCGGTGGCGTTCACCCGGCTGTCGTGGATCTCGCGCTTGTACGCGTCCGTCCAGCGCTGGTCGCCGACCCCGGCGGCGGCCATGTTGACGACCGCGTCGCAGCCCTCCAGCGAGCCCGGGGCCACCTCGCGCCGCGCCGGGTCCCAGCGGGCCTCGTCCGGGGCGGTGGGCTCCCGGCGGACCAGCCGGGTCACCTGGTGGCCGTCCGCGGTCAGCGAGCGGACGAGTGCGGAGCCGATGAGACCGGCCGAGCCGGTGACCACGATGCGCATGGGGTCATCCTGCCCGCAGCGCGCTCGGATCACGGCG
Source organism: Streptantibioticus parmotrematis (assembly GCF_019890615.1). Classification (GTDB taxonomy): domain Bacteria; phylum Actinomycetota; class Actinomycetes; order Streptomycetales; family Streptomycetaceae; genus Streptantibioticus_D; species Streptantibioticus_D parmotrematis. The sequence goes on along the minus strand of NZ_JAINVZ010000009.1, from coordinate 159,139 downwards.
GAGGGACACCGGGAAGGACCCTCGGGCGGCCGTGTGCCGCCACGCCCCACCGTCAGCCGTAGCGCTCCCAAAGCGTCGGGTACCGCTCGCGCATCGCGTCCGCGTCGGTCAGGTCCAGCGCCTCGCCCTCCGGCTCCGACGGGGGCCGCATGCCGAGGTCGGGCAGGCGGACGCCGGTCAGCTGCTCGTACGCCTCGTCGGCGGCGTACCCCAGCTCCTCGCCGTCGCCGTCCGGGCCGGTCTCGAAGTCCACCAGCGAGGGGAGGTCGTCCGGATGGTGCACGGCGCCCTCGTACACGTGCCGCCCCTGGCCGACCAGCCAGCAGCGGAAGTCCTCGAACGCGTCCTCGCCCGGGTCGCCCAGCAGCAGCGCGGCGGCGCCCCACAGCTCCCAGGTGTAGGCGCGGTTGACGCGGGAGTCGAAGTGGCGGGCGAAGTCCAGCACGGCGTCCGGGTCCAGCTGGGTCAGCCGTTCGACCACCAGGTCGGCGTGCTCCTCCGGGTCGCCGTCCGCGTCCTGGCGTGCCCGGTCGACGATCTCCCAGAACTCCGTCTCGTCCATCACGCCACCAGGATCCTGGCTCGCGGGCCGCGTTGCACCCGGAGTGGACCGTCCGCGCCCGTGTCGTTACGCAGCCGGAACCCGGCGTGCGGTCCGGGCTCCTCGTCCCGGCGCGGAAACGGGCGTGGTCCCGGGCCCCTCGCGGGGACACCGGGACCACGCCCGCGCACGAAGCGGACCGCTTAGAGGCCGAGGTCGCCCTCGAACTCGCCCGCCTCCAGGCGCGCCTTGACGTCGCCCAGGTAACGGGCGGCGTCGGCGCCGTCGACCAGCTGGTGGTCGTAGGAGAGGGTCAGGTAGGCCACGTCGCGGATCGCGATGGTCTCGCCCAGCTCCGGGTGGTCGATGACGACCGGGCGGCGCACGGTGGCGCCGATGCCCAGCTCGGCGACCTGCGGGTAGTTCACGATGATCGTGTCGAACAGCGCACCGCGCGAACCGGTGTTGCTGATCGTGAACGTGCCGCCGGACAGGTCGTCCGGGCTGATCTTCTTGTTGCGGACCTTGCCGGCCAGCTCGGCGGTCTTCTTGGCGATACCGGCGATGTTGAGGTCGCCCGCGCCCTTGATGACCGGGACCATCAGGCCCTGCTCCGAGTCGACCGCGATGCCGATGTTCTCGACGTCGTGGTAGGTCACGGTGCCGTCGTCGTTGATCTTGGCGTTGACCGAGGGGTGCGCCTTGAGCGCCTCGGCGGCGGCCTTGACGAAGAACGGCATCGGGGAGAGCTTGACGCCCTCGCGGGCCGCGAAGGACTCCTTGGCCCGGGCGCGCAGCCGCATGATCTTCGTGACGTCGACCTCGACCACGGTGGACAGCTGCGCCTGGCTGTGCAGCGCCTTCATCATGTTCTCGGCGATGACCTTGCGGATGCGGGTCATCTTCACCGTCTGCCCGCGCAGCGGGGAGGTGGCGGCCGGGGCCTTGGACGCGGCCGGGGCGGCGGAGGCCGCCGGGGTCGCGGCCTTGGCGGCCTCGGCGGCGGCCAGGACGTCCTGCTTGCGGACGCGGCCGCCGACGCCGGTGCCCTTGACCGCACCGAGGTCGACACCGTTCTCGGCGGCGAGCTTGCGCACCAGCGGTGTGACGTACGCGCCGTTGGCGTCGGCACCACCGGCGGCCGGGGCGGCCGGGGCCTGGGCCGGAGCGGCGGGCGCCGGGGCCGCAGCGGCCGGAGCCGGGGTGGCCGGAGCCTGCGGGGCGGGCGCGGCCGGGGCGGGCGCGGGAGCCGGAGCGGCCGGGGCCTGCGGGGCGGCCGGAGCCGGCGCCTGGGCCGGAGCGGGCGCCTCGGCCTGAGCCGGAGCCGGGGCCGGGGTCTCGGCGGCCGGGGCGGCCGGAGCCTCAGCGGCGGCCGGGGCCGGGGCGGCGGAGGCCGAGCCGATGACGGCGAGCTTGGCGCCCACCTCGGCGGTCTCGTCCTCGTTGACGAGGATCTCCAGCAGGGTGCCCGCCGCGGGCGACGGGATCTCGGTGTCGACCTTGTCGGTGGAGACCTCGAGCAGCGGCTCGTCGGCCTCGACGGTCTCGCCGACCGCCTTCAGCCAGCGGGTCACGGTGCCCTCGGTGACCGACTCGCCCAGCGCGGGCAGCACGACGTCGGTGCCCTCGGCGCCACCGGACGGGGCGGCGGGGGCGGCCTCGGCGGCCGGGGCCTCCTGGGCCTGGGCCGGAGCCGGGGTCTCGGCGGCGGGCGCGGCCTGCGCCGGTGCGGGCTCGGCCGGTGCGGCCTGGGCCTCGGCGGCGGGGGCCGGCTCGGCGGCCGGGGCGCCGCTGCCGTCGTCGATGACGGCCAGCTCGGCGCCGACCTCGACCGTCTCGTCCTCGGCCACCTTGATGGACGACAGGACGCCGGACGCGGGCGAGGGGATCTCGGTGTCGACCTTGTCGGTGGAGACCTCGAGCAGCGGCTCGTCGGCCTCGACGCGCTCACCCTCGGCCTTGAGCCAGCGGGTGACGGTGCCCTCGGACACGCTCTCGCCGAGCGCCGGCAGGGTTACGGAAACCGCCATGGTTTCGGTTGCTCCTAACGATCTTTGCGGATTACGGGCGTGTCTGAGGGGTCAGTCGTGCGAGTGCAGCGGCTTGCCCGCGAGGGCCAGGTGGGCCTCGCCGAGCGCCTCGTTCTGCGTCGGGTGCGCGTGGATGAGCTGCGCGACCTCGGCGGGCAGCGCCTCCCAGTTGTAGATCAGCTGGGCTTCGCCGACCTGCTCGCCCATCCGGTCACCGACCATGTGGACGCCGACGACGGCACCGTCGCGGACCTGGACGAGCTTGATCTCGCCCGCGGTCTTGAGGATCTTGCTCTTGCCGTTGCCACCGAGGTTGTACTTGAGGGTGACGACCTTGTCCGCGCCGTAGATCTCCTTGGCCTTGGCCTCGGAGATACCGACCGAGGCGACCTCGGGGTGGCAGTACGTCACCCGGGGCACGCCGTCGTAGTCGATCGGCACGGGCTTGAGGCCCGCGAGGCGCTCCGCCACCAGGATGCCCTCCGCGAAGCCGACGTGCGCGAGCTGGAGGGTGGGGACCAGGTCACCGACGGCCGAAACGGTCGGCACGTTGGTCTGCATGTACTCGTCGACCAGCACGTAGCCGCGGTCCATCGCGACGCCGGCCTCCTCGTAGCCCAGGCCCTGCGAGACCGGGCCGCGGCCGACGGCGACGAGCAGCAGCTCGGCCTCGAAGGTCTTGCCGTTCTCCAGCGAGACCTTCACGCCGTCCGCGGTGTACTCGACACCGGAGAAGCGGGAGCCGAGGGAGAAGGCGATGCCGCGCTTGCGGAAGGCGCGCTCCAGCAGCTTGGAGCTGTTCTCGTCCTCGACCGGCACGAGGTGCGGCAGGGCCTCGACGATGGTGACGTCGGTGCCGAAGGACTTCCACGCGGAGGCGAACTCGACGCCGATGACGCCGCCGCCCAGGACCACCGCGGACTTCGGCACGCGGTCCAGGACCAGCGCGTGGTCCGAGGAGATGACGCGGTCGCCGTCGATGGTCAGGCCCGGCAGCGACTTGGGCACCGAGCCGGTCGCCAGCAGGACGTGGCGGCCGGTGTAGCGCTCGCCGTTCACGTCGACGGTGGTGGGGGAGGACAGCCGGCCCTCGCCGGTGACGTAGGTGACCTTGCGGCTGGCCACCAGACCCTGCAGGCCCTTGTACAGGCCCGAGATCACGTCGTCCTTGTACTTGTGCACCCCGGCGATGTCGATGCCCTCGAAGGAGGACTTGACGCCGAACTGGGAGCCCTCGCGGGCCTGGTCGGCGATCTCGCCCGCGTGCAGCAGAGCCTTCGTGGGGATGCAGCCGCGGTGCAGACAGGTGCCGCCGAGCTTGTCCTTCTCGATCAGGGCGACGTCCAGGCCCAGCTGAGCCGCGCGCAGGGCCGCGGCGTAGCCGCCGCTGCCACCGCCGAGGATCACTAGGTCGAAAACGGTGCTGGCGTCGTTCGCCACGTCACGTCCTCCATGCATGGATACGCCGGAGCCGGTTCCGTAACCGGGCGGCGGCTTTAGGTTCGGCCGCTTTGTTCAAACGTTTGTTCAAAAAGGGGGCCCTGTCGTGCCGGTACAACATCTTCGCACTTGTTGACGGCTGCCGGGACGCGGGGCCGGTGTGTGAGACGTGGCGGCGGGGATTCCCGGGGGCTACTCGTGGGTAGCTCATGGGAATTTCGTCAAGGGCGAAATTCGTCACACCGTGCGAGCCGCGAGACGCCTCCGGGCCGGGCGGGCCCGGGAACGCGGGACGGCCCCGGGCGGTGGTCCGCCCGGGGCCGTTCGCGACGTGCGGGGTGACTCAGAACAGCTCGCCCGCGGCGGCCAGCTCCGCCAGCCGGACCAGGGTGCGCACCGAGCTGCCGGTGCCGCCCTTGGGGGTGTAGCCGTAAGGAGCGCCCTCGTGGAAGGCCGGGCCCGCGATGTCCAGGTGGGCCCAGGTGATGCCCTCGGCCACGAACTCCTTCAGGAAGATGCCGGCGGTCAGGCCGCCGCCCATCCGCTCGCCCATGTTCGCCATGTCGGCGATCGGCGAGTCCAGGCCCTTGCGCAGCTCCGCCGGGAGCGGCATCGGCCAGGACGCCTCGCCGACCTCGCCCGCGGCCTCGTGGATCGCGGTGCGGAAGGCGTCGTCGTTGGCCATGACGCCGAACGTGCGGTCGCCCAGCGCCAGCACCATCGCACCGGTCAGCGTGGCGACGTCGATGATGGCGTCCGGCTTCTCCTCGCCGGCCCGGGTGATCGCGTCGGCCAGCACCAGGCGGCCCTCGGCGTCGGTGTTGAGCACCTCGACGGTCTTGCCGGAGTACATGCGCAGCACGTCGCCGGGGCGGGTGGCGGTGCCCGACGGCATGTTCTCGGCGAGCGCGAGCCAGCCGGTGACGTTGGCGTCCAGGCCCAGGCGGGCGGCGGCGACCACGGCGGCGAAGACCGCGGCGGCACCGGACATGTCGCACTTCATGGTCTCGTTGTGACCGGCCGGCTTGAGCGAGATGCCGCCCGAGTCGTAGGTGATGCCCTTGCCGATGAAGGCCAGATGCGGCTTGTTGCGGCCGGCCGTGTAGGCGACCTTCACCAGGCGCGGCGGGTTGGCCGAGCCCTGGCCGACGCCCATGATGCCGCCGTAGCCGCCCTTGGTCAGCGCCTTCTCGTCCAGCACCTCGACCTTCAGGCCGTGCTCCTTGGCGGCGGCCTGGACGGTCTCCGCGAAGGACTTCGGGAACAGGTCGTTGGACGGGATGTTGATCAGGTCGCGGGCCCGGTTGACCTCCTCGGCCACCGTGACCGCGCGCTCCGCCGCCGCCTTGAACGCCTTGTCGCGCGGCTTGCCGCCGAGCACCGCGATCTCGGCCAGCGGCTCCTTGACGGCGCCGGACGCCTTCTCCTTGCCGCCGCGGTACGAGGTGAAGACGTAAGCGCCCAGCAGCGCGCCGGTCGCCACCGCCTCGGTGTCCTGCGCGCCGGAGACCGGCAGCGCGAACGCGGCCTTCTTGGCGCCGGCCAGGGTGCGCGCCGCGACACCGGCGGCCCGGCGCAGCGTCTCGGCGGCGTGGCCGCCGCCGTCCGCCGGGGCCTCGCCCAGGCCGACCGCCAGCACGACCGCGGCCTTCACACCGGCCGGTGCCGGCAGCTTGGTCACCTCGCCCTCACCGCCCGCGGCGCCGAGGGTCTCCAGGGTGGCGGCCAGCTTGCCGTCGAAGGCCTGGTCAACCGCCTCCGCGCCGGACGCGACAACGAGGCCCTTGGGGCCCTTTGCCACGCCGACCACGACGGCGTCCGCGCGCAACGATGCGGCGGAGGAAGTGCTGAGAGTCAGTGCAGTCACGGTTACGGAGTTCCTCTTCCGTCGAGGTCCTGTTGCGCTCGTCGGGCCGATGGGTGGGCCGCCCGCGCCCGCTGCATCGTATGGCCCGCGGTGCGGCGGCACCGCCACGCCCCCTGTTGTCCGCCTGCGAGCCTACGCCCGACCGCCACCCGGGGAGCGCACCGGTGGCCGCCGGTACGGGTACGCGCTCAGCCCAGCGCGAGCGCCAGCAGGGCCGCGGTGACCGCCGTTTCGCACAACGCGCCGAACACGTCACCGGTGACCCCGCCCAGCCTGGACACGCAGCGGCGGCACAGCAGGTGAGCCGCCGTCAGGCCCAGCAGCACGGCCACCGCCTGGTGGACGGCCGCGCCCGGCGAGAGGGTCGCGCCCAGCGCACCGGCGACCACGACGACCAGCGCGGTCACCGTCGCGGCGGCGTTCCGGGGCACCGCGTCGGCGACCACCGCGCCCAGCCCGTCGCGGCGTGCGGGCGGCACCCCGCGGCGGCAGGCCAGCGTCATCGCGGCCCGCCCGGTGAGCGCCGCGACCACGGCGGCCAGGACGCCGTGCGTCCACCCGCGCGCGTAGCCGTCGGTGAGCGCGGCGACCTGCGCGAGCAGCGCGAGGACCAGCGTCAGCACCCCGAAAGGGCCGATGTCCGACTGCTTCATGACGCGCAGCGCGTCCTCGGCCGGTTTGCCGCTGCCGAGGCCGTCGGCGGTGTCGGCGAGTCCGTCCAGGTGCAGACCGCGGGTGAGGGCGGCCGGCACCGCGACGGTCGCCACCGACGCCAGCAGCGGCCCGCCGCCGAGCCACGCCACCACCGCGCCCAGTGCTCCGGCGGCCACCCCCACCACCGCGCCCGCCGCCGGGGCGCACAGCATCCCGGCGGCTCCGGCGGCCCGGTCCCAGCGCTCCACCCGCACCGGCAGCACGGTCAGCGTCCCGAACGCGAACCGCAGCCCCTCGGCGGCGGTGGCCCGGGGCGGGACGTCGGCGGTCGCGGCGGGCGGTTCCACGCGGGGGTCCTCACGTACGGCGGTCATGGGCGGCGGCCGAACGGTACCGCAGCGCCGAGGGCACGCCCCCGGCCGCGGCGCGCCGGAGGCGGGCAACGGCCGGGCCGCCGGCGCTAGAAGCGCGTCCGCGGCGCCAGGTGCCGCACCCGGTGGCCGGTCCTGCGCTTGCGGTGGCGCCGGACCGCGTCGTCCAGCAGGCACAGGCAGCACGCGGCGAGGATCGCGGCCAGGTGCTCCCAGCCCGCGAGGTTCGGCCACAGCAGTGCCTCCAGCGCCATCGAGCCGGCCACCAGCGCCGCCGTCCACCACGCCCGGTACCGCCAGGCGACGCAGACCGCCAGCGCCACGACCGCGGCCGAGGGCCCGGTGTCCCGGATGAACGCGTCGATCGGCGCCAGCCCCAGTACCGCGTGCGGCCCCCGCGCGACGCCCCAGCGCGCGTACAGCGTCCCGGCGAGCGTCGAGACGTACGCGACGGTGAGCGTGCGCACCCGGCCCAGGGTGATCTCGGCGATGCCGAAGACCAGCAGCACCTGGGCGAGCGCTCCCCACACCGGCAGGTCGAGCGCCGGGACGAACAGTGACAACGGTGTCCGCAACAGCGCCTTCCACCACAGCAGCGAGGCACTGACCACCCCGGCGCGGTTGACCAGCGCGTCACCCCAGGCGGTGTGCTGGACCGCCTGGAGCACCGCGATGAGGGTCACGCACACCAGCGTCAGCGGGATCGCGCGCCAGCGGTCGCGCAGCAGCGCGATGCGCAGGTCGGCCACGAGCGCGCCGTACTCGCGGAACGCGACCCGAAGCAGTCGCGTCCGCAGGCCAGGGCCGCTCACCGGACGCCGACGGGGAGCGACGCGCCGCCGTCACGGTCCCGGGCGCCGGGACGGCCCGCGCGGCGCAGCGGCACCGGCAGCCGGGGCGTGGCGAGGAACCCCTCGGCGCGCGCTCCGGCCAGGCCGATCCGCGGCAGGTCGCTGGTCTTGCGGAAGCACAGGTAGCGCGGCTGCCACGCGGGCCGGTACTTGGCGTTGGCGCGGTAGAGCGACTCGATCTGCCACCAGCGGGAGAAGAACGTCAGCAGCGAGCGCCACAGCCGCAGCACCGGCCCCGCCCCCAGCCGCGCCCCGCGCTCGAAGACCGAGCGGAACATGGCGAAGTTCAGCGAGAGCCTCGCCACGCCCAACTCGCCCGAGCGCAGGACCAGTTCGATGACGGCGAACTCGATCAGGCCGTTGTCGCAGGCCCGCTCCCGCCGCATCAGGTCGAGCGAGAGGCCGTCCTCGCCCCACGGCACGAAACTCAGCAGCGCCCGCGGCGCGCCGTGCGCGTCCCGGCACTCGACCAGCACGCAGCGGCCGTCCGCCGGGTCGCCCAGCCGCCCGAGCGCCATGGAGAAGCCGCGTTCGCCCTCCCCGCCGCGCCAGCGGTCGGCCCGCTCCAGCACGGCCGCCATCTCGTCCTCGGTGATGTCCTCGTGACGCCGGATCGTGACGGTGTACCCGGACCTGCGCACCCGGTGGTACGCCTGGCGTACGGTGCGCATCGCCCGGCCGTCCAAGTGGAACGCGGCGGTCTCCACGACCGCCTCGTCCCCGATCTCCAACGCGTCCAGACCGTGTCGCGCGTAGATCGTTCCCCCCTCCTCGCTCGCCCCCATCACGGCCGGAGTCCAGCCGTGCTCGCGAGCCTCCCGAAGCCACGGCTCGATCGCGCCCGGCCACGCCTCAGGGTCCCCGATCGGATCACCGGAGGCCAGAGTGACCCCGCCGACCACGCGGTACGCGATGGCCGCCTTGGCGGTCGGGGACCACATGACGCTCTTGTCGCGCCGCAGCGCGAAGTACCCCAGCGAATCGCGCCCGCCGTGCCGCTCCAGCAGTGCCCGCAGCGCCGTCTCGTCCCGCGGCCCGAGCAGCTCCCTGCCGCGCGGCGCGCGGAACGCCGCGTACAGCACCAGGAGGAACAGCAACGCGCTCATGCCATTGATGACGACATTCACCCAGCCGGGGGTTGTGACGCCGGGCGAACTGCCCTCGCCGGAGGACAGCGAGATGACGCGCATCAGGGTGTAGGCCACCCGGTCGTCGAGCGTCGCCCCTCGCGCGGCGCCGGTGGCGGTGACCAGTGCCGTGCCGACCGCCACGCACACCGCGGTCCCGGCCAGCGCGACGCCGCAGGCCAGCGCCGGGTTGGAGCGGTCGCCCCGGGCGCGGAAGGCGTCGCGGCCGGCGAGCAGCGCCAGCAGGAAGAGCGCGGAGACGGCGAGGGAGACCCAGTTCTGCGGGTGCCCGCGCACCTCGGGGAAGGCCATCGCGAGCCCGAGCGCCAGCACGAAGACACCGCTGAGCGACACGTTGAGGATCCACGCGGCCCGCTTGCCGCGCCGCATGGTGACCGCGAGGAAGGCGGCGAACAGCCCGGAGGCGAAGCCCGCGGTCAGCAGGTACGGGGTGTAGAGCACCTCGGCGTCGTGCCGCCGCACGCTCTGGCCGAACGACGCCCACACGCCCGCCAGCAGGTTGAGGAAGGCGGCCGCCCGCAGGTACGCGACGGCGAACGCGGCACCGCCGCGCCGCACGACGTCCGCGCGGCTCGCGCCGTCAGGGCAGGCCTCGTCAGGGCGTACGTCGTCACGGCGCGCGGCGGGCGGTGCGGGCGGTCCCAGCGGTCCCAGCGGTCCCATGAAACGCGATCATATGGTGTGAATCAGGCGTTTCACTTGATATCGGGTGATTTGTAAGACGGTCTGATCGCATGCCTGCCGTGTGGGCGGACCGCCGCAGGTCAGGACGGCTCCGCGAGCTCCGGCAGCTGGGCCGACAGCGCTGCCGCCGCCTTCAGCAGCGGCAGCGCCAGCAGTGCGCCGGTCGCCTCGCCCATCCGGACCCCGTGGTCGAGCAGCGGTTCCATCGACAGCCGGTCCAGCGCCTTGACCTGCCCCGGCTCGCCCGCCGTCTGCCCCGCGAGCCACCAGTCCGGCGCCCGGAACGCCACCCGCTGCGCGACCAGCGCGCACGCCGCCGAGACCACGCCGTCCAGCACGACCGGCAGCTTGCGCACCGCGCACCGCAGCAGGAACCCGGTCGCCGCCGCCAGGTCGGCACCCCCGACCGCGGCCAGCAGCGCCAGCTGGTCGCCCATCACCGGCCGGGCCCGCCGCAGTCCGTCACGGATCGCCGCGCACTTGCGCATCCACGCCAGGTCGTCGATCCCGGAGCCGCGCCCGGTCACCACGGAGGCGTCCGTGCCGCACAGCGCCGCGATCAGCACCCCGGCCGGCGTCGTGCCGCCCACGCTGAGGTCGCCGAGCAGCACCAGGTCGGTCCCGGAGTCCGCCTCCTCGTCCGCGACGGCCATCCCGGCCAGGAAGGCCCGCTCGGCCTCCTCGGCGCTCAGCGCGTCCTCCACGTCGATCAGCCCCGAGCCGCGCCGCACCCGGTGCCGTACGACGTCCTGCGGAAGCTCCGACGGGTCGCAGTCCAGCGACATGTCGACGATGCGGATGCCCGCGCCGAACTGCTGGGCCAGCACGTTGACCGGGCCGGCGCCGGCCAGGACCGAGCGGACCAGGTCGGCCGCCGAGCCGGCCGGGCGCCGCGAGACGTTCCGCTCCGCGATGCCGTGGTCGCCCGCGAACAGCACCACCCGGGCCCGCTCCAGCGGCCGCACCGGCACCTGCCCCTGCACCGAGGCCAGCCAGTCGCCCAGCTCCTCCAGCCTGCCGAGGGTCCCGGCGGGGGCCGCGGTGCGCTTGCGACGCTCCTTCGCGTCGTGGCGCAGTCCCGGGTCCGGGCGGTCGATCAGGGCAGCGAACTCATCAAGGTCAACACCGGTCACGTGTCCGAACCCTACCGGTGCGCCGCCGCGCACGGGACGCCCCGGACGGTCCCGCTTTCCCGGCCCGGTCGCCGCCGCCTCAGCGCAGCGGCACCGCGAGCCCGGCCACGACCAGCAGGACGTGGTCGGACTCGGCCGCCAACGCCGCGTTGAGCGAGCCGAGTTCGTCGCGGAAGCGGCGCCCCGAGGCGGTCGCCGGGACCACGCCCGAGCCGACCTCGTTGCTGACGGCGACCACCGTGCGCCCGGTCGCCCGCCACGCAGTCGTCAACTCCTCCACCCGCGAGGTCAGTCGACGTCTGCCGCCGTGTCCCCACGCCTCGTCGTCCCAGGCGTCCACCTCGTCCATCGCGTGCGTCAGCCACAGCGCCAGGCAGTCGATGAGCAGCGGCGGACCGTCCGCCGCGAGCAACGGCACCAGGTCGCGGGTCTCCTCCGTCCGCCAGCTCGCCGGGCGCCGCTCGCGGTGCGTGCGCACCCGGTGCGCCCACTCCTCGTCGTCGCCCCGGCTGCCGGAGGTCGCCACGTAGACCACGCCGGGGAACGAGGCGAGCCGTCGTTCCGCCTCCACCGACTTGCCCGAGCGGGCCCCGCCGAGCACCAGCGTGCGCCGCGGCACGTCCGGCACCGCCTCGTACGCGCCCACGGTCAGCGACCGGCCGTCCGGCACCGCGCGCGCCCCGGCCGCCGCGAGCCTGCGCGTGGTCTCCGGCGCGCCGGGCGCCTCGTGGCCCAGGTGGACCGCGATCACGTCGGTGGTCGGGCCGACCGCGCCCGCCGCCCGCAGCCTCGCCAGCGCGTCCGGCCGTCCCACCACGTCGAGCAGCACCATGTCGTAGGGGACCGCGCGCTCGCCCGAACCGTTCAGCCCCGCCGGGCCGCAGCCCGCGGGCAGGTACAGCAGCCGGTCCCCGGCCGGGCCGGTGACCTCGTAGCCGGTGCCGGGGGAGTCGGCCGCCACCGCCCGCACCTTGTGGCCGGTCAGCAGCGCCAGCCGTTCGCCGTCCGGCACCCGGCCCGGCGCGGGCAACCCCGGCGGCAGGTCGACGGCGGGACCGGCCTGCGGGTGCGACAGCAGCACCTGCCGCACCCCGCTCAGCGAACGCCCCGCCCGGGCGGCGGCCAGCGCCAGGCCCGGGGTGAGGTCGATCAGCAGCGTCCCGTCGACCAGCAACGAGGTCTGGCCGCGAGCCGCGGGCCCGACCGCGGCGGCACAGGCCGCGCAGGGGCAGCCGGGGCGCGGCAGGCCCTGCGGCGCGCCGGTGCCGAGCAGGGTGATCTCCATGAGCACATCGTGGCCTACCGCCCGCGGCCTCGCGTGTACCGCCCCGCTGGCCGGGAAATGATCCGCGTGAGCGCCTGCCCGCGGCCCGGTAGCCTGCGCACGGCAGCCAGGCGGCCCTCACCCGGCGGGCACGCGGCGAGCGGCGCCGACCAGACGACGTAAGGGGCTTCGGCATGGCATGGACGTGGCGTTTCGAGAAGGCCGACGGCACGGAGACCGCCCCCGCGGTGGAGCCCGAGGAGTTCACCACGCAGGGCGACGCGGAGTCGTGGATCGGCGAGGTGTGGCGGCAGTTGCAGGAGGGCGGCGTCGAGCAGGTGACGCTCTTCGAGGACGACACGCGGATCTACGGGCCGATGGGCCTGAGCGCGGCGGAGTGACCGCGCCGGTGGCCTGACGCCGGTGGCTTGACGGAGTGTTCGCGCGGGTCGCCCGGGGCGGCCCCGTACGGCCCGCGCGAACACGGCCGATTCCCAGGCGAACACAGCGGATGCCCGCGCGAGCACGGCCGGTCCCCGCGCGAACGTCCCGGCTCAGCCCTGCAACTGGCTCAGCGTCACGTTCGCGGTCTTCGTCGAGCCGTCGCGCTCGTACGTCACCGTGGTCTTGTCGCCCGGCTTGAACGAGGCCAGCGCGGTGGACAGCGACGCGGTGTCGGTCACGTCGGTGCCGTCGAGCTTCGTGATGATGTCGCCCGGCTTCAGGCCCGCCTCGGCCGCCGCCTGACCGGGTGTCACCGCGACCACCGCGACGCCGGTCGGCTGGAAGTCGCTGCCCAGCACGGTCCGCACGGTCACCCCGAGCGCCGCCCGGTTGGACGAGGTCACCTTGCCGTTCTGGATGAGCTGGCCCGCGATGTCGGTGACCGTGGAGACCGGGATGGCGAAGCCGATGCCCGGCGCCGCGCTGTTGCCGAGGTCGGGGTCGGTCGCGGCGAGCGTGGGGATGCCGATGACCTGGCTGGAGAGGTTGACCAGCGCGCCGCCGCTGTTGCCCGGGTTGATCGACGCCGAGGTCTGCACCATGTCGGAGATCGTGGCGCCGCCCCCGCCACCACCGTTGTTGCCGCTGCCGCCCTCGTTGACGGTGCGGCCGACCGCCGAGACGATGCCCTCCGTCACGCTGCTGGACAGGCCGAGCGGGTTGCCCATGGCCAGCGTGATCTGGCCGACCGCGACCTTCGAGGAGTCGCCGAAGGAGGCCGGCTTGAGGTGGTCCGGCGGGTTCTTGAGCCGGATGACCGCCAGGTCGTCGGCCGAGTAGGTGCCCACCAGGGAGGCGTCCAGGGACGACTTGCCGGTGGCCAGGGTGACCTTGAAGGTCGTGGAGTCGCCCACCACGTGCGCGTTGGTGACGATGTCGCCCTTGGTGTCGTAGACGATGCCCGAGCCCAGGCCCGAGTCGGTGGTGATCTGCACGACCGAGGGCAGGACGTTCTTGACCACCTGCTCGTAGTCGTCCTGGAGCTGGTTGCTCACCGAGGGCGCGGCGCCGGTCGTCACGGTCGTCGAACTCGGCGCGGGCGAGGGGGAGTCCTTGGAAGCGGAGCCCGAGCAGCCGGCCAGCAGCGCCCCCGCGCACACGGTGACGACGGCCGGCAGCAGCGGCCCGGCCCGGAATCTGCGGTTACGTGTTCCGTCCATGCCCGGAGTGTCCCTTTTGTGGGGGAGTGCGGGAAGGACCCGTACCGTGATCCCCGGGCGTGTCGGCCGACTCAGGCCTGCTGACCCGCCCCGCGCACCCCGAACAGGTGCGTCAGCGCCGCCACCGCGCGGTACGGGTCGGTGCGCCCGGCGCGGTCCTCCGCGGACAGCAGCCGCTCCAGCGCCCCCGCCTCGTCCGGCACCGGCGTGTCGTCGGCCGCCGTGTCGGTGAAGACCCGCACCCCGTACCAGGCGTGCAGCGGGGTGCCGATCGCGGTCAGCGTCTCGGCGAGCACCTCACGGTGGTCGGCGCGGGCGCGCAGCCCCAGCCGGTTGGTGTACGCGTCGGTGTCGAACGCGTCGAGGGCCCGGCCGAAGTCGCCGGCCAGCCCCGGCCGCATCGCCAGCGCGTCCGCGTTGCGCACCAGCAGCGACAGCAGTCCGCCCGGCGCCAGCACTCTGGCCAGCCCGGCCAGCAGCGCGTCGGGATCGGACACGTACATCAGCACCCCGTGGCAGAGCACCACGTCGAAGCTGCCGGGCTCGAAGTGGCGGCCGGTCTCCCGCCCGTCGCCCTCGATCAGGCGGACCCGCTCGCGTATGCCCTCGGGCTCGGCGGACAGCTCCTCGCGCGCCGCGGCCAGCATCGCCGGGTCGCTCTCCAGACCGGTGACCTGGTGGCCGCCGCGGGCCAGCCGCAGCGCCTGGGTGCCCTGGCCGAGGCCGACGTCCAGCACCCGCAGCCTGCGGCCCACGGGGAAGCGCGCCGCGATCTGCTCGTCGACCTGGCGGGCCACGAGTTCCTGGCGGACCGTGTCGCGCAGGCCGCCGAGCTTCGCGAGCCAGGCCGCCGCCGCACCGGCGAAACCGGGGACGGTGGTCGCCGTTCGGCTCCCGACCGTCTCGCCGGAGACCGCCGTCAAACCTTCTCCCCGCGCTTGACCTGCGGCTTCGGCAGCCGCATCCGGCGCATCTGGAGAGTGCGCATCAGCCCGTAGGCGACCGCGCCGCGGTGGTTCTCGTTCGGCAGCCGCTCGCGCAGCGCCTTCTTCAGCCGCATCGCGGTGAAGAAGGACTGGCCGATGATCAGCACGATCAGCAGCAGCCACAGGACGAGGGAGATGTCCTTGAAGCGCATGTTCGGGATCATGCTGAGCACCAGGATGATCACCGCGAGCGGCAGGAACAGCTCCGCGACGTGGCGGCGGGAGTCGACGAAGTTCCGGCTCAGCTTGCGCACCGGACCCTTGTCCCGCGGCGGCAGGTACCGCTCGTCGCCGCTGGCCAGCGCCTCGCGCTGCTTGGCCATGTCGACCCGGCGCGCCTCCCGGGCCTGCTTGGCCGCCGTCTTGCGGTCCCGCGGCACGGTGGCCTGGGCCCGGCGCTGGGTCTGGGCCTCGTTGCGCTTCGGCGTGGGCCGGCCCTTGGGGGCCTGGGGGTCACGGGCGCGGTCGCGCTCCACGGTCACCGTGCGGGCCGCGGGCTGCTCATCCTGGGTACGACGTCGGAACACAAGGCCCAAGGGTACGTGCTGCGGCGGCGGACCCGGCACCGAGGCGGCAGGCCGTTATGAGGCCGGTACGCGGGACGGGCTCCCGGGCGCCCCTGGCGAGGCCCCCGCCGGGGTCGTGCCGCCGTACCGTGGAAGAGGGGGAACCGCCCGGTCCGTCGCGCGGCTCCGGCGATCACCTACTCCCTGGGCGGGAGCCCGCGCCGCCGTGATCGTCCCTCAGGATGAGCGCATCCGCCGCCGGACAGTGCGGTAATGGAACCTGGGCCCGTACTGTAGGGGTCAACGTCAGGTGCCGGAGCAAGTCGATGAAGGGGGCGCGCGAGGCCCATGAGCGGTGTCATGAAGCGGATGGGGATGATCTTCCGCGCGAAGGCCAACAAGGCCCTGGACAGGGCCGAGGACCCGCGCGAGACGCTCGACTACTCGTACCAGAAGCAGCTGGAACTGCTGCAGAAGGTGCGACGCGGGGTCGCCGACGTGGCGACGTCCCGCAAGCGGCTGGAGCTCCAGCTGAGCGGGCTGCAGCAGCAGTCGGCCAAGCTGGAGGACCAGGGCCGCAAGGCGCTGTCGCTGGGCCGTGAGGACCTGGCCCGTGAGGCGCTGTCCCGCCGTGCCGCGCTCCAGCAGCAGGTCACGGACCTGGAGACCCAGCACCAGACCCTCCAGGGCGAGGAGGAGAAGCTCACCCTGGCGGCCCAGCGCCTCCAGGCCAAGGTGGACGCCTTCCGCACCAAGAAGGAGACCATCAAGGCCACCTACACCGCCGCCCAGGCGCAGACCAAGATCGGCGAGGCCTTCTCCGGTATCTCCGAGGAGATGGGCGACGTCGGCCTCGCGATCCAGCGGGCCGAGGACAAGACCCAGCAGATGCAGGCCCGGGCCGGCGCGATCGACGAGCTGCTCGCCTCCGGCGCGCTCGACGACCCGAGCGGGCTCGCCAAGGACGACATCGGGGCCGAGCTGGACCGGGTGTCCGGCGGCTCCGACGTCGAACTGGAGCTGGAGCGGATGAAGGCGGAGCTCGCGGGCGGCAGCGGCGACTCGCGGCAGGCCATCGAGGGCGGCCAGGCGGGCGCGAACGGTCAGTCCCAGCAGCAGTCGCAGGACCAGCCGCGTTTCGACAAGAGCTGACCCGGTCGCCGCACGAGACCGCTCACATCCGCGCTTCGCACCCCGAAGGGAGACCACCGTCATGATCGTACGGATCATGGGGGAGGGGCAGGTCAGACTGGCGGACAGCCAGCTGCCCCGGCTGAACGAGCTGGACGACGAGTTGCTCGCCGCCATACACGCCAGCGACGAGGCGGCCTTCAGGACCACGCTCGGCGTGCTGCTCGACGCCGTGCGCGAGCTGGGCGAGCCGCTGCCGGACGACTCCCTGGAGCCGTCCGAGCTGATCCTGCCGTCCCACGAGGCCTCCCTGGAGGAGGTCAAGGCGATGCTCAGGGACGACGGCCTGATCCCCGGCTGACCTGAAGTCGCCCGCAGGCACGGCACCACCGCGCACCGCGTCCATCGCTCGCGCAACGGCCCGCGAACCCCGCCCCCCGCACCGGGAGGCGGGGTTCGGCGCTGTCCGGGGCGGAATGCCCGTACCGTGTCGTGGCGTGAACCCTCTTGCCGGACCGAGGCTGGCGCCGCGGGTGCCCCCGCTCGCCGTGGACTGTGCGATCGCCGCGGTCGTCCTGGTGTCGATCCTGCTCAGCGGCGCGCTGGGACCCGCCAGTGACGCCTTCCGGCCGACCGCCGTCAACGTCGCGCTGGCGGTGACCGCCTGCGCCGCGCTGGTGGCCCGCAGACGGGCGCCGCGCGCGGTGCTCGCCGTCACCTGCGCGCTGACGGTGGCCGCCACCATCCACGACAGCGGTGCCCGGTCGGTGCCGGTCGTGGCGACCGCGGTGCTGGCGCTGTTCACCCTCGCCGCGTACACCGACCGGCCGACGACCTGGCGGGTGGGTGTGCTGACCTGCGCCGGGCTGACCGCGGTCACCATGGGGTACGGCTCCGGGCCCTGGTACGCCCAGGAGCACCTGGCCGTCCTCGCCTGGACCGGGCTGGCCGCCGCCTGCGGTGACGCGGTGCGCAGCCGCCGGGCGTACGTGGCCGCCGTGGAGGAACGCGCGGTGCGGGCCGAGCGCACCCGGGAGGAGGAGGCCAGGCGCCGGGTCGCCGAGGAGCGCATGCGCATCGCCCGCGAACTGCACGACGTCGTCGCGCACCACATCGCGCTGGTCAACGTGCAGGCCGGGGTCGCCGCCCACGTCATGGAACGCCGTCCCGACCAGGCCCGCCAGGCCCTCGCCCACGTCCGGGAGGCCAGCCGCTCGGCCCTGGACGAACTGCGCGCCACCGTCGGCCTGCTGCGTCAGGCGGGCGACCCGGAGGCGCCGATGGAACCGGCGCCCAAGCTCGCCGACCTCGACCACCTCGTCGAGGGCTTCACCCACGCCGGACTCGCGGTCGAGGTGGTGCGCGACGAGAGCGGCGCCGGCGTGCTGCCCGCCACCGTCGACCTGACCGCGTACCGGGTGATCCAGGAGTCGCTGACCAACGTCCACAAGCACGCCGGGGCCGGGGCGCGGGCCGAGGTGCGCATCGTGCGCGACGCGACGGGCCTGGAGGTCACCGTCGAGGACGACGGCACCGGCGAGGGCCGCACCGCCGACGCGGTACCGGCGGGCGGCGGGCACGGGCTGATGGGCATGCGGGAGCGGGCCGCGGCGCTGGGCGGCATCTGCCACGCCGGGCCCCGCGCCGAAGGCGGCTTCCGGGTCTTCGTACGCTTGCCGTCGGCCGGGTACGCGGCTGCCGGACGCGAGGAGGAGACGGCGTGAACGGGGACGGCACGGGGGAGCGGGACACCGGGGGCTATCCGGTCCGGGTGGTGCTCGCCGACGACCAGGCCCTGCTGCGCAGCGCGTTCCGGGTGCTGGTGGAGTCCGAGCCGGACATGGCGGTGGTGGGCGAGGCGTCCGACGGTGCCGAGGCGGTCGCGGTGGCCCGGCGGGAGCGGGCCGACGTGGTGCTGATGGACATCCGCATGCCGGGCACCGACGGCCTCGCCGCGACCCGCGAGATCACCGCCGACCCGGACCTGTCCGGCACCCACGTGCTGATCCTGACCACCTTCGAGGCGGACGAGTACGTCATCGAGGCGCTGCGCGCCGGGGCCGCCGGGTTCCTCGGCAAGGGCGCCGAGCCGGGCGCGCTGCTGGACGCGATCCGCACGGTGGCCGCCGGTGAGGCGCTGCTGTCACCGGCCGCCACCAAGTCCCTGATCACCCGGTTCCTCGGCACCGGCGCGGGCCCCGATCCGCTGGCCGCGGCCCGGCTCGACGTGCTGACCTCGCGCGAGCGGGAGGTGCTGGGCGAGGTGGCGGCGGGGCTGTCCAACGAGGAGATCGCCGACCGCCTCGGCGTCAGCCCGCTCACCGTCAAGACCCACGTCAACCGCGCCATGGCCAAGCTGCACGCCCGCGACCGCGCCCAACTGGTGGTCATCGCCTACGAGACGGGGCTGGTCCGGCCGGGCTGAGGACTCCCGGAGGGACCCGGCTCACAGGAAAGTGCCGGACGGGACGTACGGGGCCGGCGGGCGCATGCCGCGCAGGCACAGATAGCCGGAGTTGGCCGGTGTCAGTCCCGCGGCCAGCCCGACGTCCACCGCCCACTGCTGATCCGCCGTCAGGAAGCCGACCCGCGCGTCGGTCCCGCGCGGCACGGCCAGCAGCGCCGCCGTCAGCAGCCTGCTCGCCAGCCGCCGCGAGGTCGCGGCCAGCAACTCGACGGTGCCGGACTCGTGCAGGTAGACGTAGCCGCTGCCGGCCAGGTCGTCGACGACCAACAGGCCGTGGTGGCGCAGCAGTTCGTCGTGGTCCGGTCCGTGCGCGCCGCCGCGCAGCCGCCGGTCGACCGAGTCCATCAGATCGCGGTGCTTGACCGTCCCCTCGTGCACCGGGCCGTCCGGGGCGGGCAGCCGGTCGCGGTCGACCGGGCCCGACAGCCGCATCGTCGGGTGCAGCGTGAAGCCCGCCGCGCGGTACATCGCCGCGGGACGCGGATCCGACGGGGCGCAGATCATGCCGCGCAGGCAGGACCGCCCGTACGTCATCGCCGCGGCCAGCAACTCCCGTGCCACGCCCTGCCGTTGGAGCCGGGGCACGACCGCGATCAGGGACAGCGCCCAGGTGCCCTCGCGCCGGGTGGACAGCACCGCGCCGACCGGCGTCCCCTCGTCGTCCCAGGCGGTCCAGCACCCGCCGCCGTCCGTGCGGGCCAGGTGCCGGAACAGCGCCCGGCCCATCGCCCGCTCCCGCTCGGAGACGGTACGCGGCGGTCGGCCGCGGTCGGCGCGCGACGCGGCGAACGCCTCGTCGGCGACCTGCGTCACGGCCTTCGCGTCGTCGAGGGTGTCGCGGAGCGGGCGCAGCAGCATGCCGCACATCCTGCCGCGCACGACGCCCCCGGCACCATGCCGGGGGCGTCGCGGAGGCCGACGGGCAGCAGGCCCGAGGGTGTTGGGCTACGGGAGCGCCAGCATGCGTTCCAGCGCCAGCTTCGCGTAGTGCTCGGTCTCCTTGTCGACCTCGATGCGGTTGACCACCGTGCCGTCGGCGAGCGACTCCAGCGCCCAGACCAGGTGCGGCAGGTCGATGCGGTTCATGGTCGAGCAGAAGCAGACGGTCTTGTCGAGGAAGACGATCTGCTTGTCGGGGTGGGCCTTGGCCAGGCGGCGCACCAGGTTCAGCTCGGTGCCGATCGCCCAGGCGGAACCGGCGGGCGCGGCGTCCAGCGCCTTGATGATGTACTCCGTCGACCCGACCTGGTCGGCGGCGGCGACCACCTCGTGCTTGCACTCGGGGTGCACCAGCACGTTGACGCCGGGTATGCGGGCGCGCACGTCCTCCACCGACTCCAGCGAGAAGCGGCCGTGCACCGAGCAGTGGCCGCGCCACAGGATCATCCGCGCCGCCCGCAGCTGCTCGGGTGTCACGCCGCCGCCCGGCTTGTGCGGGTTGTAGACCACGCAGTCGTCGAGCGAGAAGCCCATGTCGCGCACCGCGGTGTTGCGCCCGAGGTGCTGATCCGGCAGGAACAGCACCTTCGTCCCCTGCTCGAAGGCCCACTCCAGGGCGCGCTTGGCGTTGCTGGAGGTGCAGATGGTGCCGCCGTGGCGCCCGGTGAACGCCTTGATGTCGGCGGAGGAGTTCATGTACGAGACGGGCACCGTCACGTCCGCGATCCCCGCGTCGGTCAGCACGTCCCAGCACTCGGCGACCTGCTCGGCGGTGGCCATGTCGGCCATCGAGCAGCCCGCGGCCAGGTCCGGCAGGATCACCTGCTGGTCGTCGCCGGTGAGGATGTCGGCGCTCTCCGCCATGAAGTGCACACCGCAGAAGACGATGTACTCCGCCTGCGGCCGGGCCGCCGCGTCCCGGGCCAGCTTGAAGGAGTCACCGGTCACGTCGGCGAACTCGATGACCTCGTCGCGCTGGTAGTGGTGACCGAGGACGAAGACCCGGTCGCCGAGCCGCGCCTTGGCCTTGCGGGCCCGTTCCACCAGGTCGGGGTCGGAGGGCGCGGGCAGGTCGCCGGGGCACTCCACCCCCCGCTCGCTGCGCGGGTCGGCCTCGCGACCGAGGAGCAGCAGAGCGAGCGGCGTGGGCTGTACGTCCAGCGGTTCTGTGGTGGTCACGGGCGTTGCGCCCTTTCTCTCTGCACACACTTCTCGTCTAATTGACGTTATTCATGATAGCCCGTTCGCGTCAGATTGACGATGGCCATCGTGTCGATGTGACGCATCCCGCTGCCCCCGGGGGCCGGGCCGCCGCCGGTGGGCGGCACGTCGCCCGGTGACCCGGCCCGGCCCGGCGGCGGGCGCGTGACCGTAGCGCGCCGGGTGTGCGAGCATGAACGTCAGACGGAAGCGGATAAGCCGGACCAGGCCCGCCGCCCGGCCCGGGAATATCTCCGGGGCGCCGACGGTTTTCAGTCGGCGGCACAAGGCAGAAGTCCAGCGCAGACCCGAAGCGCGAAACCACCGGGAGTGAAGCAGATGACGGTTCAGGACGAGACCAACGCGAACACGACCGCGAGCGACGGCATCATCCTGTCCGACGCCGCCGCGTCCAAGGTCAAGTCGCTGCTCGACCAGGAAGGCCGCGACGACCTCGCGCTGCGTGTCGCCGTGCAGCCCGGTGGCTGCTCCGGTCTGCGCTACCAGCTCTTCTTCGACGAGCGCTCGCTCGACGGCGACGTCGTCAAGGACTTCGGCGGCGTCAAGGTCGTCACCGACCGGATGAGCGCCCCCTACCTGGGCGGCGCCTCCATCGACTTCGTCGACACCATCGAGAAGCAGGGCTTCACCATCGACAACCCGAACGCCACCGGCTCCTGCGCCTGCGGCGACTCCTTCCACTGAGCCCGAGGGCCCGCCACGGCGGGCCCCAGCGCGTCAGCCCCGTGGCGGCGCGTCCCGGATCACCGGGGCGCGCCGCCACGGGCGTTTCCGCCGGGTCGTGTCAGCGGGCGGCGGCCACCGCGCGGCCGTCCGAGGAGTCGTAGACGGCGCGGGAACCCAGCGGCCTGGCGAGGGTCACCCGTACGCTCATCGACCGGGCCAGCATCGGGCAGACCCGGTGCGGCTGCTTCGGCGTCGCCGTGACCGCCACGCGCACCGCGCTGCCGCTCTGCCCGGTCACCTTCCCGGCGTAGTCCGCGCACAGCCCGCCCCAGAAGCGCAGCACCAGCGCCCGCCCGTCCGTGGTGTACGAGGTCACCGGCGCCCCCGTGCCGGACGCCGCCGGGGCGCTGGGGCCCGGCGACGGGCTGGACGAGGCCGACGGGCCCGGCGCCGGCGGCGGCGTGCCCCCGCCCTGCGCCAGCGCGGACTGCGCGACCGTGCTCACCGGCGCCGACCCGGACGCGGCCACCTGGAACAGCCACGACGGCACCAGCTCCTCGGCCCCGGGGCTCCCGGAGGCGAACCGCGCCGACAGGCCGAAGACCGCGCCGCGCACCAGCAGCGGCGGCGTGGAGGCGAGACAGGGCGCGCTGCCCCGGACCGGCGCCGTGGACGCCGTGCCCCGGGCGGGCGGCGTGGACGAGTGCAGCAGGGGGCCACCCGGGTCGACCGGCCCCGGCGCCGCCCCGGAGCGCGCCGTGCCCGTACCGCCGCCCGGGTGCTCCCGGCCGCACAACCCGGGCCCGGACGCCGCCGCCGCGCGCCGCAACTGGTCCAGCGCGACCGCCGCGCTCGTCACCGGGTACGCGGCCCCCCGCGTCAACGGCGCCAGCCGCCCCGAACCGCTCACCACCCGGCCGTCAGGACCGATCACCAGCGTCGTGCGCCACCCGTACGTGGGCAGCCCGCCGACCACCGGATCGGCCGTCACCGTGCGCAGCCCGCCGGAGGCCGCCGAGGTCCCGGAGGCGTCCACCCGCGCCCCGCCGAGCCCCAGCGCCGCCAGCACCGGGGCCGCGTCCCGCCGCGCCACGTCCTGCGCGACCGCAGGACCGCCCGGCGCGGAGGTCCCGCCGGTGCCCGAGGCGCCGTAGCAGACCCCGGCGCCGGAGACGGTGCGCCGGGCCGCCGCGCAGCCGGTGCCCGCGCCCGCCCGCGCGAACGCCCAGCCGCCGGGGGAGTCCTGCGCCACCTGGAGGGTCGGCCCCGCACCGCTGGAGCCCGCCTTCCACAGGCCGTCCGCCGCCGTCACCGTGCCCGGCACGCCCAGCGCCGCCGCCAGCCGCGTCACCTGGTCGCGGGAGACCGCGCCGCCCGGCCGGTAGACGTGCGCCGAGGCGGGACCCGCGGGCAGGCGGCCGGTGAGCCGGTAGGCCTGCGCCGCCGGGGCGCCGTCGCCCTGCCCGTCGGAGCCCGCGGCGCCGGTGGCGGACGCGGGGCCGGTGCGGGGCGTGGGTCCCGCGGCCGGGCGGGCCGGGCCGTGCGACGAGGCCGCCGCCCAGTAGCCGCCACCGCCCGCCAGGACCACCCCGGTCACCAGCGCCACCGTCAGAGCCGCCCGGCGCCGGCGGCGCGGCGGCACTCCGCCGCCCCGCTCGTCGCGCGCCATGTCCTCAGCCGCCCGCTCGCGTTCGCCGTCCACGATCCGCTCCCTTGCCCGGCGTTCGTCCGGTCGATGTCCGAACCGATGCTGACGCGGTTTGGACGGAACGCGGCGCATTGCGGTTCCGCACCGGCGCGCCGGGGGCGTGGAACGGCAACGCCCCCGGCGTCGTGCGCCGGGGGCGGAGGGGCGGGAATCCGGCCGGGATCAGCCGCCGTAGTCGGGCATTCCGGCGACCGCGTGGCGGGACGCCTCGGGCACCGTCGTGCCGTGGATGCGGGAGGGCGGCACGGGCTCGTGCGGGTGCGCGCGCGGCGTGGCCCAACGCGGCGCGATCCGGCGGCAGTCGCCCAGCAGGTCCCCCGCCGAGCCGGAACCCGTGCCGTCGTGACCGGGGTAGCCGGGGAAGTCGGGGAACTCCGGCGGCTCGGCGGCGGACGGCGGGCGGGACTGCGGGTGCTCGGACCCTCGGTCTGAGGTGTTCATCATCGCTCCCGGTCGGGCGTGCGGGCCCGTACGGCGGACCCTGACACTGCCGACTCTAGGCACCCGCCGCGCCGGGTGATACCTGTACGTTCCGGTAATTTCGCGGTGTCGCGCCCCGGCCGCCCCCGCCGTGCGGCGGACGGCGGCGGGATGGCGCGCTCCACTGTGTCGTGCCGCGCGGCCGGGCGGGTAGCGTGGGCTGGTCCGGTAGCGGTACCCGGTACCGGACCAGCCAGCGCCACCGAACCGCCATCGACCCCGTAGGAAGCAGACTCCTCGTGCGTATCGCTGTCACCGGCTCCATCGCCACCGACCACCTGATGACCTTCCCCGGTCGTTTCGCCGACCAGCTGGTCGCCGACCAGTTGCACACCGTCTCGCTCTCCTTCCTCGTCGACAACCTCGACGTGCGCCGGGGCGGCGTCGCCGCCAACATCTGCTTCGGCATGGGCCAGCTGGGGGTGCGGCCGCTGCTGGTGGGCGCGGCCGGAGCCGACTTCGACGAGTACCGCGCCTGGCTCGACCGGCACGGCGTCGACACCTCGTCGGTGCGCATCTCCGAGGTCCTGCACACCGCCCGCTTCGTGTGCACCACGGACGCCGACCACAACCAGATCGGCTCCTTCTACACCGGTGCGATGAGCGAGGCCCGGCTCATCGAACTCCAGGCGGTCGCCCAGCGGGTCGGCGGGCTCGACCTGGTGCTGATCGGCGCCGACGACCCGGAGGCGATGCTGCGCCACACCGAGGAGTGCCGCTCGCGCTCCCTCCCGTTCGCGGCGGACTTCTCCCAGCAGATCGCCCGGATGGACGGCGACAACATCCGGATACTGCTGGAGGACGCGGCCTACCTGTTCTCCAACGAGTACGAGAAGGGCCTCATCGAGTCCAAGACCGGCTGGACCGACGAGGAGATCCTCGCCAAGGTCGGCACCCGGGTCACCACCCTCGGCTCGCGCGGCGTGCGCATCGAGCGGGTCGGCGAGCCGGCCATCGAGGTCGGCTGCCCGGAGGAGGAGCGCAAGGCCGACCCCACCGGCGTCGGCGACGCCTTCCGGGCGGGCTTCCTGTCCGGCCTGGCGTGGGGCGTCGGCCACGAGCGGGCCGCGCAGGTCGGCTGCATGCTGGCGACGCTGGTCATCGAGACCGTCGGCACCCAGGAGTACCAGCTGCGCCGCAACAACTTCATGGACCGCTTCGCCAAGACCTACGGCGACGACGCGGCCGGCGAGGTCCGCGTCCACCTGTCGTAACCCCCCTCGCGCCGGGACACGGCCGCCCGGGCCCGCGCGGCGCCCCGGGCGGCCGTGTCCGGTACCGCTACGACAGCCGCCGCACCACGTAGGCCACACCGCGCGCGGCCTCCCGCTCGCCGACGTACTCCTGCCCGCGCATCCCGCACCACGCGGGGATGTCGAGCCGGGCCGCCTCGTCGTCCGACAGCACGGTGACCGTCGCGCCGACCGGCACGTCACCGATGACCTTGGCCAGTTCGATGACCGGGATCGGGCAGCGGCGGCCCAGCGCGTCCACCACGAGACCGGCCTCATCGAGGGTGGGTTCCTCGCGCACCGGCGCGGCCGGCACGTCCAGCGAGCCGCGCACCCGGGTGACGACCTCGGGCAGCACCCGCAGGAACTCCTCCACGTCCCCCTCGGTCGTGCCACGCGGCAGCGACACGCGGACGTTCCCCTCCGACAGCACGCCCATCGCCCGCAGCACGTGGCTGGGCGTCAGAGTGCTGGACGTACAGGACGATCCGGACGACACGGCGAACCCCAACCGGTCCAACTCGCCCAGCAGCGCCTCCCCGTCCACGTACAGGCAGGAGAACGTGACCAGGTGGGGCAGGCGGCGCACCGGGTCGCCGACCACCTCCACGTCGTCCAGCAGCATCGGCACCCGCTCCCTGATCCGGTCCACGAGCGCGCTCAGCCGGGCCCGTTCCGCCGCCGCCTCGGCACGCACCGCGCGCAGCGAGGCCGCCGCCGCCACGATCGCGGGGAGGTTCTCGAAGCCCGGGGCACGGCCGCGTTCCCGCTCGTCGGACGGGCCCTGGGGCGCGAACCGGACACCCTTCCTGACCACGAGCAGTCCGACTCCGGGCGGTCCGCCCCATTTGTGGGCGCTCGAGGCGAGCAGCGACCAGCCGCCGTCCACCGCGCCCCAGCCCAGTGACTGCGCGGCGTCCACCAGCAGCGGCACGCCCGCCCGCGCGCAGTCGGCCGCCACCTCCTCGACCGGCTGGGTGGTGCCGACTTCGTGGTTGGCCGACTGGAGGCACGCCAGCGCGGTGTCGGGCCGCAGGGCCGCCCGGTACGCCTCGGCCGTCACCCTCCCCGCCCGGTCGACGCCCACCTCGGTGACCGTGCCCCCGGCCGCCCGGTGCGTCTCGGCCGCGTGCAGCACGCAGGAGTGTTCGACCGCCGAGGTGACGAGATGACGACCCGTCCGGCGCCGCCCGGCCAGCGCACCGGCCACCGCCGAGTGGACGGCGTGGGTACCCGAAGGGGTGAAACTCAGTTCGTCCGGGCGGCAGCCGACCGCCTCGGCGGCCGCCTCCCGCGCGGCGTCGAGCAACACCCGGGCGCGGCGGCCCTCGCGGTACAGGCGGGCGGGGTCGGCCCATCCGTCGTCCAGCGCGGACAGCAACGCCTGTCGCGCGACAGGATGGAGGGGGGCGGTCGAAGCGGCGTCGAAGTACGGCACCCGTGCACGCTATCCGGCGGGTTTCCACCCCTCGTCAAACCGGGGGCCATCCGGGGGTTTCCACCCCTTCGAGGGCCATACGCGGCCTCGTCCGGCGCGTTGGTACCCCTGGCCGCGTGGCCTGGAAAAGCGTCCAGTAGGGTTTGGTCCGCATAAACATCCACACCCTGCCCGCGCCAGGGCGCCGACCGACGCAAACGGCCGGGATCCCGGACGCGCGGGCGAGACTCTCGGGAAGGCGCTACGTGAGTCCCAACGGCTCCGACCGCAAGTCGCGGCGCCCGATGCGGCGGCGGTTGCCGCAGGCGTTGGCCGCGGGCCTGGTCCTGGTGACCGCTACCGGTTGCTCCTACAAGGACTTCCCCCGCCTCGGCATGCCCAGCCCCGCCACGGAACAGGCACCGCGGATCCTTTCGCTCTGGCAGGGCTCCTGGGCCGCCGCGCTGGCGACCGGCGTGCTCGTCTGGGGCCTGATCCTGTGGAGCGTCATCTTCCACCGGCGCAGCCGGACGAAGGTCGAGGTTCCTCCGCAGACCCGTTACAACATGCCCATCGAGGCGCTGTACACGGTCGTCCCCCTCGTCATCGTCGCGGTGCTGTTCTACTTCACCGCACGCGACGAGTCCGACCTGCTGAAGGTCTCCAAGAAGCCGGACCACATCGTCAACGTGGTCGGCTACCAGTGGAGCTGGGCCTTCAACTACGTCGAGCACGTGCCCGGCACGCCGACGACCCCGGTGGACCTCCAGAAGAACTCCGAACTCGCCTCCATCCCGGCGAGCGCCCTGGAGGGCGCCCCGGCCGACGCCAACGGCGTCTACGAGACGGGCATCCCCGGCGAGTGGACCAAGGGCAACCCGAGCCCCGGCCCCACGCTGTGGCTGCCCGAGGGCCAGTCGGTGAAGTTCGTCCTCACCTCGCGTGACGTCATCCACGACTTCTGGGTGATTCCGTTCCTGATGAAGATGGACGTCATCCCGGGCCACACCAACGTCTTCCAGGTCACGCCGGACAAGCTGGGCACCTTCCGCGGCAAGTGCGCGGAGCTGTGCGGTGTCGACCACTCCCGGATGCTGTTCAACGTCAAGGTCGTCACCCCCGCGCAGTACCAGCAGCACCTGAAGGACCTCGCCAAGGCGGGCCAGACCGGCTACGTCCCGGCGGGCATCCCGACCACGGGTAACACCGAGAACGCCACCACGAACGGTCAGCCGGGTTCCAGCACGACCGGGAGTAACCAGTGAGTATCCTCAACGAACCCCAGGGCACGGCCGAAACGGACGACTCGTACGCCGACGAGGTCCCGGTCCGCAGCCGTAAGCCCGGCAGTGTGGTGGTCAGCTGGCTGAGCACCACCGACCACAAGACCATCGGCACGCTCTACCTGTCGACGTCGTTCGCGTTCTTCTGCATCGGCGGCATCATGGCGCTGCTCATGCGCGCCGAGCTGGCCCGCCCGGGCCTGCAGATCATGTCGAACGAGCAGTTCAACCAGGCGTTCACGATGCACGGCACGATCATGCTGCTGATGTTCGCGACGCCGCTGTTCGCCGGTTTCACCAACTGGATCATGCCGCTGCAGATCGGCGCGCCCGACGTGGCGTTCCCGCGGCTGAACATGTTCGCCTACTGGCTCTACCTGTTCGGCTCGCTGATCGCGGTCGGTGGCTTCCTCACCCCGCAGGGCGCGGCCGACTTCGGCTGGTTCGCGTACTCCCCGCTGTCCGACGCGGTCCGCTCGCCGGGCGTCGGCTCGGACATGTGGATCATGGGTCTGGCGCTGTCCGGCTTCGGCACCATCCTCGGTGCGGTCAACTTCATCACCACCATCATCTGCATGCGCGCCCCCGGCATGACGATGTTCCGGATGCCGATCTTCGTCTGGAACGTGCTGCTGACCTCGGTGCTCGCCCTGCTGGCCTTCCCGGTCCTGGCCGCCGCGCTGCTGGCGCTGGAGGCGGACCGCAAGTTCGGCGCCCATGTGTTCGACGCGGCCAACGGCGGTGCGTTGCTGTGGCAACACCTGTTCTGGTTCTTCGGGCATCCAGAGGTGTACATCATCGCGCTGCCGTTCTTCGGCATCATCAGTGAGGTCATCCCGGTCTTCTCCCGCAAGCCGATGTTCGGCTACCTGGGCCTGATCGCGGCGACCATCGCCATCGCGGGCCTGTCGGTCACCGTGTGGGCGCACCACATGTACGTCACCGGTGGCGTACTGCTCCCGTTCTTCTCCTTCATGACGTTCCTGATCGCCGTTCCAACAGGCGTGAAGTTCTTCAACTGGATCGGAACGATGTGGAAGGGGTCACTGAGTTTCGAGACCCCGATGCTCTGGGCGATCGGCTTCCTGATCACCTTCACCTTCGGTGGTCTGACCGGCGTCATCCTGGCCTCGCCGCCGATGGACTTCCACGTCTCCGACTCGTACTTCGTGGTGGCCCACTTCCACTACGTGGTCTTCGGCACCGTGGTGTTCGCGATGTTCTCCGGCTTCCACTTCTGGTGGCCGAAGATGACCGGCAAGATGCTGGACGAGCGGCTCGGCAAGATCACCTTCTGGACGCTGTTCGTGGGCTTCCACGGCACGTTCCTGGTGCAGCACTGGCTGGGCGCCGAGGGCATGCCGCGTCGTTACGCGGACTACCTCGCGGCGGACGGCTTCACCACGCTGAACACCATCTCGTCGATCAGCTCGTTCCTGCTCGGCATGTCGATCCTGCCGTTCTTCTACAACGTGTGGAAGACCGCCAAGTACGGCAAGAAGGTCGAGGTCGACGACCCGTGGGGTTACGGCCGCTCGCTGGAGTGGGCGACCTCCTGCCCGCCGCCGCGGCACAACTTCCTCACCCTGCCGCGCATCCGCTCCGAATCCCCGGCGTTCGACCTCCACCACCCGGAGATCGTGGCCATGGAGCTGGCGGAGGCCGGCCACGGTGCCCAGCTGACCGGTGGCAAGGAGGCCGGCAAGTGAAGCTCCAGGGCAAGATGTTCTTCGGCCTGGCGGTGTTCCTGCTGGCCACGGCCATCGTCTACGGCCTGTGGGCCAAGGAGCCGGCGGGTACCACCGCGCTGTTCCTGACCTTCGGCCTGAGCGGCATGATCGGCTTCTACCTGTCGTTCACCGCCCGCCGGGTGGACACCGGCGCGCAGGACCGGGAGGACGCCGACGTCGCCGACGACGCGGGTGAGCTGGGCTTCTTCAGCCCGCACAGCTGGCAGCCGCTGATGCTGGCCTCCGGCGGCGCGCTGGCCTTCCTCGGCATCATCTTCGGCTGGTGGCTGCTGTACTTCGCCAGCCCGGTGATCCTGGTGGCCATCTTCGGCTGGGTCTTCGAGTACTACCGGGGCGCCGACCAGCGCTACTGACCCGCCGACCCGGCAGGCAGGCACCGCACAGGGCCGGGGCCCGGACACCGCACACACGGTGTCCGGGCCCCGGCCCTTCGGCGTTCCCGCGCCGCGTCCCACCGCCGTACCCGCGGGGCACCCGGACGGAGGGCCCGGCGGAGGCCGCTTATACCCGGTGGCCCCCATTTGCCGGAACGCAACGCGCCGAGCGGCGCGACTTTTCATACGTTGTGACCATGAGTCAGACATCTCCTCGCCGAACGGCGATATCCCGCCTCCCGTACCTCGCGCTGCTCGCGCCCCTGGCGGTCGCGCTCGCCGCCTGCGAGGGCTCGGGGAACCCGCTGGCCTCTGCGCCCTACGACGCCGCCAAGCAGGTCGCGTTCAGCGACACCGACGGCAGCAAGCAGGTGGACCCCAACAAGCCGCTGGAGGTGACCTCCAAGGGCGGCAGCCGGATTACCGACGTGACCGCCACGGACGGCACAGGACGCGTCGTGCGGGGCGAACTCGACGCCAAGGGCACCAAGTGGCACAGCACCGCTCCGCTGGCCGCAGGCGTCCACTACACGGTCCGGGTGAGCACCGAGAACGACGACGGCGCGCCGGGGCTGCAGACCATCGGCTTCGACACCAAGGCCGCCAACAACCTCCTCGACGTCACCTTCGGCCCCGACTCCGGGACCTACGGCGTCGGCGAGCCGGTCACCGCGGCGCTCAGCAAGCCGGTGACCGACCCGGCCGCCCGCGCCGTCGTGGAACGCTCCCTGCACGTCACCTCCACGCCCTCGGTCACCGGCTCCTGGTACTGGGTGGACAGCCGCACCCTGCACTACCGTCCCAAGGAGTACTGGCCCGCGCACGCCACCGTCAGCGTCACCAGCGGCCTGAACGGCGTGCAGGTCAGCAAGGGGCTGTACGGCGGCCCGGCCAAGTCGGTGACGATGAACATCGGCGACAAGGTCGTCGCCCTCACCGACGCCTCCTCCCACCAGCTGACGCTCTACCGCGACGGCGACGCGGTGCGCACGGTGCCGGTGACCACCGGCAAGCCCGGCTTCGCCACCCGCAACGGCATCAAGGTGGTGCTGGAGAAGCAGTCCTTCGTGCAGATGAAGTCCAGCACGGTGGGCATCGCGGCGGGCAGCGCCGACTCCTACGACCTGCCGGTCTACTGGGCCACCCGGGTGACCTGGAGCGGCGAGTACGTGCACGCGGCGCCCTGGTCGGTGGGATCGCAGGGGGTGGCCAACACCAGCCACGGCTGCACGGGCATGAGCACGGAGAACGCGCACTGGTTCTTCGACCAGGTCGAGCCCGGCGACGTCGTCCAGGTCGTCAACAGCGAGGGCCACGACATGGAGCCGTTCGGCAACGGCTTCGGTGACTGGAACGTGCCGTGGGACAAGTGGGTCCAGGGCAGCGCGCTGGGCACCAAGGCGGCCTCCGCCAGCCAGGCGGACGACACCACGCACCGCGGCGACCCGGCCCGCCTCTCGCCCCGGGTCTGACCCCCGGAGCCAGGGCGTCCCGGGACGCGTGCCGTACGCGCCCCGGGACGTCCGCGTGCCGTCGTCCCGTGGTCCCGCCGCTACGAGCCGGAGTTGACCGGCCTGCGCTCGCGCAGCAGGCCCGCCAGGGCCTCCGCGAGGGCCATCGGGTCCACCGGATGGGTGACGGCGGCGTCCGCGCGGCTCCAGGTCGCCAGCCACGCGTCCTGCGGCCGCCCGATCAGCACCAGCACCGGCGGGCAGTGGAAGATCTCGTCCTTCAGCTGCCGGCACACGCCCATGCCGCCGGCCGGCACCGCCTCGCCGTCCAGCACGCACACGTCGACGCCGCCCTTGTCCAGCGCGGACAGGACGGCCGGCAACGTGGCGCACTCCAGGTACTCCATCCGCGGTACGTCCGGCGCGGGCCTGCGTCCGGCGGCCAGGCGTACCTGCTCGCGGGTGTTCGCGTCGTCGCTGTAGACGAGCACCGTGGCGGTCTGCTGCATGGTGCGGTGCCTCCTCGCTGAGGGTGGCCGCGCGGCCGGTGACCGCGGCGCGGACACGCGGATGCTACTCCCGCGACGCCACGCCCGAGGAGACCCCGGACGTCCCGCCGATCCTCCGCGCCGCCCGCCGCGGGCGACCCCGACATGGCGTCAGTACCGGTCGGAGGCAAGGGCGACGGCACCCGAACGACCTGGACTTCCCTCCTTCGAGGGACAGCCGCGCTACGCCACGCGGGTACCCCGGAAGCCCTTGACACACCGAACGGCACCCCCCGGAGTGAGCGCGAGATAAGCGACCGACATAATGTCGGTCGTGGCGACAGCAACAGCAGTAGAAACCGGGCACGCGCACCCGTCGGTCAACCGGCCGAACCTCGTCAGCGTGGGAACCATCATCTGGTTGAGTTCCGAGCTGATGTTCTTCGCGGCCCTCTTCGCGATGTACTTCACCCTGCGATCGGTGACGGGGACGGCCTTCTGGCACAGTCAGAACCAGCATCTGGACGTGCCGTTCGCCTCGTGCAACACCACGATCCTGGTGCTCTCCTCGCTCACCTGCCAGCTCGGCGTCTTCGCCGCCGAGCGCGGTGACGTGAAGCGCCTGCGGATGTGGTTCATGATCACGTTCGTGATGGGTGCCATCTTCATCGGCGGTCAGATCTACGAGTACACCGACCTGGTGCGGGACGACGGGATCTCCCTGAAGTCCAGCCCCTTCGGCTCGGTGTTCTACCTGACCACGGGCTTCCACGGACTGCACGTGACGGGCGGTCTGATCGCCTTCCTGCTGGTCCTGGGCAGGACGTACGCGGCCAAGAAGTTCACCCACGAACAGGCCACCGCGGCCATCGTCGTGTCCTACTACTGGCACTTCGTCGATGTCGTGTGGATCGGCCTCTTCGCCACGATCTACCTGATCAAGTAACCCGGTTAGCACCGGACACCGGTTCCGCACCGGAACCACACCAAGCATCGACGCAGAAGATCCTGACACCGGGGTAATCCGTGAAAAAGCTCTCCGTACGACGGCGCCACCCGCTGGCGGCACTCGTCGTCCTACTCTTCGCGCTCGCGGCCACCGGGGGGCTGTACGCCGCGTTCGCGCCGGCTGAGAAGGCGCAGGCCGACTCATCCCAGTCCCTCGCCATCGAGGAGGGCAAGAAGCTCTACTCCGTGGGCTGCGCCACCTGCCACGGCACCTCCGGGGAGGGCACCAAGACCGGCCCCAGCCTCGTGGGCGTCGGCTCCGCGGCGGTGGACTTCCAGGTCGGCACCGGCCGGATGCCGGCCCAGCAGCCGGGGGCTCAGATCCCGGCCAAGAAGGTGGCCTACAGCCAGGCGCAGATCGACCAGCTCGCCGCCTACATCGCCTCGCTCGGCCCCGGTCCCAGCGTGCCGACCAAGGCGCAGTACAGCCCGGGCGGGGCGGACATCGCCAACGGCGGTCAGCTCTTCCGCACCAACTGCTCGCAGTGCCACAACGCGTCCGGCAAGGGCGGTGCGCTGTCGGACGGCAAGTTCGCCCCCACGCTGCAGGGCGTGACCCCCAAGCACATCTACGAGGCCATGCTGACCGGCCCGCAGAACATGCCGAACTTCCCCGACACGACCATGCCGGAGAAGGACAAGAAGGACATCATCGCCTACCTGGGCGAGGTGGACAGCGGTAAGACGCCGAGCGAGGGCGGTCTCGAACTCGGTGGCCTCGGCCCGGTGAGCGAGGGCCTGTTCGGCTGGATCTTCGGTCTCGGCACCCTGATCGCCGTCGCCGTCTGGGTCGCCGCTCACACCACGAAGGCCAGGAAGTCATGAGTAGCCACCCTGGATCCCACGAGGACATGTCAGAAGAAAACCTGCCGAGTGAGCGGTCGGACGCTCACGACGGCGCGGTGGCCGTCGCCGAGGACCCGTTCGCCGACCCCGGCCTGCCGCCCCACCAGCCCCGCCGTCAGGACATCGACGAGCGTGCCGCGCGGCGCTCCGAGCGTGCCGTCGCGTTCATGTTCACGCTGTCGATGGTGGCCACCCTCGGCTTCATCGCGGCGTACTCGCTGATCCCGCCGAGCAAGATCGTCTACATCTTCCCGTTCGGTCACGTCAGCGCCCTGAACTTCTCGCTGGGCTGGTCGCTCGGCGTGGCGCTGTTCTGCATCGGCGCGGGCGCGGTCCACTGGGCCCGCACCCTGATGTCGGACGTCGAGATGCCGCAGGAGCGGCACCCGATCGAGGCGGAGCCCGAGGTCAAGCAGAAGGTGCTGGCCGACTTCCGGCAGGGCGCCTCGGAGAGCCAGTTCGGCCGCCGCAAGCTGATCCGCAACACCATGTTCGGCGCGCTGGCCATGGTGCCGCTCGCCGGCGTCGTGCTGCTGCGCGACCTGGGCCCGATGCCGGGCACGTCGCTGCGGCACACCGCCTGGCGCAAGGGCATGCAGCTGATCAACGTCAACACGAACCTGCCGCTGCGTCCCGAGGACGTCGGCGTCGGTTCGCTCACCTTCGCCCAGCCCCCGGGTCTGAACGACAACTCCGACGACTACGACGACGTCATCGCCAAGGCGGCGCTGATGATCGTCCGCCTGAAGCCGGAGGACATCAAGGACAAGCGGGAGGCGGACTGGGGCCACGAGGGCATCGTGGCGTTCTCCAAGATCTGCACCCACGTCGGCTGCCCGATCAGCCTGTACGAGCAGCAGACGCACCACGTGCTGTGCCCGTGCCACCAGTCGACGTTCGACCTTTCCGACGGCGGCCGGGTCATCTTCGGTCCGGCCGGTCACGCTCTGCCGCAGCTGCGGATCAGCGTGAACGACAAGGGCTACCTCGAAGCACTCGGTGACTTCACCGAGCCGGTCGGCCCGAGCTTCTGGGAGCGCGGATGAGCACCACGAACCACGCCACCGACGACGCGAGCGCGCCCCGGGGCAAGGCCCCGGCCGGCGAGCGGCTGGCGGACTGGGCCGACGGCAGGCTGGGCGTCTACAGCCTGGCCAAGGCCAACATGCGCAAGATCTTCCCGGACCACTGGTCCTTCATGCTGGGTGAGATCTGCCTGTACAGCTTCATGATCATCATCATGACGGGTGTCTACCTGACGCTGTTCTTCCACCCGAGCATGAACGAGGTGACCTACAGCGGCCCGTACGTGCCGCTCCAGGGCATCCGGATGTCCGAAGCGTTCAACTCGACCATGAACATCAGCTTCGAGGTGCGCGGCGGTCTGCTGATCCGCCAGATCCACCACTGGTCGGCGGTCGTCTTCATCGCGGGCATGTTCGTCCACATGATGCGAGTGTTCTTCACCGGCGCGTTCCGCAAGCCGCGTGAGGTCAACTGGATGTTCGGCTTCCTGCTGTTCGTCCTGGGCATGTTCACCGGCTTCACCGGTTACTCGCTCCCGGACGACCTGCTGTCCGGTACCGGTGTGCGCTTCATGGAAGGCGCGATCCTGTCGGTGCCGATCGTCGGTACCTACCTGTCGTTCTTCCTGTTCGGCGGCCAGTTCCCGGGACACGACTTCGTGGCCCGCTTCTACACCATCCACATCCTGCTGCTGCCGGGCATCATGGCCGGTCTGCTGGTGGCCCACCTGATCCTGGTCTTCTACCACAAGCACACCCAGTTCCCCGGCCCCGGCCGGACCGAGAAGAACGTCGTCGGCATGCCGCTCATGCCGGTGTACATGGCGAAGGCCGGCGGCTTCTTCTTCCTGGTGTTCGGTGTCATCGCGGCGGTCGCCGCGGTCGCCTCGATCAACCCGATCTGGGAGTTCGGCCCGTACCGTCCGGACCAGGTGTCCACCGGTGCGCAGCCCGACTGGTACATGGGCATGGCCGAGGGCCTGATCCGCGCCATGCCGGGCTGGGAGATCAACTTCTGGGGTCACACGCTCCAGCTGGGCGTCTTCATCCCGCTGGTCCTGTTCGGTGTGGTCCTGGCCGTCATGGCGCTGTGGCCGTTCATCGAGTCCTGGGTCACCGGTGACAAGAGCGAGCACCACCTCGCCGACCGTCCGCGCAACGCCCCGACGCGCACCGCGTTCGGCGCCGCGTGGGTGGCCTGGTACATGGTGCTGCTGCTCGGTGGTGGCAACGACATCGCCGCGACCCACTTCCACCTGTCGATCAACGCGGTGACCTGGTTCGTCCGGATCTCGTTCTTCGTGATCCCGGTCCTGACCTTCGTGGCCACCAAGCGGATCTGCATGGGCCTGCAACGCCGCGACAAGGACAAGGTGCTGCACGGCCGGGAGACCGGTGTCATCAAGCGCCTGCCGCACGGTGAGTTCGTCGAGGTGCACGCGCCGCTGGACCAGGGCCAGATGTACACCCTCACCCAGCACGTCCAGCACCAGCCGTTCGAACTCGGCGAAGAGGTCGACGAGAACGGCGTGCGCCGCAAGGCCGGCCCGGTCACCAAGCTGCGGTCCAAGCTCTCCCAGGGCATGTACGGCGAGGGAAGCCAGATCCCGAAGCCGACCGCGGAGGAGCACGCGGAGATCACCAGCGGCCACGGCCACCACTGATCCCCGCGGCGGTACGTCCCGGGGGCACCCCAGCCCCCGGGCCCCCGCCCGACGCGTCACCGAAGGCCCCGTACGGACCGCCACAGTCCGGACGGGGCCTTCGGCGTGCCCGCCGCCTCGATAGGCTTGCCGCGAGGCATGTCACGTACCCCCAGGAGCGGCCCATGAACGCGCGGAACCCAGTCGGAGGCGACGGCGTGGCGACCCGCGGCTGGCCGCAGATCCTCACCCGGCTGCTGGAGGGCCGGGACCTGACCGGGGACGACACCGCCTGGGCGATGGACCGCGTCATGCGCGGCGAGGCCAGCGACCCGCAGATCGCGGGCTTCGCGGTGGCGCTGCGGGCCAAGGGCGAGACGGTGGAGGAACTGGCCGGGATCGTGCGCGCGATGTACGCGCACGCCAACCTCATCGAGGTGGCCGGACCCAGCGTGGACATCGTCGGCACCGGCGGCGACATGGCCAGGACGGTCAACATCTCCACCATGTCCGCGATCGTGGTGGCCGGCACCGGCGCCCGGGTCGTCAAGCACGGCAACCGCGCCTCCTCCTCCGCGAGCGGCGCGTCCGACGTGCTGGAGAAGCTCGGGGTCAACCTGGAACTGACGCCGCGCCGGGTCGCGGAGGTGGCCGCCGAGGCCGGGATCACGTTCTGCTTCGCGGTGAAGTTCCACCCCGCGCTGCGCCACGTCGCCAACGCCCGGGCGCAGCTGGGCATCCCCACCGTCTTCAACTTCCTCGGCCCGCTGACCAACCCGGCCCGGGTCACCGCGCAGGCCACCGGCGTGGCCAACGCGCGCATGGCACCGCTGATGGCGGGCGTGCTGGCCGAACGCGGCTCGTCCGCGCTGGTGTTCCGCGGCGACGACGGCCTGGACGAGCTGACCACCACCGCGACCTCGCAGGTGTGGTGGGTGCGCGACGGCAAGGTCGACCAGGTCCCGTTCGACCCGCGGGACATCGGCATCGGCCTGGTCCCGGTGGAGGCCTTGCGCGGTGGCGACGCGGCGCACAACGCCGAGGTGGCGCGGCGGCTGCTGGCCGGGGAGACCGGGCCGGTGCGCGAGGCGGTGCTGCTCAACTCCGCCGCCGCGCTGGTGGCCCTCGCGCCCGGTGAGGGGACGCTCCAGGAGCAGCTGGCGGCCGGAGTGGCGAAGGCGGCCGAGGCCATCGACTCCGGCGCCGCGCGGGCGGTGCTGGACCGCTGGGTGGCGGCCAGCAACGCGTGATGCGGACGGTGTGGCAGGGGGCCGGCGGTCCCCTGCTACACTCACCGGCAGGTCACGAGTGACAGCGCAAAGGCCCCGGCTCGCTGTCCGGCAACCCTCCGTCCGTGGCGGGGTGCCCCGGGTGATGACCAGGCCGTGAGCAGCGAGGCTCATGGCAAGCGCGGACCCCTCGCGAACCCGGGGTCCTGGTTGTCGCGGGAGACTCTCTTGAGCAAGCGAATGCGATAGGGCCGACCGGTCCTTCCCTTTTTCCGGCTTTCCGGATCGCGGGCCTTTGCGGCCCGGTGATCCGCCGGGTTCCGGTCAACGGCCCGCACGTCCCACGTCCGACGCCCGTCCGGCTTCACTCCGGTACGCGCCGCCGTGCGTCGTCTCTGCGTATTTCACGTTATTCACGCTTTCCGCCCTTTCGGCCTCGCTTCGGCTCGAAGGCCGAATTCGCCTGCCTTTCCACGGGAGTTCGCCATGTCCGCCTCCGCTGCCTCCGCCGCTTGCGACCAGCCCGCCGCCTGCCGCACCGCCCCGCTGCCCGTCCTCGGCCGCGACGTCCTCGTCCCGCTGGTCACCGGCGGCGAGGTCACCTACGCCGCGCTGGACTACGCGGCCAGCGCGCCCGCCCTCCAGCGGGTCTGGGACGACGTGGCCGCGTACGCGCCGTACTACGGGAGCGTGCACCGGGGCGCGGGCTACCTGTCGCAGCTGTCGACCGACCTGTTCGAGGCCGCCCGCGCCGAGGTCGCCGCCTTCCTCGGCTGCCGCCCCGACGACCAGCTGGTCTTCACCCGGTCCACCACCGACTCGCTGAACCTGCTGGCCGCGGCCGTGCCGGACGGCACCGAGGTCTTCGTCTTCGAGACCGAGCACCACGCCTCGCTGCTGCCCTGGC
The DNA here is from genome assembly GCF_019890615.1 of Streptantibioticus parmotrematis. Taxonomy (GTDB): domain Bacteria; phylum Actinomycetota; class Actinomycetes; order Streptomycetales; family Streptomycetaceae; genus Streptantibioticus_D; species Streptantibioticus_D parmotrematis. Next base: position 120,734 of record NZ_JAINVZ010000009.1, on the reverse strand, counting down.
GCCGCGCCCGGGTGACCTACCTGAGCGCCCCGCGCACCCCGGCGCAGGCCGTCGAGACGCTGGAGAAGGCGCTGGCCGGGCGGGACGGGCACGGGGAGGCGCTGGTGTGCGTCACCGGCGCGTCCAACGTCACCGGTGAGCTGTGGCCGGTGCGCGAACTGGCCGCCGCCGCCCACGCGCACGGCGCCCGCATCGTGCTGGACGCCGCCCAGCTCGCCCCGCACCACCCGGTGGACATCGCCGACCTCGACGTGGACTACGTGGCGTTCTCCGGCCACAAGCTCTACGCGCCCTTCGGCTCCGGCGTGCTGGCCGGACGCGCGGACTGGCTGCGCGACGCCGAACCGTACCTCGCGGGCGGTGGCGCCAGCCGTACCGTGGCCCGGCGCGCGGACGGCGGCGTGGACGTCGAGTGGCACACCACCGCCGCCCGCCACGAGGCCGGTTCGCCCAACGTCATCGGCGTCCACGCCATCGCCTCGGCCTGCCGGACGCTGCGCGAGGCGGGCTTCGAGGCGCTCGTGGCACGGGAGCGGGAGCTGGTCGGACGCGTGCTGACCGGGCTGGCCGCGGTGCCGGGGGTCAGGGTGCTGTCGCTGTTCGGCGAGGACGCCGAGCGGGTCGGCGTCATCTCGTTCGTCGTCGACGGCTGGAACAGCTCGCACTTCGCCGCCGCCCTGTCGGCCGAGTACGGCATCGGCGTGCGCGACGGGCTGTTCTGTGCGCACCCGCTGGTGCGCACGCTGCTCGGCGGCGAGCAGGACGCGCCGGGGGAGTGCGGCGCCCCCGAGGCCGCGCCCGGCGAGCGGTCGCTCAACGCGATCCGGGTGAGCTTCGGCGCGGGCACCCCCGACGAGCACGTCGACCGCTTCCTGACCGCGGTCGCCGAACTGGTCCGGGACGGCGCGGCGTGGAACTACCGCACTGAGGACGGCCGTTGCGTGCCGGACCGCTCGGGTCGCCCGCGGGGCTGAGCGGTCCGCGCGGCTGCGGGGCCCTCAGCCCTCCAGGCCGATGGAGAACGCCGCCTCCAGGTCGTGCTGCGAGTAGGTGCGGAACGCCACGTGCGTGTCGGTGCGCGCGACGCCGGGGATCTTGCTGATCCGGCCCGGGATGACGTCCGCGAGGTCGTCGTGCCGGGCCACCCGGACCAGGGCGACCAGGTCGTACGTCCCGGTGACCGAGTAGACCTCGCTGACGTGCTCCAGCGCCGCGATCGACTCGGCGATCTCGGGAATCCGGTCGACGTCGGTCTTGATGAGCACGATCGCGGTGATCACGGCTGGCCCTCTCCTCGGGTCACGGCTTGCGGGGCCAGCTTAGACCGCGGCCGGAAGAGCGCCGCCGTCACCGCGAACCCGAACACGAAGCCGGTCACGTGCGCCAGGTACGCCACCGCGGGCCCGGCCTGCTCGGTACGGGCCGCGATCCACTGCAACCCGAACCAGAACGCCAGCACCACCCACGCCGGGAAGCGCAGCGGCAGGAAGAGCAGGAACGGGAAGAGGCTGGTCACCCGGGCCGACGGATGCAGGAACAGGTACGCGCCCAGCACCCCGGAGATCGCCCCCGAGGCGCCCACCAGGGTCTGCGTCGAGCCCTGGTGGCCCAGCGCGTAGCCGTAGGTGGCGACGTAGCCGGTCACCACGTAGAAGACGGCGAAGCGGGCCCGGCCCATCCGCTCCTCCACGCCCGCGCCGAAGACGTACAGGAAGAGCATGTTGCCCAGCAGGTGCGCCCACCCTCCGTGCACGAAGAGTGAGGTCAACACCGACAGGAACGGCACCTTCACCATCCGGGCGGGCACCGGGCAGCCGGACGGCAGCCCCAGCGAGGCGGGCGCGAGCGTGCCGTGCCACAGTTCCACCGGGATCACCCCCCAGCGGTCGAAGTACCGCGCCTGGGCGCACAGTTGCGCGTGGCCGGTGCCGTACGCCGGGTCGAGGCCGGACAGCGGCGAGACCAGGAAGACCAGGACGCACAGGCCGATCAGGCAGTACGTGACCAGCGGCGGCCTGACCCCGGGGCGCCGCGCCGGGACCAGGCCCCGGACGACGGCGCGCGCGGTCCGTACGGTCGGCCCGCGATACGTGCTGAGCCGGGACGTGAACCCGGGCTCCCCCTGACGGCGTGGCGGCGGCATGAGCCGATCATGGCGGACCGCGCGGGCCCGGCCGGGCTGCCTCGCCGGACACCCTCTGCACGCGGAGCGCGGCAGGCCGTAGGGTTGACCGAGCGCATGCGATTCCTTTCGGCCATGCGGCGTACACCGTCGCCGCCCCACGCACAGGACGAGGACGACACGATGCCGGTGCCCCAGCCGACCGACACCACCCGTTGGCGCTGCACACTGTGCGGCAACCTCACCCGGTTCGACGTGACGCGCTCGACGCGGGTCGTGGAGTACGTCCACCTCGATCTGGCGGGCGAGCCGAAGGTGGAGGAGCGCGAGGTGCTGAGCGAGGACGTGGAGTCGGTGCGCTGCCGCTGGTGCAACGCGGTGGACCGGATCGAACTGGTGGACCGGCCCGGTTCGGACCAGGAACCTGGGCGGGCCTGACCCGCGTACGGCGGGGACAATGGGGGGTGTACGGACGGCCAAGGGGAGAGCGACGGGAGTGACTGGTGGAGCGTACGGACGGCAATCCGCGGGCGGTACCGGAAGGCGCCGGCGGATCCGACGAGCCGCCGCTCGACCAGGGCCCCGACCACCCCACCGATCCACCGCCCGGCGACGACGCGCACAGCGATGACGCGCGGGGCGACGAAGCGGGCGACGCCGCGGCGGGCGACGACGACGCGGGCGGCGACGAGGCCAGCGGTGCCACAGCGCAGGGCGAGTGCCTGGACCGCCCGCTGCCCGAAGGGGTGCGGCACCGGGTCGTCGCCTTCGCGGCCGACGCCTTCGGCTCGCTGACGACCGCGGAACTTCCCGCCCAGTTGCGGCAGTACGCCCGGTTCACCCCGTCACGCCGCGCGAAGTTCGCCGCCAACGCACTGGCCGCCGCGCTGGAGACCGACCCCGTCTTCCGGCAGCGCATCGCCGCCCGGCTGCGCGAGACCCAGGGCGAGCTGACCGCCGCGCTCGACGCCGGCACGCCGCCGCCCGCCGCCGATCCGCTGGACGTGGCGGCCGCCGCGTACCTGCTGCGCCCCGCCGGGTGGCCGAAGCTGGTGGCCGCCGCCGGCGAGGAGGCCCAGCGCGCCCACGCCGACCAGGTCGGCGAGGAGACCGCCCGCGAACTCGGCCGCCTGCGCGCCGAACTCACCCAGGTCCGGGCCGCCGCCCACGAGGAGGCGCAGGCCGCGCGGGCCGAACTGGACACGGTCCGCAAGGAGTCGGACTCCCTGCACCGCAAGCTGCGCAGCGCCACCAGCGACCTGCGGCGCGGCGAGGCAGCGGTGCGCAAGCTCCAGGCCGAGCTGGAACGCGTACGGGCCGCGCACGGCACGGAACTGGCCGCCGCCGAGGGCGAGGCGCGCAGGCTGCGGGCCCGGCTCGCGGAGTCCGAGTCCGCCCTGGAGGCGGGGCGCCGCGCGGTGCGGGAGGGACGCAGCCTGGAGGACATGCGGCTGCGGCTGCTGCTGGACACCGTGCTGGAGGCCGCGCAGGGCCTGCGCAGGGAGCTGGCGCTGCCTCCGGTGACCGAGCGGCCCGCCGACGCGGTCGAGGCGGTGGCGCCGGGCACCATCAACCCCAAGGACATCGCGCGCCGCGCCCTGTCGGAGGACGACCCGGCGCTGCTCGACCAGTTGCTGGCGCTGCCCCAGGCGCACCTGGTGGTCGACGGCTACAACGTGACCAAGACCGGCTATCCCACGATGCCGTTGGAGAAGCAGCGGCTGCGGCTGCTCGGCGGGCTCGCGGTGCTGGCCGCGCAGTCGGGCGCCGAGGTCACCTGTGTCTTCGACGGCGCGGAACTGGCGGCGCCGGTGCTGCTGGCGCCGCCGCGCGGGGTGCGGGTGCTGTTCAGCAAGCCGGGGGAGACCGCCGACGAGCTGATCCGGCGGCTGGTGCGGGCCGAACCGCCGGGCCGCCCGGTGGTCGTGGTCTCCGCGGACCGCGAGGTCGCCGACGGCGTGGCCCGCGCGGGCGCCCGCCCGGTCGCCTCGACGCTGCTGCTGCGGCGGCTGTCGCGCGGCTGAACTCCCGCCGCGCGGGGCGACTTCGGCATGATCACCCCGTAGCCGCCAATTGCGCCATGGAAGTCCGTTTTACTCCCCGGAATGATTCATCGCGCCTTTTCCGCCGTCGAGTTGGCCCGTGAGTGGCGACTGATTCGGACTGTGATACGCGCCACACGGGGCTGTGGTATGCGCCCCCAGCAGGGGAGTTCGGTGGACGTAGCGTCAAATCACCGTCACGGGTGGTGCGGTGTGCGTAAAGAACTCGCATGCCCGCCAACTTTTTTCCCGCAAGGATTTGAACCGATCACAAGTTGGTTACTAGGGTCATCCCTCGAACCCCCGCGTAGTCGATCGTCCGCCCGGATGACAGTGGGGGCTCCCGCCGAGTTCGACGCGCCGGTTCAGCAGCATGGGGGGCACCGACGCGCGGAGCCGGGGAACCAACGTTCCCGGGGTGAATCGGGGTCAGGACGCGCCGGCCAGGGCGCGTGAGACTCCGTAGGGCTTCTTCCGGCCCGAATCCGACAGCTCACCCGGTAGGCGGTCGTAGGAAGAAGGAGCTTGCCTCCCGTGGCGTCCCACCGTCGTCCGAAGCCAGCCAGTCGTACCCGCGTGACCGTCCTGACCGCGACCGCCGCCGCTGCCGTCGCCCTGTCGACGCAGGCCGCCAACGCCGACCCCAAGCCGAGCGTCAGCGACGTCAAGTCCCAGGTGGACAGCCTCAACCAGCAGGCCGAGCAGGCCACCGAGAAGTACGACGGCGCCCAGGAGAAGCAGAGCCAGCTCCAGCAGCAGGTCAACGACCTCCAGAACAAGGTGGCCCGCGAGCAGGCGAGCCTCAACAAGCTGGCCGACAACTTCGGCGAACTCGCCAGCGCGCAGTACCGCACCGGCGGGATAGACCCGTCCCTCCAGCTGTTCCTGTCCTCGGACCCCGACAGCTACCTGGACAAGGCCACCATGCTCGACCAGCTCAGCGGCACCCAGGCCGACGAGCTGAAGCAGATCGAGGCGCAGAAGCGCGTGCTCGACCAGGAGCGCGCCGAGGCCTCCGCGAAGCTCGCGCAGCTCGACAGCACCCGCAAGGCGCTCCAGCAGAACAAGCAGGACGTCCAGAACAAGCTGTCCAAGGCACAGAACCTGCTCAACACCCTGACCGCCTCCCAGCGCGCCTCCATCGAGAACGGCGGCTCGGTCAGCGACCCCAGCCTCGGTGACTCCAAGGCCGCCTCGGCCCGCGCCCAGGCCGCGCTCGACGCCGCGAAGACCCGCATCGGCGACCCGTACGTCTACGGCGCCACCGGCCCCGGCTCGTTCGACTGCTCGGGCCTGACCCAGTGGGCCTACGCACAGGCCGGCATCTCGCTGCCGCGCACCTCGCAGGAGCAGGAGGACGTCGGCCAGCACCTGACGGAGAGCGAGTTGCAGCCGGGCGACCTGGTCATCATGTACGGCGGCGACCACGTCGGCCTGTACGCGGGCAACGGCATCATCCTGCACGCCCCGCACACCGGCGCCTCCGTGCGCTACGAGCCGCTCAGCGACATGCCGTTCGACTTCGGCGTGCGCGTCGGCTGACGCCCCCCGACTTTCCCCCGACGACCCGTGGCGTGAACGCCGCGGGTCGTCGGCGTGTGCGCCGTCCGGGTGACGTGCGGCGGGGGGTGCTGACGCGCGGGGGCCGTGACCTGGGGATTGCCGGAACACGCCGATTACGGGTGGCTCGCGGTGTTTTGAACTGTGCGTGACCGTACGGCTACTGTCGCCTCCGCACAGTAAGGAGGTGCGCCCCCATGGCATCCCATCGCCGTCCCCCGCAGCCGGGTCTGGTCCGGGCCGGCCGTGTCACGGTGCTCTCCGCCGCCGCGGCCGCCGCCGCCGTCACCAGCGCGCTGCCGGCCGGCGCCGCGTCCCACGACAGCCCGGCCGACGTCAGGTCCAAGGTCGAGGGGCTGTACGAGCAGGCCGAGCAGGCCACCCAGCAGTTCGACGCCGCCCGCGAGGCGGAGGCCCGGCTGCGCGGCGAACTCGACGCCCTGCGCGGCGAGTCGGCGCGCACCCAGCAGAAGGTCAACGACCTGCGCGACAGCCTCGGCCGGGTCGCGGGCGAGCAGTACCGCGACGGCGGCATCGACCCCACCCTCGCCCTGCTGCTCACCTCGGACCCCGGCGGCTACCTCGACCGCGCCGCAGACCTCGACCGCATCGCCTCAGAACGCGCCGGGCAGCTGCGCCAACTGCGCGCCGCCCAGCGGGTGCTGGACCAGGAGCGCCGGGAGGCGGCGGGCAAGCTCGCCGAGCTGACCCGGACCAGGACCGAACTCGGCGCCCACAAGCGGACCGTGCTGGGCAAGCTCGGCGAGGCCCGACGCCTGCTGGGCACCCTGACCGCCGCCCAGCAGGCGTCGGTGGGCCTGGGCCGCGCCGACGACGGCCGCACCGCGTTCGGCGGTGCCGTGCCGGACCTGCCCGACCTGCCCGCCGCGTCCGGGCGGGCCGCCGAGGCGGTCGCCGCGGTGCGCGCGGCGCTGGGCATGCCGTACTCCTGGGGCAGCACCGGCCCGACCGCGTTCGACTGCTCCGGCCTGATGTACTGGGCCTACCAGCACGCGGGAATCACCCTGCCGCGCACCTCCCAGGAACAGCTGCACGCCGGGCAGCACGTCCCCCTCGCCGAGGCCCGCCCCGGCGACCTGGTGATCTACCGCGGCGACGCCTCGCACGTCGGCATGTACGTCGGCGGCGGCAAGGTCATCCACGCCCCCTACCCCGGCGCCCGGGTGCGCTACGACCCGGTGAACATGCTGCCCGTCGACGCCGTCGTGCGTCCCTGAGGCCGCGCCGGGGGTGATCAGCCCCCGGCCGTACGATCGACGCATGGGCCCACGGATCCGGCGAGCGGGGGCCGCCGCGCTGGGCTGCGTGGCGGCCCTCGCCGTGCTGGTGTCCGGCTGCTCCGGGAGCGCGGGCGGCGGTGCGGCGCGACGCACCGACCGCGCGGTCCAGGGGGTGCTGGACGTGCGGGCGCGGGCGGTGCTCCACCACGACCGCGGTGCCTATATCGGCACCGTCGACCCGGACGCGACCGGCTACCTCGCGAGCCAGCACCGGGTCTTCGCCGACCTGGCCGACGTCCCGCTCGCCTCCTGGTCCTACCGGCTGCGCTCCACCGGCGCGTTCCCGCTCGCCGACAGCGCCCACCAGGTCGCCGCCCGCGTCGAGCTGGACTACGCGCTGCGCGGCTACGACAGCGCGCCGGTGGCCTCCACCGAGTACCTGACGTTCACCGAGCGCGCGGGCCGCTGGTACGTCGCCTCGCAGACCGACGGCGACACCTCCGGCAAGCGCTCGGACGTCCAGCCGTGGGACCAGGGCCCGGTCACCGTCGTCCACGGCGCGCACAGCCTCGTGCTCGGCGCGGGCACCGCCGCGTCGCTGACCGCCTCCGCGCGGCTCGCGGACGCCGCCGTGCCCGTGGTGCGCCGTCAGTGGCCGGGCATCTGGGCCGACCGGGCGATCGTCGAAGTCCCGGGCAGCGAGGCCGACATGGCGGCGCTGCTGGGCGCGCCGGCCGGCACCTACCAGGGCATCGCCGCCGTCACCACCGCCGAACTGCGCGGCACCGGCACCGCGCCCGCCGACCGCGTCATCGTCAACCCGCAGGCGTTCGCCGAACTGAGCGCGCTGGGCCGCTCGGTGGTGCTCACCCACGAACTGACCCACGTCGCCACCCGCACCGCGACCACCTCGCGGACCCCGACCTGGCTGTCGGAGGGCTTCGCCGACCTCGTCGGCTACAGCGACAGCGGGCTGACCCCGGGGCGCGTCGCCCCCGAACTCGCCGCCGACGTCCGCGCGGGCCGCGCCCCCACCGCCCTGCCCACCACCGCCGACTTCGCACCCGGCTCCGCGGGCATCGCGCAGGCGTACGAGGGCGCGTGGCTGGCCTGCCGCATGATCGACGCCCAGTGGGGGCACGCCGAGCTGGTCGCGTTCTACCAGGCGACCGGGCGCGAGGGCGTCGAGCGGGCGACCCGTTCGGTGCTGGGCGTCAGCGGCGGGCAGTTCACCGACCGCTGGAAGGCTTACGTGGCGAAGGAGTTGGGGTGACGGGAGCGGAGGGCGACTTCACCGCGGAGCAGATCGCCAGGGGACGCACGCTGCGGCGGACGCAGTGGTCGTGGCTGCTGGCGGAACGGGCGCTCGTGCTGGCGCTGCTGCTCGTTCTGGGCCTGACACCGGCCGGCGCCGCGCTGGTGTCCGCGTTCGGCGGCGCGTGGTGGGCGCGGGTGCTGGGCGGCGCGGTGGCGCTGGTGCTGGCGCAGGAGGCGCTGAGCCTGCCGTTCGCCGCCCGGGTACGGGTGGTGCGTGCCCGGTTCGGGCTGGTGACGCAAGGCTGGGCGGGCTGGTTCGCCGACCGTGCGCGCGGGCTCGCGGTGAGCCTGCCGCTGGTCACCGGCGCCCTGTTCGGCCTGTACGCGACCGCGTCCGCGACGCCGCGCTGGTGGGCGTGGACGGCGCTCGCGGCGGCGCTGGTCGTGGTGGCGCTGTCCTGGGTGGCGCCCGTGGTCCTGGAGCCGCTCTTCAACCGCTTCACGCCGATGGAGGCCGGACCGCTGCGCGCCGCGCTGCTGGCGCTGGCCGACCGCGACGGGATCGCGGTGCGCGACGTGCTGGTCGCCGACGCCTCGCGCCGCACCACCGCCCTCAACGCCTATGTCTCCGGCTTCGGCCGCACCCGCCGCGTCGTCGTCTACGACACCCTGCTCGCGGCGGCGCCGCAGCGCGAGATCGAGCTGATCGCCGCGCACGAACTCGGCCACGTCAAGCACCGCGACGTCACCCGGGGCACCGCGCTGGGCGCCGTCGGCGCGGCGGCGGGCGTGCTGCTGCTGGCGGCCGTCTGCCAGTGGCACCCCCTGCTGGCGGCCTCCGGCGTGCACCGCTTCGCCGACCCCCGCTCGATCCCGCTGCTGGCGGCGGTGGCGGCCCTGCTGTCGGCGCTCGCCGGGCCGTTCACCTGCGCGGTGAGCCGCCGGGTGGAGCGCCGGGCGGACCTGCACGCGCTGCGGCTGACCGGCGACGCGCCCGAGTTCATCGCGATGCAGCGACGGCTGACCGTGGCCAACGTCGGCGACCCCGACCCGCCGCGCGCCCTGCACCTGCTGTTCGGCACCCATCCGACAGCGGTCCAGCGCATCGCCGCCGCACGGGAGTTCGCGCCGGGGAGCTGACCGGGGGCCGGGCGGCCGGTCAGATCGCGTACATCCAGTTGGTCAGCATGTACGCGCCGAACCAGGTGCCGAACAGCGCGTACAGCGCCATCGCCGGGCCCGCCGAGCGCACCCCGGCCTTCCCGAACGCCCGGGCCAGCGGCAGCAGCGTGAGCAGCGCGGGCACCAGCAACCGGGGCTTGGAGTGGTAGTAGTTGGTCTGCCCGATGGTCAGGACGAAGACCAGCAGGCCGTAGACGACCAGCGGCGGCCAGGTGCGCTGGAGCACGGCCGTCGCGCAGCCCACCGCGCCGAGCAGCAGCAGGACCGCGATCGACACCGGCACCCAGTCGCTGCCGCGCTGGAGGGTGGTCTCCAGGAACCGCCAGGTGGCCAGACCCCAGTCCCACGCGGTGTTCCAGCCCGCGTTCTGTATGGTCAGCCACGCCGTGGGCTCCCCCACCCGCAGCCCCACCCACGCCACGTAGCCCGGCACGCCGAGCCCGCCGATCACCACTCCGGCGAGCGCCCGCCGGTCGATCCGCCGGGCCCGCCACATCGCGGTGCCCGCCGCCACCGCGAGCGCCGCCGACAACGCCACGCCGGTGGACCGGCTCAGCCCCGCCAGCAACGCGAACACGCCCGCCGTCAGCCACCGTTCGCGGTGCGCGGCCAACAGGCACACCGCCGCCAGCAGCAGGAACAGGCTCTCGCTGTACCCGATCCACAACGTGATCGCCATCGGCTGGGTGAAGACCACCAGCACCAGGCACAGGGCCGCCCTCGGCCCCCACAGCCGCGCGCCCAGCCGGTGCGTGGCGACCGCCGCGCCCGCCGAGGCCAGCCAGCTCACCGCCACCGACGCGCTCTGCCCGCCGAGCCCGGTGACCGCGCTCATCACCTTGATCAGCGCCGGGTAGAGGGGGAAGAACGCCAGCGTGTTGCCGGTCAGGTGCCCCTGCGCGTCGTAGCTGAAGCCGTGCGGGTAGCCCTGCTGCGCGATCTGCACGTACCACTGGTTGTCCCACGGGGTGAGTGTTGCGTGCAGCCAGTCGGGACGGTTGGCGAGCCAGGCCAGCATCACCAGTTGCAGCACCATCGCGCCCGCCCAGACCGCCAGCGGAGGCCAGGCCAGCTCGGCCCACTCCCTGATCCGGGAGCCGGACGCGGCGCCCGGCGTCTCGCGCGGTGGGCTGTCGGGGCTGGTGAGGACCGGCAGAGCGGTCTCCTTTTCTGCCAGGGGTCGGGCGGGGGTCGGTCAGGGGTTCGGCTCAGGTTACGTCACGCGGTCCCTTGGGGCGGTGGCGTGGGGCGGCGCGTGGGCTCGGGACGTCGCTCGTCCGCGGGTGCGCTGTGGCTGGTCGCGCAGTTCCCCGCGCCCCTGACGGGCGCCCCTGAAAGGGGCGCGGGGAACTGCGCGCTCAGCCCCCACCGGCCGGTGGGTCCCGACACGACCGCACGCCCCCGGACCGAGGCATCCTGTCGGAGAAAACCCGCACCCGATAACGTCGGACCCGATGGACAAGACCCTGATCGTCACCAACGACTTCCCGCCCCGCCCCGGCGGCATCCAGGCCTTCGTGCACAGCATGGCGCTGCGGCTGGACCCCGGGAAGGTGGTGGTCTACGCCTCCACCTGGAAGGACGGCTCCGAGGTTGCCGCCTTCGACGCCGACCAGCCGTTCCCGGTGGTCCGCGACCGCACCTCGATGCTGCTGCCGACGCCCCGGGTGACCCGGCGGGCGGCAGGGCTGCTGCGCGAGCACGGCTGCTCCTCGGTGTGGTTCGGCGCGGCGGCGCCGCTCGGGCTGATGGCCCCGGCGCTGCGCGCGGCCGGCGCCCGGCGGATCGTGGCGACGACCCACGGGCACGAGGCGGCCTGGGCCCAGCTGCCCGCCTCCCGGCAGTTGCTGCGCCGGATCGGCGAGGCCACCGACACGGTGACCTACCTCGGCGAGTACACCCGCTCCCGCATCGCCGGGGCGCTCACCCCCCCCGCCGCCTCCCGCATGGTCCAACTGCCGCCCGGCGTCGACGAGAAGGCCTTCCACCCCGGCTCCGGCGGCGCCGTGGTGCGCGGCAGGCTCGGCCTGACCGACCGGCCCGTCGTGGTGTGCGTCTCCCGGCTGGTGCGCCGCAAGGGCCAGGACACGCTGATCCGGGCGATGCCCGACGTGCTGCGCCGGGTTCCGGACGCGGTCCTGCTGATCGTCGGTGACGGCCCGTACCGCGCCGAGCTGGAGAAGCTCGCCGCCGACACCGGTGTCGCCGAGGCGGTGCGTTTCACCGGCTCCGTCCCGTGGGCGCAACTGCCCGCGCACTACGGCGCGGGTGACGTCTTCGCGATGCCGTGCCGCACCCGCAGGGGCGGGCTCGACGTCGAGGGCCTGGGCATCGTCTACCTGGAGGCGTCGGCGACCGGGCTGCCGGTCGTGGCGGGCGACTCCGGCGGCGCGCCGGACGCGGTGCTCGACGGCGAGACGGGCTGGGTGGTGCGCGGCGGCGAGCCCGGCCAGGCGGCCGACCGCGTCGCGACCCTGCTGGAGGACCCGGAGCTGCGCGAACGCCTCGGCTCGCGCGGGCGGCGCTGGGTGGAGGAGTCCTGGCGCTGGGACCTGCTGGCGGACCGCCTGCGCGGCCTGCTCTAGCAGCGGCCTGCTCTGGCGATCGGTGTGCGGGGCCCATGCGGACCCCGCCACACACACCCGCTGGAGCGGCCGCGCTCAGGAGGCGTACAGCGCCTCGACCTCGTCCGCGTAGTCGCGCAGCACCACGTTCCGCTTGAGCTTCAGGGACGGGGTGACGTGGCCGGACTCCTCGGTGAACTGGCCCGGCAGCACGCGGAACTTCTTGACCGCCTCGGCGTGGCTGACCGCCGCGTTGCCGTCGTCGACCGCCCGCTGCACCTCGGCCAGCAGGTCCGGGTCGTCCCTGAGCGTGACCGCCGTGGAGCCCGCGGGCTTGCCGTGCTGCTCGGCCCAGCGCGGCAGGAACTCCTCGTCCAGCGTCACCAGCGCGCCCACGAACGGCCTGCCGTCGCCGACCACCATGCACTCGGCGATCAGCGCGTGCGCCCGGACGCGGTCCTCGATCACCGCGGGCGCCACGTTCTTGCCGGCCGCCGTGATGATGATCTCCTTCTTGCGGCCGGTGATGGTCAGATAACCGTCCTCGTCCAGCGTGCCGATGTCCCCGGTGTGGAACCAGCCGTCCGCCAGCGCCTCCGCGGTGGCGGCCTCGTTGTTCCAGTAGCCGGTGAACAGGTGCTCGCCGTGCAGCAGTACCTCGCCGTCGTCCGCGATCCGCACGACGCTGCCCGGCAGCGGCTGCCCGACGGTGCCGATCTTCGGCCGGTCCGACGGGTTGAACGCGGTCGCGGCGCAGGACTCGGTGAGGCCGTAGCCCTCCAGCACGGTGAAGCCGATGCCCCGGTAGAAGTGGCCCAGCCGCTCGCCCAGTGGCGCGCCGCCGGAGATGGCGTGCGTGGTGCGGCCGCCGAGCACGCCGCGCAGCTTGCTGTAGACCAGCCGGTCGAACGCCTTGTGCTTCAGCCGTAGCGCGAGACCGGGACCCGCGGTGGTGTCCAGGGCGCGGCTGTAGTCGATGGCGACGGCCACCGCCTTGTCCAGCACCTTGGCCTTGCCGCCCTCCTGGGCCTGCGCGCGCGCCGAGTTGTAGACCTTCTCGAAGACCCGCGGCACGCCCAGCACCAGCGTCGGGCGGTAACCGGCGAGGTCGTCGGTGAGGTTCTTGATGTCGCTGACGTGCCCCAGCTTGATCGGCGCCATCAGCGCGGCGACCTGCACCAGCCGCCCCAGCACGTGCGCCAGCGGCAGGAAGAGCAGCACCGAGGAGTCGCCGGTGCGGAACAGCGGCTTCAGCCGGGCCACCACGTTGCCGCACTCCGCGAAGAACGCGCGGTGGGTGAGCACGCAGCCCTTGGGGCGGCCGGTGGTGCCCGAGGTGTAGACGATGGTCGCCGGGGTGTCGGCGTCGGCGATCGCGCTGCGCTCGTCGACCTGCGCGTCGGAGACGTCACTGCCGGCCGTGCCCAGGGTCTCCACCGCGCCGGAGTCGATGCCCCACACGTGCTTCAGCCGCGGCAGCCGCTCGCGCACCGACTCCACGAGCGCCTCGTGGCCGGCCGACTCCACCAGCACCGCCACCGCGCCGGAGTCGGACAGGATCCACTCCACCTGCTCGGCGGAGGACGTCTCGTAGACCGGCACGGTGACCGCGCCCGCGCTCCAGATCGCGAAGTCCAGCAGCGTCCACTCGTAGCGGGTGCGCGACATCAGCGCCACGCGGTCGCCCGGCTCGACTCCGGAGGCGATCAGGCCCTTGGCGGCGGCGCGCACCTCGGCGAGGAAGGTGGTGGCGGTGACGTCCCGCCAGCTTCCGGCGACCTTTCTGGCCAGTACGGCGACCTGGGGGTGCTGGGCGGCGTTGCGGCGGATCAGATCCGTCAGGTTGCCGTCAGCGGGGACCTCGTACAGGGCCGGAAGGCTGAACTCGCGCAAGACTGCTGCTCCTCGTCGGCGCCGGCTTCGTCGTCGGCTGCGCCCGTGACCAGTGGCCGGAGCCGGCCGAGCCGTTGATCAAGAGCCATATTCGGACTGCCCGGACGTTACCCATCGGTAGACCGCGGGGGTAGGGGGTCGGGCACAGATGTTCGGCGCGTCACACGGATGACACATCGGGGTGACGTCCGTGTGGCACGTACGGTGTACGGCCCTGATCCCGTCCCAGCGGCGCGTGCGGGTTGCCGCGCCGGCCGCGTCGGCGTCCGGCGACGCCCGCGCGGCATGTCGCGAACCCTAGTCGACATCATGCGCCCGGTGCGCGTGACGGGTCCGCCCACCGGCGCACGAGGCGGTGACCGTATGGTGAAGGCCATGCGGGTGCATGTGGTGAGCGATGTCCACGGAGCGGTGGAGGCCCTGGCCGGGGCGGGGGAGGGCGCGGACGCGCTGGTGCTCCTCGGCGACCTGATCCTCTTCCTCGACTACGCGGACCACACCCGCGGCATCTTCCCCGACCTGTTCGGCGTCGAGGCCGCCGACCGCATCGTGGAACTGCGCACCGCCCGCCGCTTCGAGGAGGCCCGCGCGTTCGGCCGCAGCCTGTGGGAGGGCGTCGACCGCGACAGCGCCATGGACGCGGCGGTGCGCAAGCAGTACGCCGAGATGTTCGCCGTCCTGCCCACCCCGACCTACGCCACCTACGGCAACGTCGACGTGCCGTCGCTGTGGCCGGAATACGCCGGTGACGGCACCACCGTGCTGGACGGCACGACCGTCGAACTCGGCGGCCTGGTCTTCGGCTTCGTCGGCGGCGGCCTGCGCACCCCGATGCGCACCCCGTACGAGATCGACGACGAGGCGTACGCCGCGAAGATCGCCGCGCTCGGCGAGGTCGACGTCCTGTGCTCGCACATCCCGCCCGCCGTACCGGAGTTGTGCTACGACACCGTGGCGCGCCGCTTCGAGCGCGGCAGCCAGGCGCTGCTGGACGCCATCCACGCGGTGCGCCCGCGGTACTCCTTCTTCGGCCACGTCCACCAGCCGCTCACCCAGCGGATGCGGATCGGCGCCACGGAATGCGTCAACGTGGGGCACTTCAACGCCACCCGCGTCCCCTACGTGCTGGAGTGGTAGCGCGTCCCGCGCCGCACGAGTGCGCGATAACCTGCACCATCACCACTGTCACCACCCGAGTGACACCCATCTTCACTGACCTTCACTGACACCCACAGACACGACGCGAAGTCCCGGAGGGGCCACGGCGATGGCGGAACACACCAGGTCGAGCATCACGATCGACGCGGCCCCGGCCGAGGTCATGGGGGTGATCTCGGACTTCGCCCGCTACCCGGAGTGGACCGGTGAGGTCAAGGAGGCCGAGATCCTGGCCACCGACGCGCAGGGCCGCGCCGAGAAGGTCCGCCTCGTCCTCGACGCGGGCGCCATCAAGGACGACCACACCCTCGCCTACACCTGGAGCGGCCCGGACCAGGTCAGCTGGTCCCTGGTGAAGTCCCAGATGCTGCGCACCCTCGACGGCTCCTACAGCCTCGCCCCGCTGGAGGGCGGCAAGCGGACCGAGGTCACCTACCAGCTGACCGTCGACGTCAAGATCCCCATGCTCGGCATGATCAAGCGCAAGGCCGAGAAGGTGATCATCGACCGCGCGCTCGCCGGGCTGAAGAAGCGCGTCGAGGGCGGCGGCACGGAAACCGCCTGACCGACATGCGCACCCTCCTTGTCACCGGCCCCGGCGGCGCCGGGACCACCACCGTCGCGGCCGCCGCGGCGCTCGCCGCCGCCCGCGAGGGCGAACGCGTCCTGCTGCTCGGCTGCGACGAGGCGCCCGGCGGCCTGGCCACCGGCGCCGCGCCCGGTCTCACCGTGGAACGCGTCGACGCGAACGCGGTCTTCCGCGAGCGGGCCCGCGAACTCCAGGGCCGCTTCGGCGTCGTCTTCGACCTGCTGGGCGCGGCCCCACTGGACGACGAGGAGTTCACCGAACTGCCGGGCGCGCAGGAGTTCGCGCTGCTCCAGGCGCTGGGCGTGGCGGCGGACGCGGGCCACGACACCGTGGTGGTCGACCTGCCGCCGGTGCCGGGCGCGCTGCGGCTGCTGGCGCTGCCGGAGCAGCTGCGCCGCTACCTCGACCGCCTCCTGCCCTCGGAACGGCAGGCGGCCAGGGCGCTGCGGCCCATGCTGGCGCAGCTCGCGGGGGTCCCGATGCCCGCCGAGTGGCTGTACGACGCGGCCGCCCGCTGGGACGCCGAACTCGCCTCCGTCCAGGCGGTCGTCGCGGCGGCCTCCACCGGGGTACGGCTCGTCGTGGAACCCGGGGCCCGGTCCGCGGCCACGCTGCGGACGGCACGTACCGGGCTCGCGCTGTACGGCCTCCGGCTCGAATCCGTCGCCGCCAACCGCCTGCTGCCGACCGGGTCGCCGGACCCGTTCCTGGCGCGGCTGACCGGGCAGCAACGCGAGCACCTGAAGGGTCTGCGCGGGGAGTTCGGCGACCGCGAGGACGTCGCGGTCGCCGAGCTGCCGCACCTCGGGCGCGATCCGCACGGCGTACGGGACCTGGAGGAACTCGGGGTCACCGCGCCGGCGGGCGGAGGTTTTCCGGACACCCCGGCACCGGATCCGTGGTCGGTCGAGGACCGGTTGTCGCAGGAGGGCCTGCTGCTGTGGCGGCTCCCGCTGCCCGGCGCGAGCCGCGACCGGCTCGACCTGGTGCGGCGGGGGGACGAACTCGTGGTGGACGCGGCGGGTTTCCGACGCGTGCTGCCGTTGCCTTCGGCCCTGCGCCGCTGCCGAGTGGAGGGCGCAGCCCTCCGAGACGGCGCCCTACAGGTCCGCTTCACCCCGGACCCGTCTTTGTGGCCCCGGTGAGTGTTGCTCCGCAGGTCCGAAAGGGGCGCGGTGCGGTGGTGCTTTGCTTTTAGGGGCGCGGGGAACTGCGCGACGAGCCACGACGGTGGGGGAGATGGCCACTGGGCTGGGTGGCAGGGCGGTGTCGCCGACCACCGGCCGGTGGGGGCTGAGCGCGCAGTTCCCTGCGCCCCTTTTCGGACCTGCGGAGCAGCACGCGTCCGGTACCGTCGGTAGGACACACGTTGCGAGGGAGTTCCCCATGAGCGATGGCCTTGACCGTCCGCAGACCGACGCCGACGCGTGGTCGACGGCGTGCGCGGAGGACCTCGCGCGGGAGAAGGCCCGGCGCCGTGAGCAGGCCGGCTACCGGCCGGGCAGCGCCGCCGACGAGCTGCGCAAGCTCGCCGAGGCCGTCGCCGACAAGGTCGCGGAACTGCGTTCCCCCGCCGCGGAGATGGCCGCGCAGGCCGTGATCTCCCAGGTGAAGGCCGTCGTCACCCCGATCAAGGACCGCAACCCCGACGTCTTCGAGCACCTCGCCGGCGCGGGCTCCGAGCTGCTCGCCGCCTACCGGGCCGCCGTCACGGGCCAGGAGAGCCGCTGGACGCGGGCGACCCGGACCACCGACGCCCCCGGCGACGACGGCCCGGGACCCGAGCGCATCGACCTCGACTGACCGCTCGGACGATGATCGCTTGAGGCCCGGTCCCCCGGCACCGCGCCTCGGGTACGGTTGCCTCAGCGGGGTTCGACGAAATCTGAGGGACATATGGGACTCACCATCGGCGTCGACATCGGCGGTACCAAGATCGCGGCCGGCGTGGTCGACGAAGAGGGCTCCATCCTGGAGACCTGCAAGGTGCCGACCCCGCCGACGCCCGAGGGCGTCATCGACGCCATCGCCGACGCGGTGCGCACCGTGAGCGCGAGCCACCCGGCGGAGGCCGTGGGCATCGGCGCGGCGGGCTACGTCGACAACAAGCGGGCGACCGTCCTGTTCGCGCCGAACATCAACTGGCGTCACGAAGCGCTCAAGGACAAGGTCGAGCAGCGCGTCGGCCTGCCGGTCGTGGTGGAGAACGACGCCAACGCCGCCGCCTGGGGCGAGTACCGCTTCGGCGCCGGCCAGGGCCACGACGACGTCGTGTGCATCACCCTCGGCACGGGGCTCGGCGGCGGCATCATCATCGGCGGACGCCTGCACCGCGGGCGCTTCGGCGTGGCGGGCGAGTTCGGCCACATCCGGGTGGTGCCGGACGGCCTGCTGTGCGGTTGCGGCAGCCAGGGCTGCTGGGAGCAGTACGCGTCCGGCCGCGCCCTCGTGCGGTACGCCCGGCAGCGCGCCGCGGCCACCCCGGAGAACGCCGAGGTCCTGCTCGGCCTCGGCGACGGCACCCCGGAGACCATCGAGGGCAAGCACATCAGCGAGGCCGCCCGCGCGGGCGACCCGGTGGCCGTCGACTCCTTCCGCGAGCTGGCCCGCTGGGCGGGCGCGGGCCTGGCCGACCTGGCCTCGCTCTTCGACCCGTCCGCGTTCATCGTCGGCGGCGGCGTCTCGGACGAGGGCGACCTCGTACTCGACCCGATCCGCAAGTCCTTCCGGCGCTGGCTGGTCGGCAACCAGTGGCGGCCGCACGCCCAGGTGCTGGCGGCCCAGCTGGGCGGCGAGGCGGGCCTGGTGGGCGCGGCGGACCTGGCCCGCCAGGGCTGACCGGCGGCCCGCCCGGGCTGACCGGCCCGACGGGTTCTGACACGTTCTGGCACGTTCTGACGGATTCGGAGACGGTGACGCGGTGACAGCACTGGACGACCTGCCGGAGTCGGCGACGGAGGCGGACGGCTCGGCGGTCGTCCGGGTGCTCAGCTACAACGTCCGCTCCCTGCGCGACGACCACGACGCGCTGGTCCGGGTGATCCGGGCCTGCGCGCCGGACGTGGTGTGCGTGCAGGAGGCGCCGCGGTTCTTCCGCTGGCGCAAGAAGGCCGTCCGGCTGGCCCGGGAGAGCGGCCTGGTCACCGTCACCGGCGGCGCGACGGCGTCGGGACCGATGATCCTGGCGTCGTTGCGCGCGCGGGTGCTGCGCACCGAGGACGTGCTGCTGCCGCGTACTCCCGGGCTGCACCAGCGTGGCTTCGCGACCGCCGTGCTGGGCTTCGGCGCGGCCCGGCTCGACGTCGTCAGCTGCCACCTGAGCGTCAACGCGGCGGAACGCTACGACCAGGCGGGCCTGCTGCTGGAGCGCGTCGCCACCTCGGACGACGCGGCGGCCACCGTGGTGGGCGGCGACTTCAACGCCCGCCCCGGCAGCCCCGCGTTCGACCGGATCGCGGCGGAGCTGCGGGACGCGTGGGCGGTACGGGGCTGGGGCGGGGAGTACACCTCGCGCCCCGGCGACCCCGTCCAGCGGATCGACGCGGTGTTCGTGGGCAAGGGGGTCGAGGTGCTGGGCTGCGGGGTGCCGCGCGGCCTGCCCGGCGTCACGGAGTCCGACCTGCGGGCCGCGACGGACCACCTGCCCGTCCTGGCGGCTCTGCGGCTCGCACCGCGCCCTTGAGGACCGCGCCTTAAGGCCGCCCTCTTGAGGACCGCCCCCTCAAGAGCCGCCCCGCGGTCGCCCCCGCCGTCCTCAGACGACCGCCCCGCCGTGCGGGTCGTCGTCCTCCTCGTCGCGGTCGCGCATGCGGGCCACCAGTGTGCCGAAGCCGCCCAGGAAGCCGCCGACGCCGACGACCATCGCCCACCACGGCACCGGCTCCTGGAGCAGCACGTACAGCACCAGCAGCACCGGGCCGCCCACGACCGCCAGCCACGCGAACTTCGTCGTGACGTCCGCCTGCGGCAACGGCGGCGGCTCCGGGGGCACGAAGTGGCCCTCGTCGCCGGAGCTCCCGTCGTCGACGCCGTAGTCGCGCGGGCCAGGCGTCGAGGCCCGGACGACGAACGCCCTCGGGATCACCGGGATCCCGTCGTTCACCGGCAGGGACGAGTCCCGCGCGTCGCCGTCGTCATCGCCGCCGTCGTCCTCCGGGACGTTCTCCGCCTCGGGCCACGACGGCTGGCCGTCCTCAGGACCGTCCTCGTACGCCGCGACGATCCGGGCCCAGACCGCCTCCTCGTCCAGCCCGTCGCCGCCCGTGCCGTCCTGCGGCGGGCTCCCGTCACGCTCCGCCACTGGCCACCTCGTCCTTGCCGGACGCCGGCGAGGCCTCCGGCGCCAGCCGCCTGACGAACGCCAGGCTGCTCGCGAAGATCTCCTGCGCGTCGTGGTCCAGCGTGGCCACGTGGTAGCTGCGCTCCAGCACCCGCCGGGTCAGGTCGGCCGAGGAGACGCGGTCGGCGACCAGTTCCGCGTTGGAGGGGTGCACGACGTGGTCGGTGCGGCTGTTGATCAGCAGCAGCGGCTGGGTGACCTGCGGCAGCTCGGCCTGCACGGTCTCCCACAGCTTCGTCATCGAGTGCACGGCGTGCAGCGGGGTGCGCTCGTAGCCCAGCTCCTCGGTGCCGCCCATGGCGATGTCGCTGGCGATGCCCTTGACCGAGGGCACGACGTGCCGGACGAGGCCGACCGCCTTCAGCTGCGCGCTGTCCGCCTTGACCGACGGGTTGACCAGCACGATGCCGCTGATCGCGTCGCCGTGCCGGGCGGCCAGGTGCAGGGTGAGCGCGCCGCCCATGGACAGCCCGAAGACGAAGACCCGCGCACACCGCTCGCGCAGCGCCCGCAGCTCGCGGTCGACCTCTGCGTACCAGTCCTGCCAGCCGGTGACCTGCATGTCCTGCCACCGGGTGCCGTGCCCCGGCAGCAGCGGCACGGAGACGGTCAGGCCGTGCTCCGCGAGGTACTGCCCCCAGGGGCGCATGGACTGCGGGGAGCCGGTGAATCCGTGGCACAGCAGGACGCCGGTCCCGCCGCCGTCGTGGCGGTACGGCTCGGCTCCGGGCAGCAGCGGCACCGTGGGTCTCCTAGGGATGAGGTGCGGTGTGGTGTCACGTGGGGCCGGGGCACAAATCCTCGTCACCCGACAGGTACTTCACAGTACGCGGAGGATCGGGCACCCGGTAGGTCCGGCGGTCGGGCACCAGGAGGGGAGGGCGGGCCGTTGGCGGGATAAGGTCTTGCCGTCGCCTACAGGAGGTCCTGGGTTGTTCTACGGCATGATGAAGCTGTCGGTCGGCGGGGGGCTCCGGCTTGCCTTCCGGCCCTGGGTGGAGGGGCTGGAGAACATCCCCAAGGAGGGCCCGGCGATCCTGGCGAGCAACCACCTGTCCTTCTCGGACTCCTTCTTCCTGCCCGCCATGCTCGACCGCAAGGTGACCTTTATCGCCAAGGCCGAATATTTCACCTCCCCCGGAGTCAAGGGGAAGCTGACGGCGGCCTTCTTCAAGGGCGTCGGGCAGTTGCCGGTGGACCGCTCCGGCGCGCGCGGCGCGGGCGAGGCGGCGATCAGGAGCGGCCTGGAGGTACTGGAACGCGGTGAGCTGTTCGGCATCTACCCGGAGGGCACCCGGTCCCCGGACGGGCGGCTGTACCGGGGCAAGCCCGGCGGCCTGGCCCGGGTGGCGCTGGCCTCCGGCGCGCCGGTGATCCCGGTCGCCATGATCGACACCGAGAAGATCCAGCCCCCAGGCAAGGTCGTGCCCAAGCTGATGCGCCCCGGCATCCGCATCGGCGAGCCGCTGGACTTCAGCCGCTACCACGGCATGGAGAACGACCGCTTCATCCTGCGCTCGGTGACCGACGAGGTCATGTACGAGATCATGAAGCTCTCCGGCCAGGAGTACGTGGACATCTACGCGACGGCGGCCAAGCGGCAGATCGCGGAGGCGAAGAAGAAGGCCGAGGCCGCCGAGGACCCGGCGGGCGACCCCGGCAGCGAGTGAACGGCGTCGTCGGGAAGGGCGGCATTTCCCGGATATCCGTGGAGCGGCCGCTGTGGCGTGCGCTGACCGCGTTCCGCGTCCTCGCGCTGTGCTACGCGATCGCCCGCTACTGCCACACGTGCGGGAAGTACGCGCATCCGCTCGGCGGCTGGCTCTACCTCGGCGCGCTCGCCCTGTGGACGCTCGCGACGCTGCGCAGGACCGGCTCCGCCCTGCGTTGCACCAAGGGCTTCCTGCTGGCGGAGCTGGCGGTCGCGCTGACCGGCATCCTGCTCACCGACGCGCTCGACACCCACGCCCGGGTGGTCGCGGGCGACAACACGCTGCCGTCGATCTGGACGGCGGGCGCGGTGCTGGCCTTCGCCATCAAGGGCGGCTGGCGCTGGGCGGCCGGCGCCTCGGCGGTGATCGGCGTGTCCAACGTGGTGGAACGCGGCGCGCTCACCGGCGGCAACGTGCACAGCATCGTGCTGCTGTTCTTCGTCAGCACCGGCATCGGCTACGTGGTCGAGGTGGCCCGGGGCAGCGAGGCCGCGCTCGCCCGGGCGCTGCGGGTGGACGCGGCCACCAGGGAACGCGAGCGGCTGGCCCGCGACATCCACGACAGCGTGCTCCAGGTGCTGGCGATGGTGCAGCGCAGGGGCGGCGAGATCGGCGGCGAGGCGGCCGAGCTGGGCAGGCTGGCGGGCGAACAGGAGGCGGCGCTGCGGGCGTTGGTGCGGGGCGCCGGGGCGCCGGGCGTCGCGGTCGCCGCGGCGGGCGGCCACGGCGGTGACCCGGCGGGCGGCCTCGCCACCGGCCCGGTGAACGCGCCCGGCGGCGCCTCCGACCCGGATCACGGCCCCCAAGGCCCTCGCGACCTGAGGGAGTTGATCGGCCGCCACGCCGGGCCGAAGGTCACCGTGGCCGCGCCCGCCGACCCCGTGCCGCTGGAGCCGCGTACCGCCGCCGAGGTCGCCGCGGCGGTCGGCGCCGCGCTGGACAACGTCACCCGGCACGCCGGGCCCGGCGCCCGCGCCTGGATCCTCGTCGAGGACGAGCCGGACGCGGTGCTGGTGAGCGTGCGCGACGACGGCCCCGGCATCCCCGCGGGACGCCTCGCGGACGCCGCGGCCGAGGGCAGGCTCGGCGTCGCCCAGTCCATCCGCGGCCGCCTGCGCGACCTGGGCGGCACCGCCGAGGTGGTCTCCGTACCCGGGCAGGGCACCGAGGTCGAACTGCGGGTGCCGCGACGCCCCGGCGCCCACGACGCCGTACGCCGTCACGACCGGAGGGAACGCACGTCATGACCGAGCCGCCGGCCGCCGCGCCCGTCAGGGTCATGGTGGTGGACGACCACCCGATGTGGCGCGACGCGGTCGCCCGTGACCTGGCCGAGGCCGGGTACGACGTGGTGGCGACCGCGGGCGACGGCCCCGAGGCGGTGCGCAGGGCCAGGGCGGTGCGGCCCGGGGTACTGGTGCTCGACCTCAACCTGCCCGGGCTGCCCGGCGCCGAGGTCTGCCGTCAACTGGTCGCCGTCGAGCCGTCGTTGCGGGTGCTGGTGCTGTCCGCGAGCGGGGAGCACGAGGACGTGCTGGAGGCGGTCAAGTCCGGTGCCACCGGCTACCTGCTGAAGTCGGCCGCCCGCGAGGAGCTGGTCGAGGCGGTGCGGCGCACGGCCGCGGGGGACGCGGTGTTCACCCCGGGACTCGCCGGGCTGGTGCTGGGGGAGTACCGGCGGCTGGCCGCCGGCACCGCCGCCGCGCGGGCGGCCGACGCACCGGACGTGCCCCGGCTGACCGAGCGCGAGACGGAGGTGCTGCGCCTGGTGGCCAAGGGGCTCAGCTACCGGCAGATCGCCGAACGGCTGGTGATCTCGCACCGCACCGTGCAGAACCACGTCCAGAACACCCTGGGCAAGCTCCAGTTGCACAACCGCGTCGAACTCGTCCGCTACGCGATCGAACGCGGCCTGGACGGAGACTGACTCCGCCGGCTCGGTACGTGATCTCTATCGGGTGATCATCGCCGTCCCCTTCCCCGTGGTTGACCGGAATCCGCGTTCCGGGCGATCCCGTGTGACCTGGATCACGGCTAGCGTGGGCCGTGTCGGCTGCCGGTGACACAGGCAGATCACGGGCGACCACAGCGGAAGGGAAGAGCCATGCGCGTAGGAGTACTGACCGGTGGCGGTGACTGCCCCGGGCTCAACGCGGTCATCCGGGCCATAGTGCGTAAGGGCACCCAGGAGTACGACAACGAGTTCATCGGCTTCCGGGACGGCTGGCGCGGCCCGCTGGAAGGCGCCGTCCGCCCCCTCGACATCCCGTCCGTACGCGGCATCCTGCCGCGCGGCGGCACCATCCTCGGCTCGTCGCGCACCAACCCGTTCAAGGTCGACGACGGCGTGCGGCGGGTGAAGGAGACGCTCGCCGAGTTCGAGGTGGACGCGCTGGTCGCGATCGGCGGCGAGGACACCCTCGGCGTCGCCGCGAAGCTGTGGGCCGAGCACGACGTGCGGTGCGTCGGCGTGCCCAAGACCATCGACAACGACCTGAACGCCACCGACTACACCTTCGGCTTCGACACGGCCGTCAACATCGCCACCGAGGCCATCGACCGCCTGCACACCACCGCCGAGTCCCACATGCGGGTCCTGGTGGTCGAGGTGATGGGCCGCCACGCCGGCTGGATCGCGTTGCACGCCGGACTCGCGGGCGGCGCCAACGTCATCCTCATCCCCGAGCAGCGCTTCGACGTCGACCAGGTCTGCGAATGGGTGCGCACCCGCTTCCGGACGCACTACGCGCCCATCGTGGTGGTCGCCGAGGGCGCGATGCCCAAGGAGGGCGAACTCATCGTCAAGGAGGACGAGTTGGACGCCTTCGGCCACGTGCGGCTGTCCGGCGTCGGGGACTGGCTGGCCAAGGAGATCCAGAAGCGCACCGGCAAGGAGGCCCGCACCTCCGTGCTCGGCCACATCCAGCGCGGCGGCACGCCGTCGGCGTTCGACCGCTGGCTCGCCACCCGCTTCGGCCTGCACGCCATCGAAGCCGTCAACGAGGGCGACTTCGGGCAGATGGTGGCGCTGCGCGGCACGGACATCGTGCGCGTCCCGCTCAGCGAGGCGACGGCGAAACTCAAGACGGTCGACCCGAAGCTGTACGCGGAGGCGTCGGTCTTCTTCGGCTGAGGCGCCTGAGGCTGAGGCTTGTCCGGCCCACGTCCCCGGCCACCGACCGCGTGGTCTGTGCGCGCCCTGTGGCGGCCCTGTGGACGCGTTCGCGCGACCCGGGTCGCCAAGGGGTATCACTCAGGGTGATTTGATTCACGCCGAGTTGACGTGCATGATGAGGAGACTTAGCTTAGGCACGCCTAAGAACGCTTGGGCGTGTCTTTTGAGTGCTGGGGAATGCCAATGTGGGCCGACGGAGTACCGAACCTGCTCATCGGTCTTCGTGAGGGGCTCGAAGCGGGCCTGATCGTCACGATCCTGCTCGCGGCCCTCCGTAAGAGCGGGACCGCGGAAGGCGACACCGCCGAGACGGACGGCGAGCGCCGCGCCCCGTCCTCCGCCCCCATCTGGCTCGGCGTCATCGGCGCCGTCGCGCTGGCCGGCAGCTTCGCCGCCGTACTGACCTTCTCCACCAGCGTGCTGTCCTCCACCGGCCAGGAGGCCGTCGGCGGCATCCTCAGCGTCCTGGCGGTCGGCCTGGTCACCGCGATGGTGTTCTGGATGCGCCGCACCGCCCGCACCCTCTCCGGCGAACTGCGCGGCAAGGTCGAGCACGCGCTGAAGTTCGGCACCGGCGCGCTGGCCGTCACCGCGTTCCTCGCGGTCGGCCGGGAGGGCCTGGAGACCACCCTGTTCCTGTGGACCGCGGCGCGCACCGCGCACGACACGGTCGCGCCGCTGGTCGGCGCCGGCGTCGGCATCGTGGCCGCGGTCGTGCTGTGCTGGCTGCTCTACCAGCGCGCCATCCGCATCAACCTCGGCACCTTCTTCTCCCGTACCGCGCTCGCCCTGATCGTCATCGCCGCGGGCGTCCTCGCCTACGGCCTCGGCGACGTGCAGGACGCGGGCCTGCTGCCCGGCCAGAGCTGGATCGCCTTCGACCTGTCCTCGCACATCGACGCCAACTCCTGGTGGGTCACGCTGATCAGCGGCGTCACCGAGCTGTCGGTCAAGATGACGGTGCTCCAGGTCGCCGCCTGGCTGGCCTACCTGCTCGTGGTCATCCCCGCCTTCGTCCGCGCCGACCGCCCGGCGGTGCCGCGGGCCGAGGAGGGCCCGGACGGTGAGTCGTCCGGCGCCCCGGTCTGGGTGCGGCGGGTGCGCTCCGGCGTCGGCGGCGCGCTCAACCAGCGCCCCTGGACGGTCGGTTCGGCCCTGGTGCTGGTCCCGGTGGTGGCCGCGACCGTCGCCATCACGGTGCTGCCCGGCTCCAAGGGCTCCGACGAGACCGACGTCACCGTCACCGGCAAGGACTGCGCGCCGGAGTTCGCGTCCGCGCACACCGGCAAGCAGACGTTCTCGGTCGACAACAAGTCCGGCAAGGCCGGCGAGATCAACCTCGACAACGCGGCCGGGGCGATCGTCGCCGAGATCGAGACCCTCGGCCCCGGCACCACCGCCGAGATGGCCGCCACCCTCGGCCCGGGCACGTACACCTTCAAGTGCATGATGGGCTCCACCGGCGTCACGCAGTCGGCGACCGTGCAGGCCTCCGGGCACGGCGACGCCACCACCGTGGCCGCCGTCAAGCCGGTCACCCTCAAGGACCTGACCGGGCCCAACGGCCAGTACCAGGGCTACGCCGCGGGCGTCCTGAAGACGCTCGCCTCCGATGTCGCCAAGATCAAGGCCGACCTGGGCAGGAACGACACCGGAGCCGCGAAGACCGACTGGCTCGCAGCCCAGCTCGACTGGGAGCGGGTCGGCGCCTCGTACGACAGCTTCGGCGACGACGGCCTCGCGGTGGACGGCCTGCCGGACGGCCTCCAGGGCGGCGTGAACGACCCGGGCTTCACCGGTCTGCACCGCCTGGAGTACGGCCTTTACCACGGCCAGAGCGCCAAGGACCTGGTGCCGGTGGCCGACACCCTCACCGCGAACATCACCAAGATCCAGAAGAACCTGACCTCCGACGACCTCGCGGGCGACCCGACCAACCTGCCGATCCGGGCCCACGAGATCCTGGAGGACGCCCTGCGTGACCACCTGTCGGGCATCGACGACCAGGGCTCCGGCATGGCGTACGCGGAGACCGCCGCCGACGTGGACGTGACCCGGACCGTGCTGGGCGAGCTGACCCCGCTGATCGACGCCCGCTCGCCGAAGCTGATCGGCACCGTCACCGGCCAGCTCGACACGCTGGACAAGGCGCTCCAGGCCACCCGCGACGGCAACACCTGGCAGTCGCCCGACAACACCCCGCAGGCCCAGCGCGAGCAGGTCAACGCCGCCATCGGCGCGGCCCTCCAGACCCTCTCGTCGGTGCCGGACCTGCTGGAAGTCCCGCCGAGCCACTGACGCCGACCCCGTCCCCGTACCGCACGTGCCCAGCACGACGTCGAGCACGAACCCCGAGCACAGATCAGGAATGAGCCAGAACCGATGAGCGTAAGTCGCCGCAGTTTCCTGAAGGGTGGCACCGCCGGCGCGGCCGGAACGGCTCTCGCCGGTGGCCTGATCGCCGGCGGGGCGCACGCCGACGCCCGCAACGGCAACGGCTCGGGCGACGCGGGCAAGCCCGCCTCGTACCCGTTCCACGGCGCCAACCAGTCCGGCATCCTCACCCCGGGCCCGGCGCAGAAGCAGGCGTTCGCCTGTCACGTCGCGATGGACGTGACCGCCGCGAACAAGGCCCAGCTGGTCGAGCTGATGAAGACCCTCACCGACCGGGCGCGCTTCCTGACCGCGGGCGGTACCCCGCCGGACCTCGGTGTCAGCCAGCCGCCGTCGGACAGCGACGTGCTGGGCCCGGTCGTGCCCGCGGACGGCCTGACGGTGACGCTGGGTCTGGGCGCCAGCCTCTTCGACGACCGCTTCGGCCTCGGCGCGCACAAGCCGGCCAAGCTCACGCCGATGACGATCTTCAAGAACGACTCGCCCGAAGCGGCCTGGATGCACGGCGACCTGATGGTGCAGCTGTGCGCGCACAACCCGGACACCGTCCACCACGCGCTGCGCGACATCGCCAAGCACACCCGCGGCGCGATGCAGATGCGCTGGCGGATGGACGGCTTCGCCGCGCCGCCGCGCCCGTCCGGCACCGGCCGCAACCTGCTGGGCTTCAAGGACGGCACCGCGAACCCGACCGGCTCGACCGCGCAGGACCTGGTGTGGGTGGACGACTCCGCCGAGCCGTCGTGGACCCGGGGCGGCACGTACCAGGTGGTCCGGCTGATCCGGATGCTGGTCGAGTTCTGGGACCGGGTGTCGATCAACGAGCAGGAGGGCATGTTCGGCCGCCGCCGGGACAGCGGCGCTCCGCTGGACGGCAACAACGAGTTCGACACGCCGGACTACAAGGCCGACCCGCAGGGCAACGTGATCCCGCTGGACTCCCACATCCGGCTGGCCAACCCGCGCACCCACGCCACCGACAACCAGCGGCTGGTGCGGCGTTCGTACAACTTCGACACCGGGATCGACGCCAACGGCAACATGGAGGTCGGGCACACCTTCGTCTGCTACCAGCAGGACATCCAGCGGCAGTTCGAGACCGTGCAGAAGCGGCTGGTGGACGAGCCGCTCATCGACTACGTGCAGCCGTTCGGCGGCGGGTACTTCTTCGTGCCGCCGGGTGTGAAGGACGGCTCGGACTACCTCGCGAGCGGGTTGATGAAGGCCTGACGCCACGCGCGTTTTCGGAGCTTTTCGGCACGTAGGGTGTCGTGTAAGGGGCGGTCGCCATGGTGACCGCCCCTTACAGCGTTCATGGGGCGTCGTTCACGGGATGTCGTTCAGGGGACGTCGTTCACGGGCTGACGGTGACGGCGGCCAGCAGGTCCGCCACGATGCGGGTGCCGCGCAGCGTCAGCACGGACTCCGGGTGGAACTGCACGCCCGCGAAGCCGGGCCCGCGCAGCGCGTGGACGTCACCGGTGACCGGGTCGCGGCTCAACTCGACGCCGTGCATGCCGAGTTCGTCGGCGGTGCGGTCGTCGCAGCGGGCGGTGAAGGTGTTGTAGAAGCCGACCGTCTCGACGTCGCCGAAGAGGTCGACGCGTTCCTGGGCGCCCTGGAACGGCACGTCCTTGCGCACGATGTCCAACCCCATCTCGGCGGCGAGCAGTTCGTGCCCGAGGCACACCCCGAGCAGTCCGCCGCGGTGGCCGTCGCGGTCGCCGTCGTGGCGCCCGGCGATCAGCTCGGCGGCGAGGGAGCGCAGGGCGCGCATCTTGGGGTCGGCGGCGTCGCGCGGGTCGCCCGGCCCGGGGCCCAGCACCACGGGCCCGTGGTGGGCGAGCACGGCCTCGCGCAAGCCCGGCGCGTCGTAGTGGCGCACGGTCACCTCCAGGCCGCAGGAGCGCAGGACGTGGGCGAGCATGGCGGTGAAGGTGTCCTCGGCGTCGACGACGAACGCGTGGCCGGTGAGGGGGGTGTTCTCGGGGGCGGTGCCGGTGCGGGTGCGGGTGCTGAGGCCCGTGACCGTCCCGGCGCCGGCGCCGCGGTCGCGCATGCGCAGCCAGAACGGCGCGAGGTTGGCACGGCGGGCGTCCAGCGCGGCCCGCACCCGGAAGTCGTCGGCCAGGCGCGGGCGTTGAGCGGTGTTCCGGTGCGGAGCCGCCTGGGGCCGTACCCCCAGCGCCGCCAGCACGCCGGCCGCCTTGGCGTGCGTCTCGGCGACCTCACCGCGCGGGTCGGAGTGGCGTACCAGCGTCGCGCCGACCGCGACCCGCAGGGCGCCGTGGCGATCGATGTCGGCGGTGCGGATCAGGATGGGGGAGTCCAGGGTGCGGGCGCCGCCGCCGTCGCGGCCGATCAGGGCGAGCGCGCCCGCATAGTAGCCGCGGCCGTCGCGTTCGTGGCGCCCGATGACGCGGCAGGCGTTCTGCACGGGGGAGCCGGTGACGGTGGCCGCGAACATCGTCTCGCGCAGCACGTCGCGCACGTCCATCGAACTGCGGCCGCGCAGTTCGTACTCGGTGTGCGCGAGGTGGGCCATCTCCTTCAGGCGCGGGCCGACGACCTGGCCGCCGAGGTCGCCGACCGTGCACATCATCTTCAGTTCCTCGTCGACCACCATGGTCAGCTCCTCGACCTCCTTGGGGTCGTGGAGGAAGTCCAGCAGCCCTTCGGCGGTCGGCCCGGAGGCCGGGTAGCGGTAGGTGCCGCTGATCGGGTTCATCACGACCGTGCCGCCCGCCATCCGCACGTGCACCTCGGGGCTCGCGCCGACCAGGGTGCGGTCACCGGTGTGCACGACGAACGTCCAGTACGCGCCGCGTTCGCCGTCCAGCAGCCGCCGGAACAGGGCGAGGGCGTCGCGCGCGGTGAAGCCCGGGACGTCACCGCGGAAGGTGCGGCGGATCACGAAGTTGGCGCCCTCGCCGCGCCCGATCTCGTCGCGCACGACGCGTTCGACGACCTCGGCGTACGCGTCGTCGTCCAGGTCGAACGCGCCGCCCTCGACGCGCACCGGGTGCGCGGGCAGCGCGTCGAGCAGGTCGGCGAGCGGCAGTTCGTGGTGTTCGTCCGGCCGCAGGACGAGCAGCGGCGTCCCGTCGTCACGCACGTCGAACCCGCGCTCGCGGATCTGCCGGAACGGCACGAGCGCGAGCGCCTCGGCCCGCCCGGGCACGGCGTCGTCCGGCAACGGGATGTCGGCGAGCCGCTCGACCGGCCCGACCGGCCCGATCAGCACTTCGACCAGATCCTCCGGTCGCCCCGGCGTACGGCGGCGCAGCAGGGCGAACGGCGGCGCCCCGGGCTCCAGCAGTCGCCGTACGAGGTCGGGGGCAGGGGTGTCGGTGGTCGTCATCGTGGGGGTTTCCTTCCGGTGAGGAGGACGCCCCGCGCAAACGCCGAAGGCCGCCCTCGGGCGGCCTTCGCGAAGTGTGATTGCGTACGCGCGATCAGTGGGCCGCCGGATGAGCGGTCCACCACCACATGGAGTGAGTCTGCGTCACGTACACGAGCCACACGATAACGCATGCGCGGTAGGCGGAACGCCCGGAAAGCGACGGGCGGGGGGCCGGTCCCGCGTGAGACCATGATCGCCGTGAACGGGCCCGGGGGAAGCACGCGAGCTGGTGAACCGGCGATGAGAGCCCGTGAGCCGGTGCGAGCCGGTGAGCCGGTGCCGGAGCCCGACGCACGCCGCGCCTTCGCCGTGCGCCTGGGGAGCTTCCGGCGCGGTGTCGCGCTGGTCCCCACGGCGGCCAATGGCGACCTGTGGTCAGGACACCGGGGCGGGGTCCGCTGGATCTACGCCTTCACGGACGAGCGCGCCATGGCGTCGTTCGCGGCGCGGCTGGAGCGCACACCGTGGCGCGAGCGGTCCACGTACCTCGCTCTCAGCGGGGCACGGCTGCTCGACGTGGTGGTGCCCGCGGCACCGGAGCCGACGGGCGTCGTGGTGGACGTGGCGGGCCCCGTGCCGCTCCTGCTGCCGCCTCTGAGGGGGATCGTGCCGGACGCGGCGGCGGTGGACGGATAGGACGTACGCGGGGACGGACGCGTACACGGGGAGGGGAACGCGATGGCGAAGGACCTGGGTGTCAGCCCGGACGACCTCGAGGACGCCGCCGACGGGATCAACGGGGTCATCCACGAACTCCAGTCGGTCGGCGGCGCGGCCGACGGCACCCTAGGGCGCGGCTTCAAGGATCTGGCCCTCGACGGGCTCCAGCTCGGGCACGAGGGCCTGACCGCGGCCCTCGGCGGGTTCTGCGACCGCTGGGAGTGGGGGGTGCGCACGCTCGTGAACGACGGCACCGAGTTCGCCGACCGCCTCGGCCTGTCCGCGGGGACGTACTACGCGATGGACACGTACGCGAGCGACACCTTCAAGGTGGACGTGAACGCGGCGGCGGGGGACCCCTACCTGACGCACGATCAGGTCGAGAACTCCTCCTGGCACACCGTCCTGTCCCGCAACACGGTCACCGACCTCCAGCACCCCGACTACAGCGCCGCGTCGGTCGAGCAGGCCCAGCAGCACGACCGGAAGACCCTGGACGTCGCCGCGCGCGACCTGGCGCGGAACTCGCCCGCCGGCCGGCTCGCCGGGCTGGCCAGTGGCGATGGCCAACTCGACCGCGTGGTCAAGGACTTGACGCCTCCGACCGAGCGACTGGGCGGTACTCCGGCCCAGGACGGTGACCAGTGACCGGGTGGGGCTGGTTCGAGCACGAGGCCGACCAGGCCGGGGACTCGCTGGGGCGGGACTGGTCGAGCCTGAAGAAGACCGTCGGCACCGGCGTGGACAAGGCCGCCCACGAGGTGGGCGGATACCTGGACCACGTGGGACTGCACGACGCGGCGCAGTGGGTGGACGACGAGGGGGACGACCTCGCGTCCGGCATGGGTGGTGCGGTCGCCGAGTGCGAGCTGGGCCAGAGCGACGATCCCACGAAGCTGGTCCATGGCGATCCCGCGGCGATACGCAAGCTGGCGGGACACCTCGGAACGTTCCGCTCGGCCTTCGAGACCGCCCACAAGGGCATGGCCGGCCTCAGCCCGGAGAACTGGACGGGGGAGGGCGCCGACGCCTTCCGGGAGAAGTTCGCCGCACACCCCAGACAGTGGCTGAACGCGGCGGACGCCTGCTCCGGTGCCGGTGAGGCCCTGGACCGCTACGCGGACACGGTGGAGTGGGCACAGAAGCAGGCGGAGCGTGCCATCGAGCACTACGAGGCGGGTCGCCGCGACAACCAGGCCGCGGTGAACGACTACAACGAGCGGGTACGCCGCTACAACGACGCCGCCGACGCCTACAACGCGACGCTGCGCGACGGGCACGACCCCGGGACGCCGCCCACCGAGCCGTCACCCCCGGGACGCCCCGGGGACGAGGCGGTCAGCCTGGCGAAGGAGACCCTGGCCGCCGCCCGCGGGCAGCGCGACGAGGCGGCCCGCGAAGCCCAGAAGGCTGTCGATGCGGGCACCCGACTGGCGCCCAGGACACCGGCGTTCACCGAACGCCTCCGGCTCGACGCGGTCGACCTGGCCAACCCGGTGCACGCGGAACACGTGCTGGGCGGCGCGGCCCTGAGCGCCGGGGACATGGTGGACTTCCTGCGCGGACTGTCACCCACCGACCCCTACAACCTCACGCACCCCGCCGAGTACCAGGAGCACACGACCGACACGCTGGCCGGGCTCCTGCTGGCGGCCGACCACCCGCAGATGCTGGCGAAGTCGGTCGTCGGCACGGGCTGGACGTCCGACCCCGACCAGGCCTCGGGGTACTTCGTCACCAACCTCCTCGGCATGCTGGCGGGCGACGGAGGGGACGCTCCCGGGATCGCCGCCGACCGGGCCGCCGCCGACGCGGGCGACACGGCCGGCGGCGCCGCGCGCGACCAGCTGGCGCAGGACGGGCCCCGGACCTCGGCCCGCCCCCAGGACGCGGTGACGGACTGCGGTGACCCGGTCGACGTCGCCAGCGGCCGGATGTACCTGGCGCAGACGGACGTGACGCTGGACGGTCTGCTCCCGCTCTGCTTCACCCGCAGGACGGATTCCGGCTATCGGGCCGGGCGCTGGTTCGGGCCCTCCTGGTCCAGCACCGCCGACCAGCGGCTGGAGATCGACGACGAGGGCGTGATCCTCGTCGCGGAGGACGGTCTCCTGCTGTCCTACCCGCACCCGGCGGTGGGCGTGCCCACGTTGCCCGCCGAAGGGCCGCGCCTGCCGCTGGAGCGGTGTGCCGACGGCGGGTACACCGTCAGCGATCCCGACACGGGACGACGGTCGTACTTCACGCCGTACGGCGACACCGCCGCGCTCCTCACCGAGGTGTCGGACCGCAACGGCCTGCGGATCTGCTTCGACTACGCGGACGACGGCACCCCCACCGGCATCGTCCACGACGGTGGCCACCGGCTACGGATCACGACGGAAGACGGCCGCATCACGGCGCTCGCGCTCGTCGGCCGTGGCGACGAACCGGACACCGAACTGCTGCGGTACGGCTATCGCGACGGCTGCCTGACCGAGGTGGTCAACTCCTCCGGGACGCCCCTGCGTTTCACGTACGACGCGGCGGGCCGCGTCACCTCCTGGACCGACCGCAACGGCCACGGCTACACCTACGAGTACGACGAACGCGGCCGGTGCGTCAGGGAGTCGGGCGACGCGGGCCACCTGCGGTACGCCTTCGACCACGGACGGCGGGACGAGGCGACCGGCGAACGCGTCACCTCCGTCACCGACTCCCTCGGCCACACGACGCGTTACGTGATCAACAGTGCGTTGCAGGTGATCGCCCGGGTCGACCCGTCGGGGGCCGTCGAGCGCTCCACCTGGGACCGCTACGACCGGCTGCTGTCCCACACGGATGCGGTGGGCCGGACGACCTCTCTCGGCTACGACGCGAACGGCCGCCTGATGACGGTCACTCGTCCTGATGGGCGGGTCCGTTCCACCGAGTACACCGCTGAGGGTCTGCCCCGTACGGTGACCACCGAGGACGGCTCGGTGTGGCGCCGGGAGTACGACGAGCGCGGCAACGTGGTGGCGACCGTGGACCCGCGCGGGTCGGCCACCCGGTACTCCTACGACGCCCGCGGCCGTCTCACCGGCGTGACCGACGCGCTGGGCCACACCACCCGGGTGCGGTGCGACGCCGCCGGGCTCCCCGTCGAGGTCACCGACCCGCTGGGCGCCGTCACCACGTGTGAACGCGACGCGTTCGGCCGCGTCGTGGCGGTCACCGATCCGATGGGCGCGGTCACCAGGTCGGCGTGGACCGTCGAAGGGCTGCTCGCCTCACGCACCGATCCGGACGGCGCGACGCAGCGCTGGACCTACGACGGCGAGGGCAACTGCCTCACCCACACCGACGCGGTGGGCGCCGTCACACGCTTCGCGTACACCCACTTCGACCGGCTCGCCGCCCGCACCGATCCGGACGGAGCCCATTACGAGTTCACGCACGACACCGAACTGCGACTGCGCGCGGTCCGCAACCCATTGGGCCTGACCTGGACCTACGACTACGACGCGGCCGGCCGGCTGATCGCGGAGACCGACTTCGACGGCAGGCGCACCACGTACGCCCACGACCCGGCCGGGCAACTCGTGCGGCGGGTCAACGCGTTGGGGCAGAGCGTCCGTTACGCGTACGACGCGTTGGGCCGGATGACGTCCAAGGACGCCGACGGGCGGCTGACGAGTTTCGCGTACGACGTCGCGGGCGACCTGGTCCGCGCCGTCACCGACGACGTCACCCTCGTCCAGCGCCGTGACCGGCTGGGACGCGTCACCTCCGAGACGTGCGACGGCCGGACGATCAGCTTCACCCACGACGCGCTGGGGCGGCGCGTCCGGCGGGTGACCCCGTCGGGAGCGGTGAGCGTCTGGGACCACGACGCGGCGGGCCGGCGGACACGGCTCACCACGTCGGGCCGGGTGGTCGACTTCGCGTACGACGCAGCGGGCCGCGAAGTCTCCCGGTCTGTGGGTGAGTTGCTCGCTTTCGGACAGACCTGGGACGCCGGTGGCCGACTGGCCGGGCAGACCGTGTCACGTCGCGAACGAGTGCTGCGCAGCCGGGCCTACACCTACCGCGCGGACGGCAACCTGACGGCCGTCGAGGACAGCGCCGAGGGCCACCGTGCCTTCGATCTCGACCCGGCGGGCCGCGTGACCGCCGTGCGGGCCGAGGGGTGGGTGGAGCGGTACGCGTACGACGCCATCGGCGGGCAGACGTCAGGGGAGTGGCCGCAGGGGCACCCGTCGAACGAGGCGACGGGCGAGCGGGCCTACCGCGGGACGCTGCTGACGCGGGCGGGCCGTACGCGGTACGAGTACGACGCGCAGGGGCGGTTGGTCCTGCGGCAGCGCACCCGGCTGTCGCGCAAGCCGGAGACCTGGCGGTACGAGTGGGACGCGGAGGACCGGCTGGTCGCGCTGACCACGCCGGACGGGCAGGTGTGGCGGTACGTCTACGATCCGCTGGGGCGGCGGATCGCGAAGGAGCGGGTGGCCCCGGACGGGGTCGCGGTCCTGGAGCGGACCGCGTTCACCTGGGACGGCGCGACGCTCGCGGAGGAGACGGCGGAAGGCGGTGACCTGCCCAGGCCGGTCAGCCTGACCTGGGACCACGACGGCCTGCGCCCGCTGACCCAGACGGAACGCGCGGGTGTGTCCCAGGAGGAAACCGACTCCCGCTTCTTCGCCATCGTCAGTGATGTGGTGGGCACGCCGACCGAACTCCTCAGTGAAGACGGGGAGATGGCGTGGCGCACGCGCGCGACGCTGTGGGGAACGACGGCGTGGGCGTCCGGCAGCACGGCGTACACGCCGCTGCGCTTCCCGGGCCAGTACTTCGACCCGGAGTCCGGCCTCCACTACAACGTCTTCCGCTACTACAACCCCGAAACAGCCCGCTACACCACCCAGGACCCCCTGGGCCTCGACCCGGCCCCGAACCCGGCGACGTATGTCCCGAACCCGCACGCTTGGGTGGATCCCCTGGGACTGGCACCGTGTCCGAAAAATGGAGGAAGGCTATCCGATCCGCTTCCTGACCCCAGGCTCTCAAAGCACTTCATCAACGCGTATGAAGAAATCCGGGCCGGGAACGGGGTGCCCCAAGTCGACGGTAGCACCGGGCTGCAGAAGACGTTCGAGGGTCGGAAAACGCATGAGCGATGGTGGTCTGGTGCCAAGGAGTACAGGGTGCCGGGAACAAAAGGTGACTCGGCGCGGATTCTCGTCAAGACCTTGCCTGACGGGAGAAAAGTGATGGGTTGGACTGTCGATCATTACGTTACAATCCGTAAGTTCACGGCACCACACTTTCCTGATGACGGATGGAAATAGTGGTTTTTTGGCCTCCGAGGAGAAGAAGTATGTTGGCGCGCCACCGTTTGTTCCTCTATCAATTTGTATGGGAGGAATCCCAGCAGCCGATCGTGGCGGCGAGGGATGTCGAAGGTTTTTTCTGTGACGTCGAGTCGGTCTCATCCAGCTTGCGTCTGGTTGATGCTGAATGGGCTGACGGGGTGAGGGGCGACTCCTTCCAAGAGGTTGAAATGCAGGTGCTTGACGCCAACTCCGAGGCCATGGCTTCCTACTACCTGAGGGAACTCGACGTGCTCGGCAGTAGTGGCGACGGGGAGAACCTGATGCTTGACGTGACCGGATACTCTCTACCCTTTCCATATGCGGGCGTTATCTGGCGTCGCTGGGCGAGATCCCGCCCCCGGTCAGTGGGGGAGTGGAAAGAACTCGGAGTCGACTCCTACGAGAGCTGGCTGCACGTCGTGCAGACGGCCTGGTTCGAGGCCGGACGCCGGGCCATGCGGTATACGAACACGTCGCCATACGTCCTCGAAGGGCGCGACCTGGGCACAATGGCAGGGTTCTATTGTGCGTTGGGGGAAGTGATCAACGGGCCCGGGGGGTACTTCGGGGCCAATCTCGCGGGGCTCGACGACTGCCTGTCAGCTCACGGGCCGAACGGCAACGGGGATACGTTCCAGCTTGTCTGGCATGACTATGCGGACTCGCGACAGCAGCTCGGGCGGGACGAGGTCGAGGGGATGGTGAGAGTGTTGAGGGAGCGTGGTGTCGACCTCTGTCTCCAGGAATAACCGAGTTGTGAGGATAACCGGCCGCGACACGGACACGATCGGCTTGGGCGAGATTCCGTGCCCGGGGCTGGAAGAGATCAACTCTCAGGAGGAGTTCCACGCGGTGACCATCACGGAAGCGGAGTTCGAGGCTGCCTGGGTGCACGCTCACCGCAGTGCGTGATGATGTGATCACGGGCGAGGCTGCCTTGTCCGACCCGTGAGGGGATCGTGCGGGGGCACTGCGGCCCGCAGCATGGGACTGTGGTCGGTCACAGCTGGGTGGACAGGTAGAGGGTCAGGGCCGCGGTGACGATGAGTGCGGCGTTGAGGGCTATGCGGCGGTCTTCGATTGTCAAGTGGACGGCTACCGCTCCGATTTGCAGGAGTACGAAGCCTATGGCGGCGGCTGACGCCAGTGCGGGGGCTATGCCGGTCAGGGGTGGCAGGATCAGGCCCGCCGTGCCGAGTATTTCGACCGCCCCCAGCGTCCTGACGGCAGGCAGGGGCACGCGGTCCACCCAGGCCATCATCGGGCGGAGTCGGTCGCGGGTGCGGGTCACCTTCAGCGTGCCTGCGTAGGCGTAGAAGAGCGCGAGCAGGCCCGCGACGATCCAGTAGGCGATGTTCATGGTTCCCGTTCATGGGCCGCCGGGTCCCGGGGCCGGTCGATTGCGGCGATCGTGTGGTGCGGCCGGCTTCAGGCCAGGTCGGTGGCGGGCTCGGTCGCGTAGCGGCTCATCGCTTCGACGTTGGCCTGTGGCGTCATCGCGCGGCCGCCGGC
This sequence comes from Streptantibioticus parmotrematis, assembly GCF_019890615.1. Classification (GTDB taxonomy): domain Bacteria; phylum Actinomycetota; class Actinomycetes; order Streptomycetales; family Streptomycetaceae; genus Streptantibioticus_D; species Streptantibioticus_D parmotrematis. The sequence goes on along the minus strand of NZ_JAINVZ010000009.1, from coordinate 82,598 downwards.
GAGTACGTCCCGGAGGTCCCGGAAGTACTGCACGTACAGGTCGGGGGTGAACGTGCTGAGCATGACCGCGGGTTCGTCGGTCGGGTTGGCGAACGTGTGCGGGGTGCCGGGCGGCACCATCACCAGCGTGCCCGCGGTGGCGTCGTGGTTCTCGTCGCCGACGGTGAAGCGGATCGTGCCGGAGAGGACGTAGAAGCCCTCGTCGTGCCGGGCGTGGCGGTGCTGCGGGGGGCCCTGGGTGTGCGGGGCGAGGACGGATTCGGCGATCGCGAGGCGGTGGCCGGTGTGGCTGCCGTCCTCCAGGACCCGCATGCGCGTGGTGCCCAGAACCATCACCTCGCCCTCGTCGGGGCCCACCACCGAAACGGCGGGATGGATCTGCGGCTCGTCGGCCTTCGCTTCTCCGGTCATGTTCACGAGTTCACCGCCGGGTCCCCGGGGCTGTCCAAGACCTGTCCTGCGACGCCGATACCTCGTGGGTATCGTTGCAGCGTGGAGCTACGGACCTTGCGCTACTTCGTGGCGGTCGCCGAGGAACGTCACTTCGGCCGGGCCGCCGCCCGGCTGCACATCAGCCAGCCGCCGCTGAGCCGGGCGATCAAGCGGCTGGAGGCCGATGTCGGGGCCCTGCTCCTCACCCGTTCCCCGGCCGGGGTCACGCTCACGCCGGTGGGCTCGGTGCTGCTCGACGAGGCGCGGAGCCTGCTCGACCATGCCGAACGCGTCCGGGCACGCGTGAGCGCGGCGGCCGGCGTCGCGAGCATCACCGTCGGCATTCTGGGCGACGGCACCGACCCGGGCGTGGCCAGGCTGGCCGCCGCCTTCCGCCGACACCACCCCGGCGTCGACATCCGCGTCCGCGACACCGATCTGACCGACCCGACCTGCGGGCTGCGCGCCGGGCTGGTCGACGTCGCGCTGACCCGGGCGCCGTTCGACGAGACCGCCCTGACGGTGCGTACGTTGCGGAGCGATCCGGTCGGCGTGGTCCTGCGCGCCGACGACCCGCTGGCCCGCCATGACGGACTGCGGCTGGCCGAACTGAGCGACCGCCGCTGGTTCCAGTTCCCGCCGGGCACCGACCCCGTCTGGCAGTCGTACTGGAACGGCGGCAGCCCGCGCGAGGGCCCGGTGGTGCGCGCCGTCCAGGAGTGCCTTCAGGCCGTGCTGTGGAACGGCACGGTCGGCCTGGCCCCGCTCGGACACGACCTGCCGGTGGAACTGGCCCTGGTGCCGCTGACCGACATGCCGCCGAGCCGGGTGGTGGCGGTGTGGAACGAGGGCGACACCAACCCGTTGATCCGCTCCTTCACCGAGACCGCGACAGCCGCGTACCGCCACTGAGCACCGGCGGCCACGGCTGCCGCGACGCGTGAACCCGGACGATCCGGGGGCCGGGCGGCGTGGCCGGGTGGGCGTCCCGACCGCGGTGGCCCCCGCACGCGGCACACGTCACGACGGGGCGCTGTCAGTGGGGGCTGGCAGGGTGGCGGCGTGACTACCTTGCTGCTTACCGACGTCGAGGCGGCCATTCGCGGTGGATGGGGGCCCGACACCTTTCCCTCCGACGCGGCGACCTCGTTCGATCCCCGCAATCCGGCCCGCGGGCAATGCGGTGTCACCGCTCTCGTCCTGCACGACCTGCTCGGCGGCGACCTTCTGCGCGGCGAGGTCCACGTCGACGGCCGACGCACCGACTACCACTGGTGGAACCGGCTCGGCGCAGGCGTCGAGATCGACCTCACCCGCGAGCAGTTCCGGCCCGAGGAAACCGTCACCCCCGGCGTCGTCGTGCCGCGTCCGCCCGGCCCGCCCCGGCGGCTCAACGCGGAATACGAACTCCTGCGGGCCCGCGTCCTGCTCCGCCTCGCCGCGCCTTCGTCACGATGACACCCGCACCTCGTCCCGGATCTCGGCCGTCAGGTCCGCCATCTTCCGCAACGGCAGCGCTGCCGGGGACCCTGGCGTCGTCTCCAGCACCGTCCCCCACGTGTCCGCGTCCGCCCACGCGCACTCCGGGAACGCGGTCCTCCGCCCGTTCTTGCTGAACGCCACCACCTGGCACGTGAACGTGGTGGCCGCGCCCGCCACCGTGAAATCGCTCGGCTTCACCGTGACCGCCGTGTCCGGCGCGTTCGCCGAACCACTCAGCAACTGCGCCCGGTCGTGCGCCGGGTCGGTGTTCACCTCGCCGTACGCGCCGGTCACCTGGAGCACGGTCCCGTCAGCCGCCGTGTACTGGCCGCTCCGCCACGTGTGGCCGCTCGTCCCGACCGCCTTCGTCAACTGCGAACTGTCGTCCCGCGCCAGCGTGTACCGGCCGCCATCCAGCGCCTTCGGCAACGTGATCTCGTACCGGGGACGACTCGCCGACGACGCCACGCCCGACGGCGACGCGTGCCGGACGCTCGCCGACACCGTGTGCCGCCCGCCCGTCGTCACCGCGGCCGTCGCCCCCGCGACCACCACCACCGCCGCCGCGACCGCGGCCACCACGACCCACGTTCTTCGCCGCTTCGGGGACGGCGGCACCTGCGGCGGTACGCTCACGCGCCCAACTCGCCCCTCGCCACGGCCCCGACGAACGCGCGGAACGCCTCCGGCGAGAACCCGAGCGCGGGCCCGGTGGGGTTCTTGGAGTCCCGGACGGCGACGAGGTCGGGGAGTTCGGCGACCTCGACGCAGTCCCCGCCGTGATCTGCGCTGTAAGTCGACTTGCGCCACTGGACGTTGCCCAGCGCGGCCACCTCTACGCACTCCCCGCCGTGGTCGCCGCTGTAGCTGGACTTACGCCACGACGCTCCGATCAGCTCCGTGCTGCTCTCCATAGCGCTCCTCCATCACCCGGCCGATCAACTCCGCCGACTTCTCCACGGACAGCGCGGCGGCTTGCAGGTGATCGTAACGGAGCGAACGCATACGCAACTCCTCCGGATTCGCGGTCATCCTGGGCTCGTAGTGCTCGTCGTAGACGATCTCGGGGTCGTCCTCGAAACGCAGGATGTTGAACGACCCGGCCATACCTGTGTGCGCTCCCGCCGAGAACGGGAGGATCTGGATGTTGACCCACGGGTTGTCGAGGAAGGACAACAGATGCGCCAGTTGGCCTCGCATCACCTCCTTACCGCCGATCTCCTGATAAAGGACTGCTTCGCTCATGATCGCCCAGAACAGCGGCGGGTCTTCGCGTTCCAGGATGTGATGGCGTTCCATCCGGGCCGCCACGCGCTCGTCCAGCTTGTCGTGCTCCAGGACGCCCAGCACGGCGCGTGCGTACTCCTCCGTCTGCAACAAGCCGTGGACCAGGTGCAGCTGGAAGCTGTGGATGTGCGTCGCCTTCGCTTCCAGGTCCGCGTACGGCTGAAACCAGGCGGGCAGTTGGCTTCGCATCACCAACCGCCAGATGCGCATCAGCGCACCCTCCGTGTCGAGCGCCGTGTCCACCCGCAGGGTGAAATCCTTCGTGGCGACCTTGCGTGCCGTCTCGATCTGGCCGATCAGGCTGCCCGTGCAGAAGACGCACGCGCCGAGCTGCTTCAGCGTGAGTCCGGCCGCTTCGCGGAAGCGGCGCAGCTCCGCCCCGTAGTAGTCCAGCGGCGACGCGCTCGGATCGAGTTCGCGGACGTTCGTCATGGCGTGGCCTCCCCAACTCCGTGACGGGTTGTCTCTGTTCCGTAGCCGAGCGTAGCGAGCGCGGCGCACTCTCGTCCCGTGAACGAACTCATCCACTCGCCGCGCACCCACTACCGCCTCCACCTCGTCGTGGGCGCCCACTCCGCGCGGCACATCCGGCGTATCGTCCGCGCGCATCTGCGGCTGTGGGGCCTGCGCGAACTGACGGACGCCGCCGAGCTGGCGGTGACGGAACTGGTCGCCAACGTGGTGCGGCACGTGCCGGGGCGCCGCTGCACGATCGTGCTGCGCAGGCGCGGGGACGCGTTGCGGATCGAGGTGTCCGACGACTTCGCCGGCCTGCCGCGCGTACGGGACGCGGACGTGCTGGACGAGGGCGGTCGCGGGCTGGCCATGGTCGGGCTGGTCTCGCGGGCGTGGGGCATCGAGCGGGACGCGCACGCGCCGGGGAAGACGGTGTGGTGCGAGATCGGGGGAGAGGAGGCGGACAGCGCGGAATGACGGCGCGCACGAAGACGGCCCGCGCGCCCCGGCGTGCGTGAGAGCGACCGTCTCATCTGCTGAGCGCCGACCGGGGGCGCGGCACGGACACCGTAGGCTTGGCTCGTGACCGTGAACGCTGAAACCACTGCCAGGCGTGACACCTGGCGCGACCTTCCCGCGGCGCAGCAGCCCGAGTGGCCCAACCCCGAGGCTCTGCGCGACGTCGTCGCGGAGCTGGAGTCGTATCCGCCCCTCGTGTTCGCCGGTGAGTGCGACCAGCTGCGCGCCCGCATGGGAGCCGTCGCCCGTGGTGAGGCGTTCCTGCTCCAGGGCGGCGACTGCGCCGAGGCGTTCGACGGCGTCTCCGCCGACCAGATCCGCAACAAGCTCAAGACCCTGCTCCAGATGGGCGCGGTCCTGACGTACGCGGCTTCCGTGCCGGTCGTCAAGGTCGGCCGGATCGCCGGGCAGTACTCCAAGCCGCGTTCCAAGCCGACCGAGACGCGCGACGGCGTGACGCTGCCGACGTACCGCGGCGACAGCGTCAACGGCTTCGAGTTCACCCCTGAGGCTCGCACGCCGGACCCGGAGCGGCTGAAGCGGATGTACCACGCGTCCGCCGCCACGCTGAACCTCGTGCGCGCCTTCACCACCGGCGGCTACGCCGACCTGCGGCAGGTGCACGCCTGGAACCAGGACTTCGTGAAGTCGTCCCCGTCTGGCCAGCGCTACGAGGCGCTCGCCCGCGAGATCGACAACGCGCTGAACTTCATGGAGGCGTGCGGCACCGACCCGGCGGAATTCCGCACGGTCGAGTTCTTCTCGTCGCACGAGGCGCTGATCCTGGACTACGAGTCGGCGCTGACCCGCGTCGACTCGCGTACCGGCCAGCTGTACGACGTCTCCGGCCACATGGTGTGGATCGGCGAGCGTACCCGGCAGCTGGACGGCGCCCACCTGGAGTTCGCCTCCCGCATCCGCAACCCGCTCGGCGTCAAGCTCGGCCCGGCCTCGACGGCCGAGGACGCGCTGACCCTGATCGAGCGCCTCGACCCGGAGCGCGAGCCGGGCCGGCTGACGTTCATCACCCGTATGGGAGCCGACAAGGTCCGCGACCGGCTGCCCGAGCTGGTCGAGAAGGTCACCGCGTCCGGCGCCCAGGTCGCCTGGGTCTGCGACCCGATGCACGGCAACACCTTCGAGGCGGCCTCCGGCCACAAGACCCGGCGCTTCGACGACGTGCTGGACGAGGTCAAGGGCTTCTTCGAGGTGCACAAGGGCCTCGGCACCCACCCGGGCGGCATCCACGTGGAGCTGACCGGCGACGACGTGACCGAGTGCGTGGGCGGCGGCGACGAGATCTTCGTCGACGACCTCCACCAGCGCTACGAGACCGCCTGCGACCCGCGGCTCAACCGCAGCCAGTCGCTGGACCTGGCGTTCCTGGTCGCGGAGATGTACCGGGGGCAGTGAGCCCGTCTGCGGCGCGATTCTGCCCGCGACGCCTGGCGTGGGCGGGCGTGCCCGCGGCGCCTGGTGCGTACGTACGACGAAGGGGTGCGGATCACATCGATCCGCACCCCTTCGGGGTTTCTGCGGGCTGGCGGGCTGGGTAAGGTTAGGTTAACCTCATCAACGGATCGGGCGACTGCCCGACGCCCACGCCCGCCCGACCCGGGAGTCCCAGGTGTACGTATGCCACTGCTTCGGCGTCACCGAGGCTCAGGTGCACGCGCACAAGGAGGCCGGGGCCTGCACGCCGCGTGAGGTCGCGTCCGCGTGCAAGGCGGGGACGGACTGCGGGTCCTGCGTCCGCCGGATACAGGCGCTGCTCGGGCGTGAGCCCGCCGCCCGGTGCAAGCCGTCCCGCGAGGACCTTCAGACCCGGCTGACGCCGACCGCGAAGCCCGCACCGACCGCCAGGTCCGTGCCGGTCACCAAGCCGGCTCCGGTCACCAGGCCGGTTCCGGCCGTCGCCGCGGTCGTCGGGAAGGCCGTCGGCACGGTGTCCGCGTCCGTGGCCGCCTGACGGCCGCGACCCCTCCGGCCCTTCCGGCCGAGCACCCCGCGTTCCGCCCCGCGAGGGATCAGCTCTGCGACGGCTGCTCGATCAGCTGCGCGATGTAGAGCGGCTCGCCGAGCTTCTGCAACAGCTCCAGCTGCGTGTCCAGGTAGTCGATGTGCTCCTCCTCGTCGGCGAGGATCGACTCGAAGATGTTGGCCGACGTGATGTCGCCCTTGGTGCGCATGACCTCGATGCCGCGCCGCAGGCGGTCGATCGCCTCGACCTCGACCTGCCGGTCCGCCTCGAACATCTCGGTGACCGTCTGCCCGACGCGGACGTGGAAGAGCCGCTGGTAGTTGGGCAGGCCCTCCAGGAAGATGATCCGGTCGGTGAGGACCTCCGCGTGCCGCATCTCGTCGAAGGACTCGGCCCTGGTGTGCCGGGCGAGTTTCAGCCAGCCGTAGTTCTCCTGGAGCTTGGCGTGCAGGAAGTACTGGTTGATCGCGGTCAGTTCGCCGGTCAGCTGCTCGTTCAGGAACTCGATGATCTCGGGATCGCCCTGCATGACGCGGCCGTCCTTCCTCAGTCCGGTGGGGCATGTGCGCCTGCTGCGGCGCCACGTCCGCGCATCCTCGCACCGGTGGCCCCACACGATCCAGTAAGCACACACTTAACCTGGCTTGTCCTCGATGCTCACGGGCTGGTGAGGGAGCATGCCGTCCGGTCTGTCACCATGGAGACATGGGTCTGTCGGAACGCCGCGAAGGGGAGCTTCCTCCCGGTCAGCGGCTCCAGCGGGGCTGGCCCGTTCTGCACTACGGCCCGGTGCCGCGGTTCAAGCCGGACCGCTGGGAGTTCCGGGTCTTCGGCGCCACGAAGGACGGCGACAAGCACTGCTGGGACCACGAGGGCTTCTCGTCGCTCCCGTTCACCACGGTGACCGGGGACTTCCACTGCGTCACCAAGTTCTCGATGCTCGGGGTGGAATGGGGCGGGGTCTCCGCCGCGACACTCCTCGAACTCGCGCCTCCCGCGCCCGGGGTCACCCACGTCATGGTGTGGGCGGAGTACGGCTTCAGCTCCAACCTGCGGATCGAGGACTTCGCCGACGACAAGTCGATATTCGCCACGCACCGCGGGGGCGAGCCGCTCATCGCGGAACACGGGTTCCCGGTGCGGCTGATAGTGCCGCATCTGTACGCGTGGAAGGGGCCGAAGTGGGTGCGCGGCGTGGAGTACATGGTCGCCGACCGCCGCGGCTTCTGGGAGGAACGCGGCTACCACAACCTCGGCGACCCGTGGCGTGAGCAGCGCTACTCCTACCAGGAGGAGCCGGGCGACGGCCCGGAACTGTAGCCGTCAGGGCGCTCCCGGGTTCACGCCTCGCCTTCCCGCAACGCCTTGTCCCTTCGGGCTTACGCCTCGCCGTCCCGCAACGCCTTGCCCCTTCGGGCTTACGCCTCGCCGTCCCGCAACGCCTTCAGCCGCGCCACGTCCACGGCGTGCTGCTCCTTCGGGCCCGGCGTCTCGATGACCAGCGGGACGCCCTCGGTCGCCGGGTGGGCGAACAGGTCGCCGAACGGGCCCGAGCCGATGTGGCCGGCGCCGATGTTCTCGTGGCGGTCCTTGTGCGCGCCCGCGACGTCCTTGGAGTCGTTGGCGTGGATCAGCCGCAGCCGCCCGGGACCGCAGACGTCCACCAGCTCGTCCAGCAGGGCCTTCGTGCCGCCCGGGGCGGCCATGTCGTGCCCGGCGGCGAAAGCGTGGCAGGTGTCGAGGCAGACGCCGAGCCTCGGGTGGCGGTCGAGGGCCTCGAAGTACGGGCCGAGGTCCTCGGCGAGCGCGCACAGCGAGGCGCCCTGCCCGGCGGTCGGCTCCAGCAGCAGCCAGGGGTCGTCGTCGTGCGTCAGCTCGTCCAGCAGGGGGCGCACGCGTTCGCGTACCTGCGCGAGCGCGACCTCACGGGTGCGGCCGCCGGTCGCGGAGCCGGTGTGCACGACCACGCCCAGCGCGCCGATCGCCCGGCCCCTGCGCAACGAGTGCCGCAGCGACTCGACCGACTTGTCGACGGTGGCCTCGGTGTGCGAGCCGAAGTTGATCAGGTAGGGCGCGTGCACGTAGGCCGGAACGCCCTCGGCCGCGCACTGCTCACGGAACGCGGCGTCCTCGCGCGGGTTGCCCTGCGGGGTGGCCCACCCGCGCGGATTGGCCACGAAGACCTGCACGGCCTCCGCCCCCATCTCCCGCCCGTACGCCAGCCCGTTCGAGGCCAGCCCACCGGCGACGGGCACGTGCCCCCCGATGGGGTTGCGGGACGGGGAACGGAGGATGTCGCTGCTCACGCGTCCAGGATGTCATGCGCCCGGGGCCGCTACGGGGTGCGGGCTCGCGTCAGCGGGCCCACAGGGTGATCGTGGTGTTCTTCGGCTGCATGCTTCCGCCCGCCGGGTCCTCGTTGAAGACCTTGCCGGTGAAGAACAGCTGGATCACGCTGACCTTGAAGCCCGCCGCCTGGAGGGTCTGCTTCGCCGTGTCCACGTCCTGGCCGGTGACGTCCGGGACCTTGAACAGCTGCTGGCCCTTGGAGATCGTCAGGGTGATCGTGTCGCCCTGCGCCACCTGGCCGTTCGCCGGGGACTGCTGGGCGACCGCGTTCTTCGGCACGTCGTCGGAGAAGACCGGGGTGCCCGCGATCCGCACCTTCAGGCCGAGCCCCTGGAGCTTCTGCTGCGCGTCGCTGACCGACGAGCCGATCACGCTGGGCACGGAGACCGCCTTGCCCTTGCTGACCGTGAACGCGATCGCGTCACCCGTGCTGCGCGGCGTGCCGCCGGGCGGGTCCGTCGAGACGACCGAGCCCGCCGGAACCGTGTCGCTGAACGCCTGCGCCACCGTCCCCGGCGTGAGACCCGCCGCCTTCACGCTCTTGCGCGCCTGGTCCAGCGGCTCACCGGCGACTTTCGGCACGTCCACGTGGCGTACGCCCCGCGAGACCACGACGTGCACGGTGCCGTTGCCCCGGATGCGGCCGCCCGGACCGGGGTCGGTGGAGATCACGTCGCCCTTGGCCACCGTCGCGCTGTAGTCCTCGGTGACGCGCACGCCCAGGCCCGCCGCGTGCAGCTTCTGCTCGGCCCGCGCCTTCGGGATCGCCAGGACCGCGGGCACGTTGGTGAACTGCCCCGCGCCCACGTACCAGACCACCGCGCCGCCGCACAGCAGCACCGCCAGCGCCACCAGCACCGCGATCACCCCGCGCCGGGGCATCCCGCGACGGCCCCGCCCGGACGAGGCGGCCGTCGCGTCGGTGTCGTCCGGCCTGACGAGGTCGGGCGGAACCTGGTAGCGGCTCGTGCGGTTCAGCTCGCCGCCGCCGTGCGGCTCCAGGCGGTCGGTCCGCTCGGCGTCGGCGGACGTGCCGCGCCGCAGGACCGTCGTGCGGTCGTCCGCACCGGACGCCCTGCCGGACGCCGCGCCCGGCGGGACCGCGTCGAGCTGGGCGGGCGTGAGCGCGGCACGGACCGTGCGCAGCAGGCCGAGCAGTTCGACCGCGTCGGCCGGACGCGCCTTCGGGTCGCGGGCCGCGGCGCCCTCCACGAGCGCGTCCAGCTCCTCGGCCATCCCCGGCACGGCGGCCGACGGCGGCGGGACGTCCTCGTGCAGATGCTGGTAGAGCACGGTCGCGGGCGTGGCGCCGTCGTACGGCTTGGCGCCGGTCAGCATCTCGTACAGCAGCACCCCGCACGCGTAGACGTCGGTGCGCTGGTCGGCCGTGCCGTCCTGGATCTGCTCCGGGGCGAGGTAGGAGACCGTGCCCAGGACCGAACCGGTGGAGCTGGTGGTCTCGGTGCCCACCGCCCGTACCAGGCCGAAGTCGGCGACCTTGACCCGGCCGTCGTCGCCGATCAGCACGTTCTCCGGCTTCATGTCCCGGTGCACCAGGCCCGCCCGGTGCGCGGCGCCCAGCGCGGCAAGGACCGGCTCCAGGATGTCGAGCGCGGCCCTGGGCGGCAGCGCGCCCTGCTCGCGCAGCACGTCGCGCAGCGTGCAGCCCGCCACGTACTCCATCGCGAGATAGACGTAACCGCCGTCCGCGCCCTGGTCGAAGACCCCGACGACGTTGGTGTGGTCCAGGCGGGCCACCGACTTCGCCTCGCGGATGAAGCGCTCGACGAAGACCGCGTCGGCGGCGAGCGCCGGGTGCATCACCTTCAGCGCGAGCACGCGGTCGAGGCGGGTGTCCACGGCCCGGTAGACCGTGGCCATCCCACCCACGGCGATCCGCTCCTCGATCCGGTACCGGCCGTCCAGCACCAGGCCGACGAGGGGGTCGTGCAAGGTCGTGTCCACGGAACGTGAGTCTACGAGGACCGGGGCGCCCCGCCGCGCCCCCGGTCGGCTCCCGCGCCGGGCCGATGCGCTACTGCGACAGAACTGTGACGGGGGCGGGCGGATCGGCCGGGCCGCGTCCGGTCAGGCTCAGAACGCCGGGCGCTCCGGGTCGTACGAGACGGGCGCGGCCAGGTCCGCGACGCCCTCGGCGGGGGAGGAGGCGAGGGCGTGGAGCCTGCGCGGGATGCGGCCCGCGCGCTGCGCCAGGCGGCCCGCCTCGACCGCGTGCCGCATCGCCCGAGCCATGAGCACCGGTTCCCGCGCCCGGGTGACCGCGGAGGCCAGCATGACCGCCGCGCAGCCGAGTTCCATGGCGAGCGCCACGTCGGAGGCGGTGCCCGCGCCCGCGTCCAGGATCACCGGGACGCCCGAACGCTCCACGATCAGCTGGAAGTTGTGCGGATTGCGGATGCCCAGGCCCGAACCGATCGGCGAGCCCAACGGCATGATCGCCGCGCACCCGACGTCCTCCAGCTTCCGCGCCAGCACCGGGTCGTCATTGGTGTACGGCAGCACGGTGAAGCCGTCGTCCACCAACGTCTCGGCGGCGTCGAGCAGTTCGACCGGGTCGGGCAGCAACGTGCGCTCGTCGGCGACCACTTCGAGCTTGATCCAGTCGGTGCCCAGCGCCTCCCGGGCCAGCCGCGCGGTGAGCACGGCCTCGCCCGCCGTGAAGCAGCCCGCGGTGTTGGGCAGCGGACGGATGCCGTGCGCGGACAGCACGCTCAGCACCGAACCCTGGACCGAGGGGTCCAGCCTGCGCATCGCCACCGTCGTCAGCTCGGTGCCGGACGCCAGCAGCGCCCGTTCCAGCACGTCCAGGCCGGTCGCGCCGCCGGTCCCCATGATCAGCCGGGAGCCGAACGCGGTCCCCGCGATCACCAGCGGATCGCCGTCGGCCGTCTCCTGCGTCACGACCGCCACGTCAGCCTCCCTGCACCGCGGTCAGGACCTCCACCCGGTCGCCGTCGCCCAGCGGCGTACGGCCCCACGCGCCGCGCGGCACCACCGCCTCGTTGACGGCGGCGGCGACCCCGGAGCGCGCGGTGGTGAGCGTCGCGACCAGGCCGTCGAGCGTCAGCCCGTCCGCCACCTCGCGCGGTTCGCCGTTCACGGAGAGGTTCATACGGTCTGCTCCTGGGGTGAGGGTGTCGCGGAGGGCGGGAGGCCGTACGCGGGCGGGGCCCCCGGGGCGTCGGCGCCGCCGAAGCGCCCGGGCGTGAACGGCTCCGCGTACGGCGGCAGCCCGCCGTGGGTGAGGGCGTGCGCCATCACGTCCCCGGTGACCGGCGTCAGCAGCACCCCGTTGCGGTGGTGACCGGTGGCCAGCAGCAGCCCGGGCAGCCCGGTCGGCCCGAGCAGCGGCGCGTTGTCGGGGGAGCCGGGGCGCAGTCCGGCCAGCGTCTCGACCAGCGGCAGTTCGGTGATCCCGGGGACGAGTTCGTGCGCGTCCCGCAGCAGTTCGTAGACCCCGCCCGCGGTGACGGTGGTGTCCCAGCCCAGCTCCTCGCTGGTCGCGCCGATCACCAGCTCGCCGTTCTCCCGCGGCACCAGGTAGACGTGCCCGCCGCGCACCACCGCCCGTACGGTCCGCGACAGGAACGGCGCGTACGCGGGCGGCACCCGCAGCCGCAGCACCTGCCCCTTGACCGGCCGCACCGGAGGCACCACGCGCGGCGGCACCCCGGCGATCCGGCCGCTGCGGCTGCCCGCCGCCAGCACGACCCGCCCGGCGGACAGCGCGGTGCCGTCCCGCAGCACCACACCCTCGGCACGGTCGCGCGCCACCGTGATCCGTTCCACCGGCTCGCGGTGGAAGGCCACCCCGGCGCCCTCGGCGGCCTTCAGCAGGGCGGCGGCCAGGCGGCGCGGGTCGATCTGGTGGTCGCCGTCCACCCGCAGGCCGCCGCGGACCCCGGGCGCCAGCATCGGTTCCAGGCGGCGGCACTCGCGGCCGGTCAGCCACTGCGCGTCCAGGCCCAGCGAGCGCTGGAACGCGTGCAGTTCGCGCAGCTCCGAGCGGTCGTCGGCGTCGAGGGCGACGGCGAGCGTGCCGCACGGGCGGTACCCGAGGTCGAGCCCGGTCGCCCCGGTCAGCTCCTCGGCGAAGGCCGGATAGCGGCGGGCGGAGGCGAGGTTGAGCGCCAGCAGCGTCTGCTCGCCGTACTGCAGCTCTGTCACCCCCGCCAGCATCCCGGCGGCCACCCGCGCCGCGCCGCCACCCGGATCCGGGTCGGCCACCGCCGTGCTCAGGCCGTGCTGGGCCGCCCGCCAGCCGGTGACCAGGCCGATGATCCCACCGCCGACGACCACGACGTCGTAGGCGGGGCACCGCCCGGACGACCGTGGGGGTGTCGGTGTCGGTGTCGGTGTCGTGGCGGGCGCGGGCGTCTTCGCGAGCGCTGTCGTGGGTGCCGGCGTCGCCGATGTCGCAGGCGGTGCCGTCGCCGCCTGCTCGGCGGGCGCCGCCCTCGTCGTGGCCGTCGTCGTTCCGGAAACACGCATGACCGGTCCGCTCCTCCCTTCGCCGGCATGACCCGGATCAGGTTCCTACGGTCGGCGGCCGCCCAGCCGCCCTCTCAGCCCGGTCGTCCGGGCTCCCGCGAGTGCACTACGGCGGCCACTGTAGTACGCGGTCCCGGCGCCCTGAAGAGTGAGCCCACGGTGACGGTGTGTCAGAGATCTCGCCGCACGCTGCTGCGGCATCCGGCCCGTACGGCGTTACCGTGATCGCGTGAGTGACGAACGGAGCGTGCGACGAGTCGTGGTGGTCGGCGCCGGCATGGCCGGGGTGCGGACCGCGGTGTCCCTGCGCGAACTGGGCTTCGCCGGCTCCGTGACCCTGATCGGCGAGGAATCCCATCCGCCCTACGACCGGCCCCCGCTGTCGAAGTCGGTCCTGCTCGGCGCCGCCGACGGCTCCGCGTTCGACGTGGACTTCGACGGCCTCGGCATCGACCTGCGGCTCGGCGTGCACGCCGACGCGCTGCGCCCGGCCGAGCACGAGGTCGTCACCACCGCGGGGGCGCTGCCGTACGACAAGCTGGTGATCGCCACGGGGGCCGCGCCGATCACCCTGCCGGGAGCCGCCGGTCTCACCGGGGTCCACGTGCTGCGCACGCTGGACGACGCCAACGCGCTGCGGCCCGTGCTGGCCGCCGGGCGCGAGGTCGTCGTGGTCGGCGCGGGCTGGATCGGCGCCGAGTTCGCCACCGCCGCCCGCGAGGCCGGATGCCCGGTCACCGTCGTCGAGGCCGCGGCCCGCCCGCTCGCCTCGGTCCTGCCCGCCTCCGTCGCCGAACCGATGCGGCAGTGGTACGCCGACGCGGGCGTCACGCTGCTGACCGGACACCGGGTGGCGCAGGTCGAACCGGGAGCCGTGGTGCTGGACTCCGGAGCGCGGCTGACCGCGCACGCCACGGTCGTCGGCGTGGGCGCCCGGCCCGACACCGGCTGGCTCGCGGGCTCCGGCCTCACGCTCGGGCCCGACCGCGCGGTGCTCGTCGACGACCGGCTGCGCGCCGACGTGCCCGACGTCCACGCGGTCGGCGACTGCGCCTCCTTCCCCTCCGCGCGCTACGGCCGCCGCCTGCTCGTCCACCACTGGGACAACGCGGTGCAGGGCCCGCGCACCGCCGCCGCCAACGTGCTCGGGGCGGACGAGGTCTACGACCCGGTGCCGTACTTCTGGTCGGAGCAGTTCGGCCGCTTCGTGCAGTACGCGGGGTGGCACGCGGAGGACGATCTGATGGTCGTACGCGGCGACATGGACAGCACGGCGTGGTCGGTGTGCTGGCTGCGGGACGGCGCGCTCGCCGCGCTGCTGGCCGTCGGACGCCCGCGCGACCTGGCGCAGGGCCGCAAGCTCATCGAACGCGGCGCGCTGCTGGACCCGGAGGCGGCGGCGGACCCGTCGGTGCCGCTGAAGACGGCGGTGCGCAGCGCGGTGTCGTGACGCCGGGGGCGTGATCCCGGGGCGGGCCGTGGTTCCGTAACCCTGGTGGGGGCGTGCGGGGCTCTTCGCGCGCGGGCGTGGGGGCTGTCGCCCTTGGCTTGGCGGGGGCTGTCGCCGTAACCCTGGTGGGCGGCGGCGTGTCGCCCGCCGGGACCCGTCCGGGTTCCGGTTGTCCGTGGCGGATGGCAGGCTTGTCCTGTGACCGAGATCGACACCAAGACTGACTCCCTCGTACCCTCCTGGCTCACCTTGCCCGACGTCGCCGAGCGACTCGGCCTCGAAGTGACCCGCATCCGCCCGCTCATCAAGGAAGGCCAGCTCATCGCGGTGCGCCGCGGTGAGAACCGGGTGCTGATGGTCCCCGCCGACTTCATCGGCGACGGCAAGGTGATCAAGGGGCTCTCGGGGACGCTGACGCTCCTGAAGGACGACGGCTTCACCGACGAGGAGGCGCTGGAGTGGCTCTTCACGCCTGACCCCACCCTGCCCGGCACCCCCGTCCAGGCCCTGCGCGAGAATCGCGGGACCGAGGTGAAGCGCAGGGCCCAGGCGCTCGCCATGTGACCGTTCCCCCTCGACCATGACGGGGGCGGTCGGGTGGCCGTCCCCGTCCGGGGGCGGACCGGCCGCCCCCGTCGACGGGGGCCCGACCAGGGCCAGGGGAGCGCCGCAGCCATGACCTCATCCGGGACCACGGGGACCACGCCGCTCGGCACGACCTCGGGGACGGCGCCCGGGACCGCCGGTACGACGCCCGCCGCGACCGCCGCGGGGGCGCCCGACGCGACCGCCGTGGGCGCCGAACGTCGCGCCCGCCTCGCCGACGCCCGGCTCTACCTGTGCACCGACGCCCGCCGCGACCGCGGTGACCTGCCGGAATTCCTCGACGCGGTGCTCTCCTGCGGCGTCGACGTCGTCCAGCTGCGCGACAAGGGCATGGAGGCCGCGGAGGAACTCGACCACCTCGCCGTCTTCCGTGAGGCCTGCCGCCGGCACGGCAAGCTGCTCGCCGTCAACGACCGGGCCGACGTCGCCCACGCCGCCGGGGCCGACGTGCTCCACCTCGGGCAGGGCGACCTGCCGGTGCCCACCGCCCGCGCGATCCTGGGCGACGACGTGATCATCGGACGGTCGTGCCACGCCGAGGCGGAGGCCGCCGCCGCGTCCGTCCAGCCGGGCGCCGACTACTTCTGCACCGGGCCGTGCTGGCCCACCCCGACCAAGCCGGGCCGCCCCGCGCCCGGGCTGCCGCTGGTCGAGTACGCCGCCGGGCTCGGCACCGACCGGCCCTGGTTCGCCATCGGCGGCATCGACCTGACCACCGTCGACCAAGTGCTGGCCGCGGGAGCCCGCCGCGTCGTCGTGGTCCGCGCCATCACCGACGCCGACGACCCCGCCGACGCCACCGCCCGCCTGGCGGCCGCGGTGCGCAACGCGGACTGAACGCGGGCCGGTATGCGACTTCCCGGAGGCGAGCGGCGCCGGATGCCCGTCGTCCCCGTTGTCCGGATTCCGTCCACCCGACGACCGATGGTTGTCCATATGGTGAATCGGGCTCTCGTACCGTCCGCGACGCCTATAGCCTGCGTATATGGCCCTTGGAACACCTTCCACCAGGACCGATCGCGCGGTCACCATCCGTGAGCTGCTGGCCTCCGGTGAGCGCTCGTACTCGTTCGAGTTCGCCGCGCCCAAGACCGAGAAGGGCGAGCGGACCCTCTGGAACGCCATCCGGCGCATCGAGATGGTCGGGCCCACGTTCGTCTCGGTCACCTACGGCGCCGGCGGCTCGTCCCGCGAGGGCACCGTCCGCGCGACCGACCGCATCGTCTCCGACACGACGCTGACCCCCTGCGCCCACCTGACCGCCGTCAACCACTCGGTGGCCGAGCTGCGCAACATCATCGGCCAGTACGCGGACGCGGGCATTCGCAACATGCTCGCGGTGCGCGGCGACCCGCCCGGCGACCCGATGGGGGAGTGGGTCCCGCACCCGCAGGGCCTCACCTACGCCGCCGACCTGGTCCGGCTGATCAAGGAGTCCGGCGACTTCTGCGTCGGCGTCGCGGCGTTCACCGAGACGCACCCGCGGTCCACCGACCCGGCCACCGACGCCCGGCACTTCGTCGACAAGTGCAGGGCGGGCGCCGACTTCGCCATCACCCAGATGTTCTTCGACGCCGACGCGTACCTGCGGCTGCGGGACCGGGTGGCCGCCGCGGGCTGCGACACGCCGATCATCCCGGAGATCATGCCGGTCACCAACGTCCGCCAGATCGAACGTTTCTCGCAGCTCGGCAACGCGCCCTTCCCGCCCGAACTGGCCGAGCGCATCATGGCGGTGAGCGACGACCCGGTGGCGGTGCGCGAGATCGGCGTGGAGTTCGCGACCGAGATGTGCCGCAGACTGATGGCGGAGGACATTCCCGGGCTCCACTTCATTACGCTGAACCACTCCACGGCATCCCTGGAGATCTACGAGAATCTCGGTCTGCACCAGAGGTCGTGAGAGGCTCGCGTGGGTGAGCCCGTCGTCCCGGAGAACCCGGCGGCGGCGACGGTGATCGGTGAGGAAGTGCGGACATGGGCTACGCAGTGCTCTACGTCGCGTTCGGTGTCGTCGCGCTGTGGCTGCTGGGGGAGGTGCTCTTCCAGCACAAGGCGCGACTGCGCTGGCGGCTGGCGGCCTTCACCGGGTTCCTGTGCGTCGTCGTCGGCGTCGCCATGCACGAGGTGGTGATCGTCGCGCTGGGCGCCGTCGCGTTCGGCACCGGTCAGGCCTTCGTCACGCTCTCGCACCGGCGCGGGTTCTCCACCGGTTGGGCGGTCGGTGGGCGGCCCGGCACCAGCCGCCGCCGCAAGACCGGTGGCAGGACGGCAGGGCAGGCCGGGCCGACCCTGGAGGTGTCGGCCGTCGAGGCGGCCACCGCGGGCGACGCCGTGACGCCGCCCGTCGACGCGGACGCCGACGACCTCGCGGCCACCGGCGTCATGGACCCGGTCGCCGACGAGACGGCCTTCGCCACCTTCGGCGCCTACGGCCACGCCGCCGCCCCCACCGGGGACGGCGACGACTCCACGCAGGTCTACTCACCGGTGCCGATGTCCGACGACAGCGGCGAGTACCCGGCGTACACCGACCACTCCGGCTACGGCTCCGACCCGTACGCCACCGGCGGCTACGGCAGCGACGCGCCGGAGCCCCAGCCCGCCACGGCGTACGGGTACGACATCTTCGGCGGCCAGGAAGGGCTGGACGACGTCTTCGCGGCGGGCGCCGCCCCCGGCTACGGCGGCTTCGCGGGCGCGGCGCAGGGCTACGACGAGCAGGCGTACGTACCGCAGCAGGGCTACGCACAGCAGCCCTACGCCCAGGACCCCTTCGCCCAACAGCCCTACGACGCCGACCAGTTCGGGACTGACCAGTTCGGGACCGACCAGCCGGGCGGCGACCCGCTGGGGCAGTACCTCCAGCAGCCCTACGGTCAGCAGCCCGGCTACGACCCCTACGCCGCGCCCCACGGGTCGTACGCGCCGCAGCAGGACGGCGGCCAGGCACCGCAGCAGCAGCCGTACGGCTACGACACCCCGCCCGAGGGCGTCTGGACGCCGTCCGGCGGCCACCCGGGCGAGCAGGCCCACATCCCGCAGCAGGCACCGCCCGCCCACGACCACGAGACGCGCACGCCCGACCCGTACGAGCCGTATCCGTACGGCTAGTACTCGGCCCTTCGGCGGCCGTCTTCATGCCCGGCGCTCAACGGCCCTCGCCGTGCGCGGCGTTCAGCGGCTGCCGCCCGGGCCGCCCGCGACCAGGTCGGCCACCATCGCGCCCGACATGCCCGCGTGCGCCAGCCCGCCGCCCGGATGGGCCGAGCCGCCCACCAGGTAAAGACCGCGCGGGACACCGCGGTTGGCGGTGCGCAGCCACGCGCCGTCCGCGCCCGCCAGCGCCGGGGCGGGCACCGCGCCGCCGGGCGCGCCCGTCTCGCGTTCGGTGTCGGCCGGGGTGCGCACCTCGCGCCACAGCAGCCGCTCCGCCAGCCCCGGTATCGCGGCGCCCGCGACGGCGACGACCCGGTCGGCGAAGGCGTCGGCGTATCCGGGGGCGCGCCAGTCCACCGCGCCCTGCGGCGGCACCGTGACGCTCAGCACGGCCGCCTCGTGGCCGGCGTCGGGGACCAGGCGGTCGTCGTCCGGCCGCAGCACCCGCACGGTGGGCGCCGGGCCGTCCGGCGAGCCGTCGTGCGGCGCGTCGGTGCCGTGCACGACGGTGCGGTGGGCGGCGTCGGCGGGACGGGCCCCGCGCAGCGCCAGCAGCACCACGAAGCGGCCCAGGTCGCCGGGGAGCGGCTCGCCGGGGGCGCCGCGCACCACGACGTCCGCCTCCTGCCGCGTGCCGTCGGCGAGTTCGACCCCCGTCGCGCGGCCGTCCTCCTCGACGACGCCGGTCACCTCGGCGCCGAAGCGGAACTCGACCCCGCGCTCCTCGCACCGCTCGTACACCGCGTCGGCCAGCGCGCGCAGGCCGCCGCGCACGTACCAGCTGCCGAAGGTCTGCTCCATGTACGGCAGGACGGCGGCGCTCGGCGGCGCCTGCCGCGGGTCGAGCCCGTAGGACAGCACGCACTCCGACAGCAGCGCGGTCAGCCCGGGATGACGCAACTCCCGCTCGCCCACGGCCGCCACCGTCGCGGGGGCACGGCGCAGCAACCCGCGCTTCAGCGCCGGGTACGGGTCCCGGCCCAGAGGAGCGGTGTCCTCGCGCAGGGTGTCCTCCAGCAGCGGGCGGCGGGTGCGCTCCCACACGACGCGGGCCCGGCCCAGGAAGTCGCCCCAGCGCTCGCCGACTCCGGCGCCGAACGCCGCGTCCAGGGCGGAGATCACGCCCGCGCGCGAGGCGTTGGGCAGGGCGAGGTCCGTGCCGTCCGGGAAGAGGTGGCGGCTCGCGGGATCGACCTGGACCAGCTCGACGCACTCCTCCAGCGGACGCTTGCCGGTCTTGACGAACAGATCGCGGTAGACCGCGGGCAGATGCAGCAGGGCCGGGCCGGTGTCGAACGCGAAGCCGTCCCTGCGGAAGGCGCCCACCGCGCCCCCGTAGGTCTCCGCGCGCTCGAAGACCGCCACCCGGTGGCCCTGAACGGCCAGCCGGGCGGCCGTCGCCAGCGAGCCCATACCTGCGCCGATCACCGCAATCCGTCCCATGCCGAGGACTGTAGCGGCACCCACTGACAGCCCCGCGCGGCAGGGGCGAGGGAACGCGTGAGTACCCGTACTCAGGCGCCGGGATGAGTAGTAGTGCGGATGGCGGGACGGGTGTGACGGGAGAGGGTGGAGCCCACGGACGGGACGCGCACCGGCACCGCGGGCACGGGGCCGCGGAACGGGGCGGCGGCCGGTCCGCGACCGGGGGAGACGGGGGAAGCGCCGGTCCGGTGCGGCTCGAAGGGGGATGGAGCCGCACCGGACCGGCGCGCCCGTTCCCGGCCTTCAGGCCGTGTCACGCGACCGGCGCACGCCGTTCAGACCCTCGGGCCCCCGACGCGCCCCTGCAACAGCCGGGACAGCGCCGCGTGGACGTCGTCGATGCTGCGGGCGGGCTGGAACGCCTGCCAGTCCAGCGCCGCGACCAGGACCATGCCGAACAACGCCGACGCGGTCAGCGGCACGTCGATCTCGTCGCTCAGCTCGCCCGCGTCCACCGCCGCGCCGAGTACCTTCTCGACCACGGCGACCGCCTCCTGGCGGACCATCATCAGCGTGGACTGCCAGGCCCGGTTGGTGCGCCACAGCTCCGCCACGTACAGCTGCGTGAACGACGGGTAGCGGGCGATGAACTCCAGCCCGGCCCTGATCATCGCGTCGAGCGCGTCGACGTTGCTCCCGCCGGACGCCACCGCGCCCTCGGACGCCTCGCGCAGCGACGCGGTGAGCAGCCCCACACCGTGCCGCAGCAACTCCTCGAACAGATCGTTCTTGCTGGCGAAGTTGTAGTACACGGTGCCCTTGGCGACCCCCGCCCGCTCGGCGATCTCGTCCACCGTGGTGGAGGAGAACCCCTGCTCCGCGATGAGGGTGACCGCGGCCTCGTACAGCTTCTGCCGGGTGGCCTCACGTCTCGCGCTGTTCATGCCCCTGATTCTCCTCCCCCTGCCACCCGCGTCCGCTCACAGGCTGATCTCCGGGTGCAGCCGGTCCACCGTCCACACCTGCTTGCGGCGCGCCGTCCACGCCGTGAGCATCAACGAGCCCGCGGTGAACGCCAGCAGCACCAGGCACGCCCGCCACACCGGCCACATCTCGCCCCCGGTGATCAGGTGACGCAGCCCGTCGACGATGTAACTCATGGGCAGGAACGGGTGGATGGCGTTGAAGAAACCGGGCGATGTCTGCACGGGGTACGTGCCGCCCGCAGAGGTGAGCTGGAGCATCAGCAGCGCCAGCACCAGCACGCGTCCGGCCGGGCCGAAGCGTGCGTTGAGCCACTGCACGATCGCCGCGAAGCAGGAGGTGACCAGGAGCAGGAACGCCACCGTCCCGGTCGTGCGCACCATGTCGAGACCGATCGCCCAGTGCAGCACCGACAGCAGGGCCGCCACCTGGAGCACCCCGACCGCCGCCACCGGCAGCCATCCGGCGAACGCGATCCGCCAGGCCGGTGCGCCGGCCGCGAGGGCGCGCCGGTTGAGCGGCTGCATCAGCATGTACGCCACCATGGCGCCGACCCACAGCGACAGCGGGATGAAGTACGGCGCGAAACCGGTGCCGTAGTTGTCCGCCTTGTGCGTCGCCTGCGCCGCCAGCTGCACGGGATCCGACATCACGGAGGTGCGCGCGTCGCGCTGCTTCGTGTCGTAGTCCGGTATCTGCCCGACACCGTCGCGCAGCCCGGTGGCCAGCTGGTCGGACCCGTCCGCCAGCTTGTACAGGCCGCCGTCCAGCGTCTGCGCGCCGTTCTGCAACGTGCCCAGGCCGCCGGCGAGGGTGTCGCCGCCGTTCTTCAGCGTGCCGAGGCCGCTGTCGAGCTGCCCGGCCCCCGAGTCGAGCTGCCCGGCGCCCTGCTTGGCCGAGGTCAGGCCGGTGTGCAGGGAGTTGGCGCCCTGGGCGAGGGCGTGCACTCCGGAGTTCAGCTCGTTGACCTTGCTGACGGCCGTTTGTATGTCGTCCGGCAGGTGCGGCGCCTCGTTCGCGAGCTGCTGGGCGAGGGTGTGCAACTGGCCCAGCTGCGTGCCCAGATCGCTCAGCGTCCCGGAGTTCTCGTGCACCAGGGTGTCGAGTTGGGAGGCGACCGAAGCGACCACCTTGCCGGCCGCCACCTCCTGCTTGAGCGCCGGGCACGCCGGGTCCGGCGTCGCCGCGCCCTCGCACCGGGTGGTGTACGACGTGCGCAGCTCCTCGTACGCGGACTTCGCCTGGCTGTCCGCCTGGTCGACCGCCTTCGGCAGCTGCCCGAGGTTGTCCTCGATGGTCTTCGACGCGTCGGCGACCAGCTGCGCGGCGGCGCCGATCTCCTGGTAGTGGTCCTTGACGAACGGCTCCACCTGACCGGCGACCGCGTTCACCTTGTCGGCGAGCTGCTGCGTGCCGTCCGCGGCGGTGGTGGCGCCACCGGCCAGGGTGGACGAACCGCTCTCCAGCTTGCCCAGACCGGTGTTCAGGGCGCCCGCGCCGCCCGCGAGCGCGTCACTGCCCTGCTTGGCGGTGCCGAGGCCCGCGGCGAGCTTGTCGCCGCCCTTCTTGGCCGTGCCCAGTCCGCCGGCGAGCTTGTCACCGCCCTGCTTGGCCTGGCCGAGCCCGCCTGCGAGCTGTCCCGCGCCGTTGGCGGCCTGCTGCGTCTTGTCGTGCAGGTCGGCGAACGACACGAAGATCTTGTCGTAGAAACCTCGGGACGCCTTCGCCGACGCCGCCGACCGGATCTCCGAGAAGACGGTGCGCGAGATCTGCCCGACGATGTAGTTGTTCGCGTCGTTGGTGCGCACCTGGAGCGCGCCGGTCTGCGGGTCGTTCCCCGAACTCGACGCGATCCTGCGGCTGAAATCGGCGGGGATCGTCAACGACAGGTAGTACGTGCCGTTCTCGACGCCCTTGGCGGCGTGCGCGGCGTCGGTGGTCTTCCAGTCGAAGCTCTCGCTGTTGCCGTTGAGGCTGTGCACCAGGTCGGCGCCCGCGTCGATCCGCTTGCCGCCCACCGTGGCGCCCTGGTCGGCGTTGACGAGTGCCACCGGAACCTTGTCCAGACGCCCGTACGGGTCCCAGAAGGACCACAGGTACAGCGCGCCGTACAGCAGCGGAAGCAGCAGCAGGGCCGCCATCGCCGCCCTGGGCAGCCGCCCCCTGCCGAACTTGCGCAGCTCAAGCGCGGCCAGCCTCGGCGTACGCATCCGCCGCCCCCTCCTCGGTCTCTTCGGTGTCCCCGGTGTTCTCGGTGGCCCCGGTGTCCTGCGGGTCCTCTTCCGCGTGTTCCTGCGCGGCGCCGAGCCGTACGGTCAGCGCCTCCACGGATTCCGGCGCCTCGGTGCAGGCGGCGACGACCGTGATCCCCGAGTCGGCGACCGCACGCAGGAGCGCCCACGCCGCCGCACGGTCGGCGGAGGCCAGCTTGTGGTCGGCGTCGTCCACCGCGAGCAGCCGGGGCCCCTGGATCAGCGCGAGGGCGACACCGAGACGCAGCGCCTCCAGCCGCTCCAGATCGCGCACGGAGGTGCGCGGGCCCTTCGGCAGCGTGTCCAGGTCGAGCCCGGCGCTCTCCAGCGCCTCGTCGATACGCGCCCGCGCCCGCGCGGCACGCTCCTTGCGGGGCCGCAGCAGGGAGAGCGGCGAACCGTCGAACCGCCGTTGCAGCAACGCGCGTTCCCGCAGGTGCTCGGCGACGGTGAGCGCGGGGTCCAGCTCCGCCACGCCCTCCACGGGGCCGGTCGCGGTGAACCGCCGCACCGCCGCGAGGTGCTTGGGCAGCGTCACGCCGCCGACCTCGGCGCGGCCCTCGGTGGCCCGCATGCGGCCGGTCAACGACAGCAGCAGGCAGGTGCGGCCCGATCCGGACGCGCCCTCGACCGCGATCAGGGTTCCGGGTGGCGCGTCCAGCGTGACGCCCCTGAACACCCATCCCCGTGGCCCCTTGAGCCCGAACCCCTCGGCCTGCACGGCCGCCCCGCGTGGGGCGCCGGTGTCGCGGTCGGTCATCTGCCCCTCCCTGGCTGTCTGCCCCGGTCGGCTTCCCCGGGCCTGACCCTTCGAACTTCTTTGAACTGACTGGTCAGTCTAAAAGTATCATGACCGGCCACGGACGGAAGTGTCGAAACAGCGCGGGAGGGTGTGCGGTTGGCCACGGAGAGGGTGCCCGGGAGGGCGCGGATGATGGGGGGCGGCGGCCGTTCGTGATCGCTCGGGGTCGGTCGCGTTCGCTTGGGGTGGGTCGCGATCGCTTGAGGTTGCGCGCGATGGCTGCGGGCGCTCGCGGTTCGGAAGGGGCCGGGGAGTCGGGACTGGACAGGGCCGGGGATTCGAGGCAGGACAGGGACAGGAGGGTGACGCCGTGTCGTTGCGGGAGACGTTCGACGAGGGGGCCGAGGGGTACGACAGGGTCAGGCCCCGGTATCCGTCCGCCCTGGTCGCCGCACTCGCTTGCCGCGCCCGCCTCGGGCCCGGCACCCGCGTCCTCGAAGTAGGTCCCGGCACCGGGCAGTTGAGCGTTCCGCTGGCCCGCCTCGGCGGCACGCTCGTCGCCGTCGAACTCGGTCCCGCGCTCGCCCGGGCCGCCCGCCGGAATCTCCCCCCCTGGCCCGGCGCCCGCGTCGAGGTGGCCGCGTTCGAGAACTGGCCGCTGCCGCCCGAACCGTTCGACGCCGTGGTCAGCGCGACCGCGTTCCACTGGATCGACCCCGCCGTGCGGGTCGTCAAGGCCGCCGACGCGCTCGTGCCCGGCGGCACACTGGCCCTGGTGACCACGCACCACGTGGCCGGCGGCACGGAGCCGTTCTTCGAACGCGTCCAGCGCTGCTACGAGCGCTGGACGCCGGGCACGCCGCGAGGGCTGCGGCTGCCGGACGAACGCGAGGTGGCAACGGACACCGGGGAGCTGGAGCGCTCCGGGCGGTTCGGCGAGGCCGAAGTCACCGCGTACGCCCAGGAGATCGCGTACTCCACCCGCGAGTACCTCGACCTGCTGCTGACCTACTCCAACCACCGCGCCCTGCCGTCCGGCGCGCGGCGCGGGCTGCTGGACTGCGTGGGCGGGCTGATCGAGGGGGAGTTCGGCGGCCGGGTCACCAAGCGGTACCTGCACGAGCTGATCACGGCACGTCGGACGGCGTGAGCGGGCCCGGCGGGGCTGGCGGTGCTGGCGGTGCGGCCCGGGCCGAGCTGAGCCGGGCCGGGCCGAGGCACGCCGAGGCGGGCCGGGCCGAGGCAGGCCGGGTCGAACAGGGCCCGCGCGGCGTGAGCGGGCCCGGAGCGTTCCGCGGAGCTGAAATGCCCGCCCGTTTCTGGGGTATGCGCAGGTCAGGGCGGATTGTCAGTGGTGTGCCCCACTATGACAGCAAGCAAGCGAACCGTCGTTGGAAGCGGAAGACCAGCAGCGGGGCCCGGTGACGGGCGCCCGCAGACAGGAGGTCGTCATGGCCGCCACCGCAGCAGCGCGCCACCGTCACGCCGCGACGCCCCCGGCGTCCGGCCCGCCGAGCGATGTCCACCCCGTCCTGCGCAGGATGGCCGCCCCGCCCGCCGCGCTCGACCTGCTGGCCCAGGCCCGGGCCGGCCTCGACGAGGCGGAGACGCTGACCACGCCCAACGAGCGCTACGCCACCGCCCATCTGGCAGCGCTGCGCACCACCGCCGCCGTGCTCGCCGTCAAGGGGCGCCCCGATCACACCCCGCGCAAGCGGCAGCGGATACGCAGCGCGTGGGAGGTGCTGCCCGAGGTCGCTCCCG
Organism: Streptantibioticus parmotrematis; assembly: GCF_019890615.1. GTDB lineage: Bacteria > Actinomycetota > Actinomycetes > Streptomycetales > Streptomycetaceae > Streptantibioticus_D > Streptantibioticus_D parmotrematis. The sequence goes on along the minus strand of NZ_JAINVZ010000009.1, from coordinate 57,198 downwards.
AACTGGCCGAGTGGAGCGCGCTGTTCGCCTCCGGCGCCGAGCGCAGGGCCAGGGCCGAGGCGGGCATACCCGGCGCGGTCGACGCCCGTGAGGCGGACGACCTGATACGCGCGACCGGCATGTTCGTCCGCATCGTCGAGCGGCTCCTGGGCCTCCAGACACCGCTGGCCTAGCCCCGCCATGCCCTGAAGACCCCTGAAGACGCCCGAGGGAGGCGGGCGAAGGGGACCGGGGACGGGCGACCGGGAAAGGATCGCGACGCGACCGGAACCGGTGACGGCATGCGGGCGGGGCCGGTGGCGGCACGCGAACGGGACCGCTGACAGCACGCGATCCGGCTGGTGACGGCACGCGACCGGCTCGGTGATGGCACGCGACCGGGACCGGTGACGGCGCGCAAAGCGGACTCCTGGCGGCGCGCAAGCGAGCTGGTGACCGCGCGCGAGCGGGCTGGCGACAGCGCGCGACCGGGCTGGTGACGGCCGTGCGGCAGGGGTGGGCGGTGCGCCGTCGGGGGAGGCCGGAGGCAATAAGGTGGACGCACCGACCCCCGGTCGACCCCAGCCCCCTCGCGAGGAGCCGTTCCGCCGTGTCAGACCCGCTGCGCCCCCGAGCGTCCCTGCGTACCGCCGTGGTCTGGGAGGTGCTCAAGGACGCCCTGGACCGGCAGGCCAAGGCCGCTCCCGACGGCACGCTGGACGTTCTGGACACCGGCGGCGGCACCGGCAACTTCGCCGTGCCGGTGGCCCGTCTCGGCCACCGGGTGACGGTCGTCGACCCCAGCCCCGACGCGCTGTTCGCCCTGGAGCGGCGGGCCGCCGAGGCCGGGGTGACCGACCGCGTCCGCGGGGTGCAGGGCGACGCGCACGGACTGCTGGACGTCGTGCCGACCGGCTCGTACGACGTGGTGCTCTGCCACGGGGTCCTGGAGTACGTGGACGACCCCGCCGAGGGCGTGCGCAACGTGGTCGGCGCCCTGCGGGCGGCCGGCACCCTCAGCCTGCTCGCCGCCGGGCGCAACGGCGCCGTGCTCGCCCGCGCCATCGCCGGGCACTTCACCGAGGCGCAGCGCGGGCTGGCCGACCCCGAGGGACGCTGGGGCGAGGGCGACCCGCTGCCGCGTCGGTTCACCGCCGAGGACCTGACCACGCTGGTCTCCGCCGCAGGCCTGGAGGTGGCCTCGGTGCACGGCGTGCGGGTCTTCGCCGACCTGGTGCCGGGCGTGCTGGTGGACACCGAGCCCGGGGCGCTGGAGGCGTTGCTGAAGCTGGAGCTGGCCGCCGCCGGGCTTCCCGCGTTCCACTCGATCGCCACCCAGCTGCACGTCCTCGCCCGCCGGGGCTGATCCGTCCGGCCCGCCCGCGCCGGACGGAGTCGCTCACGGCCCCCCGCCGGGCCGTCCTGGACCGTATGATCTGGGTAAAGCAATCGCAGCATGATGAAACGACGGTCGGGGAAGAACATTCCTCGTCCGCCGCACGCGACTCCGCAGGTACGCGACACGTGGATCGGCGGCTGATTGGCGTAGAGGGGCGGGTTTCACGGGGGCGAATCCCTGCCTATCCTGAAAGGGTCGTACCGGTCGCACCCCCTGCGACCGACGAGTAGGAGGACTCCGTGCCGCTCTCGGAGCACGAGCAGCGCATGCTCGAGCAGATGGAGCGAGCGCTGTACGCCGAAGATCCCAAGTTCGCGTCGGCGCTTGAGGGAAGCGGGCTGCGCACGTTCACCCGGCGGCGCGTCTACCAGGCGGTGGCCGGTTTTCTGGTGGGCGTCGCCCTGCTGATGGCCGGGATGGTGGCACAGCAGATCTGGATCAGCGTCGTGGGCTTCCTGGTGATGCTCGGATGCGCCGCGCTCGCGATCGCCACGCGGCGGCGTGCCCTGCGCCCGCTGGACCCCCGCCCGAGCCCGGGGACGGGGACGCACCCGGGACAGTTCGGGCGGCACCCGCGCCGCAAGGGCCGGGTCATGGACCGCATCGAGGAGCGCTGGCAGCGCCGTCGCGACGAGCAGGGCCACTGAGCCCCGCGCCGCGCGACCGTACGGACGTACGAACTCCTCCGCGACCTCGTCCCCGTACCACGTGAGGGGGGCGGTTCCCATCGGGAACCGCCCCCCTCAGTCGTGCGCGCCGCCGGGGCGCGGCCCCGCCGCCCTCTCAGGCCGTCCGGTCGCCCGTCGTCCTGCGGCGCAGCGCGTCCGCCACCCGTGGCCGGGCCTCGCGCCACCGTGCCGTCACGGCGTTCCAGCGTTCCGTCAGGCGCCACAGCACCCGCACCGCCGAGCGCGGCGCGAAGCGGGCCCGCAGCCTGACCGGGCGGTCGGCGGCGTCGTGCAGCGCGCGGCGCACCAGGCGCACGTCGTCCGCGAGGCCCGAGGTGGGCTGCGGGCGGGGCGCGTACAGCACCTGTTCGACCGCGCCGGCCACCCGCTCCACCGCCCCCGCGGCCCCGGTCCCGGCCAGCCGCGCGGTCGTGATCAGGCGGGCGGCGGCCCGGCGCGGGGTCTCCGACTCGTCGGGCGGCACGCCGTAGTCCCAGGCGGTGTCCACCAGCTCGCGCCAGGCCGCCAGCGTGCGCGGCGCCGCCGCGTCGTCCGTCGGGTCGTCGGCGACGAGAGCGGCGCCCGCCGCTCTCGTCCCGCCCAGCCGTTGCCCGCGCACCCGCGACCGCCACGCCATCGGCAGCAGCCCGAGCAGCAGGGCCAGGCCCACCAGGACCAGCACGGCGATCGTGCCGCCGCCCGGCCCGTCGCCGCCGGACGGCGGGCCCAGCGGCAGCTGCGAACCGTTGCCGCAGCCGCCCAGCCGCCGTTGGGTGTGGCCGCAGCCCGCCGGGGCGGACGCGGTCACGGTCGGCGCGGAGGTGTCGCCGAGGTGCGGGGCCGGCACGTCGCCGCCGGAGCCCGAAGGCGTGGGCCCCCGGGTGTAGTCGGGCGCCGAGCCGCGGCTCGGGGTGGGCTCGAAGCGGGTCCAGCCGACCCCCTGGAAGTACAGCTCGGGCCAGGCATGGGCGTCCTTCAGGCCGACCGACCAGGTGCTGTCGGACTGGAGCGTGCCCGGCACGAAGCCGACGTCGACCCGGGCCGGGATGCCCAGCGTGCGCGCCATCGCGGCCATCGCGAAGGCGAAGTGCACGCAGAAACCCTTCTTGTCGCGCAGGAAGCGCGCTATCGCGTCGGGCCCGCTGCCCTCGGCGACCCGGGTGTCGTAGGTGAAGCCGCCGGTGATCGTGAACCAGTCCTGGAGCTTGACGGCCCGCTCGTAGGCGTTGGTGGCGCCCCGGGTGACCTGCTGCGCGGTCTGCTTCACCACGGGCGGCAGGTCGGACGGCACCTGGGTGTACTCCCGTTCGAGGGACGCCGGGGGTGGGGGCGCGTCCGCGAGCTGCTGCGCGGTCGGCTCCACCTCCAGGCTCGCCACCTGGTACTGCACGCCCGAGGTGGTCTGCCCCTGGTCGCCGACGAGCGTGCGGCCCTCCGGCTCGTAGCGCCACTCGCCGTTGACCCGCACCCTGGTCGCCGGGTAGGGGAGCGGCAGGTAGTTCTGCGCGTAGCCCGGGGCCGCGGCGATCGAGGTGGACACCGGCGTGGTGCGCACCGAGGAGCTGAGGCCCTGCGGCGTCGGCAGGGTGTCGGGCACGTCGCCGACCCGCCGCTCCGACGCCTTCCACGTCGTGCCGTCGAACTGGTCGAGGGTCAGGATCCGCAGGTACATGTCGCCCGCGTCGGGGTCGGTGGTGCGGTAGCGCAGCACCTCCGCGTCACTGGGCTGGTTGAGGCTGTCCTGCAACGACACCAGCGGGTTGACCGCCGAGATGGTGTCGCCGTGGCCCAGGCCGCCCGTGCCGCCCGCCCCCAGCAGCCCCCCGCCCATCGCGGGCAGCGCCACCGGGGCGATCAGCGCGATGCCCAGCGCCATCGCGCCGATCCGGCGGCCGGTGCGGGCCGGGGCGAGCGCGGGTTCCCAGGCGTCGGCCGCCGGAGCGCCCGAAGCGCGGCGCGGACCGCCGAACACCCGCCCCCAGCGCGACAGCCGGTCCCGTCCCTCCGCCAGCAGCAGCGCCAGGTACCCGGCCGCCGCCAGCAGGAACCACAACCAGCGTGCCCCGCCCTGCTCCAGGCCCGACGCCACCGAGTACAGCGCCAGCAGCGGCAGCCCGGCCGGGGCGGCGCTGCGATAGGTCACCGCGAGCGCGTCCACGATCAGCGCGACCAGCACCACCCCGCCGACCAGCATCAGCCGGATGCCGGGCGTCACCGGCGCCGGGATCGCGTACTGGCCGACGTCCTGCGCGCCGTCGGAGACCAGCTGCCCCAGCCGCGCCACCGCGTCCGGCCCCGGCACGATCCCCAGCAGCGCCTGCCCGCGCGCGAACGCGAAGGTGAACAGCAGCAGCGTCACCAGCGCCTGCGCCGCGACCGTCAGCGGCCGGGCCAGCGGGATCCGCCGGGCCGCCGCGCCCACGGCCGACTGCACGACGACCACCAGCAGCGCCTGCACGTACCAGCCGCTCGGCGACGCCAGCGGCAGCAGCGAGAGCGCCGTCAGCAACGACGCCAGCGCGGCGCACACCGTCAGCCGCCCCCGGCCGCTCACCGCACGCCCCCGCGTCGCACGCCGCCCTCGCACCGCACGCCGCCGCGCGCCACACGCCCGGCCCCGGCCCCTGCCTCTGTCGACGTATTCACCGTCCCGCCCCCTCGTGCTGGTGGTAGCGGTCCGCCTGCCGCCACAGGTCCGCGAGGTGGTCACCGGGCAGCACCTGGATCGCGGTCCAGCCCGCCTCGCGCAGGGTCCGCAACGGCCCTTCGGCGCCCGCGCCCTCGTCCCGCCCGTCCAGGACGAACGCGATCGCGCCGCCGGTGCGCTGCCGCATCCGTCCGGCCAGCCGGGCCTGCTCGTCGTCCAGTTCGCCCAGGAACGCCACCGTCAGCCCCTCCTGCCCGCCGCGCAGCACGTCGTAGGCGGCCGACAGGCCCTCGTTGGCGGAGTGGTCCACCACGGCGAGCGCCTCCAGCAGCAACCCGGCGGCCTCCGAGGAGTCGTCGCCGAAGCCGCCCGAGCCGCCGGGGCCGTCCGGTCCCGGCACACAGCTGCCGGTGTCGGTCAGCAGACGGCAGGCGTAACCGCGTTCCAGCATGTGCGAGGCGACGGAGGCCGCGCCCGAGACCGCCCACTCGAACGCGGAGTCGGGGCCCGCGCCGTGGTAGGCGGACTGCCGGGTGTCCAGCACCACCGTGCAGCGCGCCCGGTGCGGCTGCTCCTCGCGGCGCACCATCAACTCCCCGTAGCGCGCGGTCGAGCGCCAGTGCACCCGCCGCAGGTCGTCGCCGTGGCGGTAGCCGCGCGGGATCACGTCGTCCTCACCGGCCAGCGCCAGCGCCCGGGTGCGGCTGTCGCCGTAGCCCGCGCTCTCCCCGACGAGCCGCACCATCGGCAGCGGATCGACCCGGGGCACCACGGTGAGCGTGTCGGACGCCTCGAACGCGCGCGTCAGCTCGCACATCCCGAACGGATCCGTCAGCCGCAGCTGCAACGGGCCCAGCGGATAGTGCCCGCGCAGGTCGGAGCGGACCCGGTAGGACACCTCGCGGTGGCCGCCCGGCTCCACCCGGTCCAGCACGAACCGGGGCCTGGGCCCCAGCACGTACGGCACCCGGTCCTGGAGCATCAGCAGCCCGGTCGGGAGCCGCGAGACGTTCTCCACCCGCAGGTGCACCCGGGCCTGCGACATCGCGGGCACCCGCGACGGGCTCAGCCTGCGGGTGGACGACACCCGGTAGCGGGTGCGGTGGACGACCAGCACGCAGGCCAGCGGCAGCACCGCCAGCAGCAGCCCGACCCGCAGCAGGTCCGGCTGCCCCAGCACGTACGCGCAGGCCCCGGCGGCGATCCCGGCGGCCAGGAACGACCGCCCGCGCGTCGTCAGCCCGCCCAGCGCCCGCCACAACCCGCCCTCGCGGACCGGCCCCGGGCCCTCGTCGTCGTACGGGTCGCTCCGGCGGACGCCGCTCATCGGGGCAGCGCTCACGGGGTCCTCGGGCCGTGCGGATCGGGCACCGGCGTGCGCTGCACGATCTCGGCGACCATCTGCTCCGGGGTGCGGCGGTTCAACTGCGCCTGCGCGGTGGGCAGCAGACGGTGCGCCAGCACGGCCGGCGCCAGCGTCTGCACGTCGTCCGGGAGCACGAAGTCCCGCCCGTCCAGCGCCGCCGCCGCCCGCGCCGCCCGCACCAGGTGCAGCGTGGCGCGCGGTGAGGCGCCGAGCCGCAGGTCGGGGTGGCGGCGGGTGGCACCGACCAGCTCGACCGCGTACCGCCGCACGGGCGGCGCGACGTGCACCGTGCGCACCGCCTCGACCAGCTTGTCGATGTCGTGGGCGTGCGCCACCGGCTCCAGGTCGTCCAGCGGGTCGGGCCCGCCGTGCACGTCCAGCATCCGCAGCTCGGCGTCCTGGCTGGGGTAGCCGATGGAGACCCGGGCCATGAAGCGGTCGCGCTGCGCCTCGGGCAGCGGGTAGGTGCCCTCCATCTCCACCGGGTTCTGGGTGGCGATGACCATGAAGGGCCTGGGCAGTTCGTAGGTGCTGCCGTCGACGGTGACCTGCCGCTCCTCCATCGACTCCAGCAGCGCCGACTGGGTCTTCGGGGACGCCCGGTTGATCTCGTCGCCGACCACGATCTGGGCGAAGATCGCACCCGGCTTGAACTCGAAGTCCCGCCGCTGCTGGTCGAAGACGCTCACCCCGGTGATGTCGGAGGGCAGCAGGTCGGGGGTGAACTGGATGCGGCGCACCGAGCAGTCGATGGACTTCGCCAGCGCCTTGGCGAGCATCGTCTTGCCGACCCCGGGCACGTCCTCGATCAGCAGGTGCCCCTCGGCGAGCAGCACGGTCAGCGCGAGCCGTACGACCTCGGGCTTGCCCTCGATCACGCTCTCCACCGAACCGCGCACCCGCGCGGCGGTGGCGGTCAGATCGCTGAGCCCAGCTCGTGATTCATAGGTCGTCACCCGGCCCTCCTAGGCCCCGCGAGCCCCCGGCCGACGGCGCCGGGGGCTGTAGTCCGTGGGGCGGCGGCCGCCGTGGCGGCCGGTCCTCCCCGATGGCGTGCACCGGGGAAGCCGGTGCCACGTCCCGCATTCTTCCCTTTCGCGGCCCGCCGCGTCACCGGAAGGTCCGTTACTCGGCCGTGATTTCCCGCAGCAGGCCGGTGTGGACGTCGAAGACGAAGCCGCGCACCTCGTCGGTGAGCGCCAGGAACGGGGAGGTGCGCACCCGGGCCATGGACTGGCGCACGTCCTGGTCCACGTCGGTGAAGGACTCCACCGCCCAGGTGGGACGCTGGCCCACCTCGTGCTCCAGGTCGGTGCGGAAGCCCTCGGTCAGCGACTCCAGGCCGCAGTTGGTGTGGTGGATCAGCACGACCGAGCGGGTGCCCAGGGCGCGCTGACTGATCGCCAGCGAACGGATGGTGTCGTCGGTGACGACACCGCCCGCGTTGCGGATGGTGTGGCAGTCGCCGAGCCGCAGACCGAGCGCCTTGTGCAGGTCGATGCGGGCGTCCATGCAGGCGACCACGGCCACCTTGCGCACCGGACGGGCGTCCATGCCCGGGTCGGTGAAGCCCTCGGCGTAGCGGCGGTTGGCCTCGACGAGGCTGTCGATCACCGACCCTTCGGCGGAGGCGGACGAGGCGGCGGGTGACGCGGAGGACGTGGAGGACGCGGATGCAGATATCGACATGACACGACCGTAGACGGCGCGCGGCGCGGCGTCTCGTCCTGGTGGGGGACGAAAACGGAAACCCAGGCGTCAATCGAGCGAGCCGTGAGCTAGCCCACAGGTGTGAGCGGCGCTGAGACGTCCGGGTGAACCACGGCCGGTGGCGCACGGTCCGGCGCGCGGCGCGCGCGGACCCGGCCGCATAATCCCTCCTCGCCACTCCTGCCTGCGATTTCGCCCCGGTGAACAAGACCCGTACGGGTCTCGTCCGCGGTTGACCGTGGTGGGGTGTGGAGTAAAGTGGCGCGAAGTGGGAGGCTGACGGCTGCGAGCGTGCGGGAGGTGCGGGTGTTCCTCGGGACGTACGCGCCGCGACTGGACGACAAGAGCAGGCTCGTCCTCCCGGCCAGGTTCCGCGACCAGCTCGCGGACGGCCTGGTCGTCACCAAGGGCCAGGAGCGGTGCCTGTGCGTGTGGCCGCTGACCGAGTTCCGCTCGGTGACCGAGCAGCTGCGGCAGGCGCCGGTGACCTCCAAGGCCGCCCGCGACTACATGCGGGTGCTGTTCGCCGGGGCCACCGACGAGGTGCCGGACAAGCAGGGCCGCATCACCGTCCCCCAGCCGCTGCGCGACTACGCGGGACTGACCAGGGACTGTACGGTCATCGGTGCCAACAACCGGGTCGAGATCTGGGCCGCCGCCGCCTGGGACCACTATCTGGCGGGCCAGGAGGAGAGCTTCTCGGCCCTGTCGCAGGAGGTGCTCCCCGGCATAGTGTGACGGCGTCCCGGCACGCCACCGCATCGAGACGACGCGGCGCCCACACGCCCCGCGCTCCCTTGTACGTGACGCCAGGCCTCCTCCCGCTCCCGGCTCGCTGGTGCTACTTCCCCGGTGCCAGCCGGCTCCTTCCCTCCGAGCGGGCGGGGACCCGGCGGTACGTCCAGGCCCTCCACCCCGTACAAAGGGCACCGTGAAGGGCACAGTTCGATCAGAGGGCCAGATGAGCACCACCAGTCACGCGTCGTCCCCGTCCCGAGGGCTCGGGCCGCGTTCCGGCGCCGCCGTACGCAGGGCGCGCCGCGGCGCCGCCGCGAGGGGGTGCCGACGATGACCGAGCCGCTCCACGTCCCGGTCATGCTCCAGCGGTGCCTGGACCTGCTCGCCCCGGCGCTCGCCGAGCCCGGCGCGATCGTCGTGGACACCACCCTCGGCCTCGGCGGCCACAGCGAGGCACTGCTGTCCACCTTCCCGGCCGCCCGCCTGATCGCCCTCGACCGCGACCCGGCCGCCCTCCGGCTCGCCGGTGAGCGGCTCGCCCCGTTCGGCGAGCGGGCCACCCTGGTGCACGCGGTCTACGACGAACTGCCCGACGTCCTCGACCGGCTGGGCGTGCCCCGGGTCCAGGGCGTCCTGTTCGACCTGGGCGTCTCCTCCATGCAACTCGACCAGGCCGACCGCGGCTTCGCCTACGCGCAGGACGCGCCGCTGGACATGCGCATGGACCAGAACACCGGCATCAGCGCCGCGGAGGTCCTCAACACCTACCCGCCCGGCGAACTGGTCCGGGTGCTGCGCGCCTACGGCGAGGAGAAGTTCGCCCGCAAGATCGTCGAGGCGATCGTCAGGGAACGGGAGAAGGAGCCGTTCACCAACAGCGCCCGGCTGGTCGAGCTGATCCGCGACGCGCTGCCGCAGGCCGCCAAACGCACCGGCGGCAACCCCGCCAAGCGCACCTTCCAGGCGCTGCGCATCGAGGTCAACGGCGAACTCGCGGTACTGGAACGGGCGATCCCGGCGGCCGTGTCCGCGCTCGCGGTCGGCGGCCGGATCGCCGTGCTGTCGTACCACTCGCTGGAGGACCGCCTCGTCAAGCAGGTCCTCACGGCCGGCGCCGGACACACCGCGCCGCCCGGCCTGCCCATCGTCCCGGAGCGCTACCAGCCCCGGCTGAAACTGCTGACGCGCGGCGCCGAACTGCCCACCGAGGAGGAGATCGCCGCCAACCGCCGGGCCGCCCCGGCCCGGCTGCGCGGAGCCGAACGCGTCCGCGAGGACGTCGCGGACGACGGGGGCCGCCGGTGAGCGGCGCGCCCCCGCGCCCGCCCCGCCCGGCGCGCGCCCGGGTCCTGGGCGGCGGACGCGGCGGGCGCGCGGCCCGCACCCCGTTCGTGCTGCTGGTCGTCGCCCTGCTGGCCACCGGCCTGATCTCGCTGCTGCTGCTCAACGCCTCCGTCAACCAGGGCGCGTTCCAGCTGTCGAACTACAAGAAGCAGACCAAGCAGCTCACCGACGAGGAACAGGCGCTCCAGCAGCAGGTCGACCAGGAGTCGGCGCCCGGCTCGCTGGCCGCACAGGCCCGCAAGCTCGGCATGGTGCCCGGCGGCAACCCGGCCTTCCTGATGCCCGGCGGCGCCGTGCGCGGCGTGCCGGGCGAGGCCAGTGCCCCGCCGGCCCCGCCGCCCGCCACCGCGCCCGCCGCGCCGCCGTCCACCTCGCAGGCACCGTCGGGGCCGGGCGCGCCCGCGCAGTCCATCGGCCCGTCGTCGCGGGCGGCGGCCTCGGCACCGGTGCCCGCCCTGCCGCCCGCCTCGTCCGCCGCATCCGCCTCATCGGCCTCGTCCGCGGGCCGCACCGACTCCCCGGCCTCGGCAAGGTGATCGCGTGACCGAGCAGAAACGCCCCCGGCCCGGCGGGCACCTGCCCCGACCGGCGCGCCCGGCCCGGCCCGCGCGGCCGACGCCCCGGCAGGCGTCGGTGGGACGCCCGCGCAGGCCCGCGGGACCGCCGCGGCGTCCGCCCGGCCCGCCCCGCAGGCCCGGCGGCCCGGCCCGGCTGCGGCTCGGGCGGCCCAAGCCCCGGCTGCGGCTGGTCAGCGTGCTGCTGGCGCTGGTGCTCGCGACCTTCGGCGTGCGGCTCTTCCAGGTCCAGGTGGTGGACTCCGCGGGCTACGACGCCAAGGCCGACCTCAACCGCTACCAGCCGGTGCAGCTCGCGGCCACCCGCGGCGACATCACCGACCGCGACGGGGCGGAGCTGGCGGCCAGCGTCGACGCGTACGACATCACCGCCGACCCCTACCTGTTCACCCCCGACCAGGCGAAGATCTCCGACGCCCCGCAGCAGGCCGCCGCCGCGCTCGCCCCGGTCATCGGCGGCGACGAGCAGACCATCGCCGGGCTGCTGGCCACCCCCAAGTCGCGCTACGTGGTGCTCGCCCACGGCGTCACCCCGCAGGTGTGGAACCAGGTCAAGGCCCTTCAGGCGAAGCTCGCCGCGCAGGCCGCCAAGCAGGGCGACCCGGGACTGCTGGCGGGCGTGCTGTCGGAACCCACCAGCAAACGCGTCTACCCCAACGGCGACCTCGCCGCCGGGGTGCTCGGCTTCGTCAACGGGCAGCAGCAGGGCGCGGGCGGCCTGGAGGCCCAGTACAACAGCGAACTCACCGGGAAACCCGGCAAGATGACGGTCGCCACCTCCGGCGGCCAGGTCATCCCCACCGCGGGCATCCAGGAACAGGCCCCGGTGCCCGGTACCGACATACGGCTCACCCTCGACCGGAACATCCAGTGGGCCGCCCAGAGCGCCATCGCCGCCCAGGTGAAGAAGTCCAAGGCGGACCGCGGCTACGTCATCGTCCAGGACTCCCGCAGCGGCCAGGTCCTCGCGATGGCCGACGCGCCCGGCTTTGACCCCAACGACCTCGGCGACGCCAGCCCCGCCTCGCTGGGCAACCCCGCCCTGCAGGACGCGTACGAACCGGGCAGCGTCAGCAAGCTGATGTCGATGTCCGCGATCATCAACGAGGGCGTGGCGACCCCGCTCACCCACGTGGTGGTCCCCGGCACCCTGCAACGCGGCGACCGGGTCTTCCACGACGACGAACCGCACCCCACCGAGTACCTCACCCTCAGCGGCGTCCTCGCGCAGTCCAGCAACATCGGCACCATCGAGGCGACCGGCCAGCTGGGCAAGACGCAGCAGCAGTCGGACCAGATCCTCTACTCCTACCTGCACAAGTTCGGCATCGGGCAGCCGACCGGGCTGGACTTCCCCGGCGAGACGCCCGGCATCCTGGCGCCGCCGGGCAAGTGGAGCACCTCGCAGCAGTACACGATCCCGTTCGGCCAGGGCCTGTCCGTCAACGCCCTGCAGGCCACCTCGATCTACTCCACCATCGCCAACGGCGGCGTACGGGTGCAGCCCAGCCTGGTCGAGGGCACCACGGGACCCGACGGGCAGTACACGCCCGCCCCCGCGCCGCCGCGCACCCGGGTGGTGAGCGCCAACACCGCCAAACAGGTGACCGAGATGCTGGAGACCGTCGTCGGCAGCGAGAACGGCACCGGCACCATGGCGCAGATCCCCGGGTACCAGGTGGCGGGCAAGACCGGCACGGCCAACCGGGTGGATCCGGCCACCGGCCGCTACCACGGCTACACCTCGTCCTTCATGGGCTTCGCGCCCGCCGACGACCCCCGCGTCACCGTCTCCTGCGTGATCCAGAACCCCACCGTCGGCAGCTACTTCGGCGGCAGCATCTGCGGCCCGGTCTTCAAGCAGGTCATGGAGTTCGCGCTCAAATCGCTCCAGGTGCCGCCGTCCGGCAAGCCGGCGCCGAGGATCCCCGTCGAGTTCCAGCCGGGGAAGCAGTGAGCCGTCGTGACAACCATCACAAATCCACCCGGACCGGGAACCGGCGGCGAGTCCGCGGGCCCGGCCCCTTTTCGCCCGGACCCCTCCATGCCCGGTAACCTCACCGCCGTGCCACAAGCTGATCAGTCCCCCCGTTCGCAGCGAGAGCCCGAGAAGGTGCCGGGTCCGCCCCGGCCCGGCAGGGTCCGCCCCAAACCGCTCGCGGAACTGGCCGAACGGCTCGGCCTGAAGCCCCCCGCGGACGGCGCGCCGGTCACCGGCATCACCCACGACTCCCGCGCGGTGCGCCCCGGCGACGTCTACGCGGCGCTGCCCGGCGCCCGCTTCCACGGCGCCGACTTCGCCACCCAGGCGGCCGAACGCGGCGCCGTCGCCGTGCTCACCGACCCGGCCGGCCGCGACCGCGCCGCCGCGGCCGGACTGCCGGTCCTGGTGGTGGACGACCCGCGCTCCCGGATGGGCGCGCTGGCCGCCGCCGTCTACGACGAGCCCGGTGCCGACCTCCTCCAGATCGGCATCACCGGAACCTCCGGCAAGACCACCACCGCGTACCTCGTCGAAGGCGGCCTGCGCGCCGCCCACGGCCCGGCCACCGGACTGATCGGGACCGTCGAGTCCCGCATCGGTGACGAACGCCTCAAGAGCGAGCGCACCACGCCCGAGGCCACCGACCTCCAAGCGCTGTTCGCGGTGATGCGCGAGCGCGAGGTGCGGGCGGTCGCGATGGAGGTCTCCAGCCACGCCCTGGTGCTCGGCCGGGTCGACGGCGCCGTCTTCGACGTCGGCGTCTTCCTCAACCTCAGCCCGGAGCACATGGAGTTCCACCGGGACATGGAGGACTACTACCAGGCGAAGGCGCAGCTGTTCACCCCGCGCCGCAGCCGCCTCGGTGTGGTCAACATCGACGACGTGTGGGGCCAGCGGCTGCTGAAGGAGGCGTCGGTCCCCGTCGTCAGCTTCTCCGCCGAGGGCCACCCGGACGCCGACTGGCGCGCCGAGGACGTCGAGGTCGGCCCGCTGGGCAGCACCTTCACCGTCGTCGGCCCGTCCGGCGAACGCGTGTCCGCCAGGTCCCCGCTGCCCGGCCCGTTCAACGTGGCCAACTCCCTCGCCGCGATCACCGCTCTGGTCGCCGCCGGGATCGACCCGCGTACCGCCGCCGACGGCGTCGCCGCCGTCCCCGGCGTCCCGGGCCGCCTGGAGCGCGTCGACGCCGGGCAGGACTACCTCGCCGTCGTCGACTACGCGCACAAGACCGACGCGGTCGAGTCCGTGCTGCGGGCGCTGCGCAAGGTCACCGAGGGCCGCATCCACATCGTGCTCGGCTGCGGCGGCGACCGCGACCAGCAAAAGCGCGGCCCGATGGGCGCCGCCTGCGCCCGTCTCGCCGACACCGCCGTCCTGACCTCCGACAACCCCCGCTCGGAGGACCCGCTGGCGATCCTGGCCGCCATGCTGGCCGGGGCCGCCGAGGTGCCCGCCCACGAACGTGGACGCGTCACGGTGGAGCCCGACCGGGCCGCCGCCATCGCCGCCGCCGTCTCCGTCGCACAGCCCGGCGACATCGTGCTGGTGGCGGGCAAGGGCCACGAGCAGGGCCAGGACCTCGCCGGGGTCGTGCGCCCCTTCGACGACCGCGAGGTGCTGCGCGCCGCCATCGAACGCGCGGAACCCCGCGTCGCCGTCCGTCCCCCCGCCCGAACGAAGGACACCGACCAGCAGTGATCGCACTCACCCTCGCCGAGGTCGCGCAGGCGGTCGGCGGGAGCACGCACGACATACCCGACCCGTCGCTCCCCGTCAGCGGGCCGGTGCTGACCGACTCGCGCCTGGTCGTCCCCGGCAGCCTCTTCGTCGCCTTCGACGGGGAGCGCGTGGACGGCCACGACTTCGCCGGGCAGGCGGTGGCCGCCGGGGCGGTCGCCGTGCTGGCCGCCCGGCCCGTCGGGGTGCCCGCGATCGTGGTGGACGACGTCCGGGGGGCGCTGGGCGCGCTCGCCCGGGAGGTCATCCGCCGCCTCGGCGTGGACGTCGTCGCCCTGACCGGCTCCTCCGGCAAGACCAGCACCAAGGACCTCATCGCGCAGCTGCTGACGCGCCTGGGGCCCACGGTCTACCCGGAGGGCAGCCTCAACAACGAGATCGGGCTGCCGCTCACCGCGCTGCGCGCCGAGGCCGGCACCCGCAACCTCGTGCTGGAGATGGGCGCCCGGGGCATCGGCCACATCAGGTACCTGACCGAGCTGACCCCGCCGCGCATCGGCGTCGTCCTCAACGTCGGCACCGCGCACATCGGCGAGTTCGGCGGCCGCGAGCAGATCGCCCAGGCCAAGGGCGAGATGGTCGAGTCGCTGCCCGGCGAGGCCGAGGGCGGCATCGCCGTGCTCAACGCCGACGACCCCTACGTGCGCGCCATGGCGAACCGCACCAAGGCCCGCTGCGTCTTCTTCGGTGAGTCGCGGGAGGCGAGCGTGCGCGCGGAGGACGTCCGGCTCGACCCGAAGGGCCGTGGAGTCTTCACGCTCCGCACACCCACCGGGTGCGCCCCGGTGACCCTGCGCCTGTACGGTGAGCACCACGTGTCGAACGCGCTGGCCGCGGCCGCCGTCGCCGGTGAACTGGGCATGCCCGTCGAGGAGATCGCCTCCGCGCTCTCCGAGGCCGGGTCGCTGTCCCGCTGGCGCATGGAGGTCACCGAACGGCCGGACGGCGTGACGGTCGTCAACGACGCCTACAACGCGAATCCCGACTCCATGAGGGCCGCCCTGCGCGCGCTCGTCGCCATGGGCCGGGGCTCGGGGGCCGAGGGGGGCCGCACCTTCGCGGTGCTGGGCGAGATGGCCGAGCTCGGCGAGGACTCGCTCGCCGAACACGACGCGATCGGACGGCTCGCCGTCCGGCTCAACGTCAGCAAGCTCGTGGCCGTGGGCGGCGAGGCCGCCGCCTGGCTGGACATGGGCGCCAAGAACGAGGGTTCGTGGGGTGAGGAGTCGGTGCACGTGTCCGACGCGGAGACGGCGATCGACCTGCTGCGCAGTCAACTGCGCCCGGGGGACGTCGTGCTGGTGAAGGCATCGCGGTCGGTGGGGCTCGAACGCGTCGCGCAGGCACTGGCCGACGCCGAGGGTGGCGCCGGGGCGCGGGGCGAGGTCTGACGGGCGATGAAGCAGATCCTCATCTCGGGCGTCATCGGCCTGTTCCTCTCCCTGATCGGCACCCCGGCGCTGATCAAGCTGCTGGCCCGCAAGGGCTACGGCCAGTTCATCCGTGACGACGGCCCGCGCGGCCACCACAGCAAGCGCGGCACCCCGACCATGGGCGGTATCGCCTTCATCATCGCCACGGTGATCGCGTATGCGGCGACCAAGCTGATCGTCGGCGAACGGCCCACCATCTCCGGCTTGCTGGTGCTCTTCCTCTTCGTCGGCATGGGCCTGGTCGGCTTCCTCGACGACTACATCAAGATCGTCAAGCAGCGCAGCCTGGGCCTGCGGGCCAAGGCGAAGATGGCGGGCCAGCTGATCGTCGGCATCGCCTTCGCGGTGCTGGCGCTGAACTTCCCCAACCAGCGCCACTCCACCCCGGCCTCCACCAAGCTGTCCTTCACCCAGGACTTCGGCTGGTCGATCGGCCCGGTGATCTTCGTGATCTGGGCGCTGTTCATGATCCTGGCGATGTCCAACGGCGTGAACCTCACCGACGGCCTCGACGGCCTGGCCACCGGCGCCTCGGTGATGGTCTTCGCCGCCTACACCGTCATCGGCGTCTGGCAGTACGGCCAGTCCTGCGCCAACGCCCTGACGGCGGGCCCGGGTTGCTACGACGTACGTGACCCGCTCGACCTCGCGGTGGTGGCCGCCGCACTGATGGGCGCCTGCTTCGGCTTCCTGTGGTGGAACACCTCACCGGCGAAGATCTTCATGGGGGACACCGGGTCGCTGGCGCTCGGCGGCGCGCTCGCGGGCCTGGCGATCTGCTCGCGCACCGAACTGCTGATGGCCATCCTCGGCGGCCTGTTCGTGCTCATCACCCTGTCCGTGGTCATCCAGGTCGGCTCGTTCCGGCTCACCGGCAAGCGGGTCTTCCGGATGGCGCCACTCCAGCACCACTTCGAACTCAAGGGGTGGAGCGAGGTCCTGGTGGTGGTCCGCTTCTGGATCATCCAGGGCATGTGCATGGCGGTCGGCCTGGGCCTGTTCTACGCGGGCTTCGTGGCCGCGAAGTGAGGAAGGCGAGCATGGACGTCTCACGGATCGACGGCGCGCACGTCACCGTCGCCGGGCTCGGCGTCTCCGGCCTGCCCGCCGCCCGGGCGCTGCACGGCCTCGGCGCCCGCGTCACCGTGGTCAACGGCGGCGACGGGCCGCGCGAGCGCGCCGAGGCCGCCGAACTGGAGGCGCTCGGCGTCGAGGTGCGGCTCGGCCCGGTCGAACTGCCCGAGGGCACCGACCTGGTCGTCACCACCCCGGGCTGGAAGCCGTCCAGCCCGCTGTTCGCCGCGGCCGACCGCGCGGGCGTCGAGGTCTGGGGCGACGTGGAACTCGCCTGGCGGCTGCGGCGCCCGGACAGCGCCGAGTGGCTGGCGGTCACCGGGACCAACGGCAAGACCACCACCGTCCAGATGCTCGCCTCGATCCTGAAGGCGGCGGGCCTGCGCACCGCCGCCGTCGGCAACATCGGCGTCTCCCTGCTCGACGTCGTCCTCGGCGACGAGGAGTACGACGTGCTCGCCGTGGAGCTGTCCAGCTACCAGCTGCACTGGGCGCCCTCGGTGCGCGCCCACTCCGCGGCCGTGCTCAACCTCGCCCCCGACCACCTCGACTGGCACGGCTCCATGGAGGCGTACGCCGCCGCCAAGGGCCGGATCTACGAGGGCAACCGCGTCGCCTGCGTCTACAACGTCACCGACCCCGCCACCGAGGCGCTGGTCCGCGAGGCCGACGTCGAGGAGGGCTGCCGGGCCATCGGCTTCACCCTCGGCGCGCCCGGGCCCTCGGAGTTCGGCGTGGTCGACGGCATCCTCGTGGACCGCGCCTTCGTCGCCGACCGCCACAAGAACGCCCAGGAACTGGCCGAGGTCTCCGACATCCAGCCCCCGGCCCCGCACAACGTCGCCAACGCGCTCGCCGCCGCCGCCCTCGCCCGGGCCTACGGTGTCGAGCCGCGCGCGGTGCGCGAGGGCCTGCGCGCCTTCCGCCCGGACGCCCACCGCATCGCGACGGTGGCGACCGTGGACGAGGTGACCTACGTCAACGACTCCAAGGCCACCAACACCCATGCCGCCGCCGCCTCGTTGGCCACTTACGAGCACGTGGTGTGGATCGCGGGCGGGCTCGCCAAGGGCGCGACCTTCGACGAGCTGGTGCGGGACGCCGCGCCCCGGCTGCGCGGCGCGGTGCTGATCGGCGCCGACCAGGCGCTGATCGCACAAGCGCTGGCCCGACACGCACCCGAGGTCCCGGTGGTCGACCTGGAACGGACCGACACTGGGGCGATGGCGGCCGCGGTCGAGGCCGCGCGGGATCTGGCCCGGCCGGGCGACACCGTGCTGCTGGCCCCGGCCTGCGCCTCGATGGACATGTTCGTCAACTACGGCAAGCGCGGCGACGCCTTCGCCGAGGCGGTCTCGGCCCTCGCGCCGGACGCGCCGTACCAGCGATAGCCACCGGATCCGTGACGCCGCGGCCCCGGCCCGGCACCCGGCACACGGAGGGGACATGACGCCGCAGCAGCGGTCAGGGGTACGCGACCCGCGCCGGTCGGGCGCGGCCCGGCCCACCGCCCGCCCCGCGCCCGCGCCGCGCGGCGCGGGCGGCTCCCGCGCGGGCCGCGGCCCCGGCGCCGCGCTGCGCAGGATCAGGCGCGCCTGGGACCGCCCGCTCACCGCGTACTACCTGATCGTCGGAGCGGGCTCGCTGATCCTGGTGCTCGGCCTGGTGATGGTCTTCTCGGCCTCCCAGGTCGAGGCCCTGCAGATGGGCGAGCCCGGCACGTACTTCTTCCGCAAGCAGCTGTTCGCCGCCGTCATCGGCGCCGTGCTGCTGCTGGTCGCCGCCCGGATGCCGGTCGGCGGCTTCCGCAGGCTCGCCTACCCGCTGCTGGCCGGGGCGCTCTTCCTGACCGCCCTGGTGCAGGTGCCGGGCATCGGCATGCGGGTCAACGGCAACCAGAACTGGCTGGCCATCGGCGGCTCGTTCCAGATCCAGCCCAGCGAGTTCGCCAAGCTGGCGCTGGCGTTGTGGGGCGCCGACCTGCTGGCGCGTAAGTACGACAAAAAGCTGCTGACCCAGTGGAAGCACCTGCTGGTCCCGCTGGTCCCGGTCGCCATGCTCATCCTGGGCCTGGTGCTGCTCGGCGGCGACATGGGCACCGCGATGGTGCTCGCCGCGATGCTCTTCGGCCTGCTGTGGCTGGCCGGCGCCCCCACCCGGCTGTTCGTCGGCGTGCTGGGGGTCGCGGGCGGGCTGGGGCTGCTGCTGATCGAGACCAGCGCGCACCGCCTGTCGCGCTTCGACTGCATTCTCGCCACGGAACCGGGTACGAACGACCAGTGCTGGCAGGCCGTGCACGGACTGTACGCGCTCGCCTCCGGAGGCCTGTTCGGTTCCGGGCTGGGCGCGAGTGTGGAAAAATGGGGCCAACTGCCCGAGCCGCACACCGACTTCATCTTCGCCGTGACCGGGGAGGAACTCGGCCTGGCGGGGACGCTGTCGGTACTGGGTCTGTTCGCGGCTCTAGGCTATGCGGGTATCCGCGTGGCCGGACGCACGGAGGATCCCTTCGTCAGGTTCGCCGCGGGAGGCGTGACCACCTGGATCACGGCGCAGGCCGTGGTCAACATCGGGTCGGTGCTCGGCCTGCTGCCGATCGCCGGGGTCCCGCTCCCGCTGTTCTCCTACGGGGGCTCGGCCCTGCTGCCGGCCATGTTCGCCGTGGGCCTGCTGATCTCCTTCGCGAGGAGCGAGCCGGCGGCGAGGGCGGCACTGGCCGCGCGGGGGGCCGGGCCTGTGACAAGGGCAATGACACGTAGCATGCGACGTCTCGCCAGACGGCGATCGTCCGGGAAGCGGTGAATTTCGGTGCATGTCGTTCTCGCCGGCGGGGGGACCGCCGGCCACATCGAGCCCGCGCTCGCCCTCGCGGACGCCCTGCGACGGCAGGACCCGACCGTGGGGATCACGGCGCTCGGTACGGAACGGGGCCTGGAGACCAGGCTCGTCCCGGAACGCGGCTACGAACTGGCCCTGATCCCCGCCGTCCCGCTGCCCCGCAGGCCCACCCCCGAACTCATCACGGTCCCGGGCCGACTGCGCGGCACCATCAAGGCCGCCGAGCAGATCCTGGAGCGCACCAAGGCGTCCTGCGTGGTCGGCTTCGGCGGCTACGTGGCGCTGCCCGGCTACCTGGCCGCCAAGCGCCTCGGCGTGCCGATCGTGGTGCACGAGGCCAACGCCCGCCCGGGCCTGGCCAACAAGATCGGCTCCCGGTACGCGCACGCCGTCGCGGTCTCCACCCCCGACAGCAAGCTGCGCGACGCCCGCTACATCGGCATCCCGCTGCGCCGCTCCATCGCCACCCTGGACCGCGCCGCCGTCCGCGCCGAGGCCCGCGCCGCGTTCGGCCTCGACCAGAACCTGCCGACGCTGCTGGTCTCCGGCGGCTCGCAGGGCGCCCGCAGGCTGAACGAGACCATCCAGGCGGTCGCCCCCCGGCTCCAGCAGTCCGGTGTCCAGATCCTGCACGCGGTCGGCCCGAAGAACGAGCTGCCGCAGCCCGGCAACATGCCCGGCATGCCGCCGTACGTCCCGGTGCCCTACCTGGACCGGATGGACCTGGCCTACGCCGCCGCCGACATGATGCTGTGCCGGGCCGGCGCGATGACCGTCGCCGAGCTGTCCGCGGTCGGCCTGCCCGCCGCTTACGTGCCGCTGCCGATCGGCAACGGCGAACAGCGGCTCAACGCCCAGCCGGTGGTCAAGGCGGGCGGCGGCCTGCTGGTCGACGACGCCGAGCTGACCGGCGAGTGGGTGCTCGGCACCGTGCTGCCGGTCCTCACCGACCCGCACCGGCTCTACGAGATGTCCCGCGCCGCCGCCGAGTTCGGCCGCCGGGACGCCGACGACCTGCTGGTCGGCATGGTGTACGACGCGGTGGCGTCCGGCCGGGCACGATAGACCGGACCACCCGGTCGGTTTGAGGAGGCGGCAGCGTGGCGGGACCGACGACCGCTCAGGCGAGGGAACGCGGGGCGTCGCAGGCCCGCCCGCCGTCCGCCCCCCGGCGCCGGGGCCTGTCACGGCGCGGCGTGCTGGTGGTGCTGCTCGCGTTCACCCTGCTGGTGGGCGGCGGCACGTATCTGCTGTACGGCTCGCCGTGGCTGAGGGTGCGCCAGGTGCGGGTCACCGGTACCCGGGTGCTGACCGCGGCCGAGGTGCGGGACGCGGCCGGGATCGGTGACGGCGAGGCACTGGTCTCGGTGGACACCGACGCGGTCGCCTCCCGGCTGCGCGCCGCCCTGCCGAGGATCGCCTCGGTCGCCGTCAGCCGCTCCTGGCCCGACGCCATCGCGCTGAAGGTCACCGAGCGGACCCCCAAGGCCCTGCTGAAACAGGGCGGCAGGTACGTCGAGGTGGACGGCGACGGCGTCCGGTACGCCACCGACACCACCGCGCCCGCCGGGGTCCCCCTGGTCGAACTCACCGGTGGCCCCTCCGCGGGGAACGGCTATTTCAACACGGCCGTCCTGCTGCACGCGGCCGTGCAAGTCGCGGCGGATCTGCCCGAATCGGTGCGGAAGCAGACGAGGACGATCGCGGTGAAGTCGTTCGACGGGATCTCGCTCGAACTGACCGGCGGGCGCGGCGTCCTGTGGGGCGGTCCGAACGACGGCTCCCGGAAGGCGGTCGCGCTGACCGCGCTGCTGAAGGCGGCTCCCGGCGCCACCCACTACGACGTCAGCGCCCCCACCGACCCGGCGTCATCAGGGAGTTGACGGGCCGGACCGCGGGTCGCCCCCCTGGTTCGCCCGCATCAGGCGTGATCACATAGGGTCAAAAGAAAAGCGGGAGGTTCGGCGTGTTCGTTGAACCGGTACCGCTTGTCGACTTAGTGTCCTGCTACAGGTGGACACAAGGAACAGACATACTGGTAACCCTAAACCTCAGGGTTAGGGTTCGGGTCGGAGTCCGGACCGTCCCATCGGCATCCGCCGTCGCCCCGCGGTCCCCGCGGAAGCGCCGGCACGTAAATCGAGGCGAGAGGCCTTCGACGTGGCAGCACCGCAGAACTACCTCGCAGTCATCAAGGTCGTCGGCATCGGCGGCGGTGGTGTCAACGCCATCAACCGGATGATCGAGGTCGGTCTCAAGGGCGTCGAGTTCATCGCGATCAACACCGATGCGCAGGCCCTGCTGATGAGCGACGCCGACGTCAAGCTCGACGTCGGCCGGGAGTTGACGCGCGGTCTGGGCGCCGGCGCCAACCCCGACGTCGGCCGCAAGGCCGCCGAGGACCACCGCGAGGAGATCGAGGAGGTCCTCAAGGGGGCCGACATGGTCTTCGTCACCGCGGGCGAGGGCGGCGGCACCGGCACCGGTGGCGCACCCGTCGTCGCCAACATCGCCCGCTCGCTGGGCGCGTTGACGATCGGCGTGGTCACCCGCCCGTTCACCTTCGAGGGCCGCCGCCGCGCCAACCAGGCCGAGGACGGCATCGCGGGTCTGCGCGACGAGGTCGACACCCTCATCGTCATCCCCAACGACCGGCTGCTGTCCATCTCCGACCGCCAGGTCAGCGTGCTGGACGCCTTCAAGTCCGCAGACCAGGTGCTGCTCTCCGGTGTCCAGGGCATCACCGACCTGATCACCACCCCGGGCCTGATCAACCTGGACTTCGCCGACGTCAAGTCCGTGATGTCCGAGGCCGGTTCGGCGCTGATGGGCATCGGTTCGGCACGCGGCGACGACCGCGCGGTGGCCGCCGCCGAGATGGCGATCTCCTCTCCGCTGCTGGAGGCGTCCATCGACGGCGCCCGCGGCGTGCTGCTGTCCATCTCCGGCGGCTCCGACCTCGGCCTGTTCGAGATCAACGAGTCCGCCCAGCTGGTCAGCGAGGCCGCCCACCCCGAGGCCAACATCATCTTCGGTGCCGTCATCGACGACGCGCTCGGCGACGAGGTCCGGGTCACCGTCATCGCGGCCGGGTTCGACGGCGGCCAGCCGCCCACCAAGAACCGCGACAAGGTCCTCGGTTCCTACGGCTCCCGGGACGAGAACGCGGGGTCCTCCACCAGCGCGTCGGGCGCGCCGCGGGTCGGCAGCCAGTCCACCGAGTCGCCGCGTCCGGCCTTCAGCGGCCTGGGCAGCGTCGCCCCCCGCGAGTCCGGCGAGACGCGCGAGGAGCAGCCGGAGCCCGCGTCCGGCGCGACCGAGACGCCGAGCGGCGGCACCCCGGTCACGCCCCAGGTCCCCCCGGCCCGGCCCTACACCGACACCCAGGCCGAAGAGCTGGACGTCCCCGACTTCCTGAAGTGATAGGCCTCCACACGTACACGGGCGGCGCCCACTTCGCTTTCACCGACCGGTGGGGCGGGGTGAGCGCCGCTCCGTACGAGCAGCTGAACCTCGGCGGCGCGGTGGGCGACGACCCGACGGCCGTGCTGGCCAACCGGGGGCTCGCCGCCCGGGCGCTGGGACTCGACCCGGCCGCCGTCGTCTGGATGAACCAGGTGCACGGCAACGACGTCGCCGCGATCGACGCCCCCTGGGGGGACGACCCGGTCCCCGCGGTCGACGCCATCGTCACCGCCCGCCGCGGTCTGGCCCTCGCCGTCCTCACCGCGGACTGCGTACCGGTCCTGCTCGCCGACCCGCACGCCGGGGTGGTCGCCGCCGCACACGCCGGCCGCCCCGGAATGGTCGCGGGCGTCGTGCCGGCCGCGGTCGCGGAGATGGTCCGGCTGGGGGCGAGCCCGGAGCGGATCACCGCGTTCACCGGGCCCTCCGTCTGCGGCTCCTGCTACGAGGTCCCGGCCACGATGCGCGACGAGGTCGCGGACGCCGAGCCGGCCGCGCGGGCCGAGACCTCCTGGGGGACGCCCGCGGTGGACGTCTGCGCCGGGGTCCACGCCCAACTCGCCCGGCTCGGGGTGGGGATGCGTGAGAAATCCCATATCTGCACCCTCGAATCGGCCGACCACTTCTCGTACCGGAGGGACCGCGCCACCGGCCGGCTCGCCTCCTACGTCTGGCTGGACGACGGGCGGCCCGAGCCGGCCACCCCGAACGACGGTGAGCGACCATGAACGACGGTGACATCACGGACAGAAAGGCCCAACTGGCCGCGAACCTGGCACGCGTCGAGGACCGCATCGCCGCCGCCTGCGCCGCCGCCGGACGCCCCCGGGACGAGGTGACCCTCATCGTGGTCACCAAGACCTACCCGGCGAGCGATGTGAGGTTTCTCGCGGAACTAGGCGTCACCCAGGTCGCCGAGAACCGCGACCAGGAGGCAGCGCAGAAGGCCGCCGACTGCACGGAGGCGGGACTGACCTGGCACTTCGTGGGTCAGTTGCAGACCAACAAGGCGCGTTCCGTGGTGCGTTACGCCGACTTCGTCCACTCCGTCGACCGTTCGCGGCTTGTGTCCGCTCTGTCCGACGCGGCCGTGCGGACCGGCCGGGAGGTCGGCTGCCTGGTGCAGGTCGCGCTCGACGCCCCGTCAGGGTCCGTGGGCAGCCGGGGAGGCGCCGCGCCGGAGGATGTCGCGGAGCTGGCCGACGCGGTCGCCGCCGCCGACGGCCTGCGGATCGAGGGGGTGATGACCGTGGCCCCGCTGACCGGCCGGTATGCGGGAGAACCGCGGGCTGCATTCGATCGGATGAGGGAAATCGCGTCCGCCCTGCGCGAGACGCATCCGGCTGCGACGATGGTGTCGGCGGGGATGAGTTCGGACCTCGAGCACGCCGTGGCGGCCGGTGCGACACATGTACGCGTCGGTACTGCGGTACTCGGAGTCCGTCCCGGGCTCCGGTAACGTCACCAAGAAGTCGGACCACAGCAGAAAATATGGTCATGCTCCGTCAGTTCGCGGAGCTGGCCCAGTGGATCCCCCTCACCTGGTGACGGTGCCGATCCACCACAGAGCGGAGGACGTAGAGCATGGCCGGCGCGATGCGCAAGATGGCGGTCTACCTCGGCCTCGTGGAGGACGATGGGTACGACGGCCCGGGGTTCGACCCCGACGACGAGTTCGAGCCCGAACCGGAACCGGAGCGGGCCGTTCGGCAGCAACACCAGCCGCCGCAGGAGGAACCGCCCCGCGTCGTGCACGCGCCGGCACCCCGGGAACCACGGATCGCCCCAGTGGCATCCATCACACCTGAACGCCGCACTCTGGAGAAGAACGCACCGGTGATCATGCCCAAGGTCGTGTCGGAGCGGGAGCCGTACCGGATCACGACGCTCCACCCTCGCACGTACAACGAAGCCCGTACGATCGGGGAACACTTCCGGGAGAGCACCCCGGTGATCATGAACTTGACGGAGATGGACGACACCGACGCCAAGCGTCTGGTCGACTTCGCCGCCGGCCTGGTCTTCGGTCTGCACGGCAGCATCGAGCGGGTGACCCAGAAGGTGTTCCTGCTGTCTCCTGCTAACGTCGATGTCACGGCGGAGGACAAAGCCCGGATCGCCGAGGGTGGATTCTTCAACCAGAGCTGAGACGACGAGCGCGAGGAACCGGACCGACAGGGCCGGCGGAGACCAGGGGAGAGGGAAGCGCGGTGAACATCGCACTACAGGTGCTCTACATCGCGTTGATGTGCTTCCTGATCGTGCTGATCTTCCGGCTGGTGATGGACTACGTCTTCCAGTTCGCCCGATCGTGGCGTCCTGGCAAGGCCATGGTGGTCGTACTCGAAGCCACCTACACTGTCACCGATCCGCCACTCAAGCTTCTGCGGCGGTTCATCCCGCCGCTGCGTCTCGGGGGCGTGGCGCTCGACCTGTCCTTCTTCGTACTGATGATCATCGTCTACATCCTGATCTCCGTCGTGGCCAGGCTGTGAACGATACGGTCTTGCCGATTGCCGACGATCACGTTGAGGTGAAGAGATGCCGCTGACCCCCGAGGACGTTCGTAACAAGCAGTTCACGACCGTCCGCCTCCGAGAAGGCTATGACGAGGATGAGGTCGACGCCTTCCTCGATGAGGTCGAAGGAGAGCTGACCAGGCTCCTGCGGGAGAACGAGGACCTGCGGGCCAAACTCGCCGCGGCCACCCGTGCCGCCGCGCAGAACCAGCAGCAGGGCATGCGCAAGCCGGAGCAGCAGGAGCGGCCCGGCGCCCCCGTGCCCGCCGCCATATCCGGACCGCAGCCGGTGCCGCCGGGCCAGCAGCACCAGCAGCACCAGCAGCAGATGGGCGGACCGCCCCAGCTGCCCGGCGCACCCCAGCTGCCGGCCGGGCCGAGCGGCCAGCACGGCCCGCAGGGTCCCATGGGCCCCGGGCCGATGGGACAGGGTCCGATGGGCCCGGGCCCGATGGGGCAGGGTCACCCGATGCAGCAGCCCGGTGGCCACCCCATGCAGCAGCAGGGTCCCGGCGGTGACAGTGCCGCCCGCGTCCTGTCGCTCGCGCAGCAGACCGCGGACCAGGCGATCGCGGAGGCCCGTTCCGAGGCCAACAAGATCGTCGGCGAGGCCCGCAGCCGCGCCGAGGGCCTGGAGCGGGACGCCCGCGCCAAGGCCGACGCGCTGGAGCGGGACGCGCAGGAGAAGCACCGCGTGGCGATGGGCTCCCTGGAGTCCGCGCGCGCCACGCTGGAGCGCAAGGTCGAGGACCTGCGCGGCTTCGAGCGCGAGTACCGCACCCGTCTGAAGTCCTACCTGGAGAGCCAGCTGCGTCAGCTGGAGAACCAGGCGGACGACTCGCTCGCCCCGCCGCGCACCCCGGCGGCCGCGTCGCTCCCGTCCTCGTCCTCCATGGGCGGCGGCACGATGGGCGGCTCGATGGGCAGCGGCATGGCGGCGGCCGGCGCGATGGGCCACTCCACGGGCGGCAACCAGACGTACGGCGGCCAGCAGATGGGCGGCGGCAACCAGACGTACGGTGGCCAGCAGCAGATGTCCCCCGCGATGACCCAGCCGATGGCACCGGTCCGCCCGCAGGGCCCGCAGCCCTTGCAGCAGGCGCCGACCCCGATGCGCGGTTTCCTCATCGACGAGGACGACAACTGACCGAGGCCGTAGCCGACCAGGTATGTAGGGCCGGGCCCCAGGGACTTGCTCCCCGGGGCCCGGCCCTTTTTGTGTCTGCGGAGGGTTGTTCGGAGTGGGGGCTGAGCCGAGTTCGGCACCGCCGCTCCACGCCGATGGGGTTGCTCGCCGTCGCGGCGGAAAGATGTTGGCTGCCGCCGCCGCACCCATCATCTTTTCTCCGCCGCGACGGTGAGCGACCACAGCGGTGGTGATCGGCGGTGCCGAACCCGTCCCAGCCCCCGCACTCGGAAACCAAAAGGCCGCACGTGCTGCGGGGGCGGTCCGACCGCCCCCGCAGCACGCTCAGGCCGACGGCAGCGTCACTGCTTGCGGAGGCGGAAGGTCAGGCCCAACGGCTCGTCGACGAAAGGCTCGCCGTACGTGGCGTCCGCCTCGCCGGAGGCGAAGTCCGTCGCCAGGACCTCCTCCGCGACCAGCCCGCCCTGCTCCGTGAGCGCCGCTGCCAACTCGTCGCCGGACGCAGTCCACCGCACCGCGATCCGGTCCGCCACGTCCAGGCCGCTGTTCTTGCGCGCCTCCTGGATGAGCCGGATCGCGTCCCGGGCCAGCCCGGCGCGTCGCAGCTCCGGCGTGACGTGGAGGTCGAGCGCGACCGTCGCACCCGCGTCGGACGCCACCGACCAGCCCTCACGCGGGGTCTCGGTGATGATGACCTCCTCCGCGGACAGCGGCACCGTCTCGCCGTCGACCACCACGGACGCCGTTCCCTCGCGCAGCGCCAGCGACAGCGCCGCCGCGTCCGTGTCCGCGATCGCCTTGGCGACCGGCTGCGTGCCCTTGCCGAAACGGCGGCCCAGCGCACGGAAGTTGGCCTTGGCCGTGGTGTCCACCAGCGAACCGCCGACCTCGGACAGCGACGCGAGCGCGGAGACGTTCAGCTCCTCCGTGATCTGCGCGCGCAGGTCCTCCTCCAGCGTCTCGAAGCCCGCCGCCGCGACCAGCGCCCGCGACAGCGGCTGCCGGGTCTTGACACCCGATTCCGCCCGCGTCGCCCGGCCCAGCTCGACCAGCCGCCGTACCAGCGCCATCCGCTGCGAGAGCCCCGCGTCGATCGCCGCCTCGTCCGCCTCCGGCCAGGACGCCAGGTGCACCGACTCCGGTGCGCCCGGCGTCGTCGGCACCACGAGGTCCTGCCAGACGCGTTCGGTGATGAACGGCACCAGCGGCGCCATCAGCCGGGTCACCGTCTCGATGACCTCGTGCAGGGTGCGCAGCGCCGCCGCGTCGCCCTGCCAGAAGCGGCGCCGGGAGCGGCGCACGTACCAGTTGGACAGGTCGTCCACGAACGACGACAGCAACTTGCCCGCCCGCTGGGTGTCGTACGACTCCAGCGCGTCGGTGACGTCCCGCACCAGCGCGTTCAGCTCGCCGAGCAGCCACCGGTCCAGCAGCGGCCGGTCGGCCGGCGCCGGGTCCGCCTCGCCCGGCGCCCAGCCGGAGGTGCGCGCGTACAGCGCCTGGAAGGCCACGGTGTTCCAGTAGGTCAGCAGCGTCTTGCGCACGACCTCCTGGATGGTGCCGTGCCCGACGCGCCGCGCGGCCCACGGCGAACCGCCCGCGGCCATGAACCACCGCACCGCGTCCGCGCCGTGCTGGTCCATCAGCGGGATCGGCTCCAGGATGTTGCCCAGGTGCTTGGACATCTTGCGGCCGTCCTCGGCGAGGATGTGGCCGAGGCACACCACGTTCTCGTACGACGACCGGTCGAAGACCAGCGTGCCGACGGCCATCAGCGTGTAGAACCAGCCGCGGGTCTGGTCGATGGCCTCGGAGATGAACTGCGCCGGGTAGGTGCGCTCGAACACCTCCTTGTTGCGGTACGGGTAGCCCCACTGCGCGAACGGCATCGAGCCGGAGTCGTACCAGGCGTCGATCACCTCGTCGACCCGCGTCGCGGTCTCGCCGCACTGCGGGCAGGCGAAGGTGACCTCGTCGATGTACGGGCGGTGCGGGTCGAGGCCCGACAGGTCGCGGCCGGTGAGCTCCGACAGCTCGGCCAGCGAACCGACGCAGGTCAGGTGCTCCTGCTCGCAGCGCCAGATCGGCAGCGGGGTGCCCCAGTAGCGCTTGCGGGACAGCGCCCAGTCGATGTTGTTGTTCAGCCAGTCGCCGAAGCGGCCGTGCTTGACCGACTCCGGGAACCAGTTGGTGCGCTCGTTCTCCCGCAGCAGCCGGTCCTTGATCTGCGTGGTGCGGATGTACCACGACGGCTGCGCGTAGTAGAGCAGCGCGGTGTGGCAGCGCCAGCAGTGCGGGTAGCTGTGCTCGTACGGCACGTGGCGGAAGAGCAGGCCGCGCGCGTCGAGGTCGGCGACCAGCGTCTCGTCGGCCTTCTTGAAGAACTGCCCGCCGACCAGCGGCAGCACGGCGTCGAACGTGCCGTCCGGGCGCACCGGGTTGACCACCGGCAGGCCGTAGGAGCGGCAGGTCCTCAGGTCGTCCTCACCGAACGCGGGCGCCTGGTGGACCAGGCCGGTGCCGTCCTCGGTGGTGACGTACTCGGCGTTGACGACGAAGTGCGCGCCGTCGATCTCCACCAGGTCGAACGGACGGCGGTACGCCCAGCGTTCCATCTCGCGGCCGGTGAACGACTGCCCGGTGGCCGTCCAGCCCTCGCCGAGCGCCTTCTCCAGCAGGGGTTCGGCGACGACCAGCCGCTCGGTGCCGTCGGTGGCGACCACGTAGGTCACGTCCGGGTGGGCGGCGACGGCGGTGTTGGACACCAGCGTCCACGGGGTGGTCGTCCACACCAGCAGCGACGCCTCACCCGCCAGCGGGCCCGAGGTCAGCGGCAGCCGCACGTAGACCGACGGGTCGACCACGGTCTCGTAGCCCTGCGCCAGCTCGTGGTCGGACAGGCCGGTCTCGTCGCGCGGGCACCAGGGCGCCACCCGGTAGTCCTGGACCAGCAGTCCCTTGTCGAAGATCTGCTTGAGCGACCACCACACCGACTCCACGTACTGCGGGTCCATCGTGCGGTACGCGTTGTCCAGGTCCACCCAGTAGCCCATGCGGCGGGTCAGCTCGGCGAACGCGTCGGTGTGCCGGGTCACCGACTCGCGGCACTTCGCGTTGAACTCGGCGATGCCGTACTTCTCGATGTCCTGCTTGCCGGTGAAGCCCAGCTCCTTCTCCACCGCCAGCTCAACCGGCAGGCCGTGGCAGTCCCAGCCCGCCTTGCGGGGCACGTGGTGGCCGCGCATGGTCTTGAAGCGCGGGAAGACGTCCTTGAAGACGCGGGCCTCGATGTGGTGGGCGCCGGGCATGCCGTTGGCGGTCGGCGGGCCCTCGTAGAAGACCCACTCCGGCCTGCCCTCGCTCTGCTCCAGCGAGCGGGTGAAGACCTTGTTCTCCTGCCAGAACGCGAGCACCTCGTGCTCCAGCGCGGGCAGGTCTACCTGGGCGGGGACCTGGCGGTACTGCGTCATCGGATTCGTCCTCCGGCGGACACGTCGTCATCACGTCTTCCGTCGGAGGGACGAGAGCCGGCCGCCTCGCGGCGGTGCTCCCGCGGTACCACCCTCCTTGGCCGCCGGGCGCGCCGCACGCTCCCTTCGGCCCTCTCGTTGGGCCGCGACGCCGGTTCTACTCGCCCGCCGCACGTCCCGCGGGCTTTCCTCCGACGGCTCCGGGGTGATCTTCACACCGCGCACGCCTCCGGGCTCGCACCGTCCCCGGCTCGCTCATGGCTGCGTGCGGCGCTACTCGTCCCCATCCACGCCTTTCGCTGCGCCCAGTGTACGGGGAGCGGGACCACGGATTCGCCCGCTCGTCGCCGGGGCGGTCTTGTGGCGGTCCCGGCGGTGGGCGCGGGGTTCCCGGGCGGCGGGAGCGGTGCCGTGCGGCGCTAACGGGTGTTACCTGGTCGTACCGGCATACCTGCCGGGGAGATGGGCACAACGGATGCAGACGTGCCTGCCGAGCGGGCTAGTCGGGCGGCGTGCCCCGTTGCTGCGGGTCAGGAGCCGATCTATCGTTCCGGCACGATTCGCGAGCAAGATCACACAATGTGTCATACGTGAAGGGGTCGTGTCCATGGTGGTGAAGAGGACCGCCGAGAAGAGGTCGTCATCCACCGCCAGGACGACCGCCAAGGCGAAGAAGACGGCTCCGGCCAAGAAGACGGCGGCCAAGAAGGCTCCGGCCAAGAAGTCAGCCGATTCCCGTACGACGACGAAGACCGCAGGCAAGAAGACCGCGGGCAAGGCGGGCAAGAGGACGACGGCGGCCAAGGCGGCCACCAAGAAGGCGCCGGCGAAGAAGACGGCGGCCAAGAAGGCCGCCGACTCGCGCACGACGGCGAAGACGGCCACGAAGAAGGCGCCCGCCACGAAGGCCACGGCCACGAAGGCCACCGCCAAGAAGGTGGCGGCCGAGAAGACCGCCGGCACCAAGGCGAGCACGGCAAGGAAGGTGACCGCGGCCAAGAAGGCGACCGCCAAGAAAGCCGCGGGCAAGAAGGCGACGGCGGCGAAGAAGACCGTTCCGGCGAAGAAGACCGCCTCGGCGAAGAAATCCGCCGCCACGCCCGGGACCAGCACGAACAAGACCAAGAAGGCGTCCGCGAAGAAGTCCGCGTCCGCGAAGAAGACGGGAGCCACGACGGTGGTTGCGAAGAAGACAGTGACCGAGACGGCGGCGCCCGACGCGTCCCAGCTCCCCGCCGCACGACTGGCCGCCGAGGCGGCCGGCATCGTGGAACCCGGGGCGCTCGCCGTCCGGCCGGGGGAGGAGCCCTGGACGCCGGAGGAGGTCGACGAGGCCCGCACCGACCTGCTGGCCGAGTCGGTCCGGCTGCGCGCCGAGATCCACGCCTCCGAGGAGGCGATCTCCGGCCTGATGCGCGACTCCGGGGACGGCGCGGGCGACGACCAGGCGGACGTCGGCACCAAGACCATCTCCCGCGAGCACGAGATGGCGCTCGCCAACAACGCCCGCGAGATGCTCACCCAGACCGAGCACGCCCTCGAACGCCTGGGCAACGGCACGTACGGCCTGTGCGAGTCGTGCGGCAACCCGATCGGCAAGGCCAGGATGCAGGCGTTCCCGCGCGCCACGCTGTGCGTCGAGTGCAAGCAGCGCACCGAACGCCGCTGACCGAGCGCAAGCCCGTGCCGTACGCTCGTCCGTGTCAGGCACGCTCCTGACGCGGGATTCGAGGCTGAGGGACTCACGTGACGAAGGCGGAGCGCACCATCGGTACGCCAGGTTTCGATCAGGCGCCGGACGGCGAGGGCGAGCGGACCGCGGACGCCTCCCGGGAGACCGGGCAGGCGGCCGCCGGGACGCCCGAGGCCGCCACGGACGGTTCCGGCGCGCCCGCCTCCGGGGCGGCCGGGCCGCGCGGCAAGCGCCGGGTCCTCGTGCTGTTCTGCGTCGCCGCCCTCGCGTACGCGCTGGACCTGATCAGCAAGACGCTGGTCGTGCAGCACCTGGAGGGCCACTCCGCGATCCGGGTCCTCGGCCAGTACCTCCAGCTGGAGGCGATCCGCAACTCAGGTGCCGCGTTCGGCATCGGCCAGGGCATGACGATCGTCTTCACGCTGATCGCGCTCATCGTCATCGTGGTGATCACCCGGCTCTCGCGCAGGCTCTACAGCGTGCCGTGGGCGATCGCGCTCGGGCTGCTGCTCGGCGGCGCGCTGGGCAACCTCACCGACCGGATCTTCCGCTCCCCGGGCGTCTTCCGGGGCGCGGTGGTCGACTTCATCGCCCCGAAGGACTTCGCGGTCTTCAACCTCGCCGACTCCGCGATCGTCTGCGGCGGCATCCTGATCGTGCTGCTGTCCTCCCGCGGCCTCGACCCGGACGGCACCGTCCACCGCGACTGACGCCCGGGGTCCGCCGGACCGCTCGCTCGAAACGGAGGCCCGCCCGCACCGGCGGAAAGCCGCGCCACGGGTTCCGGCATACTCGACCTGGTGAGCACCCTTCCCGAGATCCGTACCCTTCCCGTGCCCGACGGCCTGGAGGGCGAGCGCCTGGACGCCGCCCTCGCCCGCATGTTCGGCTTCTCCCGCACCAAGGCGGCCGAGCTGGCCGCGGACGGCAAGGTCCGGGTGGACGGCGCCGAGGCCGGGAAGTCCGACCGGGTGCACGGCGGCGCGTGGCTCGAGGTCGAGATGCCCGCGCCCGCCGAGCCGGTGCGGATCGTCGCGGAGCCCGTGGAGGGCATGGAGATCGTCCACGACGACGAGGACGTCGTGGTCGTCGTCAAGCCGGTCGGCGTGGCCGCGCACCCCAGCCCCGGCTGGAACGGCCCCACGGTGATCGGCGGCCTGGCCGCGGCCGGGTACCGCATCTCCACCTCGGGCGCCGCCGAGCGCCAGGGCATCGTGCACCGGCTGGACGTGGGCACCTCAGGCCTGATGGTCGTCGCCAAGTCGGAGCGCGCGTACACCCTGCTCAAGCAGCAGTTCCGGGAGCGCACCGTCGACAAGCGCTACCACGCCCTCGTGCAGGGTCACCCCGACCCGCTCAGCGGCACCATCGACGCGCCCATCGGCCGCCACCCGAACCACGACTACAAGTGGGCGGTCGTCGCCGAGGGCAAGCCCAGCGTCACGCACTACGACCTGATCGAGGCGTTCCGGGCCGCCTCGCTGCTGGACATCAAGCTGGAGACCGGCCGCACCCACCAGATCCGCGTGCACATGTCGGCGCACCGGCACCCGTGCGTCGGCGACACCACGTACGGCGCCGACCCGACGCTGTCCAAGCGGCTGGGGCTGACCCGGCAGTGGCTGCACGCGGTGCGGCTGGGCTTCGAACACCCGGCGGACGGACGGTGGGTGGAGTTCGCGAGCCGGTACCCGGACGACCTGGCCCACGCGCTGGAGACCGTCCGCGCGGAGAGCGCGTGAGCGGCGAGGCCCGGCCCGGGCACGCCATCCGGGTCGCCGGCGAGGGCGACATGCCGGGCTGCTTCGCCGTGCGCCGTGAGGTCTTCGTCGTCGAGCAGCGCATCCCCGAGGACGAGGAGTGGGACGCCTACGACGCCCACGCCGTCCACCTGCTGGCGACCGGGCCGGACGGGGCTCCGCTGGGCACGGTGCGCTTCCTGCACGGAGCCCCGGCGCGCCGCAAGTACGCGGGGGTCGTGGACGACGACGCCACCGCCGTGCTGGGCCGCCTCGCGGTCGGCCGTCAGGCGCGCGGTACCGGGCTCGGCGCCGCGCTGGTGCGGGCCGTCGAGGCGGAGGCGGGGCGGCTCGGCCTCGGCCACGTCTACCTGGAGGCGCAGACCCACGCCCTCGGCTTCTACGAGCGCCTCGGCTACACCGCGCACGGCCCCGAGTTCGACGAGGGCAGCGGCATCCCGCACCGCGCCATGCGCCGCGCGCTGCGCGGGCTGTGACTGATTGTCAGTGCCGCGTGGCACGCTGAGTAGCACCTGAAGCAAGATCCTCCTGTCCGGGAAGCGTGCGCCGTGGACCAGTTCGCCCTTCTGCTCGTCCTCCTGCTCGGGGCCATCGTGATGGTCCCGGTGGGGGACCGGCTGGGCCTGCCGTCACCGGTGCTGATGACGCTGTTCGGCGGCGTGCTGGCGCTGCTGCCGTTCGTGCCCAACGTGCACATCCCGCCCGGCCTGATCCTGCCGCTGGTGCTGCCGCCACTGCTGTACGCGTCCGTGCAGCGCACGTCCTGGCGGCAGTTCGCGGCCAACGTCAAGCCCATCCTGCTGCTGGCGGTGGCCCTGGTCTTCGTCACCACGGCCGCCGTCGCCGCCGTCGCCCACGCCGTGGTGCCGGGGCTGCCGATGGCCTCCGCCGTGGCGCTCGGCGCGCTGGTCGCCCCGCCCGACCCGGTGGCCGCCACGGCGGTCGCGGGCCGGCTGGGGCTGCCGCGCCGCATGGTGTCGATCCTGGAGGGCGAGGGGCTGTTCAACGACGTGACGGCCATCGTGCTCTACCACGTGGCCGTGGCCGCCGCCGTGACCGGTTCGTTCTCGCTGCCGCACGCGGTGCTGGCGCTGGTGCTGTCCGCCGTCGTCGCCATGGCCATAGGACTGGTGCTCGGATGGCTGGCCAACAAGCTGATGCGGCTGGTCGGCGACGCCACCTTGCAGGTCGGCCTGTCGCTGCTGGTGCCGTTCGCCAGTTACGCGCTCGCCGAGGAACTGGACGGCTCCGGGGTGCTGGCGGTGCTCACCACCGCGCTGTACCTGTCGGAGTACATGGGCGACGCCGACGACGTGACCGGGCGCCTGGCCGGCAGCACCTTCTGGACCATCGTCGACACCCTGGTGACCGGCGCCGCCTTCGGCCTGATCGGCCTGGAGCTCCACACCGTCTTCGGCACCGCCGCGGGCGCCGCGGGCCGGCTGCTGGGCGGCGCGGCGGCCGTGGTCGGCGTGGTCGTCGGCGTCCGGCTGGCGTGGCTGCTGCCCGCCGCGTGGCTCGCCCGCAGACTCCACCGCAGACGTGACCTGGACGAGGACATCCCGACCACCTGGCGCGAGACCGTCGTCATGTGGTGGGCCGGGATGCGCGGCGTGGCGTCGGTCGCGCTGGCGCTCGCCATCCCGCTCACCGTGGACGGCGGCGGGGACTTCCCCGGCCGCGAGGGGATCCTGTTCGTCGCGTTCTGCGTGGTGCTGGCCACCCTGGTGCTCCAGGGACTCACCCTGCCGTGGCTGGTCAGGGTGCTCGGCGTGCAGGGCGACTCGGCGGCCGAACGCGACCTGGAGCGGCGGCTCGCCCTGCGCGCGGCGAAGGCGGCCAGGCGGCGGCTGCGGGAGATCGAGGAGACCGAGGAGCTTCCGGAGGAGATGTCCGAGGCCCTGCTGCGCCGGGCCTACGACCTGGGCCTGCGCATCAGCCCCGACATGGAGGCGGAGAGCCGCCCCGAGCGGCACGAGGCGGCCCGCCGCAGGGCCAAGCGGCTGCACCACGTGCGCCGCGTGCAGGCGGAGATGATGTCCGCCGCCCGCCACGAGGTGCTGGGCGCGCGCAACGAGCCGGGCTTCGACCCCGAGGTCGTCGACCGGGTGCTGCGCCACCTCGACGTGCGCAGCCTGCGATGAGCCTCCGCCGGGGCGATCCGGGGCGATCCGGGGCGATCCGGGGCGATCCGGGGTGTTCGGGGCGTTCCGGGGCGGGCGCCTGGCGGCGCGTTCCGGGCCGGGTGCCTGGCACGATGGGACGCTGGTGCGGGGCGGCTGCCGCCCCGGTGACGCGGGAAAGGCGTGAGACACGTTGGCTGAGGCGGAGACGATCCTGCTGCTGCACTCCTGGTACGGGCTGCGGCCCGCGGTGCACGCGGCG
This sequence comes from Streptantibioticus parmotrematis, assembly GCF_019890615.1. GTDB lineage: Bacteria > Actinomycetota > Actinomycetes > Streptomycetales > Streptomycetaceae > Streptantibioticus_D > Streptantibioticus_D parmotrematis. Next base: position 21,267 of record NZ_JAINVZ010000009.1, on the reverse strand, counting down.
GCGGACCGGCTGCGGGCGGCCGGGCACGAGGTGGTCGTGCCCGACCTGTACGAGGGCAGGACGGCGCAGGACGCCATCGAGGCCGCCGCGCTCAAGGACGAGATCGGCCGGGAGGAACTGCTGCGGCGGGCCGTGACCGCGGCGGCGCCGCTGTCCGCGCGCGGCGTGGTCTACGCGGGCTTCTCGCTCGGCGGCTCGATCGCCCAGAACCTCGCCCTCGGCGACGAGCACGCCCGCGGCCTGCTGCTCCTGCACGGCACGTCCGACATCGCGGACGACGCCGCCACCGACCTCGCCGTACAGCTGCACGTGGCCGAGCCCGACCCGTTCGAGCCGGACGACTGGCTGAACGCCTGGTACCTGCGGATGCGCAAGGCCGGGGCCGACGTCGAGGTGCACCGCTACCGCGGCGCCGGCCACCTCTACACCGACCCCGACCTGCCCGACTGGGACGGGGAGGCCGCGGAGCGCACCTGGGCCACGGCGCTGGCCTTCCTCGCCGACCTGTAGCCCGCGCGCCACGAAGGCCTGCCAGGGCGCCAAGGGCCCGCCAGGGCGTTCGCCCCGGCGGGCCCTACCGGTTCCGGCGGATCGTCGTCCGCCGGAACCGGGCGGACGGTCACTTGGTGCCGAACGCCTTGTCGAGCTGCTGCGTCAGCTGGGAGACCGGGATGATCCCGGTGGGGGCGAAGCTGTTGCCCGCCACCGTGAAGTCCTTGCCGTCCAGCTTGGCGCTCGGGGTGCCCTGCACGCCGCTGCTGTTGAACGAGTCGGACATCTTCTTCGCCCAGGCGTCGTACGTGCCGTCCTTGACGTTCTTCTGGAACGTGGCGTTGTTCTTCAGCGCCGGGACCTCGTTCGAGATCTTGAACAGGTAGCTGTTGTCGCTGAACTTGTCGGTCGTCTCGTCCGGGTGGTTCGCCTTGGAGTACAGCGCGGTGTGGAACTGGATGAACGCCTGCGGGCTGACGTTCAGCGCCGCGCCCAGCGCGCTGAGGGCGTGCATCGAGCCGGTGCCGCCGTCGTTGTTGTCCAGGAACGTGCCGAAGGTGTACTGGATCTTGTACTGGCCGGCGTCGGCGCCCTTGAGGTAGGTCTGGCCGTCCTGCTGCTCGAACTCGGAGCAGATCGGGCAGCGCGGGTCCTCGTACAGGTGCAGGGTGTGCTTGGCCGAGGCGTTGCCGTAGATCACGGTGGTGCCGTTGGCGCCGGAGGTGTTGGCGGGCTGGACGAACGGCTTGGACGTGCCGCCGCCGGAGCTGGAGACGGCGACCGCGACACCCGCCGCGATGGCCAGCACCGCGACCACGCCGACGCCCGCGAAGACCTGGCGGCGGACCTTGGCCCGCTTCGCCTCCCGCGCGCGCTCCGCCTTCAGCCGCTCACGGGCCGAGGACTTGTTCTCCCAGTTGTTCTTCTTGCTCATGGTGGACTGCTCTCTCCGTCAAGGATGTCGTCAAGGTCGGTGATCCGGTTGCCCCGGTGGGGCGGCCCGGCGGCGGGTGTCAGGCCGCGAGGGCGAACGGCGGACCACGCCGGACGACGGAGTGCAGCAGCAGTGGCAGGACCGGCGCGCACGCCCGGCCGTGCCGACGCGCGGTACGGGGGCGGATCGCGGGCGGCAGGGCGGCGCACAGCACCGCGACCGCGGCGGCCAGCGGCCGGAACGCGAACGAGGCGGTGGCGCGCAGCAGTTGCTGCAACGCGGCCTCCCCGCGCCGCAGCCACCACGACGCCAGCAGCCCCACCGCGATGTGCGCCGCGAGCAGCAGCCACGGCATCGCGGGATCGGCGAGCGCCGTGCCACCGGTGAGCGGGGTGCCGCCGGCCAGCGGCGTGCCGATCCTGCCGCCGTCGCAGAGCAGGTCGGCGCCGAACGAGCGCAGGGGACCGGTGACCGGACCGCCCGCCGGGCCGTAGCAGGTGCGCTGGCCGGTGGTGAACAGCGTGTCGGCGGCCAGTTCCAGCGGCACCAGCAGCGCCACGATCGGCCAGAAGCCGCGTTCCCGCCCGGCCAGCGCGTACGCGATCGCGAAGACGGCGGCGAAGACCAGGCCCACCGTGGTCCACGGCAGCGGCAGCCGGGAGAGCAGCACGTGGGACGTGGAGGACAGCGTGGTGCACAGCGCGGCGAACAGCGCGGCACGCGCCGTCCTGAACTGTGCTCTCGCCTCCATGCGGCCCCTCATGCGGCAGAGTGTGCCACGAGCCGCTGTAGGCGTCGCCTAAAGGTCCGGCAACGACCGGAAACCACGGCCGCGGGCGTGCCGTGCGGACCCGGTGGGAGAGCCCGCGTTCTCCGCCCGGCGGGGCATGCGCTGTCGGACCCCGGGCATAGACTTTCCAGCCTCAGCAGACGACTGTCGTCCCGGAGGTTCGCGCACCGTGACCAAGCCCTTCACGCACCTGCACGTCCACACCCAGTACTCCCTGCTGGACGGGGCGGCGCGGCTGAAGGACATGTTCAAGGCGTGTCAGGAGATGGGCATGACGCACATCGCCATGACCGACCACGGCAACCTCCACGGCGCCTACGACTTCTACCACCAGGCCAAGGCCGCGGACGTCACGCCGATCATCGGCATCGAGGCGTACGTCGCCCCCGAGTCCCGGCGCAACAAGCGCAAGGTCCTGTGGGGCCAGCCGCACCAGAAGCGCGACGACATCTCCGGCTCCGGCGGTTACACCCACAAGACCATCTGGGCGGCCGACAGGACCGGCCTGCACAACCTCTTCCGGCTCTCCTCGGACGCCTACAAGGAGGGCTGGCTGCAGAAGTGGCCCCGGATGGACAAGGAGACCATCGCCCAGTGGTCGCAGGGCCTGATCGCCTCCACCGGCTGCCCGTCCGGCGAGGTGCAGACCCGGCTGCGGCTCGGCCACTTCGACGAGGCGATCAAGGCGGCCTCCGAGTACCAGGACATCTTCGGCAAGGACCGCTACTTCCTGGAGCTGATGGACCACGGCATCGAGATCGAGCGCCGGGTCCGCGAGGGCCTGCTGGAGATCGGCAAGAAGCTCGGCATCAAGCCGCTGGTCACCAACGACTCGCACTACACCTACGCCCACGAGGCCGACGCGCACGACGCGCTGCTGTGCATCCAGACCGGCAAGAACCTCACCGACCCCGACCGCTTCAAGTTCGACGGCACCGGCTACTACCTGAAGTCCGCCGACGAGATGTACGCGGTCGACTCCTCCGACGCCTGGCAGGAGGGGTGCGCCAACACCCGGCTGGTCGCCGAGCAGATCGACACCGACGGCTGGTTCGAGTCGAAGAACCTGATGCCGCGCTTCGACGTGCCCGAGGGGTACACCGAGGTCACGTGGTTCCGCGAGGAGGTCAAGCGCGGCATGGCCCGCCGCTACCCGGGCGGCATCCCGGAGGACCGCCAGCGGCAGGCGGACTACGAGATGGACATCATCATCCAGATGGGGTTCCCCGGCTACTTCCTCGTGGTCGCCGACTTCATCATGTGGGCCAAGAACAACGGCATCGCGGTGGGCCCCGGCCGTGGCTCCGCGGCCGGCTCGATCGTCGCGTACGCGATGGGCATCACCGACCTCGACCCGATCGACCACGGCCTGATCTTCGAGCGGTTCCTCAACCCCGAGCGCGTCTCCATGCCCGACGTCGACATCGACTTCGACGAACGCCGGCGCTCCGAGGTGATCCGCTACGTGACCGAGAAGTACGGCGCCGACAAGGTCGCCATGATCGGCACGTACGGCACCATCAAGGCGAAGAACGCCATCAAGGACTCCGCCCGCGTGCTGGGCTACCCGTACGCGATGGGCGACCGCATCACCAAGGCCATGCCCGCCGACGTCCTCGGCAAGGGCATCCCGCTGTCCGGCATCCTCGACCCGCAGCACCCGCGTTACGGCGAGGCCGGCGAGGTCCGCGGGATGTACGAGAACGAGGCGGACGTGAAGAAGGTCATCGACACCGCGCGCGGCGTCGAGGGCCTGGTGCGGCAGATGGGTGTGCACGCGGCGGGCGTGATCATGTCCAGCGAGACCATCACCGACCACGTCCCGGTCTGGGTCAGGGCCTCCGACGGCGTCACCATCACGCAGTGGGACTACCCCAGTTGCGAGTCGCTCGGCCTGCTGAAGATGGATTTCCTGGGCCTGCGCAACCTGACGATCATGGACGACGCCGTCAAGCTGGTGAAGGCCAACAAGGGCATCGACCTGGAACTGCTGTCGCTGCCGCTGGACGACCCCAAGACCTTCGAACTGCTGGGCCGCGGCGACACGCTGGGCGTCTTCCAGTTCGACGGCGGCCCGATGCGCTCGCTGCTGCGCATGATGAAGCCCGACAACTTCGAGGACATCTCCGCGGTCTCGGCCCTGTACCGGCCGGGTCCGATGGGCATGAACTCGCACATCAACTACGCGCTGCGCAAGAACGGCCAGCAGGAGATCACCCCGATCCACCCGGAGCTGGAGGAGCCGCTCAAGGACGTCCTCGGCATCACCTACGGCCTGATCGTCTACCAGGAGCAGGTGCAGAAGGCCGCCCAGGTGCTCGCCGGGTACTCGCTCGGCCAGGCCGACCTGCTGCGCCGCGCGATGGGCAAGAAGAAGCAGGAGGTCCTGGACAAGGAGTTCGTCCCGTTCCAGAAGGGCGCCCGCGACAAGGGCTACTCGGACGAGGCGATCCAGGCGGTGTGGGACGTGCTGGTCCCGTTCGCCGGCTACGCGTTCAACAAGGCGCACTCCTCCGCGTACGGCCTCGTCTCGTACTGGACCGCCTACCTCAAGGCCAACTACCCGGCCGAGTACATGGCGGCGCTGCTCACCTCGGTGCGCGACGACAAGGACAAGTCGGCGGTCTACCTCAACGAGTGCCGCCGCATGGGCATCAAGGTGCTGCCGCCGAACGTCAACGAGTCGGACGCCAACTTCACGGCCCAGGGCGACGACGTGATCCTCTTCGGCCTGACCGCCGTGCGCAACGTCGGCCAGAACGTGGTGGACTCGATCATCCGCTGCCGTAAGTCGAAGGGGAAGTACAGCACGTTCCCCGACTTCCTCGACAAGGTCGAGGCGGTCGTCTGCAACAAGCGCACCGTCGAATCGCTCATCAAGGCGGGCGCGTTCGCCGAGATGGGCCACACCCGGCGCGGCCTGACCGAGCACTACGAGTCGATGATCGACAACGTGGTGCAGGTCAAGCGCAAGGAGGCGGAGGGCCAGTTCGACCTGTTCGGCGGCATGGGAGACGACGACGCCAAGGACGAACCGGGCTTCGGCCTCGACATCACGTTCTCCGACGTCGAGTGGGACAAGTCCTACCTGCTCGCGCAGGAACGGGAGATGCTCGGCCTGTACGTCTCCGACCACCCGCTCTTCGGCATCGAGCACGTGCTGTCCGACAAGACCGACGCGGCCATCGCCTCGCTCAACGGCGGTGACTACCCGGACGGCGCGATCGTCACCATCGGCGGCATCATCTCCGGCCTGCAACGGAAGATGACCAAGCAGGGCAACGCGTGGGCCATCGCCACGGTGGAGGACCTGGGCGGCTCGATCGACTGCATGTTCTTCCCCGCCACCTACCAACTGGTCTCCACCCAGCTGATCGAGGACGCGGTCGTGCTGGTCAAGGGACGTCTCGACAAGCGCGAGGACGTGCCCCGGCTGGTCGCCATGGAGCTGATGGTCCCCGACCTCACCGACGCGGGCACCAACGCGCCGGTCACCATCTCCATCCCCACCGTCAAGGTCACCCCGCCGCTGGTCGCCCGCCTCGGCGAGGTCCTCGACAGCCACCGCGGCAGCACGGAGGTCCGTGTCCGGCTCCAGGGCGCCCGCAAGACCACCGTCCTGCGCCTGGACCGCCACCGGGTGGCCCCCGACCCGGCGCTCTTCGGCGACCTCAAGGCCCTGCTGGGACCGGCCTGTCTGGGCACGGCGAGCCAGGCGGGCTGACGCCGCGGGCCGGGCCGGTCCCGGGGCCGCCGCGCGGGCCCCGACACACGCGAGGGGCGCGCCCGAACGTGGGCGCGCCCCCTGCGACTGCCGTGCGGGTCCGGTCAGTTGTGGCCGAACTTCTTCTTCCGCTTGTGGGACATCTCCTGGTTCATGCCGCTGCTCATCGGCGACTTGCGCTCCGGGTCCATGGTGGCCGTGGCCGACTCGTGCGGCGTGGACGCGTCGGGTGCGGTGCCGCGCGCGGGGGCGTTGTTCTCGCGGGAGCGGTTCGGGTTCTGGTTCTTGTTCTTGCCCATGATCGTTCCTCCAGGGGGGATCTCGGACGATGGGCCGTGAGGTGTCCGGGACGTTGTCCGGACGCGATGATCAGACTGGCACGGCGGAACCAAACACGCATTTCGGTCGTTCACAGGGCGTAACGAAGCGTGGGTTCACGGCGGTCGCTGCCGGGCCTCTTGCGAATCCGCCACGCCGATGATCGAGTTCGGGCTCATATCCCCCGCGCGGTCGGGCAGACTCAGGGCAACCCGCCGGGGGGCGACCGGACGTAGAAAAGAGGGTGGAACGTGGACCGCTGCGTCGTCCTCGTGGACGCCGGCTATCTGCTCGGCGCCGCCGCGAGCCTGCTGGCCGGAGAGCCCTCCCGGTCCCGGATCACCGTGGACCACGCCGCCGTCGTCCGGGGCCTGCGCGAGCGCGCCGAACGCGAGACCGGCCGCCCGCTGCTGCGGATCTACTGGTTCGACGGCGCGCCCGACCGGGTGCCGCAGCCGGAACACCGCCGCCTGCGCGTGATGCCCCGGGTCACCGTCCGGCTCGGCGCCCTCACCCGGACGGACGGCCGCTGGGCGCAGAAGGGTGTGGACGCCGCGATGCACGCCGAGCTGTCCGAGCTCGCCCGCAACCGCGCCTGCTCCGACGTCGTCCTGGTGACCGGCGACGGCGACCTGCTGCCCGGCATGATGTCCGCCAAGGAACACGGCGTCGCCGTCCACCTGTGGGCCATTCAGGCCGCCGACGGCGACTACAACCAGTCCGAGGACCTGGTCGCCGAGGCCGACGAACGCAGGGTGCTGGACCGCGAGTGGATCACCCGGGCGGTCCAGCCCCGTGACGCGGTCGGCCCCTGCGCGCCGCAGCCGCCGCGCCCGGAGATCGCCGCGATCCTCTCCGCCCCGCTGCCGGAGTCCGCGCTGCCCACGGCCACGCCCAAGCCCGTCCCCGCCGACGAGGCGGCACCCGCCAAGAACGGCCACGCGCCCGAACGGGCCGACGAGGACGCCCCGGCCCGCTCGGGCGTCCCCACCCCGAAGGACCTCGCCGGACTCGCAGGCGGCCGGGGCCCGGCGGGCGGTCATCCGACGCACCCGGGTCCGCCCGCGCCACCGCCCGCCGCCACCCTGCGCTGGTCCTCCGAGCGCGGCTGGGTCGAGCGCCCGGCCGCCGAGGCCCCCGACCCCGGGCTGCCCACGCTGGCCCAGCTGACCACCGCGGAGCAGCGCTGGGCCGACCGCGAGGAGGACATCACCACGGTCAGCGGTGACCCCTTCGAGGTCGGCCAGGTCTTCGCCCGCCGCTGGATCGAGCGGCTCAGCGACACCTCGGCGCTGCGCACGCTGTCCGCCGAGTACCCGCGCGTCCCGCACCGCATCGACGGCGAGCTGCTGCGGTACGCGGCCCGCTTCGGCCTGCTCGCCCACAAGGACGACCAGATCGACGAACACGACCGTTACGCCATCCGGGCGGGCTTCTGGCGTGAGGTGGACGCCCGGTCGGTGGCCGAGCACGCTCCGAGCGCCCCCGGTCCGTCGTCCGCGCCGGGCTCGCCCGGCTGAGTCCACCGGAGGCCCGCCCGGCCCGGGAAGCCGGGGCCGAGGCACGGGTTCCGGCCAACGGCGCGTACCCTCAAGTCTCGTGGTGAGTACGGGCACGCGACAGGCGGAGGGCGAGACGGCCGCCGACCCCGCCCGCGCGGCGGTGTGGACCGTGCGCGGGCTGGTCAAGACCTACCCCGGCAAGCGGGGCCGCGGCTCGGCCACGCCCGAGGTCCGTGCCAACGACCACATCGACCTCGACGTGCGGCAGGGCGAGATCTTCGGCCTGCTCGGGCCCAACGGCGCCGGCAAGTCCACCCTGGTGCGGCAGCTGACCGGCCTGCTGCGCCCGGACGCCGGACGCGTCGAGCTGTACGGGCACGACCTGGTCGCCCACCCCGAGCGCGCCGCCCGGCTGATCGGCTACCTCGGTCAGGAGTCGACCGCGCTCGACGAGCTGACCGTCGCGCTGGCCGCCGAGACCACCGGACGCCTGCGCGGGCTGCCCGCCCGCGCCGCGCGCGCCGAACGCGACGCCGTGCTCGACGAACTCGGCCTCACCGAGATCGCCGGCCGCCCGCTGAAGAAGCTCTCCGGCGGGCAGCGCAGGCTGGCCTGCTTCGCCGCCGCGCTGGTGGGGGAGCGGCCGATGCTGGTGCTGGACGAGCCGACGACCGGCATGGACCCGGTGGCCCGCCGCGCGGTCTGGGCGGCCGTCGACCGCCGCCGCGCCGAACACGGCACCACCGTGCTGCTGGTCACCCACAACGTCATCGAGGCCGAGACCGTGCTCGACCGGGTCGCGGTGCTGGAGCGCGGCCGGATCATCGCCTGCGACACGCCGTCCGGACTGAAGGCCATCGTCTCCGACGAGGTCAGGCTCGACCTGGTCTGGCGCGACGAGGCCCCGCTGGACCTGCCCGGCATCCCCGAGCTGCGCGCCGCCGCCGAGACCTCCGGGCGGCGCTGGACCCTGCGGCTGCCGCAGGAACGCGCCCGCGCGGTCGTCGCCTCGGTCACCTCGGGCCCCGCCTTCGCGGCGCTCGACGACTTCACGCTCGCCACCCCGAGCCTGGAGGACGTCTACCTGGCCCTCGGCGGACGCCAGAAAGGACTGGTCAAGGCGTGAGCGCACTGTCAGCGGCGACCACCGCGGACGACCGCGGGGTCACCCCGCAGGCCGAGCCGTCCCGGCGCGCGCAGGAGACGGCGGGCCCACTCTCCGGCGGCCTGGCGCTCGCGCCGAGCGCCCGGCTGCTGCCGTCCCTGGCGGCGGTCTACCGCGCCCAGCTCTCCCGCGCCCGGGTGGCGCGCATCCCGCTGCTGTTCGTGGCCACCTTCCAGTCCGTCGGCATCATGATCCTCATGCGCGGGGTGGTGGACGCCGGGTCGCCGTCCGCGCGGGCCGTGGTGTCCGGCTCCAGCGTGCTGGTGGTGGCCTTCGTCGCGCTCAACCTGCTGGCCCAGTACTTCGGCCAGCTGCGTGCCTCCGGCGGCCTCGACCACTACGCGACGCTGCCGGTGCCGCCCGCCTCCGTGGTGCTCGGCGCGGCGGCGGCGTACGCCTCGTTCACGCTGCCGGGGACGCTGGTGACGGCCGTCTTCGGGTGTGTGCTGTTCGGGCTGCCGCTGACCAACCTGTGGGTGCTGCTCGCGGTCGTGCCGCTGGCGGGCGCCGCGCTGTCCGGACTCGGCGCGGCCCTCGGGCTGCTCGCGCCACGGCAGGAACTCGCCACGCTCTTCGGCCAGTTGGGCATGTCGGCGGCGCTGCTGCTGGGCGTGCTGCCGCCGAGCCACCTGGCCGGGCCGCTGGGCTGGGCGCGCGACGCGCTGCCGTCGACCTACGGCGTGGAGGCGTTCGCCCGCACCTTCGGCGCGAGCACGGACTGGGCGGCGGTGCTGGGCGACCTGGCGGTCTGCGGGGCCGTCGGCGTCGTCTCGCTGGCCGCGGCGACCTGGGCGTACCGCAGGGCCGCGTACCGGCGCTGAGGCGGTCCGCCCGCGTCGCGCGGACGGACGCTGAGGCACATGCCCGTGGGCGCGTCGGCTCCCGTACGGGCGCGGGCGCACCCGGGGACACCCCCACGGCCGCCCCTGCCGCCCCTCGCACAGGGGGACCTGGCACCATGTGCGGGTGACCGCACCGCTGACGCCGTCGTACGAACCGCACCACCCGCCCTCCCAGGACGCCGGGCCCGTCCGGATCCGGCGGGAGCTGCTGCGGGGAGTGCTCACCGCCGTCGCGGTCGGCGTGTGCGGGGTCGTGCTCGGGCTGCTGTGGCTGTGGCTGGCGCCGCGGGTGCCGGTCTTCTTCGACGGCAGCAACGTCTATCTCAAGGACTCCGAGGGCGAGCAGGCCGTGGGCGCGGACGGCTGGTTCACGCTGCTGGGCCTGGGCATGGGCGCGCTGACCGCGCTCGGCGTCTTCCTGTGGCGGCGTACCGGCGGCGTCGCCGTGGTGATCGGCCTGGCCGTGGGCGGTGTGCTGGGCTCGCTGCTGGCCTGGCGGATGGGCGTGTCGTTCGGCCCGCCGAAGATCAGCCTCGCGCACGCCAGGGCGGTCGGCGTCAACAAGACGTTCTACGCGCCGCTGGAGCTGCGGGCGAAGGGCGCGCTGCTGGCCTGGCCGGCCGCCTCGATGGCCGTCTTCCTGGCTCTGACCTCGGCGTTCGCCCCCAACGACCCGCAGCCGGTGCCGCACTGGGAGGAGTGGGGCGCGCCGCAGGGCCCGCAGCCGCACGACCCCGGTGCCCCGGTCGGACCGCAGGACCCCAGCCCACAGGACCCCAGCCCGCAGGGGCCTGGCACCCCGCAGGGGCCGACCCGGCACTGACCGCCGGGCCGGCGCGCCGCCCTACGCGGGACGGCTTCCGTGGTTGGCGTGGTGGCGGTGCTTCTTCACCCGCCACTTGCGCTTGCGCGTGCGTTTCGACATGGCGTCGTCGCCTCCTCGAACGGCGCCAGGCGTCCGCCGCGGCGCCTACTGCCAGAGTGCTCCCCGACGGCTCCGGCCGCCAGCCCCCGGCGGCGGTCGCCCGCCCGGCGTCAGCCCCGGCTGACCGGGGCGACCACCGCGCCGGTCAGGGCCACGAGGTCGGCGCCGGGCAGTTCGACCTCCAGGCCGCGCCGCCCGGCGGAGACGAAGACGGTCGGGTGCTCCAGCGCCGAGGCGTCGACCACGGTGGGCAGCCGCTTGCGCTGGCCCAGCGGTGAGATGCCGCCGCGCACGTAGCCGGTCGTGCGTTCGGCCGCGGCCGGGTCGGCCATCGCGGCGCGCTTGCCGCCGACCGCCGACGCGAGCGCCTTGAGGTCCAGCGATCCGGCGACCGGCACGACGGCCACCGTCAGCGCGCCGTCCACCTCGGCCACCAGCGTCTTGAAGACCCGCTCGGCCCCGACCCCCAGCGCCTCGGCGGCCTCCTCGCCGTAGGAGGCGGAGGCCGGGTCGTGCTCGTACGCGTGCGTGCTGAAGCCGATCCCGGCGGTGGTGAGCGCCACGGTCGCCGGGGTGCCCCCGGCACCGGGGGCGCCGCCCTCCTTGCGCTTCTTCGCCATCGCGCCTGCCTCCGCGGTCAGTTGTGGCTGGTCGGCTGCCGGGTCAGCTCGGTGGCCGGCAGCGACGGGAGCTTACCGATCACCGCGGTCTCCAGTCGCAGCAGTTTCAGTTCCTCGCGCAGCCGGGACGCCGCGTCGGCGGCCTCCAGCAGCCGCTGCCTGACCGGCACTTCGACCACCGTGGCGGCGGCGACCAGGTAGGAGAGGACCGCGGGGTCGTCGGGGAGTTCCTGCGCGGCGGACAGGGTCCGTTCGCGGGCCCCGGCCAACTGCTTCTGGTAGGTGCGGAACGCCCGCTCCACCTCCGCGCCGAGCGGCCCCGCGCCCGGCCCGGCGGTCTCCTCCAGGAACTCGACCTCGCCCATCAGGTACGGCCCCGTGGCGTCCACCGACAGCAGGCGGAAGCGGGTGGTGCCGGTGGCCATCAGCTCGTAGCCGCCGTCGTCCTTCTCCCGCAGCGACGCGGTGTCGGCGACGCAGCCCACCTCGTAGAACGCCCGGGCCGGGTCGGGCCCGAAACCCGCCGCGGCGCCGCCGTCCGGTATGCCCGGGCCGGTCGGCGCGACCTCCTGGCCGTCCCGGATCGCGACCACGCCGAAGCGTCGCGGGGCGTCCTCGGGCAGCGCGAGCAGGTCCCGGGCGAGGGCGCGGTACCGCTCCTCGAAGATGGTCAGCGGCAGCACGAGGCCCGGGAAGAGCACCGAGCCGAGCGGGAAGAGCGGAAGGCGGCTGGTCACAGCAGGCAAGCCTATGCGCAGGCCGCGCACGGCATGACCGTTCCCCGACAGAAAACGACCGTGCGGTACGGCGTGTCCATGACTGACACGCCACCAGGTCGAGGCGGTGGACGGCTCAGCCCCGGCGCAGCAGCCGTGACACGCCGGTCACCACGGTGGACGCCAGCACCCAGCCCAGCAGCGTGAGCACCGCCGCCACCCACTGCCCGGTGCCGGTCAGCCGCCACGCGTTGCTCTGGCCGAGGTCCACCACCGGCAGCAGCAGGTCCAGGGTGAACAGCAGCGGGTTCCAGTGCGGCCAGGCCTGCTCGTCCACCGGTGTCGGGATCGGGTGCGCGGCGAAGTACACCGTGCCCAGCGCCCACAGCACCGCCATCCACAGCGCCGCCCGCCCGGGCCGGTAGCCGTAGCCGACGGTGACGTCCTGCAGCCAGCCCCAGACCGTCCCGGCCAGCGGCAGCGTCTCGCGGCGTCTGCGCTGCTTGGCCAGCAGCACCTCGCGGGCCTCGGAGTCCTCACCGCCCGCCCGCAGCGACTGCGCCAGCGTCTCGTACGGGCCGGGGCTGTACTCGGGCGTGGCGTCGGCGAGCCAGGCCAGCCGTGCCGCCAGCGGGAAGGGGCCGCGCGCCGACAGCGTCTCGTAGACGCACCCGGCCAGGTCGATGCCGCCCGCGCCCGGCCAGCTGTCCGGGGTGTCGGTGAGCGTGCCGACGCGCGCCCCGGCCAGCGAGACCCGCCCGGTCGGCGGTTCCTGGAGGGTCAGCCGCAGCTCCGGGGTCTGGACGCGGCGCAGCGACACCTCCTGGGCCCCGGCCAGCAGGAAACTCGCCCGGTCGGCGATGATCCCGTTGCCGAACCGCCCGTCGTCCAGCCGCAGCCCGCCCTCGCACACGAACCGCCGGGTGCGCACCCCGGCCGGGGGAGTGCCCCCGCCGGCCGGACCGCTGAGGTAGCCGGAACTGAGGTAGAGGGTGTGCTCGACGGTGACCCGGGCGGCGTTGAGCGCGTAACGGCCGTGCGGATTGCGCAACGTGCTGCCGCGCAGCGACAGCCGTCCGCCGATGCGGGCACTGCGCAGGCTGAACTCGCCGTCCGCGCGCAGCAGTTCGGCCTCCACGTCCTGCGCGACGGTCAGCCCGTCGGCGGCGACGCAGTGGCCGCTGCGACCCCGGCCGACGGCCAGGCCGCTGATCAGCAGGTCGGTGCCGACCTTCGCGTCGGTCAGCCGGATGCCGCCGGGCACCTCGCAGCGCGCCAGGCACAGGTCGCCCGAGGTGGCCACCCGGGCCGCCTCGACCCGGGGGACGGCGCAGCGGATCATCCGCAGGGTGGTGAACCGGCACTCCGGCAGCAGCACCTGGGCCTCGAAGCGGCAGTCGCGCAGTTCCACGTAGGGCAGGACCCGCCCGCCGGAGAGGTTCAGCTGCCCGGTGACGAGGGCGCCGGACAGCTTGAGCGCGGCGACCCGGCCCGGCTCGGCGGGCGGCCCGTCCAGCAGCAGCCGGGCGATCACCTCGGCGCGCACCGCCCGGGCCGGGTCGTCCACGGCGGCGGGACCGGAGCCCGCGCCCGCCTCGCCCTCCGCGCCCGCCTCGCGCAGATCGTGGGTGTCGCCGCGCCGGAACGCCGTCCACACGGCGGTCTCGGTGGGCGTGAGGTCCTCCGGCGCCGCGGCTCGCGCTGCCTGGGTCATGGCGTGCGTCCCCTCCGCCGGGTCGCCTCGCGGCCCGGCTCCCGCCGCCCGCGTGGGTCCGGTGATCGCTTCGTCAGCCGATCGTTCCGTACGGTGATCGCACGATCGTGGGTGATCGCCGGGACCGCACGCTAGACCGCGCGACGCGTCCGCGCCGCCCCGGATGGCCGAAACCGGCCACCTCCGGACGGGCCGTACGGAGCACACCACGCGTCTCACCCAGTGGAGGCCGACCCCGGTCGCGGCGCGGCATCTCTACACTTGAGACCGTGATCTCCCGAATCGACCTGCGCGGCGACGCCTTCGCGAGCAGCCTTCGCGACGGCGCGTTCGACCGTGACCTGCTGCCCCGAGCCGAACTCGACGTCGAGGCCGCCCTGGAGAAGGTGCGGCCGATCTGCGACGACGTGCGGCATCGCGGCACCGCGGCGCTGATCGACTACGCGCAGCGGTTCGACGGCGTGCGGATCGACCGGGTCCGGGTGCCCGGGACCGCGCTGAAGGAGGCGCTGGACGGGCTGGATCCGGCCGTACGCGCCGCCCTGGAGGAGTCGATCCGGCGCGCCCGGCTGGTCCACGGCGAGCAGCGCCGCTCCGACCACACGACCCACGTCGTCCCCGGCGGCACGGTCACCGAGCGCTGGGTGCCGGTCGAGCGGGTCGGGCTGTACGTGCCCGGCGGCCGCGCGGTCTACCCGTCGTCCGTCGTGATGAACGTCGTGCCCGCGCAGGAGGCGGGCGTCGCCTCGCTGGCCGTCGCCTCCCCGCCGCAGGCCGACTACGGCGGCCTGCCGCACCCCACGATCCTCGCCGCCTGCGCCCTGCTCGGCGTGGACGAGGTGTACGCGGCCGGTGGCGCGCAGGCGGTCGCGATGTTCGCGTACGGCACCGCCGAATGCCGTCCCGTCCAGCTGGTCACCGGACCCGGCAACATCTGGGTGGCGGCGGCCAAGCGCCTGCTCAAGGGCCGCATCGGCATCGACGCCGAGGCCGGACCCACCGAGATCGCGATCCTCGCCGACGCCACCGCCGACCCCGCGCACGTCGCCGCCGACCTGATCAGCCAGGCCGAGCACGACACGCTGGCCGCCGCCGTCCTGGTCACCACCTCCGTCGAGCTGGCCGAGCAGGTCGAGACCGAGCTGAAGCGGCAGACCGCCGCCACCAAGCACACCGAGCGGATCACCGAGGCGCTGGCCGGACGGCAGTCCGCGATCGTGCTGGTCGACACCCTCGACCAGGGCCTGACCGTGGTCGACGCCTACGCGGCGGAGCACCTGGAGATCCAGACCGAGGACGCCGCCGCCGTCGCCGCCCGGGTGCGCAACGCGGGCGCCGTCTTCGTCGGCGCCTGGGCCCCGGTCTCACTCGGCGACTACTGCGCGGGCTCCAACCACGTGCTGCCCACCGGCGGCTGCGCCTGCCACTCCTCCGGCCTGTCCGTGCAGTCCTTCCTGCGCGGCATCCACGTCGTGGACTACACCCGCGACGCGCTCGCCGAGGTCGCCCACCACGTGGTCACGCTCGCCGAGGCCGAGGACCTGCCCGCGCACGGGGCCGCTTTGAAGGCACGCTTCGGGTGGAAGGTGCCCACTTCGTGACCCGGATCGACGACCTGCCCATCCGGGACGAACTGCGCGGCCAGTCACCGTACGGCGCTCCGCAGCTCGACGTGCCGGTCCGGCTCAACACCAACGAGAACCCGTACCCGCTGCCCGAGGCGCTGGTCCAGCGGATCGCCGAGCGGGTCACCGACGCCGCCCGGCAGCTCAACCGCTACCCGGACCGCGACGCGATCGAGCTGCGCACCGCCCTCGCCGCGTACCTCACCCGCACCGCGGGCCACCCCGTCACGACCGCGCAGGTGTGGGCCGCCAACGGGTCCAACGAGGTCATCCAGCAGCTGCTCCAGGCCTTCGGCGGCCCCGGGCGCACCGCGATCGGCTTCGAGCCCTCGTACTCGATGCACGCCCTGATCTCACGCGGCACCGGCACCGGCTGGATCTCCGGCCCACGCAACGAGGACTTCACCATCGACGTGGCGGCCGCCACCGAGGCCATCGCCGAGCGGCGGCCCGAGGTGGTCTTCGTCTGCTCGCCCAACAACCCCACCGGCACCGCCGTCGACGCCGACACCGTCCTCGCGCTGTACGAGGCCGCGCAGGCCGCCCGGCCGTCCCTGGTCGTGGTGGACGAGGCGTACGGCGAGTTCTCGCACCGCCCCTCGCTGCTGCCGCTGATCGAGGGCCGCCCCCACCTCGTGGTCTCCCGCACCATGTCCAAGGCGTTCGGCGCCGCCGGCCTGCGCCTGGGCTACCTGGCCGCCGACCCGGCCGTGGTGGACGCCGTGCAACTGGTGCGACTGCCGTACCACCTGTCGGCGGTCACCCAGGCCACCGCGCTCGCCGCGCTGGAGCACACCGATACCCTGCTGGGGTACGTCGAGCAGCTCAAGGCCGAACGCGACCGCATCGTGACCGAGCTGCGCGCGCTGGGCTGCGAGGTGACCGACTCGGACGCCAACTTCGTGCAGTTCGGCCGCTTCGAGGACGCGCACGCCGCCTGGCAGGGCCTGCTGGAGCGCGGTGTGCTGGTACGGGACAACGGCGTACCGGGCCGCCTGCGGGTCACCGCGGGCACTCCGGCCGAGAACGACGCGTTCCTGGAAGCGGTGCGCGAACTCAAGAAGGGGCAGTGAGCACGATGAGCCGCGTCGGACGCGTGGAACGCAGCACCAAGGAGACCTCCGTCGTCGTCGAGATCAACCTCGACGGCACCGGCACAGTCGACGTCTCGACGGGCGTCGGCTTCTACGACCACATGCTCGACCAGCTCGGCCGCCACGGTCTGTTCGACCTGACCGTCAAGACCGACGGCGACCTGCACATCGACAGCCACCACACCATAGAGGACACCGCGCTCGCCCTCGGCGCCGCCTTCCGGCAGGCGCTCGGCGACAAGCGCGGCATCGTCCGCTTCGCCAACGCCTCCGTTCCGCTGGACGAGTCGCTGGCCCAGGTGACCGTCGACCTGTCCGGCCGCCCCTACCTGGTGCACACCGAGCCCGAGGGCATGGCCCCGATGATCGGCTCGTACGACACCACCATGACCCGGCACATCCTGGAGTCCTTCGTGGCCCAGGCACAGATCGCCCTGCACGTCCACGTACCGTATGGACGCAACGCCCACCACATCGTCGAGTGCCAGTTCAAGGCGCTCGCCCGGGCACTGCGCTACGCCTCGGAGATCGACCCGCGGCAGACCGGTATTCCTTCGACCAAGGGTGCGCTGTAAATGAGCAAGGGAGCCACGCTCTTCATCCTGCTGGGACTCTTCCTGGCCGGTGGCGTCTACTCCTTCTGGAAGCAGAAGATGTCCAAGAGCATGATCACGCTGGTCGCCATCGGCTCGGCGATGTCACTGGCCGCCGGCCTGATGCGGCTGTAGCGCCACCGGCACACCGAAGGGACCCCAGATGAGCAAGCGCGTGGTCGTCTTCGACTACGGCTTCGGCAACATCCGGTCCGCGCAGCGGGCCCTGGCCCGGGTCGGCGCGGACGTCGAGATCACCTCGGACTACGACACCGCCATGGCCGCGGACGGGCTGCTGGTCCCCGGGGTCGGCGCGTTCGCCGCCTGCATGACCGGGCTGCGGGCCGCACGCGGCGACTGGATCATCGACCGCAGGCTGTCCGGCGGGCGCCCGGTGATGGGCATCTGCGTCGGCATGCAGATCCTCTTCGCCCGCGGCGTGGAACACGGCGTGGAGACGGAAGGCTGCGACGAGTGGCCCGGCACCGTCGAGCCGCTGCGCGCCCCCGTCGTGCCGCACATGGGCTGGAACACCGTCCAGGCGCCGGACGACTCCGTGCTGTTCGCCGGGACCGACGCGGACGAGCACTACTACTTCGTGCACTCCTACGGGGTCCGCGCGTGGGAACTGCACGTCACCAGCGACAAGATCCGCGCCCCCCGCGTCACCTGGTCCACGCACGGCGAGCCGTTCGTCGCCGCCGTGGAGAACGGGCCGCTGTGGGCCACCCAGTTCCATCCCGAGAAGTCCGGCGACGCGGGCGCGAAGCTGCTGGCCAACTGGGTCGGCACGCTCTGAGCCCGTCGTCCACCACTCCTTCCCCCTTCGACTCCGGTCCGGCACCCCCGTTCGGCACCTCGCTCGACACCCCTAGGACATCCGCAGACATGACCCGCCTCGAACTCCTCCCCGCCGTCGACGTCCGCGACGGCCAGGCCGTACGGCTCGTGCACGGCGAATCCGGCTCCGAGACCTCCTACGGCGACCCGCTGAGCGCGGCGCTGGCCTGGCAGCGGGCGGGCGCCGAGTGGCTGCACCTGGTCGACCTGGACGCCGCCTTCGGCACCGGCGACAACCGCGAGCGGATCGCCGAGGTCGCCCGCACGATGGACATCAAGGTCGAGCTGTCCGGCGGCATCCGCGACGACGACAGCCTCGCGGCGGCGCTGGCCACCGGCTGCACCCGGGTGAACCTCGGCACCGCCGCCCTGGAGAGCCCCGAGTGGGTCGCCAAGGTCATCGCCACCCACGGAGACAAGATCGCGGTCGGCCTCGACGTGCGCGGCACCACGCTGCGCGGCCGGGGCTGGACCCGCGACGGCGGCGACCTGTACGAGACGCTGGCCCGCCTGGACTCCGAGGGCTGCGCCCGCTACGTGGTCACCGACATCGCCAAGGACGGCACCCTGGCCGGGCCCAACCTGGAGCTGCTGCGCGACGTGTGCGCGGCCACCGACAAGCCGGTCGTCGCCTCCGGCGGCGTCTCGTCCCTGGACGACCTGCGGGCGATCGCCGGTCTCGTGCCGCAGGGTGTGGAGGGCGCCATCGTGGGCAAAGCCCTCTACGCCAGGGCGTTCACCCTCGAAGAGGCGTTGGAGGCAGTGTCCCGATGACCGATACCCCCGCAGTGCGGCGCGTGCAGAGCGACAGTCCGTGGGAGGAGCGGATCGGCTTCGCCCGCGCCGTCGAGGTCGGCGACCGGGTCCTGGTGGCCGGCACGATGCCGCTCACCGACGGGGTGCTCCAGGGCGAGGGCGACCCGTACCTCCAGACCAAGATCGCCTTCGGCAACGCGCTGGAGTCGCTGGGGCAGTTCGGCCTGGACGCCGGCCACGTCGTCAGGACCCGCATGTACCTCACCCACGCCCGGGACGTGGAGGACGTCGGCCGCGCCCACAAGGAGCTGTTCGACGCCGTGCGGCCGGTCGCGACCATGGTCGTGGTCTCCGGCTTCGTCGACTCCCGGGTGCTGGTCGAGGTGGAGATCGAAGCCTTCCGAGGAGACACCCCGTGAGCCTGGCCGTCCGGGTCATCCCCTGCCTCGACGTGGCCGGCGGCCGCGTCGTCAAGGGCGTCAACTTCAAGAACCTGCGGGACGCGGGCGACCCCGTCGAGATGGCCAGGGTCTACGACGCCGAGGGCGCCGACGAGCTGACCTTCCTGGACATCACCGCCTCCTCCGCCGACCGCGAGACCACCTACGACGTGGTCCGGCGCACCGCCGAGCAGGTCTTCATCCCGCTCACCGTGGGCGGCGGGGTGCGCACCGCGGAGGACGTCGACCGGCTGCTGCGGGCGGGCGCCGACAAGGTGGGCGTCAACACCGCGGCCATCGCCCGTCCCGAGCTGATCCGGGAGATCGCCGAACGATTCGGCAGCCAGGTGCTCGTGCTGTCGGTGGACGCCCGGCGCACCGACGCGGGCACGCCCTCCGGCTACGAGGTCACCACGCACGGCGGGCGGCGCGGCACCGGGATCGACGCGGTGGAGTGGGCGCACCGCGCCGCCGAGCTGGGCGCCGGGGAGATCCTGCTCAACTCGATGGACGCGGACGGCACCAAGGACGGCTACGACGTCGAGATGATCGCGGCGGTGCGCAAGCACGTCACCGTGCCCGTCATCGCCAGCGGCGGCGCCGGGGCCCTGACGCACTTCCCGCCCGCGATCGACGCGGGCGCCGACGCGGTGCTCGCGGCCTCCGTCTTCCACTTCGGGGACCTGCGGATCGGCGAGGTCAAGCGCACCCTGCGGGAGGCGGGCCACCCGGTGCGCTGACCCCGCCCGTCCACGGGCCGTGCCGCCCGGGCTCTGCCGCGCGAGCCGCGTGCCGCGTCGGTCGCGGCCGCTCAGATGCCGAGCTGCTTGGCGGTCTCCAGCTTGCCGATGGCCTCCTGCTCGCCGTCCAGCTCGACCCGGGCGGCGCTCTGGCGGCCGAAGGCGAACAGGGTCAGCTCCGCGGGCTCGCCGGTCGCCGTCACCACCGGCGTGCCCCGGTGGGCGACCGCGGTCTGCCCGTCGGGCCGCCGCAGCACCAGGCCGACCGGGGCCTTGCGGCCCAGCACCCGGGCCGCCTTCTCCAGCCGCTTCCACAGCAGGTCGGAGAAGACCGGGTCGATCTCGCGGGCCGTCCAGTCGGGCTGCGCGCGGCGGACGTCCTCGGTGTGCACGAAGAACTCGACGCTGTTGGCCGCCTCGTCGATCTGCTTGAGCGCGAACGGCGACAGCTTCGGCGGTCCGGTGCGGATCAGCCGGATCAGCTCCTCGTAGGGGCGCTCCGCGAACTCCTGCTGGATCCGCTCCAGCCGGGCCGCCAGCTGCGGGATGACCAGTCCGGCGGCGGCGTCGCCGCGCCGCTCGCGTACCACCACGTGGGCGGCGAGGTCGCGTGCCGTCCACCCCTCGCAGAGCGTCGGGGCGCCGGGACCGACGCTCTCCAGCAGATCGGCGAGGAGCAGGCGTTCACGCCGCGCATGAGTCGACATGGCACGAGCCTACGACGGCGCCGCCGCGGGCGGCCACGGCGCGCGGTGGCTCACGGCAGCGGCGCGGTGAGCTTCTTGCCGTCCTTGCCGTGGCTCTTGGTCAGCGAGCAGGCCACTGTGTCCTCGTATCCCATCTGATAGGTCACCAGGGCGGGGTAGAAGATGTAGGGGTAGTAGTCGCCGCCGCCGGATATGGACTCCATCCGCCGGTCGAGGTCCGCCTCGCACGCTGCGAACGCCTTGGTTTCCAGGTCTTCCTGGCTGGAGATGACCCCGGTCAGCTTCTCGTCCGAGACCACCTGCGCGTAGTGCGGCGTGTCGCACGAGCGCCTGGTAATCACGGTGACCTTGCTGTCGAGCCCGGGGGAGTCGAAGCAGTCGCCCGCCGCGAGCTTCACGTACGGGACGTCCTTCCCGGACGGGCTCGTCGCCGGGGCGGGTGAGTCGCCCGCGCTCGCCTGGTTGTCGCCGGAGCCGCTGCCCAGCCAGGCGAGGGCGCCGCCGACGATCGCCAGCACCACGACCGCGCCGACCACCGTCCCCGCGATCTTCGGGCCCTTGCCGCCGCCCGGCGGGGGCGGGGGAGGCGGCGGATAGCCGCCATAGCCGTAGCCGCCCGGTCCGTAGCCACCGGGGCCGCCAGGGCCGGCCGGCGGGTATCCGCCCGGCCCGTAGCCGCCCTGCGGCGGGGCGCCCGGACCCCCCCGCCGGGGGGGGCGGCGCCCCCAGC
>NZ_JAINVZ010000083.1 GCF_019890615.1 Streptantibioticus parmotrematis | reverse complement strand
CCGTCGAATCCGTTGAGGGCGATGACGAAGGGGAGGCCGGAGTTCTCGAAGTAGTCGACGGCGGGGAAGCAGTCGGCGAGGCGGCGGGTGTCGACGAGGACGACGGCGCCGATGGCGCCGCGTACGAGGTCGTCCCACATGAACCAGAAGCGGTCCTGTCCGGGGGTGCCGAACAGGTAGAGGATCAGGTCCTCGTCGAGCGTGATGCGGCCGAAGTCCATCGC
>NZ_JAINVZ010000082.1 GCF_019890615.1 Streptantibioticus parmotrematis | reverse complement strand
TCGACCATCCCGAAAACCGGGACAGACGGGGTATCAACATATCTGGCGTTGACTTTTGGCACGCTGTTGAGTTCTCAAGGAACGGAAGTTACCTTCAAGGCCCTTTCACAGGCCCCTCCGGGCTTTCCCTTCGGTGTTTCCAACCTTACCAGATCCGAATTCCGTTTCCGGCCTTCACATCCGGCCCCCTGCTGGAGCGGGGCTTTCACCGTTCCGCATTTCGCTTTCCGGTGAT
>NZ_JAINVZ010000081.1 GCF_019890615.1 Streptantibioticus parmotrematis | reverse complement strand
CGGGGGTCCTCCGGCGCGGCTGACGCCGCTTGTACCGACGCGACGGTGTGGACCGGACCGGAGTCCGTCCTCCGCTCGCGCGGCCGGGCGCCCTCGCGGGCTTCCCGCGCCGTCGCGTGCGGCCTGTGACCGTGGAACCGGGCCGGGGTCCCGCCTCAGCCGCGTCGTCAACGCCCCCGCGGACGTGCCCGTCCTGAGCACGTCGCCCAGCGCCGTGCCCGGGGAGCGTCCGCTTCATGTCACCGG
>NZ_JAINVZ010000080.1 GCF_019890615.1 Streptantibioticus parmotrematis | reverse complement strand
TAGGGCGACGGCGATGAAGGGGATGTGGGAGGCGCCGCCGGATCCTGGTGTGCTGTCGGTGGAGCGGTATGTGACGGGTGAGGGCAAGAAGTTGCGGTTCGCCAATGTCTTCGCGGCCAATGACCCGGAGTCGACGTTGATGAACGTCCAGCAGCTGGAGACGCTGGGTGCGATCCGGCGTCCGTTGGGTGTGGTGATCAACTGCCGTCCGGACCGGGTGGAGCGCAATGGTCAGATGGGGGCGATCGTGCCGGATCTGGATCCGGACACGGTGTTCCTGATCGGGCATCCGACGAAGTCCGCGC
>NZ_JAINVZ010000008.1 GCF_019890615.1 Streptantibioticus parmotrematis | reverse complement strand
GCCGGAAAGCGAGGAGGGACGTCAGGCGGGCAGCACGACCGCCGCCCGCGGCGGCCCCCTGGAGACGATGGCGTGGGCGAGCAGCAGCGACCGGGCACGCCTGCGCGCCCGCGTCCCGCCGCATCGCGGCAACGGCCGAAGCGCCGTCGGCGGCGTCCACAGCAGCAGCACGAGCGGCGAGAACAGCCGGACGGCGACCGCCCGGCCGAGCTGGAACGCGGCACGCTCCCCATAGGCCAGCCAGACACCGCAGAGCGCGGCGGCCAGCACGTGGACGGCCACCATGCCGACCAGGCCGTAGCCGTGCGACATCGCGCCCATGCCGGACATGCCCATCGACGCCGCGGCATGTGCCGCCGAGGCACCGTGTCCGCCAGGCATACCCGGCATGTTCGCCATCCCGGCCATGTCACGCATTCCCGGCATCGAACTCATGCCGGACGGCGATGCGTTGAGGTGGCCGCCGAGTCCCGCCGTGCGCACGACGCGTTCCGCGTCGGCCGGGGAGATCCCGGCGGCGGCTCCCGGCCCGCACAGCAGGACGGCCGCCCACTGCTGAGCCAGCGAACCGGCGCCCCTGGGCGCGGCGACCGCCTGCCCGAGGGAGAACAGCGAGTGCAGCGCGAGCTGGACGACGACGGTCACGCCGGTGACGAAGCCCCGGCCGCGCTCACGTCCGGCGAACGCCCAGCCGGCCGCACCGGTCGAAGCACCCGCGCACAGCAGCATCCAGCCGGGAATGCCGACCCCGGACATCAGGATGTGGCCGAGGGCGGCGAAGGGCACGCAGACGGCGGCGAACATCGCCGCCCGCACCGCCCGGGAACCCCGCCCTGTCGTCATAGCGCCACATCGTCCCATCCACGCTTTCCGGACGAACAGGGGGGCGGCGGGAACCGCTCGCGGTGCCCGCCCGACTACCGGTCCGTGGAACAGAGCGAGAGTGCGCCGGGCCTCGTCACGAGGTCACCCGGCCTGGGGGGCGGGCTGGCTGTGCGGATGCGGGACGTGGTGTGCCGCCACGGCGGACTCGAGGCCGTCAGCGGCGTCGGCCTGGACGCGGCGCCCGGCGAGCGGATCGCCTTGACCGGCACCAACGGATCGGGCAAGACGACGATGCTGCGCGCGGTGGTCGGCCTGCACCGTCAGGTCACCGGCGAGATCACGGTGGGCGGCAGAGGCTGCCGTACCGCGGCGGAGTGGGCCTGGCGCCGAAAGGCGTGCGCGTGGATACCGCAGCGTCCGGCCGCCGGCCGGTTCCCGCTGCTCGCCCGGGAACTGCTGGCGAGTGGCGGCGACTTCGGCGGCGCGCTGGCCGCCGCCGAACGCCTCGGTGTCGGCGGGTTGCTGGAACGCCCGCTGGACAGCCTGTCGGGCGGCCAGTTGCAACGGATGCACCTGGCCCGCGCGGTGGGGTGCGTGACGGCCGGGGCGGGTGTGGTGCTGGCGGACGAGCCGACCGCGGCGCTGGACTTCGCCGGGCAGGAGGAGGCCGCCGCGGTGCTGACCGGGCTGCCGGTGACGCTGCTGGTGGTCACCCACGACCGGGCGATGGCCGGACGCTGCGACCGGGTGCTGGAGATGGCGGCCGGGCGTCTGCGGGAGGTGTCGTGAGGCACGCCGACGCCTCCGTCCTCCGCGCCGGGAGGCACCGGTGAACACCCTGGACCAGGTGTACGCCCTCCTCCAGCTCGTCCCCGTCCAGCGTGCCGGGATCGGACTGCTGCTCGCCGCCCTGGGGCTGCCGATCGTCGGGGTGGTCATCGTCGGGCTCGACATCATGCCGGTGCGGTTCGCGATGATGCATGTCGCGCTCTTCGGCATCGCGGTCGGCCAGCTGGCGGGGCTCGACACGGTGTTGTGCGCGCTGGTGGCCTGCGGACTGGCGGGAGCCGGCGTCTCCCCGCTGGCCCGGACCACCGAGGCACTGTCCGGCGCGATGGGGCTGCTGATGAGCATCGCGATCGCCGCCGCGCTGCTCATGCTCGCGCTGTCCGGGGTGAACGCCAACGGCGCCTTCGCCCTGCTGTGGGGATCGATCCTCGCCGTGCGTCCGGCCGACCTCGCGGTCATCGGGGCGCTGGCGGTCGTGGTGCCGGGCCTGTTCGTGTGGCGTCGGCGCGATCTGGCGCTGCTGCTGCACGACCGCGAGATGGCGTTGTGCTCGGGCGTGCCGGTCGGCCGCCTGACCACGTTGCTGCTGGTACTGGTGGCTGTCGCGGTCGCCGGTGGCATCCGGCTGACCGGTGCCCTGTTGGTCGACGCGCTCACGCTGCTGCCCGCGCTGACCGCCCGCCGGTTGGGCCACTCGCTCGGTTCGATCACCGCCTGGGCAGTGATCGTCGGCGCCGCGGTCAACACCGTCGGCTTTCTGATCTCCCTGGCCTGGGACCTGCCGCCCGGGCCGATCCTCGTGCTCGTGGCGGGCGCGGTCGCGCTCGCCACCCATCTCATCCCTGAACGGAGAACCACCTCATGGCGCGCATCCGCGTCCCGTTCCGCCACCTCGTCGCACTGACCGCGGGCCTGCTCCTGCTCACCGGCTGCGGAAGCTCGGGCGGTGCCAAGACCACAGGTTCCGACAAGGCCTCCGGGCCGGCCGTCGTGGCCACGTCCACCTGGGAGGCGGCGCTGGCGAAGGCGGCCGGTGCGACCGACGTGACCTACATCGTCCCCGCCTCGATCCGGCACGCCCCCGACTACGACCTCAAGCCGACCGACCTGACGAAGGTCACCGGAGCGGACTACGTGCTCTACACCTCGTTCGAACCGTTCGCCGGACGGGTGAAGGACGCGGCGGGCTCCAAGGCGAAGATGATCGAGCTGAACCTCGACAACAGCCCTTCGGTGACCACCGCCGACGTCACTCAGCTGGGCAGGGCGTTCGGCACCGAGCGGCAGGCCGCCGCCTGGAACGCGTCCTTCGCCCAGGAGTGGAACACCCTCACCCGGCAGGTCAAGGCCGCCTGGCCGCACGGCGGTCAACCGGCCGTGGTGTCCGAGGAGTTCAGCACCTGGGCGGCGAAGCTCGCCGGCGCACGGCAGGTCGGCACCTACGGCCCCGACGCGGTGACTCCGCAGCAACTGCGCACCCTGTCGGCGAAGAAGCCCCAGTTCGTGCTGGACAACGAGAACATGTCCACCGGTACCGTGCTGCCCGGCTCGGGTGCCGAACAGCTGGAGATCGTCAACTACCCCGGGGCGGACCTCAACCTGCTGGGCGTCTACGAGCGGGCGGCCGAGCAGATGAAGAAGGCGTTCGCCACCTCCTGACGCGCGGCGCGACCGCGGCAGGACGTGCGCCCCCGCGACGAGGGGTCCGTGCCCGCGTGGACACGGACCCTCTCGGCTCACCCGGACGTGGCGGCGCTCACCGCCCGGGCGGCGAGCGCCCGGATGGTGGCACGGTCCGGCTTGCCCGCCGGGGTCAGCGCGAGCCCCGGGAGCGCGATCAGGTGCTCAGGGTGCTTGTGCCGTTCCAGCCCGCGGGCCCGCAGGTGGGCGCGGAGCCCGTCGAGGGTGGGCTGCTCGCCCTTCCTCGGTACGACGCAGGCGGCCAGCCGCTCGCCCATCATCGGGTCGGGAACCCCGACGCACACCACGTCGCGGACGGCGGGATGGGTGGCGAGCTCCCGTTCGACCTCCGCGGGGCTGATGTTGAGGCCGCCGCGGATGACGACGTCCTTGAGCCGGCCGACCACCCGCAGGGTTCCGTCCAGGTCGAAGGCGCCCAGGTCACCGGTGCGCACCCAGCCGTCCGGCGTCCGGTACCGGGCGTCCAGCTCGGGCGCTCCGACGTAGCACAGTGGTGTCATGGGACCGCGGGCGAGGATCTCACCAGTACCCGCGACCGAGTCGCCTCCGGCCGCCGGGTCGAGCCGCAGATCGCAGACCGCCGGGTCGGGGCGGCCCACCGCGACACCGGCGGCGCCGCGGTCGTGGGAGCGTCCGGCCAGTCCCGAGTGGCAGTTGACTCCGTCGGCCGAGCCGTAGAGGTTGACCACCGCGCAGCCGAACACGGCGGCGGCCTCGTCACGGGTGGCGTCGTCGAGCGCGGAGCCGCCCAGGACCAGCGCGGTCGTCCCGCGCGGCGCGTCCCGCGTTCCGTCGAGGGCCGCGAGCATCATGCGGATCATCGTCGGCACGCCCAGTACGTGCGTCGGCCGATGGGCCCGCATCGCCTCCAGTGCCGCTTCGGGGGTGAAGTGGTCCAGCAGGATCAGGGTGCCGCCGTGGCGTGCCAGGGTCACGGCGGTGCCGCTGCTGCCGAAGGCCGATCCCAGCGGGGTCAGGAACAGGCAGCGCGGGCGCGTCCCGTCGGGCAGCAGTCTGGCGAGGAAGTTCCCGCGTCCTCCGGCGAGCGCGTTGTGCGAGTAGGCGATCATCTTCGGCTCCGCCTCGGAACCCGACGAGACCAGGATGCGCGCCGCCGCGTCGGGGTCCGGGCGCGCGGGAGCGAACGCGTCGTCGTGAGAGAGGAGTTCACCGAGCGGCAGACAGCCCGGCGGCACGGGCGTGTCGCCCACGGCCACCACGGTGCGCAGTGCGGGCAGCTCACTCCTGAGCGCGGCCAGTTCCTCCGCGTGGCGCTCGCCTCGGTGCTCGGTCGCCGCGATCACCGCCACGGCCCCGGAGCGACCCAGCAGAAACGCCGCCTCGCGGGCGCCGCGTCCGGCCGGGAACGGCAGCGCCACGGCGCCGAGCGCGGCCACCGCGAGGTCGGCCGCCACCGCGTCGCGGCTGTTGGGCAGTTGGACGCCGACTACCTCGCCGGGCCGCACCCCCCGCCGTGCCAGCCCGGCGGCGAGACGGCGTACGCGGTCGTCGAGGTCGGCGTAGCCGACGACGCCCTCGGCGTCGATGACAGCGGCCGCGCCGGGACCGGAACATCGGTGCGCGCGGAACAGCGCGTACAGACCGAGGTCGGGGCAGTGGCCCCGCGCGGCCCACGCGCGGCGCAGCCGGGCCGGGACCAGGTCGTGGAACCCCGCACCGGGTGAGGGCACCGTGGTGACCGGGACGGCGGCAGGGTCCGGGGTGCCGGAGGCGGTGGTCGTCAACGGAACCTCCACGGCGAGGGAACGGTCACGGCACCGTGGGCGTCATGCGTCAGCACGCCGCGCAGCCGTGGGTCACGCGGCAGCCGGGCCAGGTCGGCTGTGACCTCGGTGGCGGTCAGCCCGCGCTCCCGCAGCAGTCGTACCGCCTGGTCCGTGGCCATCTCCCGGACCGGCAGGGCGTGCTGGACCGCCGCGGCCGACGCGTCGCTCAGCGCGACCCAGCCGTCAGCCGTCGGCAGCGGTCTGCGGAATCCCGCCGGACGCCGGACGCCTCCGGCGGCGACGAGCGTCTCGGCGGCCCCCAGCAGCGACGACTCCGCCACCACTCCCCGGCCGGTGCGTTCGCGCAACAGCAGCGCGGCCAGTGCGGCCTGGGTGCCGAGCAACCCGCCGAGCACGTCCACCAGGGTCATCAGCGAGGGGGCGGGCGGCTCGTCCCGTGGCCGTACCAGCGCGCCCAGGCCCGTCCGCGCCTGCACCATGAAGTCGGTTCCGACGGGCGCCTCCGCGAGCCGTCCGGCCCAGCCGCTGGTGTGCAGGTACACCAGTTGGGGGTTGACCCGGACCAGGGAGGCGGCGTCGAGGCCGAATCCCTCGGCCTTGCCCGGCGCCCAGTTGTGCAGGAACACATCCGCGCCAAAGGCCAGTTCACGCACCTCGGCCTGTCCCGCGGCGGACTTGACGTCGGCCTGGATCGCCCGCTTGCCCCGGTTGAGCGCGAGCCAGCGCGCCGAGACCTCACCGCAGCACGGCGGCATGCCCCGCAGCGGGTCGCCGCCCGGCGGCTCGATCCGTACCACGTCAGCCCCGAGCAGACGCAGCAGATGTGCGGCCATCGGTGCCTGCACACGGCGCCCCGCCTCCAGGACGGTCAGGCCGCTCAGCGGAAGTCCGGCCCCGGTGACCGGCGGCGTCGCGCACGTCGGCGCGGGCCGCTCGTGCGCCCGGAACGTCCACGGCGCGCTCGTGCCCGCGTCGCACGGGCCGGCCAGCGCGCAGACCTGCGCACCGGAACGCCGGGCGGCCTCGCGTATGCGGTCCCAGGTGGCGGACCGCGTGGTGGTGTGCAGAGCGCCGGGCAGGGGCGCGCAGGCGGTGGCGTAGCGGAACTGGAACGGCTGCCAGCCCGCGCCGATCGCCTCGCGCGGTGCGCCCAGTTCACGCCAGAAGCCCGCCCAGGGCCCGGGTTCCAGGGACTCCAGTTCGAAGCGCACGCCGTCGGCCGAGACGAACGGAGGGCCGCCCGGTCCTTGCGGCACCGCCTCCGCCTCCGGCGCACCCGCGGCGGCCAGGTACTGGGAGGCCGTGAGCAGGGCTGCCCGGTCGGCCGCACACGTCACGTACTCGGTACGGGCGCCGCCGCGGGCCAGACCGAGCAGCGCGGCCAGCATGCCCTGCACCGCGAGTGCCGAGGCGCAGACGGCCGAGTAGTCCACGGCGAGCCCGCGGGGCGCTCCGTCACGCCTGCCGTGCACGGCCATGGTGCCGCAGGCCGCCTGTGTGGTCGCCTCGTCGGCGGCGTCCTCCCGCGGGAGGACGTCCGCCCAGCGCACGTCCGCTTCGACGGCGCCCAGCCCGGGGACCTCCAGGGCCAGAAGGCCGGTGCCTCGTCGGACGTCCGACGAGGTGCACGTGGTGCCGAGTGCCGCCAGGTGCCGTGCCGCCGGACCGGTCAGCGGTCCGGGCCCGGCGATCCGCAGGGTGGCCGCGTCCAGGGGGCGGTCGGTCGTCAGGGGATCGAGTACTGCCATGAGACTCCTTCGCCGGGGGGCACCGGGCCCGTCCGGAGGGCACCGGCGGCTCGTGTGTCCGATCGGGAACCGGTCGGCCCCGTCGGCCGACCCCTTCCTCGGCGAGACAGTCGGATCAGGTGTTCGCCAAGTTCCCGTCATAAGCGGAGGAAACGGTGGATAACATTGCAGCGACCCCCGGTGCCCCGGCCGAGGCGCCGGTACCGTCGCCGGGGCCGACGAGCGGCACGGCACGGCCGGCTCAGGGCACTGGTCATGGTCTGCCGGTCTGTCCACCCGCCGTCGCGGCGCTGCGCGAACGCGTCGGCGTCTTTGTCCGCGACCACGTGATGCCGTACGAGCCCGTGCTCGACGCGAACGGCCCGCAGGCCGCCGAACGGTGGCGGATGTTGCGCTCCCAGGCGCGCGACGAGGGCCTGTGGGGACTGCCCCTGCCCGGCGAACTCGGTGGCGCGGGGCTGCCGTTGGAGCACTACGCCCACCTCGCCGAGGCCGAGGGTGCCAGCGACCACGGCCCCGCCGCGCTCGGCTCCGCCGCGTTGCTCGACGTCCTCATGCTCGACCGGCACGCGCGCCCCGCACTGCGCCGCAGGTATCTGCGGGCCGTCGCCGGCGGCGAGGCACGGGCCTGCTACGCGATGACCGAACCCGACTCGCCCGGCACCGAACCCGCGCTCACCGCCTGCCGGGCGGTCGAGGAACCTGACGGGTCGTGGACGCTGACCGGCCACAAGTGGTTCGTGTCCGGCGCGGGAACCGCCGACCTGGTCACGGTACTGGTCAGGACCGAAGGCGAGGGCCCGTCCACCGACGGCCTGTCCCTGCTGGCGGTGCCGACGGACGCCCCCGGGTTCCGGGTGGTGCGGGAGCTTCCGGTGCTGGGCGCGGGCGGCCAGTGGGAGATCGCGCTCGACGGCGTGCGGGTGGACGCCGATCACCTCGTCGGGCCGCGCGGCGCGGGATTGCGGATCGCCGGTGAGCGCGTACGCCTGGGCCGGGTGCTGCGCAGCCTGCGCTGGCTCGGACAGGCCTGTCGGGCCTACGAGTTGATGCGCGAGCGCGCCGTCTCCCGCGTTGGCGGGCGGGGACCGCTGGGCGAGCACCAACTGGTGCAGCGTCTCGTCTTCGAGTCCCTGCTGGCCATCCGTACCACCCGCCCGCTCGTGCACGAGGCGGTGGCGAGGATCGCGGCCGGCCAGGACGCCCGCGTGGAGACCGGTCTGGCGAAGGTCGCGGCGGCCAGGACGCTCCAGCAGGTCGCCGACGCGGCGATCCAGGTGTACGGCGCGGCCGGTCTCGGGCCCGACACCGCGTTGCCCGCACTGCTGCGCTCAGGACGCGCAGCGCGGCTGCTGGACGGGCCTGACGAACTCCACATCACCTCGGTGGCCCGCAGGGTCCTGCGCGACGGCTGAGATCACGTGGCGAACGGGTCCACCAGACCGGTGAGGACGGCGAGTCCGAGGGCGAGGAAGAAGTCGCCCCAGATCAGTTCGTGTCGTGTGGCGATCCCCGCGTGCGTGTCGTAGCAGCCGTCCAGCAGGGCCGCCCGGTCATCGACATGACGCAGCGTCAGTTCACGCAGGGCGGCGTCGGCCCTCCGCAGGAGCCACGTCTCGCCGCGCAGCCGGGCCAGTTTGAGCGCGGCCACCGCCTCGATCGCCGCGGCGGAGGTGTCCGGTGGCCCGCCGGCGTCGCGCGGCACGAGCGGCGCGCCGTGCGCGAGCCGCCGTCCGGCGAACCGTTCGACCGCGGCCCACGTCGCGTCGTCGGCCGCGTCCGGCACGTGGTGCGACGCGTCGGCCGCGCCCAGCAGCAGCCAGCCCTCGGTGCGGCTCCAGCCCTGCGGTGGCACGGCGCACGGCCGCCACCCTTCCCCCGCCCGGCGCCAGGCCGGTTGTGGGGGAGCCGGATCCGCAGCCCCGCACAGCCGCAGGTGGGTACGGAGATGGGCGAGTGCCGCGCGGGCCCCGTCCTCGGTCGAGGACAGCAGCGGCACCAGCCCGGGTACGGAGTCGGCCCGCGCGAGCAGCCGTTCACCACCGAACGCCGCGCCCCAGGGGACGACGCCCGCCCCCTCGTCGTAGGCCGCCAGGCAGGCACGCGCGGCGCGCTCCCGCAGCGCCGCCGAGCCGGGGTCGCCCGCGACGTCCGCGCCCAAAGCGGTCCCGTACCAGAAGATCAGGCCCCTGGTGGCGGTGTCCTCGTCCACCCACGCCTCAAGCCGACCGGTGCAGGCGCGCGCCCGCGCCTCGTCCTCCCGAGCTCCGGTGGCGAGCGCCCGCAACCACAACAGCCCGGCCCAGCAGCCACCGGTCCACGAGCCGCGGGCCGTGGTGGTCCACGGACCGCCGGGGCCGGCGTACAGCGGGAAGCGGTCACCGACCTCCTCGGCGGTGGCTCCGGCCCGCTCCAGTACGGCGGTCAATGCGGCGTCCGCCCAACGGCCCTGGTCGGCGCGCGCGTTCACGCCTCCCCCACCGGCCCGCGCAGGAAGCCCGGCAGTGCCACCACGGCCGCCGCGCCGAACTCGGCCGCGACCAAAGACCAGCCCGGGGCGTACCCGGCCACCGACACCAGCGTCCCGAACAGCGGTGGGCCGACGGCGAATCCGGCGAAGAAGCCCGCCGACACCAGGGCGGAGTCGGACCCGGCTCGACCGGGAGCGGCACGCTGCATCACCACGACCATGGACACCGCGTTCGCCGAGACCGCGAACGTACCGACCGCGACGACGCCGGGCCACACGGCGAACGGCACCGCGACCGCCGCCACGAGCAGCAGGGACGCGCACACCGCGAGGGCGCACAGCAGAGCGGGCAGTCCCTCCGCCCGCCCGGGCCGCCCGGCCACCCGCCCCCAGCCGACCCGCCCCGCGATGCCCGCGAGCCCCAGGGCCGCCACCAGAGCCGCCGCGGCGGTCGGACCGAGCCCGAGCCGCTGGGTGCCGAACAGGGCCACGTAGGTGTTGACCGAGGCGATACCGCAGCCCAACAACAGCGAGAAGCACGCGAGCCTGCCCACGGCGGAGCCCCGGCGCCCCGCGACCTGCCCGCCGCGCGTCACGCGCACGTCGTCCGGCAGCGACCTGGCCGCCCAGGCGGCCGTCAGTGCCGCGAGCCCGGCCGCCAGCCACACCGCCCCGCGCCAGCCGAATTCCGCCGCCACCAGCGACAGCGGCAGCCCGGCGGCGAACGCGCCGAACTGCACACCCGACTGCTTGAACCCGGTGACCGCTCCCCGGCGCGCCGCCGGGACGACCGCGAGGATCACCTTGTTCGTCGCGGGGTTCGCCAGCGCCTGGGGTACGCCGCCGAGCGCCACGGCACACAACAGCACCCCGGTCCCAGGCGCGGCGGCTATCAACGCGAGTGCCACCGCCGCCAATGCGAGCAGGGCGACCAGACACCTGCGCGGCCCCGCGCGGTCCACCAGCCGGCCCGCGACGGGCGACAGCAGGGCGGCCAGGCCGAAGCCGGTGGTGGTGGTCAGTCCCAGCACCGTACGCGACAGGCCCAGAGTGGCCACGAGCCGAGGCCCCAACGCTCCCAGTAGGTAGAGCTGGAGCATCGAGAATGCCATCGCCGCGGTCAGGAGGACCGTCACCGTCCGGTGCGCTCCCGTGCCGCCCGCCTCGGGATCCGTCGCCGTCATGTCCCGGGAATCCGTGCCGCTCTCCGTGCGCACTCCGCACCTCCCTGTTCGTCCGCTCGGATGCGGACGCGTCCGTGCAGTCGGTCGCGTACGAGCGTCCCGGGGTTCCCGCGAACGCCCTGTCGCGGGCCAGCCGTTCGGCCACACCGCAGGAAGTCGCGGGACGCGTCGACGGGGTTCCCGCCGCCCCGGTTCCTGATGGTGCGTCACACGGTCTCGTGGGAGCACGGACGGTGCGCCGCGTGCCTCCGCCCGCGCGTCGGCGGCGGGGTGCCGTCTCCGGACACGGGGTATCTCCTCCCCGACAGAGCCAGCCGGCACGTCGGGGAGTGTGAGGACATGACGGAGTTCACGAATCTGGAGCCGATCGCGTCGTTCTGCGGGAAGTGCAACTGCGGCTGCCCGCAGTTGTTCGTGGACGGCTCCGCGCCGGTGGAGCGCAGGGTGGTCCTCACCGACGACTTCGGCCAGCGCGTGCAGATGAGCGCCGACCAGTTCTCGTCGCTCGTCGAGGACGCCAAGGCCGGGCGGCTCGACGCGGTGATCCGCGCCTGAGCCGACCGGCGGGTGTCAGGTGGCGTCCTGTGGCCGGACCACCACCGCGGCGACCCGCTGCGGCGGACTGTCGCGGAAGTGCAGGACGAACGGGACGAGTTGGCCGAGGCTCAGGCCGTGCGGCGCGTCCACCATGGCGTCCAGGCCGAACGGCGACATGGTCAGCGTGCCGTGGGCCGGTACGGTCGCGGCGTCCACCATGGCCATCGACCCGGCCCCGTCCCGTACGACGGTGTGGGCGAGCCGGACCGGGCCCGTGCGGGGCGAGGTGACCGACACCAGGTCGTCGTCCGCGCCCCCGGTGTTGCGCAGTTGGAAGACGACCGCCGTCTGGCCGCCCGGGTCCGCGGGCATGATCAGCCGGGCGTCGGTGACGCCGACGGCCGCCGGGCTCCCGGCGCCGCCGAGCGTCGTCCAGGCCGTGAGCCCGCCGAGCGTCACCGCGCAGGCGGCCACGGCGGGCAGTGCGGAGCGCAGGCTCGTCGCCACCGCTGCCGCGCTCTTCGTCGGCATCGTCATCGCTCCCAGGACTCGGGTCGGGCGGCGCGGCTCGCGGCGACAGGTCGCCAGGTGCGCAGCCGCAGGCTGTTGCCGACCACCAGCAGCGAGCTGACCGACATGGCGGCCGCCGCGAGCATGGGGTCGAGCAGGCCGAGCGCGGCCAACGGGAGGGTGATCAGGTTGTACCCGAACGCCCAGACCAGGTTGGCGCGGACGGTGCCGAGGGTGCGGCGGGCGAGCCGCACGGCGTCGGCGAGCGCCTGCACGTCGTCGCGCACGAGCGTGACGTCCGCCGCGCCGATCGCCGCGTCGGTGCCGCCGCCCATGGCGATGCCCAGGTCGGCCGCCGCCAGTGCCGCCGCGTCGTTGACGCCGTCGCCGATCACGGCGACCCGGTGCCCCCGGGCGCGCAACTCCCGTACAAGGTCCGCCTTGTCGCGAGGGCCGGCCTCCGCGTGGACCTCCGTCATCCGCAGGTGTGCGGCGACGGCTTGGGCGGTGACCTGCCGGTCCCCGGTGGCCAGCACCGGGCGGACGCCGAGCCTGCGCAGGTGCTCGACCGCGCGGTAGCAGCCGGAGCGCAGGCTGTCGCCCAGCGCGAACACCGCCTCGGGGCGGCCGTCCACCCGCAGCAGGACGGCGGTGCGGCCCGCCGCCTCGGCCTGCGCGATGGCTTGCGTCAGTTCCTCCGGCAGGCCGTCCACGTCCAGCGGGCGGCCGACCGACACCGCTCGGTCGCCCACACGGCCGGTGACGCCGTGCCCCGCCTCTGCGCGGAAGTCCCGCACCGGCGGCGGCGTCTCGCCGCACACCCGGTGGGCGTGGGCGGTAAGAGCCCGGCCGAGGGGGTGTTCCGAGGCGGTCTCGACCGCTCCGGCCAGCCGCGCCGCTTCCACCACGTCGAGACCCTCCTCGCGCGCGGTCACCGCCTCGACGCTCATCCGGCCAGTGGTGAGGGTTCCGGTCTTGTCCAGGACGACCGTGTCGATCCGGCGCAACCGCTCCAGTGCCCGGGGGCCGCTGACGAGGATGCCGAGTTGGGCGCCGCGCCCGGTGGCCGCCAGCAGGGCGGTCGGCGTCGCCAGGCCCAGCGCACACGGGCAGGCGACCACCAGCACCGCGACGGCCGCGGTCACCGCCGTCTGCGGATCGGCGCCGGCGCCCAGCCAGAAGCCCAGGACGGTCACCGCGATCGCCAGCACCACGGGCACGAAGACCGCCGCCACGGCGTCCGCCAGCCGTTGCGCGCGCGCCTTCCCGGCCTGGGCCTCCTCCACCAGCCGTGTGACGCGGGCGAGTTGGGTGTCCGCGCCGACGGCGGTGGCCCGCACGACCAGCACGCCTCCCGCGTTGACCGCGCCGCCGGGCACCGCGGTGCCCGGCACCACCTCGACCGGTGCGCTCTCGCCGGTCACCAGCGACAGGTCCAGCGCGGAGCCGCCCTCGACCACCACGCCATCGGTGGCCACCCGTTCGCCGGGGCGCACAAGGAAGTGGGTTCCTGCTTTCAGCTCCTCTACGGGAAGGCGGCGTTCGACGCCCCCCTCACGCACCGACACCTCCTTGGCGGCCAGTTCGGCCAGCGCCCGCAGCGCGGAGCCGGTGGCGCGCCGCGCGCGTGCCTCCAGCAGGCGGCCGGTCAGCACGAACAACGGCACGCCGACGGCGGCTTCCAGGTAGACGTGCGGCACGGTCTGCGCCGGGATCAGCGTGAACGGCATCCGCATGCCCGGGTCGCCGGCCGGGGTGAGGAAGAGCGCGTACACCGACCACAGGAAGGACGCCGCGGTGCCGAGGGAGACCAGGGTGTCCATGGTCGCCGCGCCGTGCCGCAGCCCCCGCAGGGCGCGCGCGTGGAACGGCCAGGCGCCCCACGTCGCCACGGGAGCGGCCAGCACGAAGCACAGCCACTGCCAGTCGCGGAACTGCCAGGACGGCACCATCGACAACGCGATCACCGGCACCGCGAGCGCGCCCGTCAGCAGCAGGCGGGCGCGGTCCGCCTCGGCGAGTCGCTCCGGCTCCGACGCGGGGGTGGGCGCCGTCGGTTCCGGGAGGGTCGCGGTGTATCCAGCCGCCTCCACGGCGGCCACCAGGTCCTGCGGGGTGAGGGAGCCGGGATGCTCGATCCGGGCCCGTCCGGTCGCCAGGTTCACCGTGGCGTCGACTCCGTCGAGGCGGCGCAACCGCTTCTCGACGCGGGCCACGCAGGCCGCGCAAGTCATCCCGCCGACGACCAGGTCGGTCGTCGTGGACGCCTGCTCCCGGCCGTCCGCCGGGTGCCGCGATCCCATCACATCCCCATTCCGCTCATACCGCCGCCGGATTCACCCGTTCTGGATCCTCCGGTACCGCCCGGCACGCCCGGCGCGTGCATGCCGGGGGCGACGGGGCCGGCCAGTGAACCGACCGCGTAGGACAGGCCGAACAGCGCTGCGAGCAGGACGGCGAAGCCCAGGACGGCCGGGGCGACGACCGGCGGACGCGCCGGGCGGGGAGGGCTGGAGGACAGGGGCATGGCGCTGCTCCGCTGGAGTCGGTACCGGGCAGATGCTGTCCCGCCACTGCGGACGGGACCAGGTGGTCGCATCACGGGGGCCTCCGGTTCCCGCCATACCGGAATTCGTGAGGATCCGCTTCGGCGGCCGTGCGGCTCTCCGGCGCATGTCCGGCCGTCGCGGCCCGCGCACTCCGGCGTTCCGGTCCGTTGTGGCACGCGTCACCGAAGCGCCGGGAACTCAGGACGTCCACGCCACGACGAATCAACGGGCGCGACGCAACCGGCGCCCACGCGCTCGTACGGCAGGAGAACGAAGATGGCGTTGGGTGACACCACCCTGGAGACGGAGCGGCGCGAGCCCGAGGGCACCCTCGACCCTGCGAGCGGTCCGGCCGCGGCGGGCCGGGAGTCCGCAGCCCCGCCCGGCGGGTGGGCGGCCGTGCGGCCGCTGCTGATACGCCTGCACTTCTACGTCGGCATCCTCATCGGCCCGTTCCTGCTGGTCGCGGCGACCACAGGCCTGATCTACACCACCTCGCCGCAGCTCGAACAGGCCCTGTACCGGCACGAGTTGCACGTGACCGCACCCGCCTCGGCGCACGCGGTGCCGCTGGCGGCCCAGGTCGCGGCGGGCGAGAAGGCGGTGCCCGGTGGCACCCTCCAGTCGGTCAGTCCGGCCACCGGCCCCACGGACACCACCCGTGTGCTGCTCGCCGCGAAGGGCGTGCCGCAGGGCTACAGCCGCACCGCCTTCGTGAACCCGTACACCGGCAAGGTGCTCGGAGTGCTGACCACCGACGGCCAGTGGCTGCCGGTGCGTGCCTGGCTCGACACCCTGCACCGCACACTGCACCTCGGCACGTTCGGCCGCAACTACAGTGAGTTGGCGGCGAGTTGGCTGTGGGTGGAGGTGCTGGGCGGACTGGCCCTGTGGCTGGGCGCACGCCGCCGTCGTGACCGCGTACGCCGCACGTTGCTGCCACGCCTGCGCGGCGCCGGACGTGGGCGGCTGCTGTCGTGGCACGCGGTGGTGGGCCTGTGGCTCTCGCTCGGCCTGCTCGGCCTGTCCGCCACCGGTCTGACCTGGTCCGACCACGCGGGTGCCAACATCGACAAGTTCCGCTCGCAGTTGTCCGGCGGTACGCCGTCGGTCTCGACCGCGCTGCCCCAGACGCCACACTCCGGGAGTGGTGGCATCGGCATCGACGCCGTGGTCCGCTCCGCGCACGACGCAGGGCTGAGCGGAATCCTGGTCGTCGCGCCGCCCACTACTGCGGGCACGGCGTGGGTCGTCAAGGAGAACACCCGTCACTGGCCGGAACGCCAGGACTCGGTGGCCGTCGACCCTGCCAATGGCAAGGTGACCGCGAAGCTGCGGTTCGCCGACTATCCGCTCCTGGCCAAGCTCACCCGCTGGGGCATCGACGCCCACATGGGCCTGCTGTTCGGCCTGGCCAACCAGATCGCCCTGGCGCTGCTCGCCCTCGGCCTCATCACCATGATCCTCATGGGGTACCGCATGTGGTGGCTGCGCAGGCCGACGCGGTCGGGGGCGGCCGCCTTCGGCCGGGCACCGGCACGTGGCGCCTGGCGGCGGGTGCCCGGCCGCGTACTGGCCCCGGCGGTCCTGGTCGTCGCCGTGCTCGGCTACTACCTGCCGCTGCTCGGCATCCCCCTGCTGGTCTTCCTCGCCACCGACCTCGTCGTCGGCGCGGCGGTCCGGCGGCGCGCGACGACGGCGGAGGTGGCGCGGTGATCGCGGCGACGGGACTGCGCTGGATCCTCACGCTGGTGTTCGCGCTGGTGACCGCGTTCAGCGTGTCGCGGGCGGTGCGACCGGGCGCCGGGCACGGTGGCTCGGCGAACTCGCAACGGGTGACGCACACCCTGCACGCGCTGATGGGCCTTGCGATGATCGCGATGGTGTGGCCGTGGGGAACGCGGCTTCCGGTGGCACCGCAGGTGGCCCTCTTCTCCCTGGCCGCCGTGTGGTTCGTTGCATCGGTGGCCCTGAACGACCGTCGGATGTGGGCGCACGACGGGGGCGGCCATCCCCGCCTGCACGGTTTCCTGCACGCCGTGATGATGGGCGCGATGGCGTGGATGGTGGCCGTCATGCCGGACGCGATGAAAGGCGGACATCCCTCCGCCGGGGGCGGGACGGGCTCGATGGCGGACATGCCGGGGATGGCCATGTCCGGCTCGGGCGGCGGGATGACGATGTCGTTGCGCGGTGCGGAACACACCGTCTGCGTCGCCCTGTTGGCCGTCTTCGTGGCGATGACCCTGTGGTGGCTCTCCCGCGCCTTCGACACGGCCCGCGCGACCGCGCCGGGCACCCGCTCCCCCGCCGCGGATCCCGGAGCCCTGGCCACCGCCCTGGACTCCGGATGCCACGGCGCGATGGCCCTGGGGATGGCGGTCATGCTCCTCGCGATGACGTGAGAGGTGGGTTCGCGCGGCGAGCGCTGACGTCTGGGTGCGTACGGCGCGCGCCGCGGCCGCCGGCCGCGGACCGGGCTGAAGGTACTCACCGGCCATGTCCTCAGGGCTCGTCACTGGTCGCCGGCCTGCGCACTGGCCTACGCCTCGCCTTCGCAGCGACGAGCGAAGGGTGCCCGGCGCGTCTGCGGCCTCGGGAATCACCGTCGTTGTGGGCGGACCGGACGGCCATCGTCGGCGCTGGCCCCGCCCGCTGTCCGAGCAAGCGACGACTCGTCCGGAATCCGCGGCTGCCACCCGTCATCGGCGGCCGGTCCGGCTGAAGTACCAAGCCAGGGCGGCCGCGCCCAGAAGGTGGCGCTCAGCCCGCTTCACGCGCGTGCTCGTGCGGTGACCGACCAGGGAGAACGCCCGTGTGACAGGCGCTTGTTGGACCGTCAGCTCGCCGCTGGACAGGCTTCGGGTGACGGCGCGGGCGTGTGGCAGGAGGGTTTCGAGTCCGGAAAGGATCTGCAGGGCCGTGTAGCTCAGCTGCTGCTGGGACAGCGACCGGAGCGCGTGTGCGGCCAGCACCCTGTCCGCCTGGTCCACCAGGACGTCGGTGGCGCTCAACTGCGGAGCGATGTACCGCACGGTCCCCTCGATGTTGGCGAAGGACTTGCCCAGCAATCCGATCATCGGGTTCGTCTGGATCCCGCGTCGTGTGGAGTGGCGCAGCAGTGCGGCCAGCGAGGCGCCGAAGCGGAGACGGTTCAGAGGGATCGACGCGAGCTTGGGGACGACGGTGGCCATGTCCTGTTCGAATCCGCTGAGGTCGGCCCATGGTGTCGGGCGGCCCATCTCCGCCCAGGAGCGCGCCACCGCATGGGCGTCGTTGTTGGCGAGTCCCAGCAACGTCATCATCAGGCTGCTGCTCAAGTGGCGGTCGATCCGGCCGACCATGCCCCAGTCGATCAAGGTGGTCGGACCGCCCGGGCACACGAAGACATTCCCGGGATGGGGATCCGCGTGGAAGCGGTGGTCGATGAAGTAGCCCTGGTACATGAACGCCAGAAGACTGGTCCCGATACGTTCGCGCTCCTCGACCGCGAAGGCGGACGGGTCGGCGTCGCGGACACTGGTGCCGGGGGCACGCTGCTGGATCAGCACTCTCGGCGTGGCATGCACGACGTCCGGCACCTGAATACCTGCGATGTCGCCCACTGTTGTACGGGCCTCGTCCATGTTCGCCGCTTCCAGCGTCAGGTCGAGTTCGTGCCGCATCGCCTCGAAGATGACACTCAACATCGCGTTGAGGTCGATGGTCTCGCTCATCAAGGGGAACCGCTTCGACACGCCTCGTGTCACGAGCCGCAGCAGGCGCATGTCGGAGGCCATGAGCCTGGCGATGCCCGGCCGCTGCACCTTGACCACCACCGGCCTGCCGTCACTCAACGTCGCCGCATAGGCTTGCGCCAGCGAGGCGCAGCCGAGGGGGCGTAGCGTGTCGAAGTCCTTGAAGCGCTCGCGCCAGTGGCTTCCGAGGTCCTGCTCCAGCACGGTGGACATGCGATCGAACGGGTACGGGGTCGCCTGGTCGTGCAGCCGCTCGAACTCCGAGGCCAGAGCGGGCGGTACGAGGTCCTCGCGTGTGGAGAGGACCTGACCGACCTTCACGTACAGCGGACCGAGACGTTCCAGAGCGGCCCGAACGCGTCGCGCGCGCTCCCGACTCGCGCCGAGCTCGCTGTCGGCGCCTGCGTCGGTGCCTCTGTGGCCGACGGCCGCGCGCAGCTCACCGGCGAGCAACTCGCTCCCGACGACGAGCAGTAGCCGACCACGTTCGGGAATCACCAGCACCTCCATGGGGGTGCAACGGGAAGGGCGGGGCGAGAGATGGCGGCGGATCGCCTTGTGAATGCCACAACGGCCACTTCATGTCGCGCCTTATGGAGATGACCCGCACGCAGGGGGCATAAACCCCGCGCCGCGGAAAAGCTCACCGCGGTTGCCGCGCGGCCTCCGCGCCGCCCGGACAACAGGAATCGTGGAGGCATGGAACACACGTGCACGGCGTACGCGGATCGGGGGACTTGTGCACGGCAATTCACCGTAGGAATGTGACAGAGGAGCCGAATCCGCCTTTACGTGGACTTCCTTCCACTGAGGTTCGACGCTCAACTCCGTTCAAACGATGATACGTCCGTCGCCTTCGTTGTCGACGGACCAGGCGCGTAGGCGTCCCGTCTCGGCACGAATATCACTCTGCTCGCATGAAATGGCCCCTGGACTGTCCCACGGCGCTGGTCGACCGGGTTCGGCAGGCCCGAAAGAATCGTCGGCGTGAACCGCATCGGTGGCCATTCCTCAGGGCCCGGAAGTCTGAACGCCTCTCCCCGACAACGGAAAGGACACCTTCATGCCCCCTCACCGGTTCCATCTGGCACGCCTCCTGCACGGACTCGTCGCCGACCTCAAGGAGTACATGGACGACGTCATCGACGCCTTCGAGATGGTCGAGGGTGCCGGCCGTTCGGCAGTGCTCGCGCAGCACAGCGTCGGGGAGGCCGAACCGGACACGGAGCGTGCCTCACGCCCCACCACCCCGAAGAGCGGATCGGCCGAGCCCGGAAGGTGGGACCAGGCGGCCGAGATCAGCGCGCTCCGGAACGAGCTGAACCGCCTCCGGGAGATTCTCGACGGCGGCGACAAACCCTCCCGGTCCGGAGCACCGGCTTCCTGACACGCCCCCCTCTCCGCCGACGGAGCCGACGGCCCGGTGGTCCTGCTCCCCCGCCGGGCCCGACCCAGCTCACGGCCGTCTCTCGGGGTTCACCTGCCCGGCGAGCCCGCGGACGCACCTTTCCCTCCCGCAGTCATTCGGCCCGGATTCGAGGTTTCCCGTGACGGCTCCTTCTCGTTCCCGACTGGCACAGAATCCCATCGCGATCATCGGAGTGGCGGGCGTTTTCCCCCAGGCCTGCGATGTCCGTGAATTCTGGCACAACGTGGTCGCCGGTCGTGACTGCATCACTGACGTCCCGGCCGCCCATTGGAGCGTGCCGGACCACTACGATGCGGATATGCGGGCGAAGGACAAGACCTACGCGCGCCGAGGAGGTTTCCTTCCCCCCGTCCTTTTCGATCCCGTGGAGTTCGCCGTTCCCCCGTCGGTGGTGGACTCCATCGGCCTGGTGCAGCTGTTGAGTCTTCGTGTCGCCGGCGAGGTACTGAGGGACGCGCGGTGCCCGGAGTCCTCCTGGTACGACCCTAGCCGAACGGGCGTCATTCTCGGGGTGTGCGGCCAGAACACCACCATGTTCCCTTTGTCCTCCCGCCTGCGGGCCCCCGCCGTCAAGCGCGCGGCGCTCAGTTGCGGGGTCGACGAGCGTGCTGCCGAGGAGATCGCCCGCCGGTTCGCCGAGGAATCCCCCGAGTGGACCGAGGACAGTTTTCCCGGTGTCCTGGCGAACGTCGTGGCCGGACGCATCGCCAACAGATTCGACTTCGGTGCCGCCAACTGCACCGTCGACGCGGCCTGCGCCAGCTCCCTCGCGGCCTTGCGCATGGCGGTGAGTGAACTGGTCGAGCGCCGTGCCGACTTGATGATCACCGGCGGGTGCGACGCCGACAACTCGGTCAGCACGTTCCTGTGCTTCAGCAAGACCCCGGCGCTCTCGCCGTCCGGGTCGGTACGGCCGTTCGACAGCGAGGCCGACGGCACCCTGCTCGGTGAGGGGATCGCCATGCTGGCGATCAAGCGGCTCGCCGACGCGGAACGTGATGGTGACCGCGTCTACGCGGTCCTGCGTGGGCTGGGCGGCTCCAGCGACGGACGGAGCGGCAGCATCTACGCTCCGAACCCCAAGGGGCAGCTGTCCGCCCTGCGACGCGCTTACGCCGACGCCGAAGTGGCCCCGGAGACCGTCCAGTTCGTCGAAGCCCACGGGACGGGCACGCGAGTCGGGGACACGGTCGAGCTCGAAGCGCTGAGCACCGCCCTGACCTCGGGTGGCAAGGCCGCGTCCGTCGCGGTCGGGAGTGTGAAGTCCCAGATCGGTCACACCAAGGCAGCGGCCGGGGCGGCCGGGTTGATCAAGACCGCGCTGGCCCTCCACCACCGGATCCTGCCACCCACCATC
Organism: Streptantibioticus parmotrematis; assembly: GCF_019890615.1. Classification (GTDB taxonomy): domain Bacteria; phylum Actinomycetota; class Actinomycetes; order Streptomycetales; family Streptomycetaceae; genus Streptantibioticus_D; species Streptantibioticus_D parmotrematis. Next base: position 265,524 of record NZ_JAINVZ010000008.1, on the reverse strand, counting down.
AACGTCGGCGCTCCGAACGAAGCCGTACGGGACACGGGTCTCTACATCAACACCCGTGCCCGCCCCTGGCTGCGGGATCCGCGGCACGGGGTGCGTCGTGGCGGTGTGTCCTCCTTCGGCTTCGGCGGGGTGAACTACCATGCCGTTCTCGAGGAGTACCAGCCCGCGGAGACGGAGCTGCGGACACTGCACAGGACGCCGCGGGCCCTTCTGTGGCACGCCCCCGATCCCGTCGCGTTGCTGGCACTGTTGCGGGAAGGGGCTCCTGCCGTCACCGGCCGGGCCGTGCCGCCGGACCACGCCCGCCTCGGTCTCGTCGCGCGTGATCCGGCGGAACGCGAACGTCTCCTCGCCGCGGCCGTGGACCGGCTGAGCGACGACACGGACGCGGGCGCGTGGACGCTGGAGGACCGAGTGCGCTACCGGCGCTCGGGGCTTCCTCCCGGGACGGCCAGCGCGGCCCTCTTCGCCGGACAGGGCAGCCAGTACCCCTGGATGGGGGTCACCGCCCTCCTGGATCTCCCCCCGGTGCGCAGGGCGTTCGACGCGGCCAACGCCCTCTGGGAGGACGAGGACACCTCGTTGGCCCACGTCGTGTATCCGGAACCGCGGTACGGCGACGCGCCGCCCGGGGAGAGCCTGCGGAACACCGCCTACGCCCAGGCCGCCGTCGGCGCGCTGGCCATGGGTCAGTACACCTACCTTCGCGAACTCGGCTTCCGCCCGGACGCGGTGCTCGGCCACAGTTCCGGTGAGGTCACGGCAGTGTGGGCCGCCGGCTGCCTGTCCGACCAGGACTGCCTGCGTGTCGCCCGGGCGCGGGGACGCGCGATGCGGCCGCCGCCGGAGGTGGCCGACCCCGGAGCGATGGCCGCCCTGCGGATGCCCGAACGGCAGTGGTCGACGTGGGCGGAGCGGCACGGTGATCTGACGCTGTGCAACGTCAACGCGCCGGACGAGATCGTCGTGGGCGGCCCCACCGCCGCCGTCGAGGCCCTGGTGGCGGAATGCCTGCGCGACGGTGGCCCGGCGGCGACGCGTCTCCCGGTGGCGGCGGCCTTTCACACGTCGTGCGTCGCCCACGCCGTCTCCCCGTTCGCGGACGTCCTGGCCACCGCCGAGTTCCGCCCACCCGCCTGCCGTGTCAAGGCCGACAGCCCGGGAGCACGGTACGGGGCCGACCCGCGGGAGAACCGGGAGGTGCTGGCCCGCCAGATCGTGAGGCCTGTGGACTTCATGGCCCGTGTGCGGGAGCTGTACGAGGAGGGGGTGCGGGTGTTCGTCGAGTGCGGACCGGGGCAGATTCTCGGTCGGCTCGTCCGCCGCATCCTTCCCGACGAGTCCGTGGAGGTCATCGCCACCGATGCGGGTCCGGGCACGGACGGCGCGATCACCTTGACGAGCGCCGCCCTACGACTGGCCGTTCTGGGATTCGACGTCAGGGACATCAACCGCTACGCCGCCGAACCGCCACCCCCGCCCGCTGCTCCCTCACCGGTGGCCCGGACCCTCGAAGGACCGTCCTTCGCCGTGCTGGCCCGCCGCGACACGTACGAGGCCCGACTGCGAATCCCCTACCGCCGCGCCACCGCGGAACCGTCCGGTCGGTCCGCACGGGAGGTGCCCACGTCCGCGGCAGACGAGGTTCCCATGTCCGCGGCAGACGACGGCGGGACTCCCGTGGCCAGGGACGACTCGGCGAGGCTGATGCGTGCCGCGGCGACCCAACTGGAACTGCACAGCCGTTTCCTGTCCGGCCAGTTGGAGACCGCCCGTTCTCTCGCGCAGGCCCTGGACCGAGCCGGTGGGGCCCCCGACGCGGCCCTGGTGACCTGCGTCGAAGCGGTCCGGGACCACAGCCGTGCGCTCTTCGACACCCATGTCCGCAGCCAGGAGGTCATCCTCCGGATGTCCCGTGACGGCACGGACGAGGAGACGACCGCGGGGGCGGACGCCGCGGCCGCCGATGTCCTCCCCCGGACACGGCGAGAAGTCCCCGTCTCCTTGCCACGGGTGGCGAACGCCCAGGCAGCTCTGGTCCCTTCCGCGGTTCTCGACGCCTCGGAGACGCTCGTCGACAGCGACCGCGCGCAGCCACCCGCGTCCCCGGCCATCGAGGAGGACACCGCGGCCGAGGCGCTGACCGGCATCTCCGTGGATGCCGGACTTGACGGAGCCGGTGTCCTGCCCCTCGACCGTTCCGAGATCGAACGTGCCCTCCGGGAACTGATCGCCGAGAAGACCGGCTACACCGTCGAGATGGTCGATCCGGCACGCGACATCCAGACCGAGCTGGGCATCGACTCACTGAAGCAGGTGGAGATCGCCTCGGAGGCGTGGCGCAGGTACCCGTCCCTCCCCCGCGAGGAGATCTACCGTTTCGCCCAGGCCCGCACGGTCTCCGAACTGGCCGAACTGCTGACCACGAAGGCGCCCAGGACCTCGGGGGACGCGGTGCCCGCTCACGTGCCCAAGGGTCAGGCCTCCCTCGGGCTGAGGCCCCTGGCCGCGGTCGACACCCTCCTCGGCGCGTACGGCGACAGCCCGGTGGCGGTGCTCGTGGAGGACGGCGGCCCTCTGGCGAACGCCCTGGCCGACGCGCTCGCAGTGCGCGGTTGGAAGGTGCACCGCGTCATCACCCCCGGCCCGGACACGACTCCCACCGGCGCCCGGCGACTTCGCGACTGGCGGGAGGAGTCGCTGCGTGCCGAGATCGGCCATGCCCTGTCGGAAGGCGGCAGGCTCGACCTGTGTCTGCTGGTCGAGGGCCGGCACACGGCGGCTGACGGGGACAGAGCCGTCACACGACTCCGCCACGCCGTACTCGTCGCCAAACACACGGCGCCGACGCTGAAGGAGGCCGTCGCCCGCGGGCGCAGGGGCGCCTTCGTCGCCGTCACCCAACTCGACGGCGCTCTGGGCCTGGCAGGATCCCACGGCCGCCTCGGACCGGCCCTGCTCGGCGGTCTCGGCGGCTTGACCAAGGCCCTGGGTGTGGAGGAGCCGGACCTGTTCTGCCGGACCGTCGACATCGCGCCCGACAGCGAATCGGGCGAGGCGGCGGAACAGGTGATGGACGAGATCAACGATGTGGCCAGGGTGCCCGAAGTCGCCTGGGACGGTGCCCGGCGCCGGACACCGGTGCTGTCCAGGGGGGTGCCGCCTTCCGGGACCCCGGTGAACGACCCCGGCCAGGATGACGTGTTGCTCGTCACCGGTGGCGCCCGTGGCATCACGGCCTGGTGCGTGACCGCCCTCGCGGCACACCACCCCTGCCGGTTCGTCCTGCTGGGCCGGACACGCCTCACCGGGACGCCTGCCCGGGCGCACGAAGTCCACCAACGCCAGGAGTTGCACGAAACCCTCGACGTCCTGCGGAAGTCGGGCGCCCGGGTCGAGTACGTCGCCGCGGACATCGGCGACGCCGAGGCGGTACGTACGGCGCTGGCCCCGTACGCCGGGCGGATCACGGGTGTCGTCCACGGCGCCGGAGTCCTGGCCGACCAGCCGCTGTCGGCGAAGACACCGGAAGACATCGAGCGGGTCGCCACCACCAAGCTGACGGGACTGACCAACGTCCTGCGGCATCTCGAACCCGAGCGGCTGCGTCACCTGATCGTCTTCACCTCCGTCTCGGGCGTCTACGGCAACGGACGACAGACCGACTACGCCATGGCCAACGAAGCCCTCAACCGCTTCGCCTGCGCGTGGAAGGCAGCCCATCCGCACACCCACGTGGCGGCGCTCGCCTGGGGGCCGTGGCGCGGAGGGATGGCGACCGAGGACACCCAGCGGTTCTTCCAGCAGCTCGGAGTTCCGCTGCTCAGCCGGGAAGAGGGCTGCGCCTACTTCGTCGAGCAGTTCTCCGCCCCTCGTCAGGAGGACGTGGTCCGCGTCATCGGGCCTCTCGCCTCCGTCTTCAGTCCGGCCCCCGTGCCGCCGGACGGAGTCGTGGTCCGGCGGGACCTGACGGGGCTCGGCGCCGAACCGGTGCTGCGTGACCACACCATCGCCGGGCAGCCGGTCCTTCCGATGACGGCGGCGATCGGATGGTGCGTCTTCACCGTCGAAGAGACGTCCCCCGGCCGGAAGGTCACGGAAGTCCACGCATTCCAGGTGCGCAAGGGCCTGGTCCTCGACGACGGCCACCCCGAGGGCGCGCGTGTCTCCGTCCGGCCCCGTCCCGACGGACGCGTCGCGGTGGCCGTCCACGGCGACGGGACCGGCCTCGCCCCCTGGTACGAGGGAAGCTTCGTCACCGGGCCGGCGACGGACGGCGTACCCCGCCCCGCGAGCACTTCCACCACGCCACCGCCCGCCCACGATCTCCACCCCGCCTACGACGACGGGTTCCTCTTCCACGGCCCCTCGTTGCGGGGCCTCGGACAGGTGCTCCAGGAGGACGGCACCCGGCTCGTCGTCCAGGCTCTCCTGCCCGATCCCACGGTGGCCCGTGGAGCCTACGCGGGCACGGAGTTCAGCCCCGCCCTCGCCGATCTGCTGCTACAGGCCGCGGCACTGCTGGGACGGCGGATCACCGGTCACCGGTGTCTGCCCGTCGCGGTGGAGAAGGTCGAACTTCTCCGTGCCCTCCCCGACGGCAAGCCGTTCGTCATCACCGTGGAACTCCACGACCACAACCTGCTGGAACTGATCTGCACGGTGACGGCCACCGAGCCCGACGGCACGGTCCTGCAGCGCTGGATCCGGCTCAAGGGCATCGTGGCCGCCCCGCAGCTCGGCAGCCGCGCCGCCTGGCCGGCCTCCGCCGCCGACGTGTGATCCACGCCCTCCGGAACGGAGCGTGACCATGGAAGACCTCGCATTCGATCACCCCGTCCCCCTCGCCCAGTGGTGGCCGCCGCGAAATCCACCCCGCGCGGAGCCGACGACACCGCACCCCGGCCCGGCCGGGACCCGCGCCGGTGCCGACGCTCCCCCTGCCGGGTTCGCCGAGTGGGCGGTGACCGCGCACGAAGCCGTACTGCGCACCCATGCCGCGCTCCAGAACCTGCTCATCGCCCAGGCGCTCCGGGGCGCCGGTCGTGACCCGGCCGTGAACGGTGATGCCGTCGAGGGCTCCACCGGGGCTGCCGTCGTGGCAAAGGTGCATGCCGTCGGCGAGAGCACCGGCAGCGCGGCGGACGACACGACCGGAGCGATGAACGTCTCCCTGGTCTGGCACCATGCCCCGCCCCGCCGGGCCGACGACCTCCGAGGTCATGGGAACTGCGCACCCGGTAGGCCCGGTTGGTCGGTCCGGCACAACGGGCGGCTCCTGGCCGAGGCCCGCCGCGAAACCTCCCGACCGGGCGAGGAGGAAGGCTCGCCGACACCGGGCGACAGCATCAGGCGAGAGGCGCTGTGGCGCCCCGAACGCCACGTCCTTTCCCGCGACGACCTCGACGCGCTCTCCCTCGGAAGGATCGATCACGTCTTCGCCGCCGCGAACGGACCCGAGGACCCGGGCGCCTTCGCCACGTGGTCCGGCCTCATCGGTGCCGATCTGCTCGAAGAAGTGGCACTGTCCGACACGGGGGCGGCCACCGGCCGATTGCGGGCGGCGTCCGAGGGCGACAGATCGTGGACGGAGGTCGTACGTGCCGCCTGGCAGCTCCTGGCGATCCGAGTCCTCCACGACGGCCTGCACTTGTGCCTTCCCGATGCCTGCGCCCGTCCGGCCGTGGGCCGCCCGGTCGCCGTGCGCCTGGCCGGAGCCGGCCGGCTCGCCCGCGAGTTGACCCTGCGGGCCGAGGTGACGGCCTCCACGCTCGTGCCCCGTCCACGCGTACGCGCGGACGTCGAGGTGCTGGACGGGAGCGGACCGGTGGGATGGCTGCGCGGCGTGGAAGTCGTCTTCCAGGAGACCGCGGACTCGTCCGTCATGCCGGGACAGAACGGCCCCGGGCGACGTTCCAGCCGCGGCGAGCCGGTTTACGCCAACGAACTCCACATGGCCCACGCCTGCGAGGGCGACCTGGCCGTCACCTACGGTCCCGCCGCGCACGCGACCGCGGCCGCGGTGCGTCCACGGCTGCCCCGGGGAGACCTGCTGATGCTGAACCGCCTGGTCACCACGCCCAGGCGCGGCTACCCGATCGGCACGACGTACCTCACCGAGTACGACGTCCCGCAGGACCCGTGGTACGTGCGCGACAACGCCGGCGTCGTGCCGTGGTTCGCCCGCCTGGAGATGGCCCTGCAGGCCGCCGCGTTCGTCGGCGCCGCGCTCGGCAGCAGTCTCGAACACCCCGGGGAGAACCTCACCGTCCGCAACCTGGAAGGGCACGCCGAGCTCCTGCACCCGTTGCCCCTGGAGGGCCGGACGGTCCGGCAACGCACGACGCTGCTCTCGCACACCCCGTTGCCGGGAGCCCTGCTCCAGCGCTACCGGTTCGAACTGGCCGTGGACGACGAGGTCTTCCAGCGCGGTGAGACGGTCCACGGGTTCTTCACCCAGCCGGTACTCGCTCAGCAACGGGGACTCGACGGCGGGCGCCACGTGCTGCCCTGGCTCTTCGAGCAGCCCGAACGAGCGTCGGCAGCAGACCGCTTCCACCCCGAGGACGAAGCCCTGTTCGCGGAAGGCCGCCTGGCCCTGCTGAGGGAGACCGAGTGCCTCAGCGTCCCGGACGGCGGCCAGCACCGGAAGGGATATCTCCTGCTGAGCAAGCGGGTTCAGCAGGACGACTGGTTCTTCGGACGGCATTTCCTGGACGATCCGGTCCTGCCGGGATCGTGCGGTGTCGAGTTGCTCTTCCAGGCGCTCCGCTCGCATCTGCTCCACAGCGGCGCGCTCCCCGAGGACACGGTGCGGGCCTTGGTCCCGGCACCCGAACAGGAGCTGCGGTGGGCCTATCGGGGGCAGATCCTGCCGTGCCACCAGCGGATCCAGGCCGAAGTCCACGTCAGGGACGTACGCCGAGAGCGGGAGCACGTGCTCTGCGTGGCCGACGGCAGTGTCTGGCGTGACGGGCTGCGCATCTACGCGGTGGACGGCATCGCGCTGCGCAGCAGTGGCCTCACCGGTGGACGGGGACGACGATGAGCACGGTGCGCTTCGACCGGGCAGGCGTCCGCGACGCCATCGCCGACCTGGACCGGCCGTGTTTCGTGGTCCGTCGCGCCGGGCGGGTGGGGGCGGGCAACGAGCCTCCGGAGCCCGGGACGGGCCACGAAGTGGTCGCCGTCGCCCCGCCGGCCGGGCCGCGGCAACTGGGGTCGAGGGCCTTCGTCCGGCGGCACGGACTGAAGGCCGCCTACATGGCGGGATCCATGGCGGGTGGGATCTCCTCCGTGGACCTCGTGGTCACCCTCGCCCGCCGGGGACTCCTTGCCTCCTTCGGCGCCGCCGGTCTGCCTTCCGAACGGATCGAGCGAGCGGTGCGCGAACTGCGTACGAAACTTCCCACCGCGTCCTGGGCGTGCAACCTCATCCACGACCCCGCCCGGCCGCGGAACGAGAAGGACGCCGTCGACCTCTACCTCCGGCACGGTGTGTCCTGCGTCGAGGCGTCCGCCTTCCTCGCCCCCACCGTGGACCTGGTCCGCTACCGGGCCACCGGACTGCGCCGCGCGCGGGACGGGAACGTCGTGTGCGATCACCGGGTCGTCGCCAAGGTCTCCCAGGCCGGAACCGCCCGGTTCTTCCTGCGGCCGGCCCCGCCGGAGCTGATCACACGGTTGCTCCGGCAGGACGCGCTGACGGAGGAACAAGCCCGGCTGGCGGGGATGGTGGCCCTGGCCGACGACATCACCGTCGAGGCGGATTCCGCGGGTCACACGGACCGCCGTCCGCTGGTCACGCAGTTGCCGCTGCTGCTGGCGCTGCGGGACCGCGAGGCCCTCGACGGGCGCCCCGGCGGGGTGGTAGGGATCGGGGCGGCCGGCGGGATCGGCACGCCGCAGGCGGCCTTCGGGGCATTCGCCATGGGAGCCGACTACGTGGTCACCGGCTCGGTCAACCAGTCCTGCGTCGAGGCCGGCACCTCCGCGGCGGTCAAGGCGCTCCTGGCCCAGGCCGACATCGGCGACTGCGCCATGGCACCGGCCGCCGACATGTTCGAGATGGGCGTCGACGTACAAGTGCTCAAGCGCGGCACGCTGTTCGCCGGCCGGGCGGCCTGGCTGTACCGGCTCTACCGCGAGCACGGAGGCCTCGACGACCTGTGCGCCGGTGACCGCGCCCGGCTGGAGGGGGAACTCTTCCACCGACCGCTGGAGGCGGTGTGGTCGCAGGTCGCCGCGTACCTCGGCCGTCACGATCCGGAGCGCGCCGAGAGGGCACGGGACGACCCACGCCTGCGGATGGCCCTGGTCTTCCGCTGGTACCTCGGGTCGTCGTCACGCTGGGCGGTGGCCGGCGACAGGGACCGGCAAGGTGACTTCCAGATCTGGTGCGGGCCCGCGATGGGGGCCTTCAACGCGTGGGTGCGCGGAACACCGTGGAGCACACCGGACAACCGGCACGCCGCCATGGTGGCCGAAGCCCTCCTCTCCGGTGCCGCTCACCACGGTCGCCTGGCCCAGCTGCGCCTGGCCGGCGTGCGGCTCCCGTCGTGGTGTGCCGCGTCCTCCCTCGACGCGGTGATCGCCTCCCAGGAGGCGCCACCTGCCCTGGAACACGCGCTGTGAGCCCCGGAACGGCGATGCCGGACCCGTGCGTCCGGGTCCTCCTCGGCAGGTCCCTGGCCCGAGCTCTGGCCCAAGCCGGAGTCGAGGACGCGCGCGGAACGTTCACGCCGGTGACCGGGGTCTTCTCCGGTCGGCCCCTGGTCTCCGTACCGGTCTGCGGGCCTCGCGACGTACGGGCCACCGTCTCCCGGGCCGAAGGGGCGTCGTGGTGGTGGGGCGCCACGTCCGTCCACGAACGGCTGCGCTGGGTGCGGTGCCTCGGCAGAGCACTCGGTGTCCACCGCACCGCCCTGGTGGCGGTTCTCACGGAGAGCTGCGGTCTCGGTCCCGCCGACGCTCACGCGGAGTGCCTGCACGCCTCCCGGATCCCACGGGCTCACGCGCGGGCCGCCCTGCTCGGTCCACGCTCCGCTCCCGACGCTTCATGTCTCAGCCTCCTTCGACGGGCCGGGCAGCCTTTCGTCGTGTTCTCGTCCGTCGACGCAGCGCGTCCGCTGGCTTCGCTCCTGGAAGGAGCGCTTCCCGCCCTGTTGAGCGGCGTCGCGGTCGTCACGGTCGTCGACCACCGCAGCGCCGTGCCTGCTCTGGCGGCGGTCATGGCGGCTCGCGGGGCCGGGCTCCCACGTCACGTGTGGCAACTGTCGATCTGCGGCCCTGAGGACGAGGACCTGGCAGCCCTTCGCTCGGTCCTGGCCGAGCACACGCAGGGCGCGGTCCCGCAGTGCTGCCAGGACCTCGTATCTCCTCGCCGTCGGGCGCCCGGGCTCCTCGTACTGCGCCATGACGGGAACGTGCGAGCGGCCGCACGAGGGGCGCTCACCGCGTGCTTCGGGCGAGCCGGACGCGGATGCGCGGCGACCCCTTTGGTCCTGGTGCACACCAGCCTTCTGCCCGCGTTCCTGGCCGACCTGAGCCGTCGACTGGCCTGCTTCACGCCCGTGTCCGCGTTGCCGGAACGCGGACAGTCGGAGCGCCTCGCGTCCTGGACGCGAGGCGTCATCGACGGCGGTGCCGACGTCGTCTGGCCCAGGGCTCCGCACCCTGCGCTTGTGATCGGCGTCCCGCGCCCTCTTCTGCTTCTGGCCCCCGGGCACGCGGCGTCGCCACCGACTCCTCCCACCGGACCCGCTTCCCTGGTCGTCCGCTTCTCGGCCTGGTCGGAAGCCCTGGACGTCATGCGACGGGGAGGCCCGCACCTGAGCGTCTACACCCGCACGTCGCGCGGCCAGTTGTGGCCTCAGTTCGCGAGCCTGCCCGCAGCCCACATCGCTCTCAACCGGCCGTCCGGCGCAGGCCTGCCACCTGGCCTGCCCTTGGCGGCTCTTCGCTCGCTGTGAAACGGCCCCGAACCGGGATCCGATGCCCGACGAGCGCGGCGGGTCTCAGGGGGCCTGGAAGACGACGACCGCGTTGTGGCCGCCGAAGCCGATCGAATTGCTGGCGACCGTCCGCATCCGGTGTTCGCGCGGTGCGCCGGTCACGACGTCGAGATCGATCTCGGGATCGGTTCGCTCGTGGTTCGCCGTGGGTGGGATTCGCTGGTCCCGCAGGGTCAGGACGCAGAAGGCGGCTTCGATGGCCCCGGCGGCGCCGATGGTGTGTCCGGTGACGCCCTTGGTGGAGGTGACGGGCGGTGGGCCCGTGGGGAAGAGGTGGTTGAGGGCTCGCGCTTCCAGCAGGTCGTTCATCGGTGTCGATGTGCCGTGGGCGTTGACGTGGTGGATGTCGTCCGGCGCCAGATCGGCATCGGCCAAGGCCGTGCGAAACGCCTGGATGATGCCCCGCCCCTGTGGGTGGGACGCGGCGTAGTGGTAGGCGTCGGTGGCGGTGCCGTATCCGGCGAGGTAGGCGTGTACGGACGCCCCCCTGGCCCGCGCATCCGCTTCCCGTTCCAGGACCAGGACTCCCGCGGCTTCCCCGAGGACGAATCCGTCACGGTCGCGGTCGAAGGGGCGGCTCGCGTGCCGGGGGTCGTCGGCCCTGCGGGAGAGGGCCTTCATCCGGGAGAACGCCAGGGACGTCAGGGGATGACACGGTGCCTCCGTGCCACCGGCGAGGACGACGTCGCACCTTTTGGTGAGCAGCAGGTCCCGGGCGGTTCCCAGTGCGGTGGCACCCGAGGCGCAGGCGGTGCTCACCGCCAGGGTCGGGCCGAGAAGACCCTGGTCGATGGCGATTTCGCCGGCTGCCATGTTGGTGGTGATGCGGGGGATCGTCAGTGGCGAGATGGTGTCGGTCGTCCCCTGGAAGTACCGGTGAGTGGCTTCCATGAGGGCGGCCCGGCTCTCGGATCCCACGCCCATGACCGCTGCGGTTCTCGTGCGGTCCCAGGAGGTCGAGGTGAGCCCGGCGTCGTGGACGGCTTCACGGGCGGCCGCCAAGGCCAGTTGCACGAATCGGTCCATGCGCCACACCTGGCGCCCCAGCTGCGCGAGGGGGTCGAACTCCGGGACGCGGCACGAGAAGTCCGTGGGCACGCCCGTGAGTTCCGGGTCCTTCGCCGCGGCGGACACGCCGCGGCAGACCCCGTCCCATGACGGCTGAGTTCCCATTCCGCAGGGCGTGAGCAGCCCGATTCCGGTGACGGCGATCCGCTGGCCGGTCATGTGCTGTTTCCGGACGGTCCTGGGGTGGCTGGTGACCTCTCCGGCTCCCGTGGTGCCGCGTTACCTGACACGAGGGTGACGAGTTCGCTGAAGGTGGCGGTACCGGGTGCGAGCTTGGTGTCCTGCGGGACGGTCAGGCCCAGTTCGTCCTGAAGGATGCAGGTGAGTTCCACCTGCGCCAGGGAGTCCAGCTCCAGTTCGTCCAAGGTGGTGTCCGGCCTGATGCGTTCGGGATCGAGGTTGAAGTGCCGGGCCACACAGCCCTTGACCTCGTCGTAGAGTTTCGTCACAGCTCCTCCGGATTCGCCTGGCCCGTGGGACGGCGCTTGTCAGAACGTCGGTGTGGGGCGGGGGTTGTAGCCCAGGTCGCGTCGGGCCGCGGAGATGTCGAACCAGTGCGAGGTCGTCAACTCCGCGACGATGAAACGGGTGAGAGCCGGCTCCTTCGATGTCACGAGGCGCCGGTGGAGGAATTCCCCTGCGGTTGCCATGAGCATCACGGGAGTACGGGGAAGGTGACGCACGCGGACCGGTCGTCCGAGCTGCGCGGCCAGCAACTCGGCCACGGCCTGGTCGCGCGGCCGCGGCGAGCCTTGGGTGATGAAGTACGGCCGTCCGGCCAGGGGGCTCGACGACGTCAGCCTCTCCACGGCGAGCGCGTGGGCGTTCGCGGCGTCGACGACGTGCACGGTGTCGATGAGGTTGCGTCCGTCGCCCGGCAGCACGATGGAACTGCCGCGCACCTGGCCCGCGAGCACGGGCGCGAAGTGCGGGTCGCCGTGCCCCCACACGAGGTGGGGGCGCAGGGCTGTCGTGGCCAGCGTCTTGTCGTTCGCGCGCAGTGCGATCTGCTCCGCCGCCTTCTTGGTGTCCGGGTAACGGTCGAGGCAGCGGCCGTAGGGAAGCGACTCCCCGGCTCCCTCGATGCTCCTGCCGTCGAAGACCACACTCGCGGTCGAGGTGTGGACGAGTCGCGGTACCCCTTGCGTCCTGCACGCCGCCACCACGTTCGCCGTGCCCGTGACGTTGATCTGCCAGAATTCCGTCCAGGACCCCCAATGGGCGGCCATGGCCGCGCAGTGGACGACGGCGTCGCATGCGGCGGTGGCCCGGCGAACGGCTGCGACGTCGCGGATGTCGCCGCGGAACTGCTCCACACCGTAGGCGTCCAGGCGGTAGTGCGTGTTTCGGGCGAAGGACCTGACGCGATGGCCGCGTTCGACCAGTGCGCGGCACACGGCGCGTCCGAGAAACCCTGTGCCTCCGGTCACCAGGACGTTCATCGGCCGCCCTCCGGTCCGGGAGGAAGAGGGCCTCCCGACGGCAGTGCCCTTCGGCGCCGTCGCCCGTGAAGGCGGAGGGCGCGTTCCGCCCAGGTGGAGAGTGCCGCTCGGTCGATCTTGGAGTTGTGCCGGACGTCCGTCGGGAACCGCTTGCGGAAGAGCACTGGTCCGATCCATACGCTCTCGGGCAGCGACGAGGCCGCGGCCAGCAGCCTCATGGTGAGTTCGTGGCGGGCCGCGCGCCTGGTGCCCGGTTCGGGTTCCACACACAGGACCGGAACCTGCGCCCCCGGCACCCCGAGTCCCACAAGTGCGGTTCGGCGCACACCGGGGACGCGGTCCAGGGCGGCTTCCACGGGTTCGGCCGGCGTCGTTCCCGAAGGGGTGCTGACGCGGTGGGCGACACGTCCGCAGAACCAGAGGCGGCCCTCGGCGTCGATCCGTCCCAGGTCGCCGGTCCGGTGCACGCGGCGGGAGCCGTCGCTGACCTTGGCGCGCGCGGTGGCGTCCGGCGCTCCGACGTAGTCGGGGCTGACGTTGGGGCCGCTCACGGTGATCTCCCCGATGGATCCGGATTCGACCGGCCAGTCGTCGGACCACCGCGGTACCGGTTGTTCGAGGGCGGCGACCACCGTTACGCGAACCGAGGGCAAGGGGCGGCCGAGGCATGTGCCGGCGCCTTGCTCGGTGGCCGTACCGGCAGGTCCGACGAGCTCCCGGCTGTCGATCACACTCACCGGCAGGCATTCGGTCGCGCCGTAGACGGAGTGGATGCGGGCATCGGGCAGCGCGCGGTGCAGGGTGGTGAGGACATCGTGGGGAGGGGTGGCGCCGAAGCAGTACAGCGCGCGCAGCGTCCGCAGGCCGTCTCCGCCTCGGGAGACGGCCGCAGCCGCCAGGGTTCGCAGGACGGCGGGGGAAGCCACCAGCACGCTCGCCCCGCTGAGGCGGACGGCTTCGGCCAGGCGGTGCGGGTTGGACCGCGCCGGCCGGGTGAAGTCCATGTCGGGCAGCACGGTGGTCAGACCCAGCAAGGGCCCGAAGAGAGCGAACGGGAGGAAGGCCGACACGGTCACCGCGCCGGGCGTGATGCCGAGTTCCCCTCGGAGCGATTCGATGTGCGCACTGAGGTGACGGTGATCGTAGATCGCGCCCTTCGCGGGCCCGGTGGACCCGGAGGTGAAGGCGATCAGCGCGGGATGGTCCAGCCGCGGGACGAACGCGTCCCGTGCGAAATCGGATCGCGCTCCCCCGGGCCTTGTCCCATCGGTGAGGCGGGTCGCACATACGCGGGTGGTGACGCTGTCGCGACCCCAGCCGTAGGCGATGCGGGCCGCGAGCGTCAGGGGGTCGCCGATGAAGGCCGCCGGCTCGGCCGCGTCGAGGGCTCGCGCGACGGTGGCACGTGGCAGTCGGCCGTCGATCAGTACCGGGACAGCGCCCAGCCGCACTGTCGCGTAGAGGCTGGTGAGCATGTTGACGGGGTCACGGACGAAGATCGCGCAGCGTGTTCCTGGGACGACTCCCCTGGCGGCCAGGTGGACGGCCTGTCGCCGGGTCCGCTCTTCGAGTTGGCGGAACGAGAGCGGCCTCGCGCGTCCTGCGGATGCGTACCGCAGCACGGCGACCCGATCGGATCGCTCGGAGGCGGTATCGAGAAAGGCCTGAGTGACGCTCTTCACCGGCTCTCCCCCTCCTTCCCCACGGACGGGAACGGATACGTGCGACGGGATCTCGGCGGCGCCGTGCGATCGACGGCCCGGTCGGTGGCGGAGAGAAAGGACGTGAGGTCACTCAGCAGTTGGTCGGCGGCATCCTCCATGACGTAGTGCCCGGCGAACGGGTAGAGGTGGAACCGCCCTTGCGGCAGCCGCTGGGTCCATTCGGCGAGGACCACGTCGTTGAAGACCGGGTCACGCATGCCCCAGCCGACGAAGCACGGCAGGTCTTCGAAGGCGTGCAGGCCTTCCGCCAGCCACTGAGCGCGCGCCCAGCCCGGATCCGAGGGCCGCAGGGGGATCTCCCGCACGAACCGGCCGACAGCGCGCCGGTCCCGTGGCCGCCGGTACGGTGCCAGGTACGCGGCGCGCACGGCCTGAGGCAGCCGACGGCACACGCCCACTCGTACGGCGGCGTGAGCCATCACGTTGCCGTAGTGGGCAAGAGGGCCGGCCGGCCAGTGACGCATCGCCCGCAGGCCCAGCGGCAGCCGGTATTCGGCCGGCCAGGGGAAGGCCGCGGTGTTCAGCACCACCAGGCGATCGACCATGCCCGGATGCGATCGGGCCCACATGAGTCCGATGGGACCTCCCCAGTCGTGGACGACGAGGGTCCATCCGCGCTCGGGGGCGCCCTCGTTCGCCACAAGGTGCTCCACCAGTCGGGCCAGGTCCTCCGCGCGCCGTTCGGCGCACAGGGACCCCTCGTGTTCGCGCGCGCGGTCGGACAGGCCCAGGCCCATGTGGTCCGGGGCGACGCATCGGTAGCCTCCACGCAGCCCCTGGATCAGGCCCCTCCACAGGTAACTCCAGGCGGGGTTGCCGTGGACGAACAGCACCGGGGCACCCCTGCCCTCGTCCACGTAGTGCTGACGCCAGTTCCCGTGGTCGAACCAGTGGCCGCGGAACGGGTAGCCCGGCAGTCGTCGTGCCTCGTCCTCGCGCAGCGATGGTGTCGCGCTCACAGCCGGATCACCGCCATTCCGGCGCTCGCACCCGCCGCCAGACCGACCAGCGCGACGAGGTCCCCGGGCGCCGCCCGGCCCCTTTCCATGGCCCGCGCCAACTGCAGGGGAAGGGACGCGGAAGCCACATTGCCCTCGACGGACACGGTGTCGATCACCCTGTCCCGGGGGATGCCCCGGCGCGAACACACCTCGTCGATGTCGGACACCGACACCTGGTGGATCCCCACCACGGCGAAGTCGTCCCATCGCAGGCCGAGTTGATCGAGCAGCCGCCAGGGGTGCGCGTCGAGACGCCGGAGCGCCTGGCGCATCCTGACACCGTCCATCCGGAAGAAGCGGTGCTCGCCACCATCGGGGTGCACCGTTCCGCCACCCTCGACCACCGCCGCCGACCACGCGGACGACACGGCCGCGAACTCAGTGCCCAGGAATCCGCGACCGGGCGGCTCCCCCACGCTTGAGGCCCTCCACAGCAACGCCGCGCCGGCGTCGGAGAACCCGTAGGAGGCGAACGACCGGGCGAAGGCGGCCGCGTCGCTGACCGACCATCGCACACACCGCGAGGGAGCCTCGCCACAGGCCACCAGCACTCGGCGGTAGCCGCCTGTGGCGATCAGCGCCTGAGTGATCTCCATCGCGTTGAGAACGCTGTTGCAGGCGTTCTTGACGTCGAACGCCGGGCATTCCAGGCCGAGTTTGGCGGCCACGATGTGCCCGGTGGCGGGCTCCACCATGTCCTGGCTGGAGGCGGCGAAGATCAGCAAGTCCACGTCACCAGGCCGGACGCCGCACTCGTCCAGAGTCTTCCTGGCCGCCATGACGGCGAGATCGGAGGCTTGTTGACCATCCGGCGACACGTGTACGCCCCGTACTCCGGTGAGTTGGCGAAGGATGCCGGAAGGGGGCTTGAACCCACAGCTCGCCTTGCTGATCGCCTCTTCGATCTCGACGTCGGACAGGTAGCGGTCGGGAAGGTGGGCCGCGACCGACTCCAGCACGGCACGAATACCCGGCCCATCCGATCGAGGAATTCTGGCAGTCATCGGCCACCTCCGATAATCACATGCCGCTGTACGAGCAGAAATTTCCTGTCGGTCGGCTGGAGGTGGGGTGCCCGGCGGCGCAGATCCTGAATCCATCGGCGAGGTAAAAACAGATACACCGTGTGCGTGTTCGGAAAATCAGCACCACATGTTTCAGCAGTCGCTCACATCGCAAACCGGAAGGAATTGAATCGCTAAATCATACATTCACATCCACCCTCGAAGGATTACTGGAGGTCCGCTGTGAACGCGGAGACCGCCCGGGTGCCGCAAGTAATCAAGGCGGGGCAGCCCGCTACTCACCGAATTCACCAACATTCCGCGTTCTTCAGCCCGCGACCGACGCGGTCGGATTTCTGTACGCCGCCCGGCTTCCGTGCGGCAAACCCGTGGCGGTCAAGGTCCAGCGGCCTGGAGCCGCCGACTCCGCGTTCCGTTCAATACGGTCACATCAGAACCGAATTTCACCGGCGAGGCCGAAAACATGGCGAGAGGGCGGACCCGGTCGCAACGATTTCCCGAACCGTCGGTAGCAAAAGTCGCCTCCGCGCCCCCGCGCGTTTCTGGTGCAGGAAGCGGATCCCGGTGTGAGCATTCGTGAATGCTTCCCGCGGTGACTTCACCGCCGAAGAACGCCCGGCCACCGGAAGAGACGTCCTCGCGTTCACGCGTCGCGGATATTCCGCCGACCGGGCCTTTCACGCCGATCCTCATTCGGGAAACACATTCGTGGCCCCGGGTTCAGGATCACGGCTCATCGACTGAGGAATGGCGAGGAATGTCGATCGACACGTCAGCATGGGCCCTCATGCTCGGCCTGATGAAGACCGCGGAAAATGACGCCGCCGCGATGGCCGAGGTCTGGACCGAGAGGGGAACCCTGTACGTCGTCGGCATGTGGGCCCCTGCGCGGGTGGGCGCGGAAGGGGCCCGGGTAGTCGCCGCGCTGTCCCCAGGAGCGTTTCCCACTGACCGCCGCTCGGCGTGTCCCCCGTACCCGTCGGTGGTGGGGAACGAGCGGCCCGCCGACGCCGGAGGGCTCATCGTGCAGCCGCGCCGCAGACGGTCCTGAGTCCGCTCAGGCGGGCTTGGCGGGTGCCTTCGGCAGAGCCCGGCTGATCTGCTGGAGTTGGCCGCGGATCTCCTGGAGCTGGGCTTCGAGGGGTTCGTCCTCGGTCCTGTCGGCTCGCCGCGCGGTCCTGGTCCGCTCGCCGGCGGAGCCGCTCCGCAGGCCGTTGCGCCCGGGTCCGTCGTGGTCGAGGTCCTGGAAGGCGTCGATGATGTCGTCCAGGAACTCCTTGGTGTCGTCGACGATCTCGTGCAGGAAACGTCCCAGGTGGATCCTGTGCAGGGTCATGGCGTTCGTCCGTTCGGTTGAGGTTGTGTGATGTGGCCTTGAGGGTTCTGCGGGGTGAGGGCCGCCGCGACGCGGGGATGGGTGTCCGCGTGACGGATGGCGGCCTCCCCCGCAAGGACGAGGGATTTCAGGTGTGAGCGGCGGATCTTGCCACTGGTCGTGCGGGGGATGGTGTTGCGGGGCACGAGCAGGACGCTGGGGTGGACCCCGGTGGACCGGGCGACGGCCTTCTTGACGCGTTGCGCCAGTTCGGACTCGGTGAGCGCGCCGAGGTCCTGGTCACGGATCTCCTGGATGACGACGATGTGTTCGCCGTCCGCCTGGAGGCCGAAGGCTGCCGCGGTGCCGGCTGCCGGGTGTGCGTGCCGGGCGGCTTCCTCGATGTCGTGCGGGTACAGGTTGCGTCCGTGGACGATGATCACTTCTTTGAGTCGTCCGGTGACGTAGAGCTCTCCCTTCAGGCTGAAACCGAGGTCGCCGGTGCGCAGGTAGGGGCCGCTGCCGTCGGCCAGTCGGCCGTGGAAGGTCTGTCGGGTCGCTTCGGGTGAGCGCCAGTAGCCCTGGGCGATGCTGGCGCTCGCCACCCAGATCTCGCCCACGCGGCCGTCGGGCAGGGGTGCCCTTGTGGTGGTGTCGACGATGCGTACGTCGTTGCCCACCGGACGGCCGCTGGAGGCGAGTTCCGTGGTGTGGGCTCCACTCGCCGGTACGGCGTGGTGGTGCTCGAGTCGGGCGATGTCGAAGCGTTGGAGATGGGATCCGGCGTCCCGCGGCGTGCCGGTCACCAGGAGCGTGGCTTCGGCCATGCCGTAGGCGGGGGCCCACACCCGGGGGTCGAGGCCCCGGGGCTCGAGGAGCTCGGTGAGTCGGCGCATGGTGTTCGGGCGTACCGGCTCGGCACCGTTGAGCGCCCACTCCAGGCACGACAGGTCGAGGTCTTTCAGATCGTCGTCCCGCAGGGAGCGAAGGAGCCACTCGTAGGCGAAGTTGGGTGCCATGGTGGCGCGAGCCCGGTACCGGTTGATCATCTCGAGCCAGAGGCGCGGGCGGACGACGAAGGCCAGCGGGGACGCGATCACCATGTTGCCGCCGGTGTAGAGCGGCTGGAGGAGCTGACCGACCAGACCCATGTCGTGGTAGTGGGGCAGCCACCCGGCTCCCGTGCCTTCATGGGGTGCGCGGATGAGTTCGTTGATCTGGGTGGAATTGTGCGTGAGGTTGCCGTGGGAGACGACCACTCCTCGCGGCTCGCTGGTGGAGCCGGAGGTGTACTGGAGGTACGCGGTGGTGGCCGGCGTCACCGCGGGTAAGGCGGTCCGGGGACGCGGGGGCGGCAGATGCGCGGCGTCGGTGGCGAGACACCGCACCGTGTGGTGCAGGCCCGTTGCCCGCAGCCAGCGCCGGATACGGTCCCGGTGTGCGGCGTCGGTCAGGATGAGCCGGACGTCGGCGTCGTGGATGATGCGTTCGGCCCGCTCCAGAGCCCGGGGGTCCGTGGCGGGCAGGGGCGCGGGGACGGCGATGGCCCGTGCGTAGAGGCATCCGAAGAAGGCGGTCAGGAACTGCGGGCCCGCCGGGTAGAGCAGGAGTACCGCGCGGTCCGTCGCGTCGTTCGCGGTGAGCGCCGAGCCGAGGTGCAGGGCGCGCCCGTCGAGCTCCCGGTAGGTGACGCGACCGGTCTCGGTCAGGACCCCGCGGTGGTCCTCCACGTACGCGTACCAACGGGTGCGGCCGTAGCGTGCGGCTTGCTCGTGCAGACAGTCCACGAAGGTCCTCACCATCGCACCCCGTCCTCGGCCCGGGTCTGCCCGCCGGCGTGGTCAGGGGCTGCGGGCCGCTGCCGCCTGAGGGCACGCTGGATCAGCGTGACGGCGTCGGCGATGGTGTGCAGGTCCCAGGTCTCCTCCTCGGCGATGATCACACCGAAGCGGTCCTCAGCGGCCACGGCGAGCTGGACCATCCGCAAGGAGTCCAGTTCCAGGTCGCGTTCGAGGGACATGCCTTCGGAGATCTCGGGAACAGCCAGGTCGAGGGTGTCGCGCACGATCTCGGTCAGTTCGGTGAGGATGGTTTCCCGGTCCACGGCCTGTCTCCTTCGCTGGACGTTCACGCGATCCTCTGTCCGTCACCGGGGTGGGCGTCCGCTGTCAGCCGGGCTGGACGGCGGTCGGGTCCCAGGCGACGGGCAGGGCTTCCAGACCGCGTTCGAACTGGCCGGGCCGGAAGCGCACCGGACCGTTCAGGCGCAGGTCGGGCAGACGACGCAGCAGCGTCGCGATGGCGGTCTCGGCGGTGAGCCGGCCGATCTGCGCGCCCAGGCAGTAGTGGGCTCCATGGCCGTACGCCACGTGGTGGTTGGGGCTGCGCCGCAGGTCGATGGCGTCGGGGTCGTGGAACTGCGCGGCGTCGCGGTTCGCGGATCCCAGGGAGACGATCAGGGATTCGTTGGCGGGCACGGTGACGCCGCTGAATTCGACCGGCTCCAGGGTGCCCCGCCAACTGGTGAACGTCAGAGGGCTGTTGTAGCGCAGCAGCTCGTTGACTCCGGAGAAGATGAGTTCCGGTTCCGCACGCAACGCGGCGGCCTGTTCGGGGTGGGTCAGCAGGGTGAGCATGCTGTTCCCGACGCTGTTGATGCTGGGATCCTGTCCGGCGACCAGCATCAACAGGAACATGCCGTGCAGTTCGTCCTCGGTGATGAGGTGCTCGTCGTCGCGGGCGCGCACCAGCAGGGAGAGCAGGTCCTCGCCGGGACGCAGCCGTTTGTCGGCGATGACCTCGCCGATCATGGCCGCCGCTTGGTACGCCATGGCGCGGAAGTAGGGGACGGTGGTGTTCCAGTCCACCAGGCGCCAGGTGACGGAGCGAAGCTGGACGAGGTCGGGGACGGGTGCGCCCAGGACGGAGAAGAGCACGTTCGCGCCGAGGGGATAGGCGACTTCGGCCAGCAGGTCCGCCCGGCCCCGGGGAGCCATCGCGTCGATGCGCTCGTTGACGATCCGGGCGATGTGCCGCTGCCACTCCGTCTGACGCTTCGGGGTGAACAAAGGCGCCATGAGGCGGCGCAGTTCGCCGTGCCGGGGATCGTCGGTGTCCAGCAGGTGGGTGAAGAGGCGTTGCCGTAGCTCCTCGGGCCATTCGCCGCCCCACAGGATGCCGGCCGGCGTTCGTTTGCTGTCGCAGCTGACCCGCGGATCGCGGTGGGCCTGGCGTACGTCGTCGTAGCGCGTCAGCAGCCACCCGGGCCCGTCGGGGGTGGCGATCCGGCTGACGGGGCGGTTCTCGCGGAACCAGCGCAGCGTGGGGTGCGGGTCCTGCTGGAATCGCTCGGTGAAGGGGGCGGGCAGTCCTCCGGGCAGGTCCTCGGGCGGCCAGCCCCGGGGGTGGTTGTGGGTGGCGCGCCCCGCGGCGCGCGGTCCGCACTGCGCGCGGGCGACGCCGATCTCCTTGTCGAAGGCCTCGGTCAGAGCCGCCAGCGGTGAGACGTCGTCGGCGACGGAGACGGTCTGCAGGTGACTGGTGCGCAGCATCGGGTAGTTGGCCTCGCCGAAGGCTCCGCCGCTGCGGCCCGTGCCGCCGTGGTTGGACAGGTAGGGGCCGCACACCAGGTGCGAGTCGTTGATCCGCAGTTGGCCGTAGCGGGTCACTCGCCGCATGAACTGCTCGTGGACCTGTGCGTCCGCGCTCCACAGGGAGCAGCGCAGGCCGTGCGGGTTGGCCCCGGCGAAGGCGAGGACGCCGTCGAGCGCAGAGCCGTCACCGCGGGGGTCGGGGACGATGACGGTCAGGAGGGGGAAGAAGGTCTCGTCCTGGACGGACCGCAGCCGTCCCGCCTTCTCGAAGCCGTCCACCCGCACCAGGGCAGGTTCCAGGAAGACCCCCGTGTCCCGCTCCTCGCCGTGGACGTCGAGGTGGCGTCCTCCGCACAGCACGTGGGCGCCCTGCCCTCGGGCATCGGCCAGCGCGCGGTCGTATCCCGCGCTGCTGAACGAGGGAACCAGCACCACCTCCGGGTCCTCCGGGTATCCGGGGCGGATGCCGCTGACGGCCTGGAGCAGGCGGTGCAGCAGGACGTCGGCCACGGCGGGGTGCACCACGACCAGGTTGGGCGCGCAGCAGATCTGGCCGGCCGCGTAGAAGGACTCGCTCAAGGCCTCGACCGCACGGTCCAGGTCGGCGTCGCGCCACACCACCACCACGTCGTTGCCGGCGAGTTCGAGGACGGGCTTCTTCCCCCGTGCCAGGCAGTCCGCCTCCAGCCGCAGGCCGCGGGTGCTGTCCCCGAAGTAGAAGAGGTCGTCGACCAGCGGACTGTCCAGCCAGGTCCGCAAGGTGGCTGCGGGTTCACCGCACAGCGCCGACAGCACCCCGGCGGGCGCGCCGAGAGCGGCCAGCACCGGGCCTGCGACGCGTTGGACGAGGTACATGGCCGCCAACGGAGCTTGCCGGGAGAGGCGGAAGACCAGGCAGTTGCCCGCGATCACCGCTTGCAGGGCGGCCGCCACGCTCACCAGCGGGGTGTTCTGGGGAGGCTGAACGCACACCACTCCGTCCGGCTGCCGTCGGAGTACCAGACGCCGCCGTCCGTCCGCGATCTCCGTGTGCATCTGGCGGGCGCACCAGCCGGTCGTCTCCGGACTGAAGAACGCGAGGATGTTGGAGACCTCCGACATGGCCAGCCGCAGGGGGTGCCCCTCTCCGACGAGCAGGCGGACCAGTTCGGGCGCGTGCTCCGTGAAGGCCTTCCTGAACAGGGCCGCGAAGCGCGACCGTTCCTCGAACGGCACGGCAGCCCACGTGGGCGCCGCCAGCGACGCTTCCCGCAGGGCCTGTTCCATCTGCGCCCCGGAGGCCAGCGCGCACCTGCCGAGCACGACTTCCGGCAGCTCCTGCGGGGACATGCTTCCCGCGTTGAGGGAGCGCAGATAGGCGGTCGCGCCGAGCGGATCGTCCACCAGGGCCGACGCACGCACGGCGTACGCCCAGCCCTCGTCGGCCGGCATCTCGCGGCAGGCGACGTAGGAGGCGAAGTCGTAGGGAATCGCCTCCGTCACCGGCGTGCGGGTGAGAAAGCCGTCGGACACAGCCATGCTCTTCCTCCTTGGCAATGAAGAGAGACAGAAAGGGGGGTTCGCACTCGGAAGTCGACGTGGAAAAGACGCGATGGGGAGACGCGAAGAGCGGCCCATGACTGCTGCGGACCCTTTTGAGGGAGTTACCGAAGGCTCGCGCGACACAGGGAGGCATACGTCGCCGCACGAGCCCTTTCCGGTTTGCCAGATTCAACCGTGCGCTTTCCTGAGGCACCCCGGCAAGACCTTGACCAACATGTCCGATAAATAACGTTTGACATGTCGTGCACGCTATTGGTCGTCACGGAAGAAACTCCATTCGCATTCGACGCAGAAACACCTCCCCGATCCGTGTCACTGAGGGCGATGGACACCGGCACCGAGACGGAAGGCCGGGGGCTGCCCGCCTTGAGAAGACGGGCGGCGAGACCGGCTCGTTCGGCATCTCAGGAAGCACCGGACTGGGACATCGCCAGGCAGCAGCCATGAGGAAGGCCCTTCGGAGGGGTCGGTCACCCTGTTGTGCCCCCCCCCCGCAGTGCCGTCCGAGCGGGGAACCGTTGTGACGGACGGTGCACAGATGATCTCGACTTTCAAATGTTGCCATACGGCAATTGAACGCTTGTTCTTTCCGAGTAGTGCCGGATTACCGCCCGAGGCGCGTATTTGTTTTGAGCGCTTCCGTGCGCCCCCTGGCCACTGGCTGGCCCGGCCCCCGAGTGGTATGCATAGTCGAGGACGATAATTACGCCCGGAAGGTCGAGGACGAAGAACTTCCCCGCCCGACAGGTAACCGGAAACGACGGCGCCATGAATCCCCTTGCGCCGTGTCACGTCGCTGGGATTTCCGGCGCGCAGAGAACGAAAACCGGCTCGGGCAACGGCACCAAGAGATCAGGAGGAAGGTCGCGTCGGCGGATCGAAGCCGCTGCCGAAGGACTTTGCGGCCGCCCCGTCACGTGGCTACGCCTTTGCGGCCGCCCGTCACGTGGCTACGCCCAGGAAGCACGTGGCTACGCCCAGGAAGGAGGAAGAGTGCTGCCTCGACGCGGTCGTCTCCTGCTGCGGGTGCTCGCCGAGCTCGTCGGTGACGAGCTCAGCGATGGCTTACGCGTTCTGCGGGGGCGCCAGGAACCTGGTGCGGCTGATCGCGGCCCGCGGCTGCGTGCCGCCCTGGAGAGCCTCGGGCCCTTGTACATCAAGGTGGGACAGATCCTGTCGACCCGTCCGGACCTCATCCCGCCGGCCGTCGCGTCGCAACTGGAAGGTCTGCACGACAGCGCCCCGGCGATCCCCTTCCCCCGCCTGCGGCCCGTACTCGACGACGAGTTGGGGTCCGGCTGGCCACAGCGCTTCTCCCACTTCGACACGTCGCGCCCTCTCGGGAGCGCGTCGCTCGCCCAGGCCTACGGCGCGACCCTCCACGACGGCCTGCCCGTGGTCGTCAAGGTACAACGGCCGGGTGTCCTGCAGACGATGGCCGCGGACATGAGGCTGGTACGGCGGATCACCCGCCTCTTCGCCCGGGGTGCCCCCGTCCTCAACGCGACCATCGACTTCGACGCCATGCTGGCGGTCATCTTCGACGCCATGCGACACGAGCTCGACTTCACCCTCGAGGCCGCCAACATGGAACGCGCCCGCGAAGAGGTCCGCTCCCCCGCGGACATCCAGGTCCCGCGCGTCGTCCACGCGACCCCCCACATCCTGATCCAGACCAGAGCCCCCGGTACCAGCATCCGTGACGCGGACCCCGCGGACTTCAAGGAGGAGGAGCGCGAGCGGATCGGGACGGATCTGATCGCCTTCATGTACCGGGGCTACTTCACGCACCGGTTCTTCCACGCCGACCCCCACCCGGGCAACATCTTCGTGACTCCGGGCGGTCCCACCACCATGATCGACTGGGGGATGGTGGGCCGCATCGACCGGCAGCTCAGCATGTCCCTGATGATGACGCTCCTGGGACTCGCCCACAACGACGCGCGAGCTGTCGCCCGCTCATGGACCGACATGGGACGCCCCACGCCCTGGGCCGACATCTCGGGCTTCGAACAGGACATGGCCTCTCTCGTACCCACCCTGCACGGTCTCTCCCTCGAGCACCTGCGTTTCGGCGCGTCACTGTCGACTCTCCTGCGCTACTCCACCAGACGCGGCATCCAGACCAGCCCGATGGTCGGCCTGCTGGGCAAGTCGTTCTCCAACGTCGAGGGAGCCGCCCGCTACCTCGCCCCGCAGGTCTCCGTCACCGATGTCCTCGTGCGACACACGCCACGCATCGTCGCCCACTACCTGGAGGAGACCATCTCTCCGGCGCGACTGGGATACGGCCTGCTGCACGCGACCGCAGCCGTCGAGAACGGACTGGCGGATGCCCGAACCTTCGGCCGGAGCCTGACGGCGGGCGAACTCACTCTTCAGCACTTCCCCGTGCGACGGCGCTTCTCCCTGGTCGACCACCGCACCGACCGGCGACTGCGGATGTGCGCGAGCGCGCTCGTCGCCGCGGCCGTCTGGCGTCACCTTCACCGCAACTGACACGGAAGGGGTCCGCCGACGATGCTCGTCCTCACCGGAGCCACAGGTTTCTTCGGCTCGCACTACCTGGCCGCGTACCTCGTCCAGCGCCGCCACGACCGCGTGGTCGCGCTGGGACGCGACAGCCCCGCTGTGGCTCGCGAACGTCTCAAATCGGCTCTCACCGCGACCAGATGGCCCATCGACGAACAGCACCTGCGCCGCGTCAAGCCGGTCCAGATCGATCTCGCTGATCCGGGTCTGGCGCTCGACGGACGCGTCTACGCCGCTCTGGCCTCCCAGACCTCACGGCTGGCCCACCTCGCCGGCCTGATGGCCTTCGACACATCACCGGAGGAACTGAACGAGACCAACGTCGTCGGCACACGCCACATCCTGCGCCTGGCCGAAGCCGCCGGCCGTCATATCCGACTGCTCCACATCAGCACGGCCTACGTCGCGGGTGCGGGCACCACCGGTGTCGTCCGCGAGGCCGTCAAGGCCACGCCGGGACCATCCTTGACCCGGTACGAGCGCACCAAGCACGAAGCAGAACTCCTTGTGCGGAGGTACGCCCAGCGCACGGGCCGGACGACCGTCATCATCCGTCCGAGCGTGCTCGCCACCGACAGCCTCCGGCAGCCGAGCGCGCCCAGGCACCCTCTTCAGGCCTTGGGCGCGGCGGCTCGACAGCTCCAGCTCGCCACAGCACGCGGCACCCAGGCAACTCCCTTCGCGCCTACGCACCCTGTCACCGCACGCGTCCACGGAAGCCCCGAGTCAAGCCTGAACATCCTCCAGGTGGAGCACGCCGCCCAGGCACTCGTCGAGCTGACCGACGCCGCGCTCCCCCACCGCGCCGGCCCCGAGGTCATCCACCTCGTGCACCCTCGTGGGACGCCCGTTCCGCGGTTGCTCGACGCCCTGGTCCCGCAACTGCCGTGCGTCCGGCTCACCATGGCCGAGCACCTCGACCACCCCACTCCGCTGGAGAACGCCATGCGGCGCCTGAGCCGAGGAGCGCACCTCTACACCCACCTCCGGCACACCTACGACCGCACCAACTACCACCGTGTCCTGTGGCACCTGCCCGACCCGCCACGGCTCACCCACCCCTACCTGCTCGCCGCCCTGGGCACCCACGCCAGCCCCTGCGCCTGCCGGACCACCAACAGCCCTCCCCTCCACAGGAGTCCATGATGAGCGACATCAACGACCTGCTCAAAGAGGCCCTCACCGACTCCCTCGGCGTCCCCAGCGAAAGCATCACCCCCGAAGCCACCTTCGAAGACCTCGAACTGGACTCCCTGGCCCTCGCCGAACTCGCCGTCATCTGCGAGGAGCGGACCGGCCACCCGGTGGGAGACGACAACATCAACATCGGCTCCTCCCTCGGCGAAGTCAGCGCCTTCCTCGACACCATCACCACACCGCACAAGGACAGCGCATGAACGATCCCATCGCCATCACCGGCATCGGCCTGGTCACCCCGGCGGGAACCGGTACCGGGGCGACCTGGCGAGGCCTGCTCGCGGGACGCTCCACCGCACGACGCCACCCCGGGCTCGCCGGCCTGCCCGTCGACTTCTGCTGCGCCGTCCCCGACCTCGACGCCAACAAGCGGCTGACCCCCAAGCTGGCGCTGCGTCTGGACCGCTTCACCCAGATGGCCATCATCGCCGCACGGGAGGCCGCACACGACGCCGACCTCGGCCCGGCCAGCTACGACCCCACTCGCATCGCTGTCGTCATCGGAACCGGCTGCACGAGTCTCGAACGGTACGAGAGCTACTACGGCCACCTGCTCAACGGGCACTACCGGAAGATCTCACCGTTATGCATACCGCGCAGCATCCCCAACATCAGCGCGGGTGAAGTCGCCATCGACCTGCACGCCCAGGGCCCCTGTCTCACCACCTGCACCGCCTGCGCGTCCGGCGCCACCGCCATCGGCACCGCGAAGACCCTCCTGGACACCGGGCAGTGCGACGTGGCCCTCGCCGGTGGCACCGAATCCGTCTGCAACCGGATGTCGTCCGCCGCCTTCTGCCAACTCGGGGCGCTGTCCACCAGGATCCAGAATCCGGAAACGGCCTCCCGCCCCTTCGACGCCGACCGCGACGGTTTCGTCCTCGCCGAGGGCGCGGGCATCCTCGTCCTGGAACGAGCCGCCGACGCGACCGCTCGCCGGCACGCGCCCTACGCCTACCTGACGGGATACGGAGCCAGTTGCGACGCCCACCACATCACCGCCCTGTCGGCCCACGGCGTCACCAATGCCATCCGAAGCGCGCTGCGCGATGCCGGTCTTCAGCCCGGCGACGTCGACCACGTCAACGCCCATGGCACCAGCACCCAATTCAACGACCAGACCGAAGCATCCGTCTTCCAGAAGCTCTTCCCCCACAACCCACCCGTCACCTCGTTCAAAGGCACCATCGGGCACTCCATCGGCGGCGCCGGCGCCATCGAGGCCGCCGGGGCGGCGCTCACCCTCAAACACCACACCATCCCCCCGACCGCCAACCACCACCGTCCCGGCCCCGGCATCGCCATCGACCTCGTCACCGGCGTCCCCCGGACCGCTGACTCGTTGAAGACCGTCGTGAGCACCTCCTTCGGTTTCGGAGGCCAGAACGCGGTCCTCGTCCTCACCTCAGCCTGAGACCCGCATCGGGAGATCACTTGCGAGAGACACCCGTCGCACCTCGACGCCGCAACCCGTCATGGCAAGCCTTCCACCTCGGCGCCGCGCCCACAGCTGAGTGGCGCGATCCGGTGAGGGTGTCCTCGTCGGCCTCGTGACGTTGACAGACCGGAACGTCTCCCAGGGGAAGGCCACTCATGAAGCCCGGCAGTGCCCTCGTCGCATGCTCCGTCGTCGCGGCCGTACTCGCGGTCGACTGGACAGTAGCCAGCACCGCTTGCGCCACATCGATCATCGGGACCGGAAACACCACATCCGGCGAGAACTGCGAAAACACCGGTGCTGCCGTCGCTCACGGAACCACCAGCTCCGGAGGAGGCCTGTTGAACAGATCCGCCGCCGTCCCCCTGTCCGCGCCCGTCAACCAGTGCGCCGGAATCGGCCTCCCCCTCCACCGCGTCAAGTGCCTGTCCGGCTCGGCCCAGACCCCGGGCAGCAAGGACGAGGCGCTGCCTCTGTGCACACTGGCTTGAGGACGCGGTGCCCGGTGCAGCAGGTGCCAGCCGACCCGGGCCGGCACGGCACGGCACGGCACGGCACGGCACGGCACGGCACGGCACGGCACGGCACGGCACGGCAACCACCTTGTCACCGGATTCACGGAGGCCGGGGAAGCACCCGCGGTTCTCGAAGAACGCCCCGGAAGACCGCAGCCCTCACGTCATAGCCTCAGAAGCCCGGCCGAACGGGCCGCCGCAGGTACGCGACAGCCGATTGCGCAGATACTCAATTTAGTTGCGCGATCGTGCAACCTTTGCTCCGATGCGGTCGTCTACCACCTGGGTGAACTCGCGAGCACCGCGCACTTCGCGCGGGCGGCGGGCATCCGCTGGCGCCGGACGACAGGGTTCGGCGCTGATCACGTGAGGGTGGGGCATGAGCGAGGTATCTCACCGCCGCGGCTCGACGGGCAAGGGCGGGCGCGCGGCGGTTCCCGCGGCGCGGCGGCCCCAGCCGTCCGGATACCGGTCGGGCGGCTCCGGGGGAGGCGGTCGGGACAAGTCCGGACGGCGGACCTGGCCAAGGCGTCTGGCGATCACGCTGTCAGCGCTGATCCTGGTAGTCGCTGGTCTCGGTGCGGCGTTCTACGAGCACTTGAACGGCAACATCAAGGGCGTGGCGATATCCGGCGGCGGCGCGGAGAAGGCCGACGCCTTCGGCCGCACCCCCATCAACGTGCTGGTGATCGGCTCGGACGCGCGGGACACCGCGGCCGACTGCAAGCTCGGCGGGGACTGCAACGACGGCGGTGCCAACGCCGACGTCGAAATGGTCCTGCACGTGTCGGCCGACCGCTCCAACGCCACCGTGATGAGCGTGCCGCGCGACACCGTCACCCAACTGCCCTCCTGCACCGACTCCAAGACCGGCCAGCAGGTCCCGGCGCAGACCGGAATGATCAACAGCGCGCTGGAGCACGGCCCTTCGTGCCAGGTCGCCGCGGTCCACCAGCTCACCGGCATACCCATCGACCACTTCATGATGGTCGACTTCGGCGGCGTGGTGAACATGTCCGACGCCATCGGCGGCGTACCCGTCTGCGTCGACAGCAACGTCTACGACACCTACTCCCACCTGAAACTGGCCAAGGGCACCCACACCCTCAAGGGCGTCTCCGCCCTGGAGTTCCTGCGCTCCCGCCACGGCTTCGGCACCGGCAGCGACCTGGGCCGCACCGTCGCCCAGCACATCTTCCTCTCCTCCATGGTCCGCACCCTCAAAAGCGCCGGCACCCTCACCAACCCCTCTGACCTGTACGGCCTCGCGAACGCCGCGACCAAGGCGCTGACGGTGGACACCGGTCTGGACAGCATCACCAAGCTGCTCGGTTTCGCCGACGACCTCAACAAAGTCCCCTCCGACCGCATCACCTTCACCACCATGCAGACCGAGCCGTCCCCGTCGGACCAGAACCGCGTGGTGATAGCGCCTGCCGCGCAGAACCTGCTCAGTGCCATCGCCAACGACCAGTCGCTGACCACGGGCAGCGGTGGCAAGTCGGCCGCCGCCGGGTCCACCAACTCCTCCGCGCCCACCACCCCGCCCGCCGTACCCGACGCACAGATCGCCGTCACGGTGGAGAACGGCGGCGGCATCACCGGCCGCGCCTCCGACATCGCCACCGCACTGGTGGGCGACGGCTTCAGCCCCCAGACCGGCTCCGCCAACGCCCCCGCACCCACCACCACCGTGCGATACCCGGCCGGCAAACAGGCCGAGGCCCAAGCCGTGGCGAGCGCGCTGCGCATCCCGAGCAGCGCCCTGCACCAGGACAGCGGTGCGTCCGGGGTGACCGTGCTGATCGGCTCCGACTGGAGCAGCGGCACCACCTACCCCGCCGGCGCAGGCGGAGGAAAACCCGCCCCCGCCGACACCAAGGCCGCCGTCCAGGGCGCCAACGCACAGAACGCGAACTCCTCCTCGTGCGCCCAGGTCAGCACGTTCAAGACGGTCGAGGTCAACGGCGTCCCGATGACACCGAGCCAGGCCTACGCCGACAGCCCCGACATCCCCAACTCGGCCCCCTGACCCGCCAGGCCGGGCGACTTCCTGCCGTCCGGCACAGCGACCACACGTCGACGACAAAGAGGAGGACCGTGCACCAGCAACGCACCACGTTGCACCCGGACACAGTGCAGCGGGCAGCCGAGACGCTCGGTCTGCTCGCGGCGTCGGTCAGGCTGCACATCGTGCACAGCCTCCTGGAAGCGGACCTCGATGTCTCCCGTATCGCCGACCGGGTCGACGCCACCTTGCCCACCGTCAGCCAACACCTGACCAAACTGAAACTGGCCGGCATCGTCCGCCGCCACCGCCAAGGCCGCCACCACGTCTACTCCCTCACCGACCGACGCATAGGAGCCATCGCCGAACTCGCCCTCACCACAGCTACCACCACCGAACCCGACCATCACGACTCTCCGGGCATCGGGCGGGCCGTCAACAACGGTTGGCAAAAGGGGGCTACCGACAGGTGAGCCGCCGCTCGAGCCAGGCAGCCCCACGGGCAGCCACCGCGCGGCGCCGACTACGACGGGACCCAGGTGCGGGGGCAGGCAGCGACACGCCGGTCAGGGAGGCGGCGAGTTGGTTCAAACGGTGACCGGCGATCGCGAGATCAGCCAGGATCTGCCGGCGTCGCTCGGCGGAACGAGTCCGCACAAGCACAGCGTGCAGGCCCTCGATCTGAGCCACGACAGCACCGATACGTAAGTCCGCTTCGTCGAAGCGGCGATTGGGCCGATACGGCACCTGTGACAACTCCCCCGTTCGAAGCGGCAGTAGGTGGGCAGAGGTCCACCCGGCGGATCCTCGCCGAGCCGTGCCTGTCAGTTGCGCAAAGCAGCAAGTGGCGAGGGTATGCCCCCTGGGCCCGCCAGGAAAACGCGAGGTCGGATACCCGCCAAAGTCGACCGGGTCACGTGCGCCTGACGCCGTCCCGCGTCAGGCGTCTCCACCGCCGACTTGTCGCACCGCGTTCCAGGACTCATCCCTGTGACGCCCCACCAGCAATCGCACCATCGTCACCACGGCCGGATCACTGGCCAGATAGATCTGCCGACGCCCCTCGCGACGCGACTCGACCACCCCGCCGAGCTTCAACTTGGCCAGATGCTGGCTCACCGATGACACCGTCCCGCCCACCCGGTCGGCAAGCGTCGTCACATCACAACCGCCCTGTGTGAGCACCCACAGCATGTGCAGACGGGTCGGCGAGGCAAGCAGGCCAAAGCCCATCGCGGCCTGTCGCAGCACCACGGAAGAGGGATCGTCTCCCCCAACGACCCGAAGGGTCACCTCGTCCACCTTCTCGTCATGCCTTGCTCTCAGGCCAAGGACACCGCAGCCCAACCTGGTTCACGGTGTCGCAAGCTTAGGCCGCCGCGGCCTCGGGGACCGGCCCGTGGCACGAGCGATCCGCACCGGGGCCGCCGCCGCTGTCCCGACGGTGACGGTGAGCCGCATCGCGCGATGTCCTGCTCTGCGGGGACGATCAAGCGACACCCCGGAACATCCCGCGCGATATTGGGCCACCCGGGTTGGTCAGGACGATTTCGAGGCTCAGCCGGGTCGGCTCGGGTGATGGTAGCGGTATGTCGTCGGACCACTCCCTGCTGCTCGTCCTCGCGGTGGTCGCGGCCGGGTCGGCGGTCACTCGACTTCTCCGAAGGTGGGTCGTCGTGCCGCCTGGCGTGCTCGAAGCGGTCGGCGGAATGGTGATCGGCCCGCTTTACGGATGGGCCTGGGACGGTGACCTGCTCGACCTGGCCGCGCAGGCAGGTCTGGCGTTGATCGCGTACCAGGCAGGTCGGGCGTACGTCGGAACAGTGCCCCTCTCGCGGCCACGACCGCGCTCGCTCGTCGTTCGGGCCGTCGGTGTGCTCGGCCTCCTCGCGGTGGCGATCGTCTTCTCTCCGGCGGGACTGCGATCAGCCGTCCTGCTGGCGCTCGCCCTCAGCCCGGTGGTGTTCGGCTGCCGCCTGTCGCGTTCTGGGCGTGCGGAGGGGCAGCGGACCGCGTGGTGTTTCGTGGCCGTGGCCGAAGCGGTTCTACTCGCGGAGGTTCTCACCGAGCCGTCGGTACCTGTCGTCGCTGCGAGTATCGGCCTTACCGTGGGCGCCTTGTTGCTACCGCTTCGCGGCGGTCCGCGTGGGCTTCTCGTGAAGTGGTCGCCGGATGCGTCGGCGTCGGCCGATGGCGACAGGGCGGCCTGGTGGTCCGCCCTGTCCCTGGCCTTCGTCGTCGCAGCCACCCCGCTGATGGGACCGGCGTTCGTATGGACCGCGTTCCCTGTCGGTGTGTTGTCCCAGGTGAACCGCGGCAGCGGTGCGACGTCGCCGCATCACCATCTGGACAGCGCCATCTGCCGCATGCTGATCTCTGTAGCCTGCGTGGTCACCGGACTGGAACTGGGCTTGCCCTCTTGGCAGGCCCTGATGTGGGCTCCGCTTCTGGCGCCGGCCGGACTGGGCAGTCAGGCCTCGTGGCCCAAGTCCCTTTCTGTCAGGCGGCCGTTGACCCGCTCCTTTGTGCTCCGTCCGGAAACGTGTGCGTGCTTGCCCTTCACGGTGGCTTTGCTGAACCTCGGGGTCAATGGTTCCCGTCTGCCCGAGGGTGTGGCCGCGGACGCCTTGTCAGCGGCTGTGGGAGTAGCGGTGGCTTCCTCGATCGCGTCGCGTGTGGCGGCTGCCCGGAACCCGGATCCCTCGTTGCGGTCCCCGACGCAGCCGGGTGACCGCTCGGAGGGACGGGGCTCGCGTCAGGCGGGGTTGCCGCCGGCGTAGTCGCTGTCGAAGCTGTTCTCGACGACCGACTCGACACCGCTGTCGGTGAGGATGATGCCCAGTTCCCGGTTGTTGTCGAGGGAGTTGGAGCTGATGTTCATCGATCCCACCTCGACCTTCGCGGTGGGCAGTCCGTAGTCGGCGACGATGGTCTTGGCGTGGACGTAGAAGCCGGTGCTCGACGAGTAGCCGACGACAGTGCCGCCCGCCTGCTCGATCTCCGCTATCTCGGAGCTGTACGAGGAGGGGTTCTCGACGACCACGCGCACGGTGACCCCGGCCTCCGCCTGGGCGGCGAGGGCGTCGACCACGGCGCTGTCGCTGAGTTCCTCCTCCTCGACGTCGAGGGAGGTCGTGGCACCGTTGATGACCGACAGCAGCCGGTCGCGGGAGTCGGTGGGAGACCACAGCAGGTTGTCGCCGTCGCTCGGCGTCACGGATGCTCCCGTGTAGTCGGCCTCGAAGACCTGCTCGATCGCCGCCACGTCGGCGGCATCGGTGTCGAAGACTCCGTAGTCGCGGCTGGTGGGGTAGTACTTCGAGGTGAGGTTGCCCGTGAGGATCAGCGACTCGTCGCCATCGACCGTGATGGTCTTCTGGTGGGTGTAGACGTACTGGGACGACGACCACACCACGCCCACGCCGGCCTTCTGCAGTGTGCTGTAGGCGGACTTGTTGGTCGTGGTCTCCTTCGCGTCCAGGATGACCCGCACCTGCACGCCCCTCTTCTGCGCCGACACGAGATCCGACACCGCCGTGGAGTCGTTCAGCTCGTACATCGTCATGTCGAGCGTCTTGGTGGCGGAGTTGATGAAGTTGTAGATCGTCGGCTCGCTGGTACCCAGGGAGAAGGTGAACGCGGAGTACGCGTCGGCGGCGTGTGCGGGGGCGGTGAGGGCCAGCGCGGCGGCGCAGGCGGTCACGGAAAGGGCGGCACGCCGCAAGGTAGCGCGAACCATGGGGGTCTCCCTGGTGTCTGGGGGTGATGGGGTCTTGATGGCCCGTCAGTCATGACACCACGCGCGTAGACAACCCCAAAGGCACAGGCAGGTAAAATTGTCATGTACACCCCTTTACGGGGTGGGAATGCGATCGCGGTGAGCCACCGGCCAAGTGGGCTTCGGGCGACCCGGTCAGCCAGCCTCGGACAGGTGAACGGCGAGCGCGTTGCGACGGCGGAGCGTCCCACCGGTGACGCGAACACCTGCTGAATGCGAACTCGTCATGTGGGGTGGCGCGAGGCTGTCGCCACCCGGCCGCCCAGCCCAACGGTAAACCGGTGGCATCGACAGCCGGCCGTCCCTACTGTCCGGCTCATGGACGACACCACCGGCCCGCCGCGGCTGACCCGGCTCACCTTCCACGGTCCCCTCTCCGAGGAGCGAGCCGCCGGACTGATCCGTCAGCTCACCGACGGGGTCAGGCCGAGCGCCCCGGTTACGGTGCTCGATATAGGTTGTGGCTGGGGAGAGTTCATGCTCCGTCTCCTCGATGCCACGCCCGGCGCGACCGGCTCCGGTATCGACCTGAACGAGCAGGACCTCGCCCGCGGACGCGCCAGCGCCGAGGCCCGGGGGCTGGCCGAGCGCGTCGACTTCGTCCGTGAGTCCGCTGTCGACACCGCCCGGGGCCCCGCCGACATCGTTCTGTGCTTCGGCGCCAGCCACGCTCTCAGTGACGCCCGGCCACCGGAGCACACCACCGCTGCACTGCACGTCCTTCGCCGCCTGGTGAAGCCCGGCGGCCGTGTCCTTCTCGGCGAGGGCTTCTGGGAGCGTCCACCCGCTCCGGGCGAGTTGTCGGCCATGTGGCCGGAAGCCTCGGCCTCCGAGTTCCACGACCTCTGCGGCCTCGTCGACCTGGCCGTCGCCGCGGGCTTCCGCCCCGCCTGGATCGAGTCCGCGAGCCCTGACGAATGGGATCACTTCGAGTCCACCTACCAGTCCGACGTCGAGGAATGGCTCGCCGCCCATCCCGATCACCCCCTCGCGGAGGAGACCCGCGACCGTGTGGACCGCCATCGTCGTATGTGGCTCCGTGGCTATCGCGGCGTCATGGGCCTGGCCTACTTGACCCTCGTCCCCGTGAGTTGAGGAACCATGGCCGCGGGGCTTCCCGGCACCGTGGTCGAGTCAGCTGCTGGACAGTGGGGTGCCCGCTGAACAGATCTCGATCATCGGTCAGGATCTGCACAGCGAGACCAGGGTCCACGGCTTCGTCACCACCGGTGATGTGGCCAAGTCCGGTGCCAGGACCGGCGCGTGGGTCGGCGGTCTGTTCGGGGTGCCGACGGGGACCGCCCTGTTGTTCATCCCTGGTGTGGGGCCGCTGTTGGTGCTCGGCCCCTTGGCCGCGGGGGCGGTAGCGGCGGCCGAGGGCGCTGTCGGCGGCGGTGGGATCGGCGCCGCGCTCGGGCGTTTCATCAGCAAGCGACACGTGCCCAAGTACAGCCGCCACCTGGCGGAAGGAAGGTACCTGGTGCTGCGTCACACCCCATCGTCGGCCCAGGCCGACGCCGTCCTGATGCGCGACCGGACAGCCGCCACCGAGGTCGACCACCAAGGCGACCTCGTAGCGGCCCCGGTAGGCACGGCCTGACCACAGTTGCGCGCGAAAGCCGGACCCGTCCCGAGCCGAAGGACGTCCGTCTGCTCCCCGCGACAACATCGGTCAAGGCTCGGCCGATACCGTGATCCGCATCCTGCGGCGACGCGTTGGAGCGAAGTGCGGCAGGACGGCGGGGCCGCCTGCCCGGGCAGGTCACTGAGTAAGCCGATGAACTCGGCCGATCGGCAGCGCCGTTCCGATCCGACATCACGCACCGCTGCTCGGCCACTACGCCCCGCCCCACACCACTGTGTTCTTCACAGCGAGAGTCCAGGAGTGGACCGTGTGGGTTTGTGTGGGGAACGGGACTCCACACGGGCCTCGGGGGCAGTCTGGTCCCGCCGCTTCGCCCGCATCTGGGCCAAGCGGCAACAGGGGGAAGAGCCAAAGGGGCATCTCCCAAGTGTGGACCAGGAGGTCGGAGATGAAGAAGGCTCTTGTGCTGTTGGCCGTGAGCGGGACGCTCGCCTTGGCCGGTACGGTCGGCACCGCCGGCACCGCCGACGCGGCGTCGGACAGCTACACCGCGGACCACGTCGAGTTGGATCTGTACAACAACCCAGGCTACCGGGTGGTGACCATCTGCAACCAGCAGTCGAACTGGAACTCGTTCAGGCTGCGGGTCTTCGACTTCGGGTCCGGTTCCAACGCCGACCTGAAGACCATCCCAGGAAACTGGGACGCAGGCTCGAACCCCGTCGTAAGCCTGAACGCCGGCACCTGTCAGTCGTACGCGATCCAATCCAGCTACAAAGTGTCGCTTGCGGCGCTGTTCTCAACCAACGGAGTCGAATACGGCACCAACCCGGTGTCCTACAACTGACGCCATACCGAGCTGAGTCATGGAGACTGCGACAGGCCATCACTTGTCACTAAGGAGCCGGAGTCCGATGAATCCGGTCCGCACCATGAAGGCCCTTGCCGTCAGCGCAGCTCTTGCCGTATTCGTCCTCGCGGTACCTGCGACCGCGACCGCCGCGTGAGGCGGGATCCCTCGCCACCGGATCCGTCGCCGACATCGCCATCGCCGCAACGCTGACCGCGCCGCGTCCTGCTGCTCCCCTGCCGGCATCCTGCTGTCCTCCGGCACCTCACGGGCCCCACGCATCCGTGAGATCCCGGAGGGCAGCAGGATGCCGGCTCGCCTTCGTGCGGTGCCGACGTCCCAGCGCTGACCGCGCAGCAGACGCGGGCCCGGCAACCCACAGTGACGCCGACCTCCCCGGCCGGCAGGACCCCCTCCCGACACCCCCCGAAGCCCGAAAAACCGGCCGGGGCGAACACAACGGTTGTTGAAGAGGTAACGAGGGAGTAGCCTGCACGAAATCTTGCAACGTTGCAGAGGTCCGGCCCCCGATTCGCCTCTGCAACGTTGCAAACCGTCTCTCCGCATCTCTCTTCCTCCGAAGGAGCCCCTGATGCCCAGGAGAACACCCAGGTCCGGGCAGGTACCCGGCGGGCCGCGACGGCACGGCTCGGTCCGGCGGCTCGCCACCGCGGCCGGTGCGTTCGCCGCCTCGCTGGCGATGGTGGTCGCCGGCTTCACCACCGGCGCCCAGACCGCCGCCGCCGCGCCCACGACGGGCGTGCTGTACTCGCCGAACACCACGGCCAACCCGAACGAGGACGCCAGCTACCCGCGGGTCATCCGCCTCGCACACAGCGGGTCGGCCAACGGACAACTCCTCGCGACCTTCTCCCACTCCGGGGTCGGCTCCAACAAGGCGAGTTTCCCTGTCTACCGGTCCACCGACGGCGGAACGACCTGGTCCTCCTCCCCCATCGGCACCGTCACCGACACCGTGCACGGCTGGGACCTCGACGGACCGACGCTCTACGAACTCCCGCAGGCGGAAGGCTCGTTGCCGGCCGGTACCCTGCTGGCGGCGGGCACGGCGTGGAACCGGAACGAATACACGCAGCAGGCGGTCGAGGTCTTCTACAGCACCGACCACGGCGTCACCTGGAACTACCGCAGCTCCTGCACGTCGGAGTCCGGTATGGCGAACACCCAGGGCCACGGCATCTGGGAGCCGGAGTTCACGGTGGCGGGCGACGGCAGCCTGGTCTGCTACTTCTCCGACGAACGCCCCTCCACCAACCGCTATCCGCAGGTTCTCGCACACGTCACCAGCACCGACGGCGGAGCCACCTGGAGCAGTGAGG
Organism: Streptantibioticus parmotrematis; assembly: GCF_019890615.1. Lineage (GTDB taxonomy): Bacteria > Actinomycetota > Actinomycetes > Streptomycetales > Streptomycetaceae > Streptantibioticus_D > Streptantibioticus_D parmotrematis. Next base: position 227,558 of record NZ_JAINVZ010000008.1, on the reverse strand, counting down.
TGTACGACGTCGCCGTGCAGGACGGCGTCCAACGCCCCGGCATGGCGAGCGTGGTCAAGCTGCCGAACGGCCAGTACGCGATGGCCTACGAGGACTGCAAGGCCGGCTACGACCCGGACACCGCCTGCTCGGTGTACGTCAAGACCTCGCCGGACGGGCTCAACTGGTCACCGGTCTCCGGGCTCGGCACCCTCGCCCAGACCAGTGACGGCCGGCATCTCCTGCACACCCCGCAACTCGCCTGGAGCCCGGCGGGCGGCGCCAACGGCACCCTGCTGCTGTCGGGCCAGCGCGTAGTGTCCGGCAACGACGGCTCCATCACCGTGCAGAAGGAATCGGGCAGCGTGCTGTTCGCCAACACCAACCTCGGTTCAGGGAGTTGGACGGAGACCACCGCCCCCGTCGTGGTGAACCCCACCGGCGGCTACGACAGCGGCGAGACCTCCTGCCCCGGTTACAGTTCGCCGATCCTGCCCTCCGCCGACGGTACGTCCCTGCTGTACATGGCCGGCACGCATCTGGGCAACGGCAAGTGCGAGGTGCAGTTCGGCACGGATGTGAACCCGGGGGCGACCGGTCCGATCACCGGCCCCGGCACCACCGGCAAGTGCGTGGACGTCAACACCAACACCGCCGGCGACGGCAACGCCGTTCAGCTGTGGACCTGCAACGGGGTGCCCGGACAGCAGTGGTCCATCGACTCCGACCACACCGTCAGGTCCTTCGGCAAGTGCCTGAACGTCGTCGGCAATGGCACGGCGAACTTCACCAAGGTCGAACTGCGCACCTGCGACGGCTCGGGCGGACAACAGTGGGTCCCGCAGTCGAACGGCTCACTGCTCAACCCGCAGTCCGGCCGCTGCCTCGACGACCCCCAGGCACAGACCGGGGACGGCACGCAGCTCCAGATCTACGACTGCAACGGGCTGTTCACCCAGCAGTGGAACATCGCCTGACCGCACGACGCCCGCCCGGACGGCATCGCGCCGTCCGGGCGGGCGACCGGCCGGGCCGCGCGGTGAGGGCCGAGGCGTCCGTTGCCTGAGCCGCGGGCGGCCGGTCCGGAGCCCTCCCGGCGATCCGCGGCCCCTTCCGGCCTCCCTGGCAAGCGCACCACACTTCCGAGGTGACATCGCAATGTCTCAAGGTCACACCGCCGGGCCTCCCGGCGCCCCGACGCGGCCAGGACGGCCGAGGGGGCCGCGACGGCTGATCGCGCTGGGCGCGGCGCTCCTCGCCATGGCCCTGCTCGCCGCGTGCGGCGCCACCGACGACGGCTCGACGACGACCGCCTCCTGCGGCGCCGGGGCCACCCGGCTGACCTTCTGGGGGTGGCCGGCGGGCTACGACCTGGCCGTCGAGGAGTTCAACCGCACGCACCCGGACATCTGCGTCCAGCTGGAGAACGCCGGGGCCACCACCGCCGAGTACGTCAAACTCAACAACGCGCTCAAGGCGGGCAGCGGCGCGCCCGACGTGGCGACCATCGAGTACTTCGAACTCCCCTCCTTCGAGATCACCCACAGTCTGGTGGACCTGGCGCCCTACGGTGTGGGATCGGTCCGCGACCGGATCGCTCCGGCCGCCTGGGCGCAGGTCACCCGGGGAGCGGCGCAGTACGCCATGCCGGTGGACCTCGGACCGCTGGCGCTGTACTACAACTCCCGGGAACTGACCGCCCACCACATCCCGGTGCCGGCCACCTGGTCGCAGTTCGCCGCCGCGGCCGCGACGTTGCACACCGAGGACCCGAAGGCCGCGCTGACCAACTTCGACGCGGAGAGCCCGCAGGACGTCCTCGCCCTGATGCAGCAGGACGGCGCGTTCCCGTTCCACTACGACGGCGGTGACACCCTCGGTGTCGACTTCACCGGGAAGCGGCAGATGGCGTTCGCCGCGTACTGGCAGAAGCTGATCGACGCCCACGAGGTCACCACCGCCACCGACTTCTCCCCCGCGCAGTGGAGCGATCTCGACACCGGCGCGACCGTCGCGCGCCTCAGCCCGGCCTGGGGACCGGTGGGGATGCAGCAGAGCATCACCAAGACCGTCGGGGACTGGCGGGCCGCGCCGATGCCGCAGGCCGAGGCCGGGCAGGAGCAGTCCGGCAACTGGGGCGGCTCCGCCCTCGCGGTGGTCAAGGGCACCCGGCACGCCCGGCAGGCGGCCGAATTCGTCAAGTGGTTCGGGGCTTCAGCCGACGCGTGGAAGATCCTCAGCGGCAAGGTGGCCGGCGCCTTCCCCGGGTACCTGCCGCTGCTCGACTCCCCCGCGTTCCGCGGCGGTACGCTGCCGATCTCCGCCGGTTCCCATCCCAACGAGGTCTTCGCGCAGGCCGCGCAGCACATGACCGCGGCGCAGTGGCCGCCGATCATGACCGCGGCACTCACCCAGTGGACCTCGACCTTCGCCGCGGTGAGCAAGGGCACCGGCACGCTGGCGCAGGCCTTCGCCGCCTTCCAGAAACAGATGGTCGCCTATGCCAGGGACCAGGGCTTCACGGTCACGGAGGACTGAACTCCGCCGGATCCCGTGAGCCGTCCTTCCCCGGACACCACGTCCGGCCCTCGGACGCCACGTCCAGCCCCCCGGGCGCCGCGACCGGTTTCCGGACGCCACCGCCAGGCAGACTCCCGAACAGGACGAGGAAGTGAACCAGAACACCATCCCCCGCGCGCCCGCCCTCCGGACGCCCATGGCCGGACGGAGTCCATCGCGCCGGTTCCGACCAACTGGCACCTCGCGCCGCAACCGGTGGGCAGGAGGCGCCTTCATCGCCCCGCACATGCTGGCCCTCGCGTTGTTCATGGTCGTGCCGACGGTGTACGCCGTCTGGGAGAGCCTGCACCGCACCCTCCTGGTGGGCGGCACCCGCTTCTCGGGACTCGCCAACTACCGCACCGTGCTGCACTCCGGGGCGTTCTGGAGCGGTGTGTGGCGGGTGCTGCTGTTCGCCGCCGTCCAGGTGCCGTTGACGATCGGCATCGCCTTCTTCTTCGCGGTGATCTTCGAGACGGGCCTCGTGAGGTTCGGCCGGTTCTTCCGCACCGTGTTCTTCATGCCGTTCGCGGTGCCGGGAGTCGTCGCGTCGGTGATGTGGTCCTTCCTGCTGCTGCCCGGTCTCGGACCGTTCCCCAAGCTGCTGAAGGACCTCGGTCTGGGAAACGTCGACTTCTTCTCCTCGCGGCTGATCGTGCCCACCGTCGTGGTCATCGTCGTGTGGGAGTGGACCGGCTACAACATGACCGTCCTGTACACCTCGTTGAAGGCGGTGCCCCGTGAGGTGATCGAGGCGGCGGTCATGGACGGCGCGGGACTGCGCACGGTCATCTTGCGCATGAAACTTCCCATGGTGGCTCCGACGATCACCATGCTGGCCTTCATCAACACCGTCGGAGCGTTGCAGTTGTTCACCGAACCCTCCATCATGTCCGCCTTCCAGCCGCAGGCCGTCTCCTTCGGCTTCACGCCCACGCTGTACGTCTACAACACCGCGGTGGGCACCAGCGACTTCAACCTCGGCGCCGCGGCGGCCGTGGTGCTCGCCCTGGTCATCGGGGTGCTGTCGCTCGCCGCCTTCGCGGTGCGCCGACGCAACGGGGAGTTCCGGTGAGCCCCCGGCGGCGCACGCCACGCCGGCCGGCCGACGGCGTTCCGATCCGGCTCTACGGGCTGCGCCGCGGCACGACGGGCCTGCTGACCGCGGTGAGCGCGCTGTTCGCCGCGTTCGTCCTGGCGCCGCTCGTCTGGCTGGCGATCAACGCGACCAAGACGCAGGCGAACGTCTACGGCACGGCCGGCTTCTGGTTCGCCCGGCCGTTCCGGCTGTGGCAGAACCTCGCCGCGCTCGGCCACGACGTCAGCGGCGCCGGGATCTACCTGGAGTGGCTGGGGAACACCCTGCTGTACGCCGTCGTCTCCGCCGTGGGATCGACCGTCCTGTCCGCGATGGCCGGCTACGGCTTCTCGCGCTACCGGTTCCGCGGCGCGGGCACCCTCTTCCGCCTGGTGATGTCCACCCTGCTGGTGCCGATCACCGCCCTGTCGTTGCCGTTGTTCCTCGTCTACGCGAAGGTGGGCCTGGTCAACTCGGTGTGGGGCATGATCCTGCCGAGCGTGGTCTCCCCGGTCGGCATCTACCTGATGCGGACCTACATCGACGCCTCGGTGCCGCGTGACCTGATCGAGGCCGCGCGCATCGACGGAGCCGGGGAACTGCGGATCTTCCTGCGCATCGCCCTCCCCCTGACGGTCCCCGGTCTCGTCACCGTGCTGCTGCTCACCCTCGTCGCGGTCTGGAACAACTACTTCCTGCCGCTGGTCATCTTCAGCCGCAGCAGCCTCTACCCGCTCACCGTCGGCCTGTCCACGCTCTCCCAGGCGGCGGAGACCGGCACCCAGGCCGATCTCGTCCCGGTGCTCATCACCGGAGGTCTGGTGACCGTCCTGCCGCTCATCGCCCTGTTCCTGCTGCTGGAGCGGTACTTCCGCGGCGGCGTCCTGCAGGGCAGCACCACCGGCTGAGCCGGACCGCACCACGTCCACCGCCCCGGACCGCACGCCGGCCGAACCGATCACCCCTTTGGAGACCCACGTGACAGTGTTCCGTTCCGAGTACCCCCGACCCCATTTCGACCGCTCGCACACCTGGCTGAGCCTCAACGGGACGTGGGATTTCGCCGGAGACCCGGCCGGGACGACCACCGCCCGGCAGCCGGCCGACGCGGACCGGACGTGGCCCGACCACATCACCGTGCCGTTCGCCTGGGAGACCGAGGCGTCCGGCGTCGGCGCCCACTGGCTGGAACACGGCTGGTACCACCGCACCATCACGGTCCCGGCGCAGTGGCACGGACAGCGCGTCGTGCTGCACTTCGGCGCCGTGCACCACCGGGCCGAGGTCTGGGTGGACGGCACCGCGGTCGGCGCACACGAAGGCGGGTACATCCCCTTCGAGTTCGACATCACCGAGGCGCTCGGCGGCCGCGCCACCGCGTCGTTGCTGGTGCGCGTGTGGGCGCCGGTCGACAAGCGCGAGATCGTCCACGGCAAGCAGCGCAGCATCCCGCGGGACGACTACGACGACTGCGCGTTCACTCCCACCAGCGGCATCTGGCAGCCAGTGTGGCTGGAGGCCCGGCCCGCCACCCATCTGACCCGGGTCGCCCTGACGCCCGACGACACGCTCGACGGCATCACGGTCGCCGTCACCGTCGCCGGGCCGTCCGCCACGGGCTCGCGGCTGACGGTGACGACACCCGGCGAGCCACCGGTCACCGCCGTGGTGGAGGACGCCGAAGGGACCGTCACGCTTCGGCTGCCGGTACGGGAACCGCGCCTGTGGCACCCCGACGACCCGTATCTGTACGAGGTGGGCGTCACGCTGGAGTCGGCGGACGGCACCGACCGGGTGGGCACGTCGACCGGCCTGCGCCGGATCGAGGCGGACGGCACCCGGTTGCTCCTCAACGGCGAACCCCTCTACGTCCGGGGCGTGTTGGACCAGGGGTACTGGCCGCGTACCGGAATGACCGCGCCGGACGACGAGGCGTTCGTGACGGACCTGGCGCTGGCCCGCGACGCCGGGTTCAACCTGGTCCGCAAGCACCTGAAGCTGGAGGACCCGCGCTTCCTGCACCACGCCGACCGCGTGGGCATGCTGGTGTGGGCGGAACCTGCGAGCACCGGACGCTTCAGCGCCGAGGCGGCGGCCCGCTTCGAGGCGCAGATCGAGCCGATGGTCCACCGGGACGGCAACCATCCGAGCGTCGTCATCTGGGGCCTGTACAACGAGGAGTGGGGACTGGACTGGGACGTGCCCGGCGACCCCGACAAGCAGGACGCGGTCCACCGCGCCTACGACCGGCTCACCTCGCTGGACCGGACGCGGCCGGTGGTGGACAACTCCGGTTGGGCGCACGTGACCACCGACCTGGTGGACTGGCACGTCTACGACGAGACGCCCGCGGGCTGGTCGGTCAAGGTCCGCGCGCTGCTGGCCGACGGAGCCAAGAGCTTCCCCGTCGGTCTCGGTCCCGGCCGGGTGGTGGAGAAGCTGGTGATGGCCGACGGCGGTCCGGCTCCCGAGGTCCCCAACCTCAACAGCGAGTTCGGCGGCGGGAAGACGAGCGTCGAGCGCGGGTGGAACATGCGCTGGCAGACCCTCGAACTGCGCCGACACGACAGCCTGTCCGGCTATGTGTGGACCGAACTGTACGACGTGGAGCACGAGATGGCGGGCGTCCACGCCTTCGACCGAGGCCGCAAGGACGACGGTGGCAACCCGCCGCACACGATCAACGCGGCCACCGTCCTCGTTCCCGATGTCGAGCCGTTCGCCCCGGGCCACGACCTGACCGCGGGGCCGGACCGCACGGTGGACTTCACGGTGCGCGTCTCCCACCACGGCGCCGCCGTGATCGACGCCGCGGTGGTGCCCGTGTGGGGTCCGTCGCTCGGCGACCTGGACACCGACCTCGCCCGGCGGGCAGCGGTGGACGCGGTGGCGCTTCACACGACCCGGGTGGAGCCCTTCCGCCTCAGTGAGCCGATCTCCGTGACAGGTCGCGTTCCTGACGGTGCGACAGCTGCGCGGTTGCACCTGCTGGTGGTGTCCGGCGGCGAGGTGGCCGGCCGCTCCTGCGTGGACGTACGGATCGCCTGACGTGTGCCGCCGGTGCGGCGGTCCCGCTTCGGCGGGGTCCCGCCGCGCCGCGGCATCCGGGGCGCGTTGCCGCCTGTGCATCGTTGCAATACGCTGAATCACCGGACGCCGAACCGTTCCGGCGTCTCCGCCCTCGGAGGGAAGAAGGTCCATGGCCACCTCGCGGCTGCGTGACGTGGCGGCCCGGGCGGGTGTGTCCATCCGCACCGTGTCGAACGTCGTGAACGGGTACGCGCCCGTGTCGGACGAGACCCGTTCGCGGGTCGAGAAGGCGGTGGCCGAACTCGACTACCGGCCCAACCTCCTCGCACGCAACCTCAAGCAGGGCCGCACCGGGATGCTCGCACTGGTCGTGCCCGAACTCGACGTGCCGTACTTCTCCGAACTCGCCCGCGCCGTCGTCACCACGGCCCGACACCACGGATACACGGTGGTGATCGACCAGACCGACGGCGAACCGGACCGCGAACGGGAACTGATCACGCGTGGCGCGAGCGCCGCCCTCTTCGACGGGGTGATCCTCAGCCCCCTGGCCCTCTCCCCCGCCGACCTGGCCGACCGCGACGCGTCCGCACCGCTGGTCCTGCTCGGCGAGCGGATCGCCGACAGCCGCTACGACCACGTGGCGATCGACAACGTCACGGCAGCCCGTGAGGCGACCGGCCACCTGCTCGGCCTCGGCCGCACCCGGGTCGCCGCGGTGGGCGACCAACCGTACGAGACCGGTGAGACCGCCCAACTGCGCACCCGCGGCTACCGTCAGGCGCACGCCGACCACGGAAGGGAGGTGGACGAGTCGCTGATCGTCGGCACCCGGCGTTTCCACCACGCGGACGGCGCCCGGGCCATGGCCGCGCTGCTCGACCACCCGGACGGCCCGCCGGACGCCGTGTTCTGTTACAACGACCTGCTCGCGCTCGGCGCTCTGCGGACCCTGTTGTCGCGCGGCGTCCGGGTGCCGGACGACATCGCGGTCGCCGGGTTCGACGACATCGAAGCCGGGCGCTACCACACGCCGACGCTGACCACGGTCTCACCGGACAAGGCCACGATCGCCCGACTGGCCGTCGACCGGCTCATCGCCCGGCTGGGCGATCGTCCGGACGAGCCACCGGCCGAACTGTGGGCACCGCACCGGCTCGTGCCGCGCGAAAGCACCACAGGTCCGGCCCTCCGCCCGACAGACGTGGCGGCACGCCCGGGCCAGGCCGGTCACTGACCGAGCGGGACGTGCCCAGGAGCCTTCGGCCCACGGTGACGACGAGCGGCGGGCGAGTCGTGCCCCGCCCGCCCGGACACCGCGCGCTCAGGGTTGACGCCACCGGCGTGCGACCTGGCATCCGGCCTGCCGTCCGACCTGACGCCTGTCCGCATCTAGGCGTGGTGGTGTGCCGCGTCGCGCCGGGCGCGTTCGCGGGACGCCTCGATCTCCCGGTAGGCGCTGTCGCGGCCCTCCCAGTGCGATCCCTCCACGGACTTGCCGGGTTCCAGGTCCTTGTAGACCTCGAAGAAGTGGGTGATCTCCAGCTGGTCGAACCGGGAGATGTCGCCGATGTCCCGGATCTCTGCGTAGCGCGGGTCGTGCGCCGGGACGCACAACACCTTGTCGTCCGGCCCGTGTTCGTCCGTCATGCAGAACATCGCCACCGCGCGGCAGAGGATCACACAGCCGGGGAAGGTGGGTTCGCCCACCAGCACCAGGGCGTCCAGCGGGTCTCCGTCGCGCCCCAGGGCGCCGTCGACGAAACCGTAGTCGGACGGGTACTTGGTCGAGGTGAACAACAGCCGGTCCAGCCGAATGCGCCCTGTCTCGTGGTCCATCTCGTACTTGTTGCGGGAACCCTGCGGGATCTCCACCACCACGTCGAACAGTTCTGACACGTCTCCTCCTGGCCGTCGTTCACACCAGGGACCGTCAGCGGCGGATTGCCGCGGTTCGCGGTGAGCCCCATCACCGGGTACGCGAGACTCGCGCAGCCGTACGCTATCAGCCGCCGCACGGGGGTTCGTCCGAGCGCCCACCTCCGGGACCGGCGCCGGTGGCCGGTCGGTGAGTCAGAGCGGTGCCCCGGCGAAGGCGTCCGGGGAGTCGTCGGGCGGACGCCACAGGTTGCCCAGGTAGGGGGCGTACCGGTCGAGCCTGCGGGTGAAGAACCCCGGAAGGTGTCCCGCGAGCGGTGGCCGCAACCGCAGCTCGCGCAACTCGGTGAACGGCACGAACCGCGGCTCCATGCCAGGCTCGAGGCACCGCGCCACCTGGCCGCGCGCGGTGCTGTCGGTGTCGAAGACCAGGTCGACGGTCCGCCGTCCGCTGTCCGGATCGGTCGCCTCCAGGACGAAGGCCACCCGCGTCGGCTCGACCGCCAGGCCGGTCTCCTCCCTGGTCTCCCGGCGGGCGCAGGACGCCATGGACTCACCCGGCCGGGGTGTGCCGCCCGGCAGCACCCAGTCGTCGAGACCTCGCACGGTGCGGTGCACCAGCAACACCGTGCGTTCATGGAACAGAATCGTGGAACAGCGCAGCTCGACGTCCTCATGCATCCTCATGCCGACTCCTCGCGTGATCACGTGCGGGACTGCCGGTAGAGGCCATCAGCGGCGAATGGCGACGAGCACACCACCGCGGTTCGGGCGAGCCTCATCGCCACGGAATCCCATTCTCCCGGGCTCGCGGGGTGTGGGGCAAGCGTGAGCGCACCATCCGGCGGAAATGAGGGCGCGCCGCCCCCGGACCGACCGGTGCCTTGCCGTGCCGACGGGCTTACGCTGGAGACGCGGTACCTGTCGCCGCGCGGCGCTGGACCCCGCCGCGATCACCCCGCCCGGGTGACGAACTCGCCGACCGGCCAATGGCTCCTGCTCCTGATGCGAAGGAGGCCGGTCATGGCCGCGACGTCCCCCTCCCGATCCACCGCGAGCACCGCGTTCGCCCCCGCCTGGCTGCCGCCCACCGGCCACGGCAACGGCCTGACGGCGCCCTCCTGGGCCCCCATCGCCGACGTCGACGTACGCGTCGTCGATCCCCTCCTGGACCTCATGGCCGCCGCACGCGTCCCCGCACACGCCGCACACGCGCCCCGCCCCGTACGCCCCCTCCTGCCCGAGGGACCGGACCGCCCCGAGACATGGCGGCTATGGGTCGGATCCACCTCGTACTCCAAAGCCGAGCACGTCCTCGTCACCTGCCTGCCCGCCCTGCTCCACACCCTGGAACAACCCCGCTACCCCGTGCCACACCGTCCACCACACCGACACCACGAACACCACGAACACCACGGCCGACGCTGACCGACTTCTCCAACGCACCGGTGCCTGCGGCGGATTCAGATGCTCGGCACTCCACGAGGCCACGCGGGGGCTCCTGCCTGACACGGCCGTGAGCCGCCGATGACCGCCTCGTTCCCACCGTGGCCCCGGGGTCACGTCGGGCGGTCGCGGCGTCTGCGCAGGAGGTACGCGGCGACGGCGACGGCGGCCACGCGGCGCAGCGCCTGGTTCGGGGCGGCTTCACGGGTGGGCTCTGGTGGTGTGGTGACCGGTCGGCCGTGCAGGAGGGCGTGGGATTCCGGCATGAGGTCGTCGAGGGCGAGCAGGGACGTCAGGGCCGCCCGGCCGATGTGCACGGGGTCGAGTCGTTGCCGCGCCAGGTCGGCGAGGACGGCCGCGAGGTTGTCCCGGACGACGTCGTCGACGTGGAGTCCCGGTGCGATGGCCCGTACGGAGCCGTCGATGTTGGCGAAGGACTTGCCGAGCACCGCGACGGCCGGGTTGACCTGGATGTGCCGCCGGGCGGTGCGCCGCATGACCTGGGTCAGGGCCTGGCCGAAGTCCAGTTCGGCCAGGGACGCGGCGGCGAGCCGGGGCACCATCGCGGTCACGTCGGCCGTGAAGCCCGGGACGTCGGAGCGCGGGGTGAGCCGGCAGGTCTCCAGCCAGGCACGCGCCACGCCTTGGCCGTCGTTGAGCGCGAGGTTGAGCAGGACGAGCAGGATGGCGGTGCCGGTGCGGCGGTCGACGCGGCCGACCATGCCCCAGTCGATGACGGTGGCGGTGCCGTCGGTGTGGACGAGGATGTTGCCGGGGTGGGGGTCGGCGTGGAAGAAGTGGTCGACGAAGTAGCCGCGGTGCATCCAGGCGATCAAGTCCGCGCCGATGGCGGTACGTTGACGCTGGGTGAGGGTGGCCTCGGGCAGGTCGAGGACGGCGGTGCCGGGTGCCGTGCTCTGGACGAGGACGCGGCGGGAGGCGTGATAGACGTCCGGCACGCGCAAGCAGGGGAAGCGGCTCAGCGTGGGGCGGGCGGCCTCCATGTTGGCGGCCTCACGGGTGAAGTCCAGTTCGGGCACCATCGCGTCGAACAGGACGTCGAGCGTGGCGCGCAGGTCCACCACGCGCCCCAGGGCCGGCACCGCCGTGGTGGTGAGGGAGGCGGCGCGCCGCAGGAGCCGCATGTCGTGCGTCATCAGCACGTCGACGCCGGGTCGCTGGATCTTGACGACGGCCGGGCGCCCGTCGCGCAGCACCGCCGCGTGCGCCTGGGCGAGGGACGCGGTGCCCAGCGGCTCGGGATCGACGGAGCGGAACATCCGCTCCCAGCGTGTTCCCAGTTCCTCCCGCAGGACCCCGCTGTAGGTGGCGAAGGGCTGGGGCGCGGCGTGGTCGTGCAGCCGCCGCAGTTCGCGCGTCACGGGTTCCGACACCAGGTCGGGACGGGTGGCCAGCATCTGGCCGACCTTGATCCAGAACGGGCCGAGTGACTCCAGTCCTTCTCTGAGCGCGCGGGCACGCCGCTGCTCGCGCGCCGCCCGGACGCCTCCGCTGTCGTCCGCGCCGCCTCCGCCCCGCTCCGGAGCGCTCCCCTCCACGTCCGAAGCGCCTCCGCCCGGCGCCAGGACGGCCACCAGAGTGCGGATCGCGGCGCGCAGGCGGGGCGAGGGTGTGCGGGGGGTGCCTTCGGGGTGGGTGCGGCGGGTCACCTTCTTCCGTCAGCCCGTGGGCTGCTGGTCGTCGGTGGGCGAAGTGGCCTGCGACGCCGACGAGTCGGGGTGGCCGGGGTGGTGGTGCCGTTCGCCCTCCACCAGCCGGGTCAGCCCGCGGCGGATGTCGTGCTCGGCGTCGCGGACGCGGTCGAGGGTTTCGTCGACGACCACGCGGGTCTCGTCGATGACGGTGTCCACGATGCGGGAGAGCCACCAGTCGTGGCGGGGCTGGGCCATGTCTTCCTCCTGGGCCATGTCTTCCTGGGCGATGTCTTTCCTGGGCGATGAGCGATGGGATGGAACGGGATGGAGCACCGGTGTGAGGTACCGGTCAGGCGCAGATCTCGGACAGGGCGTCGCGGACGCCCTCGGCGAGTTCGTCGACGTCGGCCACGTGCGCCGGGTCGGCGGCGAGTGAGAAGTGGCAGGTGTCGCGGTACGAGACCATCGTCACCATGAGGGCGCCGCCGAACAGCGGTGCTACGCCGAACAGTTGCAGCACCGTGCGTCCGGCGACGGTGAACGGGGCCCGTCCGGCGGGCACGTTGGAGGCCATGAAGGCGTGTCGGCCGACGAAGAAGTCGAGTCCTGCGGAGACGGCACGGGTGGGCAGGGCGCCGGCCAACGTGGCCGCCAGCGCGGCGACATCGGGCGGGCGCCGTCCGCCGGAGGCCTCGACGGCCGCACGGGTGGCACGAAGCGCGGCCCGCGGCTCTTGGTCGGCGCCGGGGAGGGTGACGCTGGCGAAGGTGACCCCGTTGCCGGCCCGCGCGTCCGGGAGATGGGGGTCTCCCACCACGGTGAGCCCTCTGACCTGGTGCGGGCCGTGCGGGTCGAGCCGTGCCACGCCCCGGGCGACCGAGCACAGCAGGACGTGGTTGCCCGAACAGCCCGCGGTGGCGGCCGCCGACGCGATGCGTTCCTTGGGGAACGTGAAGAACGCGTGGTGGCGCGAGCCGCTGGAGGGGGTGCCGTTGCCGGGTGCCCGGAGGGCCTGGAGGGCCGTGCGGGCCCACAGTTCAGCCCTGACGCGCGGGCCGACGGGGGCCGGTGCGGGTTGCCAGGACGAGGCGGTGCCCCCGGGCTCCGGGCGGCGGCCCTGGACGAGTTCGATCAGCCGCAGGCCGTCCGCGAGCGCGTGCGCGGTCTTGAACAGATAGACCGCCCGGCCCGCCCCTTCCCCTGACTGATTGATGACGTAGGCGTGCCATGGCGGAGCGTCGGTGGGCAGCGGGGTGCCGATCAAGTGGGCGGTCAGGGAAGCCAGTTGGTGTGGAGGGGCGTCACGGGAGAGGGTGATGGAGGTGGTGTGGCGGTCGAGGGAGAAGGCCGGGTCGGGTTGCCACCGAGGGCGTCGGTGGCCGGTGGCGCGGCAGGTCAGCCGGGGGTGCCGTCGCACCAGGTCGCGGTGGTACGCGAGCATGTCCTCGCGTTCGACGACGCCGTCGAGATGGGCGAACCCCGCGATGCCGGTACGGTGCGGCGCTTGCCGCTGTAGTCGCCACAGCATGGCGTCCAACGGGGCCATGACCGTGGGCCGCACGGGTTCCGCCCGACCGTCCATGTGTCCTCCCTCTCAGGTGCGGCCAGTGGCCTTCCGGGGGCCTGTGGACACGGGGCCCCCGTCCACCAGGGCCGGTCGGCCGGGTGGACCGGGTTGCGCCGTAACCGGTCTCGTGGGCGTCATGTCTGCCGCTGTCTGGGCTCGACGGTCATCAGCAGCCGTCGCGGCTGGTGGGTGCCGAGGTACTTGCCGGGCCTCGGTGCGGCGCCACCGGTCGCCCTCAGATCCCACGAGGAGCAGATCACCGCGCAGGCGACCGCCGTCTCGGTCCACGCGAAGTTCTCACCGATGCACTTGTGCACCCCCGCCCCGAACGGTGTGAAGGCGCCCCGGGGCGGTGCGGTCCCGCGCGTCCAGCGGCCGGGGTCGAAGACCCGCGGTCGCGGGTACCACCGTGGGTCCGTGTGCATGGCCAGCGGGCTGAAGAGGATTTCCGCACCGGTGGGGATCCGCGCGTCGCCGCAGCGGAAGGGACGCGTCGTGCGGCGGGTGAGCACCCAGGTCGGCGTGTGCAGGCGGAGGTTCTCGCGGAGCACTTCGTGCAGGTACGGCGCCGACTCCCGCGTACCGGCCACCTCGCCCCCGCACGCGTCGGTCTCCCCTCGCACCCGCGCGAGGATCGCCGGGTCCCGGTGGAGTTCGTGCAGGAGCCACGCCAGGGAGGCGCCGGTGGTCTCGACTCCCGCCAAGAGCATGGTGACCGCCTCGTCCCTCACCTGACGTGCCGTCATGTCATCGTGTTCGCCGCCCGATCCGCACAGCAGCGCCAGAAGGCCACCGCGTCCTGCCGTGTTCGCGGTGCCGCAGCCGTCGTGGGCGGGTGTCGTGGGCGAGTGCGCGCGGTAGGAGCGGATGATGTCGTCGATCGCGGCGCGCAGGCCTCGTGCCGCCCGGTCGAAACGCACGCTGCCGGGGGTCGGTACCCGGCCGACCGGACCGCCGGGCCGCAGCAGCCGGGGGACGAATCCGCGCAGCAGCACCGGCAGGGCACGGTCCACCCGCGCGACGATCCGCTCGTCCGGCTCGGAGGTGAACAGGGCGCGCAGCACGACCCGGGTGGCCAGGGTGCGGGTCCAGGCCACCAGGTCGACCGTGTCACCGGGGCGCCAGGCGGCGCACATCGCGCGGGTCTCCGCCTGGGTCACCCGTGCCCAGGAAGGGACGCACCGCCGGTGGAAGGCGGGCTGCAGGAGTCGCCGCTGGCGCCGGTGGAGTTCCCCGCCGGACGCGAGCAGCCCGTCGCCCAGGACGGGCCGCGCCCGTTCGAAGAGCCTGCCCTTGTCGAACCCGTCCGCCTGGGCGACCAGGACCTGGTACACCAGCTCCGGCGCGTTGAGCACGTGCACGGGCACGGTTCCGACGCGGATGACCACGAGGCCGCCGTACCCGCGCAGCCTCCGCAGGCAGCCGAGCGGGTCGGCGGCCAGAGCGGGCAGGTGCCCCAGCCCGGGCAGCCCGCCCGGCGCCGCGACGGCGGGGCCGGGGTCACGAGGTGAGGAGGTCATCGTCGTAGCCCGGCTCGGTGGCGGAGCGGGTGGCGTCGGCCGCGTAGCGTGGCGTCGTCGTCATCCAGTCGTTGTGTCCTCGCAGCCAGTCGGCGAGCCCCTCCCCGTAGGAGAGGGCCGCGTCGGTCTGGGGCCGGGGCAGCGCCAACTGCTCGCACACGGACGGCAGTTCGGCGTACAGGCGGAAGAAGCGGCGGACGCTCTCCCTGACCAGCGCCTCCACTTCCGCGGCGGCGTCCGGCAGCGGGCGGCCACCGGTGCGGTGCAGTACGGCGACGAGGTTGTAGGCGTCGCCGCGGGCGGCTTCCTTCGGGTAGGAGTAGACGTCGTTGGCCACGAACGGCACGCGTGCGGCCGTCTCGCGCATCAGCCGCAGGTGCGGGCCGTGCCACAGCAGACCGGGAGGTTCCGCGTGCACGAGACGCTCGACCATGTCGAGGACCGACTCCGTCGCCGCCGTCCCGCCACGGACCGCGTAGTACGACTCGAGCGTCGGCTCGGGATACGCGTCGTGCGTGAGCGCCTCGTACGCCTGGGCGCAGAAATAGCGTTCCCAGTCGTGGGCGGCGCGGGCCCGCCATGCCGGCGTCATCCCGTGCCGGGCCCGTCGCCACAGGTCCGCGAAGGCCGCGATCAGCGTGGTCTCGACGCCCGTCCCGGTCCGCCCGTGAGCGATGGCGCACAACGTGTCGCACACCGCGCGGACCCGCCCGCTCGCCTCCGAGATCCCCGGCCGGTCGAACTGGTCGTCGAAAAGGAAGTAGAACGACTTGAGTTCGGCGGCCAGGGTCAGGTCGGCGAGCCCGGCCGACGGCCAGCACCGGGCGGCCAGGTCCGCCAGCCGCCATGACCGGTAACGCTCCACGGCTGCCCGGGACTTGAGCAGGCCGTAGTCCCGCAGCCACGCCAGCGCGGCCTGTTCGGCCTCGTCCCGGTGGGCGTTGACCCCCGTGCCTGTCGGAATCTCGAAGCGCGGACGCACGACGGCCTCCTCGTCGCCCCATCTCCCCGGGCCGCGGTCGGCCCAACGGATGGCTGATGGAAGCCTTACCCGCCCTTCCGGTCGCGCACCACCGGCCTTGGGGCGCGCGCGTACCACCGGCGTACGGACACCACGAACGGCGATCAGCGGCCCGGCCGGGCCGGAGCCCGGGGGCGGGCCGGGTAACGGGCCCGGGACGGGCTGGGGAACGGGCCCGGGAGCGGCGGCTACCGGGGCGCGTCGGGGTACGCGGCGGTCGCGCGGATCTCGACGAGGAGCCCCGGGCTGGCGAGGCCGCTGACCCCGATGATCGTCCAGGTCGGGTAGGGCGCCTTGACGAGGCGCTGCTTGGCCGCGACGAAGCCGGGCAGGTGCTGGCGGATGTCGACGTGGTAGCTGGTGACGTCGACGAGGGCGGACATGTCGAGGTCCTCCAGTCGCAGGATCTCCTCGATCTTGCGGAGGGCGATCTCGGTCTGCTCCTCGATGGTGTCCGGAATGGTGCCGTCGGCACGGCGACCGATCGTTCCGGCGATGAACAGCAGGCCGTGTGCGCGGACCGCGGCGGAATAGCCGAAGTTGGCGAAGGCGCTGGTGGTCTGCCCGAAGACCGCGTTGTCCTCGGGGATCTCGACGGTGCGGATGGTCATTGCGGCACTTCCTCTTCTGTGATGACGGGTACTTGGTGACGGATGTGATGACGGGTACTCGGTGACGGAGTCGTGGGATCAGTCGGGCCAGCGGGACGAACGGCAGGCGTGTTCCAGCCGGGTCCGGCCGAAAGCCTCGCGTTCCCGCAGGAGTTCGCCGGGGGTCGAGTACCGGGGCGCGTTCCTCGGCTCCTTCGCGGCCTGCGCGACGATCGCGTCGGTGAGCGAACGGACCATGTCCAGCCGCGGGTAGGCGGCGTGCACGGCGTCGGCCTGCTCGTCGGTGACCGCGTCGACCTGGTCCGGGCCCAGCGGCCCGCCGAAGTCGAGGGCGACGCCTTCTCGTACGAGCAGGCACAACGTGCCGCGGCGTTCCGCGATGCCCGGGGAGGTGTGCAGGGCGATGGCCTGCCAGACCTCGTCGGCGTCGGGGGCGGGCACCCCGTGATGGACGAGCAACTCGGCCGCGCGGTCGGCGCCTTCGACCTCGAAGCGCTGGCGGTGCGGGCCGTCCGACGCCACGCCGAGGTCGTGCATCGCGCACGCGGCGAACAACAGGTCGTCGTCGTAGTCGTGGCCGGCGGCCAGGCCACGGCAGTCGGCGATCAGCCGGGCGAACAGGTAGCTGCGGATGCTGTGGTTGAGGACGGACGGCGTCTCCACCGGCCGGATGAGGTTCATGACGGCCTCGGCAAGCGGTGTGCCGGGCAACGTGATCGGGTCGGTGGTCGTCTCCTGGGCGGGTCCGGTCATGCCTTCAGCCTGGCCGCGTAGGCCCTGACCTGGCGAGAGGCAAAACTCCCCTAGTTCGCTAGGATCTTGCCATGACAGTGCATCGAGTCGCGGTCCTGGCGCTGGACGGGGTCACCCCGCTCGACCTGGCGATCCCGGCGCAGATCTTCACCGCCCGGCCGGAGACCCGCTACGAGATGACCCTGTGCGCGCTGGACGCGAAGGTGGCCACCACCGCGGGGTTCGCCCTGGTCGCCGACGGGGGCCTGGAGCAGGTGCGCACCGCCGACACCGTGGTCGTGCCGGGATTCGAGCCGCTGCTCCCGTTGCCGGACGCCGTGCTGGGTGCCCTGGCCGAGGCCCGTGACCGGGGCAGGCGCGTCGTGTCGATCTGCACGGGCGCGTTCGCGCTGGCCGCGGCGGGCGTACTGAACGGACTGCACGCCACGACCCACTGGAGGCACGTCGACGAGCTGGAGCGGGGCTTCCCGGCCGTAACGGTCGACCGCGACGTGCTGTACGTCGACGAGGGCGACGTGCTGACCTCGGCGGGGGTGTGCTGTGGGATCGACCTGTGCCTGCACATCGTGCGCCGCGATCTGGGCGCGGAGGTGGCCAACGAGATCGCCCGCGGTCTGGTCGCGGCCCCGCACCGGGACGGCGGGCAGGCCCAGTTCGTGCCGGCTCCCGTCGCGGTGGCCGGTGAGGCGTCGCTCTCCGCCACCCGGGAATGGGCTCTGCACCGGCTCGACGAGGCGCTCACCCTGCGCGTGCTCGCCCGGCACGCGGGCCTCTCGCAGCGCACCTTCATGCGCCGGTTCGGCGAGGAGACGGGCACCACCCCACTGCGGTGGTTGCTGGGCGCCCGCCTCGGCAGGGCACGGGAACTGCTGGAGTCCACGGACCGCTCGGTGGATCAGGTGGCGCGGGACTGCGGGCTGGGTACGGCGGCCAACCTGCGGCTGCACTTCCGGCGCGCACTCGACACCACGCCCACCGCCTACCGCCGCGCCTTCACCCGCTCGGCGTCGCGCGGCCCGGCGCGTCCACCGGCCGACCCGCGCTCCGACCGGGAACGGCCACCACGCCGCTGAAGGGCTTCGCAGGCGGGGAGTCGCCCGGTACGACGCGGGCGTACGACTCCGCACATCGCACGCGCCGTCACCCCCCCAACTGGGCGGCGGCGCGGTTGAGTCGCTTCTCGATGTCGCCCAACGCCCGCAGGACGGCGGCCTGTTCGTCGTCGCCGGTGTCACCGACCGTGATGTCCTCAAGCTGACGCCACAACTGCTCGACCTCCTTGCGCAGTGCGTGGCTGGCGGTGGTGGCCTCGATGAGGGAGGCACGCCTGTCGTCGGCGCACGGGGAACGGCGGACGAATCCGGCGTGTTCGAGGCGGCGGATGGTGCGGGTCATGGTGGCGGCGTCGGAGTCGAGCAGACGGACGAGGTCGGCCTGCCGCTGCGGTCCGAGTTCCCACAGCTGCATCATCACCAGTTCCTGCCCCGGATGCAGGCCCACCCGCCGCAGAAGCTGCCCGGCGATCAGGCGGTGGGTGCGGGCGACCCGGAAGATCGCGTGACTGATCGGTCCCCCTCGGGCGGCCGCGGGCAGGGGGATGGCCCCGCCCGCCGGAGCCGGACAGCGCCCCTCACCGTGAGCACCGCCGACACTTTCGGCGCTGCCGACACTCTCGACACCGTCGCCACTGCCGGTCGTCGGCTCCGCCATGGTCCGCATCCTCCCGCCTGTTTTACTGTCACTGCTCGGACAGGATACCTGATTTTCCGGCGGCGCATCGCTGACTGCCCGCCCACTGCTCGGCCTCTTGACGGCCGCACTTCCGCGCCTCCTACGACTTCGCGAAGGCCGCAGGAGGCTGTTTGCGAAATAGTCCGGGCCGTTTTACTGTTCGAACAGGTAATCCGAAGAAGGGGCCACACCGAGGGCCCCGTCACCACCGCCTCTGGAGGGCTGAAGAGATGACTACTGCGTTCGACCCGATCGACCTGGGCGGCAAGCGCCTGGCCAACCGCATCGCGATGGCGCCGATGACCCGCAGCCGCGCCTACGGGGCCGGGGCGAGCCCGACGGAGCTGATGGCGGCCTACTACGGCCAGCGCGCCGGTGCCGGGCTGATCATCACCGAGGGCGTCCAGCCGTCACCGGTCGGCCAGGGCTACCCCGACACCCCCGGGCTGCACTCGCCGGAGCAGATCGCGGCGTGGCGGCAGGTGACCGGCGCCGTGCACCGCGAAGGCGGCGTGATCTTCGCGCAGCTGATGCACACCGGCCGGATCGGGCACCCCAGCCTGCTGCCCGACGGGCTGGTCCCGGTCGCGCCTTCGGCGGTGCGGGCCAAGGGGCAGGTGTTCACCCACGAGGGGCCGAAGGAGTTCGTGACGCCGAAGGAACTGGACGAGGCGGAGATCCGGCGGACGATCGCCGACTTCGCCGCCGCGGCGCGCGGCGCGATCGAGGCGGGCTTCGACGGCGTCGAGATCCACGGTGCCAACGGCTACCTCGTCCACCAGTTCCTCGCGCCGAACACCAACCTCCGTACCGACGCCTGGGGCGGCGACGTCGAAGGCCGGATCCGTTTCGCCGTCGAGGTCGTCACGGCCGTGGCCGACGCGATCGGCGGCGACCGGGTGGGGCTGCGGATCTCGCCCGGCAACCCGTACAACGACATCGCCGAGGACGACCCCGCCGAGGTCTACGAAGCGCTGCTGGCGCGGCTCGCCGGTGCGGACCTGGCCTACCTCCACCTGATGGAGGGACCGGACCGCGGACTGACCGCCCGGCTGCGCAAGGCGTGGTCCGGCACGTTCGTCCTCAACCCCTTCACCTACCCCGACACCACCGGCCCCGAGGCGCTGCGGCTGGTCGAGGAGGGGGCCGCCGACATGGTCGCCTACGGTGCGCTGTTCCTCGCCAACCCCGACCTGCCGGTCCGTCTCGCCGCGGGCGGCCCGTTCAACGTCCCGGACGCGTCCACGTTCTACGGCGGCGACCACCGCGGCTACACCGACTATCCCGCCCTCACCGCCTGACCACCGCCAGACCGCCGCCCGGGCCGGTCCCACGACCTGCCATCGGGCACCACCCGTGACGTCACCCCATGCTGGTGACGTGGGTCACTTCCCATCCGTACCACCTCCCCTTTGGAGTTTCCGATGCCCAACGCGATCACCTATGCGAACTACGGCGGGCCCGACGTACTCGTCCTGACCGAGGTCGACGCCCCGCGGCCGGGTCCCGGCCAGGTCCGCATCCGGGTCTCGGCCGCCTCCGTCAACCCCCTCGACCTGAAGATCCGCACCGGGGCGATGGACGCCGTGCGGCCGGTGGAGTTCCCGGTGCGGCCCGGCCTGGATGTCGCCGGTGTCGTCGACGAGGCGGGCGAGGGCGCCGCCGCCGCGGTCGGCGACGAGGTCTTCGGCGGCGCCCTGGACGGCGGCTACAGCGAGTACGCGCTGCTGGAGCAGCCCGTCGCCAAGCCCGAGGGCGTCTCCTTCGCCACCGCCGCGGCTCTGGTGACCGTCGGCGAGACCGCCTACCGCGTCCTGCACCAGCTGGGCGCGGCGGAGGGCGAGACCCTGTTGATCCACGGTGCGGGTGGCAGCGTCGGCACCATCGCGGTCCAGCTCGCCGTCGCCCGTGGGATCACGGTCGTCGCCACCGCAGGCGAGTACGACCTCCAGCGGCTGACCGCTCTCGGCGCCACCGCCGTCCGTTACGGCGAGGGCTGGCCGGAGCGGGTGAAGGCAGCCGCCCCGCAGGGCGTGGACCGGGTCTTCGACACCTCGGGCGCGGGCGTGCTGGCGGAGTCCGTCGACCTGACCGGGGACGCGGACCGGGTGATCACCATCGCCGACATGGCCGCCGCCCAGCACGGCGTGCGGTTCAGCGCCGGTGGCCCGGGCGGCCGCATGCCGCAGGCCCTGCCGGAACTGGCCGCGCTGGCGGCCGCCGGAAAGCTGGACCTGCCGATCGGTGCCACGTACCCGCTGGCCGAGGCCGCCCGCGCCCACGCGGACATCGAAGCCGGCCGCACCCGGGGCAAGGTCGTCCTCCTGCCCTGAGGGGTCCCGACGGCTCCGTCCGCCCATGGCGGCGGACGTGAGCCCGGCCCCCGCTCCTTGACCCACACCCTCCGGAAGGAATGATCACTCATGCCCGCGCGCACTCTCCCCGAGGCGGCCTTCGCCCGCACGGTGCTCGGCTCCGGCCCCGGCCTGGCTCTGGCCCACGGCGCCGGCAGCAGCGTCGACGGCACCTACGGCCCGATCCTGGAAGGGCTCGCCGCCCACCACACCGTCGTCGGCGTCGACTACCCGGGCAGCGGCGACACCCCGCGCTCCACGACCGCGCTGTCGCTGGACGGCCTGGCCGACCAGCTCGTCGCCGCGGCCGTCGCCGAGGGCCTGGAGACCTTCGCCCTGTCCGGCTACTCCCTCGGCGGTCCTGTGGCGATCCGCGCCGCCGCCCGCCACCCCGAGCGGGTCACCGCTCTGGTGCTGACCGCCACCTTCCCCTACCGCGACAACCGCCTCGCCCTGGCCACCTCGATCTGGGCCCGGCTGGCCGAGACCGACCGCGATCTGCTGGCCGAGTACCTGACGATGATGGCCATGGGCGCCGACGCGCTGGAGTCCATGCCGGACGAGCAGGTGCGGCAGGCCATCGGCTTCACCGCCGCCGGCATCGTCGAGGGCACCCCCGAGCACGCCGAACTCGCGCCCCGCGCCGACGTCCGCGACGACCTCGCCCACGTCAAGGCACCCACCCTGGTCATCTCCACCACCCAGGACTGGTTCACCTCCACCCGCCTGCACCACCAGCTCGCCGACGGCATACCCGGCGCCGAACTCGTGGAGATCCGCACCGGCCACCTGCCGATGGTGGAGCGGCCCGAGGAGTGGCAGCGGCTCATCACCGATTTCCTTGCCGAGCACGGCTCCTGACGCCTACTCACCAATCGGGTCGGACCGCGGACCCCCTCCGCGGTCCGACCCGGTGCTTCCGGCCCGACAGTTCCGGTTTTCGGGGTGTCCGCCTTCGGAATGCCGGCCGTGTGGATCGCGACCGTGTGGAACGCGGCCTTGGAGCGGCCCAGCCGCATCGCGCGCCCCAAGTGCGTTTCATCGGAGCACGGCCGCATGGCACTCGTCGTGGACGACCCGTTGGCGTTCACCACGCCTACCTGGGTGGGCCGCGCTGTCGCGCACCGCGGTGGAGGTCCTGGCGACCGACCACGCACGGCGGCCCGGTGCGGATGGCCGTCACGACCGCCGATCAGCGCCAGGGCCAGTCCGTGCCCCGCACCCCCGTGGGCAACGCCACCGTGACCACGGTCACCGTCGACGTGCGGTCGGACGACCCACGCCGACGACCCGGTCCCGGACCGGCGCTCGCCCAGTGGCCGAGGATCTGGCCCGGTACCTGGCGGAGCGGCACCCCCTGCCCTCTCGACTGACGACCCCTCAGATGAGGCCGTTACGTATCGCGTACGAGACGGCGTGCGCCCGGTTGCGGAGTCCCGCGCGTTTCATGACCTTGTGGAGGACGTACTTGATGGTGCGTTCCGAGTAGCACAGCTCCGCCGCGATCTCGGCGAGCTCGCGGCCCTCGGCGAGCAGGCGCAGGACGTCCTTCTCCCGGTCGGTGGCCCCGGGGGCGGGCAGGTCCGTCGGGGCACCGGCCTCGCGGTCGTGCCGCCCGATCTGGCTTGTCAGGTGGCTCTCGGGCGCGTGGGGGCAGTCGCCACCGCGCGCGGCGGACAGGATCCTCGCGGTGAACTCCGCGGGCGAGAAGTCCGAGTGCCACAGCATCGCCCGCACTCCGTGGTCGAGCGCGTCCGAGACCTCGATCGTCCACTCCCCTTTGACGACGAGGAGGACGTGGCAGTCGGAGGCCGCACGCAGCTCCCGCAGCATCCGCAGGGCGGCACCGTCCGCGGCCTCCACGGCGACCACCGCGACGTCCGCCTCCTCGACGCTGGTCGCGGTGTCGATTCCCGTCAGTCGCCGATGCCGCCGCAGAAAGCTGAGCAGTCCGACGCGTACGACCGTGTCCCCGGCGTACACGGCCGCACGGACGACCGGTGCCGACACCACCCGGGGCTCGATCCCTTGGCCGCCGCGCCCGGAGCGTTCCCGTTCGTGTTCACCGGTGCATTCGGACACGGGCACGTCCCTCTCCCAGCTCCACGTGCGGTCCCCCGCGGGCGGTGGCATTCCGTGTGTCGTCGGCCCGGACGCGAGAAGGAACCTTTTGCGCACCGGATTACTCTTTCTCCAGAGCACACCGCCGACCGCAGCACGGACAGGACCACCCCCACACCCCGGAAGGTCGTCCCTCCGGACTCGCAGGAGATCCTCATCCGAGTCCACCACCACCGGCCTGTCAGCCGCCAGGAAGTCTTACCGGCAGAACTGGCCTGAGGGCATACTTCCGCCAGGCAGCACGCGCCCCGACCCGGCGCTGTGGACACGAGGACCGCACTATGAGCACCACAACGCCTTCCGCCGGCGAGTTCGGGCGGTTCTTGCGCGATCTGCGAACCCGCGCCCGGCTCAGCCAGGAGCAGCTCGCGCAGACGGCGGGGGTGAGTGTCCGCGCGCTGACCGACATGGAACGAGGCCGTACCCGCGGTCCGCAGCGCCGCACGGTCCAAGCCCTGGCTCAGGCGCTGGAGTTGAACAGCGCCGACAGCGAGTACCTGGAGCGGGTCGCCGACACCGGCAGGCCCCGCCCGCGCCCCGCCGTCGACCCGGCATCGCCGAGCATCCTGCCGCTGCCGCGCGACATCAGCGACTTCACCGCGCGGGGCCCGGCCCTCGCCCGCACCCTCGCCCTGGCCCGGAGCGTGGACGCCGCCCATCCACCGGTGGTCGTCGTCTCGGGTCAGCCGGGCCTGGGAAAGACCTCGTTCGCCGTCCACGCCGCTCACGCCCTGGCACCGCACTTCACCGACGGGCAGTTCGCCGTCGACCTGCGCGGCATGGACACCCAGCCGGCCGATCCGCAGGACACGCTGGCCCGTCTGCTGCGCGCCGTGGGCGTGGCCGACAGCGCCATCCCGCGTGACCTCCAGGACCGCTCGGGCTTGTTCCGCTCGATCGCCGCCACCCGTCGGCTCCTCCTGCTGCTGGACAACGCGGTGGACGAGGACCAGGTCCGCCCGCTGTTGCCCAGCAGCGGCACCTCACTGACGATCGTGACCAGCCGGCATGCCCTCGCCGGTCTGGAAGCCGTGCACCGGATCGAACTCGACCTTCTGCGGCGCGAGGAATCGGTCGAGCTCATGACCCGGATCATCGGCGCCGAGCGCGTCGCCGAGGAGGCTCAGGCCGTCCGCGACCTCACGGACCTGTGCGGACACCTGCCTCTCGCCGTGCGGATCGCCGGACAGCGCCTCGCCGTTCGCCCGCAGGAGCGCGTCGGGAAACTCGTCACCGAACTCGCCCGGGAGGAACGGCGGCTGGACACCCTTCAGGCCGGCAGCCTGCAGGTGCGTGCCGCCTTCGCCCTGTCCTACCGGCAGCTGACCCCGATCTCCCGAACCGTGCTCCGACGTGCCGCTCTCGCCGCCGGCCCCGACTTCAGCCCCGAGACCGCGGCCCTGCTGGCCGGCACGACGCTCCGGGAGGCCGAGCTGTGCACACGGGAACTGGCTGACCGGGGGCTCATCCAGCCCGACCCGTCATCCGAGCGCTACCGGTTCCACGACCTCCTGAAGCTCTACGCCACCGAGCAGCTCTCCTACGACGACACCACGGCCCGGGACGCCGCCCAGGACCGCACCGCCCGGTGGATGCTGGCCCGGGCCCGCGCCGCCGCGCTGCACTTCGACGCGGAACACCACGGGGCCCCTGGCGGCGACCCCGACCCGGCCACCGCCCCCGTCGGACTTCAGCGGGCCCGCGCGTGGCTGGAAACCGAACGGGTCCAGTGGCTCTGGGCCCTGCGCCACTACCTGGTCCGGGGGCACCATCAGCAGGTCATCGACACAGCCGAGGCGATGCACTGGTACTCCGACCACACGCAGCACTGGGCGGAGCACTGGGTCGAGGCGTTCCAGTGCGCTGTCGACGCCTCCCGTGCTCTGGGCAGCCGGCGGCACGAGGCCGTCCACCTCAACTACCTCTCCTGGGCCTACGACGTATGCGTCTACGATCACCAGACCGCTCTCGACGTCGCGGGCGCGGCTCTCGACGCGGCCCGCGAGTGCGACGACTCTCTCCAGATGGGCTGGGCACTGAACTACGGAGCCTGCGCCCTGCAAAACCTCGGCGACGTCGATCAGGCCATCACCTGGCTGGAGGGCTCCGCCGCGTGCCTCCGTGGGGATCGCTCCCCGCAGAGCCGCCTCGGCGAACTGTCGACCCTGAACACACTCGGCTGCATGCTGCGGGATGTCGGCCGCGCCGACGAGGCCCTGTCCATCCACCACCGCAGCGAGGCCATCTGCCACGAGGGAATCCCGGGCCAGTCGCCCGGCCTGATGACCTCTTACCGCGCCACCGTCCTGCGGCACCTCGGCAACGACCTCGCGGCACTCGACCGGTGGACCGAGGCGGAGCCCCGGCTCCGGCAGGCCCTCACCGTCTTCGAGTCGGCCAACGTGCCGGCCTGGAGCGAACCGGTCCGCCTCGAACTCGGCATCGCCCTGCGCCGGCTCGGCCGTCTCGACGAAGCCCGCGCGGCCCTGCGTGCCGCCCGGCGGACACTCACCGAACTCAACAACCCCCGGCGAGAAGAGGCGGAGGCCGAACTGCGCGCGATCGACGGAGCGTTTGTCGCGGATCAGGCGAGTCCGTGAGGTGACAGACCGACCGGGGCCCGGCATCGGGGCCCGGCCGGCCGGGGTGGCCGCTTTCGCGTGAGCCGGTGGGGACGCGCCCTACCAGCCGAGACCGCGCTCGGTCCTGATCTCCTCGGCCACGGAGGCGGGGTTGGGAATGAGCCAACCGTTCGGCAGCGGCTCCCCGGTCATGGCCTGCCAGATCTCCGACGCGAAGCTCGCGCAGTTGTACAGGGCGGCGTTGTACTCGGCGTCCACGCGGGCGAGAGCGGCACGGTAGCCGCGCAGGACGTCCTCGAACCTGACCGTGGCCGTCTTCTCCTCCCGCTTGGCACCGTGGTCGTCCGGGCAGTGGATCGTTCCGGGCACGCTGCCGCCGACCGGGACCGGCGCACTCGGGAAGAAGCCGAACGTCTCCGAGGAGCCGAGGGGGGACATGATCCCGAGCCAGACGTGGCCCACCTCCCCCTGGTAGAAGCTGCGGCTCGCCCAGGACGCGCCGGGGTCGACGTTCGCCACGACGGTCCACGCCGCGTCCCGGGCCTCCCGCGACCGCATGCCCTCGTGGATGAGCGTGTGCAGGCCCCGCAGGCTCTGGTGGTACGGCAGGTCCCCCGTGTCGGCGGAACGCCACCCCCGCACGGGCCCCTGCGGAGCGGGCACGCGGTGCGCGGGCAGGGAGGAGACGAAGCCCGTCGGGCGGCCGTCTGGTCCTTCGTGGGTGTGCAGCCGCAGCGGTTCACCGCTCGTGGCCCGGGTGACGGAGAGGCCTCCCTCGGCCAGGTGCACCCCGAGGCCGGTGGTTTCCTGGACGCGTCGGGCCGTGTCGGCCCGCTGCTCGGGAGTCGACCCGGAGAAGCGCGACGTGAGCACGATGTCCGTGACGTCGGCCGGCAACTCGTCCTTCG
Organism: Streptantibioticus parmotrematis; assembly: GCF_019890615.1. Taxonomy (GTDB): domain Bacteria; phylum Actinomycetota; class Actinomycetes; order Streptomycetales; family Streptomycetaceae; genus Streptantibioticus_D; species Streptantibioticus_D parmotrematis. Next base: position 200,765 of record NZ_JAINVZ010000008.1, on the reverse strand, counting down.
ACAGGGCCGCCAGGCCGTCGGTTCCCAGGCCGGCCGGCTCGCCCTCCCCCGTCGCGCTCCCGAACCCTCCATCGCCGGAGCCGTGCGACCCCCAGACCACCACGCTCGCGTCGGGCGCGATCGGCAAGGGACGCTGCACGCCGACCGACCGGCCGTCGCCCGTTCGCCGCCACTGGGTGTACTGCCGCAGGCCCGCCGGCAGTCGGTAGGCGTTCCGGCGCGGCGCGGAGTCGCCGGAGTCGAACGCGATCAGGCCGGTGGTGCGGCCCTGGGCGTCCCGGAGCGTCCGGACGACCGACCGGGAGCCCGGCACCTCGGTCTCGGACCTGTCGGCGTTCCGGTAGGCCGATGCCGGAAGGGCGGGGCGCGGACCCGGTACGACGCCCTGCGGGACCGGTGCGCGGTGCGCGGGCCAGGAGGAGACGAACCGCGTGGGGCGGCCGTCGGGTCCTTCGTGGGTGTGCAGCCGCAGCGGCTCGTCGCCCGTGGCCGGGGTGACGGAGACGTCCCCTTCGGGCAGGTGCACCGCGAGCCCGGTGGCCTCCTGGACGTGCCTGGCCACGGCGGCCCGCTGCTCGGGGGTCGCCCCGGAGAAGCAGGGCGTGAGCAGGATGTCCGTGGCGTCGGTCGGCAACTCGTCCTTGAACAGGGCCAGCAGTCCCTCGGTGCCGAAGTGGACGTGCCCGTCGTCCTGCGTGGCGCCCCTGAACCGCCCGTCACCGGAGCCGTGCGATCCCCAGACCACGACCTTCGCGTCCGGCGCGATCGGCAGTCGGCGCCGCCTCGTGACGAACCTGCCGTCGTCGATGCGCCGCCACTGGGTGTAGTGCCGCAGGCCGGCCGCCTGCCGGTAGGCGTCCCGGCGCAGCGCCGCGTCGCCGGAGTCGAACGAGATCAGGGCGGTGGTGCGGCCCTGGGCGTCGCGGAGCTTCTCGACCACCACCTGGGAGCGCAGCACATGCTGACGGGGATCGGTGAGGGAACCCGCCGTGAGCATCCGCGCGGCCGACTCACGCGTCATGCGGACCGCCACCGGGTGTGCCAGGGGAACGTCCAGTTCGGCCGTGGCGTCCTCGCGCCACAAGGCGGGTGCCTTGTGCAGGCGGGCGGACAGCCGCAGGTCGACGGTGAACTGCACCAGCGCGGACGGACCGGTGTACGACAGCAGGGGGAGGTCGCTGCTGGTGCGGGCGCCGCTCCCGGTTTCGGCGTGGCCGGACGAGTGGGCCGGTGTCGGCTCGTAGTCGTGGGAGAAGTCCGCGCCGGAGCTCATCCATCCCGGCGTGGGCGCGCCCTGTTGCGAGGTGGCCGCGCCCCGCGCCTGCGAGCTGTCGCGTACCAGGTCCGACAGGACCATGCCGTTCCGGTCGTCGGGCGCCGTCCCCTCGAACTCCGCTGTCTCACCGGCGCCGATGACCTCGCCGTCGGTGAACCGCGCGTGCATCACGACCTCGAGGTCCTCGGCTCCGAAGGCCTTCTTGACGAACGCGGACGGCAGCGCCATCCCGCTCGTGGCGAGGGTCGGCAGCGCCGACTTCAGCCAGACCGTGCTCACCGACCGCAGGGCGTGCGCCGCCGCCTGGCCGACGGTGTCGAAGTCCGACGACGCCCGGAGCGTGCCGGCGAACGCGGTCAGGGCGTCGCGCACCTGACGGGCCCCCAGGAAGCCGTTGACCTGTGCCTCCCACGGAAGCCGCGCGCCGGAGGCGCGCCACCGCTCCAGCGGCAGGGATGGGGGCGCGTCCATGCCCACCGGGGCCGGTACGCGCGGTGGGCGCAGGAGGGCCAGCGCCCGCAGGTCGGACTCCGGGACGCGGAACAGCAGGTAGCGGTCGTCCTCGGCGGGGGACGCGTCCGTCGCGGCGGGCGCCGCCAGGTCCACCCAGGCCAGCGGTGGGGCGGAGCCGCGCGGCCCCGGCCCGTACAACTCCAGCCGCGCGGACACCGGGATCCTCAGGTTGACCATGCTCGCCTCGCGCGGGATGCCCACGGTGACCGTGGCGGTGCGGGACGTGCGCCCGGTGTCGGTGCCGGAGCGCTGGACGGCGGTACCGCCGGTCGGCGCGTCCACCATGCCGGCCCCGGTGCCGGAGGAGGCGTCCTCCAGGATCGTGGGGAGGTCGAGGCCCAGTTGCCGGACGGCGGTCCTGGCCACTCCGGCTTCCCGTGTCGCCGTCGTGCCGTGCTCGACCTTGCTGCCGGTGTGGGGGCGGCTGTCGAAAACACCGTCCTGACGGCGCATCACCAGCCGTATCCAGTAGGCCCGCCGTCCGCTGTCCTGGTGGAAGAGCTCCATCCACACGCCGTCGTCCAGGAGGTCGTCGAGCTGGCCCGCGGCGCCGTCGAGGATCGCCGCGAGCCGCTGGGTGTTGCGCCGGCGGTCGCCCAGCAGCAGGTGCGGAAGCAGGTCGACCGGGACACGGTCCTTGGTGAGCCTCCCCTTTCTGGCCCGCAGGCCGTCGCCCAGCGCGGCCAGCAGTCGTCCGAGGTCCGGTGCGTGCTCCACCCCGCCGAGGCCCAGGCCCTGATCGGCCGGCAGGCGCGGCTCGGTGGCGGGGACGACGGACGGCATCGACGCCTGAACGGTGGCAGGACCAGCCGGCGGCGCCGCGGCCTCAGCGGTCGTGGGCGGAGTGATCCCATGGGCTCTCAGGCGGGCGTCCACCTGGTCGCCGAGTCCCATCTCGCGCGCCTGTTCCTCGGTGACCAGGGCGGCGATGCCGCGGGAGAGCAGTCGGCCCCCGGTGCGGAGCCTGGTCGGCAGGACGCCCACCTTGACCTCGGCCGCCATGAGCACCCGCAAGTCGGCCTGGACCAGCACGAGTCGATCGCCGTCCGCGGTGTGGGTGATGCGGTCGACGGAGGCCGAGGAGGCCAGCGACGAACGGTGTGACGATCCCCGGCCGCCACCGGCGCCGAGCCCGCCCAGCAGGAACGTCGCCTTCGAGGGGTCACCGGCGCCGCTGAACGTCACCGAGCCGTTCAGCCCCCTGGCGGTCTCCTTGGCACCGGCGGCCTGGTGGCCGCCGGTCAGCCACCGCTCGGTGGCGGGCCCGTCGAGGACTTCCACCACGGAGGGCGCGACGAGGTCGACCCGGCTTCCCACGCTGCCGGCCAGCGTGCCCAACCGGCGCTCGTAGCGCAGCCCGTCGGCGACCCAGGCGCTCTTGGTGGCGCGGGCCAGGCCCGACGGAAGGGTGTCCACGCCGAACCGGTCCTCGATCCACTCGGCCGGGTCCAGGCCCGGCACGGAGAACGCCGCGTCGCCGCCGGCCGCTTCGGTCAGCAGCGTGCGGGCCAGCTCGCGGATCTCCTCGCCGTCGCCCACGATCTCCATCGCGAGCCACTTCCGTACCGCTTGCCGGTCCGGCGGCAGCGCGGCCCACGCGGGGTCGTGCATTCCGCCGATTCCGCTCAGCTTCGGCACCTGGACGGATACCGCCCCGGCCGCGATGTGCGGCAGCCACCGCTGGTCGGCGCCGAAGGTGAGCGCGGTCGGGACGGTCAGCCGCACGGGGACCGCGTCGGTCTCCAGCGGGCGCACGCCGTCCCGCGCACCCGTGCGCGCGCCGGTGCGGGCGATCGTGGTGACCTTGGGCTCCTGCCGCCCGGGCAGCCCCGGGGTCAGCCTGCGCCACCGGTCACGAGGACGCTCGACGTGGGTGACCTCCACGTCGAACGCCAGCCGCGCGTCGTACGCGCTGCTGCCGGGCGAACCGGCGGTCAGCCAGCGCGTCTCCACGCTCGGGCCGGACTCGCCGGAGCGGGACCGGGAGGCGGACAGGACCGCGGCGAGCGTGAGGTAGGCGTGGCCGGGAATCGGCTTGGCCGAGAACGTCCCGGTCACCGAGACGCCGTGCTGCCCGCTCGCCCCGCTCTGCGCCCCCTCCGCCAGCCGGTCGGTGCGGCGCGTCCTCCAGTCCGGGATGTCGCCCTGGTACCGCGGTTCGGTCACCAGCCGTCCCATGACCCGGACCAGGACGTAGTGGTCGCTGCCCACTCCCTGACGGTGGAGCCGCACGGTGACGCCCGTGCTGAACAGGCGTCCCTTGCGGGCGGCCAGGCCGGTCGGGGACAGCGACGAGGTCAGGGCACGGTGGTTCCTCCGCATCCGGCCGTGGTCTTCCGTCGTCGTGAGGAAACCGGCGGTTGCGGCGGCGTCGCCGTATCCGGGCAGCAGCCCGGCCAGCCGCGAGTCCGCCGCGAACAACTCCTCTATCGCGGCGAGGAGTTGCGAGGTGTCGGCCTTGGACATGGCCACGCTCGGGCTGAACGGGCCGAACGGCAGGATCCGTTCGTGCCCCGGGTGCGACAGCGACGGCGGGATCGACGTCAGCCCGCCGGGCAGGGGCAGTCCCAACGAGACCGCCTCGCCGGGGCGCAAGGTCAGCAGGACGGTGACGTCCTTGTCCTGCGGCCCGCCCCGCAGTCCCGCCCGCATGGCGCTGGACCGGGCGCCCGTGCCCTCCACCCGGATACGCGCCTGGGCCCGGTACAGGACGCGGTCTCCGGTGAAGCGCGCGCCGTGCGCGTTGCGGACCGCGGAACTGGAGGCGATCGAGCGGCTGCTGCCGGACAGCAGCGCCGGCCGGACGGCCAGCCGGAACTGGGGACCGCCGGGAAGCAGTCCCAGGCCGACAGCCGCTCCGAACCCGAATTCCCCGCCCACCGCGTGGTGCGCGGCGTGCGAACGCGACCGGTCGGACTGCCCGTGATGCCGGGAGGACGACGGACCGATGGCGCGCTCGGGCGCGATCGCGACGATCCGGGCCCGTGCGCGGTAGCCCCCGCGCACGGTGCCTCCGGCGTCGGCGAATTCCTCGGAGTCCGTCCATCCTTCCAGGTAGGCGTGCAGGTCCTCGGTGAGCCGGTCCCTCGTGCCTGCCGCGAACGCGGCGGACCGGCCGGGGGCGCCGGGTGCGGTGAGCGCGGGATGCATGGCCGCCCGCAGAGCGTCGAACAGCCCGCCCCCGCCTTCGAACTGGCCGCCGGCGTCGATGACGTCCAGCACGTCCAGCGACTCGGCGAACCGCAGGGCACGCTCATCGTCCCCGGACAGCGGCACGAATCCGGCGACCCGGCGCCGCTCTTGCGCGGGGACGAGGTGGCGCACCGGCACTCTGGCGGTCACCGAGCCCTGGGTCCGGAAGACCCGCGGCTGCGCCCGTCCCGCCGGTGCCACCCGCACGGTGGTGACGACCCCGCGCGGGACGTCCACCGTGCCGCCGTCGCTCGTCAGCTTGCGATACCGCGACACGCCTGTCTGGTGGGTCGACCCGTGGGAGGTCTGGCCAAAGGCCAGGTTCGCCGCGGCCGTTGGGCCCGCGAGCACGCCGGGGACGGGCGTCGGCAGGAGGCCGGTCAGCGCCACCTTGATCGCCCAGCCGCTGGTGGAGCTCGACGACCGGGTGGTCGTGGCACCTGTCGAGCGCACCTTCGCCACGTCAGGCCCGTCGCTCTTCTCCCGGTCCACCATGGCGATCAGCGGCCGTTCCTCGTCCTCGTCACGGCCCAGGGAGACGGTGACGTCGTACCAGCCGTCCTTGCCCCGGATGTGGAACGGGACACCGGCGCCGACGAAGGAGGCGGCCTTCGACCCAAGTTCGTCGACGATCGCCGCAGGATCGGCGCCCGTCTGCGTGCGGACGCGCTCGGCCACCCAGCCCACGGTGTCCAGGCCGTGCAGGGGTGCCACCCCGGCGGCCTTCATCCGCTCCAGGTACCGGGGCAGCCGGAACTCGGCGAGGACGCGCGGGGCGGGTCCCGCCGAGGCGGCGGGTGACGTCGAGGACCCCACCGTCCGAGGCGCCGTGGTGCCGGGGGCGTTGCGGAAACGGTCGTCGGGATACTCGGAGCCGGCGTCGTATGCGGACGGTGCCGGTGCGTGGTCCACCTCTATCGCGGACGGCGCGTCGTCCACCTCCATCGGGATGCCGCCGTCGAAGTCCTCGTCCGCCGTCCCGGGCTTCGGGCTCTGCCCCGCCTCGGCCACCACGAGTTCGTACGGGCTGCCGTCGTGGTCGTACCTCACGTGGCGTTCGATGACGTGGAGGTCCGTCGCCCAGGGGAACATCGCCTGCCGCGACCGCGCGGCGAACGACACGTCACGGGACTGCGAACCCGCGACCGCCACGATCACCCGGTGGCCGTCGGCGGGCGCGGACTGCCCGGCCAGGGCGTCATCGAGGTCGAGAGCCGCCGGCTGGAACTGCGGGACCCTCAACGCGTCGACCGCGCCCAGCGGTTGGCCGTCGGGCTTTCCGGGGGCCAGGTACCCGAGATACACCGGCGTGTCGATGCCGGGAAGCGACGCGAGAGCTTCGGCGGCCACTCCCAGGTGTTCACCGAAGTGCTTGCCCACCCTGCGCGACAGATCGGGCACGAGGTCCGTCATCGCCTCGCGGACGGCGCCGAACCTGGCGTCCGCGCGGTCGGTGATGCTCCTCGCCTCGTCGGCCAGCGCCCTGAAGCGCCGGTTGTCCTCCAGCAGATACGGGAAGTCGAGCGAGTCGCTCGCCATGGCCTCGACGATCGTGTCACGGATCCCGGCCTGCCAGCGGTCGTCCCCGCCGCCGCGTTCCTTGGCGAGGCGTGCGCCCAGCAGCCGTAGATCCGGGCCGTGGGCCACCAGGGACAGGGCGGCCACGTGCGCCGGCAGCACACCCTTGACGAGGCTCCTCTCGCCCAGGGCCCGCGAGCGGATGTCGCGCAGGTACACCTGGTGGTGCGGAAGCTGCCATGCAAGGTCGAACGTCTTGTGCAGCCGTTCGACGCTCCCCGGGAACTGCCACAGGTCCGAGTGCACCCAGCCGTACAGGTCCGCCGCGTCGCCGAGCAACACGTCCTTGAGCCGGTCGACGTCCACGCCCTTGTCGTCCTCGGCGAGGGTCCCGTACTCGCCGAGGATCTCCGCGAGGGTGCGGCTGCCCGTCGACAGGCGCCAGGCGAGCACGGCCCGCAGGAGGCCGTCGTGCCCGCCGTCGAACGCGATGGCCCTGTGGGCCTGGAACAGTGGCGCGATGCCCGCGTACGGGCCCGAGCGCAGGAGGAGACCGCGCTCCGTGCGCAGTTCGTCCTTCACCGTGTCGTCCGCGGCGAGGGTGAACCACGTGTCCGGGTGCTTCGGGCGGATCGCCCGGTGGATCGCCTTCATGAGGGCCGCGGCGGACGTCGTGGTGTCCTCAAGGCCGACGGTGTCGACCGCGTAGTGCCCGGACTCGTTGAGCGCTTCGGCGAACTCCCTGGCGTACTTCCTGACGTGGGGTACCGCGCTGAGGGCCCGCCCGATGGCCTTCTCGTGGGCCTTGGCCGCCTCCTCCCACTCCGGCTTGCGGTACGTGCCGCGGTACAACGCACTCTGTCCGGCGAGCGGCAGGGCGGCGGTGTGCTCCCCCGCTGCCTTCGGGGGACGACGCCGGAAGGTCAGCCAGCTGCCTTCGCGTTCTCCGGCGCGCTGCGTGACCCGGACCCACGTGGTCGAGTTCAGGTAGGAATCGGTGCGTCGCCCGGCTGTGACCGAACCGGTCGGACCGACGGTCTCGGCGCCGTCGGCGTGCTCGTCCGCCGCCGACTGGGCGACGGCCGCCATGCCCTGGGTGCCCCAGCCGGCGTGGCACTCGAACAGCAACTGCTGGGTGGAGGGGGCGAGTCCCTCGGTGCGAAGGAACTCCGCGCCCAGTCGGCCGACCCACCAGCCTAGGGCGCGCTTCCTGCCCTCGGGCGTCAGGACCGAGAGGGCACCGCGTACGCCGTGCGAACCCCAGATCGTGTACCCGGGTCTGCCGTCCGCGCGCGGAACGGTGCTCACCGGGACCGGCGCGGGCTCGCTCGGCCGACCGGGCCGCTCGAGGGTGCCCCCGGTCATGTCGAGCAGCCCGGGGTAACGGGTGGACCTGCTGGTCCAGTCCGGACCGCTGTGACTGGCCAGGCCGAAGCGCACCCCCTCGGGTGAGCGCACCGAACGGGTGATCACCGGCCTCTGCCAGAGCTCGGCCGGCTGGTCGGTCCGGTCCACGACGACGAGTGTGTATTCCTGACCCGTGGTCGTGCTTCCCGGAAGGGGCTCGAGGCTCCGGACCACCTGGTGGCCCTTGACGACGTACTCCTGTGCGGCGGGGAAGACGACCTGATGGTCCGGGAAGCGTGCGAACGACGCGTAGTCGTAGGCCGCGCCGGGCGTGCGCACCACGTGGACGACGAGTCGGTGACCGGCCGTGGGGCGGCCGGTCCGCGACGCCGCGTCGTCGATGGCGGCCTCGATGGTCGACTTCGCCTGGAAGAGCGCGGGCCTGCTGAACGTCTTCCCGACCGCGGCGGGGTGGCCTTGCGCGCCCGGCTTGGACCACTCGGCCCAGTACACCGGGCCGCGGGACTCCGTCAGCCGCGTGGCCGCGCTGGCGGCCATCCGCGCGTGCACGCCGAGTTCCGCGATCAGGTCGTCGGTCGCCAGGTGCGCGGCCACCCGTTCCAGGGCCTCGTCCGACCGTGCCTCAGGGTGGTCGACGAGCCGGCGCACCGCCGGATCGCGCAGTATCACCACCGGCAGACGGGACCTTGCGGCTTCCCGGTCCAGATCGTTCAGGCTCCCCAGCAGGCCGAGGATCCGCTCCTCGAGCAGTTCGCGGCCCGGCGCTCCTCCCCCGAGGATCCGGTGGTCCATCAGTTGTGCGTCCGGTCCGCCCAGGAGGAAGAGCGCCACCCGATAGCCGTCCGCGAGCTTCCTGACGTTCTTGAAGGTGCGGCGGTTCGTGAGCGCCCACCGCCGGAAGGCGTCCTGGCGCGAGCGCCAGCCGGTCCTGCCCTCGAAGGAGACGGCGGCCGACGGTATGCCCTCCGTCAGCTGGGCGGCGAGGCCGCCGAGTGTCATCCCGCCGGTGACGTCCGGGTCGAGCAGGCTCTGCGCCTTTTCGTGGTACCGGACTTCGTGCGGCAGGCGTCGCACGGCCTTCTTGAGCGTCTTGTCGTCCGCGAGACCCGCGGGGTCGAACAGGAACGGCACCAGTCCGTACAGCTGGTACGCGTCGGTGTCCGCTGAGGACGCGGTCCTGAAGTCCGGTTCCAGCGAACGCGGGCCGTCCGCCTCGGACACTCCGGCCCGCTGGGCGGCGCCCATCAGCTGCGCGAGCGCGGGTGCGTCGTCCCGCGACAGCATCATGCCGAATACGAGGTGACGGAATCTCAGGCACGGGGCCTCGGCGGGGATGAGTTCCCGGTAGACGCGGATGAGCGTTTCGGCCTGGTGCACGAGACCGGTGCTCTCGGCGCTCGTGTTCACCGGATGTCCGAGCGTCGCCAGCTTGGTGTCGAGCTCTTCCAGGTCCTCCTCGGCAAGAGGTTCCGGAAGTCCTTCCCGCGCGGCGTGGACCGGGGCGGCCAGCGCGAAGGCCCTCATGGCGGCGGTCAGCGAAGGCGGCTCGTCCTCGTCGAGCAGTTCGGCCATTCCGGTCTCGTGGTCGACGTCCGGGTCCTCGGACGGGTCGAAGAAGAGGCTCTTGTCGGACAGCGAGAACAGGAGGTGGTGGATGCCCTTCCGCAAGGCCGGGAGCCAGTGCTCCTGGGCTTCCAGAACGCCGCCGACCGCCTTCTCGAAGCGTCCCGCGATCTCCTTCCAGCGCCCGGGATCGTCGGTGAACAGCACGGACGGCATCCTCGGCATGAGTCCGGCCGAGGCCTGGTCGTCGGTGCCCTCGCCGGGTGCGCCGCCTGTCAGGCCGGGTTCTTCCCGGGACATGACGCCGCGCGCGACGCGCTCGGCCCGGTCCCTGAGGGGGCGTGGCACCGGGTGGCGCCAGTACCTCGGCAACGCGCTGTGCCGTCCGGCGACCGTCTCCTCGTCCACCGGTTCGCCGGTCCAGCCCATGGTCCGCAGGGCGCGGTTCACCTCACGGACGAGTTCCGGGTCACGCCCCAGGGGATCGGCCTCCACCCGCGGGCCGGTCCGTGGTGGCAGTGGCGTGATCGCGTCGACGTCCTCCTCCGCGCCGGACACGGCGGCGCCGGCGCGTCCGGGCTTTCCGTGCGCCTGCGCGATCCTGATCCGTACCGCGCCCGGGTGCGGGGTGAGGTCGTCCCCGGGCCGTGCGGTGACGTAGCCGGAGGGCAGCGTGCTTCCGGCAGGGGCGGACGCGGCGATGGTGTCGAACCCGCCGTGGAAGGGTCCCAGTCGCTCGGTCGTCGGGTTGCTGCGGCCTTCCGCGGGAGGGCCGAGCCGGACCCAGTGGCCGCCGGAGACGATCGCCGGCAGTCCGTAGGCGTTGAAGCCGACCCGCGGTGCGGCCACCAGGTGTCCGGCGGCCGCGCCCCCCACCTCGTCCGGGACCCACCACACCGGTCCGTCGGCGACCACCGCGGTGGCGTCGGACAGGCCCCGCGCCCACAGCGATTTGAGCACCTCGGCCACGAACCGGGTGGACACCGTGCCGCCTTCGCCGGAGTCCAGCCAGCGCAGCGGCGTGCTCGGGCTCCACTCGCCCTTCGCGTACAGCAGCACCAGGTCGTCGGCGACGCGTGACGGCGGGATCCGCTCGCCGTCGGCGGTGGGGACCCCCAGCGGGTCGGAGTGGACGGCGAGCGTGAAGTACGAGTCGTCCTCGGGGACGTGGGGCAGTGCCGTGACGTCCGCCGTCCGGCCGCCCGGCCCCGGGTCCCCGATCCAGCGCGCCGAAGCCCCGTCGCCGCGGACGACGCCACGGGGGTGCGCCGGGGAGGCCGCGGCCGCGTCCTCCGGGAGTTCCTCGGTCACCATGCCGAGCAGGGAACTGCCCAGGAGGTCCTGCGACGGGCGTCGTGGGTACAGCGCCGAACCCGGGGACGTCGCCGATTCCTCGAGGCGGGCGAGGATCGGCCGCGTCAGTCCGGGAGCGAAACGCAGCAGCGACTCGCCGCCCGCGCCGCGCAGGCTGCGCACGATGGCGTCGAAGACCTGCCACTCGAACTCGTCCTTCGGGACCCAGAACATGTGGGCACCGTGCTGCACGCCCATCTTGCGGCCGAGCATGTCGCGGAGCGTGATGTGGTAGCGGTGCGAGTCCAGTCGGGAGCCGTCCGGCTCACGGAGGTCGCCCAGGTCGTGGTCGCCGGTGAACGGCCTCCACTTCCCGGCAGGGTTCCTGCCGTGCACGACACCGTTCACCACCAGGACCCGGCCGGAGGCGATCAGTCCGTCCATGTCGCGCTTCAGTGCGGTGTACTCGTCGAGGCGCTGCGCGTACCGTGCCTCGACGGCCGCCCAACGGCCCGGGTCGGAGCCGAACCCGGCACGGTCGGGGAGCTTCGGCCGGAAGTACCCGGTCCGTGCGATGCCGTCGGGATTCGCGCCCAGCGCCAGGTCGACGGGGCTGATCGTCTTCGCCTTGAGGTACTCCGGCTTGGGCAGGTCGCCCTCGCGCATACGCCGCACCGCGCCGGGGTTGGTGGCGCGCACGTCGATGATGACCCCGTAGGTGTCCGCGGTCTCCTGGAACTTCTCCTGGTTCTCGCGCGGCATCCCGAAGATCTCTTCGACCGCCTGCGGGGTGACCTCGGTGAACCGGGCCTGCGAGGAGACGCTGAGGCGGGTCTCCTCGTCCACCTCGCCGAGCGTCGGACGGCCTGAGGAAACCCGGTGGAACGACGGCCTGTTCCCGCGGGTCTCGTGCGGGATCTCCCCGCCGAGAGGCACAGCCGCCTGGCTGACGCTTCCCGTCGGCGACACCACGGCCGTGCTGAGGTTCAGCACCCTGCCGACGTCGAGGGGTTCGTCGTGGTAGAAGGTGCTGCTGAGAAGGGAGTCGAGGACGGCGGCCAGCCGGTGGGCGACGATGTCGACCCGCTGACGGGACAGCCCCGGCAGCCCGGGAGTCGGCTCCCTGTGGGCGACGACGGTCAGCTCCGCGGGGGCTTGCCCCGCGTCGTGGCGGGCGCGCAACGTCTCCGCGAGCGCCTCGGCGTAGGCGCTCAGTTCCCGGTGGGCCGCCCGGTCCGGTTCAGGGCTGCCCGGCTCGAACGTCAGCGTCAGCGGCTTCGTGGCGAACGCGTCCCCGGCATCGGAGCGCACCACGATCGACACGCTGTCCGCGTTCGCCGGTGTCCGCGGGCCGTCCGCCGCGACCAGGTGCGGCGGTACCGCCGGGGCCTGTGCCCTCACCGGTTGTCCCGACACCACGCTCTGCGTCAACGGGCCGGAATCGAGGGTGCGTTGACCGGCCTGGGGCAGCACGTGCGTGGACACGGTCAGCACGGAGTCGACGTCGACTCGCCGCCGGCCCTGGAAGACCTCGTCGAGGACGGTGTCCAGAGCCGTACGCAGTGCGTCGGCGACGTGCCCGGCACGCTCCGCCGCGAGGCCCGGCCGGGTGCCCGAGTCCCCGGTGACCGCGGCGATCCGCAGGGGGCGTGACCCCGGCCCCCCGTGCTCGCGCAGGCTGACGGAGAGCTCCTCCGCGTACATGAAGAGCTCACGCCGGCCCGGTTCTGCCAGGTCGGCCGAGTCCGGGGCGAACACCAGCGTCAACGGGTCGAGGTCGTGGGACCCACCTGTGGTGTCCGGCAGTTCCACGAGGGAGACGCCGTCCGGGTGCGCCGGAGCGGGTGTCTCCGGCAGCGGAACCGGCCCGGCGCCGCCGAGGCCGTCCGCCGGTGCTCCGTCGTGCGGGCGGTAGCCGGGGTTGGGGATCCATTCCCCGAGCGTGTTCTCCTCGGGCCGCCCCTCAGGGGTGACGACCCGCCACGCGCCCTTGATGAACCGGGACGCCACTCCGCCGGGGAAGGCGACCTCGTCCTCGTCCATCGTGGTGAGCGGCAGGTCGTGCGCCGCCAACGTCTCGACGACGTCGATCCCGCCGGGGGCGTCGAACTCGTACACGTACCCGCCCTCGTGGGCCCAGCCCGCGGCCCACTCCCGGCTCGCCGACGATGCCACGAACCCGTAGGCCGCGCTCTCCCCGAGGCCGAGACGAACGTATTCCTCCAGGTCCAGGATGTCGCCGCGCGGTCGCGCGCCCTCAGAGAACAGCACCTCGGGCCCGCGATCGTCCGCCCGGAACGCGGGGCGCCACCCGTACCACACCGGCGGCGGGACGATCCGCGGGACATCGACGGGAACGGTGGCCGCCGGCAGGGAGACCGGCTCCCCGGCCGCGTCGAGGTCGGCGGCGTCGGCATCGGTGTCCGCCTCGGAGTCGAGGTCGTCCCAGGTGAAGTCGCGGTCCACACGCAGCCGCGGGCCCGGCACGACCGGCGACCGGACCGTGGAGCCGGAGTCCGGTTCCACGCTGTCGCCGTCGTCCTGACGTTTCGCTCGGGTGACGAGGTCGCCGAAGGCGAGGTTCGCGGCCAGCACCTTCTCGCTGTCACCGCTGCCCAGGTCCCGCACGAGCTCGCTGCTGGCCCGGCGGGCCTCCTCGTCCGGCACTCCGGCGTCGCTGGCCCGGCGGGTGAGCTGGTCCGCGCGGTCCTGGACGCTCGGCCCGGTCGGCGTCCCGGCGACGGCGGCCGGTTCGTCGAACGTGAGACCGGAGAACTCGGCCAGCCCCTGGCCGGTGCCGAGGGTGCTGTGCGCCCCGGCGGCCTCCAGGACCGTGTCCAGGGCCTCCGGGAAGGGCCTGGGGTCAAGCCCGTGGCCCCAGAAGTAGTCGTGGACGACCCGCGTGAGAGTGATCCATGTCAGCGGCCCGGTGTCGCCGTCGGCGGCTCTCAGCGCATCGAGGACTGCCAGTGCGCGCAGCCGGTCCGGGTAGTCCGAACGATCCGCCACGTCGGGTCCGAAGGCTTCCCGCAGGGCCCGCACCCACCGCAGCGCCCGCTCCGCCGCGTCCGCCGCGTCGTGCGTCGCGTCGGGCCGGACGGCGCGCGGCAGCTCGGCGAGTTCGGACGCGCCGGGCTCGGGGCGGAACGAGGACCAGGAGACACCGGGGTCGTCGAGGTCGTCGGTCTTCAGGACGAACCGGGGCGGGCCGCCGTGACCGTCGACGAACAGGACCTCCGCGTCGGTGGCCCACACCTCGCGCCGCAGGACGTTGGCGAACAGCTGGGCGGCCCGCGGCATGACGAGCCGGTCGTCCAGGGGATTGGCGCCGGCGAAGCAGCCGTTGATCACGACGGGCACGTCCGAGGCGAGCGCCCGCATGCTGGCCCGGCGTCCGAAGAAGGCCGCCGCCTCGTCGGGGGCGACCTCGACGCTTCCCTGGTCGCGCAGCGCCAGCTTGGCGACGCCCTCGCGCGACGCGGTGGGCCTGATCCCGTGGAAGCCCAGATAGCGGACGTCCTCGGGCCAGGGAAGCGGCTGGAGCCGGCTCTCCTTCGCGTCCTGGTCGGAATCGGGGTCCGGAACGGCGAAGGTGAAGCCCTGGGCCTGCGACAGTCGCGCGTAGTGCGTCTCGGCGAGGTCGCTCACCTCGTCCTCGGGCACGGAGGTCCGGCCGAGCAGGCGCTGACGGTCCGAGTCGGCCTCGGAGACGGTGTGGATCCGGCTGTCCGGGATCTCCCGCCCGTCCAGGGTGCGGACCGAGCCCTCCAGGGCGCGCGCCCACAACTCGGGGTCGCCGGGCAGCCAGTCCCCTGTACGTACCTCGCTGTCGGAGGGCTTGACGATCGCGAGGCGGGCGACCCCGTCGCTCCCGGGAGCGGTGGTGACCCACCCGTCGCTGGACCAGACGCGCGTGCCGACGCTCCGGGCCATCCGCCGCGGCTCGTCCATCAGGCCGCCCCCCACGCCCGGGACCGCGAGCACCGGTGTCCGGGACGACACGCCGGAGTCCATCAGCCCCTGCCGGGTCAGATCGCGCCGGACGAGTTCGGCGACGTCCTCCCACGGCACCGACCGGACCGGGACGCCGGGGAGCACCAGCGCCACCAGGTCCGCGTCACCGCCGGCCAGCAGGACGTACGGGTCGCCCTGCCACGGCGCCGGGCGTGCGGACCGGACGTCGCCGTCCGCCTCGTCGACCACGAGGACCTCGTGCGTCGCCAACTCCACCGGTGAGCCGGTCCAGTTGCGTCCGGCGACGGACCCGCCCGGGCGCCGCATCAGGGTCTCGGGCCGCAACGCGTCCAGTCCGTGCTCCAGGTGGAACGCGCCGAGTTCGGCCACGCGACCGGCGCGGTCCTCTGCGGCCGCCTCCTCGACCAGCGTCAGCAGCACACGCCGCTCCTGTGCGCCCGCCGGCTCGTCGGGGCTCAGATGCAGCACGCGGCGGGCCAGGGCGGTCGCGGCGCCCTCGGGCGGCGTCGAGCCGGTCCGGACGATCTCGGCGAGGACCGAGTCGAGCACCGGGGCGATTCCGGCATTCACCGCGCCACCGCCGAACGCCTCCAGTGCGGAGGGCGCCTGTGGCGGTACGAGGGCGCCACCGGACGCCGTACCGCCGGCGGCGTGCGCGGTGGATGACGTGCTGCCCGAGCGGAACCGCCGGCCGAAGGCGCGGGACCGGCCCGCGCCGGGCTGGGAGTCCAGCCCTGAACGCGGGTCCGTGATCTCGATGTCGACCTGCCAGGACTTGCCCTCCAACAGCTTCTGACGGCCCGCCCTGATGTCGATCTGGTAGGCGCCGGTGGTCACCGGCTCGTCGGCACCGCCGCTCTGGCGCTCACCCAGGATGCGAGAGAGCTCGTCGGCGAGCTTCTTCCTCAGATCGCGCGCCGCCCTCAGCGCGTCGGAGAACTCGGGTACGAAGCCGGGGAGGGCGTCCTTGAACGCGCTGGGCGCCCCGTCGATCAGGGCACGGACGACCATCTTCGGGAAGGGCCTTCGGGCGGCCTGGCTCCACAGGCCGGCCGTGGCGAGGGAGCTCGCGAGAGCGGTGACTCTCCCGGAGACGAATTTCTCGTCCTCGCCGGAGAAGAACGACGAAGTCTCCGGCAGCGGGTTGTGGACGACGACGACGGTCAGCGGGTTCGGCACCAGGGCGGGGTCATCGGTGAGGAAGGCTCCGTGCTGGTCGTGCGCGCTCTCGCCCGGACCGCGGCCCAGCATCGTGAAGTACCAGGCGTCCTTGCTCTTCGTACCGGCTTCGACCTTCATCATCCGGTGCACGGCCGATCCGAGCAGATCGGCCGACGCCCTCTGGGCGCGCTGGTACGCCGGGTCCTCGGGACTGAGCGATTCGAGATGTGTCCGGGCCTTTTTGAGGGTCGCCATCCCCCGGACGAGGGTGAGCAGGTCGTCGGTCCGGTGATCCGGGTCGCCCGCCTTGCGGGAGTCCAGTCGGTCCGCGTACCGCTCGATGTCGTCCTGGGTGAACCGGGCGAGGTTCGCCTCGATCGCCTCGACGGCCGCGGCGCGTGCCCCCTCGTACCGTGAGATGTTCTCCAGGGTCAGCTGGTTCGCGCCGTCCTCGCTCTCCAGGACGACCGCGGCGAAGTGATAAGGGTAGGCGGTGGCTGCCTCTTCCTTGTTCCGCGCGGCGTAGTTGGGCAGCAGTGTCCCGTTGCCCTCCTCGTCGCGGGAGAGCACGGCCAGGGTCAGGTAGACCTCGCCCACCCGGGCCCAGGCGTGTTCGTTCACGCCGATCCCGGCCGCCGCGTCCGAGAGCGCGGCCGACGTCAGGGTGGGGCCGTCCGACAGGGCCAGGGTGGCGCCGTACTCGCGACCGGGCCGTGGGTCGGCCCGCTTCGCGGCCTTGGTGAGCCCGAGGCGCTCCACGGCCCACCGGGGGCTCACGTCCCCCTCGGTCCGCACGCCCTGGGTGGTGGCGACCAGTGCGGCCGCCAGCGGGTTGAAGATGGGTTCCAGGGACTCCGACTCTATCCTCGCGGTGGCGAACGGCACGTCCCTGCCATCCGCAGGCCGGAAGACGACATGCGATTCCTGCGCCGTGCCGCCTCCCCTGGTGCCGACGACAGCCCGCGCGGTGTCGCGTGAACTGTCGCTCTCCCGCTTGTTGCCCATGGACTCCTCGGTGAAGACCGCGGTGACGTGGTACAGGGTGCGGCCCGCGCCGGTCGATGGGCCCAGTGCGATTCCGGCCTGACGGTCGACGACGAACCGTACAGGGCTGTCGTACCTGGCCATCCGGACGTTGGACCGCTCGACGGCGGGGATGGTGGCGAAGAACTGCTGTGCCTTGCCGTCCCCGAGGGTCGCGAGGCTGCGGTCCCGGGACAACCGGAGCGGACGACGCTCGGTGTCCGGGATCTCGTGGACCCGCAGGCCGGTGGTGACCAGCGGCAGGTCGTCCCCGGCGGTCTCCCCGGGGTCGAGGACACGGTAGTCGGCCGGGACCGTGAACATCGGCCGGGCTCCGGGGCGCTCGTCGAACACCTGGTAGTCGGTCGTGATCTCCGGGTTCGGCCACCGGTGTGCCAGTCGTTCCCGCACGGTCGGTCCCTCGGGCTCCTGCCCGGCCCGGGCGGTACGGGCACGCTGCCGGGCCCGGGTCTCGCGGGCCGAATCCCCGTGTCTCCTGCGAGCGCTGTGGGTGGCGGCGGCCTGCGACCTCAGGAACTCCAGGTCCGCCTCGGCGTACCCATCCGGGGCGTCTCCGGAGGCCTCGCCCCGCGGGTCCGCTTCGGGCTCCTCCCGCTCGACCGGGCCCGACAGGTCCGCCGCACGGTCACGCTCGGCCCAACCGCCGACGAAGTACTCGTGGACCTGGGCGGCGTCGGACGCGCCGAGGAAGTGAAGGTCGGCGAGGGTATCAGTGACGGCCTCGCGCAGAATCGACCCGTGCAGCGTCTCGTCGTCCGGATTCTCGACGTTCGAGTCGCCCAGCTCAGCGTCCGCCGGCTCGTCGCTCGACATCACCCTCTCGACCGCGCGACGCCGATCCTGAACCGTGACGCGTTCGTCCAGGGGCAGTCCCAGCACCCTGCGCGTGAAGAGGTCGACCTTGACCGGTATCGCGGTTCCCGCGAATTCGCGGTAGAGCGTGTCCGTCGACGCCAGCTCCCCAAGGAGCAGCTGGTACAGGTCCGCCCGCTCATCGGATCCGGAGCCCTCCGTCGCCGATCGCGTCTCCCGCGTGGCGAGGGAACCACGTGCCCCGGGCGCACCACCCTTCAGCCCCGGTGACGACTCCCGCCCCATGACCAGGTCCGCCACTCCCTCGGCCCGGGCCCGAAGCGTGTACGGCACCGCCACCTTCCGCCAGTGCGACGGCAACCGCCGGTGAAGCTCGGCCACCTTCCGCGCACTCACCGGCCCGTCGTCCCAACTCCGGCCCGCCAGAACCCGGTTCACCTCGACGACCAGATCCGCGCTCCGCCCCAGCGGGTCGTCATCCGTCACCGGCGCACCGCCCTGCGACGGTGTGATGGCGTCGATCTCCAGGCCGTCGGCCGACGGGGTGCCGGACAGCGAAGCGTCCTCGTCGAGGTCCATCGACTCCGGCGATGTCGACGCCGTGGAGGTGTCGGAAGAAGCGTCGGAGTCGGAGGAGTCGTCCTCATCCAGGTCCATCGGCTCCGGCTGCTGAACGACTTCGGCCGTCACCAGCTCGTACGGTGCGCCATCGGCGTCGTGTGCGATGCCGCTGCCGGTGATGTGAAGATCCGTGTGCCAGGGGAACATCACCTGCCGCGACTCCGGGTCCGGCGCGGCGAAGGACACGTCGCGGGCCGGTGAACCGTCGATCCTCACCACGACACGGCGCATGCCGGCGGGAGGCGTTCCCAGCCCGTCCAGCACAACGCCGGAATCGGAGGATCCCGGGTGGAACTGAGGCACCGTCATCATGGACGACATGCCGGGCACGGGTCCCGCCGGATCGCCGGGAGCCAGGTATCCGATGTACACCGGCACGGCGGACCACGGCAACGACGACAACGCCTCGGCCACCATGCCCCGATGCTGATCCAGTTCCTCGCTCAGCCGGCCGGCGAGATCCGGGACCAGGTCCCTCATCTCCTCGCGGATCCCACCGAACCGCTCCGCGTCGTGGTCGGTGATCCCACGGGCTTCGTCGGCCAGCTGGCCGAACCGGGGGTGGTTCTCGAGCAGGAACGGGAAGTCGGGCGACGTCGTCGTCATCGCTTCGTCGACGAGATCGCGGATCTCTCCCTCCAACTGCTCCTCGTTCTGCCCTGTCCCGCCCAGCTGTGCGGCGAGCCCGGAGCCCAGCAGCCGCTGGTCGGGGCCGTGAGTCGCGAGGAACAGCGCGGTCAGGTGCGCCGGCAGCAGACTGTCCAGCCGTGAACCGGGGTAGTGCTCGCCCCACTCGCGCAGGGCGGCGTGCCGTGCGGCCCAGCTGGATTCCCCGAGCCGTGTCCGCGCGTCCGGGGGCAGCTCCGGCAGTTCCTCGGACGCCGCCAGCAGCCGCACCGCCTCGGTCAGTCCGCTCGGCAGCTCGACGTCACCCCTCACCCGGGAGGCGACACCGGCCAGGTACACCCGGTGGTGCGGCAGCTCCGGGGCCTCGCTCGCTCCCGCGTCCGAGACGTCGTCGTCGACCTCGTACGCCGTCAGCGTGGAGTGCGTCCATTCGTACAGATCCGCCGCGTCACCCAGCGACGCGTCCCGCAGCTTCTCGACGTCCAGGTCGTTGCCCTCCCGGCCCGTGTACCGGGCGAGGTACTCACCCGTGATCTCCGCGACGGTGCCGGTCCTCGTCGACAACCGCCAGCCGAGGACGGCTGCCAGGAGTTCGTCGTGTCTGCCCTCGAACTGGATGGCCTCGTGGGCATCGAACAGTGGCTTCATGCTGGGATACGGGCCCGAGCGCACCAACAGGCCACGCATACGCCGCAGTTCGTTCGCCCGCTCGTCGTCCTCGGCGAGAGTGAACGGCTCGTCGGGGTGCACCTGCCTGACCGCCGTGTCGATCGCCGCCATCAACGCGGCCACCGGGGACGGCGGAGGCGGCAGGCTCACCTGGTACCTCCCCGACGCGTTCAGCTTGTCGGCGAAGTCCGCGGCGTACTCACGGACATGGTCCGCGTCGTCCAGTATCTGCCCGACGGCCGCCTCGTGTTCCCGGGCGGCCGACTCGTACCCCGGCGTCCCGTACATGCGCCGATACCGCGGGCCCTGACCGGCGAGCGGCAGCACCGCTGTCCGGGCCCCGGGGCTCAGCGCGGGGCGGCGCCGGAACGTCTCCCACTTCCCGGGTCCGCCGTCCTGCTCGAACGCGACGTAGACCTTCACGTCCCGGTCCAGGCCGCCCGTCATTCCGACGACAGCGGTCCCCCCGACAGTCCGGACGCCGTCGGCGTGCGCGTCGGCGGCCGTCTGAGCCGCGGACGCCCTGGCGGCGGTGCCCTTCGCACCGAAGCAGGTGAACACCAGCTGACGTGTGCCGCTGCCGAGGCCCAGGTGGGCCATCAGCCGCGCCCCCCGCAGGCCGGCCAGCCTCCCACCCGTGGTCTTCGCGCCTTCGGGCGTCAGGACTTGGATGATGCCGGGCAGACCGTGCGAGGCCCACATGGTGAACGCCGGTTTGCCATCATGCCGTCGGCCGGTCGGCACCGGGACCGGCAACGGCGTCCACGACGGCGAGCTGACGCCCTCCAGCGTGTCGAGCAGCGTGCGGATTCTCCTGCCACGGTTGGCGATCCAGTCCGGACTGTGCAGACTGGCCTCGCCGAACAGGACGCCATCGGCGGTGCGCACCTCACGCGTGATCACGGGTTCCCGCCAGCGCAGCGCGGCAGGGCGTACGAGCTGGTCCAGGGTGACCAGCGAGTACTCCAACGGTGCCGCCGCCCGGCCCAGCGGAGCCGCAGCGAGATGCCTGACCACCTCGTGGTCCCTGACACCGAACTCCTGGGCGCGGGAGAAGGCGACCTGATGGTCCGGGACACGCGCGAACGGCGCCGACTCGTAGGCCGCGTCCGGCTTCGGCACGGTGTAGACGACCAGATGACGGTCCGCGGGCCGGTCCGCCTGTGCAAGCGCCTCCCGGACAGCGGCCTCCAGAGTCGACCTGGCCTGGAAGAGCCGGGGCAGGCCGACCACCCGGCCTTCGACGGCGTAGGGGCGGGCGCCGTGCGGCGCGTCCGCCACCCACTGTGCCCAGTACACCGGTCCCCCGAACTCCGGCAGAAGCGTCAGGGCCCGGACGGCCATCTCCGCGTGCACGCCCAGCTCCGCCACCAACCGGTCCGTCGCCAGCCTGTCCGCCACCCGCTCCACCACGTCCGCGGAGCCGCTTTGCGGATCGTCGGCGAGCCCGCGCACCTCCCCGTCGCGCGACACCAGCAACGGCACCGCGGACACCCCGGCCCCCTGGACCAAGGCCGTGAGGCCGCCCCGAATCCGCTGACGGAGCACCTCACGGCCCGAAGTGCCGCCGGTGAGGATCCGCTCGTCCAGCAGCCCGCCGTCCGCCCCGCCCAGCAGGAACAACGCCACGCGGTAGCCGTCCCTCAAGCCCGTGCTCATGCCGCGGTTCGCCAGCATCCACCGCCGGAAGGCGTCCTGACGCGACCGCCAGGCCTGGGGGTCCTGCCCCGCGATGCCCGCCGAGCCCATGCCCTCCTTGAGTTGAGCACCGAGTTCACCAGCGGTCACGCCGCCGGTGAACCGGGGGGCGAACAGGCCCCCGGCCCACTCGTGGTACCGGATCTCATGCGGCAGCCTCGCCACGGCCTGCCGGAGTGCCGCGTCGACTGCCCGGTCCGCGGGCGCGAAGAGGAACGGCACCATCCCGTAGAGCTGCGAGGCATCGGCTTCCACCGATGACACGGTCCTGAAGTCCGGCTCCAGCCAATGCCCGCCGTCCTTCTCGGCCACGCCGGCCCGCTGCGCGGCGCCCATCAGCTGCGCCAGGCCCGGCGACTCCTGTAGCGGCAATGTCGCGCCGAACACGGCGTTGCGGAAGCTCAGCGCGTTCATCGGCTCGTTGTCCAGCTCCCTCCACAGGCGGAGCACCATCTCGACCTGCCGCAGCTTCTCCTGGCTTCGCGGGGTGCGGCCGACCGGGTGTCCCAGCTCCGCCAGCCTGCCGTCCAGCTCCGGATCGACGTCCGGTTCGGACATCCGGTGCGCTACGTATCGCGGCACGGCCAGCCAGAACGCCTTCGCGAACTCCTCGGCAGATGGGGGCTGTTGCTCGTCCAGCAGCCTCCGCATCGCGGCGTCGTAGTCGAAGGTGTACGGGTCCGGAGGCGCGAAGAACCACTTGCTCGCGTCCTCGTCGCCGATGGTGCCGAACAGCAGGTCCTCGGTGGAGGCGCGCTCGAACAGGAGCTTGACCTGGCGCCCCGCCGACCCGTGCCAATGCGTGTCCACCAGCAGGGTCCCGGCGACGGCTCTCTCGAACCCGCTCGCGACGGCGTTCCATCGAGCCCGGTCGTCGTTGTACAGCACGTCCGGCATGGTGGCGGTGACGTCGAAGCCGCGCCGGGCCGAGGCCTGCGAAGGGGCGGCGGAATCGAGCGCGCCCGTGCCGTCCCCCGCGGACGCGGCCGCGACACCTGTCCCGGCCCCGGACGAGGCCGCCGCCTGCGTCGGCCACGCGCTGTCCGTCCCGGGCACTCCGCCCTTCAGGCCCGGTGACAGCTCGCGGCCCATGACCAGGTCCGCCACGCCGGCGGCACGGGCCCGGACGGTGTACGGCACCGCCACCTTCCGCCAGTGCGACGGCAACCGCCGATGCAGTTCCGCGACCCGGTCCGCGCCCACCCCGCCCGAACCCCAACCCCGCAGCGTCAGAACCCGGTTCACCTCCGCCACCAGATCCGCACTCTCCCCCAGCGGATCGTCCTCCACCACCTCCGCGCCCCCCAACGGCGCCACGGAACTGATCTCCAGGTCGTCGACGGACGAGACACCGGAGGAACCGACCTCGTCGAGGGCGGTGGTCTCCGGACGCTGCCCGGCCTCGGCCCACACCATCTCGTACGGCGTGTGCCGCTCGTCGTGCAGCACAACACGAGAGGTGACGTGGAGATCCGTACGCCAGGGGAACATGGCCTGCCGGGACTCCGGGTCGGTGGACGCGAAGGACACGTCGCGGACCGGTGAACCGCCGATCCGCACCACGACTCGGCGCGTTCCGGCCGGAGGCTCGCCCAGCTCACCCAGCACAGCTCGGCCGTCGAAGGTACCCGGATGGAACTGGGGCACGGTCAGTGCGGTCAGCGCGCCGACCGGGTGGCCGGCCGGCTCTCCGGGGGCCAGATAGCCGATGTACACCGGCGCATCGGCTCCGGGCAGCGACGCCAGGGCCTCGGCCAGCATGCCCCGGTGCTGGTCCAGGCTCTCGCCCACCTGCCGGGCCAGATCCGGCACCAGGCCCCGCATCTGCTGGGCGATCTCGTCGAACCGGTGATCCGCGCGGTCGGCGATGGCTCTGGCTTCGGCGGCCAGCGCGCCGAATTCCGCGTGGCTCTCCAGCAGCAACGGGAAGTCGACCGGGTCCGCCGCCATGGCCACGGTGATGATGTCGCGTATCTCGCCCTCCAGTGGGCTTCCGCCCTGCTCCGCCGCGCCCAGCTGTGCCGCGAGCCCACTGCGCAGCAGGCGCCGGTCCGGGTCATGGGTGGCCAGGAACAGAGCGGTCCGATGCGCGGTCGGCGGTTCGCCCGGCGTCTCGTCGGAGTACGGGTGCAGCCGCGGGGGGACTTCGGGCATGTACAGCCGGTGGTGCGGCAGCGTCCATGTCTCGTCAGCTGTCCCGTGCGCGGCGTCATGCGCGAAGTGCGACAGGTGCTCGCGTGCCCATCCGTACAGGTCCGCCGCATCACCCAGCAGGGCGTCCCGCAGGGGCCCGACGTCCAACCGGTTGTCGCCCCGGCCGACTCGCCATTCGCTGTAGAGGTCCAGGACCTCCGCGAGGGTGGCTTCCCCCTTCGACAGCCGCCAGCCGAGGACCGCCGCCAAGAGGCCCTCGTCCGCGCCATGGAACGTGATGGCCCGGTGCGCGTCGAACAGCGGGGCCAGGTCGCCGTAGTCGCCCGTGCCCACCAGCAGGCCGCGTACGGCCAGCAGTTCGTCCGCCTCGGCGTCGGTTTCGGCGATGGTGTGCGACCAGTCCGGGTGCACCTGCTCGACTGTTGAGTAGATCGCCTCCATCAGGTCCGCCACCGAGTACGGGACAGATGGGAAATCCACCTCGTACTGCGGCCACTCGTTCAGTGCGAAGGCGAAGTCCTCCACGTAGTCGCGGACGTCGTCCGAGCCGTTCAACGCCTGGCCGACCGCGCTCTCGTGCTCCCGGGCCGCCCGCTCGTACTCCGGTGTCCCGTACATCCGCCGATACCGTGCCCCCTGACCGGACAGCGGCAGCGCGGCAGTCCGCTCTTCCGCGGTCACCGCCCGGCGGCCCCGGAACTCCGTCAAGCGGCCTGGCCTTCCCTCCTTGTCGGCATGGACGGTGATCATCGTGACCGGGTCCGGGGATCCGGTCAGTCTCGTCGAGACGACGAACGTCGCTCCGACGGCGACGCCGGTCCGCTCGTCGGCGGCCGCCTGTGCCACAGCCGCCCCGTCCTCGGCACGCGTGGCGGCGAAGCAGGAGAGCACGAACTGCGGTGTGTCCCCGGCAAGGCCCTGTCGCCTCACGAACCGCGTCCCGCGGGTGCCGACCATCGTCCCGCCGGCGGCCTTGTGGCCCGAGGGTGTCAGGACGTGGACCCGGCCGGAGTCGCCGTGCGAGGCCCACAACGTGAAGGGCGGCGTTCCGTCCTGCCGCCGACCGGTCGGCAGGGGGAACCGCAGAGTCACGCCCGCCGGCGCGTCGGTGACGTGCATCCTGTCGGGCATGCCGGCGTAGCTCTTCTTTCGGCCGCGGTAGGACCAGTCGGGGCCGGTGAAACTGGCCTCGCCGAACCAGGTGCCGTGATCGGTGCGCATCTGGCGGGTGATGACGGGCTCCTGCCAGGGCCGGGTGGCGGGAACCGCGACCTGGTCGAGTGTGACGAGCGCGTACTCCAGGGCGGCTGCCGTGCCCTGCGGGGCGAGGGCGAGGTGACTGACGACCTCGTGGCTCCTGACGCCGAGTTCCTGGGCGCGGGTGAACACCACCTGGTGGTCCGGGAAACGTGCCATCGGCCCGAACTCGTAGGCCGCTTCCGGCTTGTTCACCGTGTAGACAACCAGATGACCTCCCGGGTGCCGGTCGGCCTCCGGCAGTGCGGCACGGACGGCGGCCTCCGGACTCGACTTGGCCTGGAAGAGCCGGGGCAGGCCGAACCTGCGCCCCTTTGCCGCGTAAGGACGCGTGCCGTGCACCGGACGCGGTTCCCACACGGCCCAGTACACCGACCCGCCGGTCTCCGGCAGAAGCGTCGCCGACCTGACGGCCATCTCCGCGTGCGCGCCCAGCTCCGATATCCGCTGGTCGGTCGCCAGATCCGCGGCCGCCCGCTCGAGGTTCTCCGGCGAACGCTCCTGCGGATGGTCGACGAGCCCGCGCACCACCGGATCGCCCAGCACCACCAGGGGGAGGGCGGCTGGTCCGGCTCCCTGGGCCATGGCCCTGAGTCCGCCCAGAATCCGCTGACGCAGGAGTTCACGACCCTGCGCCCCGCCCGCGAGTATCCGTTCGTCCATCAGCCCGGCGTCCGGCCCACCCAACAGGAACAGCGCGGCGCGGTGGGCGCCGTTGAGGGTCGCCCCGATGCCGCGGTGCGCACCCATCCACTCCCGGAAGGCGTCCTGCCGCCTGCGCCAGGCTTCGGTTCCCTGGTGCGAGACGACGGACGGGCCGATGCCCTCCGTCAGGGCCCGGCCGAGTTCGTCGGGGGCTGTTCCGCTGCCGAGCCCCGGGGCGAACAGGTGCTTCGCCCGGCGGTAGTAGTGGAGCTCGTGCGGCGGCGACGTCAGGAACTGGAGGAGCCGCGCGTCGCCGGTTCGGTGCTGGGGATCGAACAGGAGAGGCACCAGCCCGTACAGCTGCGAGGCGTCGGCGGACGCCGTGGTCGTGAAGTCGGGTTCCAGCGAAACCGTGCCGTCCCTGTCCGCCACCCCGGCACGCTGTGCGGCGCCCATGAGCTGCGCCAGACCGGGCGCGTTCTTGCTCACCAGCGACAAGCCGAAGATGGTGTCGCGGAAACGCAGCGCCGCGTCCTCGTCCTCCACCTCCCGCAGGGCGCGGAGTGTCGTCTCCGCCCCCAGCACCAGGGCCCTGCTCTCGGTGCTCTGGGCGACGGGGTGCCCCAGCTCGGCCAGCTTGCCGTCCACGTCCGGCTGGTAGGTGGGTACCGGCAGCTGCTGGTGCTCCGCGTAGGCCTCCGCGGCTGACGCGAGCGCCCTCAGCAGCACCTCCGGCCGTGGTGGGTTGCTCGGGTCCAGCATGCCGCGCAAGGCGGCCTCGTGGTCGAAGGTGTCCGGCTGGGGCCCGAACAAGTGCCGGTGCGCGACCTGCGGGGGAAGGGTGTCGACCAACGCTTTGACACCGTGCCGCAGGCTCGCCTGCGGGTCGGCCGTCAGGACCCGGCCGAGGGACCTCTCAAAATTGCGCGCGTCGCGGTTCCAGAGCGTCCTGTCCTCTTCGTAGAACGTCGACGGCATCGGCCCGGTGACGTCGAAGCTTCGCTGAGCCGAGGTGTCCGGTGCGGCGGAGGGGGGAGACACGTCGGACGCGTCCGGTGCGGCGACGGGCGCGGCGGAAGGCGGCTCGGCCGGAGTGAGGTGGTGGGCCATGGAGGCACCGCCGGGCAGGGCGATGTCGGGCTCCGCCACGCTGACGACAGCTCTGACCGCTTCCAGCACCATCCCGGGATCGGCGGACGGAGCCTCGACGACCCGCACCATGTCGTGGACGGAACCGTCGCCCGCCGTGACCTTGACGACGTCGCTGACGAACAGCTCTGCCGGTCGGGCGTACCGCACGTGGCGCTCGCGCGGGTCGTGCGCCAGCGCCGTGTGGTCTCGGGCTGACGAATGCGCCACCTCGACCAGGATCCGCGGCATGCCGGGATGGGTGGCTCCCAGCCGCGCCAGCGCCTCGTCGGGGGTGAACGCGACCCGGTGGAACCGTGGCAGGCTGAGCCGGCGCAGACCTGTCGCGACCTCGGCGACCGGAGCGGTCGTCGCGTAGTACACGGGCCTGCCGACCGGAGGCAGTTGCGCCAGTCCCTCCGCCGCCAATCCCAGGTGGACCGGGATCAAGGCGCGCAGGACGTCGGCCAGTCGAGGGGCCTCGTCGAGCATCCGCCGTCGCAGATCCCCGAATGCGGCGCTTCCCGACGTGTGCTCGACGTGCTCCACGGCCCACCCCAGCCGGGGCGTCAACAGCAGCGGCAGCCGCAGTCGGCCGCCGGGTCCCGCCTGGTCCATGGCATCGTTGATCGCCTGGCTCACCGCAGCCGTCAGGTCGGCTCCCGGCACGAGGAACGGGCGGCTCGCCTCGTGGCTGAGCAGGTACAACCCGATGACGTGAGCCGGGTCCAGCCGGTCCAGCGGCGAATCCTGGGCGCCCGCGCCCCATGCGTGGGCCACGGCGTGCCGGGCCGCCCAGCTGTCCGCGCCCACTTCCCGTGCCTCGCCGTGCGGGACCGGTGGAAGGCTCGCGGTGGCCGACAGCGTCCGTACCGCCCGGATCAGGCCGTACGGTACCTGGATGCCGTCGCTCGCGGGGAACGTCATGCCTTGCGTGTGCGCCTGCCAGTGCGGCAGGCGCAGACGGTCCGCGAGAGGGCCGGGGGGCAGGCCGTCGCGCGGCGCGAAGACAGCGTCCACCAGACCGTACAGATGAGCGCCGTCCCCGGCGAGCGCCGCGTCGAGCACCGCGGGGTTGCCGCTCATCTCCGACAGGGACAGGTCGACGAGGAGCACGCTGAGAGGGATCCCCCGTGTCAGTCCCCAGCCGAGCACCGCCTTGACGAAGAGGGGGAACTGTTCGGCGGGCAGGCCGAGTTCCCGGTACGACCAGTACATCGCCCGGCTGCTCCGCACCTGGTCCTCTGGGACGCGGATGCCGCGGCTGGTGAGGAGCCGGGTCTGTTCGGAGACGCCGACACCTGCCATATGCGCTTGATCGGGGTAGGCGGTCGCCGCGGCGGCCCACGCCGCGTCGCCCAGATCGGTCAGGGAGAGCCCCGGCGCGTCGGGATCGATGGTCACCCCGTGGCGGCCGCTCCGGGCGGCCGCCGCGACGAACGACCGCATGAGGTGCGCGGTTCGCACATCACCGGAGAGCCGCTCGCCCAGGGCGGATTCGTAGTCGCCGGCGCCCAGTCCCGACGTCTGGGCGGTCGCGGAGTAGCGCGACGCCTGGCCGGCGAGGTAGGGCTCGGCCGCGTCCGGCTCCGGCACGGGCAGGACCTGCCGCTGGACCTCCGCGAACGCCGGTCGGGGCGTGGATCCCCACCCCACGGCAAGTGCGAACGCGCCCGTGCCGGCAGTGCCGACCGGGACGTTGGCGGCGTGGAGCCGACGGCCCGGAGGGTGTTCCTCCGCCGCCTGCTGCGCCACGGTCGGCAGCACCTGCCGTGTGGCGCCGATACTGCAGTGCCACATCACATAGCGGGTGGTGTCGGCCACTCCCGCCGCCACCATGCGCCGGTTGGACTCGGCCCCGTGCTGTCCACCGCTCAGGGCCTTGGGCCCGTGCCGCCCTATGGCGAAGACGAGATGACGCGAGGCGTGCGAGGCGCTGAAGACGAAACCCGGCGTACCGGTCGGCCCGCTCGTTCCCGGCCCCAGCGCCCAGGGCTCGCGATGGATGCTCTGTCCGCTGAGGGCGTCCCAGACGTGGGACTCCGTCATGTTCCACAGGTCCGCGTACCCCGAGCGGCGGCCGATGAAGTCGCGCGCGGTCAGGCTCGAGTACCCGAACCACGCTCCCTGGACGTACAGATCCCGCACCAGGACGTCGTTGTCCCAGTCGATCGGCGATACGGGCCGCGGCTTCTCGACGACGCGCAGGTGCGCGTACCACAGGCCGGTCCGTTCGTCCTTCGCGTAGCCGAAGTCCTGGACCCGCAGGGCCGTCTCATGGGGAGAGGCCACCCGGCGCCGCGACGGTGCCAGGGCGAAGAGCGAGATCTCACGGACCGACGAAGACCGTACGACCTCGATCAGCACGGGATGCCCGGCCGCGGAGGCCCCGGGCGGGTACGGCCCGGCCTGGCGCGACAGTTCGTCCACCGCGACGGCCCGGTCCGTCGTCCCGCCGCGGAACGGGGCGAACGTCAATTCTCCGCCCACGGCCGCGTAGGGCTTCGCGTCGCCGAACAGCGGCCCCTGGACCACCGCGCCGTACAGCACGGAGCCGCCGCCCGCAGGCGTCGCCGGCAGGATGTCCAGGGCTTCCGCCGCCATCGACAGGTGGCCGCGGATCTCGGCGAGCAACCGTTCGTCCGCGGCGCGCGCGATGGCGTCGACAGCCGCCGCTACCTCGACCGGCGGAGCCTGCCGGTCGAGGGCGGCGCCGAGGCCGGGGTCCCGCAGCAACAGCAGCGGCCAGGTCAGCCTGTCGCGCGGGTCCGCCTGCCCGCCGATGTGACGGATCTTCTCGCGCAGCAGCTCCAACGCACCCGGCCCGTCGGCATGGAGTGCCGGGTCGAGGAGGTCGGCGTCGGGACCGGCGGCCAGCGTCAGCGCCAGGGAGTGACCGGTCGACAGCAGCCGCAGGCCCTCCACCGCGGCGGGGTCACGCGACAGTTCGCGCAGCGCCTGCCGACGCTCCGTCCGCAGCGCGTTCGCGGCGCCGCCTGAGACGGGGTCGTTCTTCAAACCCCTGTCCAGAAGCTCAAGGGGATCAGTCCAGTCGCCCAGCCCGGTGACGGCACCACTCATGAGGGGCCTGGTCTGTTCGGCGTACATCACCACGTGCGGCGGGACGCGCAACGCGTCCGACGGCTGCGCCGGGGTCTGCGAGGCGTCCGCCGGCCTGCCGAGCGGATCGACGATGCCGTGGATCCACCCGTGCACCCGGGAGATGTCCGTCAGCCAGGGTTCGGGTTCCACCTGCGCGTCGCGGACCCCGGCCCGGTGGGAGACGTCGAGGAACCACTCCCATGGCAGCCCGCCCGGACGCGACAGGTACCAGCCCGCCAGCGCGTCCCGGAAGTACATCACGTCGTGCCACGGTTCCGAGACACGCTCGTACAGTCGCAGCATGGTCTCGATCTGCCGGGCCTGTTGCCGTTGGCTGTCCGACAGGTCGGCCGATCCGTGGTAGCCACGCCCGCGCATCTCCGCGTCCCACGCGTCGCCGCGCGGCAGGATGCCGGTCGGGCCGGGCAGGCCCAGTTTCCGCGCGTAGTACGGCGCGACCCGTTCCAGGGCTTCCATCACCACCGGGAACGCCGGTCGCTGGTCGCTGTCGACCAGGATCTGCACGAGGGCGTCGGGCCCGACTCCGATCGGTGCGGACCTGCCGAACAGGAGATCGGCGAAGGGGTCGAGCCCGGCGCCGGCCACCGTCGCCGAGTTCTCCGCCATCCACGTGAGTGCCGCACGGACTTGCCACAGCATCAGCGGGTCGCGGCTCAGGGCCGCGGCGGCCGCCTGCCCGTACTCGCCCGACCGGTGCAGGTATCCCGGCCGCGACGGTCCGGTGAACAGCCCCGGGAACCGTGGGACGTGCACGCTGGGGGAGGTCTGCGTCGCTCCGCTTCCGGGCGGCACGACCTGCCGGCCCGACGCCGTCGCCCCCGGCATGCCGCTGTCCGTCCCCGGCGCGCCGCCCTTCAGCCCGGACGGCAGCTCCCGGCGCTTGGCCAGGATCCCCGCGACGGCCTCCGCCCGTTCCCTCGTCAGGCGCGGCACCGGGACGTTCCGCCAGGCCGCCGGCAACTGGCGGTGTGTCCGCGCGACCTTGTCGTGATCCACTTCGCCGTCGGCCCAACGCCAGTCCTTCAGGATGCGGTTGACCTCGCGGACCAGCTCCGGGTCGCTCCCCAACGGGTCGTCCGCCACCGAACCGGCATCGTGCGACGCCTGCGGCGGCAGTGGCGTGATGGCGTCCGTGTCGTCCGAGGCATTCCCGTCGAGTGGGCGGACGTCACCGGCGGCGTGGGCGCGCGGCGTGAGTGTGGTGACGGCCCTGATGGGCTCCGGCTCTCCCGCGTGACCGGTTGCAGGTGCCTCGACGACCTCCACCCTGCCGACGACCGCACCGCCACCCGTCGTGAACGTGCTGGTCCCCATGACGAACAGTTCGGTCGGCCGGGCGTACCGCACGTGGCGCTCACCCGGGTCGTGCGCCAGCGCGGTGTGGTCACGGGCCGAGGAGTTCCGCACCTCGACGAGGGTCCGGGGTGTGCCGACCGGGACGTCCGCGAGCCGGGCGAGGGCCTCGTCGGGGGTGTACGCGACCCGTTGGAACCGCGGCACGTCGGGCACGCGCGCACCCGCTGCCGCTTCAGGGGCGAGCGCGGTGGTCGCGTAGTACACCGTCCGGTCGACCGGCGGCAGTTGGGCGAGCCCCTCCACGGCGAGCCCCAGGCGGACGGGGATCTGGACGCGGAGCATGCCGGCCAGCCGGGGGGCGAGGTCGAGCAGCCGCTGCCGGACGGCCTCGAAGTCGTCGCTCCTGGTCGCGTTCCCGACCGCCTCCGGTGCCCAGTGCAGCGGGTGCCTCAGCAGCAGCGGGAGTCGCAGGTCGCCGCCGGGGCCCGCGAGGTCCATGGCGTCGTTGATCGCGTCGTCCACCAGAGGCTTGAGCAGCGCGGCGCCCTGGGCGAAGGGAAGTTCGTCCGCCCCCGACAGCAGGAACGGACGGCTCGGCTCATGGGTGAGCAGGTACAACTCGATGACGTGGGCCGGGTCCAGTCGGTCCAGCGGCGAAGGCGACCGCACCGCCCGTATCAGCCCGTCCGGCACCTCGACGCCGTCGTGATCGTCGGCGAGATACGCCATGCTCCGGGTGTGTGCCCGCCAGTGCGGCAGGCGCAGGCGATCGGCGAGGGGGCCGGGGGGCAGGCCGTGGCGCGGAGCGAAGACGGCGTCCACCAGACCGTACTGATGCACCCCCCCGCCTGCCAGTGCCGCCGTGATCAAGGGGGTGCCGACGCTCGTCCCGGACCGGGACAGCTGGAGGAGGAGTGCGCTCAGGGGGGTGCCCCGGGTGAGCCCCCAGCCGAACACCGCCTTGACGAAGGCGGGGAAGCGCTGATCGGGCAGCCCCAGCCCGCGGTAGTGCCGGTACATCGCCTCGGTGCCGCGGACGTTGTCCTGGTGCGGGTGGATGGCGTGGCCGACGAGCGGTTGTCGCCGCGTGGTCCCGTCGGTGCCGGTCCGGTGGGCGTCCTGCGGGTAGGCGTCCGCCGCGGCGGCCCAGGCGACGTCGGCCAGTTCGGCCAGGGAGATCCCCGGCCTTCCGGGGTCGGTGGTGATCTCGTACCGACCGTCCCTGACGACCGCGTCGACGTACTGACGCATGGCGTGCGTCGACTCCGGGTCGCCGGAGAGCCGGACGCCGAGAGCGTTCTCGTAGTCCTTGGCGATCTCCCGCAGACGTCCGCGCAGGGAGTAGCGCGACGCCTGGCCGGCGAGATACGGCGCGGCGTCGTCGGCCGTCGGCGCCGGGCGGCCCGGCCGGGCCGTGGACGCCGCGTCGGACCCGCCCACGGACGTGGAGGTGGCGGCCGGGGTGCCGGAGACGGCAGAGGTGCCGCTGCCGGTGGCGGTGACCGTGGGGTGGTGGAGCGCCGCGTGGTCCGCCCAGGTCGGCGGGAGGGACTCCGGCGCCCACAGGTCCCGGTACGCGTCGATGAAGTCGTGGCGGAAGTCGTCGGCGGCCTGGTCGATCGTGCCGTCGTCGTCACCGCGGTGGTCCGCGCTGAGGGCGTCGAAGGAGTCCGTCGCGCCCTTCAGCGCCTGGGCGACGCCGGCCTCGAAGGCGAAGTGCGCCGGGAGCTGTCGCGTCCGCTCGGCGAGGAGGGCGTCCCACTCCCGCCTGCGGCGGGTGAGTTCCGCCGGTGTCCCGGCCTCCCCGGCGAAGAGCGCGTCGAAGCCGGAGAGCACCCGCTGGTTCCATCCGGACCTGGCCCGCTCGGTGTCCGGTCCGGACAACCTCGCCGCGGGGTCGGCCTCCTTCCATGCGGCGAGCCGCTCCTCGAAGACCTGGTTCGCCGCGTCCAGGGCACGGTCACGGGCCTGTCGGCGCACCAGCACCGCCAGCCTCGCGGGAAGTGCCTGGACCACCTTGTCGAAGCGCGGGCTCCATCGGCTCAGCAGCTCCGCGTCATCA
This sequence comes from Streptantibioticus parmotrematis, assembly GCF_019890615.1. Taxonomy (GTDB): domain Bacteria; phylum Actinomycetota; class Actinomycetes; order Streptomycetales; family Streptomycetaceae; genus Streptantibioticus_D; species Streptantibioticus_D parmotrematis. Next base: position 167,769 of record NZ_JAINVZ010000008.1, on the reverse strand, counting down.
CCCCACGCGGGCTGAGAGGTGTTCCCCGTCCCGAAGAGGTCCTCGAACGCGTCGTCCAGCTCCCGGTACGCCTGGCTCAGCACGATGCCGAGCCCGCGGCGGGACACCTTCGCTTCCGGTACCCCGAACGCCTGGAGCAGCGCCCGGCTGTGGTGGTCCAGGTTCTTGTGGAGGGAGCCCGCCAGCCACTCGACTTCCTGCTCCACCCGCGTCCGCTGGAACTCGTGCACGGCGCGCAGGTCGAACCGGGCCGGCAGCCCCCTGGTCAACTCCCCCAGCCGACTGGCGAACTCGCGCTTCCTCGTCCTCAGTTCGCCGGGGTCGGTGCCCTCGGGGAAGAGGACGTCGACCGCCTCGCGCAGCGCCTGGAAGAAGCCGTCCTTCCCGTGGTCGAGGACCGACTCGGCAAGCTCGGGGGTCACTTCGAAGGGAGCAACCGTCCCGGATCCCGCGGCCCGCCCGCTCCGCCAGGCTCCGGCGGCGTCGGCGAACGCTTCGAGGCCCCTCTCCACCGCGGACAGACGTGCGGAGTCGACAGCGTCGCGTGCGCCGGTTCCGGAGGCGCCGGCCGTGTCGGTCCCGGAGCCGGTGCCGGTGCCGGTGTCCGTGTCGGTGCCGGTGTCCGTGCCGGTCGCGGCCACGGTCGCGGTGTCCGTGCCGGTGCCGGTGTCGGTGTCCGTGCCGGTGTCGGTGTCCGTGCCGGTGTCGGTGTCGGTGCCACCGGCGGAGCCGGTCGCTTCGCCGGACGCCTGGGCATCCGGCCGGCCCGCCGTCGCCTCCTCGAGGCGCTGGGCGTACTGGGCGTGGAGTCGTTCCTGCCGCTGGGCCCACAGCGGAATCCGCCAGTCATCCGGTGTGACGTGGGAGGGCGCCGGTACGAAGGCCCGCGCCGCCGCGGCCTCACGTGCCTGGACGTAGCTCTGCTGGGCCTCCTCCATCCGCTGCCGGGCCCAGTCGGCCGTGTGAGGCGACGACAGGGCGATCCCCTGGTCGGCCCGGCCTGCGGCCTGGTCGCGGAAGTCCTGGCGCATCGCGTGCCGGGACCGCGCGACCTGGGCGAGCCCGGCCAGGCGCCGGTCGAACTCGTCGCGAACGCCGTTCCACGCCTCGGGTCCCTGGTCGGTCAGCCGTCGCGACAGCGGTCGGGCGAGGGCCTCGCGCTCCCTCTCGTACCAAGCGGTCGTCGAAGCGTCCCACTGGGAGTCGGGCGCCCCGATCGTCCGGATGTGCTGCCGGAACCCGTTCTCAAGGGCGGCGGCGTGAGGGGCCCGGGCCTGGAGCCGTCGCACCGCCGAACGGAGTTGGTCGTCGAGGGCCTCCGTCTCGTCCGCCGCGTCCTCGGACCGGGCGGCCGCCGACGCGTCGGTGGTGTACTGCTCCCGCAGAGTGGCGAGTTGGTTCTCGTACCACGCGCGTGTGCCGCCGTCGAAGGTGGCCGGTGCCCAGCTGTCGCCCTGCGTCCGGAACACGGTCGAGTCGAACCTCGCGCCCGCCCGCGCCAACGCGTCGTGCTCCTGGGTGTACTGGGCCCGGAACCTGCCGACCACCTCGGGCGGCACGGGGAAGTCCTCGTCCGACAGCGCCGCGCGGTCAGCCGCCGCGCCCGTCACCGCGTGGTGGAAGTCGTCCACCATCCGCGTGTACGGCGGCGAGGCGCGGAACTGCGAGAACCCCGCGAAAGGCCGTGCGGAGGCCACCTGCCGCTCGAACAGCCGGCGGGTGGCCGCGCGGGCCGTCGCCTCGTCGTCGATCTGCCGCAGCCGCTCGGTGAGCTCCTCGTCGAGCCGGGCGTGATCGGCGTCCCGGGCCGCGTCACGGGCGTCCGCGTACCACTCCCTGGCCCGCGTGACCGTTGTGGACGCCTCGAAGGCTCGCAGCCCCGGGAACGCCTCCACCCGCGCGTCGAACCGCTGGTAGGAGGTGTCACGGGCCGCGGCGGCGTTCCGTACCCGGTCCAGCTGCGCGGCGACGTGCCGCACCGCCTGGTCGTCCGGCCCGGACCGCGTCGTCGGTGCCGCCTGCGGCGGACTGCCCGCCGCCCGCCGGGGATCGCCGTACCGGTCCTCCCGTGCGGGCAGTTGGGCCATGGTCTGGTGCTGCCCGGCCGGGCCGGGTTCCTGCCCGGCCGGTGAGCGGAACGGGTCGCGGTCGACCGCGAGTCGTGATGTCCGCAGCGTCCACGTCGGCTTGCCACGCCACTCGGCGTACGCGTTCTCCTGCGCCTCGGCCTCGTCCCGCAGCGCCTCCCAGCGCTCTCGCGTCCGCTGCGCCAGCGCCGCCCGAGCCGTGTCCACGCCGTCGGGGCCGTTCTCGCGGGCCGCGTCCCAGTCACGGGAGAACGCGTCGCGCAGGGCGGCCGCACCCTGCGCGTACGAAGCGCGCGCGTGCGGTGAACTCAGCGTGTGGGGATCCAGCCCGGCCGCGGCGGAGATGTCCTCCAGGGTCGACGACTTGCCCAGCATCCCCTGGAAGGCCGCCACGACCTGCTGGTTGGACGCCGAACGCTCGGCGGCGGCCGCCGCCCGCGTCCGCTCGGCGTACGGTGTCCGCCCTTCGAAGTCCTGCCACCGGTCGGCGAGTTCCTTGGCGAAGGTGTCGTCCTCCTTCTTCTCCTCGGCCAGCCAGGCCCGCACATCCCGCTGCCGGGGGCCGTAGATCTCGTGGTGGCGCGTCGCCCAGTCGCGGCGGAAGTCCTCCTGGACGCTGTCGAACGTCTCCTCGCCGACGCTGAACCGCCTCACGGCCCGGCCGCCGAACAGGTCGCTGACATCGGCGGTCATGGCGTGGAACCGGCCGCCGCCCTCCCGTAGCGCCTCCGTCGCGGCGCCTTCGAAGGCCACGCGGTGCGGCAGGGAACGCAGCGCCGGATCGAACACGTTCTCCCGGAAGTGGCTTTCGCGCGCGGCCAGTTCCTCCGGGGACCAGACCTTGCTGCCGGGCCAGCCGACCACCTCGCGGTAGCCCTGGGTGAGTTCCTTGTGCACGTCTTCCCGGACGCGGGGTAGCGTGCCCCGGCCCAGCGCCTCGTCCATCGAGGTGTCCGCGTTGCGCAGCGCCTCCCCCAGACCGAGGTGGTACTCGAACCGGGCCGCCAGCTGGCCCCTCATCGCCTCGTGCGCGTCGTGCAGGGCCTTGAGGTAGGCGTTCTGCTCCCCCGCGGACATGCTGCGGCCCGTCCGCACGGTCCCTGCCTGCCGCGCGGCCTGCTCCAGGAGGTCCTCGTGGTACTGGCGTGCCACCTCGGCCGGGTCCACGGCCTCGAAGTCCACCCCGCCGCGGCCCGACCGCGCCCACCAGTCGAAGCTGTGGTCGTCGATGAACTGCCTGCTGTCCGCGAGCAGTTGGTCCTCGGCGACCTTGGTCCTCAGCCGGGCGTCCCAGCGGGCGGCCAGCTCGTCCACCGCAGGCTCGATCGTGTGGCGCCGGGCCACCCACTCCTCGTACGGCAGCCTGCGGATCTCGACGCCGGGGACCCGCCGACCGGCGACGACGCCATCGGGGAGGTGCCGGGTGGTCTGCTCGAAGTCCTGGGTGAACTCCTCACGCAGCCCTTTCAGCTGAGGTTCGGTCGCTCCCGCGGCCCGGCCGGCCCGCTTGAGGATGTCCTCGGCGGCGGCGTCGAGTTCCATGCGGGTGCGCAGCCCGCGGTGCAGCTCGTCGATGCCCCTGGTGGCCACGCGCTCCACGTTCTCCCAGGCGGCGGGATGGAGGCGGGAGTCCGGTGGGGGAGGCGATGTCCGCGGTCTGCCGGAACGAGCGGGTCCGCCGCGACCGCCGCGGGGCTGCGGCCCCTCGTTCCGCGATTCCCCGGGGCCGGGCCCCAAGGGGCGGTCCACGTCATGGACGCCGCGGACCTCCCGGTACGCCCGCTCCACCTCGTCGCCGACCGCGTTGGTGAACCGGGCACGGCTTCGCGCCTCGTCGTCGACGGACATGCCGACGGGGCGGTCGTCGTGGTGGTCGAAGGTCCGCTCGGCCGCCGTCCGTGCGGCGTCGGCCCAGGCCGACGCCTCGAAGTCGTCCGGGAGCGCCGCGGAGAGGTTCCGGAACGTCGTGTCGAACTGCCCCCTGGAGATGGCACCGCCCTGGTACCTCGCCAGTTCGTCGCGCCAGGCGGTGTCGAACCTCTTCTGGACGCGCTCTTGCCAGTCCGGCCACCCCTGCTCCGCGCGGGCGTGTTCCCCGAGCATCCGGTGGGCCAGGTTCACGGGGTCCCAGTGCTCCCCGAGGCCCTCGATTCCGGCGAGACGGTCGGCCAACTCCCCCCGGTCCGGCGCTCCCCTGCCCTCGCCCTCCCCCGGTTCCGACTCGGACGTCCCGCCCGTGCCGACGCCCGGGGCCCGCGCGGCCGGTTCCTCGTGGGTCGGCAGACCGGTGGCCCACGCCTGCCGGTAGGCCTGGGCCACGGAGTCGGTGAACTCCTCCGGCACGCCGATGTGGCGAGCCCAGTCCGCCGGGTCGTCCCCGGGGCGGGGTGCGGGTACGCCGTGGGTGTTCCGTTGCAGGTGGGCGCCATGGGCGTCCCCCACTGCCGCGTCCGCCCTCTGCTGCTGCCAGAACTTCTCCTCCTCCCTGCCGAACCTGTCCTCGTAGGAGCGGACGATGCGGTCCTGGGTGCCGCCCCACTCGCGGGCACGTGTCCGATCCGAGGCGTGGAAGACGTAGGACGGGACGGGCGGCCGCGGAGGCGGGGGGCCGTCGTCGAGGTGGGGCGTTCGCGGCGACTCCGCGTGGTCGTGCGGCGCGACGCGGCCGGGACCGCCGGCGGGGAGGGCGTGCGCGTGCGGGGGGAGTTCGACGCCGTGGCGCTGCGGCGGCGTCGTCAACGGCGACGACGGCTGCGGCGACTCCGGACCGGGGCCCTCCACCGCCTGTGCGACCTCGGGAGGAGACGGCCGAGCGGGTCCGGTGCCGATCCCGCTGGCGTCCGAATCCGGTGCGTAGGACTGCGATCGTTGCCGGACCGCACCGGTTCCGCCCTGGCCGGCGTCCAGTTCCGTCGCGTGCGCCGCCGGCTGCTGAGCCGCTGGCGGCTCCGGATCCCGCGTCAGGGACGACGACACCGGCGCGGACACCCGTTCGACGGATGAAGGTTCCGCGGAGTCCCTCGCGACGTCCGTACCCTGCTGCGCCCCTTCCAGGGAACCGGCGGGACCGGTCGTGTCGTTCGGGTCCCGCGTAAGGGTCACCGTCTTCGACGGCTCCGGCGGGGAAGTCCGGGCAGCCGCCGATCCGGAGGACGCGGACGCTGACGGCGACGACTCGGCCGAGGACGGACCTTCCGGCCTGCCCAGTGCCGGAGCCGACGCGGCCGGATGCTGGACCGGCCCGGCCGACGACCGGATGATCCCCGTCTGCCCGACCGCCTCGGCGGACGGCTGGGCGGCCTCCGTCTGCCCGACCGACTCGGCGGGAGCCCCGGAGGTGCCGTCGCCGCGACTCTCCGCCGGGTGCGGGGGTGAGACCTGTCCCCCGGTTTCCTGGCCCTGCTGCGGGACCTCAGGCAAGCGGGCCCCCGTGACGCCGTCGGAGGCCGCGGTGAGGGAGTCGCGCGGCGGCTGCGCCACGGCGTTCCCGGCAGCGGGGTGATCGGTCTCGAAGCCTGGCAGAACGGCCGGCGACGCGGCCTGCGATCCGCGCGGTCCGTCCACGCCGCCGAGGTGCTCGGGGGCGGTCTCGGCGCCTGCGCCGACAGGGCTGTGCTTCAACGGCTCGGGCAGCGGCAGCCTCTGCGACAACTCCAAGGACTGCCCTGCCCCCGGAGCCGGCTGACGCGCCACACCGCCAGGTCCCGCCAAGCCCCTCGCGTCCTCTTCCCCGGCCCCCTCACCGCCGGAGGCCAGGGAAACGCCGTCTTCCTCGCCACGCGAGGAAACCCGGCCCCCGGACACGCTGTCCCCGTCGTGCGACAAGGAGACCCGGCCCTCGTCGCCGGGGTCCACGAGCGACTGGTACGACGCGCCCCCGCTGTCCTCTCCCCAGGGCGCGGGGCCGTCTCCCTCAACGGTGATGCCGGACAGGCCCGGCCCGGCGCCTTCCTCACCCGGCCCGGGACCCCTGCCCTCCAACGGCACCTCCAGGGGTGCGCCGGAGCCCTGACCGAAGTCCTCACCGGAGCCGTCACCGGTGTCACTGCCAAGTGACCCGGGTGACGTGTCGGCGCCACCAGCGCCTTTGTCCAGGCCGGGTTCGTCGAGAAGACCCGGAAACGTCGGCACCTCCGGGATCTCGATCTCCCCGTCCCCGCCGTCCCCCTTGCCGCCGCGCATCCCCGCGGCGATGTGGCCCACGGCGCCGCCGAACGCCCCGGCCAGCGCGCCGAGACCGGGGTCGCCGTCGACGCCGAAGGCCGCGTCCGTGGCCGCCGCGCCGGCCGCGCCGACCCCGGCGCCGAGCGCCACGCTGCCCAGGAACGAGCCGACGATCTTCGGGGCGACCACGCCTCCCGCCCCGAACGCCAGGCCGCCGATGGCCCCGTTGATGGCACCGGCGCCCAGCGCCATCTCCGTGTTGCCCCAGTCCCAGGAGTGGCGGCGGTGCAGGCGGAACTGGATCGCCTGGTCCAGCGCGTCCATGAGGCCGGCGCCCAGCACGTTGATACCCACGGCCATCAACAGCCGCCGGACGATCAGCGCCACCACGGCACGGGCCGACGCCACGGCGGCGGCCGCCGCCTCCGGCGCCCACCAGGCCAGCCAGGCGATCTCGCCCGCCGTCCAGACCATCATCTCCAGGATCATGATCTTGGCGTACTGCACCTGGAGAGCCGTCTTGTCGCACAGGTTGGCGACCTCGTCGGCGCCGGTGGCGACCTGTTCGAGGTTCGACTGGAACTGCGTCAGGTACTGCTCGAACTGTTCGGCGGCCGAGCCCGAGACCCCCGCCTTCACGTCCGCGGTCACCTCGCCCATGCCCGTGGCGACGGCCCGCACGTCCGCGGCGAAGGTCTGATGGGCCTTCTGGAGGTTCCACAGGGCGTCCTCGTCCGCCGTCGGCCACGGTGCCCCGAGCAGATCGGCGACCCACTGCAACCCCGGGGGCATCATGATGCTCATGGACGGCGACCACCAATTCGACACGGCACAGGGCCGGAAGGGCCGGCGCACAGCGAGCGGAATACCCGTGGGCGACCGGTCATGGGACCGGCGGCCACGGTCGGACGTTCAGGGGGCCACGAGCGGCGTTCCGCGCGCTCGTGGACGACGGCGGCTGGGATCAGGGATGTTCACCGTCCAGGGGGTGGGCCATGGCGCCACCCGTGGCGTCCCCGCCTTCCTCGGCGGGCTGAAGCGGCAGGATCTCGTCCAGGTCACCGGACCAGGCGCTCCCGCCGTCCGGCTCGCCACCGGTGGTCAACGCCTCACGCAAGGGCGTCGAATCCACCGCCATGCTCACCGATCCTGAGGGGTTCAGATAGACCAGATGGCCTTCGGGGAGCCGGTCGAGCAGGTCGACGGCCTTCATGGTGACGAACGACAGCCTGCCCGCCGCGTGCAGGTGGGCCGGCGAGGTGAACACCGGCACGACCGGTGTCGAGTCGTCCGGCGCGACGGCGGACAGAAGGCCGCCGCCCGGGGCGAGGAAGACCGCGACCTCCGCGTCGGCCAGCGCGCGCGTCACGGCCTCGGCCGGTCCGTAGCCGGTCGCGGCGAGCTGTACGGCGGCGTCCACCGGGTCGGTCGGGTCGTCCCACTCCAGCGCCTTCGGGGAGGGCTGGTACTCCTCGTTGTCACGCCACTCGACGATCTCGCCGGCCGAGTCGGAACGCCACTGGCCGACCACAGCCCAGTCCGGCGGAGCGCCCTCGCCCGACCAGGTGGGGTCGACCATTCCGAACCAGTGGTCGGGTGCCCGGCGGGCCGCCTCACGGATGTGGTCCGGAACGGGCGGCGACTCCGCCAGGTCCTGCGACCCGGGCCCCACAGGAGGACGGGGTTCCTCCGCTTCGGCCGTCTCGCCCGCCCGCGGACCCGGCTGCGCCACCGGCTCCCGTTCCGGCCTGCCGCCGTCCGGCGTCCCGCTCATCGTGCTCTCCCAGATCCACTCGTACCGAATTCGCTCGCTGCCCTCGTCCCGGACCGTTACGAGGCGGCGCCCTGGTCGCCGTGGGGGTCGTCGGCGGACACCCGCAGACGCCGTCCCTCGTCCCCTGCCGTCTCCTCGACCTTCTCGAAGGAGGTCACCATGTCGCCCATCTGGCCCGCCGAGTCCTCCAGCGTGGCGCTGCTCCGGTACGCGGCGGTGATCATCTGGCTGTGCGGGTCCTCGTACTTGTCGTAGAACTTCTTGCCCGTGGAGTCGTCGCCCCAGGGCTGCCCGTAGGACTGGCACACGTCGTCCAGCTGCTTGCCCGCGGACTTCAACTGGGTGGCGAGAGTCTGGAGTTTGGCGACGGCGGGCTTCAACTTGTCGGTGTCGACGGTGAAGTCGCCGTTCGACGCCTGCGAGCCGTCAGCCACGACGGTCCCCCTCCTCCGGCACGCCCAGGCCGTGGTCCACGTAGGCGCGCACGGCCTCCGGCAGTTCCAGGTCCTCGGGCAGGAAGGACCGGGCGTCGACGTCCCCGCGCAGCAGGTCGGCGGTCGGCACGCCGCCGAGCATTCCGCTCAGCGCGACCTCGGCCACCTTCGACAGGGCCTGGGAGCGGGCCTGTTCGAGGGCGGTCAGGACCGTCCTCGACAGGTCCTTCGGAGTCATCGTGCGGTACGCGGCGGTGGGAAAGTCCAGCGCCGTGACTTGGCCCTGGGCCCCGACGGTCACCTTGACGACCTTGCGCGGCGCCGTCACCGTCGCCTCGGTCTCGTTGATGTGCCGCCGGGTGTCGGCGGCCTGCTCGCGGGCCTCGCGGTACCGCGCGAGCAGGTTCTCGACCTGCTCGTCGTACGGGGACGACATCCCGGTTCTCCCAACGCCGTGTTCGATCATGCGGCAGATGCCCTCAGTCAACCCGTCTCCCCCGCCCCCGCACACCGGACGGCGACGAGTCGGGCCGTGCGTACAGTCGCTTCTGCCTGCGCGTTCAACGCGCGACGGGGGACGGCACGCACCCCGGCTCAGCCCCAGACCTCCTCACCCTGCCGCAGCAGGTCGGCCACGCTGTTCCCGCCCTCCCCGTCGCGTTCCCGCTCCCGGCGCACGACCTTCGCTCCGGTGCCCCGCCCCACCTCGGCCACGTCGTGAGCGGACGCCTGCGGCTCCTCGGGCGGGTCGTCGAACGAGCAGGTCAGCTCGACCAGTTGGGGCCCGGTCGCCTTCGGTCGCCACGCCACCCGCTCCGGCGCGGCGGGTGAGGCGTCCGCGGTCGTGGACCGGGCGATGGTGTACGCGCCCGCGGCGACCGCCGTGGCCGCGGCCGCGTCCTGCCGGTCGCCCTCCGCCCCGGCCTCCTCACCGCTCGTCACGGCGCCGTGGCCACGGGCGAGCAGAGGCAGGAGGGAGGCCGCCGCCGCGTCCCAGGCGGCGGGATCGTCAGCCGAAGGGGCGTCGTCGGCCATGGGGGTGTCGAGGGCCACGGGGGTGGCGACGGCAACCGGGGTGTCGGCGGTCACGGGGGCGTCGTCGGCGCCGATGGCATCGGGGTGCGAAGCTTCGTCCCGTGGGGCCTGTTGGTGCTCCCGGGCCTCGCGCTCCGGTTCCGGGGCGGCGGCCTCCGGGACGGCAGCGGCCTCCGGCGCACCGGCGACCGCCCACGGCGCCTGCTCGTGTTCGGCTTCCGCTTCTCCCCACACAGGCGCGGCGGGGTCCCCGGGCAAGCGGGAGGTGTACCGCGTCTCGTTGACGTGGTCCCCGGTGTTCGTCGCTGCCGCACCCGCCGCGAGGTACGGCAGCCACTCCGCCGTTCCCGCCAGGAACTCCTCGGTGTCCAGGTGCCCGCCCGGACTGTCGGCGGAGGAGGCCGCGGCCGGTTGCCCGGAGAAGAGGTCGGCGGCCAGGCCGTCTTCGTCCGGCATCGTCAGGCCGCCCTCGTCACGCGGCGTGCCGTGCGGCGAACCCATGGGATCGCCACCGCCCTCGAAGAAGCTCGCCCAGGGCTCCGCCGTACCGGACAACAGGCCGGACGCTTCGGAGCGTTCGTGCTCCCGGTCACCGCCGCCGGGCTGGCCCAGACCGCCCATGGGCATCATCGGCATGCCGTCCGCGGGGCCCCCGGCTGCCGGACTCTCGCCTGGCGTCGCGGAATTTGACGGTACGTCACCTGCTGCTCCGTCGCCGGGCATGCTCAGACCCGGCCCGCCCGCGGCGGCCTGGTCCCCGGGCAGGCTCAGCCCGGGACCGCCTTGCTCCGCGCCACCCGACACACCATCCGGCAACGCCGCCGAGCCATCCCACGGCTCCGCGTCACCCCCCAGCAGACCCGCCGCGTCCGGCGCACCCACCTCACCCCCGGCACCACCCAGACCCGCAGAACCCCCACCCATCGGCATCATCGGCATCCCCGGCTCAGAGCCGAGCGCACCCGCGTCGGACAGCTTCGTATCGCCGGGGAATCCCTGCACGGTGCCATTCGCCGGCGGGCTGCCCGCCCCGGCGCCGGGCCCGCTGCCCAGCCCACTTCCCAACCCGCCGCCCAGTCCGGTATCAGGGACGCCGCCCGCCAGGGAGCCGAGGCCGGGCGCGCCGGTGCCGGAGGTGTCCAGGTCCGGCGTGTCGGCGCCCGGGAACGGTGCCACACTCGCACCCGCCGCCCCGGCCGGGTCCGCCGCGCCGCCGGGGGTGTCCAGGCCGGTGTCCCCGGGGAACGGCGACACTGCGGGGGCGGTCACCTTGGGGCTTTTCACGGAGCCCGCCGGAGTGTCGTCCCCGAGCCCCAGTCCGGGAGCGGGGACGACGGCGGGCGGATTGAGCGCCGCGTCCATGGCGGGATCGAGCTGCCCGGTGGTGGGAAGGTCCGGCCCCCCGTTCTCCAGGGAGGTGTCGCCGGGGAACGGGGCCGGGCTCCCCACGTCCGCCGCGTCCGACGAGGCGTCGGGCGCGGCGCCCGCCCCGTCGTCCGGCGCGCCGGTGCCCGGCCCCCCGGGGAGGCCGGTGCCGAAGTCGGGCACCTTCTCGTCGGCGCCGGGGGTGTCGTCGCCGAAGTCGGGGGCGTTCACGCCGAGGCCGGGAGCGACGGCGCCCGGGCCGGAGTCCACGCCGCCGAAGTCCGGGACGTTCCCCGTACCGGGCCCGTCGTTCTGGAGGTCCGGGCTCTGGACGTTCGGGTCGTTGAAGTCCGCGAGGTTGGGGAAGGCCCCCGGGCCCGGGAACGGGACGGCGCCCGCGTTCGGATCGCCGATGCCGAAGTCGGAGACGTTCGGCCGCGCGTTGTTCGGGTTGTTCGGTGAACTCGGCTGGGCCACCGAGTCCTTCGAGACCGTGTAGTGGTTCGAGAGAGTGGTGAGGACCTGCCGCATGTCGTTGCTCATCATGGTGACGATCTGCGGGATCTTGTGGACCTCGACGAGCCCGTTCGGCATCTTCAGATGCGGGTTGATCTTCAACGCCTGGTTCGCGTACCAGGTGTTGATGTCATTGATCTTGTCGATCGCCATGCGCAGGTTCTGCGCGTTGTTCGCGAGCTGCTGGGGGACGTTCTCGTCCCCCGTGACGCCGCCGGACAGGGCGTCGGCCATCTGCTGGGTCTGCTGGGCGACGCTGGACATCGCCCCGTTCAACGCCCTGGCGGCCGCCCCCTGCCAGGGGCCGTGCTCACCGGTCAACGCGTTCGTCTGCGTCGCGATCCCCCGGGCCACCTCCTGCAACACCCCTTCCACGTAGGAGAGGGTGTCGGCTGCCGTCTGGAGGGTCTGCGGGTCGGACGGGTGGGCGACGAGGGTGGGGTCGCTGTAGGCGGCGCCGCCGGTGATGGCCGCCATGATCTTCTTCCAGTCCCAGTCGCTGTAGTCCCCCGTCGTGTCACCCGTGCCGTCCGCGATGACACCGCCGGAACTGCTGCTGAAGCCATCCGTGTTGTCGTCGCTGTACTTGGGGTCAGCCATGCCGTCCGCGCTCCCATGCCCCGATGAGTGATCGTCGCCGCCGCGCCGGCCGTACGGCGCGGTGTCCTGCGGTGCTGCCTAGAAGCCGGGCAGCCCGGCCGGTTCGGGCTGCCGGTCGTCCGTCCTCGGCCGGCCGCTCACCGGCTCCAGCTGCGGGCCGTCGGAAAAGGACTGGACCGGGCTCGGGCGCCGCACCCCTTCCTCGGGCGTCAACTGGTGTGCCACCGGGGTCGTTGCCACCGGACTCGTGCGCGCCACCCCTTCCTCCGGCGTCAAATGGTCCGACCCGGAGGCCGATCCCACGACTCCCATACGCGGCGTCTCCTGGACCGGCGTCAACTGATCCGTCCCGGAACCCGATCCCACGACCCCCATACGCGGCGTCCCCTCCACCGGCGTCAACTGATCTGCCCCGGCAGCCGATCCCACGACTCCCGTGCGCGGCAGCGCTTCCACCGACACCAAGCGCGGTGTGGGATACGCGGCGCCCGTCTGATCCTGCTCGGCCGGTGCGGGCTGTTGTGCGACGACCACCCGCGGGCCCGGCGCCACCTGGGACGAGCCGTAGTCGCCGTAGTCCTCCCCCGGGCCCACGTCGCCGTACGGATCCTGGTCCGCGCCGCCGTAGTACTCGTCGTCCTGGGAACCGCCCGGTCCGAGAACGCCCCCTGAGTCCTGGCCGTCCGCGAAGTCGCCTCCACCGTCCGGCGCCCCGTCCGACCCGTACCCGAAGTCGTCCCCGTCGTCGTCCTGGCCGTACCCGTACCCGTACCCGTACCCCGAACCATCCCCCACGGCCCCGTACTGACCGGAGCCATAGCCGGAGTCGGCGCCGTAGTCCGAAGTGACCGGGGACCCGGAAGAGCCGGGAGAGCCAGGACTGTTGGGGTTGGACGGCGAACTCGGCTGGGAGACGGAGTCCTTGCTCAGGGTGTAGTGCTGGGCCAGTGTCTGGAGGACCTTGCGCATGTCGTTGCTCATCATGGTGACGATCTGCTGGTCCTTGCTGACCATGACCAGCCCGTTGTCCATCTGGAGGTCCGGTCGCACCTCGACGGCCTGCCGGGCGTACCAGGTGTCGATGTCGTTGACCTTGGCTATCGCGTCGCGCAGGTTCTGGGCGTCGTTCGCGAGCTGCTGCGGGACGTTCTGGTCGCCGGTCACACCGCCGGACAGTACGTCGGCCATCTGCTGGGTCTGCCGGGCCACACCGGTCATCGCCCCGTTCAGCGCCGTGGCCGCCGCTCCCTGCCAGGGGCCGTGCTCACCCGTCAAGGCGTCCGTCTGCTCGGAGATCGCCCGGGCCACCTCCTGGAGCACCCCCTCCACGTAGGCGAGGGTGTCGGCTGCCGTCTGGAGGGTCTGCGGGTCGGAGTACTGCTGTGCGCGCCGGGTGTTCGCGGTGTCGCCGGTGTAGGCGGAGCCGCCGCAGATCGCCGCCATGATCTTGCGCCAGTCCCAGTCGCTGTAGTCACCCGTGGTGTCGCCGTCGTCGGTCGCCCACGTACCGTCCGAATCGGTCGTGAAACCGTCGGAGTTGTCGTCACTGTAGGTCTGGTCGTTCCCGTCGGCCATGCCGTCCGCGCTCCCGTTCGCCCGCCACTCGCGAGGCACGCCGCCCGGGTCACCGGCGCCGCGCCGCCAACATGCTCGTCCGGGCCCCCGGCGCGACGGCCGGACGACCCGTGGTCCTCCTGTACGACGACCGTGTCCCCCCTGGGCGGGTGCCCGGCCCGGGATGCCGGACCGGGCACCCGCCCGCAGCCCCCGATCGGGCCGCCGCGTACGCCGGGCTCGTTCGGGGGCCGGGGAACGGCCACGGTCAGAACTGGTCGTTCATGAGGGGCTGCAAGTCCTTCTGCGCTGTGGTGATCAGCTGGTTGAGGTCCTTGCCCGCCTTCTGGTTGATGTCCTCGATGTTCGCGTACTTCGAGGCCAGGGTCCGCACGTTCTGCGCGGTGTCCATCAGCACCTGCCGCAGGTCGTGCAGCGCCTTGTGGTAGTTGCCCCTGAGGCCGCCACGGCCGTCGACGGAATCGTCGGTCGAGGCCGGGGGCGGACTCGGAGTCGAGCCCGATCCGGAGCCACTCGAAGCCGAGCTGCTCGAACCCGAGCTGCTGGGCGCCGAGGCCGGCTCACCGCCGGTGACCGCGCTCTGGAGGTCCTTCGCCTCCTTGAAGGCGCCGGCCGCCAGATCCGGGATCTGCCCCACCCGGTCCCGGGCGGTGCCCAGCATGTCGGCGAGGGTGTCCAGGTTGTCGGCGAACTTCCTGAGCGACGAGGTGTCCACCGACGTGGGGCCCGCGGGGCCCGGCGTCGGCGGGACCACGGGGGCCGCCGGGATCGTGCCGGGGCTGACGTGCCCCGTACTGTCGCTGTAAGGGCTGCCGTTGTACGCCTGGGGCTGGCTCTGGGTGGCGGTGTGCACCGGAGTCTGCCGGCCGTAGACGTTCGGCCCGGTTACCACGGTCGGTCACTGCTCCCAGAGGCTGACGCCGTACTTCTCGCCGCTGGTGTAGTAGCCGTCGATGGTGCCCAGCGCCTGGGTCGCCGTCTGGGCCTGGTGCTGCATCTGCGCGGCGGCGGCGTCCCACTTCGCCTTGGCGACGTTGTACGCGTCCCGGGCGTCGCTCGACCACTGGGCGAGGTTCTGCTTGGCGGCGTCGTCCAGGTTCGTCAGCGTGGACTGGATGTTGCGGGTGATGGTCTCCATCTCGCCGCCGACGTACTGCATCTGCTGGTGGCTGACCGAATACGTGGTCATGCTGGCTTCCTTACACGTTGAAAGCGGTGAAAGCGGTCAAACGCTGAGCGCGGTGGGCTTGTGCGAACGGTGCGGGAACGGGTGCCGGGGCTCCGGCCGGCCGTACCGCGGCCGGGTCAGAAGCCGGGCAGTCCGGCGCTGACGGCCTGCCGCAGCGCGCTGCTCTGGTCGCTGGCGTCGGTGTGGACGCGCTGGTAGTTGCCGGTGTTCGCCTCCAGCTTCTGGGTGACGACCTGGAGCTGCTGCTTGACGACGTTGCAGTTCTCCAGCCACTGGTTGAGCGCGCCGACGAAGGTCTGCGCGGAGTCACCGGTCCAGCTGGCCTCCAGGGTCTGGGCCTGGTCCTGCATGCTGCTGTAGACGCGGCTGGTCTCGCTGAGCGCGGTCTCGAAGTGCGGCTGCGCCGCCTTCATTCCCGCGATGTCCACATTGGTCGACTGGGTGGCCATCGCTGATCCTCTCGTTCGGGAACCGTGAACGCACGGCAGGTTCAAGCACCGTGAACGCACGGCAGGTCAGGTGCCGGTCAATCGTTTCCCGGCGTCGCGCCCGCGAGGAACGCGGCGCGGGCTTCGTTGCCTTCCGGTACAGGCGGCTGTGCCTGTGTGTTCGACGGGGTCGCAGGTCCTGGATCGCCGGAGCGGTCGCGGGGCGCGCGCAGCCGCAGCGTCGGCGAGGTCACCCGCTGCGCCATGCGGTCGGCCAGTCGGTGCGCGCCCCAGGCGCCGTCGGTCGGCGGCTGGGCGGCGAGCCGCGCGGCGAGGATGGCCCGGGAGGCGTCGTCGATCCGGTAGCCGCGCGCGACGAGCCTGCGGCAGACCAGGGCGGTCAGTTCCTCGGCGGTGTACGGCGGGAACCTCAGGTACTGGGCGAAGCAGCGCGTCACCTCGTCGCGCCCGCGCAACGCCTCCCGCAGTTCCTGGTGGCCGCCGTGCAGGACGAGCGCGGTGTCCGGGGCGTGCGGGGCGGTTGCGGCCAGGGCGTTCCACACGGCGGTGCGCTCCTGATCGGTCCGGTCGGTGAAGGCGGCGTCGAGGTCGAGTCGCAGCACCCCGCCCCGGGCTTCGGCGAACAGGTCGGCGGTGAAGGCGCCCGCCTCCTCGGGCCAGCGGGTGGGGATCTGCGAGAGGGCGGCGTGGTGCACCGCTCCGTGGGGCAGGATCCCGGTCTCCGCGAGGCACTTGGCGTACAGCGTGGTCACCGCGCGGCGTCCGCTGCCCGGTTCACCGGCGAGTACGAGGTTCGCGGCCGGACCGAGCGGCTCGCCGGCGCGGGTGGCGGCGACGAGGTCGTTGACGCGTGCGAGCACGGCGGTGCGCACGTCGCCCAGGCCGCTCAGGGCCGCCAACCGGCGCATGGCGGGCGGGGGTTCGGCGGGCGGGGGTTCGGGCCGCCGGGAGGCCGGTGTCTCCTCCTGCCGTCCGTCCGTGCCGCCGGGTGCCCGCCCCGCGTCGTCGGACCTCGCCGGTTCCGGGAGGGGGCCGATGTCACCCGCTTGCAGGCGGTTGAGGGCAGCGGTGTCGTGGGGTGGTTCGGCGGCGAACCGCGAGGCCTGGTTGCTGATCATGGTCTCGAACACCGAGCGGGCGACGCGGCCGTTGCCGAAGGTGGGTCCCTTCGGGATGGTCTCGAAATAGCGGGTGAGCGCGTCGAGGGCCGAGTCGTCCAGTTCGTAGTAGTGCTTGGCGCACAGACCCTGGACGATGGTGACGAGTTCGGGGACCTCGTAGTTGGGGAACTCCACGGTGCGCGAGAAGCGCGAGGCCATCCCGGGGTTGGACTCCAGGAACTGGCCCATCTGCTCGGAGTATCCGGCGACGATGACGACGATCTCGTCGCGGTGGTCCTCCATGAGCTTCATCAGCGTCTCGACGGCCTCCTGGCCGAAGTCGGGGCCGCTGCCCTTGGACTGGTTGGTGAGGGTGTAGGCCTCGTCGATGAACAGCACGCCGCCGATGGCCTTGTTGAACACCTCGGTCGTCTTGATGGCGGTGCCGCCGATGATCTGCGCGACCAGCCCGGAGCGCGAGACCTCGACGATGTGGCCCTGGCTGAGGATGCCGAGTTCGGCCAGGACGGCGCCGTAGAGCCGGGCGACGGTGGTCTTGCCGGTGCCGGGCGGGCCCGCGAAGACCAGGTGGCGGCTCATCGGCGGCATCGGCAGGCCGAGTTCCTCGCGCCGCTGCGTCATCTTGTTGAGGTTGATCAGGCCGGTGACCTCGCGCTTGACGCTCTCCAGGCCGACGAGGGCGTCGAGTTCGGCGAGCGTGCCCGCCCCCGCCGGGGCGGCGCGCCGGTCGTCCCGCACGGCGTTCGTGGCCTGCCCGGCGGCCCCGCTCGCGGAGCGGTCGTGCCGCGGGGCCGGGGAGGGCTTGCCGGGGTCCTCCCCGTCACGCAGCCGGTGGACCGCCGTCCCGCCGTTGTCCGTCACCTCGCACCGCTGCACGGTCACCGGTTCCTCGGAGTTGCTGCGCACCCCGTCGCCGCCGTTCCCGGTGATCGCGCAGTCGCCGAGGTCGGCGCGACCCGAGGACTGCACGTTGACGCCGTGCCCCTTGGCGTCGTGCACCCGGCAGCCGGTCGCGGTGAGGCTGCCGCCTCCGAGTACGCGTACGCCGTCGCCGTGGGAGTCCGCCAACTCGGCCTCGCGCAGAGCGACTTCGCCGTCGGGGCCCGCCAGGACACCGGCCCCGGTCACGGTGGACGACTCCAGTTCGGCGCGGGCGCCGCCGGAGACGGTGAGCGCCCAGTCGGCGGTGCTGCGCAGCCGCACGTCCTCGCAGCGCAGGCCGGCGCCCTCGGTCACCTCGGCGCCGGTGGCACCGCCGGTGTCGAGGTCGCACCGCAGCAGCTCGACGCGCGCGGCCCCGGCGGCCCGCAGGCCCCCGGAGCCCTCCGTGACCGACAAGTCCCTGAATCCGGCGGTGGCACCGCCGCAGACCTGGATCGCGGTGCGCGTCGCCCCGGTGATCCGCAGGCTCTCGAACACGGCCTCGCTGGCGTCGTCGACGAGGACCGCCAGCGGCGCGCCGACGATCTCGCACCGCTCCAGCCGGGGCGTGGAACCGCCGGTCGCCTGGAAGCCGTTGGTGCGCGCGGACGCCAGGACGCAGTCGCGCAGCACCGGCGCCGCTCCCCCGCTGACGTGCACGGACTGCCCGCCCGATCCCGTCAGGGCGCAGTCGGTGAGGGTGGTCGGACCGGTGCTGGTGAGGTAGGCGTCCAGACCGGCGGAGCCGGTGACGGTGACGCGGACGAGTTCCGCTGCGGCGTGCTCCTCCACGACGACGGCGGGCTTCTCGCTGCCGTCGACCACGGTGGACTCGACCGTGACGCCGCCCCGGCCGTTGACGCAGATGCCGTTGCCGCGGACCCGTTCCAGGGTGCACTCACGCATCGCCAGGCGGCCGTCCTCGGCGACGACGACGGCCGAGGAGCCCACGTCGGTGACGGTGACGCGCTCCACGGTGTTGGCGGTGGGCGCGGTCACGACGATGCCCGCGCCGCCCGGGTTGCTCACCCGGCAGTCACGGGCGGCCAGTTGGCCCGACTGCCAGGCGACGAGGCCGGCCCACGCCGTGTCACCCGTCACCGTGCAGCCGTCGAGCGCGGCCTGTCCGCGGCGGACGTCCACGACCGCGGCGTTGGCGTCGGAGCCGCACAGGGTCAGGCCGGAGAGCCGGACCTCGTCGGCGTCCACGACGACCACACTGCCGACCGGCGCGACGATGCGGACGCTGCCGGGGTCGCCTTCCGCGGACAGGGTCACCGCCGTGGCGAGGGTGAGCGACTCGTCGTAGGTGCCGGGTTCGACGGCGATCAACGCGCCCTCACCGGCGGCCGCCAGGGCCTGGGAGACGGTGCGGTAGGCACCGGACCGGGTCGGGGAGACCCGCAGAACCTGCCGGTTCACGACGTCGCTCCTTTCTGCGGCGGTGCGGCGGGCCGTACCGGCCCGTGCGGTCCGCCGGGTTCGTCCTGGAGGAGCCCGGGAGCGGCGCGGAAGACATCCGCGTGTTCGTCGGGCAGTGGTTCGCCCGCCTGACGGCCGGGATCCTGCTCGATCTCACGCCACAGGGCATGTACGCGGTCGAGTCCGGTCGTGGCGATGTCGTCGACCGCGGCCGGGTCGCCGCCCGGTCGGCCGTTTTCCGCCTCGGATCCGTGGATCTCGCGCAGCAGTACCGCGGGGCGGTCGCCGTCCGTCACGCGCAGCACCTTGAACCGGGTTCCGGGGGCGAACAGCACCCGGTCCGGGATGTCGGGGGCCACCAGAGCGGTCCGGCGGGCGGTCAGCGACCAGACCAGCACGTCCGTGGTGCCGGGCAAGCCGCGGCGGACGGTGGTCGCGGCGGAGAGGAAGGACCGCTCGACGACCGGTGTGCCCGCGTCGGCCGCCTCGGCGTACCAGGCGCGCTCCCGGGCGCCGAGCGTGGCCCGCAGGAGCGTGGCGCCGCGGTGGGACGGCAGGCGTCGCAGCCCGTTGGCGGCGCATCGGGCCAGCGGGACGTGGGGACCCGGCGTTCCGGTGCGGATCGCCGTGTCGATCGCCGAGGTGGCGCCCGCCAGGTACAGGTGGACGGCCGCGAGGTCGGTGAGCGCGTCGGGCCCGGGGTGGTGCGCGCCGCCGCGCAGGCCCGGTGCCTCCGACAGCACCCGGGAGACGAAGCCGGTGGCGGTGTCGTAGCGCTCGCCGAGACCGCGTCGCAGCCAGTCGCGTTCCCGCTCCAGGCCTTGGTCGGACGGCGCGATGTCGGCGGCACGTGAGGGCTCGGGCTGCGCTCGGGGCGCCCGGTCCAGGTGCGGGCTGGGTGACGCGTCCGCTCTCGTGGTGGAGACCGGGCGGTCGGCGGCCCCGGTTCCGTCACGGCCGGGCGGTCGTGGTGTCGGGCCCGGCGCGGGGGCGGCGGGGCCCGGGCTGGACGCCTCCAGGCGGATGCGCGGTGCGGTGGGTGGGCGCGGCGGTGCGGCGGGAGTCGGCGGTTCGTGCGGCGGGCGGTCCTGCGGGGGCGGAGGGACCGCCGCGGGACCGTTGTGCGCACGGGCGGTGGCGGGATCGTCGGCCGGCGCCGCGGGCAGGTCGGGTCCTGGGACCGGCGTGGCCTTCGGCGGGGCCGCGATGTCCGGCACAGGCGGCTGCGCGGCCAACGGGGCGTTGTGCGGCGGCTGTTGCGGGCCTTCGGGCTCTCGTGGTTCGGGCTCTCGTGGCCGGGCGGGGCCGGACGTGGTGGGCGGCGGTGCGGCGGGCGCGTCGGTCCAGGTGCCGTGTTCGCCGGGGGCGGGCGCGGGCGACCGCCCCCCTGCCGCCGGACCGTCCGCCAGCCAGCCGTCGGCCGTGCCGGATCCGGTGGGCAGCGGCGCGGGCCGGGCGGCCGGTGAGCCGGGAGCGGTGCGCACGATCGCGTCCACGAGGGGGCGGCCCGCCTCGCCGGACGGGACGACGCGGGCGTCCCGGGCGAACGACGGCGCCAGGCGTCGCAGCAGTTCGTGGGCGAGGGCCCGCATGCGGTCGGTGACCGCCGGGTCGGTCTCGTCGTACAGGACGACCGGGGACGGCGGGTCGGCGGGCGCGGCGCGCACGGTGTGGCCGTCCCTCGGGTCGGCGGGCGGGCGCATCCACAGGCCGCTCTGCACGATTTCCAGGACGGCGTCGGACGCGTACCGGTAGACGCCCGGGCCGAGGGGCGCGAGGTCGCCGACCGGTGGCCGCACCGACAGCGGGACCGGAGCCGCCGGGCGGCCGCCGGTCTGCGCGCGCGGCGCGAAGCCGAACTCCTCCGCGTACGGCTGCCAGCCGGGACCTCCGTCGTGCGGCAGGGTACGGATCCGGGTCCCCTCGCCGTGCGGCCCGGCGACCGGGAGGCCCGGGTGCACGGCGACGCGCTGCCCGAGCAGGTCAGCGAGCGCCTGGCCGAGCGACGCGCCCTCGGGCACGGCGACCGGACCGTAGGGGACGAACCGCACCAACGGCCGTGCGCTGCCCGGCAGTTGCCGCCAGAACGCGGCGACCTCCTCCAACGGCAGCATCGACTCACACGGTCCGCCGAGCACGACGGCGAGCAGTCTCGGGTGTCCGGCCAGCAGGTCGACCAGCCGCCCGCGGTGTCCTGCGGCGCTCGCCTCGTCGCCCTCACCGCGCAGCCACACTCCGCCGGGTAGCGGTTCGAGCGTGCCGCCGCCGGGGGTCGTGCGAGGCCGGTCCGGCACCGAGAACTCCCAGTGCGGCGTGGGGAAGCGCCGGGCGTCCGGAACCGTCGGCACATGCGGCCGGTAGCGCAGCCAGCCCGCGCCGTGGTGCGCCGGGACGAACAGCGCGCCGCCCGCCGCGGGCAGCACAGCGCCGTCGGGTGCCAGCACCATGCGCTCCAGCCGGTCGGCGAGCCACTGCGCGGTGCGGCTGACGTCCCCGCGATCACCGCGGCCCGGCACGAGCCGGAAGCTGCGCCCTCGGCGGTCCAGCGCCTTCGCCAGGGTCTCGCGCACCGCGTCCTGCGGGCTGGCGGGCAGGTCGAGGACGACCAGGGTGTGCTGCGGGTCGGCGGCCAGGCGCTCGGCGAAGGTCAGCGCGCGGCTGTCGACGAATCCGCGCGGGTGCACCAGCAGGGCGTTGCCGATGCTGCGGGACTCCAGCGCGGGGCCGGTGCCGCGCAACGCGGCGCGGGCGAGGCGGGCGGACAGGCGGTCGGTGAACTCGCCGCGTGCGGGCGGCCGTTCGTGCGCGGGACGGTGCACGGTCACCTCGGTCCCGGGACGGGGGCGAGGGCCTGGGCGCGGGTGAGCCGGACGCCGGTCGGTATCCGGTCGAGGACGGCGGCGGGCAGGGTGCGCGGGGTGAGGTCGCCGTAGCCGAGTGCCTCGGCGGCCTGGCCGACCAGCTCGTACTTCACGCCCTGATCGGTGATCAGGTACGGGTCGGGGGTGTCCGCGTCGGCCGGTCCGGCAGGTGGCCGGGCCAGGACGGCGTGGTCCGGGGGCACCAGCACTCCGGACGGTGAAGCGCCCGCGCCGGTCTCCCGTACGACCGTGGCGTGCCCGCCGTCCACCGGGTGCAGCAGGCACAGCGCGCCGCCGCCGTCCGCGGTGGTGTCGGGGGCGTTCAGCAGGTCGGGGAGGCGGTGCATGAGCGAGGTGTCGGAGGACGCCTGGACGGCGGCGATGTCGCCGGGACTCACCTGCGTGGGCTGCCCTTCTCCGGCTTCACCGGCCAGCAACGCGGACTCGGTGGCGGTGAGCGGCGCGACGCCGTCGGCCCGCAGGACGTAGTAGTGGCTGACGCCGCCGACCTCGGTACGGAAGAGGCGGCCGACCTTCGCGGGCGAACCGGCCACGGTGCGCCCGGGGGCACCGGCGCCGGGTACGGCGGCCGGGGCGACGGGCGTGCCGCTCGGCAGGGCGTCGAGCCACGCCGCGGTGGCCTCCACGGGCTGTTCGGTGTCCAGGCCCAGCGCGATCAGCGAGGAGCGCGCGTCCACTTCGTACCTGGTGTCGTGCCACACCACGTAACGGGTGCCGTCCGGGGCGGCGACGAGCACCCGCGTGCCGGGGCGCACCGGGCGGGCGGTCGCCGGGGCGAAGTCCAGCGCCTCGCCCCCCGTGCTGCCGGGCCGAAGGCAGTCCGCCCACGCCCCGGTCAGCACCGCCGTCGGCTCGGCCACGTCGTCCGGCGCGCCGGGGATGCCGATCGGCACGCCGCGCGGCACGTCGGCGAGCGCGGCGCGCGGGACCTGTTCCACGGCGGCGCCACTGCCGACCGCCAGCAGCGCGGAGGCGTAGTTGGCGGTGGGGTGCAGCAGCCCGCCGGAGTACAGGTAGCGGTTGCCGGTCTCCTTCTCCACGATCAGGGCGCCGTCGCGCGCCCACGCGGTGCTCCTGACCGGCTTGAGCAGTCCGTAGACAGCGGCGACGACGACCAGCAGGACGGTCAGCAGGATGCCGAAGGTGGCGCCGAGCCCGGAGCGGCGCATGGGCGCCTCACCGGTGCCCGGGTCGCCCGTCACGAGGGAGGAGGCCAGTCGGCCGGTGGCGAACTGGTAGGCCTGGAGATGGTCACGGCGGCTTTGCACGGCGTCCTCCTCAGCCGACCGCTGCGCGGACGTGTGCGTAGACGTGGAGCAGTTGCAGCAGCAGCGGCAACAGCGCGAGCGCGGTGACGAGTTCGAGGATGTCGGCCAGGTGTCCCCAGATCGGCAGGAGCCGGGCGGTGGGAAGCCGCCAGGCACCGGCCAGCAGCAACCCGGCGGCGAGCAGCAGGCCGGCCAGCAGCGCGCACCGCGGGCCGGTCGACGAACCCTCGGCCCACGTCAGCACCACGCTCAGCAGGCCGAGCGTGCCGCAGACGGTGCCCGGGATGCGTTGCCAGGTCGCGTTGAGGTTCTTGGCGCGCAGCAGCAGCGCGGCGGAGAACACCAGGGGGAACAGCCACCCGATCCAGTCGTTTCGGCCGAGCAGGAGGGCGAACGCGGTCGTGCACAGCAGTGCGGTGGAGACGCTGATCGCGGTCAGGACGTTGTCGGCGGTCATGGCCCGCCGGGTGACCTGCCGTTCGGGGTGCGGGGCGGTGTCCTCCTGGAGTTCGGCGGCGTTGCGCGGCAGTTGGGGTACGCGGATGCGGGCGAGCCGCAGCGAGGTGCGCGGCGCGAGGTGCCCGAGCAGGAAGGCGGCGACGGCGACGGTGGCCGCGCCGTGCCCGATGTCGCCGCCGAACCGGGTGGCGGCGGCGCCGGTGGCGAGGGTGAGCGCCGCGGTGAGCAGCAGGGTCCCGGAGACGGCGGACCGCAGGCGTGGCACGGGCAGCAGGGCGCCCGCGACGGCCGCGGCGCAGCCTCCGGCCGTCATCAGGTCGACGGGCCGGGGGCGGGTCAGTCCGTGGACGCCGTGCACGGCGGTCAGCCCGGCGAGCGCGGCGAAGACGACGGCTCCCCCACCGGTGATGAGCGCGGCCGTGCGGTCCGCGGGACGGCGCCGGTCGGCGGCGCACCCGGCGCCGAGGGCCACGGCGGCGACGGCGTACAGCACCGGTGTCGCGGTGTCCCCGCCCAACGTGCCGACGGCCACGGCCAGCACGGCGAGGACGACGCAGGCCAGCGCGAGGAACAGGCCGCGGGTCAGCTCGGGCCGCCATCGGTTGGCGCGTTCGGCGACGGCGTGCGAGACGCCGTCCGCGATGTCGTCGAAGGTCAGCTCCGGCATCGGGTCGTCCACGGTGCGCAGGTACAGCACGTCGCCGTGGACCAGACCCGCGCTGCGCGGTGTGGCGTCGAGGTCCAGCGGGGGTTCACCGAGCCGTTGCAGCGTCCACGCCCCCGTCGGCCGGCCCGGCTGCGCGGGCAGGTGGCGGGAGAGCGCGGGCAGCAGGGTCGCGACGGTCGTGGTGACCGGCACGGCGAGGTCGGCGCGTCCGGCCGGTCCCGCGACGGTCAGCCGGCACACCTCGGGGCTGACCGCCCCGGGGGCTTGGGGGGCGGGAAGGGCGGTCGTCATGGTGCTCCTGAAGGGTGGGGGACGCGGGCCGGGTCGGGGCGCGCGTCAGGGGCCGGCGTGTCCGACCTGCATCAGCCGCACGCCGCGCCGGGTGACGAGTTGGGCGCGGCCCGGCGGGAGGGTGCGCGGCCTGGCCTCGCCGATGAACTTCCCCTCCTCCTTGGGGTAAGAGTGCAGGAGCGCCGGGCTGCCCAGTTCCCACACGCGGCGCAGCACCGGGTCGAGCATGGCGCGGGTGGCTCCCGAGGTGGAGCGCGAGATCACCATGTGCAGGCCGATGTTGGCCGAGTGGGCGAGCATCGGGGCCAGGTCGGCCAGGGGGGAGCCGGATCCGGGTCCGCCGCCGTACAGGTCGTAGTCGTCGACGACCAGGAACAGCCTGGGCCCGGTCCACCAGTCCCGCCGGGCGAGGCGTTCCGGGGTGATGTCGGGTCCGGGGACGCGCTTGCCCACCGACACCGCGGCGCTGCCCGCGAGTCGGGTGAGCGCCTCCCCGTCGACGGCGAATCCCACGCGGTACTCCTCCGGTACGGCGCCGAGCAGGTCGCGGCGGGTGTCGGCGAGCAGGATGCGTGCCTCCTGGGGCGTGTAGCGCCGCAGGATCGCGTCGATGGCCAGGCGCAGCACGTTCGTCTTGCCGGTCTCGTTGTCGCCGAACACCATCAGGTGCGGGGTGGTCCGGAAGTCGTGCCACACCGGGGCCAGCCGCTGCTCGTCCCAGCCGAGGCACAGCCGCAGGTCGCCGTCGGGGGCGGGGAGTCTGTCGAGCGGGAGCCTGGCGGGCAGCAGGCGCACGCCGGGCGCGGGCCGACCGGTCCAGAACGTGTCGATCTCGGCGACCGCGGACTTGGTGGCGGTGGTCAGGTCCCCGGTGTCGCTGGAGCTGTCCAGTCGCGGCAGGGCGCACAGGAAGTGGTGCGCGGTCCGGGTCAGGCCTCGACCGGGCTGGTGGGGGACGCTGCCGGCCGCCTTCGCCCCGATCTCCGACTCCATGGCGTCGCCGAGCCGGAGTTCGAACTTGGTGCCGAACAGGTCGCGTGCGGCGGGACGGATCTCGGACCAGCGCATGGCGGACGCGACGACGTGCAGCCCGAACGACAGGCCGCGGGCGGCCAGGTCGATGATGCGCGGTTCCAGGTCCTCGAAGTCCTGCCGGAGCGTGGACCAGTGGTCGACGACGAGGAAGACGTCGCCGTAGGGGTCGTCGATCTCCCCGCTCCCCCGCAGTCGCCGGTAGGCCGTCATCGACTCCAGGCCCAGGTCGGTGAAGCGCTGCTCGCGGGCCTCCAGCAGCTGGGTCAGCTCCTCGACGGTGCGCTGCACCCGGTCGCGTTCCAGGCGGGTGGCGATGGACCCTACGTGCGGGAGCCCGGCGGTGGACTGCAGGCCGCCACCGCCGAAGTCGAGGCAGTAGAACTGCACTTCGGCCGGTGTGTGGGTGAGGGCGAGCGACAGCATCAGGGTGCGCAGCATCGTGGACTTGCCGGTCTGCGGACCGCCGGCGAGCGCCACGTGGCCGTCGGCGCCGGACAGGTCGGCGACCATCAGTTCGCGCAACTGCTCGTAGGGCCGGTCGATCAGGCCGAGCGGGACGCGCAGCCCGCCGAGCGCCGGGTGCTCGCTCGCGCTCATGCCGCGTACCGGGTCGGGGACGATGCCGGGCAGCAGGTGGTCGAGGCTGGGCGAGGAGTCGAGGGGCGGCAGCCACACCTGGCGCGCGGGCGGGCCCGCGCCCTCCAGCCGCTCCACGAGGACCTCCAGCAGGCTGACCGTGTCCTCTTGCGCGGGCTCGGGTTGCGGTCCGGTGAGGGCGGTGAGTTCCTCGGCCGGTGCGAGGGCGTCGGGTGCGGCGGGCCGGCGCTGCTGCGTTCCGAAGGCGACGATGCCCGAGGCGTCGTCGGCCGCGGCCTGCGGCTGGGCGGCGCGGGAACCGCCACTGGGCTCGGGGCAGGGACCGGAGACGTAGGCGGCCTTGAAGCGCGCCAGGTTGGTGGTGTCGATCTTCAGGTAGCCGTTGCCCGGCGAGGAGGGCAGTTCGTAGGCGCTGCCCACGCCGATGACGCTGCGGGACTCCATGGAGGAGAACGTGCGCAGGGCGATCCGGTACGACAGGTGGCCCTCGACCCGGTGGATGCGGCCCTCGTCGAGCCGTTGAGAGGCCAGCAGCAGGTGCACGCCCAGCGAGCGGCCCAGGCGGCCGATGGTCACGAACAGGTCGACGAACTCGGGTTTGTTCGCCAGGAGTTCGGAGAACTCGTCGACGACGATCACCAGCGAAGGCAACGGTGCGAGCGCCGCTCCGCCCAGCCGCGCCTTCTCGTACTCGTACAGCGAGGAGTAGCCGCTGTCCCGCAGCAGTTCCTGACGGCGGATCATCTCGCCGTTGAGGGAGTCGCGCATCCGGTCGACGAGGTGGAGTTCGTCGGCGAGGTTGGTGATGACCGCGGAGGTGTGCGGCAGCCGGTCCATGTGGAGGAACGTCGCGCCGCCCTTGAAGTCCACCAGCACGAAGTTCAGCACGTCCGAGGAGTGGGTGGCGGCGAGCCCCACGACGAGGGTGCGCACCAGCTCGCTCTTGCCGGAGCCGGTCGCCCCGATCAGCAGCCCGTGCGGCCCCATGCCCGCCTGCGCCGACTCCTTCAGGTCCAGCTCCAGCACCTCGTTGTCCTCGGTGATGCCGATGGGGACGCGCAGCCGGGCGCTCTGCGGGGTGCGGGTGCGCCACAGCGCGGCCACGTCGAACGAGCGCGGATCGCGCACCCCGAGCAGTGCCGTGAGGTCGAAGTCGGTCTCCAGCGGCGCCTCGACGAGGTCCACGCCGCCGGCGGTGCGCAGGGGGGCCAGGACCCGGCCGAGGGCGTCGGCCGCGGCCGGTGACAGGGCGTCGGCCGCGGCGGTGACCTGGGTGGTGCCCGCCGGGTACTCCACCTCGCCGTCCCGCGCGGTCAGCCGCAGCACTTCGGGTCCGCCCGTCATCGCGCCGGTGGCGTCCAGCAGGACGACGTTGCGCAGACCGGCGCCGAGCAGCCGGGAGGTCTCCGGGATGTGCGTCCGGTACGCCACGACCACGACGAACGGCTCCCCCAGCCGCGGCGTCGCGTCGGGCTCGTGGTCCGGGCGGTCGGTGACCTCGGCACCGAGCAGGTCCAGCAACGTGTCGTGGTCGTCCGCCACCAGGCGCAGCGGCCCGGCGGGGTCCTCCTCGCGCGGGTGGGCGTTGTGCGGCAGCCACTTGAGCCAGTCCCACTCGGTCAGGCCCACGGCGTCGGTCAGCAGCGCGACGCGCAGTTCGTCCGGCGAGTGCAGCACCACGAGCTGCCCGATCATGGCCCGCAGCAGGTCCAGCGCGCAGGCTCCGTCGCCGGCGAACTCCACGCTGGTGAACCGCCGCAGCGGCACGGGCACCGGCAGGTGGTCGACGGACTGGTGGGCTTTGGTGAAGCGCCGCAGCGACACGGCCGACAGCGGTTCGAGGTCCTCGACCGGCTTGGTCTCCGGTGGCACCAGGACCAGGGAGGCGCGCCGGGTCCCCAGGCCGATGCGCACCTGCGCGAAGTCCTGGTGTCCGGCCCGCCGTTCCCACAGCCGCGGGCCGCGGGCGAGCGACCACAGGTCCTGCGGGGCCGGGTTGTCCCAGCGGGCCGCGGCACGCTGCTCGGCCGCCGCCTGCCGGGCGCGGATCCGCAACTGGGCGAGGTAGCGCAGGTAGTCGCGGCGTTCGGCGCGCATCCGGCGTCTGCGGTCCGCGCCGCGCCTGCCGAGCTGGCCGAGCCCCATGCTCATCATGGCGACGCCCATCATCCCGGACATCATGTAGGTGGACGGGGAACGGGCGCCGACGGTGAACATCATCGCCATCGCGCCGACTCCCAGCGCCATCGGCAGGTACACCATGGCCGTGCTCAGGTCGGCGACGGCGGGCTCACCGAGCACCGGGGGCTCGGCCAGCTCGATCCGGCCCTCGGGGGCCTCGGGCCCGGGCACGCGGGCCTGGCGTTTGACGACGATGGTGCTCATGGGGCTGACTCCGGCGGGCGTGGGGTCTTGCACGGCACGACGCGGCGCCGACGTCTCGCGCCGGGACCGGTGACCGAAGGGGCCGCAGCAGGGCTGCCCGCCCACCCTAGGAACGCGCGGGCCACCGGACGGCCCGGGCGCGGTGCCGGGTGTCCGTACGAACAGCCGACTCTGCCTGCGTGTTCAGCCGCCGGACGCGGTGGAGCGCCGTCCGGGCGTGTGCGTGCCGTCCGGCGGGAGGTCCGGCACCCGGCCGAGTCCGGCCAGGCTTCCGTCCAGCCAGGCCGCCGCCAACTCCACCCGCGAGCGGCGGCCGGTGCGCTGGAAGAGCCGCGTCAGCCGCTGCTCCACCGTCTTCTCGCTGCACGCCAGACGGGCCGCGATCTGCCGGTTGGTCGCGCCCTCGCTCACCATGGTGATCAGTCGCACCTCCGCCTCGTTCAGGCCCTGCCGGGCCGAACGCCCCCTCGGCATCGGCACGTTGTGGCGACGTGCCGACCGGCTGAGCAGCAGGCGCCCGGGCCGCCCGAGTGCCATCCGGTGCGTGTGGCGTGCCGCCTCGGCCAGCCAGTGCTGGGGGTCGTCGCCCACCTCCGACAGGACGAGGCAGCAGTACAGCTGCATGTGCCGGTCGCCGCGGCGTTCGGCGGAGCGGTGGGCGTCGTACGCGGCACCCGCGTCCCGGTGCACCACGCCGCGGGCGACGGACAACGCCTCGCGCGTCGTGGCGGTGGCCATCTCCTGGTGGAGCGCGGCCAGTTCCTCCAGGGCCTGGCGCGCCTGCTGGGGCCGGGCCTCCTCGGCGAACTCGAGGATGCGCAGCAGCACCCTGTCGAGTCCGGCGAGCAGTCCGCCCTCGCGCGCCCGGCGTACGTCGCGCCACGCCTCCCGCAGCGCCGTCTCCTGCTGTCCGGACCAGTACCGCACCCCGAGGCGGGCGCGGGCGATCAGCGGGTGCACGGCGGTCCCGGGGATCCGGTCGAGCCACTCGCGGGCCCGTGCCAGATCGCCGCGGAAGCAGTGGATCTCGGCTGCCAGCGCTCTGGGCAGCCATCCGCCGACGGGCGACTCGTCGGCGCGGCCGCGCGCCTCGATGTCGCGGGCGGCCGTCAGGGCGGCGTCCCAGTTCCCGGCGAGGTAGTCGCGCACCATCGTGTGGTAGCGGTCGGCGCGGCTGTGACCCGCGCTCAGGTGGCGTTCGCCCAGCACGGCCTCGAGGGCGCCGGCCAGGTCCCCGTACGCCGCGGCGTCCCGCAGCGGGCCGACCGCCACCTCCCACGCCGCCTCCACCGGCAGGCCGCGCAGCGCCCTCGCCAGGCCGTCGCGTCTGCCGGTGGCGACCGCCAGCGTCCGCAGCTCCGCGTACGACGGCAGCGGGCCTCCTCCGGGCTCCCGCGACCGGCCGCCAGTCGCCGCGGGGTGGGAGTTCGGCGGCCACGGTGCGAGCGGTCCGATCCCGTACCGGCCGCCGAGCGCGGTGAGCATGGCGGCGCGGGGTGTCCGTCGCAGGGCCTCGTCGAGGACGTCCGCGGGGGTGGCCTCGCACGGCGGCCGGTGCTCGTGCAGCGCGGACAGGGCCCAGGCGGTGGTGGCGAACTCCAGCCGTTCGTCGGCCGCTTCGGGCGCGGTTCGGCGCAGGGCGGCGAGCAGCGGCCCGCCCAGGGCCAGCACCCCGCGGTGATCACCGCGTTCCAGCCCCAGCCTGGCGGCCGCGCACAGCGCGCGCGGTGCCGCGGGGTCGTCGGGCGACAGGCGGCCCAGTGCGGACAGGTAGGCGCGCGCCGCCCGCGGGTGGTGGGCCCTGGCGTCCCGGCGGGCCGCCGCCAGCAGCAACGGCACCGCCACCGTGTCGTCCAGCGCGGTGCCCGCGGCCACGACGTGGTCGGCGAGTGAGGGGTGGGAGGCCCCGGCGTCGGCGGGGGCCAGCCGCCGGGTCACCGCCGTGACGACGGCGGCGTGGACCGGCCGCGGGTCGTGGCCGGTGGGCCCGGCCCGCAGCGCCGCCGCCAGCGCGGGGACGGCGAAGGAGAGCCTGCCGTCGCCGTCCGCCGTCACGACGCGCTCCTCCACCAGGCGGTCCACCGCCCGGCCCAGGTCGGCGCCGGGTGACCGGCCGGGCCCGGCCAGGGCGTGCAGGTCCTCCACCCGCAGGTCGGCCCGGTGCAGCAGGCGCGCCAGGACGGTGGCGGTGTCCGTCGCGTCGGCCGTGACCGGACACAGGGACGCGGCGTCCGTGCCGAGGCGGAGGTCCTCCTCGGCCCCGGTCAGGCCGACGCGGCCGTCGAGGTCGAGCAGTCGGCCGTCCTCCCGCGCGGCGGTGAGCACCGACAGCACGGCCGCGGGACGTCCGGCCAGCGGTCCGAGGCAGCGTCGTACCGCCGCCACGAGCAACGGCTCGGGAGGGCGGCCGAGGCGCTGGGCGACCAGGCCGCCGACGTCGTCCGGCGGGAGCGGTGCCAGGTCCAGCACGTGGTCGGCGGCCGTGGCGAGGTCCGGCGTGTCGGCCGCGCACGCCCGTGTCGGGCGGCCGGCCAGCACCACGGGCAGGCCCACCGGGCGGAACACGCGCAGCATCAGCCGGAGGGCCGACGCCGTCGGCGCGGGTATGCGGTCGACGTCGTCGAGGACGAGGGCGAACGGGACGTGGTGCGCCGCGTCCGCCAGGGTCTCGCCCAGCACGGACAGCAGCGGCAGTTCGCCGCTCCGGTCGTCGTCGAGGCGCAGCCGTGCCCGGCGCACGGCGGTGACGCGGGCCGGGAGCCGGCCGTCGTGGACCTTGGCGAGCACGGCGTTGACGGCGTCGGCCAGCGCCGCCGGTCCCGCGGGCTCGGCGGTGTCCTCCCACGTCATCCTGAGGATCTTGGTGCCCTCCCGGGCGGCCGTCTGCCGGGCCTCGTCCAGGACGGCGGTCTTGCCCGCTCCGGCGGGGCCGGTGACCAGGACGGTGCGCGCCGTCGGGGCCGGGCGCAGGGCCTCGGCGACCACGGCGACTTCGCGGTCCCGCCCGATGAGGGGTGCACGGCGTTCCACCACGGTCTCGACCCGCCTTCGGCCTACGGCGACCGGCTCGGCCCCCGCCGGTCGTGACGTCTTCGTTGAAGCGGCCATAATGCAGCCTTCGGCGGGACCGGCGCACCGGACGCGCCACAGGCGCCGGGCGTACCCGTCCGGTGACGACGCGTAGTCGAGGAGTGCCGTGGCCGGTGACCGGGCGCAGGACGTCGGGCCGGAGCACGGGGCCACGGCTGGCCGGACGCACCTCGGACACCTGCGACTGGTCGGCCGCGACCGGGAATTGGCGGAGCTCGACGCGTGGATCGACGACCCGGACGCGCCGCGGGTGATGGTCGTGGAGGGCGAACGGGGCGCGGGCCGCACGGCGTTCGCGGACGCCGCCGCCGAACGGCTGCGGGGACGCGGTCGGCTGGTCCTGCCCCTGGCCTGCCGGGACGGCGACGAGCGCGATCCGCTCCTGCTGGCGCTGCGGGTGGTGGTGGCCGCGTGGGAACACCGGTCGGCCGCCGGGAGGGTACGGCCGGATCTGCGGGCCGAGGCGGTGTCCGCCGTGGACAGGGGCGACCGGACGGCCGTGGCCGACGCCCTGGTGACGGCGTTGACGCAGGCCGCGCCGGTGGCGGTGGTCGTGGACGACGTCCAGCACGCGGACCCGGCCTCCCTCGACGTGCTGGGCACCGTCACCGCCCGGGTGCCCCCGCCGGGCGTCCGGCTGGTGGTGACGTCGCTGCGCCACACCCCCGGGGGCGGCCCGGTCGCGACGGGTCCCCGGGGCCGTGCCGTCGGCCCGCCGGCGGGGCACGGCGTCTCGCGCACGATCGCCCTGCCGTGCCTCACCCCCGGTCAGATCGCCGACCTGACGGCGCCGCGCCTGCAGGCGGTGCCCGACGCGGCGCTGGTGGAGCGGGTGTTCGCGCTCACCCGGGGCGTCCCCGCGGCGGCCGACGCGCTGCTGTCCGCATGGGCGGGGCGGGACGCGGTACGGGTCGCCGACGGTCACGCGTTCCTGGCCCCGGACGCGCCGACACCGTTGCTGCCGGACGACGACCGGTTCATGAGGGCACTGGGCGGGCTCGGTGAGCCGTGCGCCGCGGTGGCGGCGGCGCTGAGCGTGCTGTGGCCGCTCGGCCGCACGGCGGCGACGATGGCGGCGCGGTCCACCGGTCTGTCCGAGCGGGAGGTCGCCGCGTGCACGGGCCGTCTCGTGGCGGTGGGCGTCCTCGACGAACTGCCGTGGCGGGAGGCGCACTTCGCGCGCGGCTGGACGTTCCGCTCGCCGCTGGTGGAGCACACCGTCAGGGAACGGTCAGGGCCGCTGTCGCGCGCGAGGCTGTCGGCCGCCGCGGTGGAGGCGCTGTGGGCCGCGGGGGACGGCACCGGTGGCGAAGTGGGGCCGGACAGACCGGCGTTGATCGTCGATGAGGCCGAAGCGCAGACCTACCTGCTCGAACGGATCGTGGACGCGGGCGGTCTCGTCGACCGCGACCGCGCCGTGTCGGAGCTGACCGCCGCGGCGGACGCCCTCCACCCGGACCACGAGGACCGCCGCATGCTGCGGTGGCTGCGGGCGGCGCTGCGCCTGATCGAGGATCCCGCCGCCCGCGAACTGGCGCTTCTGCGGTGCGCCAAGGGCGCCTGGGTGGTGGGCGATCACCGCACCGCGGGCGGTGCGGCCGAGACGATCCTGCGGGCTCCGTCCGACGCCCTGAGCGGACCCGAACTCCAGGAGATCGCCAACCTCCTGGTCGGCGCGACCGCCGCCGGGAAGGACTGGCCGCGGCTGTCGCGGATGGGCTCGGCCCGGTGGTGGGAGGCCCTGTCGCTGCCCGCCGTGGCGGCCGTTCCCGCGCAGGCGTTGGCCCTGTGTCTGGCGGAGCGGTGGCAGGAGGCCGTGGACCTGCTCTCGCGGACGCGGGCCCAGTGGGCCACCGGTGCGCGTGGCAGGCTGCTGCCCGACCTGGCGCGAGCGGTCGGCAACGTGGTGCGGGGCACGCCCGGTTCGCTCCCCGTCACCCTGCTACCACCGCAGGGCCCCGGCGTTCCGCCCGACCTGGTGTACGCGATGACGGCCGCGTACTGCGAGCTGCTGCTCGGCGTCCGCGACCTGGCCGGGACGACGTCCCTGCTGCGGGCCCGCGGGTTGACGCCCGAGGCGCTTCCCGCTCACAGCCGCTTCCTCCTGCTGCACCTCCAGGGCCGGTGCGACGAGGCGATGGCGCTGTCCCGTTGGCTGTTCGCCAAGGAGCAGACGTTCGCCCCGGCCCCGCACCACCATCTGCTTCCGGCGCGGACAGCGGCCATCCTGGTGGCGAAGGGCAGACCGGCGGCGGCCGCCCGTCTGATCGACCGCGCGCGCGGTGACGGCGACGGCCCGCTGGAGGTGTTCCTCGATCTCGCCGACGGCGCGGTGCTCAGTGCCCTGGGCCGGCCCGAGGCGGCCGGTCAGGTCTTGCGGCGCGGGCTGCGGGCGGCCGACGCGCGCGGCTACGTGCACGGGACCGACGAGTTGGCGGCGGCTCTCACCGTGGTCCAGGTGGCGGCGGGCCGGCCCGGCGAGGCGGCGGCGAGCCTGCGGCGCCTGGAGGACGTCGCCGCGCGCACCGGCAACGAACGGACCCGGCTGCTGCGTCTGCTGGCGTCGGCCCGGCTGGCGGGGCGGTACGGCTCCGACGACGTTCGCGACATGCTGCACGAGGCGGTGGAGTTGGCGCGCTCGCGCGGGCAGCCGTTCGAGACCGCCGTCACGTTGTCGGCGGCCGCCCGGGGGGCCGACCGCCCGGAGTTGCTCCACGAGGCGTACGAACTGTTCGGCGAGACCGGTGCCGCGCTGCGCCGCTTCCACACCAGGAGCGCGATGCGCGCGGCCGGGCTGGCCGTCCCCGGCCGCAAGCAGTCGGCCGAGGAGAACGAGCGGTTGCTGGCCGCCCTGCTCACCGACGGGCTGACGAACCGGCAGATCGCCACCGTGCTGCGGCTGAGCGAGGACGCCGTCGCCAACCGCCTGACGCGGCTCTTCGCCCGCACCGGCCTACGGTCCCGTACCGAATTCGTCTCGGCCATGCTCACCGGCGACCCGCTCGGTGAGGGAGGGCGGTGAACGGTCGTGCGGCGCGCCCGAGTTCTTCGGCGCGCGGCGCGGTCCGGGAGTGTCCGCGGAATTTCCGGAACGCCGAAAGGACGGCGGCCGCAGGGCCCGGCAGAAATCCGGGAAAGCGATTTCATGCCGGGCACCGCGGCTTCCGCGGATCACCGGAAAGCACAACCGTCGCTGGTCGGGCGGCAGATGGAGGCTCGCCGACCGCGCGCGTCCCGGTTGTCCATGCTGCGGTGCGAAACCGGGGTGGGCAAGCGCCGAGCGGTGACTTTGCCCGTTTGTACAAGCCGTCGCCATTACCGCTCCGGTATTCGTGCCAGGTTTCCCTGTCCTTAGCCGGTGAGGGGGTCGGGGAAGCCGGTCGGCCGAGGTCCGCGTGGCACGATCATCGCCACGAAACCTCAAGGACGACTTCCCGATGGGGGAGAAATGCCCCACCCGACACTCGCCGACACCGTGTGTGTGGCGGTTCACTCATCCGACGCCGTCATCCGGGAGGGGCTGGTCAGCTTCCTCCAGCACGACCGCCGTCTGGAAGAGGTCCCGGCGGATCGGCTGCACGAAGCCGACGCCGTCGTCACGGCCTTCGACACCGTCGACGCCGCCGCCCTGGAGGAGTTGGGCTCCCTGGCCGGCAAGGGCGACGCACGTTTCCTCGTCGTCGCTGGACGGCGCTGGCAGGCCCACGTCTCCGCGGCGATCGACCGGGGGGTGCGTGCCGTGCTGTGGCGCGACGCCTTCACGCCGACGACCTTCGTCCGCACCCTCCTGACGGTCGCGGACGGCGGCGGCAGTCTCCCGCCCACCCTCCTGGGGACGTTGATGGAGCAGGTCCAGTGGACGCAACGAGAGGTACTCGGCCCGCACGGCCTGACCTCCTCCGGCGTCAGTCCTCGTGAGGTGGACGTGCTGCGGCTGGTGTCCGAGGGCAGGGAGCTGTCCGAGATAGCGACCGCGCTGTGCTACTCGGAACGAACGGTGAAGTACACCCTCTACAGCCTGATGAAGCGCCTGCAACTGCGGAACCGGGCACATGCCGTCTCCTACGCCATCCGCGCGGGCCTGATCTGAGGGCCGCCCCCACCGGCCGGCCCCGGACGCCGCTTGACAACGATGGCTGGAACATGACACCAATTAACTAGTCATCTAGTGAATCAGGAAATTGGGTCCCGTGACGCCTCCCCGGCACCCGCCCGCGCGTGACACCGCGACCGGCGCAGGAAGAAGGAAGCGCTGACTTGTACGTCGACGACGACCACCGAAGGCTTCGCCCGTGCCCCCGCGACCGGCGCGTTCCCGGGGCACCGCGGGCCGGGACGGTCCGGGTGGCGATTCACACCACGGACGCCGTGGTGCGCGCCGGGCTGACCAGTGGCCTGCGGCAGGACCAGCGGCTGTCGGAGGTCGACGCGACGGCCGCGCCGCAGGACGTGGACGTGACCGTGGTGGCCGTGGAGACGGCGGACGACTCCCTGCTGAAGACGCTGCACGGCCTGGCCGCCGACCACGCCCCCGGCACGCGGTTCCTGGTCATCGCCAGACAGCGGTGGCGGATCGAGGTCCCGGTGGCGATCGGCCACGGAGTACGCGCGGTGCTGTGGCACGGCGACTTCTCCCCCGCGAGGTTCACCTCGGCGGTCCTGGCCGTCGCGCGGGGGGACACGTCGTTCCCCCACGACATCGAGGAGGATCCCGCCGGACACCCACAGGGCACCCGGTGCGAAGCCCACGCCGCGGCGGAACGGCCCCCGTCGCAGGTCAGCGAGCGGGAGCGGGACGTCCTGCGCCTGATCAGCGAGGGCCGTGAACTCGCCGAGATCGCGGCGGAGTTGTGCTATTCCGAACGCACCATCAAGTACACGCTGTACGGGGTCATGAAACGCTTCGGCGTACGCAACCGGGCCCACGCCGTCTCCCACGCGATACGCACCGGCCTCATCTGACGCCTCAGGGCCACGCGTCCCGCACGGCACCCAGGGGCCACGCGTCCCGCACCCCGCGAGCGAGACACCTCGCGCCACGAACGCGTTCGTTACGATCGTGGGATGACTCCGAGAACCGAGCCGGTCAGCCGCCGGGAGCGGCCGGCGAAACCCGCCCTGTCCCGCTCGTGCATCGTGGCCACGGCCGTGCGGATCATGCGGTCCGACGGGCTGGAGAAGGTGACCATGCGGCGCCTGGCGCAGGAACTGGACACCGGACCGGCCTCGCTCTACGTCTACGTCGCCAACACCGCCGAACTGCACGCCGCCGTGCTGGACGCCCTGCTGGGAGAGGTCGACCTGACCGGCGAGAGCGGCGGCGACGGCTGGCGCGACCGGCTCCTGGCCGTGCTCACCTCGTACACCTCCGTGCTGTTCGAGCACCCCCAGCTCGCCCGCTCGGCCCTCGTGGCGCGCCCCAGCGGGGAGAACTACCTGCGGCTGGTGGAACGCGTCCTGGATCTCCTCGCGCGCAGCGGAGCGGCCGAGGGGCAGGTCGCCTGGGGTGCCGACAAACTGCTTCAGCACGCG
This sequence comes from Streptantibioticus parmotrematis, assembly GCF_019890615.1. Classification (GTDB taxonomy): domain Bacteria; phylum Actinomycetota; class Actinomycetes; order Streptomycetales; family Streptomycetaceae; genus Streptantibioticus_D; species Streptantibioticus_D parmotrematis. The sequence continues at coordinate 130,911 of NZ_JAINVZ010000008.1, read as the reverse complement.
ACGGCGAGCGCCGCCGAGCACTCCACGCAGAAGCACGACCCCGCCCACGAGGACGAGTGGAACGCCACCGTCCGGGCCCTGCGCACCGCGGACCCCACCACCCACCCGGCGATCGCGGCCCACATGCCCGCCCTGATCGGCGGCTCCCCCGCCGACCGCATGCGGTGGAGCTTCGACGTCCTCGTGAACGGCATCACCCACACCCCCGTCCCCGGCGTCACGGACTGATCCGGTCGGGTACACGGGGCGGTGTCAAAGCATGCCCCATGACGAACTTGTTCGTTACGAACATGTTCGTTACGCTGGTCGGGTCAGCAGGCCGCACTCAGGACCGGAGGCATCAGATGAGCACCCACTACCCCATCGCGATCATCGGCGCGGGTCTCGGCGGTCTCACGGCCGCCCGGGTCCTGCGCGTGGGCGGCGTCGAGGCCGCCGTCTTCGAATCGGAGGCGTCACGCGAGGTCCGCACCCAGGGCGGCATGCTCGACATCCACGAGGAGAACGGGCAGCGGGCGCTGCGGGCCGCGGGTCTGTACGACGACTTCCGCGGGATCGTCCATGAGGGCGGTCAGGCCATGCGCCTGGTCGGCCCGGACGGGACGGTCCACGTCTCCCACGAGGACGACGGCGCGGGCGGCCGCCCCGAGGTCGACCGCGGGGACCTGCGCGACCTGCTGCTGGACTCCCTGCCGGACGGCACGGTCCACTGGGGAAGGAAGGCCACCGGCGCCCGTGCGCTGGGCGACGGTCGCCACGAGGTGACCTTCGCCGACGACTCCGTCGTCACCACCGACCTGCTCGTCGGCGCGGACGGCGCCTGGTCCCGTGTGCGCCCGCTGGTCTCGGACGCCAGGCCCGCCTACACGGGCATCTGCCTGGTGGAGACCGACCTGTTCGAGGCCGACAGCCGCCACCCGCGCAGCGCGGCACTCGTCGGCGGGGGCTTCTTCATCTGCCTGGGGCACGAGCGCGGCCTCCTCGCGCACCGGGAGTCCGACGGCAGCCTCCACGTCTACGCCGCGCTCAAGGCCGACGAGGGCTGGCCCGACACGGTCGACTTCGGTGACCGGGCCGCCGCCAAGGCCGCGGTGCTCGCCCACTTCGAGGGGTGGGACGAAGGCCTGCGCGGTCTCGTCGCCGACGCGGAGACGATCACGCCGCGCCGGGTCAACGCCCTGCCGGTCGGCCACCGTTGGGACCGCGTTCCCGGCGTGACGCTGCTGGGCGACGCCGCCCACCTGATGTCGCCCTTCGCTGGAGAGGGCGCCAACGCGGCCATGTTCGACGGAGCCGAACTCGCCCTGGCGATCACCGCCCACCCCGGCGACACCGAAGCGGCCCTGTCCGCCTACGAGATGGCGTTGTTCCCGCGCGGCGAGACGTCCGCCGCCGAGTCCGCCGACAGCCTGCGGGACATGTTCGGCGAACGGGGCCTGGAGACCATGATCGACTTCTTCACGGCCCGGCCCGTGGAGCACTAGGCGGGCCCGAGGGGCGTCAGTCGCGGCCGGCGACGAAGTCGGCCAGCGCGGCGGCGACGGCTTCGGGCTGCTCGTCGGGGATGAAGTGCCCGGCGTCGGGCACGACGACTCCGGTGGTGTGGTCGGCCCATGGGCTGAGGGAGGCCGCCATGTCCACGATGGAGCCGTGGCTGCTGGATATGCCGAGGACGGGCACGGTCAAGTGCCGCCGGTCGAGCGCCTGGTGGTTCCTGCGTGCCGACTCGGCGGCGTCGCGGTAGTAGGCGAGGGAGGCGCGCAGGCCGCCGTCGGCGGCGAGGGCCGCCGCGTAGTGGTCGAGGTCGGCGTCGTCGAAGGTGCCGGGAGCGAGGGCCTTCGCCTTCAGGAACCAGTCGACGTACTCCCGTTCGCGGCCGGTGAGCAGGGTCTCGGGCAGGTCGGGCACGAGGTGGAACGCGAAGTGCCAGGTCTTCCACGCCTTGGCCGGGTCGGTGGGAATCGATTCCGGGAGGGTGATGCCGGGGATTCCGGCGTCGAGCAGGGCGACCCCGCGCAGGTGGTCCTCGTGGTCGAGGGCGAGGGAGAAGGCCACCCAGGCGCCGATGTCGTGGGCGGCCAGCCAGTAGGACGGCACTCCGAGCGCCTTGACGGCGGCGTGGACGTGGGCGGCGACCGTGTGGGTGTCGTAGCCGCGCTCCGGGCGCTCGGAGTGGCCTTGGCCCGGCAGGTCGATCGCGATGACGCGGAACCGGTCGGCGAGGCCTGGCATGACCTTCCGCCAGGCCCACCAGGTTTGCGGGAACCCGGCGAGCAGGACGACAGCAGGGCCGGTCGGTCGGCCGCCTTCGACGGCATGGAGGCGAATGCCGTCCGCGTCGACCCAGCGGTGGGTGAATCCGGCCAGGTCGTGCAGGGGCAGGTCGCGGACGGGGTTGCTTTCGGAGACGGTCATGGGGTCCTCCGTCGGGGTCGGGGCGTGGCCATGATCACGTCCGAAGGCTAACACATCTTGAACCGGCCAGTTCAAGATGGGATGATGGTCAGCACACGACACACCGACACACCGACACACCGACACACCGACACACCGACACACCGACACACCGGCAAGGAAGTGCCACGTGGCAGGCAAGAAGCAGTTCGACGTGGACACGGCGCTCGACGCCGCGATGATCCAGTTCTGGCGCGCCGGCTACGCCGACACCTCGGTCGACGACTTGTCCCGGGCGACCGGCCTGAACCGCAGCTCGATCTACTCCTCGCTCGGCGACAAGGACACGCTGTTCCTGCGCTGCCTGGATCGCTATGCCGCGCGCTATGGCGAGAAGTACGACGCCGCCCTGTCGTGTGCGGCCTCCGAGCCCCTTGCGGCGGTCCGCGCGTTCTTCGACGTCACCCTCGGGCGCATCGCCGATCCGGGACTGCCCGACGGATGCCTGATCGCCCAGTCGGTCATGGCGATTCCGGTGCTGAGCCCGGCCGTCGCGGCGCAGGCCAGGAAGGCGCTCGGCTTCCAGCGCCTGCGCCTGCGCGCCGCGCTGAAGGCCGGCCGGATGGCCGATCAGGACGCCGAGGCCTTCGCCGTGCACGCGGCGGCCGTGAACCAGTCTCTCGCCGTCATGAGCCGAGCCGGGGCGAGCCCGGCACAGCTCCTGACCGTGGTGGACGTGGCCGTCGACGCGCTCGCGCAGGCGTTGCCCGCGCGCGACTAGGCCGCTTGTGAACGGTGCCCGTGGGGCCTGCGTTACGAGGTGGCGCCGCGAGACCGTGCCCCCACCGAGGCCAGGACTCGGATCACCGGACCTGGCCTCAGGGTGGGCGTCAGCGCTCGTAGACGCCGGTCAACCGTGCGCGGGCGAGGACGGGTGCGGTGATGGCGGGCAGGAAGACGCGCGGTCGTGCCCTCTCCAGTGCTGTCGTGCCGAGGGGATCGTTCACGGGAGCCGCGAGGGCGAACAGCTGGAAGACGTAACGGTGCGGTCCGTGGCCCTTGATGGGTGCGGGCCCGTGGTAACCGCGTCCGATGGTGGACCGCAGCAGCCGGACTCCGTTGGCCGGGTGCGGTGCGTCGAGAGCGCCGGGACCGAGGTGTGCGGTGGCCGGGTCGATCAACGCGGCGCAGTGCACGGCGGGCTTGGGCAGGGGGACGTCGATGTCCTCGACGACCAGCAGGAGTTGGGCTGTACCGGGCGGCGGTGTCCAGGCAAGATGAGGAGAGGTGTCGTCGCCGCCGATGTTCTTCGCGCAATGCGCCAGCGGTATGGCGTCGCCGTCGCCGAAGTCGCGGCTGGTGAGGCCGAGTGACGTGGGCCCCCGTGAGCCGGCCGGATCGCCTCCCGAGTCGGACGAGTGGGAAACGCCGACCCCCGAATTCGACGGCACACACTGGAAGTTGGGCAGGTTCCACGCCAGGTGGGTGTCCCCCGCCCTGCGGTTCCTCAGGAGTCGGCCCAGCGGTGTCATCGGGTCGCCTCCACCATGTCGGTGACCTGTGCGGCGGTCGCGGTCTCGCCGAGCTTGGGGAAGACGCGTTCCACGCTGTGGCGGTGGGATTCCGCGTCGGGGTCGCTCATGGCGTCGGTGACCGCGACGACGTGGTAGCCGTGGTCGGACGCCGAGCGTGCGGTCGACTCGACACCTGAGCTGGTCGAGATGCCGGCGAGCACGACCTGGGTGACGCCCAGGTCCCGCAGGAGGGTGTCGAGTCCGGTGTCGTGGAAGGCGCTGCGCCGCCGCTTGGTGATCAGGTGGTCGGTCGGCTGGACGTCGAGTTCGTCGACGAGGTCGGTCCAGCCGTCGGGGAAGGCGTCGGCGCGTGCGGTCCGCCGGGCCTCGGTGCGGCCCGGCGGGCGTCCGGTGACGGTGACCAGCACCACGGGCAGGCCGTGCCGCCGGAACGCGGCGGCCAGGTGCGTCGCCTGCTGGACGGCGGCGGCGGTCGGACCGTCGGCGTGGGCCGGGACGAAGCCCTTCTGGAGGTCGATCACGACGAGCGCGGGGGTGGGATCGATCGTTGTCAGTGTCATTCCGGGGACTGCTCCTGTGGACGGCGTGGGGTGGACGACGTGGGGGTGGGCGGTGGGATCGGTCGCGGTGAGGTGGTCTCAGGCGTTGGCGGACCGGTCGGGTCGCGCGAGGGGATCGCCGGTGGCGGCCTCATGGGATTTCCGGGTCCTGGTGGGCCCGTTGCCCCGCAGCAGGGAGGCGAGCGCGGCGAGGAAGGCGAGGGCGGCGCCGAAGGCGAACACGACGACCAGCCCGGAGTGGAAGGGCCCAGCGATCAGGCTCGGGAAGAACTCGCGCCCGGTCAGCGTGCGTTGCTGAGTCGCCGTCAGATGAGCCAGGGCACCACTGGGTCGCAGCAGGTGCTGGACGGGGTTGACGCCGAGTTGGGCGGCGAACAGGGACGAGACCGGTGGGAGGTTGCCGACCTGGGCGGCGACGTGGGCCGGCACGCCCTGCTGCCGCAGTCCCGCGGCGAGGGTGTGCGGGAGGCTGCTCGCCAGTCCGGCGATCATGAGCGAGAAGAACACACCGATCGACACGGCGGTGCCGGAGTTCTGGAAGGTCGCGCGCATACCGGAGGCGACACCGCGCGACCGCGCCGGCACACTGCCCATGATGGAGGAGGAGTTGGGCGAGGCGAACATGCCACTGGCGATCCCGTTGACCGCGATCAGCACGGCGAAGGTCCCGTAACCGAAGTCCATCGGCAGCAGCATCAGGCCCAGGAAGCTCGCGCCGAACAGCAGCGCGCCGCCGGTCGCCAGCCCCCGGGAGCCGAGCCGGTCGGACAGGTAGCCGGAGACCGGGCCCGCGGCGAGGAATCCGGCGGTCAGCGGCAGCATGAAGATGCCCGCCCACAACGGCGTGGCGCCGTAGTCGTAGCCGTGCAGCGGAAGCCAGATGCCCTGCAACCAGATGATCAGCACGAACTGCATCCCGCCGCGGCCGATCGATATGGCGAGTCCCGCCAGGTTGCCGAAGGTGAAGGCCCGCAGGCGGAAGAGGCTCAGCTGGATCATCGGTGCCGCGACACGGTTCTCGATGACGACGAACGCCGCCAGCAGCAGGAGTCCGCCGGATATCAGCCAGTCGACCAGCGGGTCGGTCCAGCCCATGGTGTGCCCGCCGTAGGGCTGGAGGCCGAAGGTGACCGCGATCAGGACCGCGCTGAGGCCCACGGCGAAGGTGACGTTGCCCCACCAGTCGATCCGGCCGCCGCCGCGCCCGCCGGTCTCGCGCAGGGTGCGGTAGGCCCACACCGTGAAGAAGACGCCGACGGGCACGTTCACCCAGAACACGGCACGCCAGTCCCAGGCCGACAGCAGCCCGCCGGCGACCAGGCCGATGAACATGCCGGCCAGACCGGCGACCTGGTTGATGCCCAGCGCGAAGCCGCGCCGCTCCTTGGGGAAGGCGTCGGTCAGGATCGCCGCCGAGTTCGCCGTCAGCATCGAGCCGCCCACGGCCTGCACCAGCCGCCAGGCGATCAGCCACATCGCCCCGTGGCCGCCGTCGAGGGGATCGAAGGACAGGAGGACCGAGGCGAAGGTGAAGACCGCGAATCCGGAGTTGTAGATCCGCACCCGGCCGTACATGTCGCCCAGCCGCCCCACCGTGACCACCAGGACGGCCTGGACCAGCCGATATCCCATGATCATCCACAGCAAGTAGGCGATGTTGCCCGGCGCCAGCGGGTCCAGGTGGACGCCGCGGAAGATCGCCGGGAGGGCGATCAGCACGATGGAACCGTCGAGCGCGGACATGAAGACCGCGGCCGTGGTGTTCGTCAGCGCCGTCCACTGGTACCGGTCGCCGGGCGACCGGCGCGGGGCGCGCGAGGCGGTGGGATCCGTCATCAGCCTGCTTCCTCGTGGTCGCGCCGGCATCAGATGTGCCGGGCGAGCCGGTCGAGCAACGCCGCCGCCTCCGCCAGCCGCTCCAGCTCCGAGGGCGTGAACGTGCCGTCGGTCAGGGCCCGGCCGACGAGTTCGGCGCGCGCGTTGCGTTTGTCCTTCAGCGCCTGGTGACCGGCGCCGGTCACCGTGAGCACCATGCGCCTGCCGTCCTCCGGGTCGGGGTGGCGCTCGACCAGGCCGCGGTCCCGCAGCGCGCCGAGCGTCGCCCCCATGGCCTGTGCGGTGATCTGCGCCTCCTTGGCCAGCGCCGAGGACGTGGTGGGACCCGACCGTTCCAGAAGCGCCAGCGCGGACCGCTCGGGCATCGTCAGCCCGCCACCGACCGGCACTTGGCGCACCCGGCGCACCAGCACGCTGATGCTCGCCAGCAGGGCCGACGCGACGCGATCGGCGTTCAGATCATCACTCATATACTAAGGCTACTTTATCAACCTGCCTTAGTACATCCCTCCGCCGCCCCCGCGGCACGTCGCCGCAGGGGCGGGAGGCGCCAGGGGCGCCGGAGACGAACGCGGACGGCGCGCGGCTCGGTGGACGAGTTGGCTAGCGCCTCACGCGGTAGCGCAGGTGGACGACTCCGGAGCCGAAGGTGCGGGATTCGACGAGTTCGAGGTCCACCCGTCGCTCGTTCCGGGGGAAGAACGGAATGCCGCCGCCGACCAGCACCGGGTGCACCCTGGGCCGGTACTCGTCGATCAGATCCGCCGCGGCCGCCTCGGCGGCGAGAGTCGCGCCGCCGATCGCGATGTCGCCCTCCCCCGGCTCGGCCCGCAACCGCTCGATCTCCTCCGCCAGGCCGCCGGAGGCCAGCCGCGCGGCGCCCCGGACCGTGGAGAGCGTGGTGGAGAACACCACCTTCGGGAGCGGCTTCCAGAGCGCCGCCCATTCGAGCATGGAGTCGTCGAGCGAGGGATCCTGGTCGGCGGTCTCCCAGTACAGCATCGTCTCGTACAGCCGTCGCCCCAGCAGGTGGACGCCGACCTCACGGATCTCGTCGGTGACGAACCGGAAGACCTCCTCGTCGGGCGCCGTCCAGTTGAAACCGCCGTCCGGCCCGACGATGTAGCCGTCGAGCGAGACACCCATCGAACAGGTCACGCTGCGCATCGGAGGTCCTCCTCCCGGGGAAGGGATTCGACCGTACGACCGCCTACCCCTCCGGGGCCCGGCGCGACGCGCGGAACCCTCTCCTGGGCGCGGACCAAAAACAGCGGACCAAAAACAAAGGCGGCGTCGACAAGAACAAAGGCAAGGAGAAACGCGCTCTCCTTGCCACTCTCAACGTATAGCGCACAGGGGGGCTTGCCACAAGGCCCCGGGGCTGGCGCACAATCGTCGACTCAATGCCACAACCCGCGACAAACGGGGGCGTGGCCGGCTCACCAGGGCCGGGACCGGCAGTTCGGTACCGGCAGCGCGGTCGCGGAAACGCGGAAGCGCCCACCGCCCGACCGGGCGGGGCCGGGGGCCGACACGCCGGAGGGAAAGCGATCAGGAATGCGCACCACGCAGGACTCGACAGCACAGGACCCGACAGCGCAGGAGGCTCCGGTGACGCGACCGGCCACCGCACCGCGACCCGCCACGGCGGCTCCGGAGGCGTCCCGGTGACCGAGCAGTACGTGCTGGACCTCCAGCAGGCGGACGAGACCCGGGCCGCGCTCGTCGGCGGCAAGGGCGCGCACCTGGGCGGGCTGTCGCGGATCGAGGGCGTCCGCGTGCCGGAGGGCTTCTGCGTGACGACGCACGCGTTCCGGCGGGTCATGGCCGAAGTGCCGTCGATCGACGACCAGTTGGACCGCCTCGCGCGCGTGGACCCGGACGACCGCGCGGGGATCCGCACGCTGAGCGCGCGCATCCGCGGGGCCATCGAGGAGACCGCCGTCCCGGACGACCTCGCGGCGGCGGTCACCCGCGCGCTCGCCCGGCTCGGCGAACGCGCCGCCTGCGCCGTACGCTCCAGCGCCACGGCGGAGGACCTGCCGACGGCCTCCTTCGCCGGTCAGCAGGACACGTACCTGAACGTCGTGGGGCCGACGGCGGTCCTGGAACACGTCCGCCGGTGCTGGGCCTCGCTGTTCACCGAGCGGGCCGTGACCTATCGCAGGCGCAACGGCATCGACGACCGCACGGTCCACATGGCCGTCGTCGTGCAGCGGATGGTCCTCCCCCATGCCGCGGGCGTCCTGTTCACGGCGGACCCCGTCACGGGCGACCGGAAGGTCGCCACCGTGGACGCCGGCTTCGGGCTCGGCGAGGCCCTGGTCTCCGGCCTGGTGAACCCGGACGTCTTCAGGGTGCGGCACGGCGAGGTCGTCGCCAGGACGATCGCCGCCAAGCGCCGTGCCGTCCACGCGGTGCCGTCCGGCGGTACCCGCGAAGTGGCGATCGCCCCGGGGCGCCAGGAGCAGCCCGCGCTGACGGATGAACAGGCCGTGCGGCTCGTAGAGCTCGGGCGGCGGATCGAGGCGCACTTCGGCGGTCCGCAGGACATCGAATGGTGCCTGGCCGACGACGGCTTCCACATCGTCCAGAGCCGCCCGATCACGACGCTCTTCCCCGTCCCCGAGCGCGACGACGAGGAGAACCACGTCTACGTCTCCGTCGGCCATCAGCAGATGATGACCGACCCCATGCGGCCGTTGGGGCTCTCCATGTGGCAGCTGACGGCGATGGTGCCGATGCACGAGGCGGGCGGGAGGCTGTTCGTCGACGTCACTCGGCGCCTGGCCTCGCCCGCGAGCCGCGCCGGCCTCCTGGACGTCCTGGGCCGGGGCGATCCGCTGGTCAGGGACGCCCTGGAGACCGTTCTGCGCCACGACGGCTTCGTCCCGGCGCTCCCGGACGCGGATCCCGGCCCGCGACCCGCAGACACCCGACCCGCAGGTGGTGCACGCGGCGGCGGAACGTCCGGCAGGGGCGCGTCCGAAGGGGGTGCTCCCGCCCCGATCGCGACCGATCCGGCCGTCGTCACCGAGCTGGTCGAGCGCAGCCGGGCCTCCGTCGCCGCGCTGGAACGCGACATCCGGACGAAGAGCGGACCGGAGCTGTTCGACTTCCTGCTGGAGGCCTTCGAGGAGCACAAGCGCGTCCTCGGTGATCCGCTGAACATCCAGGCGATCATGGCCGGGATGGAGGCCACCTGGTGGCTCAACGACAAGCTGCGGGAGTGGCTCGGCGAGAAGAACGCGGCCGACACCCTCACCCTGTCCGCCCCCGGCAACGTCACGTCTGAGATGGGACTCGCGCTGCTCGACGTGGCGGACGTGATCCGCCCGCGGCCGGAGGTGGTGGCGTTCCTCCAGGGTGTCGAGGGCTCCGAGGGCGACGACTTCCTGGACGAGCTGCCGAAGCTGCCGGGCGGGGCCGAGGCGCGCGACGCCGTCGTGGACTACCTCGAGCGGTACGGCATGCGCTGCGTCGGCGAGATCGACGTCACCAGGCCGCGCTGGAGCGAACGCCCCGCCACGCTCGTGCCGGTGATCCTCGACAACGTCAGGAACTTCGCACCGGGCGCCGCCGAGCGGCGGTTCGAGGAAGGCCGGCGGAAGGCGTGGGAGAAGGAACAGGAGGTGCTGTCGCGCCTGCGGACCCTGCCGGACGGAGAGCGCAAGGCCGACGAGACCAAGCGGATGATCGACCGGGTCCGCACCTTCATCGGGTACCGGGAGTACCCGAAGTACGGCATCGTCAGCCGCTACTTCGTCTACAAGCAGGCCCTGTCGAGGGAGGCCGAGCACCTCGTGCGGGCCGGTGTGCTCCGTGAGCGGGAGGACGCCTTCTACCTCACGTTCCAGGAGCTCCACGACGTCGTGCGTTCGCGCCGGGTGGACGACGGGCTCGTGCGGCGGCGCAAGGACGCGTTCCGGTCGTACCACGCGCTCACTCCGCCCCGGGTGCTGACCTCCGACGGTGAGGCCCTCACGGGGGCGTACCGGCGCGACGACGTGCCGTCCGGCGCCCTGACCGGCGTGGCGGTCTCGGCCGGGACCGTCGAGGGCAAGGCCCGCGTCGTCCTCGACATGGCCGACGCCGACCTGGAGGCGGGCGACATCCTGGTGACGCCCTTCACGGACCCCAGCTGGTCGCCGCTGTTCGTGGGGATCGCGGGCCTGGTGACCGAGGTGGGCGGCCTGATGACCCACGGCGCGGTGATCGCCCGTGAGTACGGTCTGCCGGCCGTCGTGGGCGTGGAGCGCGCCACCCGGCTGATCCGGGACGGGCAGCGCGTTCGTGTGCACGGGAGCGACGGGTACGTCGAGATCCTGCCCTGAGTCACCGCGTCGGAGGCCCTCTCCCGCGGCTTCCGGGTGAACGTGGCCGGCGGACCGGCGGGCGGTCGGCATGGTCGGAGTGCTCGTGGGGAGGCGAGGGGGTGATCGACTTCCCCGGGCGCGTCGCACATGGCGTCGCGGCTCGGCCGGTTCGAGGGACGGAGAAGAACATGGGGAAGCTCGCCCGACGCCGCATCAGGGGCACCACGGCGGTCCTGCTGGCCGTCGCCGCGCTGGCGTGCGCCTGGCTGGTCGCCGAGATGGCGTTCCCCCTCCTGGTGCACAGCCGTCATCAGTGAGACCCGCCCGCGTCCGTCCCGGCCCGTCCCGGGACGGGCGTGCCCCGGCCGTCAGGCGCGGCTACAGTGGCCGGATATGCGCTGTAGACCCCGATTGGCCCGTAATCGATCCTGAAACCGGGCCAGTTGGCGGAAGGGGAACCGGGTGATTCACGATCTCACCGAACTCGGCCAGGTCGGCCGGGTGCTGAACGAGGCGCTCGCGCTGCTCGAGGGCGAACGCAAGCGCCTTCAGCGACTGTACGGGGAACCGGCACAGGACGAGCACCACATCGCCGGAAGTCCCGTGCAGACGCTGTACGGGATCGCACAGCTGGCCGACGGCGTACGCGACCAGCTCAAGCGGGTCGCCCTGGCCGCCGGGTACGTCACCTTCGGCCTGGACGAACGGGCCGACCAGGCGGTGCGGGTGGCGCGTTTCGAACCGGTGGGCTTCCCGTCCGGCGTCGACCGGATGGCGCGCCCGCTGGGTGAAGCGACCGTGCGGGCGCTGGAGTTGATCCGGGACGTCGCCGACTTCTTCGACGGGGACATGGCGATCGAGATCGACGTGTGCCTGGCCGCCCCCGAGGCCACGTACCCACCCCGCGACTGGGACGCCTACCAGCAGCAGCGCCTCAACCGCCCGGAGTAGCGCCCGGGCCCGGCCACGGGGAGCCGAGCGCCCGGCTGGGCGAGGCGCCGGTGGCACAGGCGGTCCTGCGCAACGCGGGCGGCGGTGCGCTGGCGATGGCCGTGACCTACGCGGTCGGCACGCTGCTCGGCGCCGCCGGGGCCTGACCCCGGGCCCGCAAGCGCCTCCCGTCTCACGGCGCCGCCGCGTCCGCGTCGCGCGTCTTCGCCGACGACGTGTCCGGCCTGGGCAGGGTGAGGCGCACGGTGAGTCCGCCGCCCGGGGTCGGGAGCAGCTCGGCGGTGCCGCCGACCGCGGTGACGAGACGGTGGACGATGGCGAGTCCCAGACCGGTCCCGGTCGCCTGTGGGTTCCCGAAGCGCCGGAACGCGCTCTCCCGCGCCTGCGCGCTCATGCCCGGCCCGTCGTCGACGACGCGCAGGACGACCCGGTCCTGCCGGCGCGTGCCGTCGACGCTCACCGTGCTCCCGGCCGGCACGGCGTCGAGGCTGTTGGCGATCAGGTTGTCCAGCACCTGTTCCAGGTCACCGGGGCCGAGGTAGGCGGACAGCCGCGGGGCGCATCGCGCGACGAGGGTCACGCCCCGTTCGCGGGCGACGGGTTCCCAGGCCCGCACTCGTTCCGCCGCCACCTCGTCTGCCCTGACCGGTACCGGCCTCGGGGAGGCGTTCTCGGCGCGTGCGACCGCGAGCAGGCCGTCGACCAGTCGTGACAGACGGGCGATCTCCTCCTGCGCGCGGACCAGTTCCTCCGCGGTCGCCCGGTCGGCACCGGTGGCGAGGAGGTCGAGCCGCAGGCGCAGCGCCGCGAGCGGGGTGCGCAACTGGTGCGAGACGTCGGCGACGACGGCCCGGTGGCCGTGTACCAGCGCCTCGGTGCGCGCGGCCATGGTGTTGAAGGCCGCCGCGAGCTGCCGGACCTCGGGCGGCCCCGATACCTGCGGCGCCCTGGCGTCCAGTGAGCCCTCGCCAAGCTTGCGGGCGGACGCCGCGACGGCGTGGACCGGTCGGCCGACCCAGCGGCCGAGCAGCAGCGACACCCCGACAGCAGCTGCCAGTCCTCCGGTCGCGATCAGGCCCAGCCGCAGCCACATGTCGTCGATGCGGTCGTCGAGCGGGTCCGCGGAGCGGCTGAGGACGGCGACGCCCACGGTGTCGTCGGTCTCCCCGACGGGCACGGCGGTGGTGAGCCACTGGTCGTCCTCGACCACCCGGGTGCCCGGATGCCGCAGGACCGCGCGGACCAGGGAGGCTCCGTCGCCGTCGGCCACGTCGGCGCAGCGGGTGGTGAGGACCACCGCCCCGGAGATGTCGTACACCGTCGCGCAGTCGCCGCGCCGCCCGGCCGCCCGCACCAACTGCGCGGCCTCCGCGTCGGAGTGGTGGTCGGAGAGGTGTTCCTCGGCCGCCGCGGAGATCGTGCTCGCGTCACCGGCCACCTCGTCGCGGAAGGACATCCGTTCCCGCTGCGCCATCGACACTCCCAGCGGGACCACGGCGAGGACCAGCACCAGGGTCAGGAGCGCCAGCACACTGAGCGTGATGCGACGGGTCATGGACCCGTCACGCGCCTGACGCCCGGCCCGTCGTCCTCTCCGGGCCCGCCGCTCATTCGGCCGGCCCCAGCCGGAATCCGCGTCCGTACACCGTCTCGATCAGCCGCGGGGACCCGAGTTTGCGCCGCAGTGCCGCCATGTGGACGTCGAGCACCTTGGTGGGCCCGTACCAGTGGGCGTCCCAGGCGCGTTCGAGGATCTCCTGCCGGGTCACCACGCGTCCGGGGTCGGCGGCGAGGCACTGGAGGATGTCGAACTCCTTGGGCGTCAACGGGATCTCCCGGCCGCCGAACTCCACCTTGTGCATCCGCACGTCGACGGCGAGGGACCCGTGGACGAGGACTTCGGGTTCCTGCGGCCGGGTGCGGCGCAGTACGGCACGCACCCGCGCCAGCAGTTCCGCCAGGCCGAACGGCTTGACCAGGTAGTCGTCGGCCCCCTCGTCGAGCGCCACCACCCGGTCGCCCTCCTCGCCGCGTGCCGTCACCACGATGATCGCCACATCGGACCCCCGCCGCAGCAGCCGGCACACCTCGACGCCGTCGATGTCGGGCAGTCCCAGGTCCAGCAGGACGACATCGGGCTGCGGGGCGGCGGCCAGGGCGGCACGCCCGCTGCCCACGCTCCGGGCCTCGTAACCCGCACCGTCGAGACCACGCACCAAGGAGTCGGCGATACCGGCGTCGTCCTCGACGACCAGCACCCGCAGCGCGTTGCGATCCCGCCCATCCACCACGCGACGATCCTACGTACGAGCAGGGAACGGGTCTTCGAAACGCGCCTGGAGCCCAGGGCCACCGGGGGGGGAGACGGACCGGAGGCCCTGGGCGAACCGGTGGGCGGCGGGCCTCAGGCGGCCAGGATCTCGCCCGCGCGCTTGCCCTCGCCCGCTCGCGTGCCGTGGTGCCGGTCGGCCCGCAACCGCTCCAGCAGGGCGTCGGCCGTGGCGAGCGCCTGATCCACCGCGCGGGCCCCGGTCATGACGCACAACGTGTAGGACACGTCCTCCAGGACGCGGCCCGACTCGTCGGTGGGCTCCAGCTCGTGCCGGAAGCGGGCCTCGGCGAAGCGGGCCAGTACGGTGCGCAGTTCCTTCTCCGCCGGCAACAGCACAACAGATCCTTCCGCCATGGACGTGGTCGGCAGGCCGACCGATGATGTCTCGCGAAGTCCGTGACGGCGAGCTGTACGTGGGGGGAAGTGGCCCGGCACGGCAGTGACTTCGTCGTCCTTGTGCCCGCCGCGGCCCGGTGTATGCCACAGCTTCTCCTGGGACGTGCGGTGGCGGGTGGTTCCGGCCGCCGCGCCTCCCGCGTCGGTGTCGCCCGCGCGGTGCGGGGTCACCGCGACGGCCGCGCGCTGCGGCGTGGCGTGCCGGGTCGGCGGGTACGCGCGGAACATGGTGAGCGTCGGTGTGGAAGAGGAGTACCTGCTGCTGGACGCGGACAGCGGATATCCCGTCTCGCGGTGGGAGGAGGTGCGGGCCGCGGCGGCGCGGCAGCGGGCCGTCGCCCGCGGCGAGGTGGAGCGGGAGCTGTTGCAGGCGCAGGTGGAGGTGGCCACCCCGGTCTGCGACACCCTCGACGAGGTCGAGCGGCATCTGCGCCGCCTGCGAGGAGCGCTGCACGCGGCCGCGGCGGAGACGGGGTGCCGCGTGGCGGCCAGTGGCGCGGCGCCGTTCCTGGGGCCCGCGCCGGTGACGGACCAGCCGCGGTACCGCAGGATGCTGGCGGACGCGGCGCTGCTGGTGGACGAGCAGATGATCAACGGCATGCACGTCCACGTCGGCGTGCCGGACCGCGCGCGGGCGATCGCGGTGCTCAACCGGATCCGGCGGTGGCTGCCGGTCCTGGTGGCCATGTCGGGGAACTCCCCTTACTGGGACGGGGCGGAGACCGGATTCGCCAGTTGGCGCACCGTGGTCTTCGGGCGGTGGCCGGTCAGCGGTCCGCCGCCCGCGTTCGACGGTCCCGAGGATTACGAACGCCGCACCGAGCAGTTGCTGCGCGTCGGGGTGATCCGCGACCGCGGCCAGGTGTACTGGCAGGCGCGCCCGTCGGAGCGCTATCCGACGGTCGAAGTGCGGGCGATGGACGTGCAGTTGAGGCCCGAGGACGCGGCGATGCTCGCCGGTGTGGTGCGCGCGCTGGTGACGGCCGGGCTGAACGAGGCGGAGAGCGGGGCGACGGCGGGCCCGCTCGTTCCGGACGAACTGCTGGCGGCGGCGAACTGGCAGGCGGCACGGCACGGGCTCAACGGCCACCTGGTCGATCCGCTCACGTGCGAACCGCGCCCCGCCGCCGAGGTCGTCGCCTCGCTCATGGACCACCTGCGCAAGACGCTCGACGACACGGGCGACCTGGAACGGGTCTCGGCGGGCGTGGAACGGCTGCTGGACGACGGCACCGGGGAACAGCGGCAGCGGCGAGCCGCGGCATCCGGCGGCAAGGAAGGGCTGCTGGGGTTGCTGAGCACCGGCGAGCGCTGACCGTTCCCGACCCCTGACCCTCATTCCACTAATGTTATAGTGAAATACCCGGACCGCGATACCGGCGTGCGACATCGGCGCGCCCGATCCCTCGCGTCCGGTTTCGGGGAGCCTCCGGGGAAAGAGGAGTACAGGTGAACGACAGCACGAGCCGCTCGGGCCCGGGCGACGGGCCCGCGCTGGAGGCGCGCGGCCTGGGGAAGAAGTACCGGCGCGGCTGGGCGCTGCGCAACTGCTCGTTCCGGCTGCCGGCCGGACGGATCTGCGGGCTGGTCGGCCCCAACGGGGCGGGCAAGAGCACGTTGCTCGGCATCACGGCCAACCTGCTGGAGCCGACCGCCGGCACGCTGCGCGTCTTCGGCGCGCCACCGGAGTCGGCCGAGGCCAACCACCGCACCGCCTTCCTCGCCCAGGACAAGCCGCTCTTCCGCCGCCTGACCGTCGAGGAGACGCTGCGCCTGGGCCGCGAGCTGAACCCGGGGTGGGACCAGGCGGCGGCCGAGGACATCGTGCGGGCCGGGAACATCCCGTTGACCGCGAAGGTGGGCACCCTGTCGGGCGGTCAGCGCACCCGGGTCGCCTTCGCGGTGGCGTTCGGCAAGCGCCCGGACCTGCTCCTGCTCGACGAGCCCATGTCCGACCTCGACCCGCTGGTGCGGCGCGAGCTGATGGGCGTCCTGATGGCCGAGGTCGCGGAACGCGGCACGACCGTGCTGATCTCCTCCCATCTCCTCTCCGAGCTGGAGAACGTCTGCGACTACCTCTTCGTCGTCTCCTCCGGCGGGCTGCGTCTGGCCGGTGAGGTCGGCGCGCTGCGGGCGGCGCACAGCGTGCTCACCGTCGCCGGGAACGACGAGGCCGCCCGCTCCGAGCTGAGCTGCCACACCGTCGTCGAATCGCACACCGACGGCTACCGGTTGACGGCGCTCGTGCGCCCTCACGGAACACTCACGGCGCCCGGAGGACCGCTCGCCGAGGGCTGGGAGGCGGCCTCGCCGAACCTGGAGGAACTGGTGCTCGCCTATCTGCGCTCCCCCGAGGCCCCGCCCCTGCTGACCCGCAGCGCCCAGGTCCCCGGTGCCCACGACACGACGGCGGTGGCGGCGTGACCACACTGAGCGGCACCCCCGCGGCCACCCGCTCCCCGCGCCTGCTGCGGCTGCGCGGCCTGACCTGGCTGGTGTGGCGGCAGCATCGGGCGGCGTTCTGGACGATGCTCGGCCTCACCGTCGTGTGCGTCGCCTGGATCGCCTACCAGCGGGCCGGGATGATGCACTACCTCGACCGCTTCGGCTGGCCGCATCCGCGGACGGACGACTGGACCCAGGGGTTCCAGCCGCAGCTCGACAGGTTGAACCAGGTCGGGTCCGTCATCCTCGGGGTCCCCATCCTGCTCGGCGTCTTCGTGGGCGCCCCGCTGCTCGCGGGCGACCTGGAGAACGGCACGGCGAAGCTGGTCGCCTCGCAGTCGGTGAGCCGGGTCCGCTGGCTCACCGCCAAGCTCGGCATCACCCTCGCCGTGGTCCTCGTCTGCACCGGGGCCCTGGGCGTCGCGTACGGCTGGTGGGTGGGGCCGGTCAAGGCGACCAGCCAGCTGACGTGGACCGACGAGACGGTGCTTGACACCACCGGTCCCCTGCCCGCGGCGCTCACCCTGTTCACCGTGGTCGGCGGCATGGCGATCGGCCTGCTGGTGCGGCGGGTGCTGATGGCCATGGTGGTCACCTTCGGTTTCACCGTCGTGCTGGAGATCCTGTGGGTGCACTTCCAGCTCTCCCTCGGCAGCGTGGTCACGGTGCTCACCCACGGCGGCGTGCTGGGGGACCCCCCGCAACTGCCGCCCGGTGCCTACGAGGTGGACCAGTCCTACCTCACGAGCTCCGGCCACACCGTGGGCTGGAGCACGTGCAGCAACGCGCCCACGGACAAGGCGCACGCCGCCTGCCTGGCAAGCAACCACATCGTGGGCTGGTCGGTGAAGTACCTGCCGATTTCCCGGATGTCCTCGATGCAGTGGACCGGCACGGCGATCCTGGTGGCGCTGTCGGTGGCCGTCGTCGCGTACGTCCTGCTGCGCAGCCGCAAGCGCCTCGTCTGACCTGGACGCGGGGCCGGTGGCGCCGTCGAGCCCGAGCAGGGCCCGGCGGCGCCATCGGCCCCGCGGGCGTTTCCAGGTCGGACGGCTCAACGCGGGGCTCGCGGGCGGAGGTTCGGCGGACCGCTCCCGGGGGCCGGTTCAACGCGCGGTCCTCGGGCGGTGGTTCAGCGCTCCGCGTGCGGGGTCATGACCGGACGCGCGCTCGACGTGATCAGCGGGGTCGCCCCGGGCGAGCGCAGGTAGGCCATGAGGACGTCCTCGACGGCCGGCTCCACCACGTCCCATCCGTCGGCGACCGGCACCCGCGGCCGCACCAGGGCCGTCACCTGCCGTCGCGTGCGCCGCACTTCGACCACCTCGTGCAGATCCGGCTCGGGCAGCGGGTCCTCGGCGTCGTCGGTCCCCACCAGCAGCCGGTGGCGGTCCAGTATCTCGTCGACGTCACCGGCCAGCCGGGTACGGCCCGCGCCGAGCAGGAGCACGAAGTCGCAGATGCCGTCCAGCTCGCCCAGGACGTGGGAGGAGATGAGCACCGTGATGCCGTGTTCCGCGGCCTCCGCCATCAGGACACCGGTGAGCTGGTGCCGGGAGATGGGATCGACGTCCGCCATCGGCTCGTCGAGCAGCAGCAGTTCGGGACGCTTGGCCAGGGCGACCGCGAGTGCGACCCGGGTGCGCTCGCCACGGGACAGTGATCCGACGCGCACCGACAGCGGCAACTCGCCCTGACGCACGATGCGTTCGGCGTTGTCCTGGTCCCAGACGGGGTTGAGTTCGCGGCCCAGCCGCAGCGTCTCCTCGATGGTGAAGCGCGAGTAGAGCGGCTTGTCCTGCGCCAGGTAGGCGATCCGGCGGCGTGCCGACGCGGTGTGCGGTGCCTCGCCGAAGACCGTGATGCTCCCGCTGGTCGGCCGGGTCAGACCGGCGGCCAGCTCCATGAGGGTGCTCTTGCCACCGCCGTTGGGCCCGACGAGGCCGCAGACGCGGCCCGCGGGTATGCGGAAGGAGCAGTCGCTCAGGGCATGGCGGCGGCGGTACCGCTTGCCCAGACCGCGGGCCTCCAGCACGGCCACGTCGCCGGACGGGTGCCGGTCCGCCGTCGTACGGGCCAGTTCGCCGGACCGCCCGCCGGGAGAACGGGACGCCCCGCTCATACCGCGTCCCCGGTGCGGCGGTGCGCCGTCGAGGCGGCCGGGGCTACCGGAAACCAGGCGTCGAGTACCGAGGCGATGAGCGCTGCCGCGTCCTCCCGGTCGAGGCCCGCGGCGTGCGCGCGCCGCATCCAGTCGGTGAGTTCCGCGTGCAGCACGGAGTCCGCGGCCGCCTGCGGTTTGCCCAGCGAGTGCCGCACGAACGTGCCCACGCCACGACGGCTGTCGACCAGTCCCTCGCGCTCCAGCTCCCGGTACGCCTTCAGCACGGTGTTGGGGTTGATGGCGGTCGCCTCGACGACCTCGCGCGCGGTGGGCAGTTGCTCCCCCGGCTGCAGGAAGCCGAGCCGCAGCGCGCGCTTCGTCTGCTCGACGATCTGCACGTAGGTGGCGACTCCGCTGCGCCGGTCGATGAGGTACTCCATCGCGACCCTCCCACGCCTTCGACCTAATGGTTTTCCTAGTTATCTAGGGAACTCTACCCGCGTCCCCAACCGGCGAGCCACAGGGCGGGACTTGACAATCACGACCCACCCATGACACCACTTCACTAGTTATATAGTGAAAGCAGGGAAGTGGAGAACGCATCGATGGGCGACATGAGAGGTGGCACGCCGGGCGGCACGACGCGCGGCGTACCGGGCCACGGGCCGGCTGACGCGGGAGGCGGCCCGGACGGCGGCGCGCTCGCCACCCTGGCCCTCGCGCCCCGGCCTCCGGCGCGCTCCCGCTCCCCCCGCACCCGGCCGGCGCGCCGGGACCGCCCGCCCGTCGAGTCCGCCACCGGGCCGGGCCTGCGGCTGCCCGGCCCGGTCGCCATGGGCTGGACGCTCTGCGCGCTGTTCTTCTCGCTCTACGCGATCGTCTCCGTCCGCCGCCACGAGCGCATGCTGTCGGCCGGGTACGACCTGGGCATCTTCGAGCAGGCGGTACGCGCCTACGCCCACGGCCACGCCCCCGTCGCCGACCTGAAGGGCCCCGGCTTCGACCTGCTCGGCGACCACTTCCACCCGGTCCTGGCGCTCCTCGCGCCGCTCTACCGGCTCTTCCCCGGTCCCCTGACCCTCCTGCTGGCGCAGGCGGCACTGATGGCACTGGCCTGTCTGCCGCTCACCCGGTGGGCGCACCGGGTCGCGGGTCCGGTGGCCGGTCTGGTCATCGGCTGCGCGACGGGAGCCTCCTGGGGCATCGCGTCCGCGATCGGGTTCGACTTCCACGAGATCGCGTTCGCGGTGCCGCTGCTCGCGTTCAGCATGGAGGCGCTCGGCCGCTCCCGCTGGAGGGCGGCCGTGCTGTGGGCGGCACCGCTGCTGCTGGTCAAGGAGGACCTGGGGCTCACCCTCGCGGCCGTGGGCCTCTACGTGGCATGGCACGGGCCGAGGCGCCTGGGCCTGGTGACCGCGGTGGTCGGCGTCATCGGGACGGCGGTCGAGGTGCTGGTGCTGCTGCCGGCCGCCAATCCCCACGGCACGTTCGACTACTGGCACCAGATGTCGGCGGCGCACCCGGCCTCCGGAACGGGCGGGGTGGTCGCGGCCGCCGTGCACGCGGTGACCCATCTGTTCCGGCCGCCCCTGAAGTTGCTGCTGCTGGCGATGCTGGCCGGGATGACCGCGTGTGTCGGCCCGCGCTCCCCGATCACCGCGCTCTGCCTGCCGACGCTCGCCTGGCGGCTGTTGTCCGCGGATCCGCACTACTGGGGTGTCGGCTACCACTACAGCGCCGTGCTGATGCCCATCGTCCTCGCCGGCCTCGTCGACGTCCTCGCCCGCCGACCAGAGCTGCGCGCGCCCGCCACGTTGCGCCGGATCCTCACCGTGGTGGGCCTGTTCGCCCTCGTCACGACGGCGGTCTACCCCCTGCACGACGTCGTGCTGCCCTCGACGTGGCGGACCTCCGCGCACGTGCGGACCGCGCACCGGCTCGCCGACCGCATACCCGACGGCGCCACGGTCGCCGCGAGCAACCGGCTCGCCCCGCTGCTCACCGACCGCGCCACGGTGAGCCTGGTGTGCGAGGGGTCCGGCGCGCCGGGCACCGGACGGGCGGCGCTTCCCGCGCGGTTGCCCGCCTGGGTCGTCGTGGACCGCACCGACCCGACCACCCAGTCCCCCTGTTCCACGGCCGAAACCGCCCGCATGCTCACCGCGTACCGCGCCGACGGCTACCGCACGGTCGCGGACGAGAGCGGAATCCTCCTGCTGCGCGGGCCCTTCCGACCCGGGCCACCGGCTGCCGTCCAAAACGCGGGCGGAGTTGTCAGTACTGGCGGTTCCAGGAGGCCCCCGGTCGCCGGGCCGGCACGGTCGGCACCGCGGAGGTGACGTTCGCGCCGGGCACCGCGGGCTGACCCGCCCGGCCCGGAGACCGACCCGGAGACCGGCCGGGCTTGCGGCACGCCTGGGCCCCGGCCGGTCGTCCGGCCGGGGCCGCCGTTCGGAACCGTCGCGCCCGCTCGGGTCCTACGGCGTGTGCGTGCACCCCTGCTGGCCGTAGTACGCCTCGTACTGGCCCATGACCCACGGGTCCGCGGAGATGGTGAACGTGCGGTTCGGGTGGGAGCAGTGGAAGGTCGTGCCCTTGGACGTGGCCCCGGCCGCGCCCTTGGGCGTGCTGGTGGTCGCGCCCTTGGGCGTGGTGGTGGCCGTGGCCGTGGAGCCGGTGGGATGTGCGGGCTGCTGCTGCGGGACCGCGGCCGCCGAGGCCGCGCCCGCGCCGCCGGCGGTGAGCAGGGCGGCGGCGAACGCCATGGCCAGGGTCTTCTTCTTCATGGTCACTCCCAACGACTACGCATGTGACACATCCCACCTCCCCGAGCCGACCCCGCCGAAACCCCACGAACCCAACTTGTCATGGGAATTAAAACGGCAAATACCTCAAATGCGGACAATGGGAATATAGCCGCCATTAGGCTCAGGGGGCGGCGAGCTCACGGGGCAGGGTCCGGGGGCCTACGTGAGCTCTGTCATCAACTGCGCCAGTTCGTCTGCCAGTTGGACGACCCCGTCGCGTTCGGGGCCGCTCCTGGCGATCCGGAAACCGTGCCGCCGGGCCCAGAACGCCGCCTCGACGGCGTGGAACTGGGCCCAGCGACGGACACGTCCGGGGTCGAGCTCGGCCGCGTCGGCGAAGACGTCCAGGGTGCGCAGCACCGCCTTGCGCAGGTCGCCTTCCGCGAGCAGGGCCAACGCCCGCGACTTGAGCAGCGCACCGCAGTCGTGGGCGGGATCGCCCACGCGGCCCTTGGGGTCGACGGCCAGCCAGGGCTCGCGGTCGGCGCGCAGGACGTTCCCGGCGTGGAGGTCACCGTGCACGAGCACGTCCGGCTGGTCGCGGCCCAGCTCCTCGGCGGTGGCCACGGCGGTGTCCACCACGCGGTGCGGCAGCGCGTGCGTCAGCTCCCGCGCGTCCCGGCGGATCCGCTCGGCCCAGGCGTCGGCCTCCTCCCGCATCCGGGGCAGGCCGGGCGGCGCGGGGACGGCGAGGCGGCGGTTGAGCCGTCCCGCGATCGCGACCAGCTCGTCGCCGTCCTCGACCCCGGCCAGGGTCGACGGCCGCGCCCGTTCCAGCAGCATCGCGAAGCGCTCGTCGTCGCGCTCGTGCAGCAGTACGGCACCGCGCCCGTCCCAGGCCGCGAACGCGTCCGGCTCGTGCACGTTGCCGGGGTGCGGGAACGACACCTTCAGGACGGCGGCCTCACCGGTCGCCCGCCGCGCCGGGACGATGACGCCGACAGCGCCGTGCGTGACCCGGCCGTCCGGCACGCATTCCCACCGCCGCAGCAACTCGTCCACGATTCCGGGCAGTTCGGCCAGCCAGGCCTGCCCCGCCTCTCCCTCGCGTTCGACGGTCCCGTGCGCGAACGCCTGTGGTATCCCGATCACCCACCGCACCCTACGCGCCGGATCCCGCCTCTCCCCCGCCGACGGCCCAGCGGTCGCCGTGGTCGGCCAGCGGACCCACCGCCCAGCCCCGGGCGTCGCAGGTGTCGAGGATCCGGGGCAGCGCTTCGAGCGTGGTGCGCCACGAGCCCGTGGCGGACGTGCAGTCGCTGTCGTGGAGCAGGATCGTGCCGCCGCCGCGCAGGTCCCGTACGACGGTGTCGTGCACCGAACGCGGTGTGGCCCGGCGGCGCCAGTCCTCGCCCCAGGCGGTCCACAGCACCGGGGTCAGCTCCAGGCGGCGGCAGGCGAGGTGGGCCGCGGTGGACATCACCCCGTACGGCGGCCGGAAGAGCGCGGGGGGCCGTCCGGTCACCTCCGCCACGGCGTCCCGCGCGCGGGCGAGGTCGTCGAGCGTGGCACGCGGTCCGCGCAGCGCGAGCGGGCGGTGGTGCCAGCCGTGGATGCCGATCTGGTGCCCGGCGGCGGCCGTCTCGCGCGCCAGGGCGGGCGAACGGACCAGCATCGAGCCGAGCAGGAAGAACGTGGCGCGCACCCCGCGGGCTTCCAGCAGGCGCAGGAAGTGCGGGGTGGCCAGGTGGTCGGGGCCGTCGTCGAAGGTGAGGGCGACGTGGTCGCGGCGGCCCCGCCCGGCCAGTCGTGGCATGGCGCGGTTGCGCAGCGGGCCGAAGGTGGAGATCACCGGTGCGGCGTGCAGGGTGGCGAGCGCGGGCAGGGCCGCGGCGGACGCGAGGGCGGTGGCACGGGCGAGGCGGGCGGCGGTCATCGGGCGGCTCCGTGCTGGTGTCGCGCGGCGACGGGAACGTGTGCGGGGGCTTCGGCGTAGGCGTACGCGAGCGGGGCCGCGATGCCGAGGGAGACGGTGACCGCCGCGACGACGGCCATCACACCGATCCGGCGCCGGACCGGGCGGCGGGTGACGGCCACGGGCGGGAGCGGCGCGGGCCGGTCACCGGTCGCGCTGCTGATCGCGGGAAGCGGACCGGTGGCCGTCCGGTGCAGGGCGAGCCCGGCCGCGCGTTGGGCCCGGCCGCGGGGACCGTGGAGCAGGTCGGTCAGGACGCGGGCGAGGTCGTCGGGTGCGGTTATCCACGCGGCGAGTCCGGCCTCGTCCAGGGCGGCGGCGTTGGTGTGGCCGTGGCCGGGGATGCATCGGTAACTGGCCACCGGCAGCCCGGCGGCGAACGCCTCCAGCGAGGTGAGCCCGCCGGCGTTCTGCACCAGCACGTCGCACGCCCGCATCAGGCGGGGCATGTCGTCCGTCCAGCCGTAGGCGTGCTCGACGCCGTCCCGGCGCAGCTGATCGGCGAGGGCCTGGTTGCGTCCGCACACGACCACCGGCACGGCGACACCGCTGTCGCGGATCTCGGTCGCGGCCCGCCGCACCGGCCCGACGCCCCACGAGCCCGCGACCAGCAGGGCGAGCGGCGCGTCGTCCGGCAGACCGAAGCGGGCGCGGGCCGCGCGGCGGCGGCCGGCCGTGGCGGGGGTGAAGCGCGGATCGGTGACGGGCCCCGCCACGGTGACGTTCGCGGCGCCGCGGGCGTGGGCCTCGGCCGCGGGTATGGGGTGAACGGCGAGGTGGGCGTCGATGCCCGGGGCGACCCACATGGCGTGGACGGAGAAGTCGGTCAGGTAGGTGAGCGCCGGTACGGTCAGCAGACCGCGCCGCCGCAGTGTGCCGAGGACCTGGCAGGCGCCGGGGTAGGTCGAGATGACCGCGTGCGTGTCCGGTGGGATCGCCCGGAGGGTCCGGCGCTCGGCGGCGCGGAACAGCGCCCGCCACACCGCGCCGGGCCGCCGGGTGTGTTCGGTCGCCGCGTACAGGCGCTGGTAGCCCACCGGTGCCCAGATCAGCAGGCGGTGGTAGACGCCGGACAGCAGTCGTCCCAAGCCCGCGGGCACGAGGTCAAGGAAGTCGTGCCGGTCCACCAGGTAACCGTGGGCCGCCAGTTGGCCGGCCAGTCCCGCGGCCGCGCCGTCGTGCCCCGCTCCCACGCTCGCGGAGACGATGACGACGCGTCCGGGTCCCCGGCCCGGTGACGGCGTGACGACGGATAGCGGTACCGCCGGCCCCTCGGGCGGGTCGTCGCAGGTGGACACGGTCGTTCAGCCTCCTGAGGGGAAACGCGCGCGGCCGCGGGTGCTCGGGTCCCCGGCGGGGCCGCGCAGGCCGGGGCCGCGCCCTCGCGCGACCGCGCGGGCAGGCCCGCCCCGGACGTGTCGGGCGCTCGCCGGGGAAACTACTACATGATGTAGAAATTGGAGAACGTGGGTCGGCGGCGGCGTGAACGCCGGGCCCGGACTCGGACTCGGACTCGAACTCGTGCGGAAGTTACTACATCATGTAGAAGTATGGTGGGCCGCAGGATGAACCCGGGAGGGACGACGGATGACACCGGACGCGGCGGACGCGGCGGGCGCGGCACGGCCGCCGACGGCGGGCCACGGGCGGGCGAGCCCGCGGTGACCGGCCCACCCGGCAGTCCCCGGCTCCGGCGGAGTGTCGCCGTGTTGCTGACGGCGATCTCGGTCGGCTACCTCGTCGTCTCGGGACTGCAGAGTCACAGCGCGGCGTCGGAGCGCGAGGTGCGGGCCCAGACGGCGGGGCTGGTGCGCGGCACGCCCTCGGCCGTACAGTGCGGCGTCTACCAGGTGCCGATCCCGCCGGGCGCCCACGACGTCGAGTTCTACGAGGCGAACTCATGGCAGGCCGACTCGCTCTACGTGCGGTTCACCACCGACCGGGCCGGACTGGGCGCCTTCCTGGCCCGGTTGGGCACCGGCCCGGCGCGGCTGCGCGAGGGCATGACCGCGGTGGAGGTCTCGGCCGCTCGCCAGGGGCAGGTCGGCTGGCGCTTCCCGCCGGGTCACCGGTGGGCCGGGACGACGCTGGCCGCGCCCGCGCCGCGCCCCGCGCACGAGATCACGGTGGACCTGGACGACCCGCGAAATCCGGCGGTGTTCGTCGTCTCCACCATCCGCTTCCCACGCCGGGGCCGGGCCGCCCCCGGCGGGACCACCGGCCCGGCCGGGTGACCGGTGGCACGGCGGCGCCTCCGGTGACCGGTGGCACGGCGGCGCCTCCGCGGGCACACGAGGCGGACGCCGCCAGAATGCCCCGCGCGCACCCGCGTGAACTCCGCGCGCCCGTCACGCGTCTCACACATCGCGCACACCGCACGCACGCCACGAAACCGTTCGCCCCGGAAGACATCCGCCCGAACCGCCACCGGAGGACCCCATGACCGACACCAGCACCCCGGGCCACCGGGGCCGTTCGCACCGTGACGCCCGGGCGGGGTCCCGTGCGGGAAACCGGACGGCCTCCCGGGCGGAGCGGGCCGAGGAGCCCACCGCACTGGTGCGGGCGGGTCAGTTGGTGGTCTTCGTGATCGTCAGCACGCTGCTCGTCATCGTGGGCACATCGGTGCTCGCGGGAGCGGCACTGCTGATATACACGGCGGCCAAGTAGCGCGTCCCGCCGTTCACGCACGCCCGACCGAGCAGCGCGTTCCGCCGTCTACGCACGGCGACCGAGCAGCGCGTTACGCCGCCCACCCCCGCCCGGTCGGTCAACGCAGCGCGCGCAGATGCGCCGCGGCCGCGTGGGCGTGCACGCCCGCGGCGTCGAAGAGCCGGTCGGTGTCACGGGCGGCCACCGCGAGGCTCGCGCAACACACCACCATCAGCACGGCGAACGCCGCCACCTCCACTCTGCGGCGCGGCACCGGCGGCGCCAGCAGGGCCCGCACCCGTTGCGGCACCGGGCCTGCGGTGGCGGACAGCGCCCCGGGACGGGCCCGGCCGGCCGCCAGGGCCGCACGGGCCACGGCCCTGGCCACCAGCGACCGGTCCGCCACCACCGCGCCGGCCTCCTCGTCCGCCCACCGCTCGACGGCGAACGCCCCGGCCCGCTCCACCGGCCGCAGCAACGGGGTGACCGCCGCGGCCAGATGCAGGACCAGCAGGAACAGGTGGTGCCGGTGGCGCAGGTGCGCCCGCTCGTGGGCCAGCAGGGCCCGGCGCTCCGGCGCGTCCAGCAACCGCAGCATTCCCGACGAGACCACCACCCGCCCCGGGCGGCCCGGCACGGCGAACGCGGTCGGCACCGGGTCGTCGAGGACGGCCAGGTCCCCGCCCGTCGCGAGCCGTCGGCACTCCCGCCAGGCTCCGACCATCGCCCGGCCCCGCCGCCACGACGCCACCGACACGCTGACCGCCACGGTCAGCACCACCCCGGCGCAGACCGCGGCGACCTCACGGCTGACCGGGTCCTCCGCCGCCAGCACCCCCACCGACCAGCGCCCGCGCGCGGCCACCAGCGGAAACCGGCTCACGGCGGTGAACGCCAGGATCGCCAGCTGCGTCACCCAGGTCCCCGCGGCCACCACCGCCGCGCCGGCCATGGCCCACGCCCCCGTCCGCGGTGGCATCCTGCGGCCCGCCCATGGTGCGACCAGCGCCAGCACCGTGCTCACCAGCAGCGGCAGGTACATCGGCAACGGCCAGAACACGACGTCACCCCTGCCCGCGGGCGTCGCCGTGCAGCAGCCGCTCCAGCAGCCGTTCGTCCTCGGCGGACAGCTCCGACACGAAGCGGGCCAGCACCTGCGCGCGGTCACCGCCCTCGTCGAGCAACGAGTGCATGCCCGCCGCGGCCAGCCCCGGCTGGTCGTCGACCGGCACGTACAGGTGGCTGCGCCCCTCCCGCCGCCGGGTCACCAGGCCCTTGCCGCACAGCCGCGTCAGGATGGTCAGGACCGTGGTGTACGCGGTGCCGCCACCGATCCGCTCGTGGACCGCCGCGGCCGTCACGGGCTCGCCGGCCGCCCACAGCGCGGCCAGCACCTCGCCCTCCAGCTCGCCCCGGGCACGCCGTCGCCCGTCCCCGTGCGCATCGCCTGCCACCTGCCACCGCCCTTCCGCCTCGTCGACCCCCGCCCGCACCCGGCCGACCGCGTCGCACCGGCGTGCCTTCGGGGCGTCATACCGAACAAAAGGTACTACGAGACGTAGAAGACGGCGGAGGTCGTGCCGCGCAGGCCGACGAGCGGCCACGAGGACGGGTCCCGCAGGGCGTGCGGCGGGATGTCCGCGAGAAGGGTGCGGGCGGTGGTGGCGTTGTGGTCGGCCGCGGCCTCACGGGTCCAGCGCGGGTCGCCGTCGCACAGCGCCCACAGCGGCGTGACGGCCGCGCCCCGCAGCGTCTTGGTGCGGTACGAGCCGACGCCCAGGTGGTAGGTGTGCCGTCCGGTGGCGTAGGCGAGGCGGACGGGATCGTAGTAGCAGACCCTGAAGTGCTCCTTGGCACCGCCGAGTCGGCCGTAGTCGAAGCCGGAGGCCCGCGCGTACAGGGTGTCGCCGACGGCGTAGGTGAGGCAGAAGCCGGCCATGCGGCCGTCGGCGAAGCATCCGTGCACCGTGCCGGAGTCCCCGGTGGCCTCGGACTGCCGCCGCAGCAGCGTGGCCATCTCCTCGTCGTCCACGCGATGGCCGTAGCGCCGCTGGGTGCGGGCCAGCAGGGCCCCGGCCTCCCGCCAGCACGCGGACAACGGCAGTCGCCGCAGTTCGTGTCCTGCCGCCTCGAACGCCTCGTCCTCGCGGCGCAGGATCCGGCGACGCCGGGAGGGGAAGGCGGCGAGGAAGTCGTGGAACGAGTCGCCCGGCAGGTGGATGGCGCAGTCACCGCGCACCAGACGCGGTGCCGTGCCGAGGCACCGGGCGAGTTCTCTCGCGTCGCCGTCCGGCAGGTAGAGCCACCACGTGACGCCGTCGGCCGACTCGCGCGCGTACTCGCGTACGGCCGCCACCAGGAGGTCCAGCACCCGCCGCCGGTCGGCGGTGGTGAGGTCGCGGGCGATCAGCAGCGGGTGGTGGTACCCCTGGGTGCCGCCGGCCAGGAGCACCGGTCGCCCCTGAGGCGTCGTCAGGTCCGTCAGGTCGGGAAAGAGCGCGCCCACCCGGTAGTTAGGGTTGGCCACGCGGCGGCACAGGTAGGTGGCGACGGCGCCGAGCGGGCGGCCGGTGTCCGTCTCCACGACGAAGTGGCGTGGCCCGGTGTCCGGGTCCTCCTGGGAGGCGAGCCAGCCGTGCGTGGCGTAGAAGCTCGCCGGTGCGGCGAGGCCGTCCCAGGCCGTGGGATCGACGTCGGTCATGGCGTCGACGCTGTGGACCCGCATGGTGTGTGCTCCCGGCTCGTGTTCGTCGTCCTCGTCCTCGCGGACCTGATGGCATGCCGCTGCGGCTCTCCCGCGCCGGGTGCGCTGTTACGTGGCGGCATCGACCTGGCGGCCGTCCAGGGTGAGCGCGACGGCCGCCGCCCCCGCGCTGCCGAGGGCCAGCGCGATCCAGGGCCACAGCGGCCCGAGGGCCAGCAGTCCGGTCAGCAGCGCGGGCGCGAGGGCGCCGCCGACGGCCCACGACATCTGGTAGACCGCCTGGTAACGCCCGTGCAGGTGCGGCGCGGACAGGCGCACGCTCAGTTCGTTCAGCGACGGCGATCCGACGACCTCCGCGGCGGTGAACACCAGCGTGGCGGAGACGAGGCACGCCCCCGCGAGGACCCCACCGCCCGACGGGACGAGGGCGAACAGGACGAACGCGACCGCGTCGGCCGCCAGTCCCGCCGCGGCGATCCGGGAGAGCCGGTGGCGTTCCAGCAACCGGTACGTCGAGGTCTGCGCGGTCGCCACGACCGCCGTGTTGAGTGCGAGGAGTACGCCGACCAGCCAGGCGGGCGAGCGGACGCTCGCGGTCACGTAGACCGCGAGCAGGACCGACGGCATCATCGCGCCGAGCACGTAGGCGAGATTGGCGGCCACCAGCCGCAGGTAGACGCGGTCCCGGAGAACCGCCTTGTACCCGAAGCCGCTTGATTCGACGTCAATTCCTTTATCCATCGGCCCAGTTAAAGTGGACCCAGGAGACCAGGCGGCGATCAGCACCGCCGCCGCCACGAAGGTGAGCGCGTTGGCGACGACGACCGCACGCAGCCCGGTCGCGCCCGCGACGTCCACGGTGGCGGACGACACCAGGGCGCCGAGTCCCATGCCGGTGTTGCGCAGCGCGGACACCAGCGCGAACCATCGGGGGCGCTCCTGCGGGGCCGACGCGGCCAGTGCCACCAGCGAGCGGCTGGACGTCCAGTACGCGGTGGTCCCGGCCTGGACGACCAGTTGCGTCAGCACGATCGACCAGAGCGAGCGCGCGGCCGGGAAACCGAGGAATCCCACCGCGCAGACCAGGTTGGCCGCCACCGCGACGCGACGCGGTCCGTAGCGGTCGAGCAGCGGGCCGACCAGTGCCGGTACCGGAAGGGACAGCAGCCGCCCGAGGCTCAGCGCGGTGCCGATCTGCGCCAGCGGGACCGACGTGGTCCTGGCGAAGTAGACCACGGTGAAGGCCAGCACCAGTCCGGTGCCCAGGCTGTCGATGAGGTTGGCGCCCACCAGGCGCCCGTGGCCCGCCAGTTCGGGCAGGCCCAGTCGCGATCCGGTGCGCCGTCCGGCGGCGGCCGGGCGGTCCGTACGGGTCGTCATGGCGTGGCCGGTGCGGTCTCGGCCGGCGTGCGGCAGTGACGGGACACCACGTCCTCGACCTCCTCGACGACCCCACGGCCGATGGTGCCGAACCGCGACTCCAGCCGCTCCAGCCCGCGCAGCAGCCGCTCCTCCTCGCCGTAGGCGCAGGCCAGCACCATGTTGCCGCCGTGGTCCCGGCCGTCGATGACGAGGTTGCTCACCCTCACCACGTCCAGCTCGGCCCGCGCCGCCCGCTCGAACTCCGGGGTGACGTGGCCCACCGGGAACTCCAGCGACCACCTGCGGCGCCGCGTGCGCAGACCGGCGCGGTACGCGGACCAGTCGCCGAGCAGCATGTGCAGCAGGCAGGCGTAGGTGTTGCACTCCGAGGCCGCGATCGACATGGCGGTGGAACCGGAGATCCGGGGGTTGATCTCGATGACGTGGAACGCGCCGTCGGCGTGGATCATCTCCACCTCGACGACACCGTTCAGGTCCAGCTCCCGGCACAGGGTCACCAACCGCTTCGCCACCGGTCCGAAGAGCCGTTCCCTCGTGGGTCGTGGCGCGCAGTGCCGCAACTGGCCGAAGAGGAAGGACGGTTCGCCGCCGGTGCGGCCCTTCCACACCAACGGCTGGACGAGGTACTCGCCGTCCCGGCCGACGATCTCCACCGAGCACAGTTCACCGGTCAGGCAGGTTTCCAGGACCGCGTTGCCGTCGTACGGCTCCTTCAGGTAGGCGTCGAGCGCCTCGGCGTCGCGCAGGAAGCGGATGCCGCTGCTGAGGTTGTCCCACAACGGCTTGGTCAGCAGCGGGAATCCGAGCGCGGCGGCCCGTCGTCGCAAGGCGTCGCGGTAGGCGGGGACGGGCAGGTTGCGTCCCGCCAGCAGGTCGCCGTCCATCAGCAGGCCCGGTGGGGTGGTGAGGCCCGCCGCCGACACCGCGACCTTGGTCTCGTGCTTGTTGGCCAACAGGGCCGTGGCGCGTACGGAGTGCGTCACCCCGGGGATGCCGCGGTCGGCGAGGATCTCTCCGACGACCGCGTCGCGCAGCGCGTTCTCGTCGGGGAGGGAGAGCGAGACGTAGCCGTCCGCGCCCCAGGCCTCGATGGTGTCGGCGATCCACCCGGGCGAGGCGTCCGCGGGGATCCTCCGCGCCTCGCCGGGGAACTCCCCCTCGGCGCACTCCCCGTCGGTGTGGAACAGTCCCGCCACCGCGCCTGCCGCCTCCAGGTCGGGGGCGATCAGGCCGATGTGGGGAACGGCTCTCTCGATCTCGACCGACCGCAGGAAGGCTATGCGTCGCACCGCGTCACTCCGAATCCGTCGTCACGGTCATGGTCCTGGTCTTGGTCGTCCCGGACTGCGTCGTCCGCCCGGCCGTGGCTTCCGCTGTGTCGTCGGCTCCGGCGGGGTCGACGTCCACGACCACTCCCGCCATCGCGACGGCCGCCGCCGCGTCGGCCTCCCGGGCGGAGGCCGCTTCGAGGATCACGTGTCCGAGGCGGCCGAGGTTGTCCCGTGGACCGGTCACCGCCGCGCCGGGCTCGGTGTACATCGCCACGTCGGTCACCCGCGCGGCGCCCACCACGTCCCCCGTGCGGGGCAGGCCGTGGACGGCGGTGAGCACTCCGGCGTGCGGTGAGGTCACGAAGCGGATGGCGGCGGCGCCGTCCGCTCGCGGTTCCAGGTCGGGCTCCGATCCGAACGCCACCTTGATCTGAGCCGCCGTCAGGTCGACGCCCCGGGCGAGCCGTACCAGCCGGACGATGTGACCGCCGGGCGGTCTGGCGGCCACCTCGATGACGCGGGCCGCGCCGTCGCCGGTGAGCTTCACCTCCGTGTGGGCCGGGCCGTCGGTCACACCGAGTGCCTCCAGCGCCGCGTCCACCGCGGAGCACAGCAGCCGTGCGTCCGCCGGGTCCAGTGCGGCGGGGACGGTGTGCCCGAGTTCGGCGCGGCTGCCGTCGCCTGTGGTGAACTTCGCGGTGATCGCGACGTGTTGGGCGCGTCCCGACCACACGACGGTCTCCACGCTGAACTCCGCGCCGTCCGCGTACTCCTGGAGCAGTGCGGTGTCGTCGAGGGGGAACCCGTGGGAGAACTCCACGGGCCAGGAGCGGGCCAGCCGTACCGCCGCGGGCAGTCGGTCCGGTCCGGCGACCACGGACACCCCCATGGACCCGGCCTCCTCCGCCGGTTTCACCACGAGCGGGTAGCCGATCCCCGCCGCCTCGGCAGTACGGACCGGGTCGCCGTCACGCTCCGTGGGGACGGTTCGCGGGGCGGGCACACCGTGGCGGTGGAACAACTCGGCCATCCTCAGCTTGTTGCGGCAGCCGTGCGCACGCGTCGGGTCGTTCCCCGGCAGCCCCAGTTCGGCGGCGAGCGCGGCGGCCAGGGGTGAGGTGAACTCCCAGCACGCCACCACGGCTCCCACCCCGGCGGCCCGGCAGAATTCGCCCAGTTCCCTCACCGCGGCGTCCGGGTCGCCGAAGTCGGTGAACACGACACCGTCGATCCGTGCGCGCAGGGCAGGCGGGTAGGCCGCGAAGACGTCCGCGTGGGTGGCCACGAAGACGCGCAGGCCGAGGCGTCGCGCGGAGTCGAGGAGGTACTCGCCGGCCGTCGCCAGCGCCTCGATCACCAGGAGCGCCGGTTTCTGGCGCGGTGTCATGTTCCTCCTTCGGACGGAGCGGCCCGTTGCGGTGGGATCAAGGGGTCGGTGGTCGTGGGACCGGTCGTCGTGGGGTCGACGGCCACCGGCCGCCGCACACCGGTCCGCACGAAGCCGAAGGCCGCGGCGGACGCGCACGCTCCGGCGGCGCAGGCCAGGCCGAAGGCCCAGCCGGGACCGTGGGCGGACGCCACCTGGCCCGCCGCCATCGCGGCCATCCCCTGCCCCGCGATCAGCCCGCTGCCCAGCAGGGTCATCGCCTCGCCCATCCGGGCGGCCGGGGCGGTCCGCGCGGCGAGCCCGAAGACCGCGATGAGCAGCGGGGCCACGGCGCATCCGATCGCGGCCACGGCGGCGGTGGCCCCGGCGAATCCGCGCACCCACAGCAGAGAGCACGTCAGCACCGCCTCGCAGGCCACCGCGGTCCGCAACTGCCGTGCTGTCGCCGGGCCCCGGGACCGTACCGTCACCGCCAGGCCCGCCAGGGTGCTGGTGACCGCCATCGCGCTCCACACCAGCCCGGCGACCCCCTGCTCCCCCGGGCCGTGGGCCAGCGCGTTGATCCCGGCGTTGGTGGCACCCCACAGGCAGCCCTGCGACACGGCGATGCCGCACAGCGCGATGAGCGAAGGGGACAGCAACGGCTCGGTGCGGTCCGGCGCCGCCGGTGCGCCGGGCGGGGCGGTCGGGTGCAGAGCGAAGGCCGTGCCGAACACCAGCATGAGCACGGCGGCGCAGCCGACACCCGCCGCCGGGCCGACGAGCAGCGCCAGCACGCCCACCAGGGCCGGGCCGACCATGAATCCGACTTCGTCGAGCGTGGTGTCCAGTGACACCGCCCGGGCCGCGAGCGCCGGTGCGTCGGGGCGTCCTCGCACCAGCCCGACCCAGCGGCTGCGCGAGAGCGGACCGACCTGCGGCACGGTCAGGCCCGCCACCGTCGCGCACACGGCCTGGACCGCCGTCGGCCGGGAGCCGAGCGCGGACGCGACCAGCGCGGCGGTGGCCGTCGCGTTGAGCAGGGAAGCGGTGAGGAGGACCGGGCGCTGTCCGCGGCGGTCCGCGAGACGGCCGATGAACGGTCCACCGGCCGCCTGACCGGCCCACAGGCATCCGGCCACCAGGCCCGCCCGGCGAATGCCGCCCAGCGAGGTCACCATCACCAGGGTCCCGGTGGGGCACAGTCCGGCCGGCAGCCGGGCCAGGAACGAGATCAGCGGCAGCCAGGGCCCGGTCACGTCCAGTACGGCCCGTAATCCCACAGGCTCGCGCACACCGGCTCGTCCGGTCACAGCGTTCTCACCGCCCCCGTGTCCATGGTGGCGCGCTCTTCGGCCACCGGTTCCAACTGACGTGAAATTCCTGGTGATTGCGGTTCCGCGCAATTCACCCACCCGATCAGACCTCGGGTTTTCCGCGATGCGGAGACCTCACGGATCGGCGCGGCGGAAGCCTTCCGCGTTCAGCGCCGGTTTCGCAGTGTGGCACGGCCGATCCCCCGAACCGGCATCGAGGACGAGGTTCGTAGGAAGACACGAGCGGGATGTGCGAGGCAATGTGACGACTCGTAGCATCCGGGCCTGTCGGCACGTCACCTGACGTGTATTTACTTGTCGAGGCAGCCGCCCGGGGCCTTTTCGGGCTTCTGCCGCCGAGGTTCTCGGCCCGGGCGCGACACCCGTCCGCGCGCCTCGCCCCCGGCGGCTTCCCGCGCCCCACCGTGCGCGAACGGCCTGTGTTCCGCCCGTCGGAGAGCGGTTTCCCGCTCGCCCGTCGGAGAGCGGTTTCCCGCTCGCCCGTCGGAGAGCGGTTTCCCGCCCATCACCCCGGCGCGCTCCGCTCTTTCGCACGACACGGCGACACCATCGAGCCGCTCCCGCACCCCGCCCCGGCCATTCCGTTGAGGCCGCGCACCACGAAAAGCACGGAGAAAACAAGGAGGGCACCTGTGAACAACGTCAGGGACGAACTCGCCGGTTATCTGGCGGAGGGGGTCATTCCACCGTTCAACTACGCCTATCCCTCCCGCTCGGCCTACCGGCCGTTGCCCGATTCGCTGCGTGCCGACGACATCTGGGCGCGCGACTTAACGCACCACACGGTCCCCGAGCTCAACCTCTATCTGCACGTCCCCTTCTGTCGCTACAAATGCGGGTTCTGCAACCTCTACACCGTCATCTCCGAGGACGCCGACGTGTACGACGCGTACATGGACGCGCTGTGCACGCAGATCCGCGATCACACCGAGGTCATCCAGAGCCGGCGGCTGCGGACCGTCTACATCGGGGGCGGCACCCCGAGCCTGCTGGGCCCACGCCACTTCGAGCAGCTCTTCGCCACCCTCGACGAGGTCTACCCCAACTGGCGCAGCACGGTGGAGGAGGTCGCCATCGAGGCGACCCCGGACTCCATCGTCAACGAGCCGGCGACCCTGCGCGGGCTCATCGCGATGGGCCTGACCCGGGCGAACATCGGCATCCAGTCGCTCGTGCCGCAGGAGATCCGCGCCGCCGGGCGGGGGCAGGCCAACGAGCGGGTGATCCGTGAGGCCGTCGCCATCGTCCGCGACCTGGAACTGCCGAACCTGTCCACCGACCTCATCATGGGATTCGCCGGCCAGACCGACGCGAGCTGGCGGCACTCGGTGGACGAACTCGCCCTGCTGGCACCGGAGACCATCAGCACCTACTTCCTGACGGTCCGCCCCGACGCCTGGTTCTCCAGGACCGGCAAGTACCAGTACATGTGGGATCCGGGGCTCTACGAGCGCTACGACTACGCCAACGAGCGCTTCAAGCAGGCGGGTTACGTCCAGGAGTCCAACGTCCGCTACAAGCGGCTGGGACGCGGCGGCTACCAGCAGAAGGTGCTGACGTTCCACGGCGTCCCGCTGCTGGGCCTCGGCGCGGGGGCGCGCAGCTACAGCAGCACCGTCGACTACATGGTCGGCGCGGTCAAGCCGAGCATGGCCGAGGTGGGCGAGTACATCAGGTCGGCGCGCGAGCACACACTGACCCCGCGCACCGGTTTCGTGCTCACGGACGAGGAACGCATGCGCAAGCGCCTGGTGCTCGACCTGTTCGACCTGGACCTGCGCGAGCTGGACCGGTTCGGGTACCGGGAGTCCGCCCACCTCTTCGAGCCGGTGCTCGGCGCGGCCGAGGAACTGGGGCTGCTGCGCAGGCTTCCCACCGACCGCGTCCAGCTGACCCCGGACGGCTTCAAATACCGGGACATCCTGTCCTGGATGCTGTTCTCGCCGGAGGTGATCGAGCGGGACCGTGCGTACTACGAGGGGTTGCACCACGGCAACGCCCGGGCCCGCAAGGCGATCGGCGAGCCGGTGCGCATCTCCGGCCTGACCGCGAAGGCCGAGCGCTGAACCGCTCCGCCGGGGAACGGGACGCCTCGTGACCGGATCCCTGCGGCACCCCGGCAAGCGCGTCGTGATAGCGGCCGGTGGCGGTGGTGACCCCATCGGCACGGCCGTCGTCGCGCACGCCCTGTACCCGGACCGGCCGGTCGTGATGCTGAGCTACTCGTGGGAACGCCTGGTGGTGGACCCCGTACCGGGTCCGCGCGCAGCCGCCGACTTCACCGGGCTGCGCCACCTCACGCCGCACGTCCCGTTGTTCACGCCGGACACCCGCCCCGTCGCACCCGCCGGATCGACGCTTCCGCGTCTGTCCGCCGAACTCGCTTCGGACATCGGGCTGTTGGACCCGTACGGCGGCGTGCCCGGGCTGGCCCGGCAGATCCAGGAGGTCGTGGAGCACCACGGCGCCGGGCGGGTGGACGTCGTGGACGTGGGCGGTGACGTCCTCGCCCGGGGGGACGAGCCCACGTTGCTCAGTCCGTTGCCGGACGCCCTGGTGGTCGCCGCCTGCGCCACCGCGGGCGTCGCCACGCGAGTCCACGTGGCCGGACCCGGTCTGGACGGCGAGATCCCCGAGGAAGTGCTGTCACCGCGACTGGGCGACGACACGTTCACGCTCACGGCGGAGCACTGCCGTGCGGTGTCCGGGGTCTTCGACTGGCATCCTTCCGAGGCCAGCGCGTTGCTCGCGGCGGCGGCCGGTGGTCTGCGCGGGGGCTGCCTCGTGCGCGACACCAGCCGCCCGGTGCCGCTGACCCGGACGAGCGCCGCGGTCTTCCGCCTTCCGCTCGCCACCGTGCTGAGCCTCAACCGCCTCGCGCACGCCCTGTACGCGCGGCAGTGCCCGACGTTGCGCGACGCCGAGCACGTCGCCCTGCGGGTCTGCGGGTTCGACGAAGTGCAACGCGAAAGGGATCGGGCGGCGGAGCTGAGGAGCGGAGTCGGCGACGGCGCGCCCGGGGGCGGGGTGCGCGGCGCGCTGGCGGCGCTGGACGCGTGGGCGGCGGGCGTCACCGCACGGCATCCCACCGCCCGCTACGCCACGTTCCGCTGCGCCGCCGAGGGCCTGGGCCTGCGCGGCCGGGACGCGGTCGAGTTCAGGTCCCGGCTGACCCGCGTCCGCCCGGACCTGCACGCCGCGCCGCTGCTGCGCCTTCCCACAGGCGCGGCCCGGGGGTGAGGCAGCGAGCCCGGGTGTGAGGCGCCGGACCCGCGTGAACGCCGGTGCCCGGTGCCCGGTGCCGGCGTTCACGCGAACAGCGACTTGCCCCACCAGTCCCCCGCGCCCTTCAGACCGGGCGGGACGGCGAACAGCGCGCTGCCGGTGTGCCGGATGTACTCGTTGAGGTTGTCCTGCCGGCCCAGTCGGGTCTGGATCGGCACGAACTGCTTGCGGGGGTCCTTCTGGTACGCGAGGAAGAACAGCCCGGCGTCCAGCAGGCCCGTGGTGGCGTCGATGCCGTCGGTGTAGGAGTAGCCGCGCCGCAGGATCTTCTGGCCGTTGTTGCTCGACGGGCTCGCCAGCCGGATGTGGGCTCCGGCGGGGATGACGGGCTGCCCGTCGCGGCCCTTGGCGTTCAGGTCCGGTGTGTCGAACTCGCCGTGTCCCGTCAGGGGTGCGCCGCTGGTGCGGAATCGGCCGAAGACGTTCTGCTGGTCGGCGAGGCTGTCGGTGTCCCAGGACTCGATGAGCATCCGGATACGCCGGGCCACGAGGTAGCTGCCGTCGCGCATCCACGACTGGTCGGTCTCCTTGCCGACCCACACGTAGTCCGCCATGTCCGTGCCGCTCTCGGACTTGATGTTGCGTGTGCCGTCCTTGAATCCCATGAGGTTGCGCTCGGTCTGCTGGGCCTGGGACGTCGAGGAGGTACGGCCGAAGCCGAGCTGCGACCACCTGATGACCGCGGTGCCACGGGCCAGCCGGGCGAAGTTGCGGATGACGTGGAACGCCACCGTGGGATCGTCCGCGCAGGCCTGCACGCACAGGTCGCCACCGCTGCGT
This sequence comes from Streptantibioticus parmotrematis, assembly GCF_019890615.1. Classification (GTDB taxonomy): domain Bacteria; phylum Actinomycetota; class Actinomycetes; order Streptomycetales; family Streptomycetaceae; genus Streptantibioticus_D; species Streptantibioticus_D parmotrematis. The sequence continues at coordinate 92,542 of NZ_JAINVZ010000008.1, read as the reverse complement.
TCCGGTTGGAGCGAGCCGTCGCCGGGGAGCGTGGGAAGGTCGGCGAGGGCGGCGGGCCGGTGGTGCGACAGGCCGAAGCGCTCGTCGAAGAACGTGGGTCCGAATCCCACGGTGACGGTGAGCCGCGCCGGGCCGAGGCCTTCCGCCTCCCCGGTGTCCACCGGTGGCGACTGGGTGTTGCGGTCGTCGGCGCCGACCGGCAGGCCCCGGGTCATCTGGGCCGCCGCGGCCGCCCAGGTGCCGAGCATGACCTGCACGGACTCGGCATCGGTGGCGGTGATGTCGAACGCGGCGAAGGCCAGCCGGTCCTGGGCGGGGGTGGCGATGCCGGCCTGCCGGGCGCCGTAGAAGGGGACGGGTTCCTGCGTCCGCGCGGCGGCCGGCGAACCGCCCGCGTGGCCGGTCTCGTGCGCCACCGCGTAGCCTGCGGCACCGGCGGCCGCCGCGCCCAGGGCGGCGCCCAGCAGGTTGCGTCTGCTCGGCACTGACTTGCTACTCATGTTCGTGGTTTCCGTCTGCGGGCTCGGCGCCCTGCCCGGATCGCGGCGCGCGGTCCGGGCAGGGCGTGGGATGGCTCGTGGCGTGGCGTGCTGGTGGTGTCGTGCGCCTCAGGGGTGGCGCGCCCGCACCGCGGTCGTCAGCTGTTGGCGACCTTGCCCGCGACCTGGGACAGCGGCTCCTGGACGGCCTTCACGGCGGCGGCCAGCTTGTGCTTGTCGGTGTCGTTCAGCGTCGTGTAGAGCTGGAAACCGGACGCGTTGGAGCCGGTGCGGTAGGAGTCGACCAGCTTGTCCAGCGAGCCGAAGGCCGTGGCGATGGTGCGGGTCAGCTGCGGGTCGATCTTGGTCAGGGCGGGCTGGAGGGACGCGAACGCCTGCTCCGCGCCTTCGTCGTTGGCCTGGAAGTCGAGCAGGTCGATGTGCGAGTAGCGCTCTTCCTCACCGGTGATCTTGCTGCTGGCCACCTCGTCGAGGAGTTCCTGCGCGCCGTTGGCGAGTTCGAAGGGCTTGTAGGTCAGGCCGGTCGTCAGCGTCTGGAGCTTCTTGACGTTCGCCACCAGGCCCGAGCCGTAACCGGTCAGGCCCTTGAGGCTCTTGTCCTGGAACAGGCCCTGCTCGATGCGGTGGAAACCTTCCCACTGCGCCGCCGGGACGTCGCCGGTGCGCGCGTCGATGTCGGCGTCGAGGTTGTCCTTGCCGACGGTGAAGGACTCGGCGACCGGCTCGATCTTCTCGTAGTACGGCCTGGCCTTCATGTAGGCCTGCTGGGCTGCCGCCAGGTCGGTGCCCTGGAGCGCCTTGTCGAGGGCCTCGCTGGTCTGCACGAGGTAGCCGACCTGGCCGGTGACGTACGTGGCGTACTGCTTGGTGCCCTGAGCGAGCAGGGTGCCGGTCGCGGTGTCGCCGCCGGAGGCGGACTTGCCGGTCACCGTGAGGGGCGTGTTCTCCTGCTGCGCGCCCGGGCAGTACAGGGTGTAGCTGCCGGCGTCGACGTTCACCGAGAAGCTGCCGGAGAAGCCGGGCGGCAGGTTCTCCTTCTCGCCCACGATGCGGGCGCCGCTCTGCAGTTCCACCTCGCTGACCGCGGTGGCGTCCTTGTTGGTGACGTTGAACGTGAGGGCCCCGGCGGGGAAGGACCGCGTGTTCACACTGCACCCGTCGGCCGCGGTGATGTCGACGACGGCCTTGCGCGGGTCGCCGCCGGCCGCCTTGGCCGAGGACGTGCTGTGCCCGTGCGTGCTGCCGCCGCAGGCGGTCAGGGCACCGCCCAGGCCGAGGAGGCAGGTGGCGGCGGCGAGGAGGCGGGTGGGTCTGCCGGGGCGAGAGGACATGGGTGACTCCGTGAACGAAAGAGGGTGGTGAGGGTTAGGTTTGGCTAAGCTAACTTACCGGGTCGAGGACTCCGGAACCGGGGCCCCCTCGGGGGCGGCGGCATCGCTGCGCCGCCCGAACGCGGCCACCGCGGCGGTGACCAGCGCCAAGGCGGCCACGACCGCGAGTCCGGCGGCCCACGCGAGCAGACCGGCGCGGAGATCGAAGGTGTGCGCGTCATGGCGCGCGGCGGCCGAGGCCCTCGCCACGACGTCGGCGGGCAGCCCGCTGGAAGCGGTGGCGACCGGCTGGTCGAGCCCGACGGTACCCACCTGAGTGCCGGTCAGGGCGCCGGTCACCGTCTCGGTCCAGCGCAGGTCGACGACGCGGCCGGTGCGCGGTGCGATCCACACGGTGAGGTCGTCGGTGTCCGCGTACGTGAGGGAGACCGTCGGGCCGCCGCCGCTCGCGGGGCGCACGCCGAGCGGCAGGCGCCCGCCGTTGAGGGCCGCCGCCTGCTCCCAGGTCACGGTGGCGGGCCGTCCCGCGGTGGCCGAACCGGGCCGGGAGGCGCGGTAGACGGCGGTCTCGACGCCCGCGTGCGCCTGCGTGCCCGCGCGCCGCAGGGTGATCGTGACCGGTGCGCCCGCCGCCGTGGGCTTCGCCGCGGGGCTGCGCGGCCGGGTCACGACGGTGATCCGCTCGGCGGTGCGTTCCGTCAGCCGCACGCCCGAAGCGCCGCTGCCGGTGACCGCGCCGCCGGAGGGACGCCCAGGCGCCGCCGCGGCCAGCGCCAGCGCGCCGACCGCGAACACGGCGCCCAGCGCTCCCCCGAGCCGGGCCACCGTGCGCCGGGACGGCACCCGCCCCGGCGGCCACGCCACGTACAGGCCCACCGGCACCAGGTAGACCAGCCATCCGACGACCTCGACGACCACGGGGTGCGGCTGGATGCCGAGCATGCCGGTCAGCAGGGCCGACTGGACCGAGCCGGGACTCACCAGTGCGCTCAGGTCGACGGTCGTGCCCTGACCCGCGTCGAGCCATCCCGCCTCGTGCGCGGTGTGCAGGGCGTTGACCACGAGTCCCGCGGCCACCAGCACCAGGACGAGCCCGGTGACGCGGAAGAACCTCGACAGGTTCAGCCGGACCCCGCCCCGGTAGATCCCCCAGCCCAGGGCGACCGCGACCAGGATGCCCGCGACCGCGCCCCCGGCGGCGCCCGCCCGGTCGGACGTCTCGTTGAACGCGGCCAGCAGGAAGACCACGGTCTCGAAGCCCTCGCGCAGCACCGCGAGGAACGCCATCAGCACCATCGCGCGCGACGCCCCGCCGCCCGCCGCGCGGTCCATCGCGTCCGCGGCCAGGCCCTCCAACTGCGCCTTGAGGTCGCGCGAGTGGCGGCGCATCCAGATCACCATGTACGTGACCATGCCGACCGCGAGGACGCCGATCACGGTCTCCAGGCCCTCCTGCTGCCGCTGCGGCAGGTTGGAGGAGACCGCCTCCAGGACCAGGCCGACGCCGACGCACAGCAGCACCGCCGCGGCCACCCCGAGCAGCACCCAGCGGAGCATGTCGCGACGACCCTGCCGTCTGAGGAAGGCCGCGATCATGCTGACGATCAGCGCGGCCTCCAACCCCTCCCGCAGACCGATCACAAACGTAGGCAGCATCGACGACTCAGCTCCGCAGCGGATGACGTGAACAAGAACCCGCTTAGGTTAGGCGAACCTAATGCGAAGCTGAACCGGGGGTGCCCTGCTGCCTGGCTCGTGGCCCGTCGGTCTCAGCGGCGCCCGTGTCTCCGGTGGGCCGACGGACTCAGCGGCGCGCGTACCCGTCCGTCGCGGCGATCAGCGCGTCGACCATGCCGGACTCCCCCATCGAGTGGCCGACGTCGTCCACCACGATCAGCTCGCTTCCCCGCCAGGCGTGGTGGAGCCGCCACACCGTGCCGAGCAGGTTGCCGAAGTCCAGGCTGCCCTGGACGAGCGTGCCGGGGATGCCGTCGAGCAGGCCCGCGTCGCGCAGGACGACACCCTCGTCGTTGCCCTCGCCGAGGAAGTGGTCGTTGCCCCAGTAGTGGGTGACGGTCCGGGCGAATCCCCTCCGGAAGTCAGGGTTCTCGAAACGGGGGACGGAGCGGGGTGGCGCCGGGACGGTCGCGGTCTCCCAGTCGGTCCAGGCCCGGGCCGCGCGGTCCCGCACGTGGGGATCGGGCGACTCCAGGAGGCGGTTGAAGGCGGCGGCGAGGTTGCCGTCGCGGTCGCCCTCGGGCAGTTCGGCGAGGAACGCTTCGAACGCCTCGGGGAAGACCGTGCCGAGTCCCCTGGTCAGCAAGGCCACTTCGGGGTTGGAGCCGGTCGCCACGGCGGTCAGGACGACCTCGGAGACCGCCTCCGGGTGGGTCTGCGCGTACCGCAGTCCCAGCACGGATCCCCAGGACACGCCCCACACCAGCCAGCGGTCGATGCCCAGGTGCAGCCGCAGGCGTTCGAGGTCGGCGAGGGCGTGCGCCGTCGTGTTGACGCTCATGTCGGTGTCGTACGCGCTCGCGTGCGGGGTGGAACGCCCGCAGCCCCGCTGGTCGAACAGCACGATGCGGTAGGCCGCCGGGTCGCAGTAGCGGCGGAAGCCGGGGACGCAACCGGAACCGGGGCCGCCGTGCAGCATGACCGCGGGCTTGCCACGCGGGTTGCCGCACTCCTCCCAGTAGAGCCGGTTGCCGTCCCCGACGTCGAGCATGCCGTGTGTGTACGGTTCGGTCGCTGGATACAGGGCCATCGCGCCACCCTAGTGCCGTCGGGCCCCACGTGGCCGGGTGTCAGTGGCGCAGCACCGCGTAGCCGAACGGGCCCGCGCTGATGCCGTCCGGGCCGACGGTGACGCCCTCGCCGATCAGCCGGGTGGCGCGGGCGTGGGCGGGGTCGGGCAGCGGGGCGGTGGCGGTGCGGTCGCTGGGGTTGACGACGACGAGGTGGTGTTCGCCGCGTGAATACACCAGCGGATAGCCGTCGTTGTGCACACGCACCGGGCTCCCGGAGCCGAGGTCCGGTGTGGTGCGGCGCAGCCGGATCAGTTCGCGGACGGTGTGCAGCAGCGAGCCGGGGTCGCGCCGCTGGGCGGCGACGCTGGGGCGGGCCGGGTCGGGGTCGAGCGGCAGGTAGAACCGCTCGGGCGGCGCGGTGGAGAACCCGGCGCCGGGGCCGTCGTCCCACTGCATCGGCGTGCGGCTTCCGGCGCGGTTGTAGCGCGGGGTCAGCACGCTGCCCTCGACGTCCGGCAGGCCCGGCACGTACCGCATGCCGATCTCGTCGCCGTAGTGGATGGCGGGCAGCGTCGGCCAGGTGAGCTGGAAGGCGTAGGCGGCGGGGAGTTGGGCCGCGTCGCGCGGGGCGCAGGCGAGGCGGGAGAAGTCGTGGTTGGAGGTCGGCAGCGCGATGTGGCCGGGCTCGCCGATGGCTTCGGTGGCTTCGGCGTACGCGGCGGCGAAGCCGGCGAACGAGCCCTTTCCGGCGGCGCCGAAGTAGCAGGGGACCGGATCCCATTCGTCACGGTCGGTGCCGGTGCCGGTGTTCCACAGCGAGCGCAGCGGGCCTCCGTCGGTCGCACCGCCGAACTGGAGGAAGAAGTCGCCGTGGAACCCGGCCGGCACCGAGACCGCGGGGTCGCCCCACTCGGACAGCAGCACGGCGTCCGGGTGGGCCTCGTCGAGCCACCCGCGCAGCTCGGTCCACAGCCGCGCGGTCTCCTTCTTGCCGGGGTCGTCCTTGACGAGGGAGGAGGCCATGTCGACCCGGAAGCCGCTGATACCGCGGGTCAGCCAGTGGTCCATGATGGCGCGCAGCGCCCGCCGGTTGGCCCGCGGGCCCTCGGCGTCCACCGGCTGCCGCCAGGGCTCGGCCGGATCGGGGCGCGCGTAGCCGAAGTTGAGGGCGGGCTGGAAGTCGAAGTAGTTGGGCAGGTAGCCGCCGGGGCGGGTGCCGGGTGAGGCCACGAAGCCGGACGGCAGCGGGTCGGCGTCGGCCCACACGTAGCGGTGGTCGGACGGGTCGTCGGCGGCGGCGCGGAACCAGGGGTGTTCGACGGCGGTGTGTCCGGCGACCAGGTCGAGCAGGACGCGGATGCCGTGTCGCCGGGCGCGTTCCACCAGGTCCGCGAGGTCGTCGTCGGTGCCGTAACGCGGCGCGACGGTGAGGTAGTCGGACACGTCGTATCCGGCGTCGCGCATCGGCGAGGCGAAGCAGGGGTTGATCCAGACGGTGTCGACGCCGAGCCAGGCGAGGTGGTCGAGGTGGGCGGCGATGCCGGCGAAGTCGCCGATGCCGTCGCCGTTCGCGTCGGCGAAGCTCTGCGGATAGATCTGGTAGAGCACGGCGTCGGCGAGCCAGGAGGGCGCGGGGCGGAACGGGAGCATGGAGCGGTGGTGCCTTTCCGTCGGAGGAGCGTGGGGTTTCCGGGCGGCACGGGGCGGGGGCGCGGGAGGGGAGTTCCGGACGGCACAGGTGACGGCGCAGGTGGGGGTCGGTGTGGCGGGCCCACCACGCAGGCGGGCCCGCCCCGGTCAACAGGGCCTGGACGCCTACCCCTTGACCGCACCCGACGTCAGCCCGGAGACGACCGCCTTGCGGAAGATCAGCACGAGCAGCGCGATGGGGAACATCGCCACGGCCGACGCGGCGAAGATGGTGCCGTAGGGCGTCGTGTACTGCCCGCCGAACAGGGCGATGCCCACCGGGATCGTGCGGTAGCGGTCCTCACTGTCCAGCGACAGCGCGACGAGGAACTCCGTCCACGCGGCGACGAAGGTGAACACACCGGCGGTGAACAGCCCGGGCAGCGCCTGCGGCAGGATGATCGACACCACCGTGCGCACGGGCGAGGCGCCGTCCATCCACGCCACCTCCTCCATCTCCTTGGGGATGGCGAGGAAGTAGTTGCGCAGGATCCAGATGGCGAACGGCAGGTCCAGCGCGGTGTACGCGATGATCAGGCCCTGGTAGCTGTTGAGCCAGCCGACGTCGCGCATCAGCAGGTACAGCGGCGCGACCAGTGCGACGGTCGGGAAGAGCGAGATCATCAGCAGCGCCACCATGATGCCGCCGCGTCCGCGCACCGGCAGCCGTCCCATCGCGTACCCGGCGAACGTGCCGAGCGCGAGCACCAGCACGGTGGTGACGACGGCGACGATCACGGAGTTCTCGATGTAGGTGGCGAAGTGGTACGTGGAGAACGCGGACGAGTAGTTGGCGCCGGTCGGCCGGTGCGGGAACAGGTCGGAGGTGGCGACCTCCGTCGTGCTCTTGAAGGAGCTGCTGACCAGCCAGTACAGCGGCAGTGCCACGAAGAGCGCGACGAGCAGCGCGGCCAGGTTGGTGCCGTTGAGCCAGCGGGCCGCCGGGCGCTTGCGCCAGGGGACGGACGGCGTACGGGGATCGGGCGTCGTCGTCATGTCAGTTCTCCTCGGTTCCGACCTGGGCGCGGAAGACCTTGAGGAACAGCAGGCAGCCGAGGAGCACCAGGACGGCGGTGCTGGTGGCCACCGCCGCGCCGGGGCCGAACTTCAGGTCGGTGAACAGCACGCGGTAGCCGAGCACCGCGAGCGACTCGGTGCTGGTGCCCGGTCCTCCGTTGGTCAGCACGAACGGCAGGTCGAACAGGCCGAACGCCTGGAGGATGCGGAACATCACGGCGATCGCCAGGGTGGGCCGCAGCAGCGGGAGCCGCACCTGCCAGAAGGTGGTCCAGGCGCTCGCGCCGTCGATGCGGGCGGCCTCGACGATGTCACCGGGCAGCATGACGAGTCCGGCGAGCACGATGATGGCGACGAACGGTGTGGTCTTCCAGATGTCGGCGGCGGCCATCGCCACGGCGGCCTCGACGGGGGTGCCGAGCACGTTGACGTCGTGGCCGATCAGCGGGTGCAGTACGGAGTTGAGCACGCCGTACACACCGTTGTAGATGTACGCCCACAGCTGGGCGGAGATGACCGTGATCATCGCCCAGGGCATCAGCAGCAGCGCCATCATCCAGCCGCGCCCGGTCTTCAGCCGCTCCAGGACCAGGGCGATGGCGGTGCCGAGGACGATCTCCACGACGACCGTGCCGATGGTGTAGAGCACCGTGAAGTACAGCGCGTGGCGCCAGCGCGGGGAGTCGAACAGGATGCCGTAGTTGCCGGTGGTGGTGCCGGACAGGTGGATACCGCTGCCGGTCACGTCGACGTTGCTGAACGACATGACCACGGAGAAGACGATGGGGAACAACAGCACGGCGGCGATGACCAGCAGGGCGGGTGAGGCGAAGAGCCACCCCAACCTGGCTCCGCGGCGCTGGAGTTGGGAGGCGGCGGGCCTGCGGGCCGCGGCCTCGGCCGGTGGAGGTGCGGGCGGCGGGGCGTCGGGGCCGCTGCGCGTGGCGGTGTTCGGCATACGGGTTCCTGGTGGCTGCGAGGGCGGACGGTCCGGGGCGGCGGCCCCGTCGCGTGGGACGGCGCGAGGCGGGGCCGGTGGGGGCGCCGGGCGGTGTGCCCGGCGCCCGGCTCGGCTACAGGCCGCCCTGGCCCAGGGCCTGGTCGATGGCCTTGTTCGCGGCGCTCAGGGCCGACTGCGGGCTGGCGGACCCGGTCAGCGCGGCGTTGACGTTGCTGTAGATGCCCTGGCTGACCTGGGAGTAGGCGGCGACGTTGGACGGCCGCGCGCGCAGCTTGTTCTTGGCGGCGATGGGGTACGCGGGGTTGGCGGCCTGCACGCCCGGGTCGGCCAGGGCCGCCGCGTTGGACGGGATCTCACCGCCCTGGGTGGCGATGATCTTCTGGGCGACGGTGGAGGTCATCCACTTGACGAAGGCGACGCTGGCGCCCAGGTTCTTGGTGTGCGGGTTGACGTAGAGGTTCCAGCCGCCGGTGGCCGAGTAGCCCGGGCCCTGCTGTCCGGCGAAGGTGGGCAGGGTGGCGATGCCGACCTTGCCGGCGACCTTGGAGCTGGAGGCGCTGTTGGAATCGGCGTACGCGTACGTCCAGTTGCGCAGGAACGCCACCTGGCCGGAGGTGAACAGGGACTCCGACTGCTGTTCCTGGAAGCTGGTGACCGCGTTCGGCGCGACCTTGCTGGTGATCAGTCCGCGCATGTAGCTGAGCGCCTTGGTCGCGGCCGGTGAGTCGATGGTCGACTTCGTGCCCGCCGTGTTCACGCTCTGGCCGCCCGCGTCCGCCTCGAACTCGGTGAAGTCGCAGGTGAGTCCCTCGTAGGAGTCGAACTGCCCGGCGAATCCGTACTTGACCGCGCCGTCCTTCTGCAACGTCTGCGCCTCGCTCTGCAGTTGTTCCCACGTGGTGGGAACCGGCAGGTGGGCCTTGGTGAGCAGGTCCTTGCGGTAGAAGAGGAAGGCGTTGTCGGTGAACAGCGGCGCGGCCATCTTCTGCCCGTTGTAGGTCACGCTGTCGACCAGGCCGGAGGAGAAGCCCTTCCAGTAGCTCGCGGGCAGGTACTTGTCGAGCGGCAGCGCGAGCCCCGCCTTGCCGAACTGCGCCGGCCACACCACGTCGCCGTTGTAGACGTCGAAGCCCGAACTGCCGCCGGAGATCTGCGTGGTGAGCGCCGAGCGGAACGCGTCGGAGTCGCTGGGCGCCTGCTCCAGCTTGACGGTGATCCCCGGGTTGGCCTTCTCGAACGCGGTGATCAGCGTCTTGCGCACGTCGGTTCCGGTCGGGCCGAACTGGTTGGCGTACCAGGTGATGGTGCCCTTCGCCGGGCCGGCGCTGGGCGCTGAACTGCCGGAGCCGCCGGAGGAACAGGCGGTGGCGGCGGTCAGCACGGTGACGGTTCCTATCGCGGCGAGCACGGTACGGCGGGTGGAGGAGGACATGGGATCTCCCGGAAGGGGTGAGGGTTGGCGGGTGCGGACGTGACGGCGGAAGTGGTGAGCGGTGTCAGGAGAAGGGGGCGCGGACGGTGTCCCTGATGACCAGGCAGGCCGCGCCGCGGGCCCACAGGTCGTCGGTGACGGGATCGGACGACACCTCGCAGTCGTGCGCGGCCGTGGAGAAGGCGTGGTACGCGAGGGCGTCGTCCATCGCGGGCCGCAGCAAGTCGTACGCGGCGGCGCCCTCCCCGGCGAGGATGATCCTGGCCGGGTTGAGCAGGTTGCACAGGGTGGCCAGGCCCCGGCCGAGCGCGTCGCCCGCGGCGGCGAAGGCGGCGCGGGCGGCCCGGGCGTCCGGACCCCGCCCGTCACGGGCGAGGCGGACCGCCTGCGCCAGGTCCTGGCAGTCCACGCCCGCCTGCCGCAGCCGGGCCAGGACGGCGCAGGTGGACGCCAGCGACTCCAGGCAGCCGCGCCGTCCGCACCCGCAGACCGGGCCCGCGGGGTCGACCGGGATGTGACCGAACTCCGCGGCGATCCCGGTGGCGCCGGTGAACAGCGCGCCGTCCAGCAGCAGTCCGCATCCGATGCCGGGGCCGATGGAGACCACCGCGAAGGTGTCGACGTCGCGTCCGCCGCCGAACCAGCGTTCCGCCACCGCGAGCGCGTTGGCGTCGTTGGCCACGGTGGTGGGCAGTCCGGTGGCTTCCGCCAGCGGCGCGGCCACCGGCACGTCGTGCCAGCCGAGCAGTCCCGAGTAACGGCACACCCCCTGGGCGGTGTCGACGTGGCCGGACATGCCGACGCCGATGCCGAGGGTGCGCCCGGCCGCGTCCGGCACGTCGGCGAGCAGATCACGTACGACCCGAGCGGCGGTGGACAGCACGGTGGGCGCGGTGTGGTCGGCGACCGGGCGCTCCGCCCTGGCCAGCACCTGGGCGCCCATGTCCGTGACGACGGCGGCGACATGAGTGGGCGTCAGCTTCACCCCGGCCACCAGGTGGCGTTCGGGGTTGACGCTCAGCAGACGCTGCGGGCGGCCGGGGCCGGTGACGCGGGCGCCTTCCTCGCGCAGATAGCCCGCGTCGAGCAGGGGCGGCAGCATTCGGGTCACGGTGGAGGGCGACAGGCCGAGGCGTTTCGCCAGCCGGGTACGGGAGATGGGGCCCGCGGTGAGCACGAGGCCGAACAACTCGGCTCTCGCGGCCTCACCGACGAGTCCGGCCGCGGACTGCCGGGTTCCGGTGGCACGGGCGGTGGCCATGGGCGTCGCTTCTCCTCGGCGCGGGAACGTGCGGGCCGGTGTGGCAGGTGAAGGGAGTCTGTTCAGGCGGGTTTCGTGTGTCAAGAAAAAAACTCACCGTTATCAAAGAGAGTCCTCGCGCCGAGCGGTGTTCCGGCCGTCGTCAAGCGCAACGTCGGCTCGGACTTGAGCACTTGTGGAGGGCCATGGGCAAGTGGGCCTGGAGTGCCGGACGTTAGCGGTGTGGCCGGGGACACGACGCGGTCGCCGTTTCCGCGTTCACCTCATGAAGACAATCCGGGGCGTACCGGATCGCCCCGCCTCGTCTCAGCCGTCGCGTCGCGCGTCGGCGGCCACCGGGGCCGTTCGGTCCCGGGTGGGGGACGTACGGACGGCGCGGCACGCGGTCCGGCTCCCCTAGCGTGCGGACCAGGGCGCCAGGACACACGGCGCGAGCCCGCGGGAGGAGAGCACGGTGGAAAGCGACAGGGAACCGGACCGGATCGTCGTCGGCGTGGACGGCTCGGCGACGTCGAAGGACGCGCTGCGCTGGGCCGTGCGGCAGGCGCGGCTGACGGGATCCGTGGTGGAGGCGGTGACCGCCTGGGACTATCCGCAGTTCTACGGCTCGATGGGATGGATGCCGGCCGCGACCGACCTGGGCCTGGAGGAGGCCGCGGGCAAGGCGCTCGGTACGGCCGTCGAGGAGGTCGGCGCCGAGTACCCGGACGGCCCCGGCGTCGAGATCAGGGCAAGCGTGGGATGCGGGGTCCCGGCGACCGTGCTGCTGGAGGCGGCCATGGGGGCGGCCCTGCTGGTGGTGGGCAACCGGGGGCACGGCGGCTTCACGGAGGCGCTGCTCGGGTCGGTGGGGCAGCACTGCGTGCAGCACGCGCAGTGCCCGGTCGTGGTGATCAGGGAGGGCGGGGCCGACAGCCGCTGAGGGCTTCGGACGGTCCTCGCCGACCGCCGCCGACCCACGCCGACCGGCTGTGACCCGGCCGGTCGAAGGACAGCCGTGGCCGCGCGGACTTACCGTGGACGTGGACGACTCCCGGTGGTCCGAGCGGAGGGACCGGCAGCGATGGAACGCGCGTTCGATGCTGAGCGGCTGCCAGGGCTGCGCCTGGACCGACTGCTGGAGGAGCTCCAGGTCCGCATCGACGCCGTACGCGGCACCCGCGACCGCATCCACTCGCTGCTGGAGGCGGTCCTGTCGGTCGGCCGCGAGCTCGACCTGCCGCACGTGCTGCGGCGCATCGTCGAGGCGGCGGTGATCCTGGTGGACGCCGAGTACGGCGCGCTCGGGGTGATCGGCGACGACGAGACGCTGGTGCAGTTCCTGCACGTGGGCGTCTCCGAGGAGCAGGCCCACGCGATCGGCCCGCTCCCGTCGGGTCACGGCATCCTCGGCGAGCTGATCCGCCATCCCGAACCGCTGCGCCTCGCGGAGCTGTCCGAACACCCGGCGTCCTACGGCTTCCCGGCCCACCATCCGCCGATGCACTCGTTCCTCGGGGTCCCGATCCGGGTGCGTGACGAGGTCTTCGGCAACCTCTACCTGACCGAGAAGCACGGCGGCAAGGAGTTCGACGGCGAGGACGAGACCGTGCTGTCCACGCTGGCGGTCGCCGCGGGCGTGGCGATCGAGAACGCCAGGCTGTACGAGGAGGCACGACAGCGGCAGCGGTGGATGGAGGCGAGCGCCGAGGTCACCCGCCGCCTGCTGTCCGGGGTGGACGACATCCCGGTGCTCGAGGTCGCGGTGGAGCGGGCCCGGACGATCCTCGACGCCGACCTCGGCGCGGTCGCGCTGCCGCAGGACGGACACGACGCACTGCGGGTCGTCTTCGCCTCCGGCCTGGAGGCGGAGGTGCACCAGGACCGGCTGCTGCCGGTGGAGGGCACGTTCATGGGCGCCGCCTTCGCCTCGGCCGACGCGGTCACCAGCACCGACGTGGCGCACGATCCCACCGTGACGACCGGGCCGCTGCACGGCGCGGGGCTCGGTCCCGCGGTCGCCGTGCGGATGGGCACCGGTGAGCGGGTGCGCGGGGTGCTGCTGCTGGCCAGGGCGCCGGGCAAGCCGGCGTTCTACAAGGAGGACGTGGCACCGCTGGCCGGGTTCGCCGGGCAGGCGGCGGTCGCCATGGAGCTGGACGAGCGCCGCCGGGACGCCGAGCGCAGCGCGCTGGCCGAGGACCACGACCGCATCGCCCGCGACCTGCACGATCTGGCGATCCAGCGGTTGTTCGCCACCGGGATGACGTTGCAGAGCGCCGTGCGCTACGTCGAGCACCCGCAGGCGACCGAGCGGCTGCTGCGCGCGGTGGACGACCTGGACGAGACCATCAAGATCATCCGTTCGACCATCTTCGGGCTGCGCAGCCGCGACACCGGTCCGGCGGCCTCCGGGCTGCGGGCCCGGGCCGCCGCCGCGGTCGAACAGCAGGTGCCCGCGCTCGGGTTCAGTCCGGCGCTGCGGCTCGAAGGACTGCTCGACACGGACGTCGCCCGGCAGCCCGGCGACGGCGCGGTGGCGGTGATCGGCGAGGCGCTGTCCAACGTCGCGCGGCACGCTGCGGCGACGGCGGCCTCGGTGACGCTCGCGGCCCGCGACGGCACGCTGACGGTGACCGTGGCGGACAACGGCCGGGGCATCCCGCGCGACAGCCACCGCAGTGGCCTGCGCAACCTCGCCGAGCGCGCCCAGCGGCTGGGCGGCACGCTGACCGTCGGCGCGGGGCAGGACGGCGGCACCCGGCTGACCTGGTCGGTTCCGCTGGAGTAGGCCGCGGACGGCGCCAGCCCGGCCATCCCACTCGCGGCGTCGGGGTGACCCGTCCGGCCCTAGCGGGGCCGTCGCGCGCCCGGGCAGGCTGGCACGGCAGCCCGCGCGCCGCCGGACGGAGCGCGCGGGCACCGGCCTGCCCGACGACGTTTCGGAGGAAGTCATGCGCGACATCCCGGCGCGCGAAGCCGAGGGAGCCACCGACGAGGAGCTGCGCCTGCTGGACGCGCACTGGCGCGCCGCCAACTACCTGGCGGTGGGCCAGATCTACCTGATGGACAACCCACTGCTGACCGAGCCGCTGCGCGCCGAGCACATCAAGCCGCGCCTGCTGGGCCACTGGGGTACCTCGCCCGGCCTGAACCTGGTCCACACCCACCTCAACCGCGTCATCGCGGCCCGCGACCTGGACGCCATGTGCGTGTGGGGTCCCGGGCACGGCGGCCCCGCGGTGCTGGCCAACTCCTGGCTGGACGGCAGTTACACCGAGACCTATCCGGACGTCAGCCGGGACGCGCCGGGGATGGCGCGGTTGTTCCGGCAGTTCTCGTTCCCCGGCGGCGTGCCGAGTCACGTGGCGCCGGAGACCCCCGGTTCCGTTCACGAGGGCGGCGAGCTGGGCTACGCCCTGTCCCACGCGTACGGGGCGGCGCTGGACAACCCGGGGCTGCTGGTCGCGTGTGTGATCGGCGACGGCGAGGCGGAGACCGGGCCGCTGGCCACGTCGTGGCATTCCAACAAGTTCCTCGACCCGGTGCACGACGGCGCGGTGCTGCCGATCCTGCATCTGAACGGCTACAAGATCGCCAACCCGACCGTGCTGGCCCGCCTGCCCGAGCCCGAACTCGACGAGCTGATGCGGGGGTTGGGGCACGAGCCGATCCACGTCACCGGCACACCGGACGACGACCCGCTCGACGTGCACCGCGCGATGGCCGTCGCGATGGACACCGCGCTCGACCGCGTCGCGGCGATCCAGCGCTCGGCGCGGGAGGAGGGGGTGACCGAGCGTCCGCGCTGGCCGGTCGTCGTGCTGCGCACCCCGAAGGGCTGGACCGGTCCGGCCGAGGTGGACGGCCTGCCGGTGGAGAACACCTGGCGTGCCCATCAGGTCCCGCTCGCGTCGGTGCGCGAGAACCCGGACCATCTGCGGCAGTTGGAAGCCTGGATGAGGTCCTACCGGCCCGGAGAGCTGTTCGGCGAGGACGGCCGGCCGCTGCCCGACGTGCTGGCGACGATGCCGCGGGGCCCACGTCGGCTCGGCGCCAATCCGCATGCCAACGGCGGCCTGTTGCTGCGCGAGCTGCCGGTGCCGCCGCTGGAGCGGTACGCGGTCGAGGTCGACCCCGGCAAGCCCGGCGCCACGCAACACGAGCCGACCCGCGTACTGGGCGGCCTGCTCGAAGACGTCATGGAGGCGACCACCGACAGCCGCGACTTCCGGGTGGTCGGCCCGGACGAGACCGCGTCCAACCGGCTGGAGGCGCTGTACCGGGCCACCGGCAAGGCGTGGGAGGCCGAGACCCTGCCGACGGACGAGCACCTGGCGCGTGGCGGACGGGTGATGGAGATCCTCTCCGAACACACCTGCCAAGGCTGGCTGGAGGGCTATCTTCTGACGGGTCGTCACGGACTGTTCTCGTGCTACGAGGCGTTCGTGCACATCGTGGACTCGATGGTCAACCAGCACATCAAGTGGCTGCGGGTGACCCGCACGCTGCCGTGGCGGCGGCCCATCGCCTCGCTCAACTACCTGCTCACCTCGCACGTGTGGCGCCAGGACCACAACGGCTTCTCCCACCAGGACCCCGGGTTCATCGACCACGTGCTGAACAAGGCGCCCGAGGTGGTCCGCGTCTACCTGCCGCCGGACGCCAACACCCTGCTGTCGGTCGCCGACCACGTGCTGCGCAGCCGCGACTACGTCAACGTGGTCGTCGCGGGCAAGCAGCCGTGCTTCGACTGGCTCACCCTGGACCAGGCCCGTGCCCACTGCGCGCGGGGCGCGGGCGTGTGGGAGTGGGCCGGGACCGAGGACGGGGTACGCGAACCGCACGTCGTGCTGGCCTGCGCGGGCGACGTGCCGACGCAGGAGGTGCTGGCCGCCGCGAGCCTGCTGCGCGAGCACCTACCGGAGCTGTCGGTGCGCGTCGTCAACGTCGTCGACCTGGCCCGGTTGCTGCCCGAGGAGGAGCACCCGCACGGGATGACGGACGCGGAGTTCGACGCGCTGTTCACCCCGGACCGGCCGGTGGTCTTCGCGTACCACGGCTATCCGTGGCTGATCCACCGGTTGACCTACCGCCGCACCAACCACCGCGACCTGCACGTACGCGGCTACAAGGAGATCGGGACCACCACGACGCCGTTCGACATGGTGGTGCGCAACGACCTGGACCGCTACCGGCTCGTGATGGACGTCATCGACCGCGTGCCGGGCCTCGCGGTGCGCGCGGCGCCGGTGCGGCAGCACATGGAGGACCAGCGGCTGCGGCACCACGACTGGATCCGCGAGCACGGCGCCGACCTGCCGGAGGTCGCGCAGTGGCGGTGGAACGCCTGATCCCCGCGCCGCCCCGCGCCCCGTCACCCCGCGCCCGCGGTCTCACGCGTCGTCGAGCACGTCGCGTACGGCCCGGCGCGGGGTGGCGGGGCCCTGCGGACCGTAGCCGAGGCGGATGAGCATCTGGACGTGGCCGGGGCCGCTGTGGGCGTCGCGCAGGGCCCAGCGCAGGTCGTGCCATTCGAGCGCCTGGTGCAGCAGCGAGGCCACGGCGCGCTGCGCGGTGGCGACCAGCAGGACGCGCTCCAGCGCCTGCCCGGCGCGCAGCCAGTCGGCGGCGGCGTCACCGGAGGTGCTCAGCACCGCCAGGCACGGTTGCGCCTCGAACGCCTCGGGCGCGGGGCCGACGCCGGGCAGCAGCCCGGAGAAGTCCCGCACCGGCATCCTGCCCTGCGCGTCGCGCGGTCCGAGCGCGGAGGGCGGCACGCCGTCCACCCCGCCGGGGCGGATCCATGCCCGGCTCTCGGTGCGGCGCTCGGGATCGGTGTGGTCGCGCTGCTCGGCCTCCGCGGTCAGCCCCAGCAGCCTGGCGTTCTCCTCCGGCTCGGGGAAGCTCAGCCGGGTGCCCTCCGCGACGGCGGCCGCCAGCAGCTCGGCGCACAGGACGTCGGGCAGGCGGGCGCCGGTGAACGGGAAGCGGCTGGAGTGCCTGCGCCACACCGCGTCGTACAGGGCGGCCGGGTGGGCGTCCGGGCGGGGCGCGGAACCGGCGAGCCGGACGGCGGCGAGCACGTCGGGACGGGCGGGGTCCGGCAGCAGCCGCACCACCGGCTCCCAGCCGAAGTGGGCCGTGGCGACACGGATGTTGAACAGCGCCGCGCCCACGGACAGGTGCAGAGCCCTGGCGTGCGGGTCGGCGTGGCGCAGCTCGCGATCGGCAGCCGCGCGCATCTCCAGGGTGACCGTCTCGGGGTCCAGCCGGTAGCGCCACGGCTGGGTGTTGTGGATCGAGGGCGCCGCGGAGGCGGCGGCGATCAGCTTCTCCAGGGTCGCCGCGTCCAGCGTGGTCGGCGTGGTGGGGTTCATCGGGCTTCTCCTCCCGGCGCGCCCACGGGTAGCCGTGCCCCGTGGGGTTCCAGGATGCGGCGGCCGGGGCGCGCCGCGCGTGGGCCGAAGGTCCCCACCAGCGGGATCGCAGGGGGCGCCTCGGGCCCGTGAGGAGGTCGCCGGTCGCCGGTTCAGCAGCTCCGGGGGCCGCGCGGGCGGTCCGTGCGGTCACGGTCGCGGTCGGGGGCGGGGTGCGCGGAGGTGGACTGGGTGGCGAGCACGGCCGCCTGCACCCTGCGTTCGACGCCGAGCTTGGCCAGCAGCCGGGAGATGTGGTTCTTCACCGTCTTCTCGGAGAGGAAGAGCCGCTCACCGATCTGACGATTCGTCAGCCCTTCGCCGATCAGGGCGAGGATCTCGCGTTCCCGGGGCGACAGGCCCGAGAGCCGTTCGTCCCGCGGCTCCGGCTCGTCCTCGCCGCGCAGGCTCGTCATCAGCCGGGCGGTGGTCGCCGGGTCCAGCATGGACTGCCCGGAAGCGACCGTGCGCACCGCCGAGACCAGGTCCGATCCCTTGATCTGCTTCAGCACGTATCCCGCCGCGCCCGCCATGATCGCGTCCAGCAGGGCGTCGTCGTCGTCGAACGAGGTGAGCATCAGGCACGCCAACTCCGGCATCCTGCTGCGCAGTTCGCGGCAGACGGTGATGCCGTCGCCGTCCGGCAGCCGTACGTCGAGCACGGCGACGTCGGGCCGCAGCGCCGGGCCGCGGGCCAGCGCGTGGTCGGTGGAACCGGCCTCGCCGACCACCTCGATGTCGGGTTCGGCGTCCAGCAGGTCGTGCACCCCGCGCCGTACGACCTCGTGGTCGTCCAGCAGGAAGACCCTGATCGGCCGCTGCTCGGAGAAGCCAACCGCGTCGTCCATGCCGATCCCTTCACCTGTGGTCCGTGCTTCCGTCCCGGCCAGGCGATCATCGCGCACCGCGCGGGCGCCCGGATAGGGCCGAACGGCTCCGGGCGCGGCGTTCTCACACGGTCCCGCCGCGCCCGCGGTCCACTCTCCACCTTCCGCGAGCGGCACCCCGGCGGGGTGTGGGCCGAACGTCCCGGATGCGGGCCGAAGCGCCTCTGTCCGGGCCCGTCCGCCCGGCGCGACGCTGGCGTTCCGGGCCCGGGTCCGGGCTGGAGCGGGCAGGGCGGGCCGGAGAGGCGGTGGCGATGATGACGGCACAACTCCCGCTGGTGGTCGGCGTCGACGGATCGGACACCGCGTCGCAGGCGGTCGACTGGGCGGCGGACGAGGCGGCCCGGCACTCGGTCCCGTTGCTGTGCCTGCACGGCTCGCTGTGGGAGCGCTACGAGGGCGCGCTGCCGGACCTCGGCACGGACCGACCCGCCGAACAGGTCGCGGCCGAGGACATCGTGGCGAGTGCGGCGGCCCGCGCGAGCGCGCTGCGCCCCGAGGTGAAGGTGACCACCCGGGTGGTGGCCGCCGATCCGGCCGAGGCGCTGCTCGCCGAGTGCCGGCACTGCTTCGGCATCGTGGTCGGCAGCCGGGGCCGGGGCGGGCTGGCCGGGATGCTGCTGGGTTCGGTGGGCCTGACCGTGGCGGCGCGGGCGACCTGCCCGGTGGTCGTGGTGCGCGGCACGGCGGCGGGCCGCAGGGGCGAGCGGGACCGCGTGGTGCTGGGCGCCGGTGATCAGGACGAGGTGGCAGTGGCCGCCGCGTTCGCGTTCCGTGAGGCGGTCGTACGGCGGTGCGCGCTGGACGCGGTGCACGCCTGGCGGCGCACCGACGGCGCCGAGCGGAACGCGGCGGACGGCGTCGGCACGCGGACCGTGACGCCGACCGGTCCTGCGCCGGGCGACCGGCTGCTGGACGACGCGCTGCGCGACTTCGCCGAGGAGGAAGCGGACCTGGTCGTCAACCGCGAGACGGTCGAGGGCCCGGCCCGCAAGGCGTTGCTCGCCGCGGCGGCCTGCGCGGACCTGCTGGTGCTCGGCGCCCGGCGGCGCGCCGGGCACGTCGGACTCCAGCTCGGCCCGGTCAACCACGCGCTGCTGCACCACTCCCCCTGCCCGGTCGCCGTCGTACCGCAGCCGGACTGAGAACGCGGCCGCACTGAGAACGCGGCCGCACCGGGGGCGGGATCGGAAGGCCGGAACCTGCGGCGGGCTCAGTCGTACGGTACGACCGCCACCGGGCAGGGCGCGTGGTGCACGGAGGCGTGCGCGATCGGGCCGATGCCGTGCGGGCGTGCCGCGCCGGTGGCGTGGCGGCCGACCACGAGCAGCGCGGCGTCACGGGCGGCGTCCACCACGGCGCGGCCGGGGCTGTCCGCGACGAGGCGGGCGTCCACCGCGACGCCGGGGTGCTTGTCCCGCCAGGGCCGCAGCACGGCGTCGAGTTCCTCCCGGGCCGCCGCGTCCCCTTCGCCTCCGGACGCGGAGCGGTGCGGGTGCGGCAGCCTGCGGTCGGCGCGGACCACGCGCAGGGTCGCGTCGCGCCGGGCCGCCTCGTCGAACGCGAACGCCAGCACGCTGTCCGCCGGATGCCGGGTCCCGACGCCGGCCACCACGTCCCCCGCCGCGCCCGGTGTCGCGCCAGGCGCGCCGCGTACCAGGGCGACCGGGCAGGCCGCGTGCGCCGCGAGCCGCAGTCCGGTGGAGCCCAGCAGGAAGCCGCCGACGCCGCTGAGCCCGCGCGATCCCAGCACCAGCAGCAGCGCCTTCTCCGATTCGGCCAGCAGCGCGCCCTCGGGCTCGTACGGCACGAGTTCCGTGGTGATCTCCAGGCCGGGGTGGCGTTCGCGCAGCTCGGCCTCGGCGTCGGCGAGCAGGCGCGTGGCCCGGAGGTTCTGTTCGTCCTCGCGGGGGATCTGACGCGCGGTGACCGAGCCGAGCAGCCAGGCGTGCACCAGGCGCAGCGGCGCGTCGCACAGGAGGGCCTCGTGCGCCGCCCAGTGCGTGGCGGTCCGGCTTTCGGGGAATCCGTCGAGTCCGGCGGTGACGGGTCGTCGCATGGCCCGGCCTCCCGTTCGTCGTGGCACCTGCCCCCTCCACCCTGCCGTCGGTGCGCGCGGTCGCGCTTGGGCCATGCGGCCCCCGTAGCCGTGGCGCCGCCCGGATGTCGCGAGGAGGGGACCGTCGGCCGGGCGGTGGGGTCCACCGGCCCCAAGCAGCGGCCGTCGCGCGCGGCCGATGGTGGGGTGACGTGGACCCGGGAGGCCGCCGAGGCGTCAGCGGCCGCACCAGGGCAGGAGGCAGCCATGAATAGCCCAGCCGGACCGCCTCAAAGGGCTCAGGCCCGGCCGTGCGTCCAGCGTGGCTCGACCTCGGCCCACGCGGCCTCCCACTGCCGCGCCCTGCGCCGGTCCAGCGTCGCGCGGACGGCGAGCCGGTGTCCGCCGAGCAGCCCGGCGACGACCACGCAGCCCAGCGAACCGCCGATCAGGTCGGCCTGGGCCTGGGAGGCGCCACCGGTCAGCGGGGCGGAGCCGACGCGCCCGTGCGCGTCCGTCCACAACGTGGTGCGGGTGCCCGCCTTCGCGCCCGGCTGCACCTCGGCGTACGCGACGTGCGTGACGCCGCCCGGGCCCTGCCACCGGGCCGGGGCGGGCACCTGGCCGAGCCGCTGCCCGGTGGTGGCGTCGACGACCTGCCGGGGCGCGGTCGCGGCGAGCACGGCCGTCGTCCGGTGGTACGCGCGGCCCTGCTGTGCTTCGGAGGCGTAGTCCGCGTGGGCGACCACGACACCGGTCAGCGGAGCGAGCACGGCGGCGAGGAGCAGCGTGAACAGCAGCGTCCAGGCCTCCACGACGTCCGAGACGCGGCGGAGCGGGTTGCGCCGCCAGCGCCACAGCCGTGGGGTGGTGCGCATCGCGTTCACCTCCGCGCGGGGTGCGGCTCGACGGTGCCACGCTCGCACGGGCCGGCCGCTCCCGGTGAGATGCCGGAGGGGACCACGCGTTGGGCCGGTCGGACCTGTTTCGTGGCGATCGGGGGGCGTCGGGCCGGGCCGTCCGGGCGTGCGAGGCCGCGTGGGCGTGCGAGGCTGGAGGGGTAGCCGCTTTCCGGTGCGAGGTGGTCCGTCATGACCGGCACAGTCGTCCTCCTCACCCTGCTGCTGATGTGCGCACCTGGCCTGTCCACCATGCTCTTCGCCCGGCGCGCGGAGCGCCGCGACAACGCGCGCCGCGCGGTGCGGGTGTCCGCCGACGCGTCGGACGGCGAGCAGGGCGCGCCGCCTACGGCCGTCGGGCCTCCGCCCCCGTTCGACACCCCCGCGCCGGTCGAGCCGCTGTCCCCCGCCGACGCGCTGGAGCGGTCGCTGTGCGCCGCGCGGCTCGCCGGGGAGCTGGGGCGCCACGAGTACCGGGCGCGGATGGAGCGGCTGGCCCGGGAGGAGGACGTGCGCCGACCGCTGAGCGTGCCGCGGTCGGGCGACAAGTAGCCGCGACGAGAACACCCTCGGGGCGCCGCGGCCGTGGTATGCGTAAGGTGCGAAACACCGCAATCCGCCCGAAACCAGTGAGGCGTTCCCATGAGCCTGAGCATCCGCAACCAGATCCCCGGCACGGTCACCGCGATCACCTCCGGGGAGGTCATGGCGACGGTGAGGGTCCGCGCGACGGGCGGTCAGGACATCACGGCGGCGGTGACCCGGGAGGCGGTGGAGAGCCTGGGGCTGGCCGAGGGCTCGGCGGTACGGGTGCTCGCCAAGTCCACCGAGGTCTCGCTCGCCACCGGCACGGTGGACGGCCTGAGCATCCGCAACCAGCTGCCGGGCACGGTCACGTCGGTCGCGACGGGCAACGCCATGGCGAGCGTCAAGGTGGCGGTCGAGGGCGCGGAGCTGACCGCGGCGATCACCCGGGACGCCGTGGACGCGCTGAAGCTGGAGACCGGCTCCCCCGTGGTGGCGCTGATCAAGTCCACCGAGGTCGCGCTGGCCTCCGCCTGAGGGCCGCGTCCGGGACCGCCCGGCGGGGTGGTCCGTTCAGCGGTCGCCGAAGACCGCGCGGTCGACCTCGTCGGGTCCGTTGATCTCCTTGTCCGGCAGTTGTTCCAGCCGCCGCACGAGGTCGTCGCTGGCCCCGTGGTCGCGGGCGCGGGACGCCAGGTCTTCCTTGCTGGCCGGGTAGTGCGCGCCGGCGAGCGCCTGGAGGAGTTCGGCGGGATCGCTGGCCATGGCAGCCTCCGTACGGTCGGTCTCCCGTGGTGTCACATCGGGCTGTCTCAAATATCGCGCACCGGCGCCCGGGGCGCACGGTCATGGCCGAGGAGGATCACGCATGGCCGCCCCACCGCCCCTGCCGGGTGTGCTGTCCGCGCTGACGCCGCTGCTGAACCACTGGGGCTATCTGGCGGTCGGCGGGGTGGTCTTCGTGGAGGACTTCGGCGTGCCGGTCCCCGGGGAGACCGTGTTGATCGCCGCGTCCGTCTACGCGGGCGCCGGACGGCTGAACGTCTTCGGGGTCGCGTTGATGGCCCTGTGCGCGGCGGTGCTCGGCGACAACGTCGGCTACGCGATCGGCCGCTTCGGCGGGCACCGGCTGGTGGAGCGGTACGGACGGTACGTGTTCCTGACCCCGGAGCGGATCGCGCGGGTGGAGTCGTTCTTCGGCCGGTACGGGGCCGGGATCGTGGTGGTGGCCCGGTTCGTCGAGGGACTGCGGCAGGCCAACGGGATCATCGCGGGGCTGGCCCGGATGCCCTGGCCTCGTTTCCTGGTCTACAACGCGCTGGGCGCGGTGATGTGGGTGGGCGCCTGGGTGGCGCTGGGCGACCTGACCGGGAAGCACATCGGCACCGTGTACCGGACGATCCAGCGCTACGAGGGCTACGTGCTGCTGGCCGTCGCCGTCCTGGTCGTGGCCCTGGTGGTCCGGCACGTGCGCGGACGACGGCGCGGCCCGTCCCGGACGCCCGAGCGGCAGCCGGAGCGGCAGGAGGACTGACCGGCGCCTGCGGACACGGGCCCGGCCCGGCGGCATGGGGGTGCGCCGGGCCGGGCCGCGCTCACCGGATCGGGGCGGTCACTCGCTGAGTTCGATGGCGAGCGCCGGGCAGACCACGGCGGCCTGCCGTACGTCCTCGTCGAGTTCGGCGGGCGGCTCGGCGTCCAGCAGGATGACCACGCCGTCCTCGTCACGCTGGTCGAAGACCCGTTCGGCGGCGAGCACGCACTGCCCGGAGCCGACGCACTTGTCCTGGTCGACGGTCACACGCATGGGTCGTTCTCCTCGTGTCGTTCGGTGGTGGCGAAGGGGGGGCGGCGGCGGGGCCGCGCGGGGATCACCAAGTGACCGGCAGCTCGTAGACGCCGTAGACGAGGCCGTCGTGCTTGAACGGGATCCGCTCGAAGTCGGTCGCCAGGCGCAGGCCCGGCAGGCGGCGGTAGAGCGTGCCGTAGGCCACCTGGAGTTCGACACGGGCGAGCGGCTGGCCGAGGCACTGGTGCGGGCCGAAGCCGAACGCCACGTGGCGGCGGGCGTCGCGCCCGATGTCGAGGCGGTCGGGGTCGGGGAAGACGTCCTCGTCGCGGTTGCCGATGTCGTTGGCGAGGATGATGCCCTCGCCCGCGCGGATGGCCTGTCCGGCGATCTCGATGTCCTCCAGCGCGACGCGGCGGCGGCCGGAGTGCGTGATGTGCAGGTAGCGCAGCAGTTCCTCGACCGCCCCCGCGACCACCTTCGGGTCGTCGGTCTCACGCAGCACGGCGAGCTGGTCGGGGTTCTGGAGCAGGGCGAGGGTGCCCAGCGCGATCATGTTGGCGGTGGTCTCGTGGCCCGCGACGAGCAGCAGGAATCCCATCACGGCCAGCTCGCGCCGGGTGAGCTCGCCGGTGGAGACCTGTTCCGCGGCGAGCCGGGAGAGCAGGTCGTCGTCGGGGTCGGCGAGCTTGGCGCCCACCAGGTCGTCGAGGTAGTCGATCAGCTGGTGCTGGGCGTCCAGCACGGCGTCCGCGGGCGTGTCGCGGTTGATCAGCAACCGGCTGTTGCGCTGGAAGAAGTCGTGGTCGGCGTAGGGGACGCCGAGCAGGGTGCAGATGACCATCGACGGCACCGGCAGCGCGAACGCCTGCACCAGGTCGACCGGCCGGGGCCCGGCGGCCATCTCGTCCAGCAGGTCGTCCACGACGCGCTGGACGGCCGGGCGCATCGCCTCGACGCGCTTGATGGCGAACGGTCCGGTCACCATCCGGCGCAGCCTGGCGTGCTCGGGGTCGTCCATCGAGATGAACGTCTTGGCGTCCGTCCTGCGGGCCTTGAAACTGGGCGTCACGTGCGGGTAGTTGTCCCGCATGACATCGGCGCTGACCCGGGGGTCGGCCAGCAGCGCGCGCTGGTCGTGGTAGCGGGTGACCAGCCACGGGGTGCTGCCGTCCCACAGCCGGACCCGGCTGACCGGCGCCTCGGCCTGCAACTGCCGCAGGGTGGGCGGCGGGTCGAAGGGACAGCGGTCGGCGCGGGGCATGGGGTAGGGCGGAAGGCCGGTCCGGGGTTCGTCCTTGATGTCGGGAAGGGGATGCGCCATGGTGCGGCTCCGTTGGGTCCGTAGGGTCCGTTTCGGGGGTTGGAGACGGGGTGAGCTCCGGCGTTCCGGCGTCGGGGGTCCGGTCCGCGCGGCGGGGCGCGGCCGGGGCGGGTGCCGGTCATCCCGCGGTCCGTTGCGGAACGGGTGCGGCGTCCTCGCGCGCGATGGCGTCCACGGCGTCCCATCCGGCGCCCACGGCGTTCTCGTCGCTCGCGGCGTTCCCGGTGAGCAGCCGTCGGTAGGCGCGGGTACGGCGCGGGAGGTTGACGCCGACGATGCCGGTGACGCGGTCGGACGTGCCGTACACGGCGACCAGTCGAAGTTGGTCCGTGCCGCCCTCGACGACGCGCACCCTCTCCGCGCCCCGCGTGCGGCCGTAGGTCTGCAGGCGCAGGTCGTACTGGTCGGACCAGACGTACGGGACGGTCTCGAAGGGGACGGCCGCCTCCGGCCCGGCGAGGACGGCGCGGGCGACCGCGATGCCCTGCTCCGCGGCGTTGGTGCGGTGCTCGACGCGGCGTGAACCGCCTTCCGGTGCAGGCCAGTTGGCGATGTCACCGGCGGCCCACACGCCGTCGTCCGCGCGCAGCGTCGCGTCGCACACGACACCGTTGTCGAGGCGCAGGCCGCTTCCGCGCAGCCAGCCGGTGTTGGGGTCGGCGCCGATGCCCATGAGGACGGCGTCGGCCTCGATCAGGCGGCCGTCGGCGAGCCGGACGCCGGTGACGGCTCCCGCGTCGGCGGTCACCTCGCGGACCGGGACGCCGGTCGACAGCCGTACGCCGTGCGCCCGGTGGAGGCCGGCGAGCATGCCCGCGACCTCGGCGCCGAGCGCGTCGGCCAGGGGCGCGGGTTCATCGGTGACCAAGGTGACCTCGGCGCCCAGGGTCCTGGCGACCGCCGCCGCCTCCGCGCCCACGAACCCGCCGCCGACCACCACCAGCCGGGCCCCGCCGCGCAGCGACTCACGCAGCGCCAACGCGTCGTCCAGGGTGCGCAGTACGTGGGCTCCGGCCAGTCCGCGCGTGCCCGGCAGCCGGCGGGCGGACAGGCCGGTGGCGACCACCAGGGCGTCGTAGCCCACGCGTTCGCCGTCCGCGAGGCACACTTCACGGCGGTCGGTGTCCAGCGCGGTGGCCCGGGTCCCCAGGCGCAGGTCGAGTCCGAGCGCGTCGAGCGCCTCCGGGGCACGCAGCCGCAGGCGGTCCGGTTCCCATGTGCCGTCGAGCAGTTGCTTGGACAACGGGGGCCGGTCGTACGGGAGATGGGGTTCGTCGCCGATGAGGGTCAGGGCGCCGTCGTGGCCGAAGCGGCGCAGTGCCTCCACGGTGGTGAGTCCGGCCGCCGAGGCTCCCACCACGACGATCCGGGAGGGGACGCGCTCCGGCGCTGCGGCCATGGCAGGACTCCCGTCCGCTCGGGCGGCGGCGCGCTCCGTGCCGGCGCGTCATCCACCGGAAATTAGTTTCCTCAGGCACCTAATTCCTCGGTGGACTCTACCCGTCCGCACCGGCCGAACCCCATGCCCCGGCCCAACTCGGCCGAAAATCGTTGGCTATGCCACCTACTGCCGTCGGCCGACCGCCGAGCCCGCTCGTTCGCAGGCCGCGCGGGCCGTCTACCCCCGGCCGCCGAGGACGGCGGTCCGGCCCACCCAGGCCGGATGGCGCGCTTCGGCCAGCATGAAATCGGCCACGTCCGCGCGGCTGATCCTGGGCACGCCCCCGCCACGCAGCCTCGGGGCGACCCGGTAGCGGCCGGTCAGCGGCCCGTTGGTGAGCGTCACCGGGTACACGAGCGTCCAGGCCAGCGGGCTCGCCCGCAGCGCGGCGTCCGCCTTCGCCTTGTCGTCGAAGAGGGACCGCATCGCGATCCGGTACGCGGCCCGCATCACGAGCCCCGCGTCCTTCGCCGTCTCCCCCACCCCGTACGCCGACAGCATCACGACCCGGTCGACCCCGGCGTCGCCGAGCGCCGGGATCAGCGCGGCCGTCGAGCGGGAGGCGATGTCGGAGCGGACGGAGTTGCCGGAGCCCAGTGCCACGAGCACCGCGTCGACACCTTCGGCCGCCGCGGCGACGTCGGCCCGGCGGGTGGCGTCACCGCGGTGGACGGTCAGGGCGTCCGCGTGGCCCGTCGCGGGCAGCCGGGCCGGGTCGCGGACGAACGCCGTGACCCGGTCACCGGCCGCCAGCGCCTGATCGACGATGCGGCGGCCGGTGGGGCCGGTGGCGCCGAGGACGAGCAGGCGCATGACGTCTCCCCAGGCAGACGGCGGCCCCCCTCGCTCCCGACGATACGCCGCCCCGCCGCCCGGCGCCCCCGGCGGCGGGTCGTCACACCTGGGCCGACGCCAACTCTCCCGGTTCCCGGACGTGTTCGGCGAGCCGGTCGGCCGGGCGGGGCAGGCCGTAGTGCTCGCGCAGGGTACGGCCGGTGTACTCGGTACGGAACAGCCCGCGTTCCTGGAGGATCGGCACCACCTTGTCCACGAACGCCTCCAGCCCCGACGGCAGCACGGCGGGCATCACGTTGAACCCGTCCGCCGCGCCCGCGGTGAACCACTGCTGAAGGGTGTCGGCGACCTGCGTCGCGGTCCCGGCGAACGTGCGGTGACCGCGCCCGCCACCGAGCCGCCCGATGAGCTGACGTACCGTCAAGTGCTCGCGGCGGGCCAGGTCCACGATGAGCGTGTAGCGGCTCTTGGCACCCTCGATCTCGTCCTCGGTGGGAATGTCGTCCGGCAACTCGGCGTCGAGGTCCAGCTCGTCCGGGTCGATCCGGAGGCGTTCCGCGAGCTGGCGCTTGGCGTACTCGGGCAGGATCAGCCGGTCCAGCTCCGCTTCCAGCTCCAGCGCATGCGCCTCGGTGTCGCCGATGACCGGCACGATGCCCGGCAGGATCTTCACCGCGTCGGCGTCCCGGCCCGCGGCGGTGACGCGGCGCTTGAGGTCGGTGTAGAAGGCCTTGGCCTCCTCCAGGGTCTGCTGCGCGGTGAAGACCGCCTCGGCGTACCGGGCGGCGAAGTCCTTGCCGTCCTCGCTCGACCCGGCCTGCACCAGCAGCGGGTACGCCTGCGGCGAGCGTGGCACGTTGAGCGGGCCGTCCACCCGGAAGTAGGTGCCCCGGTGCCGGGGTGCGCGCACCCGGTCGGCCTCGGCGTGCACCCCGCGTTCCTTGTCGGCCACGATCGCGTCGTCGGCCCAGCTGTCCCACAACTTCGTGGCAACCTCGACGAACTCCCCCGCGCGCTCGTAGCGTTCGCGGTGCGGCGGGGTGTCGTCCAGGCCGAAGTTGCGCGCCGCGTCGGCGCCGGCGGTGGTCACGATGTTCCAGCCCGCCCGGCCGCCGGAGACGTGGTCGAGCGAGGCGAACAGCCGGGCCAGGTTGTAGGGCTCGTAGTAGCTGGTCGAGGCGGTGGCGATGAGCCCGATGTGGCGGGTGGCCGCCGCCAGCGCGGTCAGCAGCACGATGGGTTCGAGCCGCCCGGCGGGCCGCCTGCCGGGGTTGCCGAACTGCACCGGGCTGTCGGCCAGGAAGAGCGAGTCGAGCTTGCCGCGTTCGGCGATCGCGGCGAGCCTGCGGTAGTGCTCCACATCGGTGGCGGCGTACGGGTCGCTCTCCGGCAGCCGCCAGGCGGCCTCGTGGTGGCCGACGCTCATCAGGAACGCGTTCAGGTGCAGGGGACGGCGGTCACTGGGCCGGGTCATCGGTGGTCTCCTCGGCGGTGCGTACGGAAGGGAGCGCGGGCCGCGGGCTCACGCCGAGTGCGGCGAGCAGCAGTTCGCGGTACTCCTGGAAGCGCGGATCGCGCGGGGTCCTGGGGGCGGGCAGGTCGACGGCGACGTCGCGGGCGACGCGGCCGTCCTCCAGCACCAGGACGCGGTCGGCGAGTTCCACCGCCTCGTCCACGTCATGGGTGACCAGCAGCACGGCGGGGCGGTGCCGGGCGTACAGCTCGCGCAACAGGTCGTGCATCCGGATCCGGGTCAGCGCGTCCAGCGCGCCGAACGGCTCGTCGGCCAACAGCAGTTCGGGCTCACGGACCAGCGAGCGGGCGAGCGCGGCGCGTTGCTGCTCGCCGCCGGACAGCTCGTGCGGCCAGGCCCTCTCGCGCCCGGCCAGGCCCACTTCGTCCAGCGCCTTGCGCCCCCGGGCCGCCGCCCCCGGCCTCTTCAGACCGAGCACCACGTTGTCCAGCAGCCGCAGCCAGGGCAGCAGACGCGAGTCCTGGAAGGCCAGTGAGACCCGCTCGGGCACCCGCAGTTCACCGGATCCCGCCACCTCGTGGTCGAGCCCGGCGACGGCCCGCAGCAGGGTGCTCTTGCCTGATCCGCTGCGCCCCAGCAGTGCGACGAACTCGCCTGCCGCGATGGACAGTTCGAGCCGGTCGAGGACGGTACGGCCGCCGAAGCGGCGCACCAGCCGGGAGGCACGCACGACGGGTCCGCCGTGCGGCCGCGCCCCACCGGAGGCGGCGTCCGGGCTCGGCCTGCCCGCGTCCTGACTCGGCCCGCCCGCGATCGGGGTCGGCCCGCCCGTGATCGTGGTCGGCTCCCCCGGTTCGACGCTCAGTTCGCGAGTGTCCGTCGCCATGACAGGACCCTCCTTTCCACCGCGCGCACCAGCGCGTCCGAGGCGAAGCCGAAGATCCCGTAGACCAGCAGGCCCACGACGATGACGTCGGACTGCGCGTACTGCTGGGCCTGGAACATCATGTAGCCGATGCCGCTGGTGGCGTTGATCTGCTCGACCACGATCAGTGCCAGCCAGGACGCCGTGACGCCGAGCCGCAGTCCGATGAAGAACCCCGGCAGCGCGCCCGGGACGACGACCTTGCGCAGGAAGGCCGCCCGGCTCAGGCCGACGACCTCGGCCAGTTCCACGTATCGGCTGTCGATGCCGGTGAGCGCCGCGTAGGTGTTGACGTAGACGCTGACCGCCACGCCGAGCGCGATGACGACGACCTTCATCTCCTCGCCGATGCCCAGCCAGAGGATGAGCAGCGGGAGCAGGGCCAGCGCCGGGATCGCCCGCTTGACCTGCATCGTGCCGTCGATCAACGACTCGCCCAGTCGGCTCAGGCCGGCCGCGACGGCCAGCCCGGTGCCCGCGCCGACGCCGAACAGCAGCCCCAGCAGGGCGCGGCGCAACGAGATGAGCAGGTTCGTCTGGAGCCTGCCCTGCGCGATCAGGTCGGCCGCGGTGGACAGCACCTTGCCGGGCGAGGACAGGACGCGTGGGTCGAGCAGTCCGCCGTAGGCCGCCGCGCTCCACACCGCGAGCAGCAGCAACGGCCCGGCGATCCGGCCGTAGGGATACGAGCGTCCGGGGCCGAGGCGGCGCCGGGCGATGGCCTGACTCATCGTCGCCTCACTTCCGGTAGGCGCTGGGCACGGACGCGGCGGCGATGCCCTCGAAGCGGCGGTCGAACAGGTCGGCCGCCTTCACCGCGGGATCGAAGCCGCCGGCCGTCAGCAGTTCACTGGTCTGCTGCTCCCAGGCGATGGCCGTGTCCCACCTGGTGGGGAAGCAGGGCTTGCCCAGCGAGGCCACGATGCGCTGCCCGTCCGCGCGGGTGACGCCCTGGTCCTTGACGTAGTACGCCTCGATCCAGCGTGCCGGGTTCTCGTAGGCCCACACCTGGCCCTGCGCCCAGAAGGGGATGAAGGAGCGGATCGCCGCGGTCCTCGCCTCGTCGCGCAGGACCTCGGTGGGTGCCCACAGGATGCTCAGCAGGTCGACCACGTCGGTGTGGATGCCACGTGCGCCGTCTTTTCGATACTGCGTCAGGTATTTGGTGAGCGTGGGCTCGGCGAGCGGCGCGACGTCGACCTGCCTGGCCTGAAGTGCCGTCAGGAACTGCGTGCTGGGCAGCGGGACGAGGTGGACGTCCTCGGTGGAGATGCCCGCCTCCTTCAACGCCCGCAGTACGACGACGCCTTGGGCCTGGCCCTGGGAGAACGCGATGCGCTTGCCGCGGAAGTCCGCCGCGTCGCGCACGGCGGAGCCGGGGGCCGTGGCGAAGACGTAGAGGGGCGTCTCGCTCAGCCGGACGGCGACGATCCTGGTGTCCAGGCCGATGGCGTTCGCCTGGATCGGCGGGATGCCCGCGTTGTTGGCCAGGTCGACGGACTTGGCGCGGAATCCCTGGATCACGTCGGGCCCGGCGGTCAGGTTGGGCCACTGGGAGACGGTGAACGGCAGGTCGTGGATGCGGCCCGAGGCCTCCAGCTGGATCTGCGTGGTGTGGATGGCGATGCTCAGCCGGGTACCGGGCGGCGGCGCGGTGGTGGGCAGCGCCCCGGTCGGCGCGGCGGCGGCCCCCACGCCCTGCCGGGCGCAGCCGGCCAGCGTCAGCGCGGCGGCGCCGGTGAGGGCGAGGAAGGATCTGCGGGGCGTGGCGGTGCTCATCGGTGGTCCCGCGGGGCCGAGGCGGTCAACGGGTGGTAGGCGCCGTCGTGGTAGACCAGCGATCCGCCCCGCCCGTCGGACCAGGCGTCCTCGACCCGGGCCACCACGATGCGGTGGTCGCCCGCCGCGACCAGGCTCTCGATCCGCACGCGCAGCGCGGCGGACACGTCGTCCAGCGCGGGTTCGCCGTGCGGCAGGCGGTGCCAGCGGGTGGGCTCGGCGAAGCGGTCGGCGCCGCTGGTCGCGAACCGCCGTGCCAGCGCCTCCTGTCCGGCGCCGAGGAAGTTCACCACCGCGGTCTCGGCGACCTTCAGGTGCGGCCAGCTGGAGGTGGACGTGCCGATGCCGAAGGAGACCAGCGGCGGGTCGAGGGAGAGGGAGGTGAGCGAGGTCGCGGTGAACCCCACCGGCCCACGTCCGGCGTCCGCGGTGATCACGACGACGCCTGCGGGGTGCCCGCGGAAGGCCCGCCGGAATCCGTCGGCGCTGACGCCCGGGGGCCCGGCGGGCGGGCTGTACGGGCCGACCGCGCCGGCCGTGCTGGGGCCGAAGGGGCTGACGGAGGTGATCGTGGTCAAGGTCTCTCCCGGATTCGGGCGCGCGAAAGGAGCGCGGCGGCGAGAAGGCGGCGAAAGGGGCGGTGAAAGGGCGACGACAGGGAAAGCGGCACGGCGGTGCGGAAAGGGCGCCCGCAGCGCCGCTCGTACGCGTCGAAAGGACGTCGCGCGCGGCGGACGCCGTGAGCGCGGGGAGGTCGAACGGCCCGTCCGGGCCGCGTTCAACGCGCCCTGTTCCCGCGGGCTTTCGGTACGAAGCGGCTCACGTCCCGGCGGGGTGCGCCGGGCGGGCGGGACGACTCAGGAACGCGGACAGCGACACGCCTTGGCGCGCGTGCGCTCGATTCCGTTCCGTGGCCTGGTCATGACGCCATCCTCGCGAGCCGCGCCGACCGCCGTCAACCATGCAACTCACTGAATTAACTCGGTGCCGTCACCTGCGCCAGCGGATCGGTGTAGAGCGCGTCCAGCAGGACCGCTCCGCCCGCGGTCGCCAGCACCTCGCGGGGGAAGCTGGTGGGCACGATCGCGCGATCCGGGTCGTCGCGGACCGAGGAGCGTTCCCGGACCACCTCGCGCAGGTCGTCCAGGCACAGCGGTATCCGGCTCACGCCCGGCTCGACCACCACCAGCACCTCGGGGTTGAGCAGGTCGAGCAGGAGCGCGGCGGCCCGGCCCACCAACCGGGCGCGCTCGCGCAGCAGTCCGACCGCGCCCGCATCGCCCGCCTCGGCGGCGGCCAGCAGGTCGGCGAAGACCGGGCGGGCGACCACCCCCCGCTCGACCGCGCGGCGGGCCATCGTGTGCTCCGAGACCGCCGCCTGGAGGCAGCCCGAGGCGCCGCACGAGCAGGGCCTGTCGGCCGCGGCGTCCACCGGCAGGTGCGCCACCGCGCCCGCCGCCGACCTCGGGCCGTGCTGCATGGTCCCCGCGGTGGCGAACGCCGCGTCCACCACGTTGCCGACGAACAGCTGGACCACGCTGTCGCGCGCGCGGGAACGGGCCGCGCCGAACAGTTGCTCGGCCCGGGCCAGTGCCCGCGCGTGCGCGTCCACCCGCACCGGCAGTCCGGTCGCCGCCGCGAGGCGTTCCCGTACCGGCACGTCCGCCCAGCCGAGCAGCGGGTGCCGCACGACGACGCCACCACCGCGGTCCACCCAGCCCCCGGTCGCGACGCCGAGGCCCAACGGGGCGCGCCCGTCGCCGTGTCGGGCCAGCAGTCCGGGCAGCCCGCGCGCGAGACCGTCCAGTACGTCGTCCGGGGCGGTGCCGGTGTGCGGCCGCCGGTCCTGCGCGACGACCCGGCCGCGCAGGTCGAGCAGGGCGACGGTGGAGTGGAGTACGGCGATGTGCGCGGCGCAGACCACGTGGCGGGAGGTGTCGACGTCCAGCGGCACGTGCGGGCGCCCGACCCCCTTGGGCCCGGCGGCCTCGGGCGCCTCGCGCAGCAGGCCGGCCGCGAGCAGCCCGCCGGTCAGGCCGGTGACCGTGGCCGGGGAGAGCCCGGTCAGCCGGGCCACGGTGCTGCGTGCCACCGGCCCGTGGTCGAGCACCGCGCGCAGGACGGTGCCGGCGCTGGAGGCGGCCCGGCGCGGGGTGACGGCGGGCGGGATGTCGGCCCGTCGGATCGGGGGGGTGCGGCGTGCGGACGCCACCAGTCCGTCCATGGCTGCCTTCCGGGAGATCCGGGACGTGGTCCTGGGTGAGGGGGACGCCCGGCGGTGCCGGGCACGCGTCACACGTACCGAGGACAGATGGCGGTGGCCTGGTAGTGCAGGTCCACGTACCGGCGCGAGATGAGACCGGCGGAGTGGTGGACCATGCGGCGATGCTAACAGCCGCCCCGGTGACGGGCCCTGCCGCGGCGCGACGGCGACGCGGGGACGGCGCGGCGGAGCGCGGGGACGGCGCCGCCCCCGGGCGCGGAGTGTCACGGTTCGCGACCGTCCGTTAACTCCCTTGGTTTTACGGGAAGACTGGGTGCGAGGCACAACGATCGGAGGCGTCCCGTGCTGCACGGTATAGACGTCAGCTCCTACCAGTCGTCCGACTACTCCACCTCGGGGCTCGGGTTCGTCTTCGTCAAGGCGACCGAGAGCACGGACTACGTCAACCCCGAGCAGTCCGCCCAGGCCTCGCACGGGCGGGCCGCCGGACTGGTGGTCGGCTTCTACCACTTCCTGCGCCCGGGGAGCATGACGGCCCAGGCGTCCTACTTCGTCGAGCGGTGCGTGAGCGTGCAGGGGGACGTGCTGGCCGCCGACTGGGAGGACACCGGGGTCAGTTGCGCCGACAAGGACGCGTTCCTGCGCGAGGTGAAACGGCTGCGACCACAGCACCGCGTGGTGCTGTACTGCAACCGCGACTTCTGGCTGGACCGGGACACCACCTCGTACGTGGCTGACGGCCTGTGGATCGCCGACATCACCACGGCGGGCTCCCCGCGCGTCCAGCACCCCTGGACCTTCCACCAGTACTCCAGCAGCGGCGGCGTCGACCGCGACGTCGCGAACTTCGCCAGCACGACGGCCCTGCGCGCGTGGGCCGCCGGATCGGGACCGGAACCGGAGGACGACATGGCACAGTGGATCACGGGAACCGTCGCCCCCGGCGACCAGCCGACGGTGGTCCTGGTACCGCACGGGACCGCGTGGTCGGCGCTGCCGAACCGGCGGCTGCACCTCGGCCTCGACGTGGTCGGCGACCGCTCGGCGAGCGCCAGTGTCCGCGTCGCGGCGCACGACGGCTCGGACTGGCGGGTGTCCACCCACACGGTCACCGCGGCGTCCGGCACCGTGGACGTGGACCTGACCGACGAGGACGAGAAGGTCAGCCTCCAGACCACCGGCACGGGCGTGTCCTACGCGATCGAGATCTGGTGACCCGCTCCTTGTCAGTGGCCGTTGGTACGTTCCGCGCATGACACGGGAGACGACGAAGACCGGCGGCGAGAAGGACATCCTGCGGGCGAGCCTCGACCGGCACCGCGAGGCGGTGGTGTGGAAGACGGAGGGCCTGGACGGCGAACGGCTGCGCGAGCCCGTGACGGACTCGGGCACCAGCCTGCTCGGCCTGGTCAAGCACCTGGCCGCCGTCGAGTACGGCTGGTTCTGCCTGCCGTTCGGCCGGGAGACCGAGCCGCTGCCGTTCGATGACGACGACGAGAACGCGGACCTGAGGGTGGAGCCGCACGAGAGCCCCGAGGACGTGCTCGCGTTCTACGGTCGCGCCCGCGCGGCGGCCGACGAGGTGATCGCCGGACTGGACCTGGACGCCACGGGCACCTCGTGGCGCGGCGAGACGGTTTCGCTGCGCTGGGTCCTGGTCCACATGATCGAGGAGACCGCGCGGCACGCCGGGCACATGGACATCGTGCGCGAGCTGATCGACGGGGCGACGGGCGACCACCGGCGGGAAGCGTAGCCGCTCCGCGCCGAACGATTCGGCGGGTATTCGGGCAATCGGCCCGGACACCCGCCGTTTCTCGTGTTCCGCGCAGCCTCTCTTGAGGTTCCCCTAATATCGCCCGCACCTTCGGCACAGGAATATCCCGTTCCTTTTCCGGTTTTCGGCACCGAGCGGAACTGAACGGCTCCGGACAGCTCCAAAACGGCGCCAGGAAAGGGCTTTCCCGCCTTCTCATTTCCCAATCCCCTTGTGACCACGATCACTTGACGATCGTTCCGGGTTGATCTCTCGCGGAATCACCGGCTAGCTTCCTCGCACCGAATCGGGCTTACACCGCGAGCCCGGTTCACCGGCGAGCCTGAACCGCCTTAATTCCCATGGTGGTTCGGACCGCGGATATCCCCCCACCGTCGCCGTCCGTCCCGCGCCGAAATCGCGCGCCGGCGGACGGCGACTCCCCCACGCACAAGGAGAACCCCAGTGAGCCGTCGTCCCGCGCACAAGTGGAAGACCGTCAACGGCCGCACGCGGATGGCCATCGGTCTCGTCACGGCCGGCGCGATCGCGGTGGTGGCCGTGGGGGTGTCGTCGGCGAGCACCGTCCGGCCCGGGCAGACCCCGGCGGGCACGCCCGCCTCGGGACCGGCCACCACCGCCCACCACCCGTTCGGGCTCGGCGCCCTCCCCGACAAGGACGCCACCCGCGCCTCGGCGCTGCGGTCGGCCGCCGAGCCCAGAGTGGAGAGCCTGGCCCCGCAGGCGGTCGGCTCCAAGTCCAAGGACAAGAAGGCAAAGAAGAAGAGCCAGGCGGTCCCGGCCAGTTTCAGTCTCGCCAAGTACGCGGCGACGCCCGGCAACCAGGGCCAGGTCGGCTCCTGCGTGGCGTGGGCCGTGGACTACTCCGCGTACAGCGTCCTGGAACACGAGCAGGGCATCGCCGGCGGTCCGCAGGCGCCGATGTACACCTACTCGCAGATAGTCCAGGGCCGCAACGTGGGCACCACCCCGGAGGACAACCTGCGGATAGCGATGTCGCAGGGCGTCGACGCGCAGTCGGACTACCGGCAGGGCAACTACGACTACACCGACCTGCCGACCTCCGCCGAGCGGGCCAACGCCGCCAGCTGGAAGCTGTCGGGCTACACCCCGCTGCACACCGGCAGCCGCATCAAGGCGGACGTCGAGGCGGCGGTGGCGGCCGGTGAGCCGGTGGCGATATCCATCCCGGTCTACAACGACTTCTTCTCGCTCACCCCGCAGCAGGCCGCGTCGTACGCGTACTACCCGAACACCGGCTCCGGTTACGCGGGCGGCCACGAGATCACCGTCGTCGGCTACACCAGCAAGGGCGTCCGGGTGGAGAACTCCTGGGGCACCGGCTGGGGCGACCACGGTTACATCAACCTGTCGTGGAGCTACCTGGCCAACCAGGTCGACGAGGCCAACGCCATCGGCAAGCTGGTCCAGGACTGAGGGCCGCCCCGCCGGTTGAGGTGACCGGCCGGGCCGAAGGGGGAAGGGCCGACGCGGCGGAGTGCGCCGCGTCGGCCCTTTCTCATCAAGGGAGTTGACGCTGCCTCAGACGACGATCACGCCGCTGGGGGCGGTGGACAGGCCTAGCGGGACGCTTCCCACCACCGTGAGGGTGGCCGTGTCGATGGCGTCCACGGTGCTTCCCGCGTTGGTGCACACCCACACGGTGTCCGCGGTGGCGGTGATACCGGTGGGCACGTGGTTGACGCGTACGGTGGCGAGGACCTTCAGCGACGCGGTGTCGATCACGCTCACTGTGTCGTCGTTCGCCCCGCTGACGTAGGCGCGTGAGCCGTCCGGGCTGATGGCGACCTGCCAGGGCGTGCGGCCGACGCGCACCTGCCCGGTGACCCGCAGCGTGCGGGTGTCGATCACCGACAGGGCGTTCTGCCAGGTGTTGACCACGAGGACCCGCTTGCCGTCCGGGTGGACGGCGACACCGTTCGCCTCGGCCTGGTCCGTGAGCCTCGCCCGGGTCCGCCCGGACTCGGCGTCCAGCACGCTCAGCCCGTCGTAGCAGGTGACGTAGAGGATGCGGCCGTCGGGGCTGGGCGCGACGGAGTGCGGCGCGAGACCGGTCCGCCAGGTCGCGGAGACCTTGTCGGTGCCGGTGTCGATCACCGACAGGGTGGTGGAGCCGCCCGCCCCGGTGTCGGGGCCGGTGTTGGCCACGTAGACGTGGCCGCCGTCCGGCGAGGAGGCCACGCCGTGCGGGTAGAGACCCACGGTGACGCTGGAGACGATCTTGCCCTGGGTGGTGTCGAGCACGGAGACGTCACCGGCACCGGAGTTGGCCACGTAGATCTTGCCGGTGCCGTTGGCCGCCGCGATGCCGGAGGGGTTGGTGCCGGCCGGGATGCTGGCGGCCAGGGCGTGGGTGGCGGTGTCGATGACCGCGATGCTGTAGCTGACCAGGCCGGTGGCGTAGGCGTGGGTGCCGGTGGTGGGGCCGGTCTGCGGCACGGACTCCTGGATGCCGGGGAAGTCGGTGCCCTTGGTGCTTCCGGCCGGGCCCGCGCCGCCCGCCTCCGAGGAGAAGTCGGCGCGGTGCGTGGTGGCGTTCTCCTGCGCACGGCTCAGGGAGTACGGCCGGGCGCCGATCGTGGGCGCGCCGGACGCCGTGGCGGTGGGCGCGGTCGCGGTCTTGCCGCGGTGCGCCTCCTGGTGCGGAGGCGTCTGGTCGGCGCCGGGGACCGGAGCCGGAGGCAGCGTCGCGATCTCCTTCTCCGCCTGCCACAACCCGTCCTTGGTGGGCGGCAGTTGGGGGAAGGACCGGCCGCTGGGCAGGCCGAGTGCGGAGGTCAGGTCGCCGAAGGTGCGGCGCCGCCACTCGCTGATGTTGGTCTCGCGCACCCCGGTGATCCGTTCCAGGAAGCGCAGCACCGAGGTGTGGTCGAACGGCTCGCTGCACACGTAGCCGCCCAGCGTCCATGGCGAGACGATCACGCACGGCACCCGGATCCCGGCGCCGATCGGCACCCCGTCGATGAACTCGTCGGCGGTTCCGGCCGGTGGCGTCGGCGGGACGACATGGTCGAACAGGCCGTCGTTCTCGTCGTAGTTGAGGATGAAGACGGTCTTGCGCCACAGGTCACGGTTGGCCGCCACCGCGTCCAGCTGCCGGGCGACGAAGTCGGCGCCGGAGGCCGGAAGGTAGTCCGGGTGCTCGCACTGCGCGGCGGTCGGGATGATCCACGAGACCGTGGGAAGCCGCCCGGCGAGCGCGTCGCGGGCGAACTGGTCGGTGGGGCCGATGGTCAGGCCGTGCTCGTAGAGCGGATCGCCCGGCTTGGCGTCCTGGTAGGACTGGAAGAACTCCAGCGGGTTGCAGCCGTAGTCGTCCTCCTCCTGGTAGACGTGCCAGGAGACACCGGCCTTGGCGAGCCGCTCCGGGTAGGTGGTCCAGCGGAACGGCTTCGGGATGACGTTGGAGATGACCGGGCCGCCGGCCAGGCCGTTCGGGTCGACGGTGCCGGTCCAGTGGTAGAGCCGGTTGGGCCAGGTGGGGCCGAGCATCGAGCAGTGGTAGGCGTCGCAGAGGGTGAAGGACTCGGCGAGCGCGAAGTGGAACGGGATGTCGTCGCGCTTGTAGTAGCCCATCGTGTACGGGCCGTTCGCCTCGCCGTCCGCCTTGCGGTGCGCGGGCACCCAGTTGTCCATCGCGCCGTTGTTCCAGGCCGAATGCTGCACGGACCAGGCGTGGCTGGTGGACGGGATGGCCTGCGCGCTGGAGGACTTGGTGTCCAGGTGGAACGGGAGCAGGTAGCCGTCCGGGTTCTCCGGGTCGGGCTGGTAGAAGACCGAGCGCCCGGTGGACAGGGTGGTGGCGTTCGGGTCGTCGAAGCCGCGGACTCCGGGCATCGTGCCGAAGTAGTGGTCGAAGGAACGGTTCTCCTGCATGAGGATCACCACGTGCTCGATCTCGTCGAGCGAGCCACCCGGGTGGCGTGCCGATTCGGCCATCGCCTGCTGGAGATTGGGCGGCAGGAGGGAGGCGGCGGCGGTGGCCCCGCCGATCCCCAGTGCCGAACCGAGCAGCCGTCGACGGGACATCCCTGCCATTGATCACCCCTGCGCCGAAGATCGCCGAACGCGGGCCAGCACACACCACATGACCCCGTCCGCACAAGAGGGCATGACGTGGCATGACGGTGTTTCAGAAACCGGCCAGGGTGACTTGTTCGGGGTGGTGGCCTGACGGTCCGCTCAGGGAGCCATGCCGAGGGGCAGTTCCAGTTCGAACCAGACGACCTTGCCGTGCCGGGTCGTCCGGCTCCCCCAGCGGTGCGCCAGTTCGTTCACCAGGTACATCCCGCGCCCGCTCTCCAGGTCCTCGTCGATCGGCCGCAGCGTGGGGATCTGGCGCCCCGCGTCCGCCACCTCGACGGTGAGCGTGCGGTCCCGGAACAGCCGCAGCTGGCGAGGGGGTCCCGCGTGGCGCAACGCGTTGGTGACCAGTTCGCTCACCAGCAGTTCGGCGATGTCGGCGAGTGACAGCAGGCCCCATCCCTCCAGCGTGCCGCGGGTGAAGCGGCGGGCCTGGCCTGCGAGGGTGACGTCACCGGTGAGCGGCAGGGTGGCGATCTTGTTCTCCGGGACCGGCAGGACCTGTGCCATGATCACGGCGATGTCGTCCTCGGCGCCGTCGGTGACCAGCGCGTCCAGCACCGCGTCGCAGGTCTCCTCCAGGCCGCGCCCGCGGTCCGACAGGGTCCGGCACAGCAGTTCCAGGCCCTCGTCGATGTCCTGGCCGCGCCGCTCGATCAGGCCGTCGGTGTAGAGCGCGAGCATGCCGCCCTCCGGCACGGTGATCTCCACGCTCTCGAACGGCACTCCCCCCACGCCCAGCGGCACCCCGGGCGGCAGGTCCACCGGCCGGGTGCTGCCGTCCGCTCCCACCACCACCGGCGGCAGGTGGCCCGCGCAGGCGATGGTGCAACTGCGGTCGACGGGGTCGTAGACCGCGCAGACACACGTGGCGAACTGCCCCTCCCCCAGGCCCGACGCGGTCTCGTCCAGTCTGCTGAGCACCTGGTCGGGCAGCATCTCCAAGGTTGCCAACGTCCGTGCCACGGTACGTAGTTGGCCCATGGTGGCAGCCGCCTGCACACCGTGCCCCATGACGTCGCCGACCACCAGGGCGACCCGGCCGCAGGACAGCGGCACCACGTCGAACCAGTCGCCGCCGACCTCGCTCACCACACTGCTGGGCAGGTAGCGGTAGGCGATCTCCATGCCCAGGGTGTGGTGGATCTCCTGCGGCAGCAGGCTGCGTTGCAGGGTCAGCGCGGTGCCGCGCTCGCGGCCGTAGAGCCGGGCGTTGTCGATGCACACCGCCGCCCTGGCGACCAGTTCCTCCGCGATCGCCACGTCGGCGGTGGTGTAGGGCTCGGAGCCGCGGATGCGGATGAACTCCGCGCCGCCCAGCACCGCGCCGCGCGCCAGCACCGGCACCATGAGGTAGGAGTGGATGCCCGCGGTCAGCCCCGGCTCCACCCGGTCCTGCGAGCTGACGATCATGGCGAGGGCTTCCTCGTCCACCTCCGGCACCAGGATCGGCTCACCGCTGCGCAGGGACTTGGCGTAGATCCGCGCGCCGTCGTAGCGGGAGCTCTCCCCGACCGAGTCCACGGCACCCGCCAGCTCCGGCACGTCACCCCCTATCGCCACCGCACGCAGTGTCACCGGCTCGTCGGAGTTGAGCGCGTACGGCTCGTCGCCGCGCATCACCGACTCCAGCAGGTCGACGGTGGCGAAGTCGGCGAACCTCGGCACGACGACCTCGATCAGTTCCTCGGCGGTGCGCTGCACGTCGAGGGTGCTGCCGATCCGGCTGGTGGCCTCGTTGATCAACGCGAGCTGCTCACGTGCCGCGTTGGCCTCCCGCAACGCTGCCTGACGCTCCATCAGGTTGGCGTGCTCGCGCAGGTACAGCCGCGCGTTGTCGATGGAGACCGCGGCCCGGGCCACCAACTCCTCGCCGAACGTGCTGTCCTGGTCGTCGAAGGGGTTGCGGTCCATGTAGCGCGAGTAGACGACGACGCCCAGCACGGTGGAGCGCGCCACGATCGGGGTGACGCGCAGCGGCTGCGAGCTGCCGTTCATGTAGGAACGCACCCGCTCGCCCCCGGTGTGGGTCAGCAGCGGCAGCTCGGACCCGGGGACGGTCACGGTGCGGCGGGTCGCCATGGCCCGCGCGTACGGCGAGTCGGGCGGGATGCGGTAGACCGCCTCGATGGGCAGGTCGTCGGCGGGGAAGTCGGGGTGCGCGGACCTCAGCGCGAGCCTGCGCACCAGCACGCTCTCGGGGTCGTCCGGCTTCGGGTCCTGGCCGCTGACCAGGCGCTCCAGCACGTGCACCCCGCACACGTCGGCGAGCCTGGGCACCATCGCGTCGGCCAGCTCGCGCACGGTGGTGCGCAGGTCCAGCGTGGTGCCGATCCGGGCGCCCGCCTCGGCCAGCAGCGACAGCCGTTCCTGGGCTCTGGCGGCCTGCTCCTCGGCGCGGAAGCGCTGGGTGACGTCGATGACCGAGGAGCTGACGCCCAGCACCTTGCCCGACGGCGCCTCCAGCCGGAAGTACGACGCCGACCAGGCGCGGTCCTCCTCCGGGGCGCCGGGGGTGCGGCCGTGCGAGCGGGCGTCGACGACCGACTCGCCGGTGGCCAGCACCTGGCGCATGACGGCCTCGATCTCCTCGGCGTTGATACCGGGCAGGACGGAGGTGAGCCGCCGGCCGAGGTGCTGGTTCTCGTCGATGCCGTTGATGTGGGCGAGGGCCGGGTTGATGCGGACGAAGCGCAGTTCCTCGTCGTAGACCGCGAGGCCGATGGGCGACTGGTCGAAGAAGCCGTTGAGGACGGCGAGGTCCTCCTCGACCTGGCGCAGCGCGCGCACCTCGGAGGAGGTGACCAGCACGAAGCGCAGGTCGCCGGGGGCGGCGATGGGGTAGGTGCGGAACTCCAGGTCGACGAGGTGCCCGTCGCGGTGCCGGATGGGGAAGGTGCCGCTCCAGGGGTCCCCGGCGATGACCTGGTCGAGCAGTTCCAGCGCCTCGGGGCGCCGGTCGTCACCGAGCAGCAGGCCGCCGACGAAGTTGCCGAGTGCCTCCTCGGCGGAGTAGCCGAGCAGGGCGCAGGCGTCGTCGCTCCAGTGCAGGATGCGTCCCTCGCCGTCCAGCAGGACGGTGGCCAGCCGCACCAGTCGATGCCCCTCGGGCCGCACGGCCCCGGCCCCCGCCGCCCCCCGGCCCGGCCGGGATTCCTCGGCGGGGTCCGACTCGTATCGGTGCATGACCAGGAAACCACCCAGACGTCGTCGTCCCGCTCCAACCCGTAACCATGCCCACCACCCGCATCTCCAGGGTGCAACGACACCTGACGTACGGCGAGCGCAGATGGACGAAGTCAGCATGCTGCCTATCCGCCCCTGCGTCGACCGGAACGGCGCAAGAGACAGCCTTGATCACACGGTTGCCGCGCGATCAGTGGCGCCGATGCCGGAGCTGTTCCACAAAAGCTGTTACAAACCGGGACCGGTGTCCCTCCGGCTCCGCCCGAGCGGGACGGCCGGGCGGCAGGACACCGTCGGCCCGCACGCGCGGGACCGCCCGGGTCACGGGATCAGGACGGCCGCGCCGTTGACGTGGTCGGCCGACAGGTCGGTGAGGGCCTGGTCTGCCTCGTTCAGGGGGTACGGGGTGACCGTGACGCGCAGGCCGATGCGGGCGGCCAGGGCCAGGAACTCCTCGCCGTCGGTCCGGGTGTTGGACGTGACGCTGCGCAGGTCGCGCTCCTGGAACAGGTGGCGCCGGTAGTCGAGCGCGGGGATGTCGCTCAGGTGGATGCCGGCGACCGCCAGCGTGCCCGAGCGGTCCAGCGCCTCCAGGGCGACCGGGACCAGGTCGCCGACCGGCGCGAACAGGATCGCCGAGTCCAGTGGCTCAGGCGGCCGGTCGTAGGCGCCCGCGGCGGACGCCGCGCCGAGTTCCAGGGCGAGGGCGCGGGCCTCGGCGGACCGGGTCAGTACGTGCACGGTGGCACCCTCGGCCAGGGCGACCTGCGCCGCCAGATGGGCGGAGGCGCCGAAGCCGTAGATCCCGAGTCGTCCGCCGCGCGGGAGCGCGCTGCGCCGCAAGGCCCGGTAGCCGATGATCCCGGCGCACAGCAGTGGGGCCAGGTGGGCGGGG
Source organism: Streptantibioticus parmotrematis (assembly GCF_019890615.1). Classification (GTDB taxonomy): domain Bacteria; phylum Actinomycetota; class Actinomycetes; order Streptomycetales; family Streptomycetaceae; genus Streptantibioticus_D; species Streptantibioticus_D parmotrematis. The sequence continues at coordinate 49,141 of NZ_JAINVZ010000008.1, read as the reverse complement.
TCCGCGTCGCCCGGCAGGCGGTACGCGTAGTCCTCGGGCACGACGGCGTGATCGGCGAAGCCGCCGTCCGCGTCCCAGCCGGTGTAGACGGAGGACGGGCAGAGGTTCTCCCGGCCCGCCCGGCAGTAGCGGCAGACCCCGCAGGTGCCGCGCAGCCAGGCCACGCCGATCCGCTCCCCGAGAGCGAACCGCGTGGCACCCGGTCCCGCCGCGACCACCCGGCCGACGATCTCGTGCCCTGGGATCGTCGCCTCGCGGTGCGGCGGCAGGTCGCCCTCCGCCAGATGCAGATCGGTGCGGCAGACGCCGCACGCCTCCGTCTCCACCAGCACCTGCCCGGGACCCGGCACCGGCATCGGCCGCTCCACCCGGACCAGCGGCCCCGCGCCGGGCGCCGCCCGCGCGATCGGGCCCGGGCGGTCCACCGCCCAGCCGCGCAGCGTGCCGGGAAGCCGGCCGTTCACCTTCGCGGCCTGCGTCATGAGCGCTCGCCTCGCCTTCCGATCGCCCCGCCTTCCGATCGCCCCGCCTTCCGATCGCCCTCGCCTTCCGATGGCCCCGCACCGGGGTCGCGCGGACGCGTTCCGTGACGTGACGGGCGTCCCGCGGCGCGTGCCCCCGGGCCGCCTTCACGCGTTCCCCTGGCGGGCGTCCCATTCTTCCCGGCGACAGCCCGGTCCGCCTGTGGGACCTCACGCCCTTCTCGCGGGGTCTCACGCCCTTCCTGTGAGACCTCATGCCCTTCCTGTGGGCCGTTTCGCCCAACGGGGCCATAATGAAAGCGGAGATGTGACGATGTGCGCGACCGTGAGGATGTGGCGGTGGCGACGCAACCCGCTCAGGCGCCGCTCCGATGTGATGGAAGCCTGGGTCGGCCTGGCGGTGGGCGTCGTGATGGTCCTCGGTGCGCCGATGGCCGGATGGGCGGCGTCCGACAGCATGCGGGCGTCCCTGGACGCGCAGAACGCAGGCCGCCACGCGGCTTCCGCCGTCCTCGTCGCGAACGCGCCCTCCGCGGTGTCGACCGGCAGCGACAGCGGCACCAACACGGCCGTGGTGCAGGCCCCCGCCCGGTGGACCGGTCCGGACGGGTCCGGGCACACCGGGAGCGTGCCGGTCACGCCCGGCGCCAGGTCCGGGACCACCACCCCGGTCTGGCTCGACGCCCACGGCCGCCTCACCGACGCTCCGCTGAGCCCTTCGCAGACCGCCGTGCAGGCCGACCTGATCGGTGCGGGCGCGGCGGGCGGCTTCTGCCTGCTGACGCTGGCCGGTCAGCGCTCGGTACGGGCGCAGCTGGACCGCCACAGGGCGTCGCAGTGGGAGCGCGAGTGGGCCAAGGTGGGCCCGCAGTGGAGCAGCGGTCACCGCGCCTGACCACTCGCGCTCCCGACGTCTCACACGTCAGCCGGTGACGCTGGCCGAGCCGGTCTCGATGTGGCCGGTGAGCCGCCTCGACCAGGCCGGGTCGATGTCGACGGTCACGGTGAAGTCGTACCAGCCGCCTGTGTACGCGACCGCGTTGAAGTAGTCGGACACCGTCTCGCCCGCCGGGACCTTGTACGTCCAGGGGCCGTCGGAGCGGTAGTTGGCCGAGGTGACGGTGAACGTGGCCGTGGTGGAGCCGGTGTTCGCCATCGCGAGCCACAGCGCCTGCTTGCCGGTGTTGGGCGCGTTGGCGTAGGTCGGGGTGACCTCGACGTTGCTGCCGGGCGTGGTGGAGTTGCCGGCGAAGCGCCGCAGGAAGCGGTTGGGCCCGACGAGCGTCAGGTCGTAGGCGCCGTTGCCGTAGCCCGTGCCGATGTTGAAGAAGTCGCTGGCGGTGCCGCCCGCGTCCACCGTGTACTGCCAGGGGCCGCCGCTGCGGTAGGCGTTGGCGTAGATCGCGAAGTGGGCCGCCTTGGTCGCCGGTGCGCCCTGGTTGGCCATGTCGATCCAGATCAGCGTCTTGCCACCGCTGTCGAACTCGAGTCGGTCCACGTGGCCGTTGGGTTGGTACGGCAGGGCGCGGGCGGGCTTGGTGCCGGGCTCCTGCGTGGGCAGCGCGTTGGTGGTGGGCGACGGGTTGACCATGACGTTGCACAGCGACTGGCCGATCACCGTGCTGGTGGACGGCAGCGAGGGCAACCCGTTGACGGGCGAGGTGAAGTCGAACGCGCCGGTCAGGTCGGAGCAGACCTTGCGGCGCCAGGCGCTGATGCTGTTGCACACCGCCGGGGTGCCGATCGCGGCGGTCCACTTCTCGATGAACTGGATGACCGAGGTGTGGTCGGAGACCTGGGAGTCGACCCAGCCGCCGCGGCTCCACGGCGAGATGACCACCATCGGCACTCGGAAGCCCAGGCCGATCGGCTGGCTGTCGTAGGACTCGTCGGCGGTGCCGGACGGCGGGACGGGCGGCGGCACGTGGTCGAAGAAGCCGTCGTTCTCGTCGTAGTTCAGGAAGACCACGGTGGAATTGAAGGTGTCCGCGTCGGCGGCGAGCGCCTGGAGCACCAGGTTGACGAAGTGCGCGCCGTCACCGGGGGGCGCGTCGGGGTGCTCGGAGAACGCCTGGTTGGCCACGACCCAGGAGACCTGCGGCAGGGTGCCGGCGAGCGCGTCGGCCTTGATGGCGGCGGCGATGTCGTCCGGGGTCGAGCCGGTGGTGGCGGGCACCGACGCCATGCCGCGGTCGTACAGCGGGTTGCCGGACTTGGCGTTGGCGAACTGGGTGAAGTACGCCAGGCCGTTGTCGCCGAAGTTGTCCGAGGCGTTCTGGTAGACCTTCCAGCTCACTCCTGCGTTCTGCAGCGCCTCGGCGTAGGTCTGCCAGGTCAGCCCGGACTCGTCGCCGCCGTCGTAGGCCGGGCCGCCCGCGGTGCCGCCCGGGTCGATCATGCCGCCCCACAGGTAGGTGCGGTTGGGGCCGGTGGCGCTGATGATCGAGCAGTGGTACGCGTCGCAGACGGTGTAGGCGTCGGCGAGCGCGTAGTGGAACGGGATGTCGCTGCGGTTGAGGAATCCCATCGTGCGGTTGGATCCCTTGGCGGAGATCCAGTCGTCCATCTTGCCGCCGTTCCACGCCGAGTGCTGGGTGGCCCAGCCGTGGTCGAGCGAGCCGTCGCACTGGGCGAGGGTCTCCGGCGAGACGACGACCGAGTTGTTGGCGCTGAGCTGCCAGGGGTACTGCCGTCCCGAGCCGTTGGGCTGGTTGAAGACCGAGGCGCCGCCGGAGAGCGTGATGGTGGCCCGGTCGCCGAAGCCGCGCACTCCCTTCAGCGACCCGAAGTAGTGGTCGAAGCTGCGGTTCTCCTGCATGAGGACCACGACGTGCCGGACGTCCTTGATCGTGCCCGTGGTGTTCGCGGCGGCCGCGACCGCGGGCTGCGCGGCGGCGGCACGGCCCGCGGAGGCCATGACGGTTCCGGCGGCGGCGCCCGCGGACAGCGCCACGAAACCTCTCCGGCTTATACCTGACATGCGATCAGTTCCTTCTGATTCGGGCGGAATGCCCAGATGAGTGGGGGTGGCGCCCGGTCGGCGCGACAAACGAGGGCAGGGTTTCGCCCGCAGGCCAACTCCACACCTGCGGGCGGCGAACAACGGGCGACCGGGAACCGAACGACCCTTACCCATGTGGTGAACCGGACGATGTGCGACCGCGGTGAAGGTTCGGTGCGCGAGGTCCACGACGCACACGGAGGCCCGACTTCCGGGCAGGGCGAAGCCCCGATCTCCTTACCAGAGACGGGAGTTGGCGCGGCGCGTGACTACTTCAGCAGGCGCGACATGCGGCGGTCCGCCAGTGGCTTGCCGCCGGTCTGGCAGGTCGGGCAGTACTGGAGCGACGAGTCGCGGTACGACACCTCGCGCACGGTGTCACCGCAGACCGGGCACGGCAGGCCGGTACGGCCGTGCACCCGCATCCCGGTCCGCTTCTCCGCCTTGAGCCCCGCCGCGGCGACCCCGCGGGAGCGCTCGACCGCGTCGCGCAACGTGGTGCCCAGTGCCTCGTACAGCTCGGTCACCTCGGCTTCGCTCAGCGAGGCGGCGAGTTTGAACGGTGACATCCGCGCGACGTGCAGCACCTCGTCGGAGTAGGCGTTGCCGACGCCCGCGATGACGCTCTGGTCGCGCAGCACGCCCTTGATCTGGCGGCGTTCACCGGACAGCAGCGCCGCGAAGGCGTCCCGGGTGAATTCCGGGCCGAGCGGGTCGGGGCCGAGCCGGGCGATGCCGGAAACCTGCTCGGGGTCGGTGACGCAGTAGACGGCGAGCCGCTTCTGGGTGCCGGCCTCGGTCAGGTCGAAGCCGCCTCCCGGCGGGTCGGCGAGCCGCACCCGCAGCGCCAGCGGCCCCTTGCCCGGGCGCGGTGGGGCCTCGGGAACGGTGTCGTGCCAGCGCAGCCAGCCGGCCCGGGCGAGGTGGAAGACCAGATGGATCCCGTCGACGTCGATGTCGACGAACTTGCCGTGCCGGGTCACCCCGGTGACGGTCAGCCCTTCGAGCGCGGTCGGCGGCGGGTCGTAGGTCTTGAGCACGTGGAAGGCGACAGGCAGCACCTTCGCCACGGCGTGCCCGGTCAGCCGTTCCGCGAGGAACGCGCTCAGGCTCTCGACCTCCGGGAGTTCCGGCATGCGACCAGTGTGCCGCAGCGGCCCGTCGGCCGCCCGCGCCGCGGCCGCCTCCCGAGTGGCGGGGACGGGCCGGGTCCGGGAGGGTGGGAGGCGGTAGCCGACCACGCCCGTCCGCCCGCGGATGCGCGGCGGACCTTCGCCATGGAGGCGAGTCATGCCCGAGGTCACAGCCCCTTACGCCCCCGGAACACCCTGCTGGGTGGACCTGATGGTGCCCGATCAGCAGGCCGCGCTGGACTTCTACCGGGACCTGTTCGGCTGGGCGGGGGAGGTGGGATCGCCGGAGATGGGCGGCTATTCGGTGTGCACCCTGCACGACAAGCCGGTGGCCGGTATCGGCAAGGCGCAGCCCATGGACGACATGCCCGCGCCGCCCACCGTGTGGACCACCTACCTGGCCACCGAGGACGCCGACGCGACGGTGCGCGCGGTCACCGACAACGGCGGCACGGTACTGACCGGGCCGCACGAGATGACCGGGATCGGCAAGATGGCGGTCATCAGCGATCCCACCGGCGCGGTCGTCGGCATCTGGCAGCAGCTGGGCTTCATAGGCGCCGGAGTCGTCAACGAGCCGAGCACGGTGGTGTGGAACGAGCTGAACACCACCGACACCGCCGCGGCCGCCGCGTTCCTGCCCAACGCGCTGGGTGTCACGGCCGCCCCGTTCAAGGACGCGCCCGGGTACTTCGCGCTCAACGTGGGCGGGCGCTCGGTGGGCGGCATGCAGGCGCTGGGCGAGGCGGTACCGGCGGGCACGCCGCCGCACTGGCTGACCTACTTCTCGGTGGACGACACCGACTCCACGGTGGACGCGCTGGTGCGGGCGGGCGGCACGGTGCTGCAACCGCCGTTCGACATGATGGCCGGCCGGATGGCCGTGGTGACCGACCCGCAGGGCGCCGTCTTCGCGGTCATCGCCACGCCGCCGTCCGCCTGACGGGCCCGGCCCTGAAAGGGACCCATGCCGGGGCGGGTGGCGACGCACACCGCCCCGGCACAGGCGACACCCATAAATTGGCCTGGACCAATGGCGGGCGTCAAGGGGCTTCGACACCAAGGTTCGGTCAACTCACCGTCGTCCGTGGCAGGTTGGTCCGGCGTCGGCGCCGCGCCGACGAGTGGGCCGGCCCCCGCGCCGCACCGGCGGACGTCCCGGCCGAGCCCGACGGCGGGCCGGTTGGCCAGACAACTTTCCGTGACGCTCCGTGACCGCCGCCGGGTGGCGGACCCCATGAGGCCGGGCGGCGGACGCCGTGGGTCAGAGGGCGGGGCGCCGCGAAAGCGAGCTGGCAGCGGCCGAGTTGTGCACGGCGAAGGCGATGGTGCCCGGCAGATAGCGGTCCTCGGCCCACTCCACCGGGGACCCGGCCGGGTCCGTGCTGCGTCGGCGCTCCCGTAGCAGCGCGTCGCCGACCCGGCAGCCGAGCAGCCGGGAGTCGTCCTCGTCGGCGCCGGTCACGTCGATGGTGTGGTGGGCGTCGGTGATCACCACCCCGCGCTCCTCCATCGGCACCGTGTGCGAGACGGCCGCCGGGTCGCAGGCCGCCACGATCTCGCCGACCCGCTCGGGGTAGACGGTGCGTTCGACCATCACCGGGACCGCGGACAACGTGCGCACCCGCAGCACCCGGTAGACGTGGTCGCCCGCCTCCAGGCGCAGTTGCTCGCGTTCGACCTCGTCGGCCGGGACGCGCGCGATGTCGACCACCCGCCCGCCGGGCTCCTCGCCGATCGAGCGCGCCCAGCGGGTGAAGCTCAGCGACTCGCGAAAGGTGGGCACCCGGGCGGTGCCCAGGACCACCCGGCGGGTGCCGCGCCGGGAGGTGACCAGGCCGTCGGCGCGCAGGACCGACAGCGCCTGGCGGATGGTGCCGCGGGAGACCCCGTACGCCTCGGCGAGCGCGCTCTCGGCCGGCAGCCTGCCGCCCGACCCGTAGGCACCGTCCGTGATGGCGTGCCTGAGGTCGGCAGCCACCTGCCGGTACATGGCCTGCCGTGCGTCCGCCACGTTCGCTCCTGTCAGCCGTCTGCGGTGTCCGTAATGCGTACTCCTATCAGCGCGAACGCGAGCGTAGGGCATCGACGGGGAAGCAAAATCCGGGCGATCGGCCTTGTTCCCGCCTCCGTTGTCGTTTCTCGGCCCATCGTTCACCTATTCGTCACCCACGTCGTCCGTACTTGTCACCAGCCGAAGTTGGAGTTGTACAGCCAACCTTGGGAATCACCCTCAGCTCCTCACCACCCCCAGGAGATCCCCCGTGATCGTGTCCCGTCCCCGGGTCATAGGCGTCGCCGGCATCCTCGCCGTCTCGGCGCTCACGCTCAGCGCCTGCGGCGCCGCGCCCACCACGAGCACGTCGGCGAACGGCAAGAGCGCCGCGAACGCCACCTCCGCCGCCGAGTTCGGCGGCATGAACGCGCTGATCGCCGCGGCCAAGAAGGAGGGCACGCTCAACGCCATCGCGCTGCCCCGCGACTGGGCCAACTACGGTGCGGTCATCGACGGGTTCACCAAGAAGTACGGCATCAAGGTCCAGGACGAGAACCCCGAGGGATCGAGCCAGGACGAGATCAACGCGATCACCAGCAGAAAGGGCCAGAACAGAGCCCCGGACGTGGTGGACCTGGGCAGCTCCTTCGCCATCAGCGGCGCCCAGCAGGGCCTGTTCGCGCCGTACGAGGTCGCGCAGTTCGGCTCCATCCCGGCCGTGCAGAAGGACGCGAACGGCGACTGGTACAACGACTACGGCGGCTACATCTCCATCGGCTGCGACGCCAAGCGCATCAAGGACTGCCCGAAGAACTTCTCCGACCTGCTCAAGCCGGAGTACAAGAACGACGTGGCGCTCAACGGCGACCCGACGAAGGCGGGTGCGGCCTTCGGCGCGGTGTACGCGGCGGCGCTGGCCAACGGCGGCTCGTTCGACAACATCCAGCCGGGCATCGACTTCTTCGCCAAGCTGAAGAAGGCGGGCAACTTCAACCCGGTGCAGGCGACCCCGGCGACCATCCAGAAGGGCGAGACCCCGATCACGGTCGACTGGGACTACCTCAACGCCGGTTACGCCGACCAGTTCAAGGGCAAGGGCGTCGACTGGCAGGTCAACATCCCGACGGACGGCACCTACGCGCAGTACTACTCGCAGGCCATCAACGCGGACGCGCCGCACCCGGCCGCCGCGCGGCTGTGGGAGGAGTACCTCTACAGCGCCCAGGGCCAGAACCTCTTCCTCGCCGGCTACGCCCGCCCGGCGCTGATGGACGCCATGCAGGAGAACGGCTCCCTCAACGTCCAGTCCGCGGGCAAGCTCCCGCCGGTCAGCGGCTCCCCGGCGTTCCCGAGCACGGACCAGCAGAACAAGGCCAAGCAGGTCGTCACCGAGAAGTGGGCGCAGGCCGTTTCGTGATGACTCCCAAGCTCACCACGCGGTCGGGCGGCGGCTTCCTGGCCGCCGTCCCGCTGCTGCTGTTCATGGCGGTGGCCTTCGGGCTGCCCGCCGTGGCCATCCTGACCGGCGCGTTCACCACGAGTGCCAACGCGCCGGGCGGCGTCCACGCGACGCTGAGCAACCTCACCGACTCGGTGCACGGCGCCTACCTGACGGCGCTGCTCGGCAGCGTGAAGCTGTCGGCCCTCTCGGCCCTGATCGCCACCGTCCTCGGTGTGCCGCTGGCGCAGGCCGTGGTGACCTCGCGACGGCAGGGCCTGCGCGACGCGGTGATGTCCGCCTCGGGCGTGCTGGCCAACTTCGGCGGCGTCCCGCTGGCGTTCGCCTTCGTCGCCACCCTCGGCAACGCCGGTGTGCTCACCACCCACCTGGGCCTCGCCGACCACGGCTGGAGTCTGTACAGCTTCTGGGGCCTGGTGCTGGTCTACCTGTACTTCCTGCTGCCGCTGATGGTGCTGACCATCGCGCCGGCGCTGGAGGGGCTGCGGGCCGGGTGGCGGGAGGCCGCGCAGAACAACGGCGCGACCACCCTGAAGTACTGGCTGCACGTGGCGCTTCCGGTGCTCGCCCCGTCGCTGCTCGGCGGCTACGTGCTGCTGTTCGGCAGCGCGTTCGCGGCGTACGCGACCGCCGCCGCGATGGTCGGCGCCTCCGTGCCGCTGGTCACGTTGCAGATCGCCAACGCGCTGTCGGGCAACGTGCTGGTGGGGCAGGGCAACGTCGCGCTCGCCCTGAGCCTGGACATGGTGGTGGTCGCCGGACTGGTGATGGCCGTCTACATCCCGTTGCAGCGAAGGAGCGCCCGATGGCTCGACTGACCTCCCGCTCCCCCCGCTGGTGGCGGGGGGTGGTGGGCGTGCTGGCCGGTCTGTACTTCCTGGTGCCGATGGCCGCCTCGATCCTGTTCACCGTCAACGTGCCGGGGCAGGGCTTCTCGCTGTCCGCGTACACCGGGATCCTGAGCGCCTCCGGGTTCGGCCAGAGCCTGCTGCTCAGCCTGGAGCTGGCGGCGGCGACCATCGTGGTGGTGCTCGGGCTGCTGGTGCCGGCCGTGCTCGCGGTGCGGCTGTCCGCGCCGAAGCTGCGGCCGGTGCTGGAGATCGTGTGCTCGCTGCCGCTGGTCATCCCCTCGGTGGCGCTGGTCGCCGGGTACAGCGACGTCCTGCAGTGGGGGCCGCAGTACCTGTCGCGCACCCCGCTGTTCGAGACGTTCGTGGCGGTGCAGAACCCCGGCTTCCCGGTGGTGCTGGTGCTCGGCTACTCGGTGATGGCGCTGCCGCTGGCGTACCGCGCACTGGACGCGGGGATGCGCGCGGTGAACGTGCGCACCCTGATGGAGGCGGCGCGCAGCTGCGGCGCGAGCCGGTGGCGCGCGGTGTTCCAGGCGGTGCTGCCCAACCTGCGCGGTGCGCTGCTGAACGCGGCGTTCCTCACCCTCGCGCTGGTGCTGGGCGAGTACACGATGGGCAACCTGCTGGGCTTTCGCACCTTCGCGGTGTGGATCGTCGCCATCGGTGGCGAGCAGGCCCAACTGTCGGTCGCCGTCTCGGTGTTGAGCCTGCTGATCACCTGGGCGCTGCTGCTGGTGCTCGCCTTCGCGGGCCGCGCCCGTTCCCGTACTTCCCGCCGGAGCGCCGTTTCGGTCGCCCCGGCGCTCATTCCGCAGGAGTCGGCATGACCGTCGAATTCCGTTCGCTGCACAAGGCGTTCGGCGCCACCAAGGCGCTGGACGGCCTGGACCTGACCGCACACCAGGGCGAGTTGCTGGCCCTGCTGGGGCCGTCCGGCTGCGGCAAGACCACCGCCCTGCGGATGCTCGCGGGATTCGAGCACCCGGACTCCGGACAGATCCTGGTGGACGGCGAGGACATCAGCGGCATTCCGGCGCACCGCAGGGACGCGGGCATGGTCTTCCAGTCCTACAGCCTCTTCCCGCACCTGTCGGCCGCGGAGAACGTGGCGTTCGGCCTGCGCATGCGCAAGGTGGGCGCGGCCGAACGCCGCAAGCGCGCCGCGGAGTTGCTGTCGCTGGTCGGCCTGCCGCAGCACGCGGACCGCTACCCGCACCAGATGTCCGGCGGGCAGCAGCAGCGGGTGGCGCTCGCCCGCGCGCTGGCGATGCGGCCGAAGGTGCTGCTGCTGGACGAGCCGCTGTCCGCGCTGGACGCCAAGGTCCGGGTGACGCTGCGCGAGGAGATCCGAAGGCTCCAGCAGGAGTTGCGGATCACCACCGTGTTCGTCACGCACGACCAGGAGGAGGCGCTGTCCACCGCCGACCGGGTCGCCGTGATGCGCGACGGACGGCTGGAGCAGTGCGCCTCCCCCGCCGAGCTGTACGACAGTCCGGCGACCGCCTTCGTCGCCGAGTTCGTCGGCACGATGAACCGGCTGCCGGGCCGGGTGGCCGCGGACGGCACGGTTCAGGTGCTGGGGCAGCGTCTGCCGGTACGCGGCGGCGCGCACGCGACCGGAACGGTGGACGTACTGGTGCGGCCGGAGGCCGTCGAGGTCCACGCCGACGAGCACGGCGCGGCGCGGATCATGGCCGCCGCCTTCCACGGCGCCGTGACCCGGGTGACGGTCGCGCTGCCGGACGGCACGTCCGTCAAGGTCGACGTCTCCAGCCACCGGGCGGGCGGCCTGGCCGCCGGTGCGGCGGCCACCGTGCGGCTGCCGGAGCGCCCGGTCCTGGTGGACCCGGTCGCGGGCGGTGCCGGTTCCGCCTCGGCGGCGCTCGCCGGGAGCGTTTCCGGGCAGGGCGCGGAAGGCGGACTCGCCGGATGACGCGGGAAGCGGTCGGCCCGGGGGCGGGGGGCCTGCAGGCGGTGCTGTTCGACATGGACGGCACCCTGGTGGACACCGAGGGCGTGTGGTGGCAGGCGGTCGCGGAGACCGCCGCCCGCCTCGGCCACGAACTGGGCGACGCGGACGTGCCCGAGGTCCTCGGCCAGCCGGTGGCGCACAGCGCCCGGCACCTGGCCGCGGTGACCGGAACGGATCGTGAACTCGCCGATCTGGAAAGCGAGTTGGACGGGCGCTTCGCCGAGCTGGTGGCCCGCGAGGTGCGCCCCCGGCCGGGCGCGGTCCGGTTGCTGGACGCGCTGGGCGCCGAGGGGGTCACCACCGCGTTGGTCTCCGCCTCGCCGCGGCGCGTGGTGGACCTGGTGCTGGACGTCCTCGGGCCCGGGCGGTTCGCGCTGTCGGTGTCCGCGGACGACACGCCGCGCAGCAAGCCCGCGCCGGACCCCTACCTGGCGGCGGCGCGGCTGCTCGGGGCGGACCCGCGCCGCTGCGTCGCGGTGGAGGACACCCCGACCGGGGTCGCCTCCGCGCAGGCGGCCGGGTGCCCGGTGCTGGTGGTGCCCTCGCTGGTGCCGATCGAGGAGGCGCCGGGCCGTACCGTGCTGACCAGCCTGGAACAGGCCGGGCCGGGGCTGCTGCGTTCCCTGGTCGGGGCCCCGGCGGTCTGAGACGCCGCGGCGGCCCCCGGTCGCCGCGACCTGAAGGTGCCGTGGGGCCCGGCGAGCTGTCCGCCGGTGCCCTGCGGCCCTTCCGTCCGCGCCGCCGGAGGCGAAGACTGGAGAGGTCCGGCGTTGGGGCGGTCCGGCCGGCGGATCTGGTTGCCACCCCTGTGACCCGGGGAGGCTGCTGAGGTGTCCACTCTTGTGAAGCTGACCCGTCCCCGGACCTGGTCGCCGTCGGTGCGGCGCAGGCAGGGCATGCGGCCGCCGGTCCGGCCCTCCGGCCACCGGCGGATGTCCCTGGCCTCGCCGTGGTGGCGCGGGCTGGTCGCCGCCGTCAGCGGCGCGCTGCCCTTCCTGACCTTTCCCACGCCCGACCTGTGGTGGTTCGCGTACTTCGCGCTGGTGCCGTTGCTGCTGCTGATCCGGTCGGCACCGACCGCTCGGCGCGCGGTGCTGGACGGCTGGCTGGGCGGCTTCGGGTTCCTGTTCGCCGTGCACCACTGGCTGCTGCCGAGCCTGAACGTGTTCATCGTGGTGCTGGCCGCGTTGCTGGGCCTGCTGTGGGCGCCGTGGGGCTGGCTGGTGTGGCGGCTGCTGGGCGGCTCCCCCGGGCGCGGCGCGCTGCTCGCCGCGCTGGTGCTGGTGCCGTCCGGCTGGCTGATGGCGGAGCTGGTGCGCTCCTGGCAGTACCTCGGCGGCCCCTGGGGACTGCTGGGGGCCAGCCAGTGGGAGGTGCCGCCCGCGCTGCGGCTGGCCTCGGTGGGCGGGGTGTGGCTGCTGAGCTTCCTGGTGGTGGCGGTCAACACCGCGGTGGCCGAGCTGGTCTTCTCACGCGCCGCCCGGCTGCTGGCGGCCGGGGCGCTGGCGCTGGTCGCGGTCGGGGTGACGGCCGCGTGGTTCTGGGTGCCGACGCCGCCGCGCACCGGGAGCGTGCGGGTCGCGGTGGTCCAGCCCGGCGTCATCAACGGCCCGATGGACCGCTTCGACCGCAGCGCGCAGCTGACCGCCCAGCTCGCCGGACGCCGTCCCGACCTGGTGGTGTGGGGCGAGAGCAGTGTCGGCTTCGACCTGTCGGCCCGGCCGGACCTGACCGCGCGGCTGGCCGCGCTCTCCCGGCAGGTGGGCGCGGACGTGCTGGTCAACGTGGACGCCCAGCGGGCGGACGGCAAGGGCATCTACAAGACGTCGGTGCTGATCGGCCCGAACGGCCCGACCGGGCCGACGTACGACAAGATGCGGCTGGTGCCGTTCGGCGAGTACATCCCGTTCCGCTCGGTGCTGGGCTGGGCCACGAAGGTCGGCAAGGCCGCCGCCGTCAACCGGCACCGCGGCACGCATCAGGTGCTGATGAACGTCGGCAAGGTGCGGATCGGCCCGCTGATCTGCTTCGAGACCGCCTTCCCCGACATGACCCGCCACCTGGCCGACATGGGCGCCCAGGTCCTGGTGGCGCAGTCGTCGACCTCGACGTTCCAGCACACCTGGGCACCGGCCCAGCACGCCTCGCTCGCGGCGCTGCGGGCGGCCGAGACCTGGCGGCCGATGGTGCACGCCACCCTCACCGGTGAGAGCGCGGTGTTCGACGCGAGCGGCAAGCAGGTCGGCCCCCGCATGGGCACGAACACCAGCGGCGAGCACCTGTACACCGTTCCGCTGTCCGGCGGCCGCAGCCCCTACGACCGGCTCGGCGCCTGGGTGCCGGAGCTGGCGGTGGGATCGCTGGTGGTGGGCGCGGTCTACGAGGGCGCGCTGCGGATGCGCGGACGGCGGAGCAACGGGACGACGGTCAGGGAGAGTTGAGGCGCGGCCCCACGCTCACCGGACCTCAACCCGCTTGCCGTTCCACCTCGTTGACGATCCGCTCGCACAACTCGTGGGTGGCCAGGGCGTCCCCGGCGTCGATCACCTCGCCGGAGCGCACGGCGTCGAGGAAGGCCAGGGTGATCTGCTCGATGCCGCGCTGCCGGGCGACCGGCACCCAGTCACCGCGCCTGCGGAGCGTCGGCTGCCCCTTGTGGTCCACGATGTCGGCGAGGTTGAGCACCTGCCGCTTGGTGTCCGCGCCCATCACCTCGAGGACCTCCTCGGTGGAGCCGCTCATCCGGTTCATGATGCCGATGGCGGTGAAGCCCTCGCCGGACAGCTGGAGCACGACGTGCTCCAGCAGACCGCCGCGCGACCTGCCGGTCACCTCCACGCGGTCGACGGTCCCCGGCGCGAGGAAGCGCAGCGTGTCGACGACGTGGATGAAGTCGTCGTAGACGAACGTGCGGGCCTGCTCGGCCTGCCCGACGCGGTTCTTCTGGAGCACGATCAGGTCGCGCGGGTGGTCCAGGCACTGCGCGTACCCGGGCGCGTGGCGCCGGTTGAAGCCGGTCATCAGGCTCACCCCGCGCCGCCGCGCCAGGCCGACGAGCCGCTCCGCCTCCTCGACGTGGTACGAGAGCGGCTTGTCGACGTACGCGGCGACCCCCGCCTCGATCAGCCGTTCGGCGATCTCGGGGTGCGTCTCGGTCGGCGCGTGCACGAAGGCGGCGTCGAGGTCCTGGGCGAGGAGTTCGTCGAGGCTGGTGTGCCGGTGCGGGACGCGGTGGGCGTCGCCGACGCTGTCGAGCGTGCCGCGGGTGCGGGTGTGCAGGTGCAGTTCGATCCCGGGCTGCGCGGTGAGCACCGGCAGGTACGCCTTCCGCGCGATGTCCCCGAGCCCGATGACCCCGATCCTCAACGTCCCGTTCCCGGATGCCACTGAGCGCTCTCCCCTGCGTGCCGATGTCCTCGTATGCCCAGGTCAGCATACGGCGGGCGGAACGGCGCGGTGCGCGCCGGCCGGGCGGCGCCGGTTCGGACACCCGTGGGAAATCCTCTGGCGGGCGGCGGCCCGCGCCCCGATGATGGCCGCCATGACGACCCCGCACCTCCACCGCACCGACCCGCCCACCGTCGCCGGCGAACGCACCATGCTGGAAGCCTGGCTGGACTTCCACCGGGCCACCCTGGCCGTCAAGTGCGAGGGCCTGTCGGCGGACCAGCTGCGCACCGCCTCCACGCCGCCGTCCGGGCTGACGCTGCTCGGGCTGGTGCGGCACCTGACGGACGTGGAACGGGCCTGGTTCCGGCGCAGGCTGGGCGCGCAGGGCATCCCGCCGCTGTACTACACCGAGGACGATCTCGACGCGGACCTGCGCGTCGGCGAGGACACCGATCCCGAGGAGACGTTCGCGGTCTGGCGTACGGAGATCGAACGGGCCCGCGAAGTGGCCGCCGCCCGCTCGCTCGACGACACGGGCCTGAGCCGCGACGGCACACCGGTGTCGCTGCGCTGGGTCTACCTCCACATGATCGAGGAGTACGCCCGGCACAACGGCCACGCCGACCTGATCCGCGAGCGCATCGACGGCGCGACGGGGGAATGAGCCGAACCGCACCCCGCATCCCGCATGCGTACACCTCATCACACCAAAGATCACCCTTGCGGGGAATGTCCAACAAGCGCTTTATGCGGCAGAGTTACTGAGGTGCGCCGACTCCCCACGATGGCGGTGCTGGCGGCGGCCTCCGCCTCGGTTCTGACCGGGTGCGTGAGCGTCTCCCATGCGCCGGCTTCGTCCTCCTCCCGTTCCCGTCCGCCCGCGATGCCGCCTCTGCCGTCGTCCATGCCCATGCTGGAGCAGCAACCGGCCCGCGAGACGGTGACCACGACCGGCCTCGGCGGTCCCTCGGTAGCGGCGTCCGCGCCCGCGGCCGCGGACCGCTCGCGCTCCGGTGGGTCACCGGACGCTCCCGGCGAGCGCGGGGGCGTCGTGGCGCCCCCGGCTCCGGCGGCACAGCCGGCCGCCGGAGCACCCGCCCGCGAGGAGTGGCACCGGGCCCCGGCGGACGCCCGCCACCAGCGGTCGCGCGGCAGGCGTCATCACAGCGGAGGCGGCGGCGAACGCGTCGCGCCGCGTGCCCCCGCGGGCGGCGCCGACGTCTGCGCGCTGGGCGAGGCGTACGGCCACTGGGCGCCGGACAGCCCGGCGGCCCGCATCTGCCACCAGACTTACGGCGGGTGAAGGTCTACGCGGCAGGTGAAGGCCTACGGCAGGTGATCCGGCTCCGCGCCGGAGCCACCGCCGGTCACCGCGAGGCGTAGGTCGAGCCGGGAGATGGCCGCCCTGATGCCGTCGCCGTAGGCGTCGTCGCCCAGTGCGTCCGCGCAGGCCACCGCCCGGTCCAGGTGGGCGCGGGCCAAGCCGGGCTCGTCGAGCCGGTGGTAGTCGGCGGCCAGGTTCAGGTGCAGCGAAGGGTAGAAACCGCGTATCGACAGCTCCTCCTCGCCCCAGGTCACCCGGTCCTGTTCGACGGCGTCGGCGGCGCGCAGGGCCCGCAGGTCCCAGTCGAGCTCGTCCTCCGGATCGTCCTGGGTGTCGGCCATGTAGTGCGCGAGGGTGCAGCGGTGCAGCGGGGATCCGTGTTCGCCCAGCTCCTGCCAGAGCGCGGCGAAGCGGTCCCGGGCCTCCTCCCGGTCCCCGGCGTGCGCCAGCATGATCACCTGGCCGATGCGGGTGGTCATCGGGTCCTCGCCGTGCCCCGCGCGGGCCCGCCCGCCCGGCTCTTGCGTCCCCGTCATGACAGCAGCCTCCCTGATCGCGCGGTGGCCCGTCGGCCCCTGACCCGGTGTCCGCCTCCGACAGTAACCGCAGGGTCCGGCAAACCCCGGTCGGCGATCCCGCGATGTACGCCGGATCGCCGACCGGAGGCGGTCCGGTCCGGGGGCCTTCCCTGGTCGCAGGGGCGGTCCGGTGCGGGTGCCCGCCGCCCGGGCGCGCGGCGGGCACCCGCGCCGCCTCACGCGTTCAGGTCCGGGAGGCGCCAGTCGACCGGCTCGTGGCCCTGGGCCGCGATCGCCTCGTTGATCCGGGTGAACGGGCGGCTGCCGAGGAAGAGCTTGGCGGACAGCGGCGAGGGGTGGGCGCCCTGGATCACGGCGTGCCGCTCGGTGTCGATCAGCGGCAGCTTCTTCTTGGCGTAGTTGCCCCACAGCACGAACACCGCCGGGTCGGGCCGGTCGGCGACCGCCCTGATCACCGCGTCGGTGAACTTCTCCCAGCCCTTGCCCTTGTGCGAGTTGGCCTCGCCCTCACGCACCGTCAGCACCGCGTTGAGCAGCAGCACGCCCTGCCGGGCCCACGGCATCAGATAGCCGTTGTCCGGCACGGGGTAGCCGAACTCGGCGTTCATCTCCTTGAAGACGTTGCGCAGCGACGGGGGCGTGCGCACGCCGGGCCGCACCGAGAAGCACATGCCGTGCGCCTGGCCCTCGCCGTGGTACGGGTCCTGGCCGAGGACGAGCACCTTCACCCGGTCGTACGGGGTGGCCTCCAGCGCGGCGAAGACCTCCTCGCGGGGCGGGAAGACCTTGTGCTCGACGCGCTCCTTCTCCACGAACTCGGTCAGCTCCTGGAAGTAGGGCTTCTCCAGTTCCTCGCCGAGCACGGCCTGCCAGGACGCGGGCAGCATGTTGGGCACGTCGACAACCTCCGGTACGCGATCCGTCGTTCACCCCAGAACGTACCGGCACCCACTGACAGTCGGCGGACGAAGGGGGCGCGGCGCCGGTCGGCACCGCGCCCCTCGGCGTGCGTCCGTGACGCGGAGTCCGGGGTCAGGCGACCCCGGCGTGCAGGAACAGGCCGCCGTCGACCACCAGCGTCTGCCCGGTGATCCAGCCCGCCTGCTCGGACAGCAGGAACGCGGCGGCGCCGCCGATGTCCTCGGGCACGCCGAGCCGCTTCAGCGGGTATCCGGCCGCCGCCTCCTCCTCACGGCCCTCGTAGAGCGCGGCGGCGAACCTGGTCTTCACCACGGCCGGGGCGATGGCGTTGACGCGTACGCCGGGCGCGAACTCGGAGGCGAGCTGGAGGGTGAGGTTGACCATCGCGGCCTTGCTGATGCCGTACGCGCCGATGAAGGGCGAGGGGGCGAGCCCGGCGATGGACGCGATGTTGACGATGGCGCCGCCGTTCTCCTTCTGCCAGGCCCGGTAGGTCTGCTGGGCGAAGCCGAGCGCGGAGATGACGTTGGTCTCGAAGACCTTGCGGGCGACGTTCAGGTCGAGTTCGGCGATCGGGCCGAAGACCGGGTTGGTGCCCGCGTTGTTGGCGAGGAAGTCGACCCGGCCGAACGCCTCCATGGTGCGTTCGACGGCCTCGGCCTGGTGGGCCTCGTGGTGGGCCTTGCCGGGGACGCCGATGGCCCGGTCGGGGCCGAGGCGGTCGACGGCCTCCTTGAGCGCGTCCTCGTTGCGGCCGGTGATGCAGACCCGGTCGCCGCGGGCGACCAGTGCCTGCGCTATGCCGAAGCCGATGCCGCGGCTGGCGCCGGTGACGATCGCGACGCGACCGCTGTCGGGGGTGGTCATGGGTGGGGCCTTTCGGTCGCTGCGGCGTCAGTTGAGCGGGCCACCGGCCACGTACAGCACCTGGCCGGAGACGAATCCGGCCTGGTCGCCGGTGAAGAAGGCGATGGCGTTGGCGATGTCCTCGGGCTGCCCGACCCGCTGGACCGGGATCTGGGTGGCGGCGGCGGCCTGGAACTCCTCGAAGTCCATCTTGACGCGGGCGGCGGTGGCGGCCGTCATGTCGGTGACGATGAAGCCGGGGGCGACCGCGTTGGCGGTGACGCCGAACTTGCCCAGTTCGATGGCGAGCGTCTTGGTCAGGCCCTGCAGACCCGCCTTGGCGGTCGAGTAGTTGGCCTGGCCGCGGTTGCCGAGCGCGGAGCTGGACGAGAGGTTGACGATGCGGCCGAACTTGGCGTCGACCATGTGCTTCTGGACCGCCCGCGCCATCAGGAACGCGCCGCGCAGGTGCACGTTCATCACGGTGTCCCAGTCCGGGGCGGACATCTTGAACAGCAGGTTGTCGCGGAGCACGCCCGCGTTGTTGACCAGGATGGTCGGCGCGCCGAGTTCGGCGGCGACCCGCTCGACGGCGGCGGCCACCTGCTCCTCGTCCGAGACGTCCGCGCCGACCGCGAGGGCCCGGCCGCCGGCCGCGGTGATCTTCTCGACGGTGTCCTTGCAGGCCGCCTCGTCGAGGTCGAGCACGGCGACCGCGCGGCCCTCGGCGGCGAGCCGGAGCGCGGTGGCGGCACCGATGCCGCGCGCGGCGCCGGTGACGATGGCGACCCGCTGCTCGGGGGTGGGCTGCTCGGTGGTGGACATCTGCTCTCCTCGCCCTCGGATGCGGTCGACCCTATGAGCGACCGCTTAGTACGTCCAGCATGCGAAACCGTAGGAGCGTAGTGACCCAGTGTCAACGTCCCCGCGCCCGATGTGGCTCACCGCACGAGCAGGTCCAGCAGCCTTTCGGTCTCGGCGGCCGGATCCGCGGTCAGGCCGGTGTGGATCGGGCCGGGCTGGACGACCGTGCTGCGCGGCGCGGTCAGCCAGCGGAAGCGCCGGCCCGGGTCGTCCCCCGCCGCCTGCCCGGCCGTCTCCCCACCGGCGCACACGCACTCCACGGCGCGCAGCGCGGCCCGCACCGCCTCGACGTCGGCGGCCGGGTCCAGACAGCGCAGCCTCGCCTCGTCGAGGTGGATGCGGGCGGCCACGTAGGACCGGGCGCGGCAGTAGACCAGTACGCCCGCGTTGATCATCTCGCCGCGCTCCACCCGGGGCACGACGCGCACCACCGCGTACTCGAAGACGTCCCCACGGCTCATCGCGCGCCCCCGTCCACCGCGCCCTCGGCGCCCTTCGCCTCCGCGGCCTTGCCCGTCACCCAGACCTTCAGCCACTCCGGGGGCGCGGCGGCCTCGCGGGGCGGGGCGGAGAGCGTGACGCGTTCGTGGACGGTGGCGGCGCGGTCGGCGAGCACGTCCACGTAGGCGCCGCGCACGTCGTCGGGCCCGTCGAAGCCAGGCTCCTCCAGCAACCACTCGTCGGGGACCAGCGCGACGACCTCCGCCAGCAGTTCCCGGGTGACGCGCGGTGCCAGCTCGGCGGCGGCGTCCACCACTGCGGTGGGCGTGACGAAGCGGGACAGCGCGTGGTCGGTGGCGTCGTAGGGTCGCGGGGCGGACCCGCGCGCGCCGGGCCAGTTGTGGTGCCAGATCAGCGCGGCGCCGTGGTCGATCAGCCACAACTCGCGGTGCCAGACCAGCATGTTGGGGTTGCGCCAGGAGCGGTCCACGTTGTTGGTCAGCGCGTCGAACCAGATGATCCGGCCCGCCTCGGCCGCCTCGACGCCGAACGCCAGCGGGTCGAAGCCGACCGAGCCCGGCAGGAAGTCCATGCCGAGGTTGAGGCCGCCGCTGGCCTTGAGGAGGTCCTGCACCTCCGCGTCCGGCTCGCCGAGGGCGATCACCGGGTCGAACTGGAGGCGTACGAGGTCGGGGACGCGCAGGTCCAGGCGGCGGGCGAGTTCGCCGCAGACGATCTCGGCGATCAGCGCCTTGCGGCCCTGCGCGGCACCGGTGAACTTCGCGACGTACGTGCCCAGGTCGTCGGCCTCGACGAGCCCGGGGACCGATCCGCCTTCGCGCAACGGCGTCACGTAGCGGGTCACGATCACTTCAGGAAGCATCCGCCCAGGCTACTTGGGGTGCGGCCGGGTCGCGCACCGCGTTTCCCACGGGTGCGGCGCGGCGGATCCCACGCGACGTTGAACACACCGGGGGCAGGCCGCGTATGTAGGGGCGGCGTGTTACCCACCACGCCGCCGGGCGGCGAACCCCCCACGCCGCCCGGCTCCCTTCGTGGAAGGACGTCGCACATGGAGCAGACCCCCGGCACACCGGTCACCACGACCCGTCGCACCATGGTCGCGGCGGCGGGAGCGACCGGCCTCGCCGCCGTACTGGCCGCCTGCGGCGGATCGAAGGGCAGCAGCGCCGGCAGCTCGACGTCCGCATCCGGCGGCACGTCCCAGGGTTCCTCGGGCGGCACGTCCGGCGGGTCGTCCGGGACGGGCGGCGGCGCGTCCGGCGCCACGCTGGCGAAGACCTCCGACATCCCGGAGGGCGGCGGAAAGGTCTTCGCCGACCAGCGGGTCGTGGTGACCCAGCCCACGGCCGGGCAGTTCAAGGGCTTCTCCGCCGTCTGCACCCATCAGCAGTGCACCGTCTCCGAGGTCAAGGACGGCACGATCAACTGCCCTTGCCATGGCAGCAAGTTCCACATCGCCGACGGCAGCGTGGCCAACGGGCCCGCGAGCCAGCCGCTGCCGGCCGCACACATCACCGTGGCGAACGGCGCGGTGAAGCTGGGCTGACGCCCACTCATTTTCAGCGTCACAGCGGTCACGTCGCATTGCCGTAAGGGAGATCGACGCCACATCACGTCGCCGAGGCGATCATCCCCTCCCCCGCGCGTCCCAGTGCCCGTACCGCCGCGCGGATGGACGGCCTGCGGTCGGCGTCGGTGCGCCAGGCCGCGTACACGTGGCGGTGCATGGTGTCGCGCACCGGCACGACGCGCACCCCGTCGGGCACCGGGCCGCGCCCCAGCCGGGGGCTGACCGCCACCCCGAGCCCGGCCTCGACGAGCGCCATCTGCGTGGGGTGTTCGTCCGCCGCGTGGGACACCCGGGGCTCGACACCTTTCCCACGGAGGGTGAACAGCAGCCATTCACAGCAGAACTGCCCCTGCGGCCAGGCGATCCAGTCGTCGTCCGCCAGTTCCTCCAGGTCGACCCACTCCCGCCCGGCCACCGGGTGTCCCACCGGCACCACCACGTCCACCCGGTCGTCCAGCAGTGGCGCCTTGGCGAGCCCGTCCGGCAGCGGAAGCGGCTTGTTGTACCAGTCGAGGACGACGGCCAGGTCGACGTCCCCCCGCATCACCCGGGGGATCGCCTCGCCCGGCTCCATCTCCTGGAGGTACGCGCGCAGTTGGGGGTGGTCGCGGCGCAACGAGGCGAGCGCGCCGGGCAGCAGGCCGCGGGCGGCGGTCGGGAAGGCGCCGATGGTGAGCGTGCCGACCGCCGCGCCACGGTGCGCCTCCAGCTCGGCGTGCGCCAACTCGACCATCGACAGGATGCGTTCGGCGTGACCGGACAGCAGGCGCCCGGCGTCGGTCAGCCGCACTCCGCGCCCGTTCTTCACCAGCAGCTGCTGTCCGGTCTCCCGCTCCAGCTTTCCCATCTGCTGCGAGATCGCGGACGTGGTGACGTGGAGGATGTCCGCCGCGGCGCTGACCGAGCCGTGGGCGTCGATGGCATGCAGGATGCGCAGGCGGTCCAGGTTCAACATGTAAGGGATACTACGCTGTCGCTGCAACGAAAACTCGCTTGTTCTAAGAGGTTAGGGGCGTCACGCTGAGGCCATGACCGCCCCAGCCCACCCTGCCGCCCCGGCCCCGGCCGATCCCGTCCCCTCCGCCGCGGCGACCGCACCCGCCTCCGCCCCGGCACCCGCGCCCGCCTCTCTGGCGCCGTCCCCCGCCGTACCCGCCCCGCGCCGCCGGAAGATCGACTGGCGGATCCGCTTCGCCGCGCTCTCGCTCATCTGGGGCTTCAGCTTCCTGTTCATCAAGGTCGGCACCGAGGCGTTCGCCCCGCTCCAGGTCACCCTGGGCCGGATGGTGTTCGGCACGGCGGTGCTCGGCGCGGTGCTGCTGTTCCGGCGGGAGGGCCTGCCGCGCGGCGCGCGGGTGTGGGCGCGGCTGACGGTCGCCGCGTTCCTGCTGAACGCGCTGCCCTTCTCGCTGTTCGCGTACTCCGAGCTGACCATCCCGTCCACCGTGGCCGGGATCTGCAACGCGACGACCCCGCTGTTCAGCATGGTGCTGTCGCTGGTGGCGCTCTCCGAGGACCGGCCGACCCGGCGGCGGTTCGCCGGGGTGGCGATCGGCTTCGCCGGGGTGCTGACCGTGCTGGGCGTGTGGCAGGGGTTCTCCGGCCAGGACCCGGTCGGCACCGGACTGGCCCTGACCGCGGGGCTCAGCTACGCGGTCGGCTGGATCTACGTGCGCCGCACCCTCGCCGACGCCGGCGGCTCCAGCCTGTCGCTGTCGACCGGGCAGCTGCTCGCCGGCACCGTCCAACTCGCCGTCGTCACACCGCTGTTCACCTCCATGCCGCACGCGTTCCCGGTCACCTCGGTGCTGTCGGTGGTGGCCCTGGGCGCGCTGGGCACCGGCTTCGCCTTCCTCACCCAGTACGGCCTGGTCCAGGAGGCCGGTCCGACGATCGCCACGATGGTCACGTACCTGATCCCGGTCATCGCGACCGCGGCCGGCGCCCTGCTGCTGCACGAGCGGCTGACCTGGAACGAGCCGGTCGGCGCCGTGGTGATCCTCATCGGCGCGGCGCTCACCCAGACCCGCGCCCGGCGCCGTCGGCCACAGCACCCCGCCACCCCCACGCCCGACCCTCAGCCGTAACGCCCCGGCGCCCGGCCCTCAGCCGTAACGTCCCGCCGCCACCGGCCGCGCCGCGCTCGCGACGGCGTCCGCGAGCGGGACGATGTCGGCGGGGCCCAGCGGTGAGACGGTGATCCTGACGCCGGGGGCGGACGCCAGCCGGAACCGGGCGCCGGGCGCCACCGCCCAGCCGCCGTGCAGCAGCCCGGTGACCGCGGCCGTCTCGTCCGGCACCGGGACCCACACGTTCATCCCGCTGCGCCCGAAGGCCTCGACCCCGCGCTCCCGCAACGCCGCCCCCAGCGCGTCACGTCGCTCGGCGTAGGCGGCCGCCACCGCCTTCGGGTCGACCGCGCCGGTGCGCCACAGGTGGACCACGGCGTGCTGGAGGAGGTGGCTGACCCAGCCGGGCCCGAGGCGGTGCCGCCCACGGATGCGGTCGACGGTGAGCGGGTCTCCGGTGAGCACCGCGAGGCGCAGGTCGGGCCCGTACGCCTTGGCGGTGGAGCGCACCAGCATCCAGTGCGGCGTGCTGCCCGCCAGCGGGTGCAGCGGCTCGTCGACCAGGCCGTGCACGTGGTCGTCGTCGATGACCAGCACCTCGGGGTGGGCGGCCAGCACCTCCCGCAGCTCCCGGGCACGCTCCGCGCCGATCAGCGCGCCGGTCGGGTTCTGCCCGCGGTCGGTGACGACCAGCGCCCGCGCGCCCTGCCCGAGCGCCCGGCGCACGTCCTGCGGCAGCGGGCCGTCGTCGTCCACCCGGACCGGGACGGCGCGCATGCCGAGCGCGGGCACGATGTCGAAGACGCTGCCCCAGCCCGGGTCCTCGACGGCCACCGCGTCCCCGGGGCGCAGGTGCGCGACGAGCGCGCGCTCGATGGCGTCCAGCGATCCGGAGGTGACCGCGATCGGCCCGTCGGGCACGCCGTCCGCGTCGAAGGCGGCGCGGGCCAGCTCGCGCAGCTCGGGCAGTTCCGCCGAGCCGCCGTAGAGCGCGGGGTCGGTGGCATGGCGTCGGGCGGCGGCGGCGAGCGCGTCGCCGAGCGGTGGCAGCAGCGCGGCATCGGGGTTGCCGGTGGTCAGGTCGCGCGCGCCGGGCGGCACCGGGACGCGCGGCTCGTCGCGCGCGGTCGTGGCGGGCCTTGCCCGCACCCGGCTGCCGCGCCGTCCCGCCGTCTCGATGACGCCCCGGTCCCGCAGCAGCCGGTAGGCGGCGGCCACCGTGTTGGCGTTGACGGCGAGCCGCGCGGCGAGTTCCCGCAGCGGCGGCAGCGTGTCGCCGGGGTGCAGCGCGCCCGCGCCGACCGCCCGTTCGATGTCGGCCGCGATCTCCGTAGCGCGCCGACCAGTGATCCGATACTCTCCTAGCACAAAAGACATTATGCACTAGTTCAAAGTGACGAGGTTGAGGAGAACACGCATGTCCCAGGTCACCCAGGACCCGGCCGCCTCCGGCTCGACCGGCGCCTACCCGGCGACCGACCGCACGGTCCCGACCCGTTCGCGGGAACGGGCTTCGTGGGACCGCGAGTTGGTGCACTCCATCCTCGACGAGAGCTACATGTGCCACCTCGGGTTCGTCCGCGACGGCGCCCCCGTCGTGCTCCCCACGCTGTACGGCCGGGTCGGTGAGCGGCTCTACGTGCACGGCTCGACCGGCTCCCGTCCGCTGCGCGGCGCCGGGGCGGACGAGGGGCTGCCGGTGTGCCTGACGGTGACGCTGGTCGACGGGCTGGTGCTGGCCAGGTCCGCGTTCCACCACTCGGTCAACTACCGCTCGGTGGTGGTGCACGGCACGGCGCACCAGGTCACCGACCCCGACGAGCGGGCCCTCGCGCTGGACGCCATCGTCGAGCACGTCGTCCCCGGCCGGGCCGACGACTCGCGGCGCGCCAACGCCAGGGAGCTCGCCGCGACCGCGGTGATCCGCCTCGACCTGGAGGAGGTCTCGGCGAAGGCCCGCACCGGCGGCCCCGGCGACGAGCCCGAGGACGTCGCGCTGCCGTACTGGAGCGGCGTGCTGCCGGTGCGGCACTCCTACGGCGACCCGGTCCCCGCCGACGACCTCGACCCCGCGATCGCGGTGCCCGGCTACCTCGGCAAGCGCTGAGGCCCGACCACCTGAACGGAACGCACCATGCTGATCCACCCCTGGGACGCCGCGCTGGAGGAGGGCGAGTGGCAGGACTGGCTCGCCGTCCACGACTTCGGGCAGCTGGCCGTCAACGGACTGCCCGGTGAGCCGCCACACGTCCTGCCGCTGCACTTCGTCTACGACCACGAGCGCCGCGAGGCGGTCACCCATCTCGCCCGGCCCAACCCGGTCTGGGCGGCGCTGGAGGCGAATCCCGACGTCACGCTGAGCGTCGTGGACGACTACGTCTTCGTCCCCGGCCCCTGGCACGCGCCGGACGGCGTCCCGCCCGAGCACGGCACGCCGACGAGCTTCTACGCGGCGGTCCAGCTCCGTTGCGTGGCACACGTCGTGGACGACCCGCAGGCCAAGGCGGAGCTGCTGCACCGCCAGTTGGCGCACTTCCAGCCCGAGGGCGACTACGCGCCGGTGGCGCCCGGCCAGGAGCCGTTCGGCCGCATGCTGCCGGGCATCCGGGGCGTGCTGCTCGATGTCGTGGAGGTACGGGCCAAGTTCAAGTACGGCGGCAACAAGCCGCGTTCCATGCAGCTGTCCGACGCCGAGCGGCTTGCCGGACGCGGCGGGCCGCGCGACGCCGAGGCCCGCGCCCACCAACTGCGCAGGCTCACCGCGTCGGACGCGGACGCCTGACGAGCGCCGGGCGCCGGGCCGTGTGTGCCGCGAAGCGCACACGGCCCGGCCCGCTCCAGCCTTACGCGGACGCCGCCGCCCTGCGCGCGCCCACCGCGATCCGCGTCTCCGCGACCGCGAGTGTGGTGACCGCGCCCACCAGGATCGCCATGCCCAGCGCCATCGGGAGGGTCAGCCGCTCACCGAGCAGCGCGACCGCGATCGCGGCGGCCGCCACCGGCTCTATCAACGAGACCACCGACACGGTCGAGGCCCGCACGACCGTCAGCCCGGCGAAGAACAACGCGTAGGCGAGCGCGGTGGGCACCGTCGTCAGGTAGCCCAGCAGCTCCAGCGTCCGGCCCACGTCGTGGACGTCGCGCCACACGCCCTGCCACAACGCGATCGGCAGCAGGCAGACGGCTCCGATCCCGAACGACCACAAGGTCGTCTCCAGCGGGTCGCCGCCCGCCGCGTCCTGGCCGCGGCGGCGCGAGTAGAGCGTGATGCAGGCGTACGCGGCGGCCGACAGCAGGGCGAGGGCGACGCCCTCGGGCCGGACGGCGCCACGGCCGCCGCCCTCGCCGCCGAGGACCAGCACCATCAGCCCGGTGAGCGCGCCGAGCACGCACACCGTTCCGGCGCGGCCCAGCCGCTCCCCCGTCAGCAGCCGCCCGCCGAGGGCGACCAGGACGGGGCTCGCGCCCATGGTGACGACGGTGCCGACGGCGAGGCCGGTGGCCTGCACCCCGGCGAAGTAGGCGCTCTGGAAGACCGTCAGGCCGACGCCGGTGATCAGGATGTCGCGGGCCGGACGACGGCGGCGCGGGGCCGACGGCCTGGTGCGGCGCCGGTGGGCGTGGACCGGCAGCAGCAGCGCGAGGCCGCCGACGTAACGCCAGAAGGACAGCGCGATCGGGCCGATGCCGCTGTGGCGGTAGAGCAGGGACGCCGCCGCACCGGCGGTCCCCCAGGCGGTCGCGGCGAACGCGACGTAGAGCAGTCCCCGCCCGATGGGCAGGGTGGAGTGCGTGGACACGGGTGTTCTCCAACGGAAGGAGTGAGGTGGTCGCGTGATCCCGTGTGCGGACAGCGACGACCCGCCCGGCTACTCGCCGGGCGTCATCTTCCGTGAGCCTCGCCGCCGCGTCAGGCGGCGGGAGGCGGCAGAACGGCCTGGAGAACGCTTCGGTGCATGTCGGTGAGCCTAGGAGGTGCGGGCGCGGTCGGGCAACCGCCCGCCACCTGTGACGCCCTCGCCGGCGGCTTCGTCCGCGGCCTCCGCGGCGGCTTCTGCGGACTCCCCGATCGCCTCGTCTGCGGCCTCCCCGGCGGCGTTGCCGTGCGGAAGGGCCTCGACCACCGGGTCGGTGGCGGCCCCCGGCGTCGCCGTCTGGGCGATGAACGCGCCGATCAGGACGAGCGCGCCGCCCGCCATCTGCGGTGCGGAGAAGCGCTCGCCGAGCAGCACCCAGGCCAGCACGGTCGCCACGACCGCCTCCAGGCAGGCGACGACGCCCGCTACCTGCGGTGACAGCCGCCGCACCGACACCACACCGGTGAGGTACGCCAGCACCGTGGCGATCAGCACGATCCACGCCAGCAGCAGCCAGGCGGGCACCTGATCGCCGCCCATCGCCACGTGATGCGTCAGCACGTGCCAGCGCATCCCCCACGGCCGGGCCACGGCGGTCAGCACGACCGCGCCGATCAGCAGTCCGTAGGCGATCACGGCGAGTGGATCGGCCGCGTCCTCGCCCTCGCTGCCGTGCGCGGACAGCACGAAGTACCCGACCTGGCAGCAGGCGGCGCCCACCGCGAGCAGCAGCCCGACGGGGTCGAAGCTCAGGCCGTCCCACACCTCGACGACCCCGGCCAGTCCGACCACGGCCAGCACCACGCCGATCGCCGCCGACCTGCTGACCGCCTTGCGCTGGACGAACCGCACCCAGCCGAGCACCAGCGCGGGCGCCAGGTACTCCACGAGCAGCGCCACGCCCACCGGGATGCGCGAGATCGCCGCGAAGTAGCAGGCCTGCACACCGGCCACCGCCAACAGGCCGAATCCCACGAGCAGTCCGGGACGGCGGCGCAGCACACCACGGTGGCGCACCGCGACCGGCAGCATCACCAGCGCGGCCCCGGCCACCCGCAGCCACACCACGTGCAGGGGGTCCATGCCCGCCTGGATCAGCGGTTTGGCGGCCACACCGGACCCGCCGAAGGCGAGCGCCGAGATCAGTGCCGGTACGAGTGCGGCTCTCCTCCCCGGTATGCCCGAGGTCCCCGAAGTGCTGTCCATCGGGTCATCATGTCAGCCGGCAACAGGACCGTCACCCCGTTAGCCCCTGTCACGGAACGCCTGCGATCGCCACCGGCACCGGGTCGGCCCCGGCGGCCGGCATCCCGCGCACACGCGGGTCGGCTCAGGGCCACAACTCCCCGCGCCGCCACCCGTCGCCGTCGCGTACGTAGCGCAGCCTGCGGTGGAAGCGGTCGCCGCTGCCCTGGAAGAACTCCACCTCGTCCGGCCGCAGCCGGTGGACGGTGTGGCCCTCCGGGACCGCGTCCGGCGTGGCGGCCAGCACCTCCCGCGCCCTCGCCCGCCCCTCGTCGTACGCCTTGGCCCCGGCCAGCGGCGCGCTCATGGTCCCGGTGAAGCCCGCGACACGCGAGGCTTCGCCGCGGCCGAGGAAGTCGTCCCGGGCGTGCTGCCGGTCCAGGGCGGTCACCGGGCCCGCGGCGCGGATCTGGCGGCCGTGCGAGGGCCAGTACCAGGTCAGCGCGGCGTACGGATTGACGGCCAGTTCACCGCCCTTGCGGCTGGCGGCGTCGGTGGCGAAGTCGAAAGAGCACTCGGCCGGATCGAACCCCCGCAGCACCAGCACCCGCGCCGAGGGCCGTCCCGCGGCGTCGGCGGTGCTGAGCGTCATCACCTGCGGCTCGGGCACCTCGTCGTCCAGCGCGCGGCCGAGCCAGTCGGCGAACACCGGCCCGGGCCGCTCCCCCGCCGCCGCGGGATCGAAGCGCGGCAGCGGCCCGGCGAGCGCGGGCGCGCGGCGCAGCCTGGCCATGAGGTCGTCGACCACGGTGCGGCCCCTCGCGTTCGGCGTCACGTACGCGGTGATCCTGGCACACCGCCCGGCCTCCGGGCGCGCGGACGACGCCACGTGAGGTGAGTGGACCGGCGGCGCCCCCTGAGGGCCGGATCCGGGGGCGCCGCCGGTCGTCCTCGGGTACGGCGGGCCGCCGTCCGGTCAGTGCCGGACGGCGGCCGCCGCCCCCGTCATCGCGGGATCAGCTCTCGTCCTCGTCGGCGAGGATCAGGTAGAGCTTCTTGCGGGCCTCGTTGACCACGGTCATCGCCTTCTCGCGCTGCGCCGGGCTGCCGGTGGCCCAGACCTGGCGGAAGGCCTCCACCAGGCCGAAGCCTGCCTGCTTGATCTCCTGCATCGCCTCCCAGTCGATGCCACGGCCGGCCTCCTCCCAGGGGGCGTCCGAGCCCGCCTCGGCCTCGGTGCGGCCCGCCTCGGTCAGCGTGAACAGCTTCTTGCCGCCCTCGCTGGCGCTGGCGATCAGGCCCTCGTCCTCCAGCAGTTGCAGCGTCGGGTAGACCGAGCCGGGGCTCGGCTTCCACGCGCCGCCGCTGCGCTCGGCGATCTCCTGGATCATCTCGTAGCCGTGCATCGGCCGGTCCTTCAGCAGCGCGAGGATCGACGCGCGCACGTCACCGCGCCGCGCCCGGCCGCGCGGGCCGCCCCGTCCCCGTCCGGGGCCGAACGGACCGCCGCCGCCCCAGGGCCCGCCGAAGGGCGGACCGAACGGGCCGAAGGCCGCCCGCCGCTGCTCGTAGTCGCCTCGCTCGGAACCGCCCCGGCGGCCGCCGCCGTGGTGGCCACCGCGCCGCTCTCGTCCGCCGAAGTCCTCTTCGTATCCGTGGGAACGCATGACGCGCTCCTTCCTCCCGGTCGTCCCGGGTGTCGTCGTCTCTCGGTCGTCCACCGCCCGGCGACATGATCCGCCGCGCGGCACCGGATCGATCTCTGACCGATCGCGATGCCTCAACGATATATCGGTAACAGTCGTCTGGCAAGCCCCGGGCCGTTCACCCCCGGGACCAGCGCGAACGTCCCGCGCGCCTCTCAGATCGAGCGGGGTACGGCAGTGGGCCCGCCGCCGCCACCCGCTACCGTCGCGGGCATGAGGATCCGCATCGTCGACGCCTTCACCGACCGCCCGTTCGCCGGGAACCCGGCCGCCGTCGTCGTCCTGGACGACGGCGGCGGCGAGGGCGGCCCCGGCTTTCCCGCCGAGCACCACATGCTGCGCCTCGCCGCCGAGGTCAACCTCTCGGAGACCGCCTTCGTCCACCGCCTGCACGGCGACGCGCGGCAGGAGGCGGGCGCCGACTGGGCGCTGCGCTGGTTCACCCCGGCGACCGAGGTCGACATGTGCGGCCACGCCACGCTCGCGACCGCGCACGTCCTGCTGACGACCGGCGTGGCCCGGGGCACGATCTCGTTCGCCACCCGCAGCGGCGTGCTGACCGCGCGGGCCGACGGCGACGCGATCACGCTGGACTTCCCCACCGCGCCGCTGACCCGGGTCGAGGTTCCCGAAGGCCTGGCGCAGGCACTCGGCGCGCCGGTGCGGTCCGCGTACGACACCGGGCCGCACGTCGGCGACCTGCTGGCCGAGGTGGCCGACGAACGCACCGTCCGCGCCCTCGCGCCCGACCTGGCGGCGCTGGCCCGGCTCGGCCACCGGGGTGTCATCGTGACGGCGGCGGCCGAGGACCCCTCGGGCGGTCATGCCTTCGTGTCGCGGTTCTTCGGTCCGGCCGTCGGCATCCCCGAGGACCCGGTGACCGGCAGCGCCCACACCGCGCTCAGCCCCTTC
Organism: Streptantibioticus parmotrematis; assembly: GCF_019890615.1. Lineage (GTDB taxonomy): Bacteria > Actinomycetota > Actinomycetes > Streptomycetales > Streptomycetaceae > Streptantibioticus_D > Streptantibioticus_D parmotrematis. The sequence continues at coordinate 18,599 of NZ_JAINVZ010000008.1, read as the reverse complement.
TGGTCCGAGCGGCTCGGCGGCACGGACCTGGTCGGCCTCCAGGTCTCCGCGCGCACCGGCCGGGTGCGCACCGCCCTGCGCGGCGACCGCGTGCTGCTCACCGGGCACGCCGTCACCGTCATCGAGGCGGAACTGGTCGCGCCGCTGGAGTGACGCCGCGCGGCTGTGGCGCGAGAGCCGGACTCAGGTGGGCAGCCAGCCGACCTTTCCGGCCAGCAGCGCGTAGCCGACGAAGGCCACCGTGTCGATGAGCGCGTGCGCGGCGGCCATCGGCCCGACGCGGCCCCAGCGACGGTAGAGCAGGACGAAGATCACGCCCATCGCCATGTTCCCGACGAAGCCGCCGAGGCCTTGGTAGAGGTGGTAGGAGCCGCGCAGCAGCGCGCTGGCCGCCAGCGTCGCGCCCGTTCCCCACCCCAACTGGTCGAGCCTGCGCAGCAGATAGCCGAGGACGATGACCTCTTCCAGGACCGCGTTCTGCACGGCCGCCAGGATCAGGACCGGAATCCGCCACCACACCGCGGGCAGCGACTCGGGCACCACGGTGAGGTTGAACCCGGCGGCGCGGGCGCCCAGGTAGAGGGCGAGGCCGGTGCCGCCGATGCCCGCGGCGATCACGGCGCCCCGGGTGAGGTCGAAGCGGGGACGCCGCAGGTCGAAGCCGATCGCGCGCAGTCCGACGCCCTCGCGGGTCAGCAGGTGGGCCACCAGTGCCACCGGGACCAGCGCGACGGCCACGTCGAACAGCTGCCAGGCCAGATCCAGCCACGGCCGTCCCGGCGCCTGGGAGCCGACGAGGGTGGCCGCCTGGTTCTTCAGCGCTCCGGGCTTGGTCACCGAGCCGATGAAGCTGATCAGCGCGCTGACCGCGTTGGCGCCGAGGGAGAGGGCGAGGACGATCAGGGTCTCGGCGCGCAGCGTGCGCCGGTCGAGCGGGGATGTCCCGGGCATGGAGGAACTCACAGCACCTCCAACGCCCCCGGCCCCCTCCCGGGTGCCGTCCACCGTCCCGCCGTCTCGTCCGCGCACGCCGCCTCCCGGTGTGTGATCCCGTAGACCGCACACCGTAGACCGCGCCGCTGTGGGCCGCGACGCCGACGCACGGGTGCCCGCGCGGGGTCGGCCTGGACCGGGCGGCGTGTGCGCGGACGGGCTACGGCAGGCCCGCCGGCCAGCTGTGCACCGGTTCGCCCGACCGCATCAGCTCGGAGTACCGCTTGGTCATCGCCGCCAGCGCCTTGCCCCGGTCCAGGCCCCGGTCCAGACCTCGGTGGTAGGCGTCGACCTGCCAGGACGCGCCGTTGACCCGGCGGCGGCAGCGCTCCTCGATGACGCCGAGGTAACGGTCACGGTCGGAGGGGGCGACGCCCCAGGCGTCCAGTCCGCTCGCGGCCAGCGGCAGCAGTTCGTCGCGGACCAGCCGCACCGCGGGCACGGTCACCGGCCCGCCGCGGCCAGGGCCCGGCCAGCGCAGTTCGGCCTCGATGCCGTGGCGGCAGGCGGCCTCGAAGTTGGCCGCGGCGGCGGAGAACGGCAGCCGGGTCCACACCGGCCGCGGCGCCTCGGCCAGCGCGCGGATGAGCCCGTAGTAGAACGCGGCGTTGGCCACGACGTCGGTGACCGTGGGCCCCGCGGGCATCACGCGGTTCTCCACCCGAAGGTGCGGAACGCCGTCCACGACCGCGTAGACCGGGCGGTTCCAGCGGTAGATCGTGCCGTTGTGCAGTTGCAGTTCCTTCAGCGCCGGCACGCCGCCCTCGTCCAGCACCCGCAACGGATCCTCGTCGTCGCAGATCGGCAGCAACGAGGGGAAGTAGCGCACGTTCTCCTCGAACAGGTCGTACGCCCCGGAGATCCAGCGCTCGCCGAACCAGGTCAGCGGGCGCACTCCTTGCGCCTTGAGCTCCTGCGGGCGGGTGTCGGTGGCCTGCTGGAAGAGCACCGGCCGGGTCTCGCGCCACAGCTCCAGGCCGAACAGGAAGGGGGAGTTGGCGCCCAGCGCGATCTGCGGGCCGACCGCCGCCTGGGCCGCGTTCCACACCGCGGCGAAGCGCGCCGGGGTCACCTGGAGGTGCATCTGCATCGAGGTGGCCGCGGCCTCCGGCGCGATGGACGCGGAGGTGGAGGTCAGTCGCTCCACGCCGTCGATGTCCAGGGTCAGGTCCTCCCCGCGGGCGGCGAGGATGCGGTCGTTGAGGAGGGTGTAGCGGTCGGCGCGGGAGAGGTTCGCCTCCACCAGGTCCTGGGCGCCCAGCGTCGGCAGAATTCCGATCATGACAATGCACGCGTCGACTTCCGCGGCTTTGCGATCGGCATATGCGAGTCCGGTCCGCAGCTCCTCCGCCAGCTGGTCCAGCACCCGGCCGGACAGGCGGTGCGGGGCGATGTTGACCTCGATGTTGAACTGGGCCAGTTCGGTTTGGAAATCGCGGCTCGCGATGCGCTCCAGCACCTCTTCGTTCATCATGCGGGGCAGGCCGTCGGAATCCGCGAGATTCAATTCGATCTCCAGGCCCATCAGGTTGCGGGGCCGGTCGAACCGTTTCTCGGCCAGCAACCTCTCCAGCGCGGCCAGACACTGTTGCAGCTTTCTGCGGTAGCGCTGCCGATCGGACAGGTCGAACCCGCTGGCCACGACCTTTTCTCCCACGAAGCGTCCTCCTCGTACGGGCCGTGCGCCGGTTGGGCCGTGCACCGATGATGCCCAGCCCAAACGATCCATAACTCCTGCGGAGCACCCCGGTCGGCGATAGGCTCGAAGAGGTGGCACGCCTGGCACATTCCGTGGGCATACGGAACGCTGAGTACCGCCGCACGCGTGGGCCAAAGGAATGCACCGACGGGAACGCGCCATCCGCCGCGGCGCCATTCGCCCAGGCCAGAACGGCGAAGATGCTTCGGAATGCGGACGAATAACCCTCCGAAGTAGACTCATTACCCGCTTGCCCGCACCGTCGCGGGCCGGTAGCCGAATCAACGAGCGTTCACCGTTCGTATAAACTTCGCGCACAGGCAGAGAGTTCGCGACCCGCCGGCTGCGCCCCCGCGCACCCCCAGCAACGGGAAGGGATCCGCATGCCACCGCTGAATCCGGTCACCTCTGCCTCAGGGGATGTCCCGCGCCCGCCGCGTCGCTTCCCCGACCGCTCGCACTTCCGGTTCCACCGCTGACAGCGCCGTCCGCACCTTCGCCAGCCATCACCCCTGTCTCCACGAGAGGCGACCACACCATGCCGCTGCATCTCCCCTCGGCCCCCGCACCCGCTGTCCGCAGCGTCGCGGCGGCGCTCGGTTCCCCGACGGCCGTCCACGCCGCCCGCTTCCCCTCGCTGAGCGCCGCAGCGGGCCCGCTGGTCCCGGAACAGCCGCTGGCGCTGCATGTGTTGGACCCGGTGGCGACCGGTGCCGGGCTGCCGAAGGCCAGGCTGACCGGGTGGCGCTTCCTGATCCGGTGCGGTGACGTCGTGGTGGCCGCGGCCGAGACCACCATCACCCCGGACGGCTGGGCGTTCTCGCACTTCTGCGGGGGCCCGTTCCTCGCCTCCACGGTGCACGCGCTGCGCCAGGCGGACGCGCTGCCCTCGCCCTACCAGCCCAGGCTGCTGTCGGTGCCGGGGCTCTACATGCTCTGCCTGTGGCTGCACGGCGACCTCGGCGACGGCGAGCAGGCCCAGCCGGCCGCCGCGGACGTGCTGATCCCGCTCGCCCCGGCGCCGCCGGGGATCGCACCGCACCGGCCGCACCGGATGGCCGATCTGGTGCCGCTGCTGACCCACCGGCTCGCCCCGGCCCCGGCCCTGGAGACGGCCGTCTAGCGACCCCGGGAGCCGTCCCGCATCACGGAGCGCCTCCCCGTGCCGCCCGGCGCGGGGAGGCGCTCCGCGTCGTACGACGTGCTTCCGGGCCCCGCCGGTGCGCTCCCTGCCGCGGCAACCGGCCGGGCGGGTGACGCGTCATCAACGAATGAGAACGGGCGGCCCGAAATCCCTGCGGGCCGGGCGCTCATGGGGCAACACTGGAGCCGACCGACTGAAACGGGGGACGGCATGCATCCGGAATCCGACCGGTCCAGCCGCAGCACACCACAACCGCAGCGAAAGACAACGTCCATGTGCCAGCACCAGCCGCAGTGCCCGTCCGCAGACTCCGCCGACCGGGAGGCCGCCCACATCGTGGCGCACCACCCCGAGCAGGGCTGGAGCCTGCTGTGCAACGGCGTCCTGCTCTTCGAGGACACCGGCGAACTGCTGCCCGACGGCCGGATCATCGCCCCGCACCGCGCCTCGCGCGCGGGCCGGGTCGCGACGGCGGCGTAACGGACGGACACACCGCGGGGCCGGTGCGACGACGTGATCGTCGCACCGGCCCCGTGCGTTGTCCCGGCGGCACGCGCCGGGCAGGCGGGCTCAGCCCTCGTACTCGTCCAGCGGCGGGCAGGAGCAGACCAGGTTGCGGTCGCCGAAGGCGCCGTCGATGCGGCGCACCGGCGGCCAGTACTTGTCGGCCTTCGCCACCCCGGCCGGGAAGACCGCCTCGTCACGGGTGTACGGGTGGTCCCACTCGCCCGTCACGGTCGCCGCCGTGTGCGGGGCGTTGCGCAGCGGGTTGTCGTCCTGCGGCCACTCGCCCGAGCCGACGCGGTCGATCTCCGCGCGGATCGCGATCATCGTCTCGCAGAACCGGTCGAGTTCGGCCAGGTCCTCGCTCTCGGTCGGCTCGATCATCAGCGTGCCGGCCACCGGGAACGACATCGTCGGCGCGTGGAAGCCGTAGTCGATGAGCCGCTTGGCCACGTCGTCCACGGTCACGCCGGTCGACTTGGTGAGCGGGCGCAGGTCGATGATGCACTCGTGCGCGACGAGGCCGCCGGGGCCGGTGTAGAGCACCGGGAAGTACGGCGCGAGGCGCTTGGCGACGTAGTTGGCGCCGAGCACCGCGACCTGGGTGGCGCGCTTGAGGCCCTCGGCGCCCATCAGCCGGGTGTACGCCCAGGAGATCGGCAGGATGCCGGCCGAGCCCCACGGCGCCGCCGAGATCGGGCCGACGCCGGTGGCCGGGCCCGCGCTCGGCTGGAGCGGGTGGTTGGGCAGGTAGGGCGCGAGGTGGGCGCGCACCGCGACCGGGCCGACGCCGGGGCCGCCGCCGCCGTGCGGGATGCAGAAGGTCTTGTGCAGGTTCAGGTGGGAGACGTCGCCGCCGAACTCGCCCGGGCGGGCCACGCCCACCAGTGCGTTGAGGTTGGCGCCGTCCACGTAGACCTGGCCGCCGGCCTCGTGCACCTGGGCGCAGATGTCGGCGATGTGCTCCTCGAAGACGCCGTGCGTCGAGGGGTAGGTGACCATCAGCACGGCCAGCTCGTCGCGGTACTGCTCGATCTTGGCGCGCAGGTCGTCGGCGTCGACCTCGCCGTCCTCGCCGGTCTTGACGACGACGACCTTCATGCCGGCCATCACGGCGCTGGCCGCGTTGGTGCCGTGCGCGGAGGACGGGATGAGGCAGATGGTGCGCTGGGTGTCGCCGTTGGCGCGGTGGTAGGCGCGCACCGCGAGCAGTCCGGCCAGCTCGCCCTGCGATCCGGCGTTCGGCTGGATGCTGACCTTGGCGTAGCCGGTGATCTCGGCCAGTCGCTCCTCCAGCTCGTGGATGAGCGTCAGGTAGCCCTCGGCCTGCTCGACGGGCGCGAACGGGTGCAGCGCGGCGAACTCCGGCCAGGTGACCGGCTCCATCTCGGTGGTCGCGTTCAGCTTCATCGTGCACGAGCCCAGCGGGATCATGCCGCGGTCGAGCGCGTAGTCCCGGTCGGCGAGGCGGCGCAGGTAGCGCAGCATCGCGGTCTCGGAGCGGTGCTGGTGGAAGACCGGGTGCGTCAGGTAGTCCACACGGCGGGCGAGGGCGGCGGGCAGCGCGTCGTCCTCTCGCGCGTCCAGCGCCTCGATGTCGGCGGTGACCCCGAACGCCTCCCAGACGGCGGCCAGTTGGGCCCGGCCGGTGGTCTCGTCGCAGGCGATGCCGACGGTGTCCGCATCGGTCAGCCGCAGGTTGACGTCGGCGGCGCGGGCGGCGGCGACCACCTCGGCGGCCCGGCCCGGGACGCGGGCGGTGACGGTGTCGAAGAACGCGTCGTGCGCGACCTCGACGCCCCCGGCGCGCAGGCCCGCGGCGAGCACGGCGGCGTAGCGGTGGGTGCGGCGGGCGATGGCGGCCAGCCCGTCGGGACCGTGGTAGACCGCGTACATGCCGGCCATCACCGCGAGCAGGACCTGCGCGGTGCAGATGTTGCTGGTGGCCTTCTCGCGGCGGATGTGCTGCTCGCGGGTCTGGAGGGCCAGGCGGTAGGCCTTGTCGCCGTCCGCGTCGACGGAGACGCCGACCAGGCGGCCGGGCAGACTGCGGGCGTACGCCTCGCGCACCGCCATGAAGCCCGCGTGCGGTCCGCCGAAGCCCATGGGCACGCCGAAGCGCTGCGTGGTGCCGACCGCGATGTCGGCGCCCAGCTCGCCGGGCGAGGTGAGCACGGTCAGCGCCAGCAGGTCGGCGGCGACGGTGACGACCGCGCCGAGCTCGTGGGCGCGCTCGATGACCGGGCGCGGGTCGCGTACGACACCGGAGGCGCCGGGGTACTGGAGGAGCACGCCGAAGACGCCGCGTTCGGCGATCTCGGCGGGGATGCCGTCGGACAGGTCGGCGACGACGACCTCGACGCCGGTGGGCTCGGCGCGGGTCTGAAGGACGGCGACCGTCTGGGGGAACGTTTCGGCGTCGACCAGGAAGACGCCCTGCTTGACCTTGCCGACCCGGCGGGACAGCGCCATCGCCTCGGCGGCGGCGGTGCCCTCGTCCAGCAGCGAGGCGCCCGAGGTGGGCAGCCCGGTGAGGTCGGCGACGACGGTCTGGAAGTTGAGCAGCGCCTCCAGGCGGCCCTGCGAGATCTCCGGCTGGTAGGGCGTGTACGCGGTGTACCAGGCCGGGTTCTCCATGACGTTGCGCAGGATGACCGGCGGGGTGAAGGTGCCGTAGTAGCCCAGGCCGATCATGGGGTGCAGCACCTGGTTGCGGTCGGCCAGGGAGCGCAGCTCGGCCAGCACCTCGGCCTCGGTGCGCGCCTCGGGCAGGCCCAGCGCGGCGGCGGACTTGATCGCCTCGGGCACGGCGGCGGCGGTCAGCTCGTCCAGCGAGCCGTAGCCGACCTGCGCGAGCATCTTGGCCTGCGCCTCGGCGTCCGGGCCGATGTGACGCTGCTCGAAGGGCGTGCCGCGCTCCAGCTCGGCGAGGGGAATGCGGTTGGCGGTCATCTGCGGAGGCCTCCTGGTCGTACGACCTACGAGGGGCACCTCGGCTCGGGTGCCCGATCGGCCTCCCCCTCTGTCATCAACCTGAGAGCTTCGCCGTCCCGCCGGGGCGGTGCGGCTTTCACCGTCGGTGAGGAGGGGTCCCGGCCGAGTCACACGCCGGTCGGAGCCCGCCCTGCTTTTCAGAGTGACCTCGTCCATGCGGTACGGATGCCTGAGAGATTCCGGGGAGGGTTTGCTCCTTCGGCGCCCGACGATGCCGATCCCCGTCCCGCGGTGGAACAACGGGGTTCGGGGCGACGCCGCCAGGACTCTCCCGCATGGGGTCAGCAGCCGCTCTCAGCCTACCAGCGCGGGTGTCCGTGGCGGAGGGACGGAGAAGGACAGAGAGCGGCGTCACCTTCGGCGTCGGCGTCCCGATTCGACACACCCCGGAATGTGGCATTTGGTGAATACGTTAGCCCCGCCGGCGACCACGTGGAGGGACCGTGCAGACCGATGTGGATCCGCGGAGCCTGATAGGCCGCAAGGCCTTCGACCGCAACGGTGTGAAGATCGGCACCGTGGACGAGGTCTACCTGGACGACGCCACCGGTACACCCGAATGGGCGGCAGTGCGCACCGGATTCTTCGGACGTGACGCCTTCGTGCCGCTGGAGCCCAGCGAACTGCGCGACGACGTCCTGCGGGTCCCGTTCGACAAGGCCCTGGTCAAGGACGCCCCCGACTTCGGCGTCGGCCGCCACCTCTCCCCCGAACAGGAACTCCAGCTCTACCACCACTACGGACTCCAGGTACCGCCGCCCGAGGCGGAGGAGGGGTCCCCGCGCCCCGAGCCGAAGGACTTCGGCCACCTCGCGGGCGACAACGGCCGCGAGGAGTAGCGGCGGTGCCGAGCCCGCGGGGCCCCGTTCAGGACACCAGCGGCAACGGGTCCGAGGGGCTCAGCCGCGGGTCGTCCACCGGGAAGGTGCGCACCCGGCCCGGCACACCGCCCGGCACCTCGAACCGCACCGTCACCCGGCCCACCCCGCTCCCCTGCACCCACCCGGGCCCGTATTCCTCGTGGGTCACGTCCTGGCCGGGACGCCAGCGGTGCGCGGGGGTCTCCGGCACGGGGGCGGACGCGAGCGCCGTGTCGGCCCGCCGCTCCTCCGGCGCCGCGCCCCGCGTCTCCGGCCGCGCGTCGCTGCCGACCCGATCGGGCTGGCCGGTCAGACCGGCCTGAATGGCTTGGCTCGCCTGGCTGGCCTGCGCGAACAGGTCCTCCTGGGTGAAGTCCGCCAGCCCCGCCACGCCGACCCCCAGCAGCCGCACGCCGCCGGTGGTGTCGATGGCCTCGATCAGCCGGTCCGCGGTCTCCCTGACCACCACCGGGTCGTCGGTGGGTGCCCGCAGGGTCTCGGAGCGGGTGAGCGTGGTGAAGTCGTAGTGCCTGACCTTGAGGACCACCGTGCGCCCCGACCGGCCCGCCTCGCGCAGCCGCTTCACGCAGCGGTCGGCGAGCCGGGCGACCTCGGCGCGCACCCGGGCACGATCGGTCAGGTCCACGTCGAAGGTGTCCTCCACGGAGATCGACTTCACGTCCCGCTCGGCCACCACCGGCCGGTCGTCGTGCCCGATCGCCATCGCGTACAGCGACGCGCCGTGCGCCCGGCCCAGCAGCCGCACCAGCTCCGCCTCGCCCGCCTCGGCCACTTCGGCGACCGTGGTGATCCCGGCGCGCCGCAGGTGGTCGGCGGTGGCCGGGCCGACGCCCCACAGCGTGCGGACCGGCTTGGGCCCGAGGAAGGCGCGCTCGGTGCCGGGCTCGATGACGACCAGACCGTCGGGCTTGGCGGCCTCGGAACCGATCTTGGCCAGCAGCTTGGAGCCCGCGATGCCCACCGACGCGGTCAGGCCGGTCGCCGCGGCGATGTCGGCGCGCAGCCGCTCCCCGGTCTCCCGCACGGCGGCGGCCATCGCTTCCGGTGCGGCGGCCCGCAGCCGCTCGCCGCACTCCCCCGCTTCCAGGTCGACGAACGCCTCGTCCAGACTGAGCGGCTCGACCAGCGGCGACAACTCGTGCAGCAACCCCATCACGGTGTCGCTCACCCGGCGGTACAGCGCGAACCGGGGGATGAGGTACGCCGCGTGGGGGCAGAGTCTGCGGGCGTGCGCCATCGCCATCGCGGAGTGGACCCCGTGCACCCGGGCCTCGTACGACGCCGTGGCGACCACGCCGCGCGGGCCGAGTCCGCCGACGATCACGGCCTTTCCGCGCAGGCTCGGCTTCGACGCCTGCTCCACCGAGGCGTAGAAGGCGTCCATGTCGAGATGCAGGACGGTCGGCGCACTCCTCACGGCACCGATGCTGCCCCATGGGTCTGACAACGGCGTCCCGGCGGGCCGGGACGGCGGATCGGGCGGGCTCCGGGAAGCGTGCGGGTCAGACCGCGCGGTTGCCCCGGCGCCTCGCCAGTTCGTCCGCCGGGTTGTGGCCGATCAGGGTCTCGCCGGTGTCGACCCGCTCGCCGTGCAGCTGCGCCAGGTCCGCCTCGACGTCCCGCCAGACCACGCCGACCGCGATGCCGAACACGCCCTGGCCGCCCTGCAGGAGCCGCACGACCTCGTCCGGTGAGGTGCACTCGTACACCGTGGCCCCGTCGCACATCAGCGTCATGCGCGCCACGTCCTCCGCCTCCGAGGTGCTCAGATGACGTACGGCCGTGCGGATGTTCTGCAACGCGACGCCGGTGTCCAGGAGCCGCTTGACGATCTTGAGGACGACGACGTCCCGGAAGCTGTAGAGCCGCTGGGTGCCCGAACCGTAGGCCGGGCGGACGCTGGGCTCGACCAGGCCGGTGCGGGCCCAGTAGTCCAGCTGCCGGTAGGTGATGCCGGCCGCGGCGCACGCCGTGGGGCCCCGGTAGCCGACGAGGTCCGCGGCGGGCGCGGCGGCGCCTTCCGCCGCGGCCTGGTGAGAAGTGCGGGCCAGCGCCCCGCGGGCCGGGAACCCCTCGCCCACGGCCGTACCGTCGCCGGTGCTTCTCACGCCGACCTCCGTCCCTTCGCGTCCCGGAACACACGGGTGCCGCTCCGCCCGCCACCGGTGTCCGGTGCGACAGAGCGTGACCCGTTCAGGACTCTCCCACTCGACGGTAGGCAGTCACTCGGAGTGCGTCAACGATCGCCACACTCGGCACGCCGGGTGATTTCCACCCGCAGGGTGGTTTCTCGTGACCCGACAGGGGGAATAGCCGGCTTTTCGCGTCACCTGCCGCCATGAAGCGCCCCACGGCGGGCCTACTGGTTGCTGGTGCCGAAGTCCTCGGGCGAGATCTGGTCGAGGAACTCGCGGAACTTCTCCACCTCGTCCTCCTGCTCGTCAGGGATGGCGATCCCCGCGTCGTCGAGCACGCCCTCGCTGCCGAAGATGGGCGTGCCGGTGCGCAGCGCCAGCGCTATGGCGTCCGAGGGGCGGGCGCTGACCTCGACGCCGCTGGCGAACACCAGCTCCGCGTAGAAGACGCCCTCGCGCAGGTCGGTGATGCGCACCTCGGTCAGCTGCTGGCCGACCGCCTCGAGGACGTCCTTGAAGAGGTCATGGGTCAGCGGGCGCGCGGGAGTCATGCCCTGCTGGGCGAAGGCGATCGCGGTCGCCTCCCCCGGTCCGATCCAGATCGGGAGGTACCGGTCGCCTCCCACTTCACGCAGAAGCACGATCGGCTGGTTGGAGGGCATTTCCACCCGGACACCCACGACGTCGAGCTCATTCACACCAGCAACCCTAGGCCGTTACCGGAGACTTTGGGTAGTCGGGCATTCCGTCCACCGGACACCGCGACCGTCCTGCGGCTCCCGGAGGGCCCCGTTCGGCCCTGTCCGGGCGCTCAGATCTGCCGCAGGCCGAGCGCCGAGTGCACCAGGGCGCCGTGCAGCCGCACCGTCAGCGCGGCCAGCTCCCGGGCGGTCGCCTCGGCATGTGCCCTGGTCTGCGGGTTGCGGTGGCGCCGCAGCGGGGCCACGACCTGTTCGACCAGGCCCGCGTCCCGATCGGCCGCGGCCTTCACGGCCCGCAGATGGCGCGCCTCGAGACCGAACGCGCCGAGGTCCCGCACGAGCTTGGCGATGTTCACCGTCTCGGCGTCATAGCCGCCCTCGGGATGCGCCTCGATCAGGCCGTACGACTCCCACTGGGCCAGTTCGCGCTCGTCGGCGCCGGTGCGGGCCAGCAGCTCCGCGCGGTCCACCCGCACGGGCGGACCGGGCTGGGGGGCCGCGGGGTCCAGCAGTTCGGCAGGGGCGGCCTGGGCGGGCAGCGCGACCTGCTCACCCGCGTCGAAGGCGTCCAGGTGCTCGCGGATGACCTTCAGCGGCAGATAGTGGTCCCGCTGCATCCGCAGCACCTGGGCGAGCCGCTCCACGTCCCGCAGGGTGAACTTCCGGTATCCGGAAGGGGTGCGCTGCGGCTCCACCAGGCCCTCCGCCTCGAGAAAGCGGATCTTGGAGATCGTGACCTCGGGGAACTCGTCACGCAACAGGCCGAGCACCGCCCCGATGCTCATCAGCCGCCCCTCCGCGGCGGCGGCGCCGGGAGCGGCGCCGCCAGACGGTGTGCGAAGCATGAACCTTCCCTCGCGGGGGCCCCGACGCGGTCAGAGGCCCCGCTGGTTGGTGTAGAAGACCAGCCGGTACTTGCCGATCTGCACCTCGTCCCCGTTGGCCAGGGCCACCGAGTCGATGCGCTCACGGTTGACGTACGTGCCGTTGAGGCTGCCGACGTCGGCGACGGTGAAGCCGCCCTCGGGCGTGCGCCGGAACTCCACGTGCCGCCGGGAGACCGTCACGTCGTCGAGGAAGATGTCGCTCTGCGGGTGACGGCCGGCGGTGGTCAACTCGGAGTCCAGCAGGAAGCGGCTTCCGGAGTTGGGACCACGACGGACGACCAGCAGCGCCGAGCCGAACGGCAGCGCGTCCACCGCGGCCTGTGCCTCGGGGGACAGCGAGGGCATCGCCGTCTGCCCGGTGGCCTCCGCGTCGTACGCCTCCAGGCCCGAGATGGAGATCGTGGAGGTGGTCTCCGAGGCCCGCTCGGGCTGAACGCCACCTCGCAGCGGCGCACCGCAGTGCGAGCAGAAGCGGCTGGCCTGCGCGTTCTGGTGGCCGCACCTGCTGCACACCGGCAAGTCCGTCATGGACTGCGCCTCCTGCCCGGGCCCGCCCGCCGCCGTCGACGGGTCCTGGAAACCTATGCGGCCCGCCGAGGCCGGGTCAACGGGCGCCACGCCGGGGCCGCCCGGAAACTCACCGCCCGGAGCAACCGTCTCGTCCCGGAAGAGCGGGCGACCCGCGTCCGGCTCCTCCCCCTCGCGCGGCAACCGGTGACGCGCCGTAGCGGGCTCCCCCGCCTGCTGCCGCGCGCTCTTGCCGAACAACCTTCCAAACAACTTCACGGGCGATTCCCCTTGAAAGAAACAGACCCGCCCGTGGGGCAGGACGAACCCTCGCAACACAGACCGGCCGCGCCGGTCATACGGACAACGAACCAGGTCACTACAGAGTTTCCACCACGCACCGCCCCTTCGGTGCGCCGACCCCCCGCACGGTCATCCCCGTTCCCGGTCCACTCCATGCTCTCCCGCCTCACTGGCCCGACGACCGAGCGTAGTCAGGCTGTTTCGCGGATCGCAAGGCGTCCACGATGATCTTCTGCGACGCTACAACGGATACCGTGGCCTGCTCCTTCTGCATGGTCTGCACCACACCCCCGGGGATGTTCAACGCCGGTTCGAGGTCCGGCGGGTTGCCGATGACCTTGAAGACGTACGGCTGCGAGACCTTGTGACCGTCGATCTGCACCCCGCCGCCGCTCGCGTCGGTGAAGTACGTGGACGCCACCGCCCGCACGTCGTTGATCTGGATCGCCTCGGCACCGGCGGCCCTCAGCTCCTCCAGCGTGTCGAGGAGGTCGTCGGAGGCGACGGTGCCGCCACGGATCGTGAGCGTGATCCCGGGGCCCTGCGCCGCCACCGTACCGGCCAGCACGCCCAGTTCCTGGGACTTCCGCTCGGTCTGTCGGCGTGCCTCCGCGGCCTGGTCGGAGCTGGTCCGCAGTTCGGTGGCCTGGTTGTCCAGATCGCGCTTCTCGTCCTGGAGACGCTGAGTCCTGGCGTCCAGTTCCGACAGGATGCGGACGAGGTCCTCCTGGCGGGCGCCGCGCAGCACCCCGTTGTCGCTCGTGGTGCGCACCTGGATGGCGAGTCCCAGGCCGAGCGCGAACAGCAGGACCGCGACGATGAATTGGGCGCGGGTCAGGCGCGGCGGCCACAGGCTGCGGGCGAGCCGCTGACGCCCGGTGGAGCGGTCGGAGTGGTCGTCCCGGGCGGTCCGCCCGGTCTCCGCCTTCCCTTCGGCCGCACTGCCCTCGTGTCCCGGTGCGCCGCGCTCCTCCGGGGGCAGCGGTCGGCGGGGCGGCCGGTCCTCACCGCCGCGCGGGGTCTCCTCGTCGCTCATGCCGCCCTCACGCCCGGAACACGTGGCGCCGGATGGCGGCCGCGTTGGAGAAGATGCGGATGCCGAGCACCACGACGACGCCGGTGGACAGTTGGGCGCCGACGCCGAGCTTGTCGCCGAGGAAGACGATCAGCGCGGCGACGACCACGTTGGACAGGAAGGAGACGACGAAGACCTTGTCGTCGAAGATGCCGTCGAGCATGGCGCGGATGCCGCCGAACACGGCGTCGAGTGCCGCGACCACGGCGATCGGCAGATAGGGCTCGACCGCCGACGGCACGACCGGCCGGAGCACGAGCCCGACCACCACCCCGACGACGAGGCCCACTACGGCGATCACTTGTTGCCCTTCCTTGTCTCGGCTGTACTCGACGCGGAGCCGCTGGGGACCGGCGTCGCCTCGCGCAGCGCCAGGCTCGCCGCCGCGGGCAGCCGCAGACCGTTTCGTACCGAAATGGTCGCGCGGACACCGTAGTTGTCCTGGAGCACCTGGAGGTACACCCCGCCCGCGCTGTTCTCGAACGACGACTGCAGCTGCTTGCCGTCGCCGATCGCCAGCACGGTGTACGGCGGCACCAGCGGCCGGTCGTTGACCAGTATCGCCTGACCGGCGTCGCGGATCGCCGACAGCTGGGTCAGGCGCTGCCCGTTGACGGAGATCGCCTCCGCGCCGGCCGACCACAGGCCGTTGACGATGCGCTGCATGTCCCGGTCCCGTACGCGGCCGGTGTCGGAGAAGTCGTCATTGTTCCGGGGGTTGGCGCCGGTGCCGGCGGTCGCCTGCGGGGCGTCGTCGACGACGAGTTGCACCCCCGGCCCGGTGACCGCCGTCGCGCCCGCGAGCAGTGCCGCGAGGTCCGCCTGCGCGACGTCGCCCTTCGGCAACGCCTTGCGCTGCTGCGCCTCGACCTGCCGGCGCAGCGTGTTGACGTCGTGCTGCGTCTGGTCGGCGCCCTTGGTCTCGGCGTTGATGCGGTCGATCAGCTCCTGGCGCTCCTTGGCCAGCGTCGGCGCGGCAAACTGCGCCTGCGCGGCGCCCAACGTCACGACCAGGGCGACGAGGACCAGGCCCAGCGCGAACCCCGCCTTGGCCTTCGTCGTACGCGGCAGGCGCGAACGGCCGGTCTCGCCCCGGCGGGCGGTCGCCTCGGCGTACCCGTCGTCGAGGCTGTGCTCCATGATGTTGGTCAGCAGCGACATGGAGGCGTCACGGCGCGGTGGCGTCGTGGCGGACCGGTCCCGGGGCTGCTGCGGCATGCCGCACATCGTCGCACGTGGAGCGGCCCCATCTCGAACGGACCCCGCGGGACGCGCCGTTCACGCGGGGCCCGGTCGCGCACCGGCCGGTACGGTGCCGCACCGCGTCACACGGGCGCCTTCGTACCGGCCGGTCCTGGCTCGCGGGTCAGCGGCCCGCGCTGTCCACCACCTGCGACCACTCGTCCAGCAGGGCCTGCGCGGAGGCGTCGTCGGGCCCTTCCGCCCACAGCCGGGTGACGGCCTCGGCCGGGTCGGGCAGCACCATCACCCAGCGCCCGTCCGCCTCCACCACCCGCACGCCGTCGGTGGTGTCGACCGATCGGTCGCCCGCCGCCTCGACCACCCGCCGCATGACCATGCCCTTGACCGCCCACGGCGTCGCCAGGTCCCGCTTGAGGACGTGGGCGCGCGGGATGCGGGCGTCGATCTGGCTCAGGGTGAGCTGGGTACGGGCCACCAGGCCGACCAGCCGTACGAAGGCCGCCGCGCCGTCGAAGACGCTGCTGAACTCCGGCACGATCAGACCGCCCCGGCCGTCGCCTCCGAACATGGTCGACTCCGCGCGGCAGACCCGGGTCAGGTCGTCCGGCGAGGTCGTCGTCCACTCCACCTGCGTGCCGTGGTACGCGGCCACCTGCTCGGCGATACGCGTCGTGGTCACCGGCAGCGCCACCCGGCCACTGCGCCGTTCGGCGGCGACCAGGTCCAGCATGACCAGCAGCGCCCGGTCGTCCTCCACGATCCGGCCGCGCTCGTCGACCAGCGAGATGCGTTCACCGACCGGGTCGAAGCGCACCCCGAACGCGGCGCGGGCCGACGCCACGATCTCGCCGAGCCGCACCAGGCCGGAACGCCGCTCGTCCGCGGTCTCGGTCGGCCGTGCCTCGTCCAGGCCGGGGTTGATGGTCAGCGCCTCCACCCCGAGGCGGCCGAGCAGCGTCGGCAGCACGATGCCCGCGCTGCCGTGGGCCGCGTCCACCACGACCTTCAGCCCCGACTCGCGGACCCCGGTGGTGTCGACGGTGCGCAACAGGGCGCCCGCGTAGGAGTCGAAGACGCTGGAGGGGAAGGTCAGGTCGCCGATCTCGCCGGGGAACGCCCTGCGGTACTCCTGGCGGGCGAAGACCCGGTCCAGCTTGCGCTGCCCGCCCTGCGAGAGGTCGGCGCCGCGCTCGTCGAAGAACATGATGTCCACGGAGTCCGGGACACCGGGCGTGGTTCTGATCATCACACCGCCCGCGCTGCCGCGCGCGGTCATCTGCCGGGCCACCGGCATCGGCACGTTCTCCAGGTCGCGCACGTCGATGGCGCTGGCCTGGAGCGCGGAGATGACGGCACGTTTCAGCGCCCGCGCACCACGGGAGTGGTCACGCGCGGTCGTGACCGTGGCGCCCTTCTTCAACGTGGTCGCGTACGCGCCCGCCAGGCGGACGGCCAGCTCCGGGGTGATCTCCACGTTGAGGATGCCGGACACGCCCCGGGCGCCGAACAGATGCGCCTGGCCGCGCGACTCCCAGATGACCGAGGTGTTGACGAAGGCGCCGGCCTCGATGGTCTTGAAGGGGTAGACCCGCACGTTGCCGGCGATGATCGACTCCTCGCCGATCAGGCACTCGTCACCGATGACCGCGCCGTCGTCCACGCGTGCGGCGCGCATGACGTCGGTGTTGCGGCCGATGACGCAGCCGCGCAGGTTGGTCTGCGGACCGATGTAGACGTTGTCGTGCACGACCGCCTTGTGGAGGAAGGCGCCGGACTTCACGACGACGTTGGAGCCGACGACCGAGTGCTCGCGCACCTCCGCGCCCGCCTCGACCTTGGCGTAGTCGCCGATGTAGAGCGGACCGCGCAGCACGGAGTCGGGGTGCACCTCGGCACCTTCGGCGACCCAGACGCCCGGCGAGATCTCGAACCCGTCGATGTCGACGTCGACATGGCCTTCGAGCACGTCGGCCTGGGCCTTCACGTAGCTCTCGTGCGTGCCCACGTCCTCCCAGTAGCCCTCGGCGATATAGCCGTAGACGGGCTTGCCCTCCTTCATCAGCTGCGGGAAGACGTCACCGGACCAGTCGACGGAGGTGTCGGCCTCGACGTAGTCGAAGACCTCGGGCTCCATCACGTAGATGCCGGTGTTCACGGTGTCGGAGAAGACCTGGCCCCAGGTCGGCTTCTCCAGGAAGCGCTCGACCTTGCCTTCCTCGTCCACGATCGTGATGCCGAACTCCAGCGGGTTCGGCACCCGGGTCAGGCAGACCGTGACCAGCGCGCCCTTTTCCCGGTGGAAGCGCACGAGATCGGTCAGGTCGAAATCGGTCAGGGCGTCACCGGAAATGACCAGGAACGAGTCGTCCTTGAGCGCTTCCTCCGCGTTCTTTACACTCCCCGCGGTGCCGAGTGGCTTCTCCTCGTGGGCGTAGGTGAGGTCCATCCCCAGTTCCTCGCCGTCGCCGAAGTAGTTTTTGACGAGCGAAGCGAGAAACTGGACGGTCACCACGGTCTCGGTGAGACCATGCCGCTTGAGCAGCCGCAGCACGTGCTCCATGATCGGCCGGTTGGCCACCGGCAGGAGCGGCTTGGGCATGCTCGAGGTCATCGGGCGAAGGCGCGTGCCCTCGCCGCCGGCCATCACGACGGCCTTCATGTCGGAAGCGTCCTCCTCGAAGAGACGGCGTTCTTGCCGACCTCACCCCACCAGGATGACCCACCGACCTCGCGCCTGTCTCGCGCAACGATCTCGCCTGGGGCGCCGCGGGCACCGGTGACCTCGGGAGTACGCCGAGGCATCGGGTTCAGCCGACCGTGGCGTCCGCCCGGACAAGTCGGCGGACCTGGACCACGTAAAGGATCCCTGCCCACCAGTAGAGGGTCGTACCCCATCCGGCGAACGCCCATCCGAAAATAGCAGCGGTGGTGTGCAGCCACCCGCTGCCCACGCTCAGAAGGAGCAGGGGGAACGCGTACATGAGGTTGAACGTCGCCGCCTTGCCCAGGAAGTTCACCTGCGGCGGCCCGTACCCGTGCCGGCGCAGCACGAGCACCATCACCCCGAGCATCAGCTCTCGCGCCACCAGCGCACCGGTCAGCCACCACGGCAGGATCTCCCGCCAGGTCAGACCCACCAGCGTCGAGATGATGTAGAGCCGGTCGGCGGCCGGGTCGAGCACCCGGCCGAGACTGCTGATCTGGTTCCAGCGACGCGCGAGCTTGCCGTCCAGGTAGTCACTGACACCGCTGAACGCCAGGATCAGCAACGCCCATCCGTCGCTCCGGGGCCCACCGAACTCGGGACGCAGGATCAGCCACAGGAAGACCGGCACACCGACGAGCCGGGCCATGCTCAGGATGTTGGGGATGGTGAGGACCCGGTCCGTCTGCACCCGTGTTTCCTGGACCTCCACCCGCCGTGCCTCCTGTAGCCCTCAGTCCCTGCCGAACGATGCTCCATGACCCTACCGGGGCCAACCGGGCCCCTGTGCGCAGGGGCCCCGCCATAACGCAAAAAGCCGCTGGCTGGTGGCAGGTTGACCCTGCACACCAGCCAGCGGCTGAATAATT
>NZ_JAINVZ010000079.1 GCF_019890615.1 Streptantibioticus parmotrematis | reverse complement strand
CAGGGCGACGGCGATGAAGGGGATGTGGGAGGCGCCGCCGGATCCTGGTGTGCTGTCGGTGGAGCGGTATGTGACGGGTGAGGGCAAGAAGTTGCGGTTCGCCAACGTCTTCGCGGCCAATGATCCGGAGTCGACGTTGATGAACGTCCAGCAGCTGGAGACGCTGGGTGCGATCCGGCGTCCGTTGAGCGTGGTGATCAACTGCCGTCCGGACCGGGTGGAGCGCAATGGTCAGATGGGGGCGATCGTGCCGGATCTGGATCCGGACACGGTGTTCCTGATCGGGCATCCGACGAAGTCCGCAA
>NZ_JAINVZ010000078.1 GCF_019890615.1 Streptantibioticus parmotrematis | reverse complement strand
GCCTGTGATCGCGGAGGCGAACATCACCGCGTACCGGGCGGGGTGGAACTTCGGGGAGACCACGGAGGAGTTCGCCACCGTCTACGAGGTGGCCCCCGCCTCGAAAGCCTTCACCCCGGGCACCTACCGCAACATCTCCGGCAACCTCGCCCTGGCCTATGGCCTGATCGCAGCCGGCAGCCAGGCGGATCTGCCGCTGTTTTTGGGCTCGTATCCGATCACTCCGGCCTCCGACATCCTGCATGAGCTGGCGCGGCACAAGAACTTCGGGGTGCGCACGTTCCAGGCGGAGGACGAGATCGCGGGGATCGGCGCCGCGCTCGGCGCCGCCTTCGGCGGAGCCCTCGCG
>NZ_JAINVZ010000077.1 GCF_019890615.1 Streptantibioticus parmotrematis | reverse complement strand
GGCCAGGGCTCCGCCGAAGGCGGCGCCGAGTGCGGCGCCGATCCCCGCGATCTCGTCCTCCGCCTGGAACGTGCGCACCCCGAAGTTCTTGTGCCGCGCCAGCTCATGCAGGATGTCGGAGGCCGGAGTGATCGGATACGAGCCCAGGAACAGTGGCAGATCTGCCTGGCTGCCGGCTGCGATCAGACCATAAGCCAGGGCGAGGTTGCCGGAGATGTTCCTGTACGTGCCCGGGGTGAAGGCTTTCGAGGCGGGGGCCACCTCGTAGACGGTGGCGAATTCCTCCGTGGTCTCCCCGAAGTTCCACCCCGCCCGGTACGCGGTGATGTTCGCCTCCGCGATCACGGGT
>NZ_JAINVZ010000076.1 GCF_019890615.1 Streptantibioticus parmotrematis | reverse complement strand
CGCCTTCGACGCCTGGCCGGTCAACATCGGCTTCCTGGCCCGCGGTTCCTCCTCCGACCCCGCGCCGCTGGTCGAGGCGCTCGCCGAGGGCGGCGCCTGCGGCTTCAAGGTGCACGAGGACATGGGCGCGCACGCCCGCGCGCTCGACACCGCGCTGCGCGTCGCCGAGGACCACGACGTCCAGGTCGCCCTGCACAGCGACGGCCTCAACGAGTGCCTGAGCGTGGAGGACACCCTGCGGGTGCTGGAGGGCCGCACCATCCACGCCTTCCACATCGAGGGCTGCGGCGGCGGTCACGTCCCCAACGTGCTGAAGATGGCGGGCGTCCCCAACGTCATCGGCTCCTCCACCAACCCCACCCTGCCGTTCGGCCGCGACGCG
>NZ_JAINVZ010000075.1 GCF_019890615.1 Streptantibioticus parmotrematis | reverse complement strand
CTGCTGCTGACCTGGATCCGCATGCCGTTCCCGCTGCTGCGGCAGACGGCGTGGCTGCTGACCGTCGCGACCGTGGTGTTCAACGCCGCGTCGGCCTCCGACCCGCTGGGCATGGGGATGCACGCCGTCATCCCGGTGCTGTTCGTCGTCACGGTCGAGGCCGCGCGCCACGCCGTCGGGCGGATCGCCGACATCACCGCGGACAAGCACATGGAGGGCGTGCGGCTCACGCGCTGGCTGCTGGCGCCGGTCCCGACGTTCCTGCTGTGGCGGCGGATGAAGCTGTGGGAGCTGCGCTCGTACGACCAGGTCATCAAGCTGGAGCAGGAGCGGCTCGTCTACCAGGCGCGGCTGCGCTCGCGCTTCGGACGCGCCTGGCGGCGCAAGGCCCCG
>NZ_JAINVZ010000074.1 GCF_019890615.1 Streptantibioticus parmotrematis | reverse complement strand
CGGCGGGAGGGGCCTGGCTGGTGTGGTGGTCGATGACGGGTGTCTCAGACATGCGCGCTGTCCCCCTCGTGCCCGTTGCCGGTGGTGTGCTGGCTGGTGATGGTGTGGGTGATGACGGTGGCGAGTTGTTCGGCCTTGAACGGCAGTCCCGTCACCTGGGTGTGGGACCGGGCATCCACCAGGTAGCGGGCGCGTAGGAGCATGGCGAGCTGGCCGAGGTTCATCTCCGGCACGATCACCTTCTCGTAAGCCCTCAACACCTGGCCGAGGTTGGCGGGGAACGGGTTCAGGTGCCGCAGGTGGGCCTGGGCGACCTTCCCGCCCGCACGGCGTACCCGTCGCACCGCTGCCGTGATCGGCCCGTACGTCGAGCCCCAGCCGATGACGAGGGTGGTGGCGTCATGGC
>NZ_JAINVZ010000073.1 GCF_019890615.1 Streptantibioticus parmotrematis | reverse complement strand
AGCTCGGCGCGAAGGTCGGGGGTCAGGACGGTTCCCGCGCGGTCGACGAGGAGGGCCATTTCGTAGCCGACGAGGCCGATGTCGCACTCGGGGTGGGCGAGTACGGCGAGGGAGGAGCCGTCGGAGACGGACATGATGAACATGAAGCCGCGTTCCATCTCCACGACGGTCTGGTTGACGTTGCCGCCTTCGAAGATACGGGAGGCGCCCGCGGTCAGGGAGGTCAACCCCGAGGCGACGGCGGCCAGTTGGTCCGCGCGGTCACGGGGGAAACCGTCCGACATGGCCAGCAGGAGGCCATCGGCGGAGACGACCACCGTATGGGACACACCCGGGGTGTTGTCCACGAAGTTGGTGATCAACCAGTTCAGATTCTGTGCCGCCTGGCTCATCGGACTCAACTAACGCTCCTG
>NZ_JAINVZ010000072.1 GCF_019890615.1 Streptantibioticus parmotrematis | reverse complement strand
ACCATGACGCCACCACCCTCGTCATCGGCTGGGGCTCGACGTACGGGCCGATCACGGCAGCGGTGCGACGAGTACGCCGGGCGGGCGGGAAGGTCGCCCAGGCCCACCTGCGGCACCTGAACCCGTTCCCCGCCAACCTCGGCCAGGTGCTGAGGGCTTACGAGAAGGTGCTCGTGCCGGAGATGAACCTCGGCCAGCTCGCCATGCTCCTACGCGGGAAGTACCTGGTGGATGCCCGGTCCCACACCCAGGTGACCGGACTGCCGTTCAAGGCCGAACAACTCGCCACCGTCATCACCCACACCATCACCAGCCAGCACACCACCGGCAACGGGCACGAGGGGGACAGCGCGCATGTCTGAGACACCCGTCATCGACCACCAGCCCACCGGCCCGCACCCCAACACCACCCCCACCCCCA
>NZ_JAINVZ010000071.1 GCF_019890615.1 Streptantibioticus parmotrematis | reverse complement strand
GTGAGCTTCAGGGTCGGCGCGGGGTGCTCCGGCTCCGGCTGGCCCGGCTGCTGCTCGTCGATCCAGCGGACGATGTCGCCGTCCGAGTAGGTCTGGAGCGCCTTGAAGACCAGTTGCCCGCCGGTGGTGGGCAACTGCCCGAAGGCCACGGTGAAGTCCTGGTACTGGCCCGGGGCGATCCTCCCTCCGGTCCAGACGATCTCCGAGACGGCCGTGGTGATGTCGCCGTCGTCGGTCTTGATCGGGGTCTTGAGGTCGACGCTCTTGACCTGCGCCGTCCAACCGGGGACGGGCGAGACCAGGACGGAGGGGATGGGCTGCCCGGCGGGGAAGTAGACGTCGACCTTGGTGGTGTCGGCGTGGTCCTCCTCGTTCGGCACCCGGAAGGTGATCGTGCCGTCCTCGCTGCCCCGCGGGTAGCTGTCGGGGTGC
>NZ_JAINVZ010000070.1 GCF_019890615.1 Streptantibioticus parmotrematis | reverse complement strand
TCGTTTCGAAGGTCCAGGACCGCGGCGCGCCTGCCGTGGCATCACTTTCCATAGAGGCCTCATAGACCGCGCAACACGGGGCTTGGCACCATGGCATCCTGACCCGGAGCCGACTCGCGGTGGCGCTCGCCCCGCTGCAGCTACTCTCTTGTGGGCGCCTGGGGCGCCACGGCGGCGCCCCAGGCGCGCCCGCGAGAAGCTCCGAAGTGACCCAGCACTAGTCACTCGCAGACGCGCGGGATACTCACCCAGTCGGAAAATGCTCAGTTCGAGCCGCGTCTGTCTCATCGAGGAGGCCGAGTTGGACCGCCTTGCGGGTCAGGTCAGCTTTGTTGCCCAAATTTAGCTTGCTACGGATGCGCTTGACGTAGGTATTGACAGTCGTCTCCGCCAAACTCATGCGGCGCGCCACCTGACTGTGAGTCAGTCCAGT
>NZ_JAINVZ010000007.1 GCF_019890615.1 Streptantibioticus parmotrematis | reverse complement strand
GGGCGGGGGGGGCTGCGGGGGCCGCGCCCGGCCGACCCGGACGCGGCCGACCGCCGATCCTTCGTCGCCGCCGTGCTGACCGCGGCGGGCGGGGTGACGCTGGCGACGGTCGGGCAGGCGTTCACCCCGCTCAAGGTCACCGACCTGCTCGCCCCGCGCCGCCCCGGCGACGGCCCGCAGTCCCTTCCGGTCAACCGCACGGCCGCGCAGGCGGGCATCACCGGCACCCGCCTCGCGGGCTGGCGGCTGCGCGTCACCGGACCGTCGCCGTACGAACTGACGTACAGTCAACTAACCGCGCTGCCCCAGCATTCCGCCGTCCTCCCTATCTCCTGTGTCGAGGGCTGGAGCCAGAACGCGCACTGGACGGGCGTACCGCTGCGGGACCTGCTCGACCGCGCGCAGGCACCGCACGACGCACCGGTGCGGATCGTCTCCCTGGAACGCGGCGGCAACTACGCGGTCACCGAGATGGGGGCCTCGTACGCGCGCGATCCGCTGACATTGCTGGCGGTGTCGCTGGGCGGACGACCGCTCGACCACGACCACGGCTACCCCGCGCGCATCATCGCCCCGAACCGGCCCGGGGTGCTCCAGACCAAGTGGGTCACCAGGATCGAGGTGCTGACGTGAGGACACGGGCGACACGGGCGACACGAGTGACGCGGGCGGCGCGAGCGGCCCGAGCGGCGTGCGGCGCGCTCGGGCTGGCGGGGATGGGCGTGGGACTGTCGATCCTGCTGACCGATCCCTACATCCGGGACCCGTGGGACGTCGTGCGGTGGCTGGTGGGCGCGGTGCTGCTGCACGACGGGGTGCTGGTGCCGATCACGCTTGCGGTGGGCGCGCTGCTCGTGCCGCGTGACGGACCGTGGCGCGGGCCGCTGCGCGCGGGCCTGTTCACGGCGGCGTGCCTGACGGTGGTCGCCCTCCCGGCGATCCTCACCCCGCGCCCGGCGGCCAACCCGACGGTGCTGCCGCTGGATTACGTGCGCGACTGGCTGGTCGCGGTGGGCGTGGTGGCGGGGGTGACGGGGGTCGTACGGGTCCTGCTGGGGCGGCGGCGGTAGGTCGCGGCGGGCGGTCGACTCAGCCGGTAGGTCGCGGCGGGGGCGGTCGGCTCGGCCGACCGCCCCCGGGTCGCGCGGCTCAGGCGGCCGGTCGCAGGGTGACGAATCGGCGGCCGTCGCACGTCCAGTGCTCCAGCGGCGCCCACCCCACGGCCTCCGCCGCCTCCACCACTCCCGCGCTGCCCACCCGCGCCCACGGGAACTCCTCGCCGTACCGCCCGAAGGCGTCCTCCACCCGTACCGTGAACCGCTCGTCCACGTCGTACGCGTCCGCCTCGACCAGCAACACCCCGCTCACAGCGACGAGTTGACGTACACGCCGCAGCAGCGCGGCCGGGTCGCCACCGATCCCCACGTTGCCGTCGGCGAGCAGCGCGGTGACCCAGCGGCCCTCCCCCGGCACTGGCTCGAAGACCGAACGCCGCAGCACCGCCCCGCCCATCCCCCGCGTCCGGGCCACCGCCGCCGGGCTGACGTCGAGCCCCAGCGCGGGCAGCCCGTACGCGGTGAGCGCGGTGACCAACCGGCCGGGACCGCAGCCGATGTCGAGCACCGGGCCGCGGCACCGGCGCAGCAACTCCGTGTCGGCGGCATCCGGTTCGGCACACCACCGTTCGACCTCAAGCGGCAGCATCCAGCCGTCGCTGCGCCGCAGGAAGAGCGGACCGCGACCGGTGCGCAACGCGTGGGAATAGGGGTCGTCCACCCAGGGCGTCCGGTGCTGACGTGGCGTCAACTCTGTTGTCGTGCTGGTGCTCATGAGGCGGCGAACCCCGCCAGCCGGGCGGCGAAGCGCGATCCCGGAGCCTGTCGCGCCACCGAGATCGCGTCGGCGGCGGTGTCCACGTCCCGCAGTCGCGGCAGGTCCCGTACCCGCAGCCCCGCCGCCGTCAGCCGGGCGCGCTGGACGGCGCCGGTGTGAGCGGTGGACATCGGGACGCCGCGCAGCAGGGCCGGGTCGGGCGCGGCCAGCCCCAGCGCCCAGAAGCCGCCGTCCCGCGCGGGCCCGAACCACGCGTCGCACTCCCGCCAGGCGTCCGGCGCGAGCGCGGGCGCGAGGAGGTCGGCGGTGACCTGCGGGGTGTCCATGCCGATCAGCAGCGTGGGTCCGTCCGCGTGCGCGGCGAAGGCGGCGGCGAGCCGTTCGTCCAGCCCGCCACCGGCCTGCGGCAGCACCTCGAACCCGGCGGGCACCCACGGTCCGGGCCGCCCGTCGAGCACCAGCACCCTGCGCCGGGCCGGCGCTCGCGACACGACGTCCAGCGTGTCGCGCAACGCCGCCTCCGCCAGCGCGGCGGCCTGACCGGGCGAGTACGGCGGCGTCAACCGGGTCTTCACCCGCCCCGGGACCGGTTCCTTGGCGATGACGAGCAGCGTCGTCGGGCCGGTCGGGTCCGGGATCGGGTCCGGGATCGGGGCTGCGGTCGGGGCTGCGGTCGGCCTCGGTGACACGGCCACGGTGCCGCGATCGTACGGAACGCTCATCGGATCACCGTCCCCGTCGCCGTACGCGGCAGCGCGTCGCGTTCCGGCGTCGTCGCCGGGCCGGCCGCCGGTGGACGGTTGAGGACCGCGCGCATGTCGCGCACCGCGTTCCAGGTGCCGCGCCACGTCCCGGTGACCTTGGAACGGCCCGCGCGCGGCGCGTACGACACGTCCAGCTCGCGCACCCGCCAGCCCGCGTCGGCGGCGGCGACCACGGTCTCCAGCGGGTAGCCGGAGCGCCGGTCCGTCAGCCCGAGCGCCAGCATCGGTTCGCGGCGGACGGCCCGCATCGGGCCCAGGTCGTGCAACCGCAGACCGGTGCGGCGGTGGATGAGGCGGGCCAGTTCGCGGTTGGCCAGCCGCGCGTGCAGCGGCCAGGCGCCACGCGCGGTGGGCCTGCGGCGGCCGAGTACGAGGTCGGCGTCGCCGTCGAGCACCGGACCCGCGACCCGGGGCAGCTGCGCCGGGTCGAGCGAGGCGTCGCAGTCGAGGAAGCACACGACCTCGGCGGTGGCGGCGCGCAGCCCGGCGTGGCAGGCGGCGCCGAATCCGCGTACCGGCTCGTGCACGACGTACGCGCCGAGCGACGCGGCCAGCCGGGCGGAGTCGTCGGTCGAACCGTTGTCGACGACGATCGCCCGCCAGCCGCTCGGGATCCTGTCCAGCACCCAGGGCAGGGCCTCGGCCTCGTCCAGACACGGCAGGACGACGTCGACGGGCGCGGGAACCCGGCTTCCGCCGGGTGAGTGAGGGGTATCGGTCACGCGCTTCACCCTACGGAGACGAAATACGCGAACCGGACATCCGATCCTTACGAAACACGGACGTGAGGCCGCGCTGCCGCCGCACGCGGACCGGCCGGGCGGCCCCGGTGCGAGACTCGAAGCGTGACCGGAAACCCCCTGCCCAGCCCCGCCGACCGCCCGGACGACGCGGACGGCGCGACGACGCACGACGCGACGGACGTCGCCGCCGCCCCGGATTCCGGCGTGCGGTCGGGCGGCTCGCCTTCAGCCTCGCTCTCAGGCTCGCCTTCAGGGGAGACCGGTGGGGACGCGGATGGCGCAGGTGCGCCGCGACGGGTGCTGGTCGTGGACGACGACCCGACGGTCGCCGAGGTGGTGACCGGCTATCTGCAACGCGCCGGGTTCGCGGTGGACCGCGCCGCCGACGGGCCGACCGCGCTGGCCCGCACGGCCCGGCTCGCCCCCGACCTGGTCGTGCTGGACCTGATGCTGCCCGGGCTCGACGGCCTGGAGGTCTGCCGCCGGATACGCGAGCGCGGACCGGTTCCGGTGGTGATGCTGACCGCGCGGGGCGAGGAGGACGACCGCATCCTGGGTCTGGAGGTCGGCGCGGACGACTACGTGACCAAGCCGTTCAGCCCGCGCGAACTGGTGTTGCGCGTGGAATCCGTGTTGCGCAGGGCGGGCACGTCGCCCGCGCCGGGGCCATGGCTGCGCTCGGGTCCGCTCGCCCTCGACCCCGCGGCCCGCCGCGCCACCCGCGACGGCGAGGAACTCGCCCTGACCATCCGGGAGTTCGACCTGCTGGCGTTCTTCCTCCGGCACCCGGGGCGGGTGCTGGGCCGCGAGGAGCTGATGCACCGCGTGTGGGGCTGGGAGTTCGGCGACCTGTCGACGGTGACGGTGCACGTACGGCGACTGCGCGAGAAGGTCGAGGCGGACCCGGCCCGCCCCCGCCTGATCAGCACGGTCTGGGGCGTCGGCTACCGCTTCGATCCGCCGGGGACGGACGGCGAGGGGGCGGAGCCGGGCGCCGAGGCCGCGCTTGGAACCGTTGCCGGGCCCGTCACCGGGGCGGGTGCCGAGCCCGTCACCGGGGCCGGGGCGGATGGCGTCACCGGGGCCGGGGCGGATGCCGTCGCCGGGCCCGTCACCGGGGCCGAGCGCGGAGCTGTCACCGAGCCCGGTGCCGGCGCCGTGGACGCGGCGGAGGCCCACGGTGTCTGACCTCGCGCAGATAGCTCTGTACGCCGCCGCGGGCGCCGCCGCGGCCGGGCTGCTCGGAGCCATGGCGCTGCGGTTGCTGCGGCATCGTTCGGTGGCGCTGTCGCTGGTGGTCGTCGCCGCGGTCACGGTGGCCGCGTTCCTCGCCGGGACGCTCTCGGTGGCGTGGGCGATGTTCCTGTCCTCGCACGACCTGCGGGTCGTCGTCCTGGTCTGCGTGATGGCCGGGATCGTGTCGTTCGCCGTGACGCTGGTGCTCGGCCGCCAGGTCGTCGCGGGCAGCAAGGCGCTGACGGCCGCGACCCGGGCGCTGGGCGACGGCGAGGGCAGCACGCCCTTCGCCCCACCGGAAGCCGCCCCGACCGCCGAACTCGCCGAACTCGGGAGGGAGTTGGCGGCCACCAGCGCCAAGCTCGCCGCGTCCAGGGACCGCGAACGCGCGCTGGAGGCGTCCCGCCGCGAACTGGTCGCCTGGATCTCGCACGACCTGCGCACCCCGCTGGCCGGACTGCGCGCGATGGCCGAGGCGCTGGAGGACGGCATGGTGCCGGACCCGCCGCGCTACCACGCGCAGATCCGCGCCGAGGTCGAACGGCTCAGCGCCATGGTGGGCGACCTGTTCGAACTCTCCCGCATCCAGGCCGGAGCGCTGCCCCTGAGCCCGTCCCGGATGTCGGTCTACGATCTGGTCGGCGACGCGATCTCCGGCGTCGGCGCCCTGGCGAGCGAACGCGGCGTGCGGCTGGTCGGCGCCGGGGTCGAACCGGTACCGGTGGAGGTCGACGGCCGCGAGATGACCCGCGTCCTGGCGAACCTCCTGGTCAACGCGATCCACCGGACTCCCGCCGACGGCACCGTGGCGGTCGCGGCGCGGCGCTGGGAGGAGTCGGTGGTGCTGTCGGTCACCGACGGCTGCGGCGGCATCCCGCCGGAGGACCTGCCGCGCGTCTTCGACACCGGCTGGCGCGGCACCGGAGCCCGCACGCCCCCCGCCGGGGCCGGGCTCGGGCTGGCCATCGTCCGCGGGATCGTGGAGGCCCACCGGGGCCGCGCGTCCGTCACCAACGTCCCCGGCGGCTGCCGCTTCGACGTCGTCCTGCCCGCGGCGCCCAACTGAGCCGGTGCGCCCAACTGAGGCGACGGCGCCCAACTGAGCCCGCGCGGACCGGTCCCGAGGTCTCCCGCGGTCGCACCGCCGCTCGCCCCGATGAGGTTGAATCCCCCCATGGACGATCTCGTGGTGGTGCGGGTCTTCACCGGTCCCGAGGGCACCGGCGGCAACGCGCTGGGCATCGTGTACGACGGCCCCTCCGTCGCCGGCCGCCCCGCGCGGCAACGACTGGCCGCCGAACTCGGCTACAGCGAGACCGTGTTCCTCGACGACCCCGCGTCGGGCTCGGTCGACATCTACACACCCAGCGCCCGGCTCCCGTTCGCGGGGCACCCCCTCGTGGGCCTCGCCTGGCTCCTGCGACACCGGGGCCGACCGGTCGACGTCCTGCGCCCCCCGGCGGGCGACGTGGCCGTACGCCACGACGGCGAGTGGACGTGGGTCACCGGCCGCGCCGCCTGGGCGACGGGCCGCCGCACCGAACGCTTCGACTCGGCCGCCGACGTCGACGCGCTGCCCGCTCCGCCCCCGGGCGAGGGCTGGCTGTACGCCTGGGCGTGGCAGGACGAAGCCGCGGGCCTGGTGCGCGCCCGCGCCTTCCCGCGCCGCGGCGACAGCATTGTCGAGGACGAGGCGACCGGCGCCGCGGCACTCCTGCTCACCGCCGAACTCGGCCGCCCTCTCGACATCCGCCAGGGCACCGGCTCCCGGATCCTCACCCGACCGCTTCCCGACGGCACGATCGAGGTGGGCGGCCGGGTCACCCTCTGACGGCCCGACGGCGCCTAGGTCGCCGAGGCCGGAATGGTCTCCGGCGCCGGGGCCTCGGCGGTCGGCAGGGTCGGCGGAGTCGGCGCCCGCATCGGGGCGCGCGCGAACTCCGCCATCCCGTCGGCGAACCCGATCCGCGCCGACCACCCCAACTCGTCACGGATACGCCGCGAGGACGCGGTGACGTGCCGCACGTCGCCGAGCCGGTACTCCCCCGTCACCACCGGCTGCGGCCCGCCGAACGCCTCGGCCAGCGCGCCGGCCGCCTCGCCGATGGTGTGCGGCGT
Organism: Streptantibioticus parmotrematis; assembly: GCF_019890615.1. Lineage (GTDB taxonomy): Bacteria > Actinomycetota > Actinomycetes > Streptomycetales > Streptomycetaceae > Streptantibioticus_D > Streptantibioticus_D parmotrematis. The sequence goes on along the minus strand of NZ_JAINVZ010000007.1, from coordinate 279,436 downwards.
GCCGCTGCCGACGTTGTAGGCGCGCAGCGTGCCGGGCTCGATCCGTGTGCCGAGTCCGTGGAGCGCCGCGACGTTCGCGTCGGCGACGTCCCGCACGTGGACGAAGTCCCGGCGCTGCCCGCCGTCCTCGAACACCCTTGGTGCCTCGCCGCGTTCCAGCGCCGACCGGAACAGCGAGGCGACTCCGGCGTACGGGGTGTCGCGCGGCATCCGGGGCCCGTAGACGTTGTGGTACCGCAGGGAGACGGCCGTGCCGTGCGTCGCGCGGGCCCACGCGGCGGCCAGGTGCTCCTGGGCGAGCTTGGTCGTCGCGTAGACGTTGCGCGGGTCGAGGGGCGCGTCCTCGGTGACCTGCCCCGGCGAGAGCGGTTCGCCGCAGTGCGGGCACGGCGGCTCGTACCGTCCCGCGTCCAGGTCGGCGACTCCCCGCGGCCCCGGCCGAACGGTGCCGTGCCGCGCGCAGTCGTAACGCCCCTCGCCGTAGACCACCATCGACCCGGCGAGCGCGAGCCTCCGCACCCCCTCCTGCGCCATCGCCGCCAACAGCACGGCCGTCCCGAGGTCGTTACTGCTCACGTACTCCGGCGCGTCGGCGAAGTCCTTGCCGAGGCCGACCATCGCCGCCTGGTGGCACACCGCGTCCACTCCGCGCAGCGCGGCCACGACGGCGGCCCGGTCCCGGACGTCGGCCCGCATCACCTCCACGCCGGGTACGGGCGGGAGCGGGGGCGCGCCCGCTCCGTGGGCGGTGGGCGACAGGGCGTCCAGCACCCGTACTCCGTGCCCGGCCTCGGTGAGCGCCGTGACGACGTGCGAGCCGATGAAGCCCATTCCTCCGGTGACCAGTACCAGCATGGGCCGACCGTACGGCTCGTGCGGCGCGTCCGGGTGCCTGGCGGACGGCGCGTCACGGTTCCGTAAGAACGTGGAGGCACCGACCGGAGCCGACCCCGGGGCGCTGTTCCGGGCGAGGTCGTCGGTCCCCGCCCGGAGGCTTTCAGCGCCGTGGCCTCAACTCAGCGCCGGTATGCGGCAGGTGAGCGTGGCCGCGTCGGCGTCGAGGTCGGCCGGTATGCCGAGCGGCACGGTCAGGCTGGTGTCGCCGTGCCCGAAGCCCAGCTCCTCGATCACGGGGACCCCGAGACCGCCGAGCCGGTCGAACAGGACGTCGCGCACCTCCTCGTAGGGCCCGCAGTCGCGCCACGACCCGAGCGCGATACCCGCGACGCCGTCCATGGCTCCGCAGCGCAGGAGCTGGGTCAGCACACGGTCGAGCCGGTACGGGGACTCGCCGACGTCCTCCAGCACCAGGATGCCGCCGTGCCCGCCGCGTCTGGCGTGCGGCGTGCCGACTTCGGCGGCGAGCAGGCTGGCGCAGCCGCCGAAGGTGACGCCGGTCGCGGTGCCCGGCACCATGGCCCGCGCGGTGGCCGAGGTCAGCGTGCGCACCGTCTCGGGCTCGAACAGCGTGCGCCGCAGGTGCTCCCGGGTCGGGCCGTCCTTGACGAACGCCGCCCCCGACGCCACCGGCCCGTAGAGCGTGGCGAGCCCCAGCCGCAGCGCGAACGCCTCCTGCAGCACCGTGATGTCGCTGAACCCGCACAGCACCTTGGGTCCCGCGGCGCGCAGCGCGTCCCAGTCGAGCAGATCGACCATGCGCTGGGCGCCGTAGCCACCGCGCGCGCAGAACACCGCGGTCACCTCCGGGTCGCACCACGCCTCCTGGAAGTCCCGGGCGCGGGCGGCGTCGTCGGCGGCGAGGTAGCGGAACCGCCGGTCGCGGCCACGGACGTGCGGCGTCACCACCGGGTCCAGGTCCCAGCCGACGAGGATGTCGACCCCGGCGTCGAGCCGTTCGGCGACGACCGGCCCGCTCGGGGCGACGACCGCCACCCGGTCCCCGGACCGCAGGCGCGGGGGGCGGGTCAGAGGACGTGGGGCGGTCATGTCGTCATTTCCAAGGTCGGCACGGCGGGGGGAGTGAACCCGAACGTCTGTCCGTAGAGGGAGAGTTCGGCTTCGAGGCAGGTCACCACCGTCTCCTGGCGCCGGAACCCGTGGCCCTCGCCCTCGAAGGTCAGGTACGCGTGCGGCACGCCCCGGCCCGCGGCCCGGGCGAGAAATCCCTCCGACTGGGCGGGCGGGCAGATCGCGTCGTCCAGTCCTTGGAGCAGCAGGAAGGGCGTGCGGATCCGGTCGGCACGGTTGGCCGGCGAGCGGTCCTCGTAGCGCTCGGGAACCTCGGCGATCGGGCCGATCAGCGTCTCCAGGTAGCGCGACTCGAAGTCGTGGGTACCGCCCCGGGCCCACGCGGCGAGGTCGAGCACCGGGTAACTGATCGTGCCGCAGGCGAAGGTGGAGACACCGGTGAGCGCCGCGCCGGTGGTCCAGCCGCCCGCGCTGCCGCCCCTGATGGCGAGCCGGTCCGGGTCGGCCATGCCTTCCTTGACGAGCGCGTCGGCGACGGCCACGCAGTCCTCGACGTCGACCACGCCCCACTGCCCCTTCAGGCGGTCGCGGTAGGCGCGCCCGTAGCCGGTCGAGCCTCCGTAGTTGACCTCGGCGACGCCGATGCCCCGCGACGTGAAGTAGGCGATGGTCAGGTCGAGCACCAGCGGGGCGCGGCTGGTGGGGCCACCGTGCACCCAGATCACGTAGGGCGGCAACTCGCCGTCGGGCGCGGTGAACCGGGGGTTGTGCGGCGGATAGACGTGGGCGTGGACGTCCCGGCCGCCGGGGCCGCTGAAGACGCGCGCCACCGGATCGGGCAACTGCTCCGGATCTACGGTGTCGTGGTGGGCGGCGGCCACCACGCGGGAGTGCCCGGTGTGGGTGTCGAGTTCCACGATCTCGTGGCCGGTGCGAGCGGTGGCCGCGATGCCGGTGACCCGGGTCCCGTCCGCGGTGAGGGTCGCGTCCCACTCGCTCCACGGACCGGGCGCGTCGGTCACCTTCCCGTCGGCGGGGTCGAGGATGCCGAGCCGCAGCGCGCCACGTCCGTGCAGGACGGCGACCAGTCCCCCGTCCAGCGGCGCGAACCAGCGCGACCCGATGCGCCACGCGGGCCCCGCGAACTCCTCCTCGCGCGGGCAGAGGTCGACCGCCCGGCCGCTGACCGGGTCGACGCGGTGCAGATTCCACCAGCCGGTGCGGTCCGAGACCGCCAGCAACGTGCCGTCCTCGGCCCACTCGGCCTGCGCGACCGACTCGTTCGGCCCGCCGATGAGCGTGCGGACGCCGGTGAACCCGGTGTCCGTCACCTCGGCGATCTTCAGCTCCGTGCCGTCCCACGGCATGCGCGGGTGGTCCCAGGCGATCCACACCGCCGACCGGCCGTCCGGCGAGATCCGGGGTGAGGTGACGAACCGGTGCTCGTCACCGCTCAGTTCACGCACCCGCGAGCGGTCCTCGGCCGCCGAACCGTCCAGCGGCACCGCGGCGACGACCCGCCGCACGTCCTCCGGCCCCTCACCCGTGAACTCCTCCAGCACGCACCACGCCTCGTCGCCTCCCGGCGAGATCCGCGGCTCGGCCCACCGCAGTCCGTCCCCGACCCGCGACACCGGGGTCAGCGGCCGGGGCTCGGCACCGGGCACGTCGGGTTCGTAGGCGTAGAGCCGCTGGTCGTCGAAGTGGGCGAAGACGATCAACGGGCCCTGACCGGCCGGGCCTTGAGGCGCTCCGGCCCAGGGCACGCCGCCGTACTCGATGACGCGGGTGCGCACGTTCCACGGCGCGGGCAGCACGGACCGCTCGGTGCCGTCCTGCGGCCTGCGGCGCATCAGGGTGCGGCGTCCGCCCTCCGCGGGGCGCGGCGCGGTCCACCACAGGTCCTCGCCGACGGTGCCGAGGTGCTCCGGGCGTCCGTCGTGGGACGCCGCGCTCACCGCGTCGATCGGTGACTCCCAGGTGCCGTAGGGGGCGGTTCGGGCGGTCATGGCAGTTGGCTCCTTGTCTTGGGCGGCGGGGCGGCGGTCGTGCGGCGGGGCGCCGGTGGTGCGGCCGGGCTACCGGCTCATGAAGCGGTCGAGGACCCGGACTCCGAAGTGCAGCGCCTCCACCGGAACACGTTCGTCGACTCCGTGGAAGAGCGCCTGGTAGTCGAATCCCGGTGGCAGCTTCAGCGGCGAGAATCCGTATCCGGTGATGCCCAGGCGCCCGAACTGCTTGGCGTCGGTGCCTCCGGACATGCAGTACGGCACCACGTGGGCACCGGGGTCGAAGTGCTCCAGCGCCTCACGCATGGCGGCGTACGTCGGTGAGTCGACCGGCGCCTCCAGCGGCCGCTCGCGGTGGTGGAACTCCCAGTCCACCCGGGGGCCGGTGTGGCGGTCGAGCGTCTCGGTGAACTCCTCCTCGCCGCCGGGCACCATGCGTCCGTCCACGTAGGCGGTCGCCTCGCCCGGGATCACATTGAGTTTGTAACCGGCGGAGAACATTGTGGGGTTGGAGCTGTTGCGGACGGTGGCCTCGACCAGCGCGGCGCTCGGGCCGAGTTCTTCCAGCAGCGTTTCGACGGCGCGTTCCAGAGCGGCGGGCGTGGCCGCGTCCAGGTCGGCGTCGAGGTGGTGCAGTGCGGCCAGTTCGGCGAGCGCGGCCCGCACGGTCGTGCTGAGCCGGATCGGCCAGTGGTGTTCGCCGATCCGCGAGACGGCGGAGGCCAGGGCGCTGACGGCGTTCTCCCGGTTGACCTTCGAGCCGTGCCCGGCCCGGCCCTTGGCCGTCAGCTTCAGCCACGCGGTGCCGCGCTCCCCCGCGGCCACGGGGTAGAGCCGCAGGCCGGTGGCGGTGTGGAAGGTGAACGCGCCCGACTCGCTGATGCCTTCGACGCAGCCGTCGAAGAGGTCGGCGTGCCGGTCGGCGAGGAACCCGGAGCCGTAAGCGGCGCTGTCCTCCTCGTCCGCGGTGAACGCCAGCACGATCTCCCGGCGCGGCCGACGGCCTTCCCTGGCCCAGGCGCGCACGGTGGCAAGCACCATCGCGTCCATGTCCTTCATGTCGATGGCGCCGCGCCCCCAGACCACGTCGTCGCGGACCTCGCCGGAGAAGGGGTGCACGCTCCAGTCGTCGGGCTCGGCGGGCACCACGTCGAGGTGCCCGTGGACCAGCAGGGCTCCCGCCGACGGTTCGGTGCCCTCGATACGGGCCACCACGTTGGCCCGGCCGGGGGCGGACTCCAGGACACGCGGTTCGATCCCGGCGTCGGCGAGGCGTTCGGCGACGTACTCGGCGGCGGGCCGCTCCACGCAGTCGCCGCCGCCCCGGTTGGTGGTGTCGATGCGGATGAGGTCGGAGGTGAATCGGACCACTTCGTCCAGGGCCTGCTGCCCGGGCGGCGGCGCCGCGGGCCGGTCCAGTGTCGACTCAGCCATAGTGTTCCTCCACGTGTGAAGAGACCAGCGTGGTCACGGCCTTGAAGGCGCGGATGCCTTCGTACATGGTGTCGGTGGTGTAGCGGACCCGCCGCTCGCCACACTGCTCCACCAGGGGCACGACGGTCGCCGCGCAGACCAGGTGGGACGCGTCGAACTCCACCTCGACGGTGAACGGCCCGGCCTGGACCGGCTCGTGCCGTATGGCGAGCTTGGCGCCGCGCTGCGCCGCTTCCCTGATCTCCGCCGCCGTGCGGGCCGGCGGACGGCACACCGCCGCGTAACGGGAGACGTAGTCCTTGACGGCGACCGCCGGTGCCTGCGGCGCGTAGGTCCTGGCGTCGAGTCCGGTCCGGTCGTCGCCGGTGACCAGGACGACGGGGACTCCGTACTCGGCGACGACCAGGGAGTTGAGTCTGCCCTCGCTGGCGGGCTCACCGTTGACCCAGACTCCGGTGATGGAGTTCGCAAGGTAGGTGTGGGCGAGGACGCCTTCGGTGCCCGCGCCGGTGTGGTAGCCGAGGAAGGCGACGCCGTCGACGTCCCCGTGCTGGACGCCCTCGACCATCGACAGGGCTTTGTGACGCCCCGTGAGCATCACGGCCCGCTCGTCCAGCTCTTCGAGGAGGAGGTTGCGCATCGTCGAGTGGGCCTCGTTGACGAGAACCTCGTCCGCGCCCCCGTCGATGAACCCGGCGACGGCCGCGTTCACGTCGGAGGTGAACATTCGCCTGCACCGCTGCCACTGCTCGGTGCCGGGCACCACGTCAGCGGGCCAGGTGACGCCGGTGGCGCCCTCCATGTCCGCGGAGATCAGAATCTTCATGGCTCGGACGGTACGCGGCGGCCTGAACGGGCGCCAGGCCTGTGGATAACTCTAGAGGTCTAGACCTCTAGAGTTATCCACAGGCCTGGCGCGATCGACGGCTCGCTCACAGACTCGGCTTCATGAACTCACTCTCAGCGACCAACCACAAGCCACTGGGCCGGCAGGTCGATCCTCGACCCGTCCGCGCGGTACTCCGTCATCACCAGGTCGATCCGCCCGCTCGCGAGGACCGAAAGGCCGGTCGCCCGCAGCAGTTCGGGCACGGCCTCGTCCTCCGTCTCCGCGGGCGTGAGCCCGTGCGCGAAGACCCTGGCGATCTTCGGCGGGGGCCCACCCGCACCCCGGGCCGTGTCCGCGATCACCGATTTGGCGACCGCGAGCGGCTCCACGACGAAGGCCCGGCCGCCCCGCCCGGCCAGCGCCGCTACCGCTTCGGCGATCGCGGGACGCGCCGCAGGTTCGCTCTGGTGGATCACCGCGCGCAGGTAGACGTCGGCGTCCCCCAACTCTCCGTGCAGGGCGCCGACCTCCCCGGGCTCGGCGGCGTTCAGCTGCCGGAACTCCGCCGTGCCCGACGCGTCGGCCCGCCGGGCATGTTCGACGGCGGCGTGGGAGATGTCCACCCCCACCACGCGCGCGAACCGCTCCGCCAGGAAGCGCGTCGTGGTGCCGCTTCCGCACCCGAGGTCCACCACGGGCTTCGAGCCGTCGACGAACGGCTCGAAGAGTGCCAGGTGGGGCTTGACGCTCAGCGACGCGTCGCAGTCCCAGACCGCGGCACCCGGCTCTTCGGGGGTCTCCCTCCAGTAGCTCTCCCAGGCCTCCTTGTAACGGTCCGACACAGCCATGCGAACTCCCCGGGAATCGACGCCTCGTCAAGATCATTGCTACCGGCGGCAGTTGCCCGCGACAAGTACCGCGTTCAATCATTCACGGCTTGTTCGAGAGCGTCGGCGCCGTGTGCGCATCCGGGTCGTGCCGACCGAACAGGCGTGGCGTCCAGGTCTTCCACGCCGACCACGACATCTACGGTGTCCAGGTCTTCCATGGCAACCACGGCATTCACGCCTTCCATGCCGCCCACGGCCTCGCGGCTACCCGGCGGAACGCTCGGCCGACCGGTGACGGGAGCGAGACGGCAGTGCCTGCTCGAACCACACCGTCTTGCCCTGGTCCCGGCGGCCGACACCCCATCTCAGCGCCAGTCGGTCCACGATCAGCAGGCCGCGCCCGCCCTCGTCGTCCGGCCCGGTCTCCAGCAGGACGGGCGCGGCCTGGTCGCCGTCGGACACCTCGCACAACAGGGCGTCCGCCCGCACCAGTCGCAGTTCGATCCGACCCGCGGTCGCGTGCCGCACCGCGTTGGTCACCACCTCGCCGACCAGCAGCGCGGCCGTGTCAGCGGCCTCCGGCAGTCCCCAGCGGTCCAGGACGCCCCGGACCAGGGCCCGCGCCCGAGCCGTCTCCTGCGGCCGCCGGTCCAGGTACCAGGTGGCGGTGTCGGACCTCGGGATCCCGCCCAGCCGGGCCATCAACAGGGCCACGTCGTCCTTGCGGCCACCGGGTGGATTGAGGGCGCGCACGACGGCGTCGCAGGCGTCGTCCATCGAGGCGGCCGGATGCGCCGCGCTCTCGCACAGCGCCGCAAGGCCCGCCCCGATGTCCTGGCCGCGTACCTCCACCAGCCCGTCCGTGCACAGCAACAGCCGGTCCCCGGGCGACACCGGGACGCGGACCGTCTGGAAGGGCACGCCGCCCACACCCACCGGGGCGCCCGTCGGAAGGTCCAGCAGTTCGCTGCGTCCGTCCTTCGCGTACACCAGCACCGGCGGGACGTGGCCCGCGTTGGCGACCAGCAGTTCCGACTCCACCGGGTCGTAGACCGCGTACAGGCAGGTGGCGAGGTAGTGGTCGCCGAGGCGGCGCGCCAGATCGTCCAGGCCGCGCAGCAGTTGGGCGGGCGGCAGGTCGAGACCCGCCATGGTCTGCACCGCGGTGCGCAACTGGCCCATCATCGCGGCCGAGTTGAGGCCGTGGCCCATCACGTCGCCCACGACCAGCGCCGTCCTGGCACCAGGGAGCCTGATCGCGTCGAACCAGTCGCCACCGACCTTGCCCAGCCGTTCGCCCGGCAGGTAGCGGGTGGCTACCTCGCAGCCCGGCATCCGGCGCTCGATCCGCGGCAGCATCCGGTCCTGGAGCGTCTCGGCCACCGTCTCCTGGTGGTTGTACATGCGCGCGTTGTCGAGCACCAGGCCCGCGCGGGCGGCCAGTTCGGCGCCGGTGGCGCGGTCCATGTCGTCGAACGGTTCGCGGTCCGCCCGCCGCAGCAACACCATGAAGCCGAGCACCACGTTGCGGGCCTTCAGTGGGACGACGAGCAGCGAACGGCCGTTGATGAGCGGGCGCAGGTCCCGCTTCTCGAACTGCGTCGCGATCCGGTCGCCCAGGGCGTCGTCGATCGTGGGGATCAGCACCGGCTCGCCGGTGACCATGCACCGGAAGAACGGGGTGTCCTCGGGGAAGGCGATGGCCTCACCGGTCGGCACGGTGTCGTCCCAGCGGCCCGGCTCGTCGTTGTGCTCGACCCACACCCGGTGCCACACGGTGGTCACGTCCGGCGGTCCCTCGGGAAAGCCCTCGCCCGCCGGCACCTGGGCGCGCAAGTGGGTGCCGGCGAAGTCGGCGAAGCGGGGGACGGCGGCGCTGGTCACCTCGCGGATGGTGAGCGCCAGATCGAGGGAACTGCCGATGCGCCCGGACACCTCGTTGAGGAACTCAAGCCGTTCGCGAACGGCCGCGTGCTCCAAATCGGGGCCGTCCGGCGCGGCGGCCGGGCCGGACGGCACGCCCGCCGCGCGGCCGGCCCGCTCGTCGGTGTCGCTCCTGACAACCCGCTCGTCGGTGTCGATCCCGACAGCCCGCCCGTCGGTGTCGATCCGTTGCGCCCGCCGGGTGAGGTACCGGGGCACGCCCCAGTCCGGCTTCACCGGCACCCGGTCGTGCCTGCTGATCTCCAGGACGGGGTAGCCCAGTTCGAGGATCTGGGAGACGATCCGGTTCCCCGCCGCCGGGCCCATGTTGGGCAGGATGTCGGGAAGGCGCTCCGAGAGCCGCTCGGCACCGGGGAAGTCGGTGTGCAGCGCGAAACCGGGCGCGACCCGTTCGAACGTGCCGTCCTCGCCTGGCGCCGCGACGACCCGCGAGGCGTCGGCGAGGAGCACCACCAGTCGTTCGGCACCGGGGCCGATGAGCGGGTAGGCCCACCACAGCACGTCGAGCGGCCCGTTGCGCGCGTCGGACAGATGGGCGCGACCGGCCGTGGGGTAGGACGGCCCGCGGCTCAGCGAGGCGTCGAGGTCGTCGGCGCACGGGTGGGCCGCGACGTCCTCGCGGGCGGCCAGGGCGCCGGAGACCGGCAGGAGGTCGGCCGCGGCACTGCCGACGGCCTCTTCCCTGGGGACGCCGAACAGCCTGCGTGCGCCGCTGCTCCAGTGGGAGACCAGCCCGTCGCCGTCGACGACGACCACGGCGAGCGGAACGCGCCCGGCCGGCTGGGCGGGCTGCTCGGGCGACGATCGGCGCTCCATGGTCGCGGGGACTCCTTCCCCTTGTCGGGGTCGCGGCCGCTGTCGGCGCCTCGCCCCGGCCGCGAGACCCGTGGCGCCGACTACCACGGTAGAGGTGGCCGGCCGATCGGCGGAGCACAAAGCGCGAATCGGCGTACGCCCGCGCACGGCACCTGTTGCCGGGCCGGGGACGATCAGCGTGTTAGCGTCCCGTACTCGGTACGAGAACTGGGGAAGACCGGGAGCAATCACCATGACCACGCTCGAACCGGCGTCTCGCGCCGCATTCTCGCCGCGCCGGCAGGCGGTGGCGGCCTGGCTGCGCGACCCGGTCGTGGCGTCCGTACTGCTGGCGGCGGTGCTGCACGTGGTGTGGGCGGTCTTCCTGGCCACCGAGGGCGGCGACCTGGCGGCGCAGTACGCGTGGACGGAGTTCGCGGACCGCAATCCCGGTTCCGCGTACAACCTGTCGTGGTACGGCGGCATGCATCCGGTGTCCTACAGCGTGCTCACCCCGTATCTGATGGCGGCGCTCGGGGTGCGCACGACCGCGGTGATCGTGGGGACCGCCTCCGCCGCGATCTTCGCCCGCATGCTGGTGCACACCAGGGTCCGGCGCCCGATGGTCCCGGCGCTGTGGGGGGCGTTCGCCCTGTGGTGCGACAGCGCGTCGGGCCGGGTGACGTTCGCCGTCGGCGTGTTCTTCGGGCTGGCGGCGGTCTGGGTCGCCTACGAGTCGTGGGGCAGCAGGGCGTGGCGCGGCGCGGCGGCGGCCGTGCTGGGGGCGCTGGCGACCATGTCGAGTCCGGTGGCGGGGCTGTTCGTCGAAGTGGTCGCGGCGGCGCTGTTCTTCACCGGCAGGCGCAAGGACGCCTACGCGATGGCCGCGGGTCCGGTGCTGGTGGTGGCGGCCACCACGATCTTCTTCCCGTTCTACGGGGTCCAGCCGTTCTCACTGGCGGGGGCGCTGCTGCCGATCGGCGTGTCGTTGCCGCTGGCGCTGTGGGCGCCCGAGTCGTGGCGTCCGGTGCGGATCGCGGCGGGGGTGTACAGCCTCGGGGTGGCGTTGACGCTCGCGGTGCCGTCGCCGATCGGGAGCAACGTGGTGCGGCTGGCGCTGCTGTTCGCCGGGGCGCTGTTGCTGGCGGCGGCCGCGGGGCGCCGTCATCTGGAGCCGCGCAAGGTGCTCGCGCTCTACCTGGCCTTCGCGGTGGCCGCGGTGTGGCAGATCTTCAAGCCCGTGCAGGATCTGGTGGCGACCGCCCCGGCCGCCGGGTGGGCGTCGTACGCACGGCCCCTGGAGAGCGAGTTGCGGCGGCTGGACGCGGACCAGGGCCGCGTGGAGGTGGTGTCGGCGCAGACCCACTTCGAGTCGGCGGGCCTGTCGCCGTACGTGGACCTGGCACGCGGCTGGAACCGTCAGGTCGACGTGGAGCGCAATCCGCTGTTCTACAACGGGACGCTGACCGCCGCGTCGTATCACGACTGGTTGCGGCGCTGGGCGGTCAACTACGTGGTGCTGCCGAACGCGACGCCGGACAACGCCGCCGTCGTCGAGGCGCGGTTGGTCTCCGAGGGTCAGCCGTGGCTGCGGCAGGTGTGGAAGGACCCGCACTGGCGGGTGTACCGGGTGACCGATCCGGTGCCGCTGGCCGCCGCGCCGTCCACGGTGGTGCAGGCCGGGGAGAGCGAGTTGTCGTTGCGAGTGCCCGCGGCCGGTTCCGTGCTGGTGCGGATCACTTGGTCGCCGTGGCTCGGGGTGCTCGGTGGTGGGCACGGGTGCCTGGAACAGGACGGCGACTGGACGATGTTGCACGCCTCAGGACCGGGCCTGTTCCGGATCGGCGCCCGCTACCAGCTGCCCCGGGGCACTCCCTGCCCGACGCGGTCCGGGTCCTAGCGGGGCGGACGGCGGCCGCCGCCCCGCCGGGGCCGGGGGCGTGCGGGTCAGTCCTCGTGGCCGAGCCGCAGGTCGCGTTCCGTGCGGCCGCCGCCCGCCACTTGGAGGACGGTGGCGACCGGCGGGTAGCCCGCCGCGATCACCGTGTACGACCCGGCGGCCAGATCCACGAAGCGGAACACGCCGTCCGTGCCGGTGGTGACGGAGTCGACGACGTTGCCGGCGGCGTCCAGCAGGGTCACGCGGGCGTCCTCGACCGGACGGCCGCCGGGCGCGCGCACCGTGCCGCGCAGGACGGCGCCGCCCGCGAGTTCGACGTCCTGCCGGGTCTCGCGCGCCGCCTGCACCGACACCGGAAGCGCGGCCGGCCGGTACGCGGGGGCGCTCGCGGCCAGCGTGTACTCGCCCGCGACGAGATCGGTCAGCACGTAGGCGCCGTCGCGATCGCTGCGGGCACCGGCGACGACCTCGCCGCGCACGTCGGTCAGGGTGACCACGGCGTCGTGCACGGGCGTGCCGTCGGCGGTCAGCACGGCCCCGGCCAGCCGTCCAGCGCCGCCGAGCACCACGTCCAGGTCGACGGGCCGTTCGCCGACGGTGAGGCTCACCGCCTGCGGCTGGTGGCCCCCGGCCGCCGCGATCAGGACGTAGCTGCCGCTGCCCGGCGTGGACAGCGCGTAGCGCCCGTCGTCACCGGTCGCGCCGCGGCCGATCTGGCGTCCGGAGGCATCGATGAGGGTGAGGGCGGCCCGGGCCACGCGGGTGCCGTCCGCGTGCTGGACGGTGCCGCACACCGGTACGCCGACGCCCGACCCGCCGCCCGGGCGGGTCTGCGGAGGCACGTAGGCGTCGGCGGAAGCGTCCGTGGGGGTGCCGTCGTAGGTCGTCACCAGGGGTTTCTCCTTGAGCAGGAAGGCGGTCAGGAAGCCGAGGGCGAGAGGCGGCACGAAGTAGAGGAAGATGTGCGGCATCGCCTGCGCGTACGCCCGTACGTAGGCGTCGCGCAGCGGCGCGGGCAGGGCGCGTACCAGCTGCGGGGTGATGGAGTCGGGGCTGGGCAGCCGCACCGAGTGCGGGAGCCCGGCGGCCAGCCGTTCGGTCAGGCGGCGGGCGAACAACGTGCCGAAGACGGCCGCGCCGACCGAACCGCCGATCTGGCGGAAGTAGTTGTTGGCGGAGGTCGCGGCGCCCAGGTCGTCGGGGGCGGCGGAGTTCTGCACGGCGAGCAGGAGAACGGGCAGGGTGAGGCCGACGCCCAGACCCAGGACGGCCATCCAGACGCTGTAGACCGGGCGGCCGGTGTGCGCGGTCAGGCCCGACAGCAGCCACAGGCCGACGGCGGCCAGCGCGCAGCCGAGGACCGGGTAGACCTTCTGGTGGCCGGTCCGCCCGATGAGCCTGCCGGAGACGACGGAGGCGACCACCACTCCACCGGTCATCGGCAGCATCAGCAGGCCGGATTCGGTGGCCGAGACGCCGTCGGCCATCTGCAGGAAAGTGGGAAGGTAGCCCGCCGCGCCGAAGAGGGCGACGCCGGTCACCACGCCGATGACGTTGGAGACGTTGAAGACGCCGTCACGGAACAGGCGCAGCGGGATGACCGGTTGCACGGCGAAGCGCTCGACCAGCAGGAAGAGCAGGGCCGACACCAGAGCGCCGACGCCCAGGCCGACGATCACGTGCGAGCGCCAGGCGTAGCGTGTCCCGCCCCAACTGGTCAGCAGGACCAGGCAGGTGGAGGCCGAGGTCAGCAGCAGTGCGCCCAGCACGTCGAAGCGGGCCCGGACGGCGGGCGCGGGCAGCCTCAGCACCGCGGCGATCACCAGGAGGGTGACCGCGCCGAACGGCACGTTGACGTAGAAGCACCAGCGCCAGGAGGCGTGGTCGGTGAAGAAGCCGCCGACGAGCGGTCCGGCGACGGAGGCCACGCCGAAGGCGGCGCCGATCACGCCCAGGTAGCGTCCGCGCCGCTCCGGGGGCACGATGTCCGCGATGATCGCCTGCACGCCGATCATCAGGCCGCCGCCCCCGACGCCCTGCAGGCCGCGGAAGACGATCAGCTCGTTCATGGTGTGCGACCAGCCCGCGAGGGCGGAGCCGATGACGAAGGTGACGATCGCGAACTGGAAGACGGGCTTGCGTCCGAACAGGTCGCCCAGCTTGCCGTAGATCGGCAGTCCCACGGTCGAGGCCAGGAGATAGGAGGTCACCACCCACGACATCCGGTCCAGGCCGTGCAGTTCGCCCACGATCTTCGGCAGCGCGGTCGCCACGACGGTCTGGTCGAGAGCGGCCAGCAACATGGCCAGCAGCAGCCCGACGAACACCATGCGCACCCGGCGCGGGCTGAGCCCGGCACCCTGGTCCGCCGAGGGGTGGCCCTCGCGGCGCGTCTGGTCGCGTCCGTCCGCGAAGCCTCCGTCACCGGGCGCACCCGCGCCGGAAACCGCCCCCGCCCCCACGGATCCAGCGCCGTCAAAGTCCTCAGCAGAGCGGCCAGTCGGAGCCACGACGCCCGCGAGGTCGTCGTACGGGCCCGGGATCTCGATCTCGACCGTCACCGTGCCCGCGGGCCCGGAGACCCCGGCCGAGCCGAATGCGCCGGATACGGCGCCGATTGCGGAACCCGGAGGGACAACGGCGCCGGACACGGCACCCGAAGGCGGAACGGCGCCCTGCGAAGGGGAGCCGCCCGACCCTGCGTTCGCCGGAGGTTCCCCGGCCGCCAGTCCGGCCAGTGCGGTGCCGCCCACCTGCTGCTCCCCTCGTCCACCCACGCGCGAGCCGTCCGCCCGTTCGCCGACGCGCGAGTCGTCCGCCCGTGCGCGCGCCCTTTTCTCGCATTACGCACCATCGGCGAGCAAGCGAGACGTTTCACCGCGAGGGGAGGCGGGAACGTCCGTCAACTCCCTTGCCTGGCAAGGGAACTGGCGTCCCATCAGGGGCTTTCGGGAGGGTGGGCGCGCGCCGGGCGCACGCCCCACCCGTCCGCAGATCCACTCGATCCGGTGAAGCGACGAATGCGCCAACCGAGGCAGGTGGCGGGTGGAAAGCGTGCACACGCTGCCGGGAGCGGGGGGGCGCCCGCCGCGAGCGGCCGACGAGGAGCAGGTCGCCGCGCGGACCGGGTGGCGGGCAGCCGCGGAGGGCTGCCGGGGAGCAGCAGGCGGGCGGACGCCGTCGGCTACTTCTCCACGTGGGCCGCGAGGTTGGCGAGGATCGCGTCCTGGATGCGGTTGAGCCCCTTGGGAGCGAAGGTCTTCTCGAAAAAGCCGCCGATGCCGCCCGCGCCGGTCCAGGTGGTCTCGACGACGACCTTGGCCTTGCCCTCGCCCGCCGGGGTGACCGTCCAGGTGGTCACCATGGTGGAGTTGCGGTCCTTCTCCACGAGACGGCCGGGCTGCGGCTCGCTGACCTCGAACAGGCAGTCGCGCACCCGCTTGCTCGTGGCCTGGAGCTTCCAGTGCACGACGGTGCCCGCGCCGGCGCCGCCCTCCCGCACCTCGTACTCGCTGAACTGCTCGGGCAGCAGTTCCCGCCGGGCGTGCGCGTAGTCCGCGAGGGTGCCGAACGCCGCCTCGGGGGTGGCGGCGACGACTCGCTGGGTGGTGGCCTCGACCTGCGCCATCTGTACGTCCTCCGGTCTCTTCCAGGCATCGCCTCCCGGAGTTCGACTCCCCGGGGATCACCTGTGTTGACGGCAAGCCAACCACCGCGGCCACGCCCGCCCAAAATCGGGTCCCCGGCCGAAAGCCACCACCCACCCATAATCGAAAATCACTCGAACAATATTCGTTCGCATGTTCTAATAGCAGGGACGGGCCGCCGACGGGACGCGGACCGAAGAGGGGGAAACGGACAGGACGCGACCAGCACGGTGGAGGGCGGCAGCGACATGCGATGGGACAACCTCGGCGACGACGACCCGGCGGCGGGCGCAGGCCCGGCCACTCCGGCGCTCTTCGGGACCGGCCTGGTCAGCCGGACGTTCGACACACCCGGGTTCCGCGGCATCACCTTCCACGAGGTGCGCGCACGCTCGATACTCAACCGGGTCCCCGGCACCTCACGGATGGCGTTCGAGTGGACCGTCAACCCCTACCGGGGATGCAGCCACGCCTGCGTCTACTGCTTCGCCCGCAAGACGCACAGCTATCTGGACCTCGACACCGGGCACGACTTCGACTCGCAGATCGTGGTGAAGGTCAACGCGCCGGAGCTGCTGCGACGCGAACTCGCCGCGCCGCGCTGGCAGGGCGCACACGTCGCGATGGGCACCAACGTGGACTGCTACCAACGCGCCGAAGGCCGCTACCGGTTGATGCCCGGCATCATCTCCGCGCTGCGCGACTTCGCCAACCCGTTCTCGATCCTCACCAAGGGGTCGCTGATCCTGCGCGACCTGCCGCTGCTGGAGGAGGCCGCCGCGGTCACCTCGGTCTCCACCGCCGTCTCCGTCGGCTTCACCGACCAGGAGCTGTGGCGCACCGTGGAGCCGGGCACGCCCTCGCCGCACAAGCGCCTGGAGGTGTGCCGGACGCTGAACGAGCACGGCATACCGTGCTCGGTGCTGATGGCGCCGGTGCTGCCGTTCCTGTCCGACTCGCCGGAGCGGTTGCGCGAGACGGTG
This sequence comes from Streptantibioticus parmotrematis, assembly GCF_019890615.1. Taxonomy (GTDB): domain Bacteria; phylum Actinomycetota; class Actinomycetes; order Streptomycetales; family Streptomycetaceae; genus Streptantibioticus_D; species Streptantibioticus_D parmotrematis. The sequence goes on along the minus strand of NZ_JAINVZ010000007.1, from coordinate 263,136 downwards.
CGGGCGGTCGCACAGGCGGGCGCGACCTCCGTGACACCGCTCGTGCTGCACCTGCGGCCCGGCGCACGCGAGTGGTACTTCGCCTGGCTCGCCGAGCGCCACCCGGGGCTGGTACGGCGCTACGAGGCGATGTACGCGGGCGGTTCGTACGCGCCGAAGTGGTACCAGCGGCGGATCACGCGGCAGGTGCACGAGTTCGCGGCCGAGTTCGGCATGGGCCCGACCCGGCGCGGCGGATCGCGCGGCATCCCGCAGGACGGCCCACCGCCACCGTCCGCGCCGCCACCGCCCGCGGCTCCCGCTCCGGCCGAGCCCATACAGCTGTCGCTCATCTGATGTCGCTCATCTGAACGCGTTCCAAATCACATGCGCGTTTCTCTGGCGATCAAGTTACTCACGAGTTACTCTCAAGCCAACGAGTCCGTGATCCGCCGACCGCGGTGACCGGACTCGCCGAGCACGACGGCCTGGTGACGCAGCCGCCGTGCGCCCGCACCACCACAGCACGCACAGCACCACCCGAAGCACGACCCAGCACCATCAAGCACCACCCAGCACAGAACCACAGCATCACGCGGTATTTCGTCGGTTCGGCATCGCCTGGCGCGGCCCCGGGACAGGGCCCGCCACTTTCACCGGCTCGCGCGCACAGCGACGTGCTCGCGATCGCCGGTCATTCAACTCCTTGGCTGTACGGGCGCGTTGAGACGCCCCCGTTCGGCAACCCCTCAGTCGTCACGCCCCCTTCTCGTCGGGGCACACTCCCTGGAGTTCCGCGATGGACCGTCCGTCCGCTTCCTCCCTCTCGCGCTCCCCGTTGCACGTCGTCGCCGTCGTCGGCCTGGGCACGATGGGATCCGGCATCGCCGAGGTCCTGGTCCGCGCCGGCCACGAGGTGATCGGCGTCGACCCGAGCGAGCCCGCCGCGACCGCCGCCGTGGCCGCGCTGGAGCGCTCCACCGCCCGCGCCGTCGAGCGCGAGCGCATCACCCCCGCCGAACGGGCCGAGGCACTCGCCCGCTTCCGCGTCTTCTCCGATCTTCAGGCCGCCGCCGACGCGGACCTGGTCATCGAGGTCGTGCCGGAGAACTACGAGCTCAAGCGCGAGGTCTTCACCGCGCTCGACGCGATCGTGCGCCCCGAGGCGATCCTCGCCACCGGCACCAACGCGCTGTCGGTGACCCGGCTGGCCGCCGAGACCTCCCGCCCCGAACGCGTCCTCGGCCTGCACTTCTTCGCGCCCGCGCAGGCCATGAAGCTGGTCGAGGTGGTCTCCACGGTGCTGACCGGCCCGGAGGCCACGCAGGCGGTGACCGCACTGGTGACCGCGCTGGGCAAGGAGGCGGTCCCGGTCGGCGACCGTCCCGGCTTCATCGCGGACGGGCTGCTGTTCGGCTACCTCAACCAGGCCGCAGCGATGTACGAGGCGCGTTACGCGACCCGGGAGGACATCGACGCGGCGATGCGGCTCGGCTGCGGCCTGCCGATGGGACCGCTGGCGCTGCTGGACCTGATCGGCATCGACACGGCCCGCACCGTGCTGGAGGCGATGTACGCCGCCTCGCACGACCGCCTGCACGCGCCCGCGCCGATCCTCGGCCACCTCGCCGCCGCGGGGCTCACCGGGCGCAAGGCGGGCCGTGGTTTCTACACCTACGACGGGCCGGGCGGCCAGAGCGTGGTGACCGACGCCCTCACGCCGGACGCCGCCTCGGGCGCGACCGCCGGGCGTGAGGTGCGCAGCGTCGGGGTGGCCGGGTCGGGCACGATGGCGACCGGGATCGCGGAGGTCTTCGCCAAGTCCGGCTTCCACGTGGTGCTGGCGGCCCGCGGTGAGGAGAAGGCGCAGGCGGCCGTCGCCCGGATCGCCAAGTCGCTGAAGCGCTCGGTCGACAAGGGCAGGCTCTCGCCCGAGGACCGGGACGCCACGCTGGCCAGGATCACCCCGTCCGGCACGCTGGACGCGTTCGCCGACGTGGACCTCGCGGTGGAGGCGATCGCGGAGGAACTCCGCGTCAAGCAGGAGCTGTTCGCGACCTTCGACAAGGTGTGCAGGCCGGGCGCGGTGCTGGCGACCACCACCTCGTCGTTGCCCGTGGTGGAGATCGCGGCGGCCACCTCGCGGCCGCAGGACGTCGTCGGGATGCACTTCTTCAACCCGGCCCCCGCCATGAAGCTGGTCGAGGTGGTCCGCACCGTCCTGACCGCCGATGACGTGCGTGCCACGGTGCACGAGGTCTGCGCCCGCGTCCGCAAGCACCCGGTGGACTGCGGCGACCGTGCCGGGTTCATCGTGAACGCGCTGCTGTTCCCGTACCTGAACAACGCGGTGAAGATGGTCCAGGAGCACTACGCGAGCGTGGACGACGTGGACGCCGCGATGAAGCTCGGCGGCGGCTATCCGATGGGCCCGTTCGAACTCCTCGACGTGGTCGGCCTGGACGTGTCGCTGGCGATCGAGCGGGTGCTGCACCGGGAGTTCCGCGACCCGGGGCTGGCTCCGGCGCCGCTGCTGGAGCACTTGGTCTCGGCGGGCTGCCTAGGCCGCAAGACCGGTCGCGGCTTCCGCGAATATGCCAGGGCCTGACGACGGTTCGGGGTGGAACGGGGTCTTCCCCGGGCTGGCACACGGCCGGGGAGGACCACCGCCCGCCGGGTCGGGGGCGAAGCGGGCGGCGCGGACCGGAAATCGGACGGCGCCGACGTCATCTCGGGAAATGCGTTACGTTCCCAGCATGTCCCCGCCGCGCACCAGCACCCGTACCACCGCACAGCGGCACCGCGTGCGGCAGGATCTCGCCACCGCAGCGATGCGGCTGTTCACCACCAAGGGGTACGAGGCGACCACGGTGGACGAGATCGCCGCGGCGGCCGGGGTGGCCCGCCGGACGTTCTTCCGGCACTTCCGTTCCAAGGAAGAGGCGATCTTCCCCGACCACGACGACACGCTGGTACGGGTGCAGGCGGTGCTGGACAGCGCGGAGCCGCGCGAACACCCGCTGGACACCGTGTGCCGGGGCATCACCGAGGTGCTGCGGATGTACGCGGAGTCCCCGGAGGTCTCCGTCGAGCGCTACCGGCTGACCCGTTCCGTGCCGGCGCTGCGGGAGCACGAGATCGCGTCGGTGGCCCGGTACGACCGGCTGTTCACGCGCTATCTGCTGGGCCACTTCGACGAGGCGGCGCACCAGCCGGGCGACGACGACCCGCTGCTGGCGGAGGTCGCGGCCTCGGCGGTGGTCGCGGCGCACAACCACGTGCTGCGGCGCTGGTTGCGGGCGGGCGGCAAGGGCGACGTCGAGGCCCAGCTGAACAGGGCGTTCGACGTGATCCGCAAGACGTTCGGCACCGGGATGGGAATCGGCCGCGCGGCCACGCGGAGCCCGATCCCGGCGCCCGCGCCGGTAGCGGCTGAGGGCGCCGCGGAGCCCGAGAGCGAGGGCGAAGTGGTCGTCGCGGTAGCCCGGATGGACGCCTCTCCGGCGGAGGTCCTGCGCGCGGTGGAGAAGGCCCTCGGCAGGGCCTGACCCCGCCCCGAGCAGGGCCTGATCCCGCGGCCCTGTTCCAGGGCCTGATCCGCCCTGGAACAGTGCCTGACCTCGCCCTGCACCCCCGTCGGCCTCACCCCGCGCGCCGCCCGGCCTCGCCCTGCACCCCGTCCGGCCTCACCCTGCGCGCCCCGTCGGCCCCCTCGCCCGCGCCCGCCACGGAGCCCACGCCGCCGTCCCCACCTGTTGCGTGCCCGCCGCGTTCGGCGAAAATTAATGGCACGCAGTGTCTTTACGACTGGCACCGCGTGCCATACGGTTGTCCCAGTCCGGACGGGCGGCGTGCGGCGATCCCTCGCACACCGTCTGTCCCCCAGCGTCCGGACGCCTGCGTCACAGGCTCTTGTTCGCGGTACGTCACCACGTTCCGCGGCCCCGTCCGTGCGACAGCCACGGACCGCAGTACCCGCCGAACCGACGGCACACCCGAGACCCCAGCGTTCCCTCAAGCGTCCCCGATGGCGCTTCGCCGGAGGCCCCCAGTGAACGAGATCCTCGACGCGATCCTCGCGCCCGACACCACTTCCGCCGACTTCGCGGCCCTGCCGCTGCCGGAGTCCTACCGCGCCGTCACCGTCCACAAGGACGAGGCGGAGATGTTCGACGGGCTCACCACCCGCGAGAAGGACCCCCGCAAGTCGCTGCACCTGGACGACGTGCCCGTCCCCGAACTCGGCCCGGGCGAGGCCCTGGTGGCCGTGATGGCCTCCTCGGTCAACTACAACTCGGTCTGGACGTCCATCTTCGAGCCGGTCTCCACGTTCGCGTTCCTGGAGCGCTACGGGAAGCTGTCGCCGTTGACCAAGCGCCACGACCTGCCGTACCACGTCATCGGCTCCGACCTCGCGGGCGTCGTGCTGCGCACCGGCCCCGGCGTCAACGCCTGGCACCCGGGCGACGAGGTCGTCGCGCACTGCCTGTCGGTGGAGCTGGAGTCGGCGGACGGCCACAACGACACCATGCTCGACCCCGAGCAGCGCATCTGGGGCTTCGAGACCAACTTCGGCGGCCTCGCCGAGATCGCGCTGGTCAAGTCCAACCAGCTGATGCCCAAGCCGAAGCACCTCAGCTGGGAGGAGGCCGCCGCCCCCGGCCTGGTCAACTCCACCGCCTACCGGCAGCTGGTCTCGGGCAACGGCGCCGGCATGAAGCAGGGCGACAACGTGCTGATCTGGGGCGCCTCGGGCGGCCTGGGCTCCTACGCCACGCAGTTCGCGCTGGCCGGCGGCGCCAACCCGATCTGCGTGGTCTCCAGCCCCCAGAAGGCGGAGATCTGCCGGGCGATGGGCGCCGAGGCGATCATCGACCGCACCGCCGAGGACTACCGGTTCTGGAAGGACGAGCACACCCAGGACCCCAAGGAGTGGAAGCGCTTCGGCAAGCGCATCCGCGAGCTCACCGGCGGCGAGGACATCGACATCGTCTTCGAACACCCCGGCCGCGAGACCTTCGGCGCCAGTGTCTACGTCACCCGCAAGGGCGGCACCATCACCACCTGCGCCTCGACCTCGGGCTACATGCACGAGTACGACAACCGCTACCTGTGGATGTCGCTCAAGCGCATCATCGGCTCCCACTTCGCCAACTACCGCGAGGCGTGGGAGGCCAACCGCCTGATCGCCAAGGGCAAGATCCACCCCACGCTGTCGAAGACCTACAGCCTGGAGGAGACCGGCCAGGCCGCCTACGACGTCCACCGCAACCTGCACCAGGGCAAGGTCGGCGTGCTCGCGCTCGCCCCGGGCGAGGGCATGGGCGTGCGCGACGAGGAGACCCGCGCCCAGCACATCGACGCGATCAACCGCTTCAGGAACATCTGAGCGCCGGCGCGACACGCAGGCACACGTCACGACACGTCGAAGAAAGCGCTGTTTCGATGACTGAGCGTCAAAAGGATCGTCCGTGGCTGATGCGGACCTACGCCGGGCACTCCACCGCCGAGGCGTCCAACGAGCTGTACCGGCGTAATCTCGCCAAGGGCCAGACCGGCTTGTCGGTCGCGTTCGACCTGCCGACGCAGACCGGTTACGACCCCGACCACGTCCTCGCCCGCGGCGAGGTCGGCCGGGTCGGGGTCCCGGTCGCCCATCTCGGCGACATGCGCAGGCTGTTCCAGGACATCCCGCTGGAGCAGATGAACACCTCGATGACCATCAACGCCACCGCCATGTGGCTGCTGGCGCTGTACGAGGTGGTCGCCGAGGAGCAGGGGGCGGACGTCGCCAAGCTCCAGGGCACGACACAGAACGACATCGTCAAGGAGTACCTCTCGCGCGGGACGCACGTCTTCCCGCCGGGGCCGTCGCTGCGGCTGACGACGGACATGATCGCGTACACGGTCGCCCGCATCCCCAAGTGGAACCCGATCAACATCTGCTCGTACCACCTCCAGGAGGCCGGGGCCACGCCGGTGCAGGAGATCGCGTACGCGATGTCCACGGCGATCGCGGTGCTGGACGCGGTCCGCGACTCCGGCCAGGTGCCGCAGGAGCGGATGGGCGACGTGGTCGCGCGCATCTCGTTCTTCGTCAACGCGGGCGTGCGGTTCATCGAGGAGATGTGCAAGATGCGGGCGTTCACCCGCATCTGGGACCGCGTCACCCGGGAGCGCTACGGGATCGAGGACGCCAAGCAGCGCCGCTTCCGCTACGGCGTCCAGGTCAACTCCCTGGGCCTGACCGAGGCGCAGCCGGAGAACAACGTCCAGCGCATCGTGCTGGAGATGCTGGCGGTCACCCTCGGCAAGGACGCCCGCGCCCGCGCGGTCCAGCTCCCCGCCTGGAACGAGGCGCTGGGCCTGCCCAGGCCGTGGGACCAGCAGTGGAGCCTGCGCATCCAGCAGGTCCTGGCGCACGAGAGCGACCTGCTGGAGTACGAGGACATCTTCCGCGGCAGCCACGTGATCGAGGCGAAGGTCGACGAGCTCGTCGCCGAGGCGTCGGCCGAGATCGAGCGGGTCCAGGAGATGGGCGGCGCGATCCCGGCCGTGGAGTCGGGCTACCTCAAGTCGCAGCTGGTCTCCTCGCACGCGCTGCGGCGGGCGCGCATCGAGTCGGGCGAGGAGAAGGTGGTGGGCGTCAACTCGTACGAGACCAGCGAGCCCAGCCCGCTCACGGCCGACCTGGACACGGCCATCATGACGGTCGACCCGGCCAACGAGGCGCGGGTGGTCGAGGCGCTGGAGACCTGGCGGGCCGAGCGGGACGACGCGCGGGCCAAGGCGGCTCTGGAGGCGCTGAAGGCCACCGCGGCCGGCGACGCCAACCTGATGGAGGCCACCTTGGAGTGCGCCCGCGCCGGGGTCACCACCGGCGAGTGGTCGTTCGCGCTGCGGGACGTGTTCGGCGAGTTCCGCGCCCCCACCGGAGTCAGCAGCGCCCCGGTCGCGGTCGCCGCCGAGGAGGGCACGCCGCTCGCCGGGGTACGGGCGAAGGTCGCGGCCACCGCCGAGGCGCTGGGCGTCGGCAAACTGCGGCTGCTGGTGGGCAAGCCGGGGCTCGACGGGCACTCCAACGGCGCCGAGCAGATCGCGGTTCGCGCCCGTGATGCCGGTTTCGAGGTCGTGTACCAGGGCATCCGGCTCACGCCCGAGCAGATCGTCTCCGCGGCCGTCGCCGAGGACGTGCACTGCGTCGGATTGTCCATCCTGTCCGGTTCGCACGGTGAACTCGTGCCGGACGTACTGCGCCGGCTGCGGCGCGCCGGAGTGAGCGACGTTCCGGTCATCGTCGGTGGGATCATTCCCACCGCCGACGCCGAGGAACTCAAGGCGCAGGGCGTCGCCGCCGTCTTCACGCCGAAGGACTTCGGCATCACCGAGATGATCGGGCGGATCGCGGACGAGATCCGGCTCGCGCACAACCTGGAGGTCTGACGATGCAGTTCGGGCGCACGTACGAGGAGTTCGAGGTCGGTGCGGTCTACAAGCACTGGCCCGGAAAGACGGTCACGGAATACGACGACCATCTGTTCTGCCTTCTCACCATGAACCACCACCCGCTGCACATGGACGCCAACTACGCCGAGAAGACAACGGATTTCGGCAAGAACGTCGTGGTGGGCAACTACATCTACTCCCTGCTGCTGGGCATGTCGGTACCGGACGTCTCCGGAAAGGCGATCGCCAACCTGGAGATCGAGTCGCTGCGGCACGTCGCGCCGACTTTCCACGGCGACACGGTCTACGGCGAGACGACCGTGCTGGACAAGTGGGAGTCACGGTCGAAGAACGACCGCGGCATCGTCTACGTCGAGACCAAGGGCTACAAGCAGGACGGCACGCTGGTCTGCGTGTTCCGCCGCAAGGTCATGGTCCCCACCGCCACGTACACCAAGGAGCGCGGCGGCGAACAGCCCGGCCGCCCCGAGCTGAAGCCCCAGGAGAAGTAGAGCGATGAGCCGCCTCCAGCAGACCGAGGGTCTGACCGAGATCCAGCAGGAGATCCTCAAGACCGTCCGCGACTTCGTGGACAAGGAGATCATCCCGGTCGCCACCGAACTGGAACACCGCGACGAATACCCCGCCCAGATCGTCGAGGGCCTGAAGGAACTCGGCGTGTTCGGCCTGATGATTCCCGAGGAGTACGGCGGTCTCGGCGAGTCGCTGCTCACCTACGCGCTGTGCGTGGAGGAGATCGCACGCGGCTGGATGAGCGTGTCGGGCATCATCAACACGCATTTCATCGTGGCCTACATGCTCAAGCAGCACGGCACCCAGGAGCAGAGGGACTACTTCCTGCCCCGGATGGCCACCGGTGACGTGCGCGGCGCCTTCTCGATGTCCGAGCCGGGTCTCGGTTCCGACGTCTCGGCGATCCGCACCAAGGGCGTGCGCGACGGCGACGACTACGTGATCAACGGTCAGAAGATGTGGCTGACCAACGGCGGTTCCTCCACGCTGGTCGCGGTGTTGTGCCGTACCGACGAGGGGCAGCCGGAGGGCGCCGCGCCGCACAAGTCGATGACCACCTTCCTCATCGAGAAGGAACCCGGTTTCGGCCCCAACGCCAAGGTGGCGGGCCTGACCGTGCCGGGGAAGATCGAGAAGATGGGCTACAAGGGCGTCGACACCACGGAGTTGGTGCTGGAGGACGTCCGGGTGCCGGCCGATCGCGTGCTGGGCGGGCAGAGCGGCCGCGGTTTCTACCAGATGATGGACGGCGTCGAGGTGGGGCGCGTGAACGTCGCCGCGCGCGGGTGCGGTGTGGCGCGCCGCGCCTTCGAGTTGGGCGTCGAATACGCACAACAGCGGCACACCTTCGGCAAGCCCATCGCCCAGCACCAGGCGATCCAGTTCAAGCTGGCGGAGATGGCCACCAAGGTGGAGGCCGCGCATCAGATGATGATCAACGCGGCGCGCAAGAAGGACTCCGGCCAGCGCAACGACCTGGAAGCGGGCATGGCCAAGTACCTGGCCTCGGAGTACTGCAAGGAGGTCGTGGAGGACGCCTTCCGCATCCACGGCGGCTACGGGTTCTCCAAGGAGTACGAGATCGAGCGCCTGTACCGGGAGGCGCCGATGCTCCTGATCGGTGAAGGAACCGCTGAGATCCAGAAGATGATCATCGGACGGCGGCTGCTCGAGGAATACCGGATTCAGGGCTAGACCGAGCAGGATGTCCGTATTTGGGGTGATTTATCCGCAAGGAAAGTCACACCCTGTCATCGGTCGAGCGGCCATCGACTCGCCCTCTAGCTTGCCGAGTTGCTGGCCGCTACCGATACCATCGGGAAAAGCCGCCGTCCCCAAGTCTCATCGCGGCACCCTCCGCTACGAAGGTCATCCATGCCCCACAGCCCATCCTCTGCACATCGCGGCCGGGTCCGCCTCGCGCGTGGAGCGTCGCCGTGGCTCCTCCCGACCGTCGCCGCCGCAGCGGTCAGCCTGACCCGCGCCCGTCGGTCCACGCGGTGGGCGGCTGTGGCCGTCCCCACCACCGCCCTCGCGGCGGGCATGCTGTGGTTCTTCCGCGACCCGGAACGTGAGATCGCTCACGGCCGGGTCATCTCCCCCGCCGACGGCGTGGTGCAGAGCATCATGCCGTGGAAGGACGGGCGCACCCGCGTCGCGATCTTCATGAGCCCGCTGAACGTCCACGTCAACCGAGCGCCCCTGGCGGGCACCGTGACGTCCGTCGAGCACATCCCCGGCGGGTACGTTCCGGCGTTCAACAAGGAGAGCGAGAACAACGAGCGGGTCGTCTGGCACTTCGACACCGAGCTGGGCGACATCGAGATGATCCAGATCGCCGGTGCGGTCGCCCGCCGCATCGTGCCCTACGTGCCGGCCGGCACCAAGGTCGAGCGGGGCGAGCGGATCGGCCTGATCCGTTTCGGCTCCCGCGTCGACGTCTACCTGCCGGAAGGCGTCGAGGCCGCCGTCGAGGTCGGCCAGCCCACACAGGCAGGGGTGACTCGCCTTGACCGTGATTGATCCCGACACCCAAGCCACCTCCTGGGTCAGCGAGCTGGAGGAGGACGCGGCGGACGACATGCCGCTGTCCACCCGGCTGTCAATAGCGGACACCCTCACCCTCGGCAACGCCACCTGCGGTTTCATGGCGGTGTACTTCACCACCACCGGCGTCCTGGTCCCGCACCTGATGGGCCGGACCGACGGCGGCATGACCCGGCACAGCGCGGCGACCGCCGTGATGCTGATGCTGCTGGCCTCGGTCTTCGACCTGTTCGACGGGCTGGTGGCGCGCAAGCTGCGCAGCTCGGCGATGGGCGCGGAGCTGGACAACCTCTCCGACCTGATCAGCTTCGGGCTCGCCCCGGCGTACTTCGTGGTCGTGTGGGGCATGGTCGCCAACGACGGCCACCAGCACGTCTCGGCGGTGGCCGCGATCGTGGTGGTGCTCGCGGTGGTGCTGCGGCTCGCCCGGTTCTCCTGCACGACCGTGCGGGACGGCGTCTTCCAGGGCATGCCCTCCCCGATGGGCGCGCTGACGATCATCTCGGCGGTCCTGCTCCAGCTGCCGTTCCTGCCGACGCTGGCGATCATCGTGGGTGTGGCGTGGCTGATGGTCAGCCGGGTCGAGTACCCCAAGCCGCGCGGCCGCCTGGCGATCGCCACCCTGTGCTGGATCTTCATCAGCATGGGCTGCCTGGCCGCCTGGGCCGCCGACTCCCCCGGCGCGCAGCGCCTGCTCCAGGCCGGTGCCGCGCTCCAGGTGGTGATGGCCGCGGGCATCCCGCTGTTCGCCGCGATCCGCCGGGTGAACACCATCCGCGGCAACCGCCGCGAGGCACGCGCCGCGCAGCTCCGGTAACCGTCCGCGACGCGGACACCGTACGAATACGAAGAGGGCCCCGGGCGATCCGCCCGGGGCCCTCTCGCGTTCGATACGGGCGGCACCTCGCGTTCGATGCGTGCGACCGGTCGCCGAAGGCTCTACGGCGCCAGGAAGTCGCGGGCGAGCCGTTCCGCCTGGCGCTCCAGGAGGGCGCCCGCTTCGGCCATGCAGCGCGCCGGGTCCGGCTCCAGCTCGGTGAGGGCGTAGGCACGGCGGATGCCCGCGCCGCCCAGCGCCTCCGGGGGCAGCGCGAGGCGCCCGCAGACGGCCACCACGTCGACGCCGCGGGCGCGGGCCGCCTGGGCCACGCCCGCCGGGGCCTTGCCGTGCAGCGTCTGGGCGTCCAGCGAGCCCTCGCCGGTGATCACGAAGTCCGCCCGTTCCAGCGCCTCGGCGAACCCCAGCAGCTCGAAGAGGACCTCGACGCCGGGCCGGAAGACCGCGTCCAGCCCGACCAGGGCTCCGTAGCCGATCCCGCCGGCGGCGCCCGCGCCCGGCGCCTCGGCGGCCTCCGCGGCACGCGAACCCAGGGCGGCGCCCAGCACCTCGGCGTACCGCCCGAGCGCGGCGTCCAGCGTGGCCACGTCCTGCGGCGAGGCGCCCTTCTGCGGGCCGTAGACCGCGGGGGCGCCCTTGGGGCCGCGCAGCGGGTTGTCGACGTCGCTGGCGAGCACGAACGCGGTTCCGGCGACCCTCGGGTCGAGACCGGACAGGTCGGCCCGCTCCAGCCCGGCCAGCGCCGCGCCGCCGGGGCCCACCGGGCGGCCGTCGGCACCGGTGAAGGCGGCTCCCAGCGCGGCCAGCATGCCCGCGCCGCCGTCGGTGGAGGCGCTGCCGCCGACACCCAGCACGACGGTGCGCGCGCCCGCGTCCAGCGCGGCCCGCAGCAGCTCTCCGGTGCCGTACGTGGACGAGGCGAGCGCGGAACGGCTGTCCGGGGTGACGTGGCGCAGGCCCGAGGCCTCGGCCATCTCGACGACGGCGACGTCCCCGCGCAGCGCCCAGGCGGCCGTGACGGGCTCGCCCAGCGGTCCGGTGACGGTCGTCGCCCGGCGCTCGAAGCCCACGGCGACCGCGGCGTCCACGGTGCCGTCACCGCCGTCCGCGACCGGCAGCGACTCCACCGGCAGGGCGGGCACGGCCCGGCGCAGGCCGGTGGTGACGTGTTCGGCGACCTCGACGGCGGTGAGCGAGCCCTTGAACTTGTCGGCCGCGATCAGCACGCGCGGGAGCGCGCCCCGGCCGCCGTCCGCCCGGTGCTCCGTGTCCTGCCGGTGCTCGCCCTGCTCCTCGTGAATCTCTCCCACCTTGCAACTCCCCTGGAACATGTCGCGCACTGCGGACCCTATCCGCCCGGGGCGCCCGCTGCCCATGGGCGGACGGATGGTGAGACCGCCCGGGAACGGAGACCGGTCAGGGGAGGCCGGGGGCGCGGTCCGGGGGCGGCGCGCCGGGTCAGCGCCCGACCGCGTACCCCTGCGCACCCCGCGGGTTGGCTCCCGCCGACAGCACGCCGGTCTCCGGGTCGCGGGCGACCGCGCAGAGCCTGCCCTCGGTCCACGGCCCGGCGACGGTGACGCGGTGGCCGCGGGCCCGCAGCTCGGCGACGGCCCGCTCGCCGAGGCGGGACTCGACGGTGAGGCTGCCGGGCAGCGTGGTGCGCGGGTGGAACGAGCCGGGGAAGGCGCTGGTGTGCCAGTTCGGGGCGTCGATCGCGCCCTGGAGGTCGAGGCCGCCGCGGACCCGTTCGCGCAGCGCGACGCCGAGGAAGAAGTGCAGGCTCCACTGGTCCTGCTGGTCGCCGCCCGGCGTGCCGAACGCCAGCACCGGCTGCCCGTCGCGCAGCGCCAGCGAGGGCGTGAGCGTGGTGCGGGGGCGGCGGCCCGGGGTGAGCGAGCTGGGCAGGCCGGGCTCAAGCCAGGTCATCTGGAGGCGGGTGCCGAGCGGGAAGCCGAGCTCCGGTACGACGGGGCTGGACTGGAGCCAGCCGCCGCTGGGGGTCGCGGCGACCATGTTGCCGTGCCGGTCGACCACGTCGAGGTGGCAGGTGTCGCCGCGGGTCGCGCCGTCCGGGCCCACGGTCGGCTCGCCCGCCCCCGGCACCGCCATCGCCGTGTCGGTCGCGTCGGGCCCGACCGGCATCGCGAGCCTGAGCTTGGCCAGCCTGGGTGTGCGCCCGCCGGGTCGGCCGGGCCGCAGTTCGAGGGAGGCGGTGCCGCCGACCAGGGCGCGGCGGCGGGCGGTGTAGGCGGGCGAGAGCAGGTCGGCGAGCGGGACGTCGGCCGCGTCGCCGTACCACGCCTCGCGGTCGGCGAACGCGAGCTTGGCACCCTCGACCACGGTGTGCACGAAGGCGCCGCTGCCGTAGGGCAGTTCGCCCGCCCCCAACTCCTCGGGCAGCAGGGCGAGTTGCTGGAGGAAGACCGGGCCCTGACTCCACGGGCCCGCCTTGGCGACGGTCCAGCCGTTCCAGTCGTACGTGACCGGGTCCTCGTACCGCGCGGACCAGGCGGCCAGGTCGTCGCCGGTCAGGACGCCCGCGTGGCGTTCGCCGGAGGTGTCCATGGCGGGCCGGGCCACCCAGGCGGCGAGCGCCTCGGCGACGAAGCCCTCCCGCCAGACCGCCCGGGCGGCGTCGAGGCGGTTCTCGCGGCTGCCGCCCGCGGCGTCGGACTCGGCGATGACGCGGCGCCAGGTGCGGGCGAGGGCGGGGTTGCGCAGCAGGGCGCCCGGCGCCGGGGCCCGGCCGCCCGGCAGGTACAGCTCGGCCGACGTCGTCCACTCGGTGGTGAACAGCTCGCGCACCGCCTCGACGGTGGCGCCGATCCGTTCGACCGCCGGATGGCCGTGGTCGGCGTAGCCGATGGCGTACTTCAGCACGTCTTCCAGCGACTTGGTGCCGTGGTCGCGCAGCAGGAGGAGCCAGGCGTCGAACGCGCCAGGCACGGTGGCCGCCAACGGGCCGGTGCCGGGGACGAGTTCGAGGCCGAGGCCGGTGTAGTGCGCGATGGTGGCGGCGGCAGGCGCCGGGCCCTGGCCGCACAGCACCCGCACCGGGCCGCCCGCCGGGGCGAGGATGATCGGCACCTCGCCCGCGGGCCCGTTCAGGTGCGGCTCGACGACGTGCAGGGTGAAGGCCGCCGCGACCGCCGCGTCGAAGGCGTTGCCGTCGTCCTCCAGCACGGCCACGGCGGACTGGGAGGCCAGCCAGTGGGTGGAGGAGACCATGCCGAACGTGCCCTGGAGGGTGGGACGGGTGGTGAACACGGGCAGTCCTCTCGCGGTCGGGCCAGGAGGGACCTGTCCCGGCCGTCCGCGCCGCAAACGATCCGCGGCGGCGCGTCTCGAGTGCCGGACGCGCGCCGCCGGTTCACGGCCTTCGCGGGGCGAACCGGTTCACGGCCTCGGCAGGTCGAAGTAGTGCATCAGCCCGCCCGCGAGCCGTAGGTCGCCCTGCGCCTTCAGCCTGCGCACCAGGTACAGCGCGGGCCCGGAGGCGTTGCCGGAGGCGAGCCGGAGCAGTTCCGGCGCGGCCATGGTCAGGGTCAGCCGGGGCGTGCGGTCGGTGGCGTGCGCGGTCACGACGCAACGGCGGTGCGCGATGTGCGTCTCGTACGTGTCGACCGCGCCGCCCTCGCCGGTGATCCGCCAGCGCACCAGCGCCTCGCGGTCGCCCGCCGCGTCCGGCCGGAAGAGCGTCTCCATCCGCCGGAACAACTCGTCCAGCACGCGCCTGCGGTGGGGGCCCGCCATGATCCGGGCGGTCTGCCGGGCCGGGGTCGCCTTGACGATGCGGGCGAACTCGGCCGGCTCCACGGAGCCCAGGTCGAGCGTCCCGAGGTCGAGCGTGTCCAGGCCGGTTCCGGGGACGTGGGCAGAACGGTCGCCGGTCACCATGGCGGGCACCCTTTCTGAGGTCTGACGGCGCGGACGCCCGAGGACACTACTGACGGGTAGGTCACGGGTATGGCTAGAACCGCGCCAGGAGCACCGCAAGACGCCCCCAAGAAGGACAATACGGTCGCGCCGCGGGGCGCGGGTCCCACGGCGTCAGCGCGCCCGCTCCAGCGCCCTGAGTACCGCCCTCGCCGCGTGGTGCCCGCACATCCCGTGCACTCCGGGCCCCGGCGGGGTGGCCTGCGAGCACAGGAAGACCGCGGGGTCGCTCGTCGCGTACGGCACCCTGCGCAGCGCGGGGCGGATCACCGCGCGCAGTCCGGCCGTCGAGCCGCACAGGGCGTCGCCGCCCACGTAGTTGGCGTTGCGGGCGGCGAGTCGGGCCGGGCCGCTGACGGCGCGGGCCAGGACACGGTCAGTGAAGCCGGGGGCGAAGCGCTCGATCTGTGCCTCGATCGCGGCGGTGGCGTCGCCGCGCCAGCCGTTGGGCACGTGGCAGTAGGCGTAGAAGACGTGCTTGCCCTCCGGTGCGCGGCTCGGGTCGGCGAGCGTGGGCTGCGCGGTCAGCACGAACGGCACCTCGGGCTCGCGTCCCCGGGTCACCGCCCGCATCGCCGCGCCGATCTCGCCGTAGGACGGCCCGAGGTGGACGGTCCCGGCGCGGCGGGCCTGCGGCGCGGTCCACGGCACCGGACCGTCCAGCGCGTAGTCGACCTTGAACGTGGCGGGCCCGTAACGGAAGCCCCGGTAGGCGCGGTCGAGGCCGGCGATCCGGGCGAGCGCGGTGGGCGAGGTGTCGAAGACGTAGGCGCGGGCGGGCGGCAGGTCGGCGAGCGTGGTGACCGTGACGCCGGTGCGGATGACGCCGCCGTGGACGCGCAGCAGGCTCGCGAGCGCGTCGGAGATGGCCTGCGAGCCGCCGCGGGCGAACGGCCAGCCGCCGTCGTGCCCGGCGAGCAGGAAGGTCAGCGCGCCGCCCGCGGTGACCGGTCCGGTCATCGGGCCGACCAGGTGGGCGGCGGCGCCGGCGAGCAGGCCGCGCGCCCGCTCGTGACGGAAGCGCCGCGCGAGGAGCGCGACCGGCAGGCCGCCGACCGCCCCGAAGCGGGCGAACAGCAGCGGATGGCGCGGCAGCCCCGCCCACTGCGGGCGCAGCACGTCGCCCGCCAGCGCGTCCCAGCGCCCGGTGAACGGCTCCACGAGCCTGCGGTACGCGCCCGCGTCCCGCGGTCCGAGCGAGGCGGCGGTCTCACCGACGTCGCGGGCCAGTACGGCGGCGGTGCCGTCCGGGAACGGGTGGGCCATCGGCAGCTCGGCGTGCGCCCATTCCAGGCCGTGTTCGCGCAGCGGCAGGCTGTTGAAGACGGGAGAACCGGCGCCGAAGGGGTGCGCGGTGGAGCAGGGGTCGTGCCGGAAGCCGGGCAGGGTCAGCTCCTCGGTGCGGGCTCCGCCGCCCACCGCGTCGGCCGCCTCGTACACCTCGACGCCGAGCCCCGCCCGGGCCAGCTCCACCGCGGCGGTCAGCCCGTTGGGCCCGGCCCCGATCACGATCACGTCCGCAAGATCCCTGTCCACGCCTCCACGGTGCCAGACGCCGTGTCCCGCCGCGTCACCCGGTCGGGCCCGGCGCCCGGATCACGTCGGCCCGGCGGCCGGGCGGGAGGGCCCGCATGAGTCCCGCGTACAGCAGCAGCGCCGAGGCGAGACCCACCGCCCAGCCGTAGTCGGCCAGGGGCTTGAGGAACGGGATCATGCCGTGGGCCGGGAACGGGCCGGTGCCGGGGGCCGAGTACGAGCCGCCGACCGCCAGCAGGCCGCCGACGGCGAACGCGGTCACCGCCCGCCAGTTCCAGCCCGCCCGGTACCAGTAGGGGCCGTCCGGGCGGTAGAGGCCCGCGAGGTCGAGGCGGGTGCGGCGGACGATCCAGTAGTCGGCGATCAGGACGCCCGCGACCGTGCCGAGCAGGCCGCCGACCACGCCGAGCCAGGTGTAGATGTAGACCTGCGGCGAGGAGATCAGCTTCCAGGGGAAGATGACGACGCCCACCACGCCGGTCAGCAGCGCGCCGCCCCGGAAGGTGAAGACGCGCGGCGCGAGGTTGGACAGGTCGTAGGCGGGCGAGACGACGTTGGCCGCGAGGTTGCAGCTGATGGTGGCGATCAGCACGGTCAGCAGCGCGAACAGCACGCCCATCGCGTTCGACAGGTGGGAGGCGAGCTGGATCGGGTCCCACACCGGCTTGCCGTAGACCGCCTGCGATCCGGAGGTGACCAGGACCGACAGCAGCGCGAACGCGGTCATCGTGGTCGGCAGGCCCAGCGACTGCCCGCGCACCTGGGCCCGTTGGCCCGCGCCGAAGCGGGTGAAGTCGGGGATGTTGAGCGACAGCGTGGACCAGAAGCCGATCATGCCCATCAGGGAGGGGAAGAAGACCGGCCAGAAGCGGTGGCCCCAGCCGAGCTTCGACGGCTGGTCGAGCAGCGGGCCGAGGCCGCCCGCCTTGACGGTGATCCAGATCAGCAGCGCGATCGCGCCGACGAGGACGAAGGGCGCGGCCCAGTTCTCGAAGCGCCGCAGCGTCTCCATCCCCCGGGCGATGATGGCGAGTTCGATCAGCCAGAAGACACCGAACGACAGCCACTGCGTCCACGGGTAGCCGCCGACGGCGGAGGCGTTCGCCCAGCCGTGGCCGAAGAGCTTGCCGGCCAGGAAGAAGATGCCCTCGCCGCCGATCCAGGTCTGGATGCCGAACCACGCGCAGGCCACGGCGGCCCGCACCAGCGCCGGCAGGTTCGCCCCGCGCAGCCCGAACGACGCCCGGGCCAGCACGGGGAAGGGTATGCCGTACTTGGGCCCGGCGTGCCCGGTCAGCAGCATCGGCACCAGCACGATCAGGTTGGCCAGCGCGATGGTCAGCACCGACTGCTTCCAGTCCATGCCGAGCGCGACCAGGCCCGAAGCCAGCGTCCAGGACGGGATGTTGTGGGCCATGCCGACCCACAGCGCGGTGAAGTTGTAGGTCGTCCAGTGGCGTTCAGCGACCGGCACCGGGCGCAGGTCGGCGTTGGCGAAGCGGCCGTCGTCGGGCACCTCGCCCGCGGACAGCTCCAGCGGCCCGTCGGCGGCGGCGGGCGGGAGCGCCGCCCCCGTGGTCATCTGCCCTGCCCCAGCGCCGGGATGACGTGTTCGCCGTAGGCGTCGACGACCGCCTCGCGGGCGTCGTGCATGGCGTACACCGCGAACTGGTCGACGCCCAGCTCCCGCAGCGCCCGCAACTTCTCGACGTGTGCCTCGGGCGGGCCGATCAGGCAGAAGCGGTCGACCACGGCGTCCGGCACGAACGCGGTGTCGGGGTTGCCCGCCCGCCCGTGGTGCGCGTAGTCGTACCCCTGCCGGTCCTTGACGTACGCGGTCAGCTCGTCGGGGACCATGCCGGAGTGCTCGCCGTAGCGGCCGACCAGGTCGGCGACGTGGTTGCCGACCATCCCGCCGAACCACCGGCACTGCTCGCGGGCGTGCGCCAGCCCCGCGTCGCTCCCGTCGGTGACGTACGCGGGCGCGGCCACGCAGATCGTCACCTCGCCCGGGTCGCGCCCGGCCTCCTCGGCCGCGGAGCGCACCGCCTTGACCATCCACTCGGTGAGGAAGGGGTCGGCGAGCTGGAGGATGAAGCCGTCCGCCTCGCGCCCGGCGAGCGCGAGGGCTTTGGGCCCGTACGCGGCCATCCAGACCGGCAGTCGGCCGTCCCTGACCCACGGCAGGCGCACCCGGTTGCCGTCGACCTCCGCCTGGCGGCCCTCGGCCAGGTCCCGGATGACGCCGATCGCCTCGCCCAGCCGTGCGAGGGTGTTGGGCTTGCGGCCCGCGACGCGCATCGCGGAGTCGCCGCGGCCGATGCCGCAGACGGTGCGGTTGCCGTACATGTCGTTGAGGGTGGCGAAGGTGGAGGCGGTCACCTCCCAGGTGCGGGTGCCGGGGTTGGTGACCATCGGGCCGACGACGAGGTGGTCGGTGTGTTCCAGGATGCGGCTGTAGATGACGAAGGGTTCCTGCCACAGCACGGCGGAGTCGAAGGTCCAGCCGTAGCGGAAGCCGTTGCGTTCGGCGCGGCGCATGAGTCCGACGACGGCGGAGGCGGGCGGATCGGTCTGCAGGACGAGTCCGAAGTCCATCTGTCGGCCCTACTTTCTGATTCCTGAAAGCGGTTCGGCCGTTCGCCGCCACCCCGTGATCACGCGGGGCGGCGGCGACCCGGTGGTCAGAGCAGGTACTGACAGGTGCCGCGCGGCTGGTACTGGCCGTGGCCCGCGCGGCCGACGAACTCCCGTCCCTCGATGACGAGTTCACCGCGCGACAGGACGGTCTCCACCCGGCCGGTGATCCGGCGGCCCTCGTACGCCGAGTAGTCGACGTTCATGTGGTGGGTCTCGGCGGAGATGACCTGTTCGGTGCGCGGGTCGTAGACGACGATGTCGGCGTCGGCGCCCGGCGCGATGGTGCCCTTGCGCGGGTGCAGCCCGAACATCCGGGCGGGCGTGGCGCAGGCCAGCTCGATCCAGCGGCGGCGGGTGATGTGGCCGTCGACCACGGCCTGGTGGAGCAGGTCCATCCGGTTCTCCACGCCGGGCAGGCCGTTGGGGATACGGGAGAAGTCGCCGCGGCCCAGGTCCTTCTGCCCGGTGAAGCAGAACGGGCAGTGGTCGGTGGAGACCACGGACAGGTCGTTGGTGCGCAGGCCCCGCCACAGCGCCGCCTGGTGCTCGACCGGGCGCAGCGGCGTGGAGCAGACGTACTTGGCGCCCTCGAAGTCGGGCTCGGCGAGGTTGTCGGTGGACAGGAACAGGTACTGCGGGCAGGTCTCGCCGAAGACGTTCAGGCCGAGGTCGCGGGCGCGGGCCAGCTCCTCGACCGCCTCGGTGGCCGAGACGTGGACGACGTACAGCGGGGAACCGGCGACCCGGGAGAGCTGGATGGCGCGGTGGGTGGCCTCGGCCTCCAGCAGCGCCTTGCGGACCTCGCCGTGGTAGCGGGGGTCGGTCTTTCCGGCGGCCAGCGCCTGTTCGACGAGGACGTCGATGGCGATGCCGTTCTCCGCGTGCATCATGATCAACCCGCCGTTGACGGCGGCGCGTTGCATGGCGCGCAGGATCTTGCCGTCGTCGCTGTAGAAGACGCCGGGGTAGGCCATGAAGAGCTTGAAGGAGGTGACGCCCTCCTCCACGAGGGTGTCCATCTCCTTGAGCGTGCGGTCGTTGACGTCCGCGAGGATCATGTGGAAGCCGTAGTCGACGGCGCAGCGTCCGTCGGCCTTGGCGTGCCAGGCGTCGAGTCCTTCGCGCAGCGACTTGCCGACGCCCTGGATGGCGAAGTCCACGATGGTGGTGGTGCCGCCCCAGGCGGCGGCGCGGGTGCCGGTCTCGAAGGTGTCGGAGGCGTAGGTGCCGCCGAACGGCATCTCCATGTGGGTGTGGGCGTCGACGCCGCCCGGGATGACGTACTTGCCGGTGGCGTCGATGACCCGGTCGGCGCTGGGCGTGAGGTCGGTCCCGGTGTCGCGGGCGAACAGGGCGACGACGCGGCCGTGGTCGACCAGGACGTCGGCGTGGGTCTCCTCGGCGGCGGTGACGACCAGGCCGCCGCGGATGAGGGTGCTGGTCATGCGCGCTGTCCTTCCGTGGTGGCGGCGTGGGCCTCGCTCAGCGCGCTCTGCAGGACGGCGGCGCCGCGTTCGGCCTCGGCGACGGTGAGCGTCAGGGGCGGCGCGATCCGCAGGACGTTGCCCGCGCGGCCGCCCTTGCCGATGAGCAGGCCGCCTTCGCGGGCGGCTTCCAGGACCGCGGTGGCGATCGCGGGCGACGGCTCGTCGGTGCCGGGTTCGACCAGCTCGACGCCGATCATCAGCCCGCGCCCGCGCACCTCGCGCACGACCGGGCTGGCCGCGGCGATCGACTGGAGCCTGGCGAGCAGCAGTCCGCCGACGCGCCGGGCGTTGCCCTGGAGGTCGTGGTCGACGAGGTAGGTGAGGTTGGCGAGCGCGCCCGCGGTGGTGACGGGGCTGCCGCCGAAGGTGGAGAGGGAGTTGGCGTCCAGGCAGTTCATCACCTCGGCGCGGGCGACGACACCGCCCATGGACAGGCCGTTGCCGATGCCCTTGGCGAAGGTCAGGATGTCCGGCGGGCCGGCCTGCGCGTGTGCCTGCCAGCCCCAGAAGTGGTCGCCGGTGCGCCCCCAGCCGGTCTGCACCTCGTCCGTGATCCACAGGATGCCGCGTTCGGCCAGCACCTCGCGGAACGCGGCGAGCAGCCCGTCCGGCGGCGAGGTGAACCCGCCGACGCCCTGCACCGGTTCGGCGATCAGCGCGGCGACGGTGCCGTTGGCCTGCCCGAGCACGTCGCGCAGGTCCTCGACGCAGGCCGCGACGAACTGGGCGTCCGTCAGGTGGGCGAACGGGCCCCGGCTGCGGATGCCGCCGTGCACGTACAGGGTCTGGAGGGGCGACAGGCTCGTGGGCGACCAGGAGGAGTTGCCGGTGATGCCGATCGAGGTGAAGGAGCGGCCGTGGTAGCTGTTGCGCAGCGCCACGATCTGGTTGGAGCGGCGGAAGGTGGTGGCGAGCAGCAGCGCCGTGTCGTTGGCCTCGGTGCCGGAGGTGGTGAAGAAGACCCGGGCGTCGGGGATGCCGGACAACGCGGCGATGCGCTCGGCGAGTTCGACGGCGGTGCGGCTGAGGTAGAGGGTCGAGCTGTGCAGGATGCGGCCCGCCTGCTCGCTGACCGCCTTGGTGACCTCGGGCAGCGCGTGCGCGGTCATGGTGGTGAGGATGCCGCCGAAGAAGTCGAGGTACTCGCGTCCCTCGGCGTCCCAGACCCGGCGGCCCTCGCCGTGGGTGATCTCGAGGGGCTCCCGGTAGTAGGTGGCCAGCCAGTCCGGCATGACGGCGCGATGGCGGGCGAGGAGCGCGGAGTGCGTGGGGTCGGTCATGGCTGCCATAACGATCAGGGCTCCACGAGGTCGCCGTAGGCGTCGGGGCGGCGGTCCCGGTAGAACGCCCACTGCTGCCTGACCTCGTCGATCAGCCCGAGGTCGAGGTCGCGCACGACCAGCTCCTCCTTGGTGTCGCTGGCCGGCTCCCCGACGAACTGCCCGCGCGGGTCGACGAAGTAGGAGGTGCCGTAGAAGTCGTTGTCGCCGTACTCCTCCCGGCCGACGCGGTTGATGGCGGCGACGAAGTACTCGTTGGCGACGGCCGCCGCGGGCTGCTCCAGCTGCCACAGGTAGGCGGACAGGCCGCGCGAGGTGGCGGACGGGTTGTAGACGATCTGCGCCCCGGCCAGGCCGAGCGCGCGCCAGCCCTCGGGGAAGTGCCGGTCGTAGCAGATGTAGACGCCGACCTTGCCGACGGCCGTGTCGAAGACCGGCCAGCCGAGGTTGCCGGGCTTGAAGTAGTACTTCTCCCAGAAGCCCTTGACCTGCGGGATGTGGTGCTTGCGGTAGGTGCCGAGCACGGTGCCGTCGGCGTCGATGACGGCGGCGGTGTTGTAGTAGAAGCCGGACTGCTCGATCTCGAAGACCGGGACGACGATCACCATGCCGGTCTCCCGGGCCAGCGCCCGCATGCGCTGGACGGTGGGGCCGTCCGGGACCGGCTCGGCCCAGCGGTAGTGCTCCGGCTCCTGCACCTGGCAGAAGTACGGGGCGTTGAAGACCTCCTGGAATCCGATGATCTTCGCGCCCTGCGCGGCCGCCGCACGGGCGTGTTCCTCGTGCTTGGCGATCATCGATTCGGTGTCACCGGTCCAGGCGGCCTGGACGAGTGCGGCGCGTACGACTGTGGCCATGACCAGCTCCTCTGACGCGACGTCAAGCGGGGTCTACGCACGTAGAACCCGCCGAGGGAAAGACGGTAAGAGCGCATCACCCACTGTGGCAATACGTAGGTCGTTACTCAACGAAGACGATCACGTTTCGTCCGGTCGCCCTCACCGGAGGGCGCTGATGGCGGCCGGATCGGCAGGCTGGCTTGCAAGGCCGACTTGGCAGTCCACCTGTCGATCGCTTACGGTGCCGGGGTGCCAGGACCGGATCACTCACGCACCGCCGTCGAGCTCGCGACCGTCGTCGCGCAGCTCAGCCGGCGTATGCGGGCCGCCGCGCCGCACGGCGGGCTCACGCCCTCGCAGCGCATCGTGCTGGGCCGCCTCGCGGAGGGTGACGCCACCACGGCCGCGCTGGCCCGGGCGGAGCACGTGCGGCCCCAGTCGATGCGCCTGACCGTCGCCGCGCTGGAGGAACAAGGGCTGGTCGAGCGCCGTCCCGACCCCGGCGACGGCCGTCAGGTCGTCGTGTCGCTCACCGAGGCGGGCGCCCGGTGCGTCGCCTCGGTGCGGGACGCCAAGCGCGGCTGGCTGACCGAGGCCATCGAGACCGAGCTGACCGAGGCGCAGCAGCGCGCCCTGGCCGACGCCGTCGCCCTGCTGAGGCGACTGGCCCAGTCCTGACACCCCCGGACCACCCGGGCCCGGACGCCCCGGGCCGGAACCACCCAGGCTCGAACCACCCAGGAAAGAAAGAAGGCGGCACCCATGCCCGCTACGCGACTCGACCCCCGTACCGCGCTCGTCCTCGTGGACCTCCAGAAGGGCATCGCCGGCGCCCCGGTCCAGCCGCTGCCCGCCGCGCAGGTCGTGGGCAACGGCGCGCGGCTCGCCGCCGCGTTCCGCAAGGCCGGGCTGCCGGTCGTGCTGGTCAACGTGACCGGGGGCGCCCCCGGCCGCACCGAGCGCGCGCACTCCGGCGGTCAGCCCCCGGCCGACTGGGCGGAGCTGGTGCCGGAGCTGGACCAGCAGCCGGACGACATCACCGTGACCAAGCAGACCTGGGGCGCGTTCCACCACACCGCCCTCGACGAGGAGCTGCGCGGGCGCGAGGTGACCCAGGTGGTCGTCGCGGGCATCGCGACCAGCATCGGCGTGGAGTCCACCGCGCGCTCCGCGTACGAGCACGGCTACAACGTCACCGTCGCGACCGACGCGGTGACCGACCTCGACCCGGAGACCCACCGGGTCAGCGTCGAGAAGATCCTCCCCCGCCTCGGCGAGACGGACACCACGGACGCGATCATCGCGCTGCTGGGCTGAGCGGACGGGCCGACCGCGTGTCGGAGGCGGCGGGCGCGTGGGGAACGCGTCCGCCGTCTTTCGGGGGGCCGCCCCCTTCCCCCCGCGCCCCCTCAGTCCCGTTCCGGCTCGTGCGCCCGCGCGCGGGGTGGCCAGCTGGCCGGGTCCAGCAGGCCGAGGACGTAGGCGCGGGCGACCAGGGCGGCCCGGTTGGGCGCCTGGAGTCTGCGCGAGAGCCTGCCCAGGTGGTAGTTGACGCCGTCCACGGTGAGGTCCAGTTCGCGGGCGATCGCGGCCGTCGTGGCACCGGAGGCCACCAGCGCCACCACCTCCGCCTCCCGTTCACCCAGGTCCATGCCGGGCGGCGGACCGGGTAACGCGCGGGGCGGCTCCTCCTCGCGCAGCGTCACCAGCAGCGCCGGGGCGTTCTGCGTGTCACCGCCGACCGGCTCGACGGTGAGCTGACCGGTGCCGGGCGTGCCGCCGGTGCCCTGCCAGCGCACCGGCAGGTGGTAGCGGGAACGGCGGCCGGTGCGCAGCGCCTCGGCCAGCCGTCGCAGCCGGTCGTGGTCCTGCGGGTCGAACAGGTCCAGCAGCCTGCGCTCGCGCAACTGCCCCGGCCGCAGTCCCCACAAGGCGGCGAACGGCGGATTGACGCCCGAGATCACGCCCTCGGTGTCGGCGATCGCGATCGGCACCGGCGAGCGGTCGAGCAGCATGATGAAGCGGTTGTGCCAGGCGGCCGCCTCCCGCCGCCAGTGCGCCGCCGACCCGCCCGCGTCGTCCCCCGTCGGGCCCGCCGCCCCGGTCACCGGCCCGCCCGCCACATCGCACGGGTCCTGTCCAGCCCCCGGCGGCGTCCGCCCACTACACGAACGTGCAGTCGCCGGGTCCTGGCCGCTTCCGGTGTTCGCCATCGTGGAAGGGACGGCGGATCGCTGGTCACCCATCAGCACGCCGTCCCAGGGAGGGAGCCCCCATGACGCGCAGTGCCGACCGGACCGCGATCCCGGTGGCCGACATGACCCGTGACGGCCTGGGGACACGTCCGCTCCAGCGCACGATGGACCTGGCCAGGGAGCACGGGCCGCTGTTCGTGCGGCGGTACGGCGAACGCGACGCGCTCTTCGCCTGCTCGCTGGACCTGGTGACCGAACTCGCCGACGAGGAGCGGTTCGCCAAGGCGGTCGGCCCGGCGCTCGAACACGTCAGGGAGTTCGCCGGGGACGGGCTGTTCACCGCGTACAACGACGAACCGAACTGGGCGAAGGCGCACGACATCCTGCTGCCCGCCTTCGCGATGGGTTCCCTGCGCACCTACCACCCGACGATGCTACGGGTCGCCCGGCGCCTGATCGCCTCGTGGGACGCGGCACTGGCGGACGGCCGCCCGGTCGAGGTGGCCGAGGACATGACGCGGATGACGCTGGACACCATCGGGCTGGCCGGATTCGGCTACGACTTCGGCTCGTTCGGGCGCGACGAGGAGCACCCGTTCGTCGCGGCGATGGTGCGCTGCCTCGCGCACACCCAGGGTCTGCTGGCCCGCCGCCCGGACGACGGACTGGACCACCCGGCGCAGGACGCGGCGTTCCGCGCGGACGCCGACTACCTGGCCGGGGTGGTGGACGAGGTGATCGACGCCCGGCGGGCGAGCGGCGAGACGGGCACCGACGACCTGCTGGGGCTGATGCTCCAGGCACCGCACCGGGTCTCCGGCGAGACGCTGGATCCGGCCAACATCCGCAACCAGGTCATCACCTTCCTCATCGCGGGCCACGAGACGACGTCGGGCGCGCTGTCCTTCGCGCTGTACCACCTGCTGAAGAACCCGGCGGTGCTGCGCCGGGCACGGGACGAGGTGGACGCGCTGTGGGGCGACGCGGCCGACCCGGAGCCCGCGTTCGAGGACGTGGGGCGGCTGACGTACGTACGGCAGGTGCTGTGCGAGGCGCTGCGGCTGTGGCCGACGGCGGCCGTCTTCGGGCGCACGGCCAGGGCGGACACCGAACTGGGCGGCGGCAGGCTGACGATGCGCGCCGGGGACACCGCGTTCGTGCTGACGCCGATGCTGCACCGCGACCCGGTGTGGGGCGACAACGTCGAGCTGTTCGACCCGGACCGCTTCGCGCCGGAGCGGGAGGCGGCGCTGCCCCCGCACGCCTTCAAGCCGTTCGGCACGGGTGAACGGGCCTGCATCGGGCGGCAGTTCGCGCTGCACGAGGCGGTGATGCTGCTGGGGCTGCTGATCCACCGCTACCGCTTCCTCGACCACACCGGCTACCAGCTGCTCATCCGCGAGACGCTCACCTTCAAGCCGGAGGGCTTCACCCTGGAGCTCGCCCGCCGCACCGAGCGCGCGACCGCTTCGGGGCCTGCTGATTCCGTATCCGTGCCCGACGAGGCCACAGCCCTGGCGACGCGCGTCGTGCCGGGGACCGAGCTGACCGTCCTGCACGGCTCCAACCTCGGCTCCTGCCGGGAGCTCGCCGGACAACTCGCCGACCTGGGAACGGAGTTGGGGTGCGAGGTGAGCGTGGCACCGCTCGACGCGTACGCGGACGGCACGCTGCCGCGCACCTCCCCCGTCGTCATCGTCGCCGCCTCCTACAACGGGCGGCCCACGGACGACGCGGCAGCGTTCGTCTCCTGGCTGGAGGGCGAGCACGCAGCGGCGGACGGCGTGCGGTACGCGGTGCTGGGCGTCGGCGACCGCAACTGGGCCGCCACCTACCAGCGCGTGCCCACGCTCGTCGACGACCGCCTGGCGGCCCTCGGCGGCGAACGGCTACTGCCCAGGGGCGAGGCGGACGCGGGCGGCGACCTGGCGGGCGGGGTGCGGCGGTTCGCCACGGCCCTGCGGCACGCGCTGCTGGCCCGGTACGGGGACCGCGACAACGCGGGGACCACGGGCGAGTCGGTCTCCGGTCCCCCGCACACGGTCGCCGTCCTGTCCGGCGGACCGCTCGACGCGCTGGCGCGACGGCACGAGGTCGTTCCGATGACGGTCGTCGAGAGTCGTGAACTGGTCGACATGGCACACCCGTTGGGCCGCTCGAAGCGGTTCGTCCGGCTCGCGCTGCCCGAGGGTGTCACGTATCGCACCGGCGACCACCTGGCCGTCCTGCCGGTCAACGACCCGGACGGCGTGGAGCGGGCCGCGCGCCTGCTCGGCGCCGACCCGGACGCGGTGCTCTCCGTCCACGCGCACCGCCCGTCACGCGGCGCGCTGCCGGTGGACCGTCCGCTGTCGGTACGCGAACTCCTCACGCATCACCTGGAGTTGACGGCACCGGCGACCGCCGAGCAGATCGCCGTACTGGCCGACCACAACCCGTGCCCGCCGGAGCGGCTCGCCCTGAAGGAGCGTCAGCCGGGGCCGGACAGCGTGCTGGACCTGATCGAGCGGCACCCGGCGCTCGTCGGCGCCCTGGACTGGCCGACGGTGCTGGAACTGCTGCCCGCGCTGCGGCCGCGTCACTACTCGGTCTCCTCCTCCCCCGCCGGCTCGCCCCGCCACGTCGACCTCATGGTGTCGCTGCTGCGGGCACCGCACCGGTCGGGCGAAGGGACGTACGAGGGCGCCGGGTCCGCGTGGCTGAACCGGGTGCGCGCGGGCGACACGGTGTTCGCGAGGGTGGCGCCGTGCCGCGAGGCGTTCCGCGTCAGGACCGACGTCCCGGCGATCATGGTGGCGGCGGGGACCGGTCTCGCGCCGTTCCGCGGTGCCGTCGCCGACCGGGTCGCGCTGCGCGCCGCCGGAAGCCAACTGCCGCCCGCGCTGCTGTACTTCGGCTGCGACCACCCGGACGTCGACCTGCTGCACGGCGACGAGCTGCGGGCGGCCGAGGAGACCGGCGCGGTCGGCCTGCGCCCGGCGTTCTCGCACGCGCCGCGCGACGGGCGGCGCTACGTCCAGCACCGCGTCGCCGCGGAGGCGCGCGAGGTGTGGGAGTTGCTGGAGGCGGGCGCGGTGGTCTACGTCTGCGGCGACGCGACCCGGCTGGCGCCCGGCGTGCGGAAGGCGTTCACCCAGGTGCACGCGGAGTGCGCGACGGACGGCGGGGACCCCGCCGCGTGGCTCGACTCCCTTGTCGCGCAAGGCCGTTACGTCGAGGACGTGTACGCGGCGGGCTGAGGGCGGGCTTCGCCGCTTCGTCGGTGGTCTCGTCGGCCGCGGGCGAGTGTGCGGCTTAAGGGTCCACAGACTAGCTGACCGCCACCGGTTCCGTCTGACCCCTGAGGAAACCCCTGGTCAGGCAGCGAGAGGCCCCGCCCATGCGCCACGGGGGTACGACGCACGGACGGGGCCGCTGGTGGTGTGCTGGTCAGCGCTGAGCGTGCACGGGAGCGCTTTGGGACCGAAGCTCAGTTAGGCGGCGCTGGTAGAGCGGTCCGGCCACGTGTGCCGCCCGTGCCTCACTGGGCGCTGACTGTTCGATCAGGTGATGGGCCACGGCCTTGAGGTGAGCCGACCACGCCAAGACGTGCTGTTGCGCACTCCGGCCGCACTCGTCAGGTTCACCAGGAAGGCACAGGGGCAGCGTCGGCCCGACCTTGTTCGCGGCGTGCCGGATATAGCCCGCGGTCCTGGCCCAGTCCTCTTCGGTCCGCTGTATGGCGTTGGCGTTCCCGTCTGCGTCCCACCGGCCGAAGTCGTCCCCGTGATCTTCCATTGGTGAACTCCTGGTGATCTCAGCGGTTAAGCGGGTGCACCGATCGTAGCCGGACCCGTCCCGGCGTCCGCCTCTCTCGGGTCGCAGTGCCCCACGGACGGGACGCAGGGCCCGCACGGTCCGCACATGGGAAGGAATTGCGGGGGCGTGCAGGACTGCGCCCCTTCCCCGTGCACGGCCGTGATGTCGGCCAGCACTTCGGCCATGGCCGCTCCTCCCCAGATTTCGGAAAGGGGCGCGTCCACCACGTTACCGATGGTGAGGAACCGGCCCAGCACGCACGGCCACACGTCACCGGTCGGCCCGATGGCGCATTTCTCGTGTGCGCAGTGCCCGCACAGGTCACCGATGGTCGGGGCAGCGCCCTTGCTCGCACGGCCGAATGCCCGGGTCCGGTCTCCGCCAACGGTGCCGACTCCCAGCGCGGAAAGGTCCCGTGCAGCCTCTTGTACCCGCTGACCTTCCTGCACGGCCACCACCCCGCCGCGAAGCGGGATATTGAGGCTGAGCGCCTTCTCAACGTTCGCCCGAGTCTTCTTGTGCGAACCCCGGAGCCTGGTCACGCTGTCGTGTTCCTCGGCCGTGTCCGAGTAGTACGACGTGGCGAGTTTGACTCCGCATTCAGTGAACGTCTCCCACAGCTCCGGGCGAATGTGGGTCATGTTCGAGAAGACCTCTACGGACAACCCGGAACCGTGCGCGTACCGGATCAGCTCCGGAAGGTGCAGGTACAGCGTCGGCTCTCCGCCGATGAACTGGACATC
Source organism: Streptantibioticus parmotrematis (assembly GCF_019890615.1). GTDB lineage: Bacteria > Actinomycetota > Actinomycetes > Streptomycetales > Streptomycetaceae > Streptantibioticus_D > Streptantibioticus_D parmotrematis. The sequence goes on along the minus strand of NZ_JAINVZ010000007.1, from coordinate 233,836 downwards.
AAGCGCGCCCATGCCCGAAAGCTGGTCGATCACCCGCGCCCAGTCCTGCACGGTCATGGTGCCGTGCGTTCCCTTCGGTGACGAGTCCGCGTAGCAGTGATCGCAGAACTCGTTACACAGTCCCGTGACCTCTAACCACGCGAATTTCAAAGCGTTTTGGGCAGCATTCACCCTCAGACTCCCAACTCTGTGGTGGTTACTTGCCTTCCCGTCCCCGGCGGGAATCCCAGTGGTTCAAGCTCATCCGCCGGGGACGAAAAACTAGTCGGTGGACGCTTCCGGGACGGCCTACCCGTCCCGGGTCACCCGCGCATGGTCGGTGAACTCTCGGCGGAAGAGGTCATGCCCGGTCCGGCCGGTGTGGTTCAGCGCCCACGTCTGCGCTGCTACAGGCTCACCCTGGAGACCGGAAGACGCTCCACAGTCGGCAGTCATGCAGAACAGCTCAGCGGTAACCCCGCCCGCTGGTTCGTGTCCGATGGTGTGGTTCACGAACCGATAGACAGCGCGCGTGCTCACTGGTGGCCTTCCGGGTGCCGCCGCATGTAGACGTTGCAGTCGGTCACGGTGGTCATGTCACCACCAGCGCGGGCACGGTCACGCACGTTGGCAAGTTCCGTACACCCGAGGCAGCCCTCAACGGGCGTCGGCTCCAACTGGTCCTGCCGCAACGGCAGTTCAACCGGATCGCCCGGGTAGGTCTTCGTCCCGCTCACGTCCAACCCCCTACATCGCTTCCCTGTCATCCGTCGTCGGATGAGCAGTCAACGACCGGGAACGGGCCACGCTCCACAGGTTTGCACGAACTTGCACGCCGATCCATGGCAGGCGGTCTTGACTGTCCACGCTGTAGCGGGAGGATGGCTGTGCAAGTTCAGGCAAACCACGCACGGAATGAGGCTGACATGGCGCTACGGTTCGTCGGGATTGACCCGAACACCGATCACGACCACTGCCCCACCGTCTGGGCCGACGAAGAGGTGGGAGAACTGGTATTGCAGGGCTGGAAGGCCAGTCCTGAACTCCGCACGGCCTGTGAGGCGAATACTCCGGCCAACGGATCGATCCCGGACAGCGAAGAAGTCATCAGGATTCCGGCGCGCATGGTGCCGATGATCCGGAAAGCGTGCGATGCAGTCGAGCGTTCCGCCGTTCAGTGAGCTACTGGCCAACACCCGCGAATCTGCCGTTCATTTGGAGATGCGGGATGACTACGGCACCAATCCCCGGCTAGAAGCATGGCAGCGCGGTGAGCGCGTTGACTGGAATGACCGCGAATCGTGGTGGCACCCGTTCCACCAAACCATTGCGGACGCTGTTGCCCGGGGCGTGGTCATTCGGCGGGCGCGTGTGGTGTCGGAGCCTGTCAGCGAATACATCCGCTGGGAGTACGACGCGACACAAGGCAACGTTGCCGCCGGGGAAGAAGTCCGATGGCTTCCACGGAGTCAGGCAACGGGATTCCTGGTGCCCGCAAGTGACTTCTGGCTCTTCGATGGCAACCTACTCCGCGTGCATCACTTCGCGGGGGATGGAAGTCATGTCATAGACGAACTCAACACTGATGCCGAGACGCTAAAACTCTGCGCTTCGGCATTTGAGACCATCTGGCAGCGAGCCACCCCACACAGCAAATACACCATCTGAGCGCAACCGGACAGCCAACTTATGTCATCTCCTTCGTCCAAAGCCCAAGAAGCCAGGGAAGCCGTAGCCGGTCGGTTGCGGGAAATGAGGCTTGACGCAGGAATCACGGGGCGTGAGTTGGCTGTCCGGTGCGGGTGGAGCGAGTCCAAGTCATCGCGCATTGAGCACGCCAAAACTCCACCGAGCGACGCAGACATAAGGGCTTGGTGCACAGCGTGCGGCGCGTCGGAACAAGCTGATGACTTGATTGCCGCCAACCGGCAGGCAGATTCCATGTACGTCCAGTGGAAGCGGCTACAGCGGACAGGGCTGAGGCGGCTACAGGAATCCGGCGCCCCTCTCTACGAACAGACCCGGCAATTTCACGTCTACTGTTCCAACGTGGTGCCCGGCTTCTTCCAGACTCCTGGCTATGCAACCGCATTGCTGACTTCCATTGCACAGTTTCGCGGTACGCCAGACGATGTGTCGGACGCTGTGGCAGCACGCATGGCCCGATCGCACGTCATCCGCGAAGGTGACCACCGATTCGCGGTGCTGGTTGAAGAATCGGTGTTGCGGTACCAGATTGGCAGCGCCGAAGTCATGGCCGCTCAGCTAGGTCATCTGCTGTCGGTCATGGCGCTTCCGTCAATCTCGCTGGGCATCATTCCGTTCACGGCACCCCGGGACGCGTGGCCGCTGGAAACATTCACCATCTTTGACCGTCAGCGAGTCCACGTGGAAACCCTGTCAGCGGCCATTAAGGAAACTCAGCCCAGTGACGTTGCGCTGTACCTCAAGGCGTTTGGGAACTTGAAGGAAGTTGCCGCCTACGGAGCGGGAGCCCGCTCGCTCATCACAGCAGCCATTGATGCCGTGGGCTCAAACGCAGAAAGCCCCGCACCGGCCACCGGGAAGGTGGCGGGTACGGGGCTGTATAATCACGCACCATGGACGCAGGATTAGCAGCCGTGTGCGGCGCACTGGCGGGCTCTCTGGGAACAATTGGTGCTGCATTAGCATCTGGGCGCGCACAAAGGACCGGTGCCAAAATTGCTGCACGTGCGGAACATCGAAGGTCTCGGCGTGAGCCGCGAGAAGCCAAGTATAAGAAGTACGTCTCTTCTGTGGGCGCTCTACTTGACTGGGAATACCTTGACGACGAAGCCGGTCAGGACGACGAACTGCATTTGCTGCTCATAGACATTAGGTCTTCCTGGACTGAAGTGGTTTTCGCTGGCCCATTGCCCGTGAAATTACCAGCCGACCGCCTAATGAGCGCATGCGTGGACTTTCGAATAGCAGTGCGAGAGAGGGCAGAGGCGGAATTTGAAACTCCTAGGACATGGGTATTCGATGCCCGCACAGAAATCCGCGCATGTCTATCTTCATTCATGGATGCTGCACAGCTAGCGTTGGACGACGACGGTTCGCGGCGCAGCTTCAGGGGGTAGCGGATCGATCTCCCATTCCGCGCAAAGTCTCTAACTGGTCCCGGTTCGCCGCGGACCGGCTGGAGGGCCTGGTGGACCGGCCGCGTTCGGGGGCACCGCGGAAGATCACGGACGAGCAGGTCGAAGCACTGGTCGCCAGGACGCTCGGCCAGGCGCCGCCGACGGGCGATTCGCACTGGTCGACGCGTTCGATGGCCGAGGCGGCGGCCATGTCGCAGTCGGCGGTCTCGCGGATCTGACGGGCGTTCGGCCTCAAGCCGCACATCGTGGAGACCTGGAAGCTGTCGACTGACCCGCAGTTCGTGACCAAGGTCCGCGACGTGGTGGGTATTTACCTGTCCCCGCCGGAGAACGCCCTGGTCCTGGCGGTGGACGAGAAGTCGCAGATACAGGCCCTGGACCGTACCCAGCCGGTGCTGCCGATGGCGCCGACCACGCCGGCGAAGATGACGCACGACTACGTCCGGCACGGCACGACCAGCCTGTTCGCCGCTCTGGACATCACCTCTGGCTCGGTCATAGCCCAGCACTACCGCCGCCACCGCCACCAGGAGTTCCTCCGCTTCCTGAAGGTCATCGACGCAGCCGTTCCGAAGCACCTCGAACTCCACCTGGTCCTGGACAACTACGCCACCCACAAAACCAAGTGGCTGCTTCGGCACTCCCGCTTCCATCTGCACTTCACTCCCACCTCGACGTCCTGGCTCAACCTCGTCGAGCGCTGGTTCGCGGAGCTGACCTGCCGCAAACTCCGCCGCTCGGCCCACCGCAGCGTCATCGAACTGGAACGGGACATCCGCGACTGGATCAACGAGTGGAACAGGAACCCCAAGCCGTTCGTCTGGACGAAGACCGCCGACGAAGTCCTCGACACCCTAGCCGCATACTGCACACGAATTAACGACTCAGAACACTAGTGAGTGGAAGGACTCACTCGGGGTGGACCGTTAGACCAGAACCGCGGGGAACTTCGCGACCAGCCACAGCGGGCCCGAGGTCGGGCGACGGCCTTCGTCGGTGGTCTCGTCGGCCGCGGGCCGGTGGCCGGCTGGTCGCGCAGTTCCCCGCGCCCCTGCGTGCTCACCCAGGGGCGCGGGTCTACGCGGTCGCGCCGAAGCCTGAGTCGTGGCTCCACAGGTGGGCGCAGTTCGGGCACTGGAGGTGCAGGGTGCGGCCCTTGTTGGACAGCAGGTAGCGCCAGTGCTCGGCGCAGGTGCGGCCCGCGTCGCAGGTCCCGCAGTCCTGGTGGTCGGCGCAGCCCGGGCAGGGCACCCAGGCGCGGCGGCCCAGGTCGGCGCTGGGGTCAATCGGCAGCATGCCCGTACTCCTCCAGCGGGGGCAGTACACCGGCCGCCTCCAGCTGCCGGTAGACGGCGAGCTGCTCCTCGTCCAGCGAGGAGTAGAGCATCCGGTACGCCTCGCGCTCGCCGTCGAGGACGGCGGCCGGGTCCCAGGTGTCGCCGAGTGCGGCGACGACCTCGGCCTGGCGGCGCGCTTCCTCGCGGGTCAGGTCGATGTCGAAGGCGTGCAGCTGCTCGGTCATGGCGGTGCTTCCGGGTGGGCGCGGGAGTGATTGCTCCTTCCGTGGTAGCAAAACGACCCGCGTCCCGGACAGCCCCGACCGGAAAATGCGACGAATGTCTCGTACGACCGCAGGCGCGCGGCACGGCGGCCGGGTACCGGCGGGCTCAGGCCGCCAGGCCGATGACCAGCCACATGAAGCCGGTCCCGGCCACCGTGCACAGCAGGGTCGACAGCGACGGGTGCGGGCTGTGCGCCTCGGGCAGGATGTCGGAGGTCGCCAGGTAGAACAGGAATCCCGCGAAGAAGCCCAGGTAGAGGCCGAGCACGCCCTGCGGGATGGTGAACGCCAGCGTGATCGCCGCGCCCGCGACCGGCGCCACCGCGTCGCAGGCCAGCAGAGCGAAGGCCCGGCGGCGGGCGTTCCCGTACAGCCGGGTGATCGTGTACGTGTTGAAGCCGTCGGCGAAGTCGTGCGCGATCACGGCGATGGCCACCACCGTGCCGACCGTCGATCCGGCCTGGAAGGCGGCGCCGATGGCGAAGCCGTCCATCACGCTGTGCCCGACCAGCGCGGACGCGGCGGCCAGGCCCAGGCCCTGGGACCCGCCGCCGTGCTGGTGGCCGTGGGCCTGCGCGTGGCCGTGGGAATGCGCCGCGTACTCGCCCTCGTGGGCGCGGTGGATGGCGACCGAGCGCTCGACCACGTGGATGCCGAGGAATCCCACGACGAACATCAGCAGCGCGGCGGGCACGCCGAAGACCTCGCGCGGCTGCGCGTCCAGCGACTCCGGCAGCAGGTCGAAGCCGACCACGCCGAGCATCAGCCCCGCGGCGAGGCCGAGGACCAGGTGGCGCCGGTCGCCGATCCGGTGGGCGACCACGCCGCCCACCACCGTCATGAGGAACGCGCCGACCGCGACCAGTACTGCCATGGGGTCATGATCCCGCCAGGTCACGCGGTCCGCCGCACCGGGGTGGTCCGTATGGGCCGAGTGGTCGGCGCGGGTGGGGCGGATTGCCACTACCGACGGTAACGGCAGAGGCCGCGGGGCGGCGTCCGCGAGCCGGACCCGACGCGGTCACACCGCCCGGGCCAACCCGCCGTCCCCGCGAGTGACCCTCAGATCTCCCCGCGGTCGAAGACCCGTGACGCGAGCGTGGCGCGTTCGTCCTGCGGGATGGAGGTCCACCGGGTGCCGCGGATGGCACCTTCGAGGGCGAAGAGCGTGTGGCTGCGCGCGTCCTCCGGCAGTTCCCCGCTGATCTTGGCGAAGGCGGCCGCGGCACCGAGGCGCCGCAGCTCTTCCGCGTCGCTCACCCCGGCACCCCGCAGCCGGTCGGCGAGGATCGCACCGATGTTGGGGAGTTTTTCCAGAGATTCCATGTGTATCTCCCGGTCTGCGACAGTTCGTGACCTGTTCCGCCATGATGCCCGCCCGCGGGCCCAATCCCGCGCACGCGGGGCCGTCGGTGGCCGTGAACCGGGTCTTGTCCGGGATTCGGGATTACGGCACCGTACAGCCGACCGATGATCAGAAACCTTGATCAGACGATGATCTGAAGAGGGGAACGGATGACACGGCACCACTGGATACGGCGATCACGCGGCCTCGTCACACTGGCCGCAGCCGCGGTCCTGGCCCTCGGAGGCGCCACGGCCCCCGCCCTCGCGGCGGCCCCGGCAGCCTCCGGCACGAGCCCCGCCGCCCCGGCCTCGGGGCCCGAGGTGAACTACCAGGACCCGGTCAGCGCGGCGCCCCCGGTCAGCCGCCCGGCCACCCGGCACTGCACGGTGACGGTCCTGCGGCACGACTTCGGCAACACCATCAGCGACCCGCCCTACGCCACCACCGTCACCCCGCCCGCGGCCTGCGCGGGACCGTGGACCAAGGTGGTCATGAACTGGTCCGGCAGCATCAAGGGGCGGCAGTACGACCGGCTGGCCGGGGTCTGGCTGGGCGGCGCGGAGATCTTCCGCACCAGCACGCCCGAGCCGGACGACAAGGGCATCAGCTGGAACGTGGACAAGGACATCACCGAGTTCACCCCGCTGCTGCGCCACCCGCAGCAGCTCCAGGTCGAGCTGGGCAACGTTGTCAACAGCACGTACACCGGCGTCTTCCACATGCGGATCACCTTCACCTACTACCTGGCCGACACCCGCCACCCGGCGGCCCGCACCGCCGACCAGGTGCTGCCGGTCTCCGACACCACGCCCGGCGCGCAGCCCTGGTTCCAGCTGGGCAAGGGGCAGTCGGCGTCCAAGTCACTGACCTTCCCGCGTGATCTGACCAGCGCCAGGCTGGAGTTGTACGCGCGCGGCGGCGGCTGCGACGAGCAGTGGTTCGACGACGTGCCGGACGACCTGGCGGCGACCGCGCCGGACTACCTGTGCGGCGGCGGCCCGTACCGCGAGGTGCTGGTCAGCGTGGACGGCCGTCCCGCCGGACTGGCGCAGCCGTACCCGGTGGTCTACTCGGGCGGCATCGTGCCCACGCTGTGGCGGCCCGTTCCCGCCATCGACCAGTTCCGCACGCTCGCCTACGACCTGGACCTGACGCCGTTCGCGGGCGTGCTGGCGGACGGCCGCGCGCACACCCTCACGCTCACCCCGTACGGCGCCGACGACACGTGGACGGTGGGCGGTTCGCTCTTCCTCGGCACCGACCACGGCCGGGCGCACACCTCGGGCGCGGTCACCTCCGACACCCTGGCGGCGACGCCGACGGTGACCACGAAGGAGACCAAGCAGGGAGACGGCGGCACCGACGTGGCGGTCGGCACGCACCGCGACTGGTCGATCAGCGGGTACGTCGACACCTCGCACGGCCGCGTGACCACCACCGTCCGGCAGGCGTACAGCTACAGCAACGACGACGTGGTCTCGGCGACCGGCCAGTCCCAGCGGGTCCGCCAGCGCGACGCGGGCACCACCACGGTCACCACGCGGGGCGCGGGCACGCAGCGCGCCGAGCGGAGCACCTGGTCGTACCCGATCGACGTGGACAGCGACGTGGCGTCCCTGGTGGACGACAACAACTACGCGCTGTCCGCCACCGTGACGCAAGGGCGGGTGCTGACCGACAGCGTGCGTGAGGGCGCGTACGGCCCGTGGCGGACGACGGCCACCACCGACGACCGCCTGACGGCCACCGGTGAACTGGCCAAGAAGAACGGCGTGGTGCAGACCGCGGACGGCACCTCGACCGAGCGCTACCACGGCACCACGGACGACGGCTCGTGCTGGACGCGTGCGCTGCGGGCGGCGCACGGCTGGATCACCTCGGACCGCGGCAGCCTCGTGCCCGGCGGCTGCGGGAGGTAGGCGGGGCGGAGCGGGCGCGCCAGCGCGGCGGCTCGTCCGCCCGTCGACTCGTCCGCTCGTCAGCCGAGGGGTGCGGGGCGCTCGCTCCCGTGCCCCTCGGCCACTTCCGCGTACGTCTGGGCGAGTTCGGGGGTGCCGCCGTCCGCCCAGGCGCGGCCCGCGCGCACCACGTCGAACTCCCGGCCGGACGCCAGGCGCACCACCGGCTGCCCGTCGGGCCGCACCCGCCAGCGCGCTCCCGGCACGGTATGTACCACCACGGTGCCGAGGTAGAGCCCGGCGTCGTTGCCCAGCCGGGCCATCCGCTCCGGGTCGTCGCGCCAGCGCGGCATCACCTGGTCGAGAGCGGCCAACGAGTCGGCCGAATCGTCGAGTTCGAGACCGCTGTCGTACGCGAGGGAGCGCAGCGCCTCGCACTCGGCGAGCAGCTCCGCGAGGCCGTCGCGGTCGTCCGCGCGCGGTCTCGTCACGGACACTCCGCGGGCCGAGCCGTGCCGTGCGCGCCAGTTGTCGATGAACGAGATCCCCATATCCGCCCATCCTGGCACCGATCCGGTGCGCGGGACCCCGCGACGCGGCGATCGGCCGGAACGCCCCCGCCCGACGACCGCGTGGCGCGACGGGTCAGCCGCGGACCGTCGCGGTGGGTCAGCCGCGGACCGTGTAGACCTTGCGCAGCGTCTCGCGCACCGTCCAGGTCGTGCGGTCGCCCTCGCGCAGCACGCAGACGTCACCGGGGCCGACCTCGATCACCCGGCCGTCCTCGAAGGCGACCACGGCGCTGCCCGAGACCACGGTGAACAGCTCGTCCGCCTCGGTGTCGGTCACCACGCCCGGGGTGATCTGCCAGATGCCGTGCTCCACGGCGCCGTCCGGCGTACGCCACAGCACCGCGCTCGTGACCTCGGGGGTGCCGGAGACGATCTGCTCCGGGTCGAGCGGGTCCGGCGCCAGCTCGGCGTCGGCGACGTGCAGGGCGAAGGGCGGGACGGCGCTGGTGCTCATGACCGGCGAGCCTACGCGGCTCGTCCGCCCCGCGGCGCCGACACCTTGCCTGCCGTGCGGCCGGGCCGCGTACAGCCCGTAAAGCGGCGGGCCGTGTGACGGTGGCCCGTGTGGCAGCCGGGTGTCAGACCTCCAGGTCCACCACGACCGGCGCGTGGTCGGAGGCGCCCTTGCCCTTGCGCTCCTCGCGGTCCACGAACGCGTCGGTGGCGGCATTGGCGAACGGCTGGTTGCCGTAGACCAGGTCGATGCGCATGCCGCGGTTCTTGGGGAAGCACAGCTCGCGGTAGTCCCAGTAGGTGAACGGCTGGTCGTACTTGAGCGGGCGCGGCACCACGTCGCTCAGGCCCGCGTCCCGCAGCGCGGCGAGCGCGGCCCGTTCCGGCTCGGTGACGTGGGTCAGGCCCTCGAAGCGGGCGCGGTCCCACACGTCGTCGTCGGTGGGCGCGATGTTGTAGTCGCCGAGCACGGCGAACGGCCGCTCGCCCGCCGCGTCCTCGACGACCGCGTCGCGCAGCACCTGGAGCCAGCGCAGCTTGTACGCGTAGTGGTCGTGGCCGACCTCGCGGCCGTTGGGCACGTAGACCGACCAGACCCGGGCCGGGCCGCAGGTCGCGGCGAGCGCCCGGGCCTCCGGTGCCTCACCGTCCGGGTAGCCGGGCTGGCCGGGCAGGCCCGTCGTGACGTCGGCGAGGCCGACCCGGGAGAGCACGGCCACGCCGTTCCACCGGCCGGAGGCGTTGACCGCGGCCTCGTAGCCCAGCTCGCGCAGCGGCTCGTACGGGAAGGACGCCTCGGCGCACTTGAGCTCCTGGAGGCACAGCACGTCCGTGCCGGACTTCTCCAGCCAGGCCAGCAGCCTCGGCAGCCGGGCGGTGATCGAGTTGACGTTCCAGGTCGCGATGCGCAGTGCCATGCCAGGCAATCTACCGCCCGCCACCGACAACGCCCGCCGCCTTCCCTCCGCCGCCGACAACGCCCGCCGCCTTCCGCCCGTCATCGGCCACGCCCGCCGCCGGTCAGGCCAGCCGCACGCTCTCGCCCGGCAGCAGCCGCGCGTACTCGGCGCCGGTGGTCACCCCGCCGGGACCGAGGTTGCGGGCGTAGACCGACAGGCCGAGGTCGTTGAGCAGCCCGTCGTGCACGGCGTAGGCGCGGGCCGGGGAGACGGCGCGCACGTAGTCGGCGACCTCGGAGAACTTGTTCCACGGCGCGTGCACCGGCAGCAGCAGCGTCTCGACGGACTGGTCGGGCACGGTCAGCGCGTCACCGGGGTGGAAGACCGAACCGTCCACCAGGAAGCCGACGTTGGTGATGCGGGGGATGTCGGGGTGGATGACGGCGTGCAGCTCGCCGTGGACCTGGACGTCGAACCCCGCGGCGGTGAACGTGTCGCCGTGGCCGACGGTGGTCACCCGGCCGGGGAAGGCGGCTGCGATCCGGTCGGCGACGCTGCGCAGGGTCCAGATCCTGGCCTCGGGGTTGGCGTCGAGCGCGGCGCGCAGCCTGCCCTCGTCGAAGTGGTCGAGGTGCTCGTGGGTGACGAGGATCGCGTCCGCGCCGGCCGCCGCGTCCTGTTCGGTGAACGCGCCCGGGTCGACGACGAGCGCGCGGCCGTCCTTCTCCAGACGGACACAGGCGTGACCCTTTTTGATCATCTTCATACGGGCCATGATGGCACCGGGCCGGGCCGCCCGGCAGTGCGGCGCGATCCCGGTACCCGGCCAACCACCCTGGCGCCCGGCCCGGTGCCCGGGCCCTGGTCACGACGGCCCGGCGGCCGGTCAGCCCGGCAGCTTCGTCTCCTCCGCGATGACCCGCTGGGCCACCGCGAACGCCGAGTTGGCGGCGGGCACGCCGCAGTAGACGGCGGTCTGGAGGAGGACCTCGCCGATCTCGGCGGGGGCGAGACCGTTGCGCAGCGCCGCGCGCACGTGGAACGCCAGCTCCTTGAGGTGACCGCCGGCCACCAGCGCGGTCAGGGTGATCACGCTGCGGGTTCTGCGGTCCAGTCCGGGGCGGTTCCACACCTCGCCCCAGGCGTAGCGGGTGATGAACTCCTGGAAGTCGCCGGTCAGGTCGTCGGTGGCGGCCGTCGCCCGGTCCACGTGGGCGTCGCCCAGCACCTCGCGGCGGATCCGCATGCCGTCCTCGTACGGATCCGGGCGGCCGACGGGCGCGGGGGCGGCGGGCACCGGGGGCGCGTCCGGGGGCAGCGTGTGCGCCCCGGTGGCGGGCGGCGCGGCGTGCGCCGGGCCCGCCTCGGGGGCGGTGCGCGGTGGCGGTGCGACGGGCCCGGGCATCAGGAGGCGCTCGGACCAGGCGGCGGTGAAGTGCCGCACGACCAGGTCGGTGACCGCCCTCGGCTGTTCGACCGGGGCCAGGTGGGAGGCACCGGGCACCACGGCGAGCCGGGCGTCGTGGATCGCGGCGACCAGCGCGCGGGCGTCCGCCGGCGGCGTGCTGGGGTCCTCGGCGCCGGCCACGACCAGCGTCGGCACCGCGATCCGGCCCAGTTCGGCGCGTACGTCGTAGCTGGCCAGCGCCTCGCAGGCGGCGATGTAGCAGTCCGCGTCGGTGGTGCGGACCATCTGCACGGACCACTCGACGATGCCCGCCTGCGCGGCGCGGAAGCCGGGGGTGAACCACTGCTCGGGGGTGGTCATGGCGATCTGCCCGAGCCCGCCGGAGCGCACCACGACGCCGCGCTGCCGCCAGGCGTCGGGGGTGTCGAAACGGGCGGAGGCGGAGACCAGGGCCAGCGAGGCGACCCGGTGCGGGTGGCGCAGCGCCAGTTCGACGCCGATGGCGCCGCCCAGCGAGCAGCCCGCGTAGCCGAACCGGTCGACGCCCAGCTCGTCGAGCGTGGCGAGCAGCCGGTCCGCCAGCTCGCCCACGGACGAGGACGGCTCCGCGGGGGCACCGCCGTGCCCCGGCAGGTCGAAGCGGACGACCCGCCACTGCCCGGCCAGCTCGGGCACCTGCCGGTCCCACATGTGCCATGTGGTGCCGAGGGCGGGTCCCAGGACCAGGACCGGAGCGTGTTCCTGCCCGTCGCAGCGGTATTGAAGGGTCTGTGCCGTCGTCTCACTCACCCGATCACGCTCCCACATCCCGCCACGTCGCACGGACGGGGGTTGGGAGCCTCCACCGGACCGCCGCATGGAGGGTCGGCCGGGCCGCGCCGGGTAGGCGTTGCCGTGTTGCCGATCGAAGGCGGCAGAGGTTCACTGCTTACTGTACGTAACGACACAAATCACACCAGATCGGGGAGGGTGCCCGATGAGCACTCCGCACACCACGAACAACGCCGGCATCCCGGTCGAGAGCGACGAACACTCGCTGACCGTCGGTGCGGACGGACCGATCCTGCTCCAGGATCACTACCTCATCGAGAAGATGGCCCAGTTCAACCGCGAGCGGGTCCCCGAGCGGGTCGTGCACGCCAAGGGCAGCGGCGCGTACGGCTTCTTCCAGGTCACCAACGACGTCAGCGAGTTCACCAAGGCCGACCTCTTCCAGCCGGGCAAGCGCACCGACATGCTGGCCCGCTTCTCGACGGTCGCGGGCGAGCAGGGCAGCCCGGACACCTGGCGTGACCCGCGCGGCTTCGCGCTGAAGTTCTACACCGAACACGGCAACTACGACCTGGTCGGCAACAACACGCCGGTCTTCTTCGTCAGGGACACCATCAAGTTCCAGGACTTCATCCGCTCGCAGAAGCGCCGCCCCGACAACGGGCTGCGCGACCACGACATGCAGTGGGACTTCTGGACGCTCTCCCCGGAGTCCGCCCATCAGGTCGCCTGGCTGATGGGCGACCGCGGCATCCCGAAGTCGTACCGCCACATGAACGGCTACGGCTCGCACACGTACATGTGGGTCAACGCGGGCGGCGAGAAGTTCTGGATCAAGTACCACTTCAAGACCGACCAGGGCATCGACCACCTCACCGACGACGAGGCGGCCGAGCTGGCGGGCTGGAACCCGGACGTCCACCGCGAGGACCTGTGGCAGGCCATCGACCGCGGCGAGCCGCCGTCCTGGACGCTGTACGTGCAGGTCATGCCGTTCGACGACGCGCCGGACTACCGCTTCAACCCCTTCGACCTGACCAAGGTGTGGCCGCACGGCGACTACCCGCTGATCGAGGTCGGGCGGATGACGCTGGACCGCAACCCCGAGGACTTCTTCGTCCACATCGAGCAGGCCGCGTTCGAGCCCTCCAGCATGGTGCCGGGCATCGGCCCGTCGCCGGACAAGATGCTGCTCGGCCGGCTCTTCTCCTACCCCGACACCCACCGCTACCGGATCGGCCCCAACTACGCGCAACTGCCGCCCAACCGGCCGCACGTCCCGGTGTACTCGTACGCCAAGGACGGCCCGATGCGCTTCGAGCCGAACCGGACCGCCCGGCCCTACGCCCCCAACTCCTACGGCGGCCCCGCGGCGTCGCCCGAGGCGTACGGGGACATCACGGGCTGGCGGACCGCGGGCGAGATGGTCCGCGAGGCCTACACGCTGCACCGGGAGGACGACGACTTCGGGCAGCCGGGGACGATGGTGCGCCACGTGCTGGACGACGAGGCCCGCGCGCGCCTGGTCGCCAACGTCACCGGCCACCTCAAGGACGGAGTGAGCCGGCCGGTGCTGGACCGCGCCCTGCAGTACTGGCGCAACATCGACAAGGAGATCGGCGACCGTATCGCCACCAACGTCAACGGCGGCTGACGGTCCGGGCGGGCCGGACAGGGGCGGCGCGGGCGCCATGGCGACGTTCGTCCTCGTGCACGGGGCCATGCACGGCGCGTGGTGCTGGCGGGCCGTGCGGCAGCGGCTCACCGGCGCCGGGCACGAGGTGTTCACGCCGACCCTGACCGGCCAGGGCGAGCGCCGCCGGTCGCTGACCCCGGACGTCGGCGTCGCGACCCACGTCGACGACCTCACCGACCTGCTGTGGTTCGAGGACCTGCGCGACGTCCACCTGGTCCTGCACAGTTACGCGGGGATCCTGGCCGGACCGGTGGCCGAGCGCTGCGCGGAGCGGCTGGCGGGCGTCGTGTTCCTCGCCGCCTTCCTGGCCGACCCGGGGCAGTCGCTGCTGGACGTGGAGCCGCCGTCGGTGGCCGCCCGCTACCGGGAGATCGCCGACGCCACGGGGGACGGCTGGCGGGTTCCGGCGGGCCCCGCGTTCCTCGACCAGTGGGGTGTCACCGACCCGGACCTGCGGCGGTGGGCCGGACCGCGGCTGACCGACTTCCCGCTGCGCTGCCAGACCGACGCCGTCCACTTCGTGCCCGACGCGCTCGACGGCCTCCGCAAGGCGTACGTCCGGCACACCGCGCCGGCTCTCGACAGCCTGGCGCCCTTCCACCGCCGTGCCGTAACCGACGGCTGGGAGACCCACGACCTGCCCTGCGGCCACGACACCATGCTGGCCGCCCCGCGGCGGACCGCCGACGTGCTCGGGCGGATCGCGGCGGGGTTCCGCTGACCGTCCGGTGGCGTCAGCCGAACGTCGTCGTCGAGACCACGTACACCACCGGGGCGTCCGGGTCGTCCAGGTCGACGGTGACGGCGTGGGTGGGGGCCTTGCCGGGCTGCGGGAGGGTGACGCCCGACCAGGCGTGGCCGGCCGGGAACGTCCAGCCGACGCGCTTGGCCTGGTCCGCGGGGATCGTGACGTGGCCGGACCTGAGGTCGGTGCGGCCGGTGCCGAGCTGGGCCAGGAACGTGTCGAGGCCGCCGCCGGTCGTGGTGAAGCGGACGTACAGCGAGCTGGTCTTCCAGGAGTTCCCCTCGTAGTACGCGACGTGGGTCGCGCTGTACGGCACGGGGACCTGGTAGATGCTGCGTTGCAGGTGGCTGGGCCAGCTGTCGACGAGCCCGGCCATCTCGGCCCTGATCTGCTTGTCGCCGTCGGTGTCGCGGCTCTGCACGGCGGCCACCGCTCCGTACCCGGCGGGGATCGCGATCAGCAGGGAGACGACGACCGGCTTGACCCAGCGGTGCCGTCGGCGCGGCGGCTCGGGGGTCCGCGGGACGGCGGGGGCGTCGTCCTCCCGCGCTTCGGTGCTCATCGTTCGTCCTCCGCCCGCCCGCGCGGGGTCAGCAGCGTCTGGAAGGGGCCGCGTTCGAAACGCTCGACGCGGCGCCGGTTGGTGCGCCGGAAGCGGCGGGCGACCAGCCGGGCCAGGTCCGCCGCGCCCACCATGCCCGCCTCGGGGCCCAGCTCGGCGCGGACGATCCTGGCCTCGGGACGGTAGCCGCGGCCGGTCAGCGTGCGGCGGAACGCGTCGCGGGCCGGGGTGATCAGCAGGTCGTCGGCGGCCGAGACACCGCCGCCGATGACGAAGCAGGAGGGGTCGAGCGCGGCGGCGAGGTTGGCGATGCCGACGCCGAGCCAGTGGCCGATGTCCTGGAACAGCTCGACGCACATCGCGTCGCCCGACCGCGCCAGCTCGGTGATCAGCGGCCCGGTGATGTCGCCGACCTGGCCGCCGACCCGGTCGATGAGCCCGTAGGCGACCGGCGACTCGGCGGCGGCCAGCTCGCGGGCCTCGCGCACCAGCGCGTTGCCCGAGCTGTACTGCTCCCAGCAGCCGCGGTTGCCGCAGGCGCAGCGGTGGCCGCCGGGGACGACCTGCATGTGGCCGAACTCCCCCGCCACCCCCCAGCGGCCGCGCTTGACCTGGCCGTCCTCCAGGATCGCGCCGCCGATGCCGGTGCCGAGGGTGATCATGACGAGGTGGTCCTCGCCGCGCCCGGCGCCGAACCGCCACTCGGCCCACGCCGCGGTGTTGGCGTCGTTGTCGACCATGACCGGGACGAGCAGCCGCTCGGAGAGGCGGTCGCGCAGCGGTTCGTCGCGCCACGACAGGTGCGGGGCGAACAGCACCCGGGAGCGGTCGGCGTCCACCCAGCCCGCGGCGCCGATGCCGACGGCGTGCACGTCGTGGCGTTCCGACAGATCCAGGACGAGTTCGACGATGGTGTCCTCGACCACCTTGGGGCTCTTGGACTTGTCCGGCGTCTCGGTGCGCAGCTGCTCCAGGATGTGCCCGTCCGGGTCGACCACGCCCGCCATGACCTTGGTGCCGCCGATGTCGATGCCGACGGTGGGCACCCGCGGGGCGGTCAGGTGGGAGCGGCGCTCCCGGCGGCCGACGGTGCGCAGGACGGTCGATCGCGCCGCGCCCGTGCGGTGGACGCGTTCGCGGTAGGCGCTCAAGGGGGTTCTCCGGGTCGGGGGTCCAGCCGCCCCATACGGGTCGGGGGGTCCAGCCGCCCAATATACGACAGGGGGCCTCGGGCCTCCCTCGGGTCAGGGCCGGACGAGCAGCTGGAAGTCGAAGGCGTAGCGGGAGGCGCGGTAGATGTGCGAGCCGTACTCGACCGGGCGGCCGGTGTCGTCGTAGGTGGTGCGGCGCATCGTCAGCAGGGCGCTGCCCTCCGGCTCCGCCAGCAGTTCGCCCTCCTGCGCGGTCGCGGTGCGGGCGCCGACGGTCTGGTGGGCGCTGTGCAGTGTGACGCCCGCGCCGCGCATCAGGCGGTACAGGCCGGTGGTCTCCAGCCGGGCGCCGTCCAGCTCCAGCAGGCCGAGCGGCAGGTGGTTGCGCAGGTGGGCCATCGGGTCGCCGTGGGTGAGCCGCAGCCGTTCGACGACGGCGACCTCGGCGCCCTCGGCGACACCCAGCGCGGCGGCGACCTCCGCCGACGCGGGCTCGGTCTCGTTGCGCAGCACCCGGGTCGCGGGGCTCTGGCCGGCCGCCTGGAGGTCGTCGTAGAGGCTGGACAGCTCCAGCGGGCGCTTGACCTGGCTGTGCACGACCTGCGTGCCGACGCCCCGGCGGCGCACCAGCAGTCCCTTGTCGACCAGGGACTGGATGGCCTGCCGGACCGTGGGGCGGGACAGGCCCAGCCGGGAGGCGAGGTCGATCTCGTTGCCCAGCAGGGTGCCGGGCGCGAGGCGGCCCTGCTCGATGGCGCTCTCCAGCTGCTGGGCGAGCTGGTAGTAGAGCGGCACGGGGCTGGAGCGGTCCACGTGCAGGTCGAGGCTTGCGGACGGGGGCTGGGGCACGGGGCGAGCGTAGCCCCCGGCAGGGAGGACAGGAACCTCTGACATCAGATTGTCCAGACAATCGGTTTTCGGGGAGCGGAGGCGGCGCGCCGCGCCCTTCGCAGGGGCGCCCCGGCCTCACAGGTGGTGGCGGCGCTCGGCGACTCCCCGCTCGTACTCCTGCCGGGCGGTGATCGCGGCCGGGCGGGTGGCGGCCTCGGCGACCGGCACGTCCCACCACGCCTGCGCGTCCGGTACGCCGCCGCCGGGCGCGGTCTCGACGTACACGCAGGTCGGGCGGTCGGCGGCGCGGGCGGTGGTGAGGGCCGCGGTCAGTTCGCGGACGGTGGTGGCGCGCAGGACGTCCATGCCGAGGCTGGCGGCGTTGGCGGCCAGGTCGACCGGGAGCGGGTCGCCGGTGTAGGTGCCGTCCGTGGCGCGGAAGCGGTAGGCGGTGCCGAAGCGCTCGCCGCCGGTCTGCTCGGACAGGCCGCCGATGGAGGCGTAGCCGTGGTTCTGGAGCAGCAGCAGCTTGACGGCGACGCCTTCCTGGACGGCGGTGACGATCTCGGTGGGCATCATCAGGTACGTGCCGTCGCCGACCAGCGCCCACACCGGGCGGTCGGGCGCGGCGAGCTTCACGCCGATCGCGGCGGGGATCTCGTAGCCCATGCAGGAGTAGCCGTACTCCAGGTGGTACTGCCTGCGGGAGCGGGCGCGCCAGAGCTTGTGCAGGTCGCCCGGGAGGGAGCCGGCCGCGTTGATCACGACGTCCTCGTCGCCGACCACCGTGTCCAGCGCGCCGACGACCTGGGCCTGGGTGGGGCGGGCGTCCGGGTCGGGCGCTTCGAGGGCGGCGGCCACGACGCGTTCCCAACTCGCCTTGCCCGCACCGTACTCGGCCTCGTAGCTGGGCTCGACGCGGAATCCGGCGAGGGCTCCGGCCAGCGCGTCCAGGCCGGTGCGGGCGTCGGCGACCAGCGGCAGGCCGCACTGCTTGCGGGCGTCGGCGGGCGTGACGTTGAGGTTCACGAAACGCACGCCCAGGGCCGCGAACAGGGTGCCGGAGGCGGTGGTGAAGTCGGTGTACCGGGTGCCGACGCCGATCACCAGGTCGGCGGTGCGGGCGAGTTCGTCGGCGACGGCGGTGCCGGTGTGGCCGATGCCGCCGACGTCGGCCGGGTGGTCGTGGCGCAGCGAGCCCTTGCCCGCCTGGGTGGAGGCGACCGGGATGCCGGTGGCCTCGGCGAGGCGGCGCAGCGACTCCTCGGCCTCGCTGTGGTGGACTCCGCCGCCCGCGACGATCAGCGGGCGGCGGGCGGTGCGGATCGCGCGGGCGGCGTCGGCGAGTTCGGCCGGGTCGGGCGCCGGGCGGCGCACCCGCCAGACGCGGTCGGCGAAGAACTCCTCGGGCCAGTCGAAGCCTTGGGCCTGTACGTCCTGCGGCAGGGCGAGGGTGACGGCGCCGGTCTCCACCGGGTCGGTGAGCACCCGTACGGCCTGCAACGCGGCCGGGACCAGCGCCTCGGGCCGGGTGACCCGGTCGAACCACCGGCTGACCGGCCGCAGCGCGTCGTTGACGCTGACGTCGCCCGCGCCGGGGGCTTCGAGCTGCTGGAGCACGGGGTCGGCGGGGCGGGTGGCGAAGGTGTCGCCGGGCAGCAGCAGCACCGGCAGCCGGTTGACGGTGGCGAGCGCGGCACCGGTGACCAGGTTGGTGGCGCCGGGGCCGATGGAGGTGGTGACGGCGTGCGCGGACAGCCGGTCGCACTGCCGGGCGTAGCCGACGGCGGCGTGCACCATGGCCTGTTCGTTGCGGCCCTGGAGGTACGGCATGGCGCCGGGCCCGGTCTCCAGCAGCGCCTGGCCGATCCCGGCGACGTTGCCGTGGCCGAAGATGCCCCAGCACGCGGCGATCGACCGGCGCCGCACGCCGTCGCGTTCGGTGTACTGGTGGGCCAGGAACTCGACGAGCGCCTGGGCGACCGTGAGCCGTCGGGTGGTCATCGCGCGCCTCCTGAGGGTGGTGTGCCGAACGTGCCGAGCGGGAGCCGGGGATCGGTGCCCTGGGCGGGCCAGGTATCGCGGATCCAGGCGTGGTCCGGGTGGTCGCTGATCAGCCAGGCGCGGTCGGGGTCGGGGCCCGCCATCACGTTGAGGTAGTACATGTCGTGGCCGGGCGCGGCGATGGACGGGCCGTGCCAGCCGTCCGGGATGAGCACGGTGTCGCCGTCGCGCACCTCGGCGAGCACGTCGGTGCCGCGGCCGTGTCCCGAGGGCGTGACCCGGTGGTAGCCGAGGCCGGGCGTGCCGGGGCCGTCTGCGGCCGGGGTCCGGGCGGGGGCGTCCGGGGTCCGGGCGGGGGCGATCTCGAAGTAGTAGATCTCCTCCAGTCGCGACTCGCGTCCGGGGACGTGCTCGTCGTGCTTGTGCGGCGGGTAGGACGACCAGTTGCCGCCCGGGGTGAGGACCTCGACGGCGATGAGGCGGTCGCACGGGAAGACGTCGGCGGCGGCGAAGTTGTTCACCTGGCGCGAGCACATGCCGCCACCGCGCAGTTCGACCGGGACCGCGTCGGCGGGCACGTACCGGGCGGGCAGCGCGCGCTCGCAGCGTGCCCCGGTGAGGGCGAACCGCCCGCCGTCGCGCGAGGTGATCCGGGCGCGGGCGTCGCGCGGCAGGTAGGCGAAGTCGCTGACGCCGCTGAACACGCTCTCCCTGCCGAACAGTTGGAAGGTGTGGCCGTCGACGGCGACCTCGCAGCCCCCGGCGAGCGGGAGCACGATCCACTCGCTGTCGCCGGTGGCGAACTCGTGGATCCCACCGGGCGGGAGGTGGAGCACCCGCAGGGAGCAGTACGTCCATCCCGCGCGTTCCGGACCGATGTCCACGGCGTACGGTCCGGACGCGGCGCTGCCCGCGGGCAGGTGGAAGCGGGCGCCGGTCGGGCCGGGCGTAGCCACGGGGTCGGTCGTGCCGGTCGGGTCGGTCGTGCCGGTCGGGTCGCTCATGGCGTCAGCCTGCCCGGGCTCGCGGGCGTTCACAGCAGTCCCACGGCGGTGTCGACGGCCTGGGCGACCGTGCCGTGCGCCGGGTAGAGCAGCGAGCGGCCGACGACCATGCCCTGGACGGTCGGCAGCCGCAGCGCCTTGCGCCACTTCTCGTACGCGCCCTCCTGGTCGCCGCCGACCTCCCCGCCGAGCAGCACGACGGGCAGTGTGGAGGTCTCCAGCACGGCGGCCATGTCGTCCACGTCCTCGGTGACCGGCACCTTCAGCCAGGTGTACGCGGAGGTGCCGCCGAGTCCCGACGCTATGGCGAGGGAACGGGTGACGGCCTCGGCGCTCAGGTCGTTGCCGACCCGGCCGCCGGTGCGGCGGGAGATGAACGGCTCGACGAAGACCGGCAGCCGTCGCTTCGCCATCGCGTCGACCGCCCGGGCCGCGGTCTCCAGCGTGGTCAGCGATCCGGGGTCTCCGTAGTCCACGCGCAGCAGCAGCTTGCCCGCGTCGAAGCGCATCCGGGCGAGGTCGCGCGCCCGGTGCCCGGTGAAGCGGTCGTCCAGTTCGAAGGCGGCGCCCGCCAGGCCGCCGCGGTTCATCGAGCCCATGACGACCTTGCCCTCCAGGGCGCCGAGCAGCAGCAGATCCTCCAGGACGTCCGCGGTGCCCAGCACGCCGTCCACGCCCGGTCTCGACAGCGCGACGCACAGCCGCTCCAGCAGGTCGAAGCGGTTGGCCATGGCGAGGGCGCGGTCCCCCACCGCGAGCGCGCCGCGCGCCGGATGGTCGGCGGCGACGATCATCAGGCGTCCGCTCTCCCCGATCAGGGGGCGGCGGGCGCGGCGGGCGGCGGCTTCCGCGACGGCCTCGGGATGCCGGGCGCGGACCGTGGTGAGGTCGCTGATGCTGAGGGGCAAGGGGGCTCTCTTTTCGGGCGGGATCGCGGGCGCCGGGAACGCGGCACCCGCGACGTCGTTGCGGAAGACGGGCGGGGCCGGGTCAGCCGCCCGCGAGCAGGGCGGCCACCTCCGCGTCCTTGGGCATCGCCGAGGAACACGCGAGCCGGGAGGCGACGATGGCGCCCGCGGCGTTGGCGTACCGCGTGGTGCGTTCCAGGTCCCAGCCGGCGAGCAGGCCGTGGCAGAGCGCCCCGCCGAACGCGTCGCCCGCACCGAGGCCGTTGACGACGTCGACCGCGAACGGCGCGACCTCGGCGCGTTCACCGTTCGCGCGCAGCGCCAGCACGCCCTTGGGGCCCTGCTTGACGACGGCGAGTCGCACGCCCGCGGTCAGCAACGCCTCGGCGCAGGCCTGGGGTTCGCGTACGCCGGTGGCGATCTCGCACTCGTCGAGGTTGCCGACGGCCACGGTGGCGTGCCGCAGGGCCTCCGCGTAGTGCGGGCGGGCCTCGTCGGGGTCCTTCCAGAACATCGGCCGCCAGTCGAGGTCGAAGACGGTCACGGCGGGCCCGGCGGCGCCGGTCCCCTCGCTGCCCGCTGTCGCGCTCCCGGCACCCGCACCCCGGGCCTCTTCGCTGCTCGCGGCCGCGCTTCTGGCGCGCAACGCCGTCAGGGTGGCGGTGCGGCTGGGTTCGGCGCACAGGCCGGTGCCGGTCATCCAGAAGACGCGGGCGGCGGCGACGGCGGCGAGGTCGAGGTCGTCGGCGTGGATCTCCAGGTCGGGGGCCTTGGGGAGGCGGTAGAAGTAGAGCGGGAAGTCGTCCGGTGGGAAGATCTCGCAGAAGGTGACGGGGGTCGGCAGGCCGTCGACGGCGGTCACCCAGCGGTCGTCCACCCGGAAGTCCGCCAGCGCCCGGTGCAGGTAGTCGCCGAACGGATCGCGTCCGGTGCGGCTGATCACCGCGGTGCGGCGGCCGAGGCGGGCGGCGGCGACGGCGACGTTGGTGGCCGACCCGCCGAGGAACTTCCCGAACGTCTCGACCTCGGCCAGCGGTACCCCGGTCTGGAGGGGATAGATGTCCACCCCGATCCGTCCCATGGTGATCAGGTCGTACGGCTGCGTCATGCCCACGCTCCTCGTGGTCCGCGGTCGGCACGGGTGCTCGCGCCGCGCCACCGGTGCGGTCGCGTCGCGCCTCTGGTCTAGCCCGCGCCGCGGAGCCATGTCAACGCTTTGTCCTTACATTCGAACGTCAGGACCCGACAGCCCCGGACGCCGTTGCTGCGCCGTTACGTCGAGATGAACGAATGTCATAACAAAGTCTTGACACCACCGCGGCCAGCCGGTTGGCTCCGGACCGGCGGCCGACCCGCCGACCGCCGTTTCGCACTCCGCCCGTCCGCCACTCCCCCGTCCCCGACCCCCGCCCCCGCCCGTCTCTTCGCAGTGTGAGGTACAGGACCGATGGAACCCACAACCAGAAGGCGCAGGGCCGTCGCCGTCGTCGCCGCCTGCGCGGCCGGACTGCTGGCCCTGTCCGGCTGCGCCAGCGCCCATGGCGGCAAGCGGGCCCAGGAGGCGGCCGACGCGCTGGCCGCCGGGCACGCGAACACCCCGCGCATCAAGATCGCCATGGTCACCCACGCCGGGCCCGGCGACACCTTCTGGGACCTGGTGCGCAAGGGCGCGCAGGCGGCCGCCGCCAAGGACAACGTCGATCTCGTCTACTCGGCCGACCCCAACGCCGCCAACCAGGCCAACCTCGTGCAGAACGCCATCGACCAGAAGGTCGCCGGCATAGCCGTCACCCTCGCCAAGCCGGACGCGATGAAGGGCGTGGTGACCCAGGCGGAGAAGGCGGGCATCCCGGTCGTCGGCCTCAACGCGGGCATCGAGGACTGGAAGTCGCAGGGGCTGCTGGAGTACTTCGGCCAGGACGACGGCATCGCCGGTCAGGAACTCGGCGACAAACTTGACCAGTCCGGCGCCAAGCACGTGCTGTGCGTCATCCACGAGCAGGGCAACGTGTCGCTGGAGGACCGCTGCGCCGGTCTGAAGAAGACCTTCCACGGCCGCACCGACATCCTCTACGTCAACGGCACCGACATGCCGTCGGTGAAGTCCACCCTCACCGCCAAGCTCCAGCAGGACCACTCGATCGACGAGATCGTGACGCTGGGCGCGCCCTTCGCGCTGACCGCCGTGCAGGCCGAGTCGGACGCGGGCAGCAAGGCGAGGATCGCCACCTTCGACCTCAACTCCGATCTGGTGAACGCCATCAAGGACGGCTCGATCCAACTCGCGGTGGACCAGCAGCCGTACCTTCAGGGCTATCTCGCCATCGACGGCCTGTGGCTCTACAAGTACAACGGCGACACCAGCGGTGGCGGTCAGGCGGTGCTGACCGGTCCGGCCTTCGTGGACAAGAGCAACGTGGCGAGCGTCGCGAAGTTCGCCGCCGACGGGACCCGGTGATCGCGATGACCGAGACCGCCGTCCCGCCCGGTAAGGCCCCCGCGACGGCGCCCGGCGCCCGCACCACGCGGCGCTCGCTGCCGCGCCGGGTGCTGGCCAGGCCCGAAGTGGGCGCACTCATCGGTGCGTTGGCCGTGTACCTGTTCTTCTTCGCGGTCGCGCCGCCGTTCCGGCAGATGGACTCGCTGGCGACCGTGCTCTACCAGAGCTCCACCATCGGCATCGTCGCGCTGCCGGTGGCGCTGCTGATGATCGGTGGCGAGTTCGACCTGTCGGCCGGTGTCGCGGTGATCACCTCGGCGCTCACCGCGTCCATGGTCAGCTGGCAGCTCACCCAGAACGTGTGGGTCGGGGTGCTGGTGGCGCTCGCCGTGTCGCTGGGCATCGGCGCGCTCAACGGCTTCCTGCTGATGCGCACCGGGCTGCCCAGCTTCCTGGTCACCCTCGGCACGTTCCTGATGCTCCAGGGCCTCAACCTGGCCGTCACCAAGCTGCTCACCGGCAACGTCGCCACCGACTCCATCAGCGACATGGACGGCTTCGGGCAGGCGAAGGCGGTCTTCGCCTCCAGCGTCGGCATCGACGGCGTGCAGGTGAAGGTCACGGTGTTCTGGTGGCTGGGGTTCGCCGCGATCGCCACCTGGGTGCTGCTGCGCACCAAGTTCGGCAACTGGATCTTCGCGGTCGGTGGCAATCGCGACAGCGCCCGCTCGGTGGGCGTGCCGGTCGGCCTCACCAAGATCGCGCTGTTCATGTCGGTGGGATTCGCCGCCTGGTTCGTCGGCATGAACCAGCTGTTCTCGTTCGACACCGTGCAGTCGGGCGAGGGCGTCGGCAACGAGTTCCTCTACATCATCGCGGCCGTCATCGGTGGCTGCCTGCTCACCGGCGGGTACGGGTCGGCGGTCGGCGCGGTGATCGGCGCGTTCATCTTCGGGATGGTCACCCAGGGCATCGTCTATGCCAACTGGAACCCCGACTGGTTCAAGTTCTTCCTCGGCGTGATGCTGCTCGCGGCGACGCTGGTCAATCTGTGGGTACGCCGCCAGGCGACCCGGAGGTGAGGCACGATGTCCGACACCACCCCCGCCTTCTGCGCCCCCGAACTCGTGGGATCCTCCGCCGCGCCGCCCCTCGTGGAGCTGAGGGGCGTCGGCAAGTCGTACGGCAACGTGCGCGCGCTGCACGGCGTGGACCTGGTGGTCCGGCCGTCCACCGTGACGTGTGTCCTCGGTGACAACGGCGCCGGCAAGTCCACCCTGATCAAGGTGGTCTCGGGGCTGCACCAGCACACCGAGGGCGAGTACCTGATCGACGGCGCTCCGGTGCGGCTGAACAATCCGCGCGAGGCGCTCGGCCGGGGCATCGCCACCGTCTACCAGGACCTGGCGACCGTGCCGCTGATGCCGGTGTGGCGCAACTTCTTCCTGGGCTCTGAACTCACCCGCGGTCCCTGGCCGGTACGCAGACTCGACATCGCCCGGATGAAGCGCGTGTGCGACGGGGAACTGCGCGCGATGGGCATCGTGCTGGACGACCTGGAGCAGCCCATCGGCTCCCTGTCCGGCGGCCAGCGGCAGTCCGTGGCGATCGCCCGCGCGGTGCACTTCGGCGCCCGGGCGCTGATCCTGGACGAGCCGACCGCGGCACTCGGCGTCAAGCAGTCCGGCGTCGTGCTGAAGTACATCGCGGCGGCACGCGAACGCGGGCTCGGCGTCATCTTCATCACCCACAATCCGCACCACGCCTACATGGTCGGCGACCACTTCACCGTGCTGCGGCTCGGCACCGTCGAGCTGAGCGCCGCCCGCGACGAGATCGCCCTCGACCAGCTCACCCACCACATGGCGGGCGGCGCCGAACTGGCGGCTCTCAAGCACGAGTTGGCGCAGGTACGCGGCGTCGACACGGACGAGCTGCCGAAGGACCCGGACGCCGCCCCTGAAGCCCAAGCCGAAGCCGAAGCCGCCGACGAAGCCGATGGCACCGGCGGTCCGGACGAGACCCGTGAGGAGCACACCGCATGAGCGCCGACCGCACCACCGCACCGGTCCTGGACCGCATCCGGGTCGGCTCCGCGCCCGACTCCTGGGGCGTGTGGTTCCCCGACGACCCTGTGCAGGTGCCCTGGGCCCGCTTCCTGGACGAGGTGAGCGAGGCGGGCTACGAGTGGATCGAGCTGGGCCCGTACGGCTACCTGCCCACCGAACCGTCCCGGCTGCGCGACGAATTGACGCAGCGTCACCTCCAGGTCTCGGCGGGAACGGTCTTCACCGCGCTGCACCGCGGCCCCGACGTCTGGGACGCCACCTGGGCGCACGTCGGCGAGGTCGCCGCGCTCGCCCAGGCGATGGGCGCGGGGCACCTGGTCGTCATCCCGGCGTTCTGGCGCGACGACAAGACCGCGCGGGAGCTGGAGCCCCGGGAGCTGACCAGCGCGCAGTGGCGCGATCTGGCCACCGGCACCGAACGTCTCGCCCGCGAGGTGCGCGAGCGATACGGGCTGCGGGTGGTCGTCCATCCGCACGCCGACACCCACGTGGACACCGAGGAGCACGTGGTCCGCTTCCTGGACTCCACCGACGCGGACCTGGTGAGCCTGTGCCTGGACACCGGCCACTACGCGTACTGCGGCGGCGACAACGTCAAGCTGATCGAGACCTACGGGGAACGCATCGGCTACCTGCACCTGAAGCAGGTCGACCCCGCGATCCTGGCCGACGTGGTGGCGCACGAGGTGCCGTTCGGCCCGGCGGTGCGGCGCGGCGTGATGTGCGAACCGCCGCTCGGCGTACCCGAGTTGCCGCCGGTGCTGCGGGCCGCGCAGAAGCTCGGCGTGGACCTGTTCGCCATCGTCGAGCAGGACATGTACCCCTGCGCTCCCGACCGGCCGCTGCCCATCGCCCGGCGCACCCGGCGCTTCCTGCGCGGCTGCGGCGCCTAGCCGTTCCGGGCGCCCCGGGGCACGCACCGCTGCCGTGCAAGTCCGTCACCCGAAGACCCGTCGTACGCAACCGATACCTGAAAAGTCGTCAAACGAACCCGTCACACGGGAACCCGTCAGCACAGACCGTCACCAGAGAGGACAGCGAGCACATGCGCATCGGACTTGTCGGCGCAGGCCGGATCGGCGCCTTTCACGCCAAGGCGTTGCGGGACCACGAGGATGTCGCGGAACTGCTGGTCGCCGACGCCGACCCGGCCCGCTCCGCGGACCTCGCGGCGAGCCTGGGCGCCGTCGACGCGGGCTCCGTGGACGCCGTCTTCGGCGCGGGCGTGGACGCGGTGGTCATCACCTCGGCCACGGCCGCGCACGCCGAGCTGATCGGGCGGGCCGCCCGCGCCGGGCTGCCCGCGTTCTGCGAGAAGCCCATCGCCACCGACCTGCCCGGCACGGTGGCCGCGCTGCGCGAGGTCGAGGCGGCGGGCAGCGTGTTGCAGATCGGCTTCCAGCGCCGTTTCGACGCGGGCTACCGCGCGGCGCGCGAGGCGGTGCGGGCGGGCAAGCTGGGCCGCCTGCACACCGTGCGCGCGATCACCTCCGACCCCGAGCCGCCCCCGGCCGCGTACGTGCCGCTGTCCGGCGGGCTGTACCGGGACTGCCTGATCCACGACTTCGACATCCTGCGCTGGGTCACCGGACGCGAGGTCGCGGAGGTCTACGCGACCGGCTCCAACGGCGGCGCGGACTTCTTCGCGGCGTCGGGCGACGTGGACACCGCGGCCGCGCTGCTGACCCTGGACGACGGCACGCTCGCGACCGCCACGGCGACGCGCTACAACGGCGCGGGCTACGACGTACGCATGGAACTGGCGGGCGAGGACGACCAGTTGGCGGTGGGCGTGGACGCCCGCACGCCGCTGACCTCGACCGAGCCGGACGGCGCGCCCGCCCCCGCGCACCCGTGGGGCGGTTTCCTGGAGCGCTTCGCACCGGCGTACCGGGCCGAACTGCGCACGTTCGTGGACGTGGTGAAGGGCGCGACCGGCAACCCCTGCGAGGGCGGCGAAGCGCTGAAGGCCCTCCTGGTGGCGGAGGCGTGCGAGGTCTCGCGTCGTGAGCACCGCCCGGTACAGGTGGCGGAGATCGCCGAACACGTCTGACGCCGGGCGGCGCCGGGCAGCCGGTCCGGCGGCGTCGGGCAGGCGGATCAGGCGACGCCGGACGGGCTGGTCACGCGGCTTCGGGCGGCCGGGTCAGACGGCTTCGGGCAGCCGCGTCAACAGATCGGCGACGCGCTTGAGCACGGTGTCGCGGTCGCCGTCGGTGAGTTCGGCCCCCATGGCGCAGGCGACCGCGCCGGCCGCGAGCCACTGCGGGGCGGTCCGGTCGGTGACCCCGCAGGTGGGGATGAGCGGCGCCTGCGGCAGGGCGGCCCTGACGTCGCGCAGCCAGTCGGGGGTGACGGCGGACGCCGGGAAGACGGCGATGGCGTCCGCCCCGAGTTCCAGCGCGCGCACGATCTCGCCCGCCGTGGCGGCGCCGGGGAAGACCGGGACGCCGTAGCGGTGCGCGGTGGCGACGGTCTCGGCGTCCAGGTGGGGTGCGGCGAGGTAGCGCGCCCCGGCGTCGATGGCCATCCGCGCCGACGCCGCGTCCAGCACCGTGCCCGCGCCGATCACCGCGTCGTCGCCCACCTCACGGGCCATGGTGGTGACGACTTCCAGGGCGAAGGGCGTGGTGAGGGATATCTCCAGGGTGGTCAGGCCCGCCGACAGCAAGGTGTCGGCGGTGGCCGCCGCCTCGTCGTAGCTGTCCGCGCGGACCACGGCCACGATCCGCTGCGCCAGCGCGGCCCGGGTGATCTCCCAGCGGTACACGGTGCTTTCGCCATCCTCTCGCGGGCGGGCCCGCCCCGCTTGGTCGCTTCGGCCGGTGGGAACGATGTGGTGCGGCTTGCGGTACGGGAGTGCTCGTGGGACGCGGAGGATGCCGGTGCGATCACCGGATGGCGGTCGACTCGCTTGTCGAGAAGAGACGTTCAGCCGACGTTGGTGGAGAACAGGCCGCCGGTCGGGCCCTGCTTGTCGCCGCCCTCCGCCTTCTTCAGCGCGTTGGCGAGGCCCTCCAGCGTCATCGACTGGAGGATCACCCGGCCGTCACCCTCCAGCGTGGCCAGCGACAGGCCCTCGCCGCCGAAGACCGCGTTCATGATGCCCTGGCGGTTGAGGCCGCCGATGCGCTGCACCCCGTACCGTACGCCTTCCTCGAACGCGACGATGCAACCGGTGTCGACCTCGATGCGGCCGCCGAACTCCGCCGGGTTGAGGTCGATGAAGTTGCCCGCGCCCGCGATGATCACCGTGCCCCGGCCGGTGAACTTCTCCAGGACGAAGCCCTCGCCGCCGCTCATGCCCTGCCGGGCGCCCGCGAAGGCGATGCCGAACTCGACCGTGGACTCGGCGGCCACGAACGCGTCCTTCTCCGCGAACCAGGCGTGCGTACCGTCCAGTTCCAGGGCGCGCATCTCGCCGGGCAGCACGCCCGCGAAGCCGACCGTGCCCTCGCCGCCGGTCGAGGTGAAGTACTGGAACGCCAGCGACTCGCCCGCCAGGACCCGCTGGCCGACCTGCATCGCGGTGCCCATCGCCTGCCGCAGCAGACCGCCCATGCCCCCGCCGCCGCCTCCCGCGCCGCCGTCGCGCTGGGCGCCCGGGCCGGAAAGACGGGTCTCCATCGTCACGTTGGAGGTCTTGAACAGGAACTTCCCCGCCTCGCAGTACACGGTCTGGCCCGGTTGCAGACTACAGACCGCCATCTGCATGGCGTTGCCCACGATCTGCTGCTGGAGTGTCACGAGCGGTGCTCCTCGGCGGTGACGGCGGAACGGGCGGGCGGCGATCCCGGCGATCGTCGCGTCAACGGGCGCGGCGCGCCAGGGCGCGTGCCTCCCTGTCCGTCTGAACGCCCGGCACCACCGCGTCGGTTCCCGTGGACGGCGCCCGGTCGGCGCTTCCCCCGTCGTCCAGGAAGCGCGCCAGCGGCAACGTCGCCGCGCCCACGGTGACCGCCTCGGCGCCGAGCCGCCCCAGGGTGATCGCGACCCGTTCGCCGGGCTGCCTCAGCGCGTAGGCGGCGGCGTGCTCGCGCACCCGGGACAGCAGGCGCGGGCCGAGCATCAGGCCCGCCCAGCCGCCCAGCACGATGCGTTCGGGGTTGAAGAGGTTGACGAGGTCGGCGATGCCCGCGCCGAGGTACTCGGCCGTCTCGTCCAGCACCGCGCGGGCGGCCGGGTCGTCGTCGGCGCGTTCCAGCAGCGCGGCGAGGGCGGTCTCCTCGGAGGCGTGCGCGGGCGCGCCGCCCCAGCGCCTGACGATGGCCTCCGCGCCCACGTACGCCTCCAGGCACCCCGGCGCGCCGCACCGGCAGCGCGCCCCGCCGACCCGCATCGTGGTGTGTCCCCACTCCCCCGCGCTGGAGGTCGCACCCCGGTACGGGCGTCCGTCGGTGACGACGCAGGCGCCGACGCCCGAGCCGATCAGCGCGATGACCGCGTTGCGCACGCCGCGTCCGGCGCCGAACCACATCTCCGCCTGGCCCAGCGTCTTGGCGCCGTTGTCGACGTGCAGCGGAAGGTCGGTCCCGGCGCGCAGCAGGCGGGCCAGGGGCACGGCGTCCCAGCCGATGGTCTGGCCGTGCACCACCGCGTCGTCGGGTGAGGCGCCCTGCTCGACGACGCCGGGCACGCCGATGCCGACCCCGAGCACCCGGGAGGGGTCGGTGCCGGTCTCGGCCAGCACCGTGGCGATGCCGTCGAGGACGAGCCGCACGACGTGGCCCACGTCGTGGCCGCTGTCGGACAACGCGGGTGCGGTGACCGCGAGTTCGCCCATGAGCAGGTCGAACAGCTCGACGCGCACCCGGGTCTCGCCGATGTCCACGCCGATCACCCGGGCCGGGTCGGCGGCGACGCGCAGCAGGATGCGCGGGCGGCCGCCGTCCGAGCCGACCGCGCCGGCCTCCTCCACCAGCCCGTCGGCGAGGAGTTCGCCCACCACGTTGCTGATGGACCCGGCGCTCAGTCCGGTGTCGCGTGCCAACTCCTGGCGGCTGAGCGGGCCTTCGAACCACAGGTGGCGCAGCAGCGCCGCTCGGTTGGCGCGGCGCAGGTCGCGCACCGTTCGCTGGTTGTCCGCCATGCCGCTCCCCTCCGCGCCCGCCAAGGGGCCTGTCCTGGACGGAAACCTATCGGTGCGCGAAGTCTTGACGCCGGGTTTTCACGCAGTTTAAATCACGACTTGAATTAAGGCGTGAAGGCGTTCACTTCCCGAACGCGACCACTGAGCCCACGCGCCTTACGAACCCGCCGTGTCCGCCCCCCAGAGAGGGGTCCGCCGTGCCGATCCTCAAGGCCTCCCGCACGCTCAGCGCCACCGCAGCCGTCCTCGCCCTCGCCGCGACCGCCACCGCCTGCGGAGGCGGCAACACCACGGGCGGCGGTGACGACTCCAGCCCGAAGACGCTCACGTACTGGGCGAGCAACCAGGGCGCCAACATCGGCGTCGACCAGAAGGTGCTCGGGCCCGAGCTGGCCAAGTTCACGAAGCAGACCGGCATCAAGGTCAAGCTGGAGGTCATCCCCTGGTCCGACCTGCTCAACCGGATCCTCGCGGCCACCTCCTCCGGCCAGGGCCCCGACGTGCTCAACATCGGCAACACCTGGTCGGCCTCGCTCCAGGCCACCGGCGCGCTGCTGCCGTTCAACGCGAGCAACTTCGCGGCGGTCGGCGGCAAGGACAAGTTCACCGCGTCCGCGCTGGCCGCGACCGGCGCCGCGGGCAAGGACCCGGCGGCGGTCCCGCTCTACTCCCTGTCGTACGCGCTCTACTACAACAAGAAGCTTTTCCAGCAGGCGGGCATCTCCGCGCCGCCCACCACCTGGGACCAACTGGTGGCCGACGGGAAGAAGCTCACCGGCGACGGCCATTACGGCCTGGCCGAGGAGGGCTCCAGCCTCGCGGAGAACGCCCACCACGCCTTCGTCCTCGGCGAGCAGCACGGCGCGGACTTCTTCGACTCCTCCGGCAAGCCGCAGTTCACCACGCCGCAGGCGGTCGCCGCGGTCAAGCAGTACATCGACTTCATGGCCGCCGACCACATCGTGGCCCCCGGCGACGCCGAGTACTCCGCCAACCAGTCGGTGACGGACTTCGCCACCGGCAAGGCCGCCATGCTGCTGTGGCAGGCGGCGGGCAGTTCGCTGAAGGCGCACGGCATGGACGCGTCCGCCTACGGCGTGGCCCCCGTGCCGTTCCAGACCGCGAATCCCACGGGCACGGCGAAGACCGACTCGATGGTGGCCGGCATCAACATGGCGGTCTTCGCCAACACCCACAACCGCTCCGGCGCGCTGAAGTTCGTGAACTTCATGACGAGCGTGCCCGAGCAGCAGATCCTCAACTCGGCCTACGGCTCGGTGCCTCCGGTGACCGCCGCGCAGAGCGACGCCGCGTTCTCCGCCCCCGAGCAGCAGACGCTCCGTCAGGTTCTCGCGAACTCCGCCGCTCCGATGCCGCAGGTGCCGAACGAGAGCCAGTTCGAGACGCTGGTGGGCACCGCGATGAAGGACCTGTTCGCGGACGCCGCGGCGGGCAAACCGGTCACCGACGCCACGGTGAAGGCCGAACTGGCCAAGGCCCAGCAGCAGATGCCGCAGAGCTGACAGGGCGTCAAGTCGATGACGGCGATCCTGGAGAGGCGTCCGCCCGGCGGCACGGCGGACCGGCCCCCGCGCGGCACCCTGCGCTCCCGGCTGCGGCCCCGGCGCGGCGCGCTGCCGTACCTGCTGCTGGTGCCCGCGCTGGTGCTGGAACTGCTGGTGCACCTGATCCCGATGGTGGTCGGGGTCGTGATGAGCTTCAAGCAGCTCACCCAGTTCTTCATCCGCGACTGGGGCTCGGCGCCCTGGACGGGCCTGGGCAACTACCGCGTGGCGGTGGACTTCCACGCCGCGATCGGCTCGGCGCTGCTGCACTCGTTCTGGGTGACGTGCGCGTTCACCGTACTGTCGGTGGGATTGTCGTGGCTGCTGGGCACGGCGGCGGCGGTCCTGACCCAGGACCCGTTCCGCGGGCGCGGACTGCTGCGCGGGGTGTTCCTCGTACCGTACGCGCTGCCGGTGTACGCCGCCGTGATCACCTGGGCGTTCATGTTCCAGCAGGACAACGGCCTGGTGAACCACGTGCTCCACGACCAGCTGCACCTGACGTCCGGCCGGCCGTTCTGGCTGATCGGCCCGCACAGCTTCGTCGCGCTGCTGACGGTGTCGGTGTGGCGCAACTGGCCGTTCGCGTTCCTGTGCCTGACCGCAGGGCTGCAGAACATCCCACGTGAGCTGTACGAGGCGGCGGCGATGGACGGCGCCGGGATCTGGCAGCGCGTCCGCCGCATCACACTGCCGTCGCTGCGCCCGGTCAACCAGGTGCTGGTGCTCGTGCTGTTCCTGTGGACGTTCAACGACTTCAACACGCCGTACGTGTTGTTCGGCGGCTCCGCGCCGCCCGCCGCCGACCTGGTCTCCATCCACATCTACCAGTCGTCGTTCGTCAACTGGAACTTCGGCTCGGGCTCGGCGATGTCCGTCCTGCTGCTGCTGTTCCTGCTGCTGGTGACGGCGGGCTACCTGGTCGCGACGCGCGGGAGGGACACCGATGGCTGAGGTTTCCAGGCCGCCGATGAGCGGCCCGCCGAATTCGTCGCGGGCCGGGCGGACGAGATCCGGCGAGGAGCGGGCCGGGCGGGCGAGGTCGTCGAGGTCCGCCCGGCCGAGGTCGCCCATGGCGGCGCCGCGTGCCTTCGTCTGGACGCGCCGGGTGGTGCTCACCGCGCTCACCGCGTTCGCGCTGGTGCCGGTCTACGTGATGCTCAGTTCCTCGCTGAAGTCGCTGGGCGAGGTGCAGGGCCGCTTCGACTGGATACCGCACGCGCTCACCCTGCGCCCCTACGTGGACATCTGGCACACCGTTCCGCTCGCCCGCTACTTCGTCAACTCCCTCCTCGTGAGCGGCAGTTCGATGCTCTGCTCGGTGGCGGTGGCGATCTTCGCCGCGTACGCGGTCAGCCGCTACCGGTTCCGCGGCCGGCGTCTGTTCACCATCACGGTGCTGTCCACGCAGATGTTCCCCGGCATCCTCTTCCTGCTGCCGCTGTTCCTGCTCTACGTCAACATCGGCAATGCCACCGGCATCGCCCTGTACGGCAGCAGGGGCGGGCTGATCCTCACGTATCTCACGTTCTCGCTGCCGTTCTCCATCTGGATGCTCGCCGGGTACTTCGACTCCATCCCCCGCGACCTGGACGAGGCCGCGCTCACCGATGGGTGCGGGCCGCTGGGCGCGCTGTTCCGCGTGGTGATCCCGGCGGCGGTGCCGGGCATCGTGGCAGTCGGCGTGTACGCGTTCATGACCGCGTGGGGCGAGGTGCTGTTCGCCTCGGTGATGACCAACGACACCACCCGCACCCTCGCGGTGGGTCTGGAGGGTTATGCCACGCAGAACGACGTCTACTGGAACCAGGTGATGGCCGCCTCCCTCGTGGTGAGCGTCCCCGTGGTCGCCGGGTTCCTGCTGCTCCAGCGCTACCTCGTGGCGGGGCTGACGGCCGGGGCGGTGAAGTGACCGGCCCGCGCGCCCGCGTCACCGACGGCGTGGGCCACCCGGCGACCCGTCCCCGACAACCCCTCAAGGAAAGGCAGTTGTGACAAAGGCAGTTGCGACAGACGAGTACGGCTACGGCTTGGACGACCTGACCGCCTTCCCCGCCGGGTTCCAGTGGGGCGCCGCCACCTCCGCGTACCAGATCGAGGGCGCGCACGACGAGGACGGCCGGGCGCCGTCCATCTGGGACACCTTCTGCCGGGTGCCGGGGGCGATCGACCGCGGCGACACCGGTGACGTCGCCTGCGACCACTACCACCGCTGGCCGCAGGACATCGCGTTGCTCAAGGAACTGGGCATCACCGCCTACCGTTTCTCCATCGCCTGGCCCCGCGTCCTGCCCCAGGGCACCGGCGCCGTCAACCGGGCCGGGCTCGACTTCTACGACCGCTTGGTGGACGGGCTGCTGGAAGCGGGCATCACGCCGTACGCCACGCTCTACCACTGGGACCTGCCGCAGGCCCTCCAGGATCGCGGCGGCTGGCCGCACCGGGAGACCGCCGAGCACCTCGGTGAGTACGCGAGCGTGGTGGGCCGGGCGCTGGGCGACCGGGTGCGGGAGTGGGCGACGCTCAACGAGCCGCTGTGCTCGGCGTGGATCGGCCACCTGGAAGGCCGGATGGCACCGGGCCTGCGCGACGTCACCGCGGCCGTGCGCGCCTCATACCACCTGCACCTCGGGCACGCGAGGGCGGTCGCCGCGCTGCGCGCCGAGGTGCCGGGCGCGCGGATCGGCATCGTCAACAACCTCAGCCCGTGCGAACCGGCGACCGACCGCGAGGCGGACCGCGCCGCGGCGGTGCGCGCGGACGGCCACACCAACCGCTGGTGGCTGGACCCGCTGCACGGCCGGGGCTACCCGCAGGACATGGTCGACCTCTACGGCGTCGAACTCCCCATCCAGGCAGGCGATTTGGAGGCGATCGCGGCGCCGCTGGACTGGCTGGGCCTCAACTACTACTTCCGCCACGTCGTCGCCGACGATCCCACCGGCCCGCCGCCGCGCGCCCGCCAGGTCTACCTGCCCGGTGTGCCGCGCACCGGGATGGACTGGGAGGTCAGGCCGGACGGCCTGGAGCGGATGCTGCTGCGGATGACCCGGGAGTACGGCGCCCGGCGCATCCTGATCACCGAGAACGGATCGGCCTACCCGGACACCGTGGGGCCCGAGGGCCAGGTCGCCGACCCCGAACGCGCGGCGTACCTCGACGCCCATGTGGCGGCGTGCGCGCGGGCGGTGCGCAAGGGGGTGCCGCTGGACGGCTACTTCGCGTGGTCGCTGCTGGACAACTTCGAGTGGGCGTACGGCTACGACAAGCGCTTCGGTCTGGTGCACGTGGACTACGCGACGCAGGCGCGCACGGTCAAGGGCAGCGGCCGGCGCTACGCGGAGATCATCGCCGCCCACCGCAGGCGCGTACGCCGGGCGGCCTGAAACGGGCCCGGGCCCGCACCGGTCCGGAGGTGAGCCGGACCGAGGGACGGACCGCACTGGCGCGCACAGGGCGCCCAGGGGGTGAACGGCCCGTCCGCGCGGGCCCGGGCCGCCGTGGTCTCCGGTCCTCCTCAGCTGTCATGGGTGACAGCTGAGGAGGACCGGAGGCCACGGCTCTCGCACGTCACCTTCCTGCGCAGGAAGGTTTCCAGGACCTCAGTCCCGCATCCCCGCATCGCGGGCCAACCCCGAGCGTCGGCCTCCCCGCGACGTCTACACCTTAGGCTGCAGGCGCAGGCGAGGGCGGCGATTCGAACCCGAAGCACAAGCGTCGATACCAGGCTCAAGGACGTCGATCATTCTGGAAATGTCTCCTCAAGGTCTTCGTCCGAAACTACGCCTCTGAACCACCCGACGACGTCATGCAGCTGTTGGGGGGTCAGCCCGTACACCGTCTTCAAGTCAACAGCGATATTGAACTCCCTGCCGACCTCGAACAGTCCCGCTTCTCTGATTTTCCGAATCGCGACCAGCGGTGGACAATCCTGCTCTTTAGCCTTCCCCAAAAGGACCATGCGTGCGCTACTCATTCGACATCACTCTCGCCCGAACAGAGCCGATACGACCTTACATCCATCAACACCCTCGCCTGCCTGAACAATCTTTACTCGGGTGAACCCGAAGTCAGCAGCTCGCCGGTCCACGTACCTCTCGCGCATCCCCCAAACCCCCCACCGCTGGAGGCGGCGCCGTTGAGGGCTGCCAAATTTTCGCTATAGCGCCAGTACCCCTGTACAGACTTCACACGATCGCCGGAGTGGGCCATCGCGTCTGCAAAAATCTGCTTACCACGGAGCGGCGGCCCGAGTCCAGGGTTATTGTCCATCATGAGTTTCAGGTCGCCGTTCGCCCCTTTGTACGACACCCATCCGCTGACGTTGCGGTCACCTACTGCCGCCAGACACCCCAGTGGCCCCACCGGAACGCATCCGGCGGGGCCACGGTGATTCCTAATTATATTGGTCGACCCAATCCCATTCTCCTGGATGGGAGCGCAGCTCTCGAAGGCCATAATCAAGACAATCCTTGAGGCTCGACGCATCCGTGCGGATAAGACTACTCTCGCCCAAGCCTGGGCCGGACATTACCAGCGTCCAGGGGTTCTCCTCGGCCTGCATCCTCTCGTGATCCACTTTGAGAATCATGGTAACGCCAGACTTTCCAAGGCGCTCCATCAACAGCTCAATATCCACTCCTACCCCTCACTCGTAGCCCCGCAGCATCGATGCGATTCCCCCGATGTCCAGCATGTGACCTGGCTTTCTAGAACCTCGTAGAGAAAATCTGGACGCACACCCCCCCCGGCCCTGAACATCCAGGGGCCGACGGGTCAGCGGCCTCGCTCGGTCCCGCCCGCTTCAAGTGCTTCGACGCGGGCACGCAGGCTGGTGAGCTGATCAAGCGCCTCGGCCAGTGCCAGCTCCAGCGCCTCAACGCGTCCCGCCGTCCCGCCGACGGGCGCGTCCCCCGTCGCCCCGTCACCTGAGTCGCCGTCGGCGTCGGGGTGGGCGACGAAGGCTCCCTTGCCGGGGCGGGAGATCGCGTAGCCGTCCCGCTTCAGGAGGGCCATGGCCTTCTGCACGGACAGGCTGGAGGCCCCGAACTCCGCCATCAACACGGCCTGCGTCGGCAACGCGTCACCCGGCTTCAGCCCGCCCGAGCGGATGCGCTCCCGCAGGGCCTCGGCGATGACCTCAAAGGTCAGAAGCACCGCGCTGCCCGCCGGTCTACGCCCCCGCCGTCCCACAGTCACCGCAGGTCACCCGCTCTCTCCGCGCCACTATCACCGAAGTCCGGCCCGTCCAAAACGGAAGACCGGGGCCACAGTACTCGCGTCCCCACCGGCCACCGAAACAGATGAGGAGGGATGCACTTGAATGCGCGCTTGAAGCGATGCTACCTTCACGCACCGCTGGTGAACACCACCGCTGACCAGGCCAGACGTCCCCGGCCCACCATCCGCGCCCGCTGCCAGGCGCGCCGTGCCCCTGCGCGCTGACCACCCGGGTCGCCCCTCAGCCGCCACTCCTCTTCTCCCGACTCCTGCCGGAGGTCTGTCCTCATGCCCGCACAGCTCCAACTCCCCACCACCGCCACTCCCGCCAGCGCAGCGTTCGCGGCACCGTCGCTCACCAGCAGCGCCGACATGTCCGTGAACAGGGGCTCGGCACTGGAACGCCGGGCGCGGCTGACCGCCAAGCTGGCCAAGCTCGCCGCCGCCGGACACCTCGCACCCCTGGCCCGGCAGATCGGCTCACTCGGCGGCTGCGCCCGCCCGATCCGGATGACCGGACACCGCACCCGCCTCAATGCCGCCACCGGCCAGATCCTCGACCACCTCGACACCCGCCACCTCCCGGCCGGCGAACTCCTGCTGCGCTGCGGCAACCGCCGCGCCACCCGCTGCCGCTCCTGCTCGAATGTCTACCGGTACGACACCTACCAGCTCATCGCCGCCGGACTGCGCGGCGGCAAGACGGTTCCGACCAGCGTCGCCAGCCACCCGCGCGTCTTCGCGACCCTGACCGCCCCCGGCTTCGGCCCCGTCCACAACCAACCCGGCGCGTCTCCGTGCGCGTGCGGAGCCCGGCACAGCGACGGCGACCCGCTGCTCGGGACGCCGCTGAACCCGGGAAGGTACGACTACACCGGGGCGGTTCTGTGGAACGCCCACGCCCCCGCCCTGTGGGCCCGATTCACCACCCATCTGCGCCGCGAGATCGCCCACGCCGCCGGACTGACCCAGCGCACCCTGCGCCACCACGCGACCCTGTCGTACGCCAAGGTCGCTGAGTACCAGAAGCGCGGCCAGATCCACTTCCACACCGTCATCCGCATCGACGGACCCACCGGCCCCAACAGCGCCCCGCCCGACTGGGCCACCACTGGGCTCCTCGACCACGCCGTCCGCGCCGCTGCGAAGCGGACCCGTGTTCAACCTCAACGTCTCCTCGGCACCGGGGCGACCGATGGGGTACAGCCGTCGGAGTTCGCGGTGTTCCGGTTCGGGCGGCAGATCGACGTCCGCGCGATCCGCAGCACCGACTTCACCGACAGTGCTCCCGTCACCGACCGGCACGTCGCCGCCTACATCGCCAAGTACGCCACCAAGGGAGCCGAGACCACCACCGGCACCCTCGACCGCCGACTGCGCTTCCTGGCCGAACTCGCCCAGCACGACCTCACCGACCACGCCCGCCGCATGATCCGCACCGCCTGGCACCTCGGTGTCCGCCCTGAGCACGCCCACCTCCGCCTGCGGCAGTGGGCCCACACGCTCGGCTTCCGAGGCCACTTCTCCACCCGCACCCGCCACTACTCCACCACCCTCACCCAGCTCCGCGCCGAACGCACCGCCTGGCGCACCCGCCAAGACGACGCCCAAGAGCAGGCTGGCGTGGGCCAGCCAGTCACTGACCAGCACAGCGACCGCACTGACCGCGCTGACCTGCCCGCCGGTCACACCGACCCCAATGCCGGCCACCCCAGCGATCGGCACACAGAGAGCGGGCGACGCGTCGACACGGTCACGACCCTGGTGATCTCGCAGTGGCAGTACGCCGGAACCGGCCTCCTGCCCGAACTCGCCCACCTCGCAGACCTCCTCGCCGCTGCACGGAACTCCCGCCTCGAACAACCGACCCGCTCCCGGAAGGCGCAACGCTCTGGTGACCTGGCCGGTCACTCCACCGCCCCGCTGACCGCCCCTGCCCACAGTGAGGTGACCACGTGACCGCCGACACCGAACTGCTCACCGTCCCCGAGGTCATGGCCCGCCTCAAGATCAGCCGCTCCACCGTCTACGACCTCATCCGCACCCGCCAACTCGCCTCCCTCACCATCGGCCGCGCCCGCCGCATCCCCGCACACGCCCTGTACGCCCTTGTCCACCACCAACTCGAACAGGCAGCCTGATGACCACCCCCGACACCAACCCCACCTCCACGCACAGCACCGGTTCGCGCAGGGTCCGCGCCAACGGCGACGGCACCGTCTACCAGCGCAAGGACGGCCGCTGGGAAGCCGCCGGATACGTCCTCGCCGCAGGCGACACCCGCAAGCGCATCCACGTCTACGGCACCACGCGGAAGGAGGCCCTGGCCCTACTGACCGAGAAGGTCGCCGCCAGCAACCGCGGCATAGCCCCCCCAGCGCAGGGCAGCGTGGCCGCGTTCCTCACCTACTGGCTGGAGACCGTCGCCGTCCACCGCCTCCGGGAGAACGCCCACACCCGCTACACCGCCTGCGTCCGCCTCTACCTCATCCCGGGCCTCGGCAAGAAGAAGCTCGCCAAGGACGTCCGCACCTGGCTCGACCAACTCCGCACCACCTGCCAGTGCTGCGCACGCGGTCTCGACGCCGCCCGCGACCAGCCGCAGTGCTGCGCGGCCGGGAACTGCTGCCGAAAGCGGCTGTCGCCGCTCACGCTCGCCTACGTCCACTCCGTCCTCAAGTCCGCCCTAGAACACGCCGTCCGCGAGGAAGAGATACCGCGCACGTCGCCCGCAACGTCCGTATGGGCACACCCCGACCCCGCCGCTTCGAACCCCTCACCGCCGAAGAAGCCCGCGCGCTCCTGACCGCCACGCACGGGCACCGGCTGAGCGCGCTGTTCGAACTCGCCCTGCGCGACCGGCCTGCGCAAGGGCGAACTCCTCGGCCTGCGCTGGGAAGACCTCGACCTGGCCGGCGGAACCGCCAGCATCCGCCGCACCCTCCAACGCACCAACAGCGGCGGCCTGACCGCTCTGCCGACCAAGACCCAGAGCTCGGAGCGACGCATCGCCCTGCCCACCGAGTGCCTGCGCTCTCTCGAACAGCACCGAGACCGGCAGGCACAGGAACGCGAGGCGGCGGGGACCAGCTGGAGGGCGAGCGGCTACGTCTTCACCCGGCCCGACGGCTCGCCGATCGAGGGCGCCACGCTCACCCGGCACTTCAACGCGCTATTGCGCCGGGCCGCACTGCGCCGCATCCGCTTCCATGATCTCCGGCACTCGGCGGCCACACTGCTCCTGGAGCAGGGCGTCGAACTCGTCGTGATCAAGGAGCTGCTGGGCCATGCCCACATCGGAGTGACCGCCACGGTGTACGCCCACGTCCGACTCCGCCTCCAGCGCGACGCCATCGACCTTCTCGGCAACGCCCTCCGCAGCCCCGCCCAGCCCGCCGCCCGACCCGGCCACGGCGACGAACCACCCGTTCGTGCAGCACCTGTCCACTGACGTTGCCGTCAACTACTGCCGTCAAGCACCCCGAAGCCCCACCGTAATTGCATCCGGTGGGGCTTCTTTCATGCTTCGGCGATGGTCCAGAATTCGGAATCTCGCAATGGCGCCGACTTCACGCTCCACGATGACCGATCGGCTTCGGGACTCCAGTCGGGAACATCGCCGTCGTAGTAAATAAAGAGCGACCAATAGTAACTATCCTCATGGAGAACAATATCGCTTCGCTCTAGGAACTCTTGCCCTTCCCATTGGGCATTAATTCGCGCAACCGCCTCGGCCCTGCTGATGCCGAACATGGCCGTCATCTCATCCGCAGTCTCGCGAAGAAGTTCACCCACTTCATCGGATACGTTGGCAATAAATTCGGTCATATCTTTCACCTCATTGCAATCCCGCATCGAGCATCGGCCCGGTGTCACCGAAGAACGTGACCTGGTTGCCTCCCCAGACTGGTGATGCTCCCTTCATGAACTTGCCAGGGTTCATAAGCATAGGACCCTCCACCATATCGTATGGAGTGTCGGTACTCCCCCCGCGATACCCCCGAACGAATCCCGCAAGGGAGGAATCACCTTCGGAGAACGATAGTGAGTTCAGTGAATCGAGCTGACTCGTCGGAATACGGAAGTGGAGGACCGTGCCATTCTTACCAAACCTGGCCGCCCAGTCAGCTGCCTGCTGCGGGTCCCTCGTCGTATAGAAACCATTGCCGAAGTCCATTGGGCGCGAGGAGAAACTAGTATCGACCCCATTGGCCCTAATATTAGCTGCTGCCGACTTGGTCGTTCCATGATAGAGATCCGTAAATCCGCAACCGCTATCGGTGTTGTGCACCAAGATCGGCGTGGTACCGGCGAGTACATAGTACGTATGCAACCCACCGATGGTCAGGTCGTACGTCGTGGTGTTGGCGTGGTATAGGTGCAGCGCTGTGACCTCGGCCGGGCCGGTCGGGGTCTGGAGGAGGTCGCCTGCCTGGAGGTGCTGGGCGTCGACGAAGGACGAGCGGGACTCGTCGTAGAAGGGGTGGTGGAAGGTCGTGGTGAGGGTGTCGCCTTGGACGGTGGCGCCAGACGCGCGCTTCGGGGCGGCGGAGGAAGCCGTCGCGTGGACACCGGAAGGCGCGGGGTGGTGATCGGCGGCCATGGCCGGCTGGGTGAAGCCGACCACCGCGGCGGCGGTGGCCGCCAGTCCGACGGCCGCCTTGCCCACGGCCGCCTTCAGGCGGCCGACCCGCTTCACCGTGAGCTTCACGAAGTCGTGGTCGGTGTGGGTGACGATGACCTTCTGGACGGTGTGTGTCTGCGTGCCCTTCTGACCCGGGACACTGTCCTGAATCTTGTCGCCGACCTTGACCTGGTCGATGGGCTTGACGGAACCGCCGGCCATCAGCACTGGCGTCGCACCGGTGAAGCTGTGCGTTCCACCGCACCCCGAGAACGCGTCCCGCAACGCCCCCGCCGCGGTGGAGAGCGCACCGCCCGCCGCTCCGCCGATCGCTCCGGAGACCGCGCCTCCCGCGGTGGCGTGGGCCGCTCCCGACCAGGAGCACCCCGTGCCACTCTCCGGACAGGTGATCCCGTAGGCGGCGGCGCCCGTCACGGCGCCTGATGTGCCGCCGACCGCCGCTCCCTCCAGTGTGTTGGTCACCAGCTTCGGCAGGCTGTCGCCGAGGGCCGACTCGGCCAGCTTGCCGCCGAGCGCGCCTCCGATACCGCCACCGATGGCTCCACCGACCGCGCCGACTCCGACCGAGGTGGCGAAGGCGCCGACCGAGCAGGCCCCCTTCTGGCCGTCCATGCACTTAGCGCCCTGGTCGATGGCGCCACCCACGGCACCGGCGAGCGCGCCGCACAGCATTGCGCCGGGGACGGCGAGGGTTGCGCCGCTGCCTGCCGTGATCGCCGCCTCGCAGCCGGCGAAGACCACGGTGGACGCGGCGAACGACGCGATGGCGGCGGCGTGGTTCTTGATGAACACCGCGCTGGTGTTCACGGCCTTGGCCGCCGCGTGGTAGGCGGTGGCCACCGCGTGCACCGTGCCGTGGTAAGCGTGGGACATGGCTGAGGCCGCGCTGCGTGCCGCCTGGGCGGCTCGCGCCTTGATGGTTCGTTCCGCGTCGGCGATTTCCTGGTTGACTTCGGCGATCTCCCGGTCGAGCCGGTCGATTTCCCGGTCGAGGGAGTCGATCTCGTTGGAGATGGCCCGCGTCGTGTAGTCCCAGGCCTTCTCCGCGTAGGTCGTGACGGTGTCCCACGCGCTGGAGACCGCGTCCGCGACGTAGTGGTAAGCCGAGGAGACCGCGTGCGTCACGGCGTGCCAGGCGGAGGACGCCGCGTGGGTGACGTCGTGCCAGGCGCCGCTGATCGACCAGTGACCGGTCGGATCCGTGTCGGTGAGCGGGTTGTCGTTGGCGTACGCGAAGGGGTTGGCAGCCGTCGAGTTCGGCATCGGGCTCAGGGACGCGGTGTCCTTGTCCATGAACTGGCCCACGGCCGGGTTGTACCAGCGCGCCGCCATGTTGACCTTGCCGCTGTCGGACTCGGTCCAGCCGGACTGATAGCCGAGCTTGCCCTCGGGTGTGCCGGTCGTGCCCGTGACGTCGCCCAGCGGGTCGTACCCCGTGGACGCGGTCATCGCCGTGCCACCGGCGGAGAAGTCGCCGACGACGTCGTCGTGCTGGTCGGTGTAGGCGAGGGTTCCGGTGGTGGGGTCACCGCTCGGCGTGCCGATGCCGACGAGAGAACCGTCGGGTGTCCAGGTGTAGGTGTTGGAGCCGTCCGAGGCGAGGGTGTTGCCCGTGCCGAGGTAGGCGAACGTGGTCGAGCTGCCGGCACCGGTGGTGTCGGTGATGGCGCGCCCCAGGGCGTCGGTCACGTAGGTGTGACCGTCCTGGGTGACCTGTTGGCCGAAAGCGTCGGATGTGAAGTCGTCCGAGGCCGACGTGGAGGCCTGCTTGGTGATCGTTCCGCGGGCGCTGTAGGTGTAGGTGTTGAGCCCGTCGCTGGTGAGCTGGTCTCGCGCGTCGTATGTGTAGACGTTCGAACCGGCGCGGATCCGGTTGCCGGAGTCGTCGTAGGCGTAGTCGGTGGTGTTGGTGCCGTCGTTCCACGACGTGAGCCGGTTCGCCCAGTCGTACGTATAGGTGTTGTTACTCGCTCCTGCCAGACCGCTGGTCGTCTTGCTGGTCTCGTTGCCGTTGGCGTCGTAGCCGTAGCCGATGGAGGCCACGGTCGCGCCGGCCGACGTCTTCAGGGTGTCGCCGGTCAGCCTGCCGAGGTGGTCGTAGCCGTACGTGCGGGTGTCGCCGTTGGTGCCGTACTGCACGGAGGTCGGCTGGGACA
This sequence comes from Streptantibioticus parmotrematis, assembly GCF_019890615.1. Taxonomy (GTDB): domain Bacteria; phylum Actinomycetota; class Actinomycetes; order Streptomycetales; family Streptomycetaceae; genus Streptantibioticus_D; species Streptantibioticus_D parmotrematis. Next base: position 189,737 of record NZ_JAINVZ010000007.1, on the reverse strand, counting down.
GGGAGTTGTAGCCGTACGTCAGCTGGGTTCCGGTGGCCGGGTCGCTGAGCGTGGCCAGCCTGTCGTCCCCGTCGTAGCCGTAACTCGTGGTGCCGGCGGCATCCGTGACGGATGTCGGCAGCCCGTCGCCGTTGTACGAGAACGAGCTGGTGCCCGCCGATCCCCCCATGCTGAGCAGGTCGCCGCGGTCGTCGTAGCCGAAGTTCTCGTTGGTCGCGGGTGTGGTGCTGCCGATCGCCGCCGTGGCCGCGGTGAGCATACGGCTGTCCGCGTCGTAGGTGAACGAACGGTCCGCAGTGGCCGCTTCGGCACCGCTGCCTGTTTGCGAGGTGACGTCGCCGAGCTTGTCGTAGCCGGTGGTGACGGTCACGCCGCCGGGCTGCGTCTGGCCGACCGCCCGTCCGTCGGCGTCGTAGGTCGTGGTGAACGTCGAGTCGGCCGCCGAGGTGTAGCTGTAGGTCGACGTGCTCACCGACGGCTCGATGGTGGACTCGGGCAGGTTCCAGGAGTTGTACGTGTAGTACGTGGCGTTGCCGCGGCCGTCGGTGTACCGGGTTCCGTTGCCCGACGCGTCGTAGCCGAACGACGTGGTGATCGAGTGGGACGCGTCGACCGGCTGCACCTCGCTCACGACCTCGCCCAGAGCGTTCCTGGTGTAGGTGGTGGTGTGGGTGTCCGGATCCGTGGCCGACATCAGGTTGCCGTCGGCGTCGTAGGTCGCCGACTGGGAGGACAGCACCGTGCTGCCGTCGGTGTCCAGGGAGGTGACCTCCACGGGGTCGCCCAGCTGGTCGTAGGCGACCGTGCGGGACGTGCCGTCCGGCAGCGTCGTGCCGGTCGGCCGGCCCTGGAGGTCGTAGGTGTAGCGCGTGGTGTTCCCGGCGCCGTCGGTCGACTCGGTCTTCTCGCCGACGTTGTCGTAGCCGTACGACGTGCTGGTCCCGTCCGGGCTGGTGCTCGACGCGAGGAAGGCACCACCCGGGTTGACGGGTGAGGCCGTGTAGGAGTTGGTCGTGGTGTACGCGGCGGTGCTGGGGTAGCGCTCCAGGGACGTCGAGGTGAGCGGACGGCCGAGGTAGTCGTAGGTGGCCTGGGTCTGCGCCCCGACCGGGTCGGTCACCGCCAACGCCTCGCCGTTGGCGTCGTAGACGGTGTGGGTCACGCCGCCCGACGGGTCGGTGGTCTGGGCGGTGTCGCCCAGCTGGTCGTAGAGGTAGGACGTCGAGTTCTGGAGCGGGTCGGTGCTCTTGGTGACGTTGCCGTCGCCGTCGTAGGTCCAGGACGTGGTGGCATCGGCGATCGCGGTGGACGAGCCGGGCGGTGTGTAGGACGGCAGGGTCTGGCTCGCCTTGCGGCCGTCGGCGTCGTACGCGGTGGTGGTGACGTTGCCGTCGGGATCCTCGGTCTCGGTCTGGTCCCCGAAGGCGTCGTAGCCGACCGTGGTCACCGGGTGCACCATGCTTTGCGGGCCACCGTCGCTCTCGGCCTCGACGGCCGGGGAGCTGGTGACGACCAGGTTGCCGGCCTCGTCGTAGGTGTAGTTGGTGACGTTGCCGTCCGGGTCGGTCATCTGCGTCGGGAGGCCGCGTTGGTCGAGCGTCCACTTGGTGGTGGCGCTGGTGGACGACGCGGTCGTGCCGCCGGTGCGGCCGGCCGAGTACAGGGACTGGATGTCGGAGGCCGACAGGGGGCGCTGGTACGCCTGGACGTCGGAGACTTCCCCGTTGAGCGGGTTGGTTCCCTGCCCGTTGTACCAGCCCAGGCCGACGGCCAGTTGGTGCGGAGCGTCCCAGGGGGTGGTGTTAATGCCGCTGGCTGCCGCCGAGCCGTTGACGTAGAGCGTCCCCGTACCGGTGGAGGCGTCGAAGGTGTAGGCGACCTGGGTCCAGGTACCGGTGGTCGCGGTGTTGGTGCCCGCGGTGATCTGAGTGCCGCTGGCGCCGACGGTGTCGGAGGCGGCGAGGTTCACCACCCATGCCTTGCTGGCAGCGCGGTAGCCGAGGGAGAAGGAGGTGGCGTTGTTGCCGAAGGCAGACGCGACGGTCTGGTCGTTCGCGGCCCCGGCCGCTGCCAGGTTGACCCAGGCGGTGGTGGTGTAGGAGGACGCGGTGTCGAGCGCGTGGCCGTTGGTCGCGATGTCCTGGGACTGGCTGCCGGACAGGACGGCCGCGTTGTCCTGCCACGTGACGCCGCTGCTCACCACGCCGGTGTTCCCGGACCCGGACTCGTCGGTGACCGTGCTGCCCGAGGTCTGGTTCAGTGGCCACCACACGTTCGGGTGGCCCGATCCGTCCTGGTCCACCGAGGTGCTGGTCTCGTTGCCCATCGGGTCGTAGGTGGTGCTCGTGGTGGTCGTCGCCCCGGTGGCGTCGGTGATGGTGCTGGTGGCGATGTGGTCGTCGGGGGTGTAGGCGAGGGTGGTGGTGCGGTCCACGCCCGTGGGGTCGACGGTGGTCGAGGTGTCCCGGTCCGCCGCGTCGTAGGTGGACGTGGTGGCCGTCGCGCCGTTGTTGGTCACCTGCTTGACCAGGTTGCCCGCCGCGTCGTAGCTGTCCGACTCCTGCACGTAGCTGTTCTTGCCGGTGGAGTCGGTCCGGGTGACGGTCGCCTTCAGCCCGTTGTCGGTGTAGGTGTACGACGTCGTGTCGCCCATCGCGTCGGTCTCGGACTGGAGCCGTCCGGCCGGGTCGTAGGCACGTGAGGTCTCCACGAGGTCCTTGGCCGCCGACGGGTTGACGGGGTCCCCGGTGTAGGCCTTGAGGGTCTGGGTGAGCAGGTCGCCGTTCGGGTCGTAGGTGTAGGCCAGGGTGTTGCCGTCGGGGTCCTGCTCGGTCGCCTTGTTGCCGTAGGCGTCGTAGGTGTACGTGGTGGTGTCGCCGGCGGCATCCTCGGTGGAGGCCAACTGGTCATAGACGTCATAGGTGTTGGCCACCTTGCGGGAGGCGTCACCACCGGACAGGTCGTCGACCGTCTGGGACAAGACCATGCCGTCAGGGTCGTAGGCGGTGGTCGTCCGCGCCTGGTGCACCGCACCGGTCACGCGGTTGGTGATGGCCGGGTCGGTCTCGGTGAGCACCTGCGAGTCGCCGTCGTAGGTGTAGCTGGTCGTCAGTCCGCTGGGGTAGCTGTCGGACGTGTCCGTCTTAGTCAGGACGCGTCCGAGGTTGTCGTAGGTGTAGCGGGTCACCAGCCCGTCGGGGTTGGTGACGGAGGCGACGTCGCCGTCCTTGAAGTACGTGATGGTGGTGGTCGCCCCGCTCGGGGAGACCGTCCTGTAGGGCAGGCCCTTGGGGGCGTACCCGCCGTCGGCCGCGGCGACGCTCATGCCGTCGGTGTAACTGATCCTGGTGATACGGCCGTTGGGGAATCCGGCGACCGGTGGCGTCGTCACTCCGGTCTTGTTGCCGGCCGCGTCGTAGGAGTACGAGGTCAGGTAGGTGGTGTCGGTGGCGGATGCCGAGCGTCCGTCGCGGACCGTGGCCACCAGGTCGTTCTGCGCGTTGGGTGTCAGTTGCGCGGTGGTGTCGTCGGGCAGGTAGGTGGTGTAGGTCGTCGAACACTCCTGGGCGGCCTGGTCCTGGCACGTCGTGCGGGAGACCTCGTTGCCCCGCACGTCGTGCCCGGTGACGGTGGTGTCTCCGTCCGGGTCCGTCTCGGTGTAGAGGAATCCCCGGGTGTCGTATCCGTAGGACGTCCGGTCGCCGAGTCCGTCGGTCTGCGACAGCATCCGGAAGCCGTTGAGGATGTCGTACTGGTAGGTGTCCGTCTTGCCGCCGGGGTCGGTCACCTTGACCGTCTCCATAGGCGCCAGGCCTGCGGAGGCACCGCCCGCGGCCCAGTGCTGCGCGGCCTCCTGGCCGGTCAGCTGACCGCGGTAGAAGGCGACCTCGGCGATCGAGCCGGGGAAGTAACCGAGGGTATTGGTGGGGTGGTTGGTCCAGTTGCCGCCGGCTGCTCCCGCTCCGACATAGAGGTATCCCGTGCCGGTGGAGGCGAGAGCGGCGGAGGTGGTGCCGACCTGGTTGCCGTCGAGGTAGAGCGCCTGGGCGGTGGTGGAGGCGGTCAGCAGGACCGAATGCCATTTTCCGTCGTTGACCTTGGCCGAGGTGACGATCTGGTCGGCGGTTCCGTTGCTGTCCCAGAACTTGCCGTAGAGCTTGCCGTCGGTGCCGACGTACAGGGCCGGGTCGTAGCCGCCGCAGCCGACGGGATTGGCGGTGATGGCGCATTTCTCCTCGTCGAGGAGCACACCGCCCGCCGTGTTGCCGGACGGCATCTTGAACCACATCTCCGCCGAGGCGGGCCCGGTGGTGACCGCGTCGCTCGACGGCATCAGCACGTAGGACGAGGTGCCGTTGAAGGAGGCGGCCGTCTCGTCCGAGAAGGGACCGCCGGTGCCGAGGGTGACGCCGGAGTACGTGGCGTTCCCCGAGTTGACCTCGTCGATCGCCTGCGAGGCCCCCGCGGATTCGCCCAGCCTGAAGTAGGCGGCCGGGTTCGAGCCGAGGACAGCGCCCCGGTAGACCTGGCTCGAGCCGGAGACGGTGGGCGCGGCCATCGACCACGAGCCGCCGTTCTCGTCCGTCAGATGCGTGACCGCACCGGTGATCGGGTCGTAGGCGATGGTCGCGTAGGCCTTGCCGGACGGCCGGGTGACCGAGGTCAGCAGGTGAGCCTGCTGGGTGCCTGCCTGGTACTGCGCGCTCACGTCGGACGCGGTCAGCGGCTGGTCGTAGAAGGAGGCGTCAGCCACCGAACCGTTGAAGTAGGTCGCGTAGATCGTCGACGAGCCCTTGTGCGGTTCGTCGGGCCACGTGCTGCCGAGGTATCCGGTGCCCAGGTACACATGGGTGAACAGCCACGGCATGTTGCCCGTGAAGCCGAAGCTGCCGTATCCGCCGGAGGTGCCCACCTGCTTGCCGTCGAGGAACATCACCTGCGAGGTCCACGACCCGGTGAGGACGACATGGTGCCACTTGCCGTCGGCCACGGACGACGACGTGGTGATGGGCGTGGTGGTGGTGCCGTACCAGAACAGGCCGTTGAGCTTGCCGTCACTGCCGACGTAGAGCGAAGGCGTGAAGTCGCCCTTCGTCGCGCTGGCCTGGATCGGCATGTCCGACGAGCCGAAGAGCACTCCTGCCGACGCCGTGGAGGTCTTGAACCACAGGGATATCGACTGCGAGGAGGAGGTGCCCAGTTCGAGGTCGGGCAGCTGGACGGAGGAAGAGGAGCCGTTGAAGCCCGCGGCCGTCGCGGTCCCGCCGGCGAGTGGGCCGGGCTGGCCGAGCGTCACGTTGGAGTAGGTGCCGTCGTCCGCGCCCTCCTGGGCGAGGACGGCGCTCCTGGCGGTCGTCCCTGAGGTCTCGTTGAGGGGCCAGTACGAGCTCGGCGCACGGTCGAGCACCTGGTTGTAGTAGTCGGAGCCGGCCGTGTAGCCGTACGTGGCGCAGTGGGTGGCGTCCGACGGCGAGCAGACCTGGGTCAGTTCATCGGCGGTGTAGCCGTAGTTCCAGGTCAGGGCTGTGCTCTGGTCGGTACCCGTGACGGGGTCGGTGGCGACCGACATGACGTGGGCAAAGGTGGCGCCGGTGGGTGTGGACCAGGCGAGGTGCAGGGCGCGCCCTGCGGCCACCGAGGTCATCGTCACGATGTGGCCGGAGGACCAGGTGAAGGTCTCGGCCCGGCCGTTGGCGTCGGTGATCGAGCTGATGCCGTAGACACCCGAGCCCAGCGACTGGGTGAAGGCGTAGACGGTGGCGTTCTTGTCCGTCAGCGAATAGCCGCCGCCGGAGACGCTCTTGAAGGTGGCGAAGCGGCCCTCGGGCGGAGAGAACGTCCCGTCGGAGTTCTTGCCGTAGCCGACCACCGAGCCGTCCGGGTAGGTCACCTCGACGCTGGCGAGCGCACCGCTGGAGTCGTCCCGTTCGGTCGCTCGGGCGTCGAAGACGCTGGACCACCCGGCGCCGAAGGCACCGGTGGTACGGGGGTCACGGGAGTTGTAGTCGCGCACCACCGACAGGGAGGGCCCGGGCACGGAGACGTTGGCGTCGGTCGCGGAGGTGGTGTAGTTGCCGATGGCCGGGCTGTAGCCGTGGTTGTCGGTGTTCTGCGACAGCTGCGAGGTGACCACGGGTTGCGGCACCTGCGGGGTCAACGACTGCCAGTTGGGGCCGGGTGAGTAGTTGGTGCCGTCGTAGGCCTGAACCTCCCAGTAGTAGGAGGTGCCCCAGGACAGCTTTCCGGCCGGCACCTGGTAGGAGTTGGCGGTGATGAGCCCGGAGTCCACCACCTTCGTTCCGGCGGCGGTGTACACCTGGAAGTCGTACTTCTGTGTGGCCGTCAGGTTGGGGTCGATCTGCCCCGTGGCGGCGAGCCGGGGGGTGAGCGTCGGCACGACCGAGCCGTTGTCCGGGCTGGTGCTCACGATCTGCGGCAGCATGGCGCCGGTGTAGGTCAGCGACAGGGTGGGCGCCTCACCCGGGTCGTACAGCGAACCGAACTGCTTCCAGTGCAGGTTGTCGCTGGTCGAGGCGTAGACGGCGAGGCCGTAGTCCTTCGACGAACCGCTCGCCCAGGCGTTGATCGTGCTGGTGGACAGCGGGACGGTCACGTTGTCGCCCTTCGACATGTCGCCACCGGAGTTGGCGCAGCCGTTGGGCACGCTCGGCGTGACGTTGCCGATGGAGGAGCCGTACGAGGGCCCCGGGTAGGAGGTGACTTGCGAGGGCGCCCATGCCTTGGTCACGGCGGCCACGTCGAGACGCTCGGCCGTGCAGGTCGCCGCCCACACGTCGAACAGCGTCAGCGACGCCGCGCTCACCGACACCTTGGAGCCGTCGATGCCCAGGTCCGGGAAGGACAGGTAGGAGACCGCGTCGTGGGTTCCGCTGTCGTAGGAGCCGACCTTGATCGTCTCCTCCATCGAGTGGTCGCCCGCGTTGCCGGACTCCGCGTAGGTGGTGGCGGCCTGGCTGTTGTCGTAGGAGGGGTCCACGGTGACGGGGAAGACCCGGCCGGGAGCGCGCAGCCAGTTCTTGTCGAGGGTGACCACGAGGGCGGTGCCCGTATTGGTGCGAGTCAGCTGGTAGGTGACGGCGTGCGTGGTGCCACGCTCGCCGGACCTCGGGTCGATCTTGGAGTCATAGGCGTACGCGGGCGGGATCTCTCCCACGCGCTTTCCGGACGCATCGCTCAGCTGGACGGAACCGTCCTTGACGAGAGACGGGGTCAGGCCCTTCAGGTCCAGCGGGAACGTCCAGGTCGTTCCGGCGTCCGCCGAGCCCAGGACGACGGACTCCTTCAGCCCCGTGGCGGTCGGCTGGAGGACCAGGTCGGTGTGGGGAGAGACTCCCGCGTAGGTGACCTTGGCGCCCGACACCGTGGGGGTGACCTTCGAGGCTCCCTCGAGGCCGTAGCCGAAGGAGCGCGATCCGTCGGTCTCGACGCGGGCGAGATCGGCGCTGGACGAAGAGTCCGCGAAGTCCACGCCGAGCGAGTTGGCACCCTCGTGCCACCGGCCGTCGGTGCCGCGATGGACGGAAGTGTCGATGGGGTGCCATGTGCCGGACGTGTCGCGGTAGTTGATCGGCCCTTGAGCGATCCGGCGGGTGGTCGTGCCGTCCGCGTTGGTGTAGTAGTCCGAGTTCGCCGTGGACTTGGAGGCCACAAGCTTGCTCGTGCGGGCGTTGAAACCCGCGTGACCGAGGGTCGCGGACGGGCCCTGGTCGACCTTGCGGCCCAGGGGCGTGTACGGCTTGAGCTCCCCCGTGCCCGGAGTGTGTGCCCGGCCCGTGCCGCGTCCCGCCCGGGTCGAGGCGGCCGTCGCCTGGTGGCCGTGGCCCGATGCGGTACCGGACTGCTGCTGCGGAAGGTGACCCCAGCGCGGTGACGTTGGGCTCTTCAGCCAAGCGACGACCTGCTGGAGCGAGGGCACGGACAGTGCCGGGAGTCCTCGCCCGAGGGCGTAGGCCTGCTCGCCGCCCATCACCGTGGCGAGTCCGATCAGCGACAGCAACGCGACGAAACGGACCACGCGACGGTGGACACGCCGCAACCGGGCGGACCGACGGAAGGCGCGTGAACGCATGGGGACTCCAGCAAGATCGATAGACAAGCTCGCGAAGTCTTCCCGACGGATTCACAGAATGACCACAAAATCCGCCATGTTCTTGCCAAGGCTTTGCGGTCAAGCGTTCGGTCCGCACGATTTGGGCGTTCCGCGGCCATGCGAGTCCGAACGCATCAGTCGCGTGACGCCTGCCGGACCGTCGCCGCGACCGCGGACCGGGTCGTCGAATCCGCTTTGAGTACGGTCACGTTGGCGCGTGGCACACCTTGCCCGATCACCACGAACCGGACTCCGGAATGACGCGGAGCCACCTGTTCCACCGCCGCGGCCTGCACACCGCCCACCGCGAGAACCATGTCGCAGCGGCGCTGCACCAAGCTGTTCACGTAGGGGACCGCGTTCGCCACCGTGGCGGGACCGTAGACGGGCAACGACGAGACCTTGGCATGGGTGGTGAGCGACGCGTCCTCCATCCCGGACCAGACAGACGCCGCTTGCCTCCCCACCACCCCTTGACCGTCGGTCAGTACGCAGGCGTTGAAGTCTGTGTACTGGCGAGCTCGCGGCGTGGTCGCGCTGCTGTCGCTTCCGGCCGCCAGCCACACGCCCATGCCGCCCGCGGCGACGATCGCGGCAGCCGCACCGCCCACCACCCAGTTCCTGTGCCGCATGGCGGTCTCCCTCCACCGAACGGTACGACCCGACGCCGACCGTGGACCGCGAGAGCATAGAGGCAGATCACCTCGGAACGTGAAGTGCCCCCGGCGCGCTACGCACCGGTGCCATGCCGTCCTCCCGGTCAAGCGGAGCGCTGATCGCGTCGGCCGCCCGTCCTCGGTTCTTGAGGCGCGGAACCGCCGCTACTCCCCCGCTTCCCCGTACGGCCACGGGTCCTCGGGGAACACCCGGGCGAACCAGTGCGGTTGTACGTCTCGTAGCCTCAACGAGCGCCAGCGGCGCGGGTCCTGGGGCTCGGGGACGCCGACGGCGACGTCCGGGCCGTACACGAACAGCCGCTCCTGGCACACGCCGCACGGGGTCAGCACCCAGTGGCCGCGTCCGGCTCCCGCGTCGACGACGCAGACCGATGCCACGACCCGGCGGTCGCGCTTGAACGCCTCGCAGAGGGCACCGGTCTCGTGGCACAGGCTCACCGCGACGTTCGGTGGCTGCGGAGCGACACTCGTCAGCACGGTGCCGTCGTCCAGCCGCAGCGCCGCCGCGCCCGACCACTGCTCGCCATCGGGGAAGCGGGAGCGGGCCAACTCCACTGCTGCGTCCACCAGTTGGCGGTCGACGACGGCCAGATCGGGCATGCGTGGCCCCCTCCTCGGAACTTCCCGCACGCGGCTGCGGCGGGAACGTGAAGGGTATGGGCCCGCAGGGGGCCGGGGCGAGAGGATTGCCCCGGCCGCCCGCGGAGTTCGATCGGGCGCCTCAGCCCGACAGTTCGGCCGTGCGGTCCGCCAGCGACTTGGCGCCGGTGTCGGTCAGCGAGCCGTACAGCCGCAGCCGGGAGATCCCGCCGTCCGGGAAGATGTCGATGCGCACGTGGGTGGCGGGCGGCGCGTCGACCAGGAAACGGTGCACGGTGTCGGGCTGGAGCCGGGTGCGGGGCAGGACCTGCACCCACTCCGCGTCGGGGCCGGACGCCTGGTCCTGGGCGTAGAGCGCGGCCCACCCGGCCGAGTTGCCCTTCAGGTACGCCGTGTCGATCTCCACCGCGCGGATCACCGACTGCTCGGTGAGGCGGTAGCGCACCCAGTCGTTGCCGTCGTCGCGGCGGCGCCGGGTCTCCCAGCCGTCGTCCATCTTGCGGGAGCGGCCGGGCAGGATGGTGTTGGTGGGCGGCGAGTAGAAGCGGTCGGAGGCGTCCTCGACCACGCCGCCGTTCTCCAGCGCCACCAGGTCGAACGTGCCGAGGGTCGCCAGCCACTCCGGGTCCGGGGCGACCTCGCCGTAGACCCGCAGCCGGGCGATGCCGCCGTCGGGGTGCTGGTTGAGGCGCAGGTGGGTGAAGCGGCGTTCGGCCTCGACGGAGAAGGCGTTGGCCGCGTGGCCGCCGATCTCGGTGCGCGGGACGATCTCGGTCCACTCCACGTCGTCGCCGAGCAGGTCGGCGGGGGACGCGGACAGCGGCGCGGTGGTGGCCTCGACGCTGACGGCACGCGGGTAGTTGCCGCGGAAGTGCGCGGTGTCCACGACCAGGCCGCGTATGACACCGGGCGCGCCGAGCCGTACCAGCGCCCAGTCGTGGTCGTCGGCGGTGGGGTGCGGGGTGGCGGCGCCGGTGCCGCGGCGGCGGCGGGTCTCCCAGCCGTCCATGATCTTGCCCTTGTGGCCGAAGCGCTCGGGGTCGAAGACGGCGGGTTCGGGGATCAGCAGGTTCTCGCGCTCGGCGAAGAACTCGTCGTTGGCCGCGACGACCCCCGCGCCGAGGCGGCGGTCGGCGAGGTCGACGAGGTCGTCGAAGGGCAGGGCGTCCGCGCGGCGGTAGTCCGCGTACGGTTCGCTGCCCTCCTGGTACGGCTGGGCGTCGCCGGTGAAGCGAGTGACCTGCGGCATGCGATCTCCTTTGCGTGCGGGGCGGGTTCAGGGGCGTTGCAGGAGGCGGCCGGCCGGGCTGGTGGTGACCCCGTGGTCCGCGATGAGCCGTCCGCGCAGCCAGGTGGCGCGCACCACGCCGGTGAGGGTGCGGCCCGCGTAGGCGGTGACGCGGTTGCGGTGGTGCAGCGCGACCGGGTCCACGGTGAAGGTCTCGTCCGGCGCGAGGACGGCGAAGTCGGCGTCGCGGCCGGCCTCGATGGCGCCCTTGGCGGGCAGTCCGGCGAGCGCGGCGGGCGCGGTGGACATCCAGCGCACGACGTCGGCGAGGGTGTGGCCGCGGCGGCGGGCCTCGGTCCACATGGCGGGCAGGCCGAGCTGGAGCGAGGAGATCCCGCCCCAGGCGGTGCCGAAGTCGCCGGTGTCGAAGTTCTTCAGGTCGGCGGTCGAGGGCGAGTGGTCGGAGACGACGCAGTCGATCGTGCCGTCGGCGAGTCCGCCCCACAGGGCGTCCTGGTTGCCGGCCTCGCGGATCGGCGGGCAGCACTTGAACTCGGTGGCGCCCTCGGGGATCTCCTCCGCCTTCAGCGTGAGGTAGTGCGGGCAGGACTCGACCGTGATCCGTACGCCCTCGCGCCGGGCGGCGGCGATCAGCGGCAGGGCGTCGGAGGACGACAGGTGCAGGATGTGCACCCGTGCGTTCATCCGCCGGGCGAGCGTGATCAGCCCTTCGATGGCGGTGTTCTCGGCGGCGCGCGGCCGCGAGGCGAGGAAGTCGGCGTACCGGCGGCCCGCGGCGGGCGGTGCGTCGTCGATGAGGTGGGGGTCCTCGGCGTGCACGATGAGCAGGCCGCCGAAGCCCGCGATCTCGCCCAGCGCGTCGGCGAGTTGGGCCGGGTCGAGCTGGGGGAACTCGTCCACGCCGGAGTGCAGCAGGAAGCACTTGAAGCCGAAGACGCCCGCGTCGTGCAGCGGACGCAGGTCCTTGACGTTGCCGGGGACCGCGCCGCCCCAGAAGCCGACGTCGACGTGCGCCTTGGCCTGGGCGGTGCGCCGCTTGACCTGGAGGGCGTCGACGGTGGTGGTGGGCGGGATGCTGTTGAGCGGCATGTCGATGATCGTGGTGACGCCGCCCGCCGCGGCCGCCCTGGTGGCGGTGTCGAACCCCTCCCACTCGGTGCGGCCGGGGTCGTTCACGTGGACGTGGGTGTCGACGAGGCCGGGCAGCAGGGCGTCGTCGCCGAGGTCCACCACCCGGGCGTCCCGCGGCAGCCGCGCGTCGTAGGGCAGGACGGCGGCGATGCGCTCACCGCTCACCGCCACGGCCGCGGGGCGCTCGCCCTCGGGTGTGACGGCCCTCGTGGACCGCAGGACCAGGTCGACGCGCTCAGTGCCGGGCACACGCACCCCTTCCGACGACTTTCCGGTTCCGGAGGCCTCCGCGACGTTCCCGGGGCGGCACTCCGACGAAACTTCAACGTTCTGTTGAACGAATCTTCGGTCCGGCCCTCGCGGGCAGTCAAGACCCATCGGAAGCGACCGCGCGACACGGGACGACGTTTGGATGATTCCACAAAATGGAAAGAAAGTTCCGTAGAGCAGAAGGTAGCTCCGGACACTTGCGGCCCGGGCGGCGGCCCGGCATCGCGCGGGCCCACCACCCGCGATCACGCCGCCGGACGCGTCGCGCGGGGCGGATGCGCAGGCCGCAGCCGGTGAACACGCGTCCACCGCCCGGTAGGCTGCGGTACATCCGCCGGACGCCCCCGGCGGTCCCAGTGGCCCCCGAAAGGCTCCGAGAGGACCGGACGTGCCGTCGATGAGCTCCAGCAGGCCCGCCAGCACCGCCAAGACCACCGGCTCGGCCGGCGGCACCGGCGGCGTGCAGTCGTTGGAACGTGCCTTCGACCTGCTGGAGCGGATGGCGGACGCGGGCGGCGAGGTGGGCCTGAGCGAGCTGTCGACCAGCAGCGGGCTGCCGCTGCCCACCATCCACCGCCTGATGCGCACCCTGGTCTCCTGCGGCTACGTGCGCCAGCAGCCCAACCGCCGCTACGCGCTGGGCCCGCGGCTGATCCGGCTCGGCGAGAGCGCCTCGCGCCTGCTGGGCACCTGGGCGCGGCCGTACCTGACCGACCTCGTCGAGGCGACCGGCGAGACCGCCAACATGGCGCTGCTCGACGGCGACGAGGTGGTCTACGTGGCGCAGGTGCCCTCGCGACACTCGGTGCGGATGTTCACCGAGGTCGGCCGCCGGGTGCTGCCGCACTCGACCGGCGTGGGCAAGGCGCTGCTGGCCGCCGTGCCGCCCGAGGAGGTCAGGGCGTTGCTCGGCCGCACCGGGATGCCGGCCGCGACCGACCGCACGATCACCGACCCGGACGCGTTCCTCGCGGAGCTGGCCCGCATCCGCGAGGCGGGCTATGCGATCGACGACAACGAGCAGGAGATCGGCGTGCGGTGCCTCGCGGTGAGCGTGCCGGACTACCCGACGGCGGCGGCGATCTCCATCTCGGGCCCGGCCGGACGGGTGACCGAGGCCGCCCAGGACAAGATCATCCCGGCGCTCCAGGACGTGGCGCGGCAGCTGTCGCAGGCACTGGCCAACTCGGGCGGCGCGGGCTGATCGCCCCGGAGGGGCCTTCCGCGGGCTGCCCCGCACCGGGCCCCGGCGGCGGCCGACGCCCGGTGCGGTTGGCCTCAGCCGTGGGTGGACGGGGCCCGGTCCGACGGGTGCGCGGGGCGCGGGGACGACGACGGGCTCGGGCCGAAGAGATCTATGGCGCACCGAAGGGCGGCGACCGGTTCGGCGAGCGCGCTGACCGATCCGAGGGCGCTGGTGACGACCAGTAAGGAGGTGCGCAGGCGCGGTACGGATATCGACCCGTCCGCCACCGCGGCGTCGAGCACCGCCAGCTCCTCCTCCGCTACCTGACGATCCGACAACTGGGGCCGGTAGCAGGCCAGTTCACGGCGCAGGCGGCCGACCGCCCTGCGCAGTCCGGCCACTCGCGGATCTTCGCCGCAGACCTCGTCACGGTCGGCGGCGGGTCGGGCGCACTGCCCGATCCGGTCGTTCGACACTGACCAACTCCCCTTCGGCTGGCTGAGAGTCGGACCAGTAAAGGCCACGCTCCGCGCATCGCGCCATACGGAGAGCGAAATCTGGGGAAAAATTCATGGTTCTCCGGCCACTTCTCATCTTTCGTCGCGCCCGCCCGTCGTCGCCCCAGGGGACCGATCGGCGTTCGTCGTCGCCGGAGCGGGGTGGGGCGAGGTATCCAGGAGTCATGACGCAGCAGCGGCGAACCCACGGTTCCCACCACCACCCGCACGACGTCCGCCGGCCCCGCCCCGCCGGCGACGGCGGCCCGCCCGGCCGGGCGGCCCCCGTGGCGGGGCTGCTGCTGGCGGCCGGGGCCGGGCGGCGGCTGGGCGGGCGCCCCAAGGCCCTGCTGGAGTACCGCGGCGGCCTGCTGGTCGAGCACGCGGCGCGGGTGCTGCGCGAGGGCGGCTGCGACCCGGTGCACGTGGTGCTGGGCGCCGCGGCGGACGCCGTACGGGAGCGGGCGACCGGGCTCGGCCCGTACCGGCTGGTCGACAACCCGGAGTGGGCGGAGGGCATGGGCTCCTCGCTGCGCCGGGGCCTGGCCTCGCTGGCCGGCAGCCGGGCTCGGGCGGTGGTCGTGGCGCTGGTGGACCAGCCGGGGATCGGCCCCGACGCGGTGCGCAGGGTGATCGGCGAAGGGCTCGGGGACGCGCCGGACTCCGCGCTCGCGGCGGCCGCGTACGACGGAAAGCGGGGTCACCCGGTGCTGTTCGGGATCGAGCACTGGCCGGGCATCGTCGCCTCCGCCACCGGTGACCAGGGCGCTCGGGCCTACCTCAAGGCGTACGAGAGCAGCGTCACACTCGTGGAGTGCGCGGACCTCGCGGCGCCGGACGACATCGACACCCCCGCCGACCTGCGGCTCCTCGCCGACGATCTTTCCGCCTTGCGAAAAGGTGGTTCCGATCACCCTGCACGCAGTGCCACAGACCGTTGATCTTCCACTATGCAGAAACTATGCTCCACGCAGCAGAAGCCTCGGGCGCGCCGCACACCCGCCCGTCGCTCCGCTGTCCCGATCGACGAACCACGGCACCCCGTGCCGCCGCCGCGCCGCCGCCGCACACGGCCGCGCGGGAAGGAGTGACAGCCCATGTCCGCAGCAGCGCCGTCCCCCTCGGCCGTCGTCACCGGCGCCGAGACCGTCCCGCGTGCCGAGGAGGTGCTGACGCCCGAGGCGCTGGCGTTCCTCGGCGAGCTGCACCGGCGGTTCGCGCCGCGCCGCGCCGAACTGCTGGCCCGCCGGGCCGAGCGCCGCGCCGAGATCGCCCGCACCGGCACGCTGGACTTCCTGCCGGAGACCGCCGCGGTGCGGGAGGGCGACTGGCGGGTCGCCCCGGCCCCGGCCGCGCTGGACGACCGCCGGGTGGAGATCACCGGCCCCACCGACCGCAAGATGACCATCAACGCGCTCAACTCCGGTGCGCGCGTGTGGCTGGCCGACTTCGAGGACGCCTCGGCGCCCACCTGGGCCAACGTCGTCGGCGGCCAGATCAACCTGATCGACGCCTACGAGCGGCGCATCGACTTCGGCACGCCCGAGGGCAAGACGTACGCGCTGCGCCCGGACGCGGAGCTGGCGACCGTGGTGATGCGCCCGCGCGGCTGGCACCTGGACGAGCGCCACCTGCGGGTGGACGGCGAGCCGGTGCCGGGCGCCCTGGTCGACTTCGGCCTGTACTTCTTCCACAACGCGAAGCGGCTGATCGCCAAGGGCAAGGGCCCGTACTTCTACCTGCCCAAGACCGAGTCGCACCTCGAAGCCCGGCTGTGGAACGAGGTGTTCGTCTTCGCGCAGGACTACGTGGGCGTCCCGCAGGGCACGATCCGCGCCACCGTGCTGATCGAGACCATCACCGCCGCGTTCGAGATGGAGGAGATCCTCTACGAACTGCGCGACCACGCCTCGGGGCTGAACGCCGGGCGCTGGGACTACCTGTTCTCGATCGTGAAGAACTTCCGCGACGGCGGCCCGAAGTACGTGCTGCCGGACCGCAACGCGGTGACGATGACGGCGCCGTTCATGCGCGCGTACACCGAACTGCTCGTGCGCACCTGCCACAAGCGCGGGGCCCACGCCATCGGCGGCATGGCCGCGTTCATCCCCTCGCGCCGGGACGCCGAGGTGAACAAGGTGGCGTATCAGAAGGTCAAGGCGGACAAGGACCGCGAGGCGGGCGACGGCTTCGACGGCTCCTGGGTGGCCCACCCCGACCTGGTCCCGATCGCGATGGCGTCGTTCGACGCGGTGCTGGGCGAGCGGCCGAACCAGAAGGACCGGCTGCGCGAGGACGTCGCCGTCACCGGCGACCAGCTGCTGGCCGTCGACTCGCTTCAGGCGAAGCCCACGTTCGAGGGACTGCGCAACGCGGTCCAGGTGGGCATCCGTTACATCGAGGCGTGGCTGCGCGGCCTGGGCGCGGTGGCCATCTTCAACCTGATGGAGGACGCGGCGACGGCGGAGATCTCGCGCTCCCAGATCTGGCAGTGGATCGACGCGGGCGTGGTCTTCGAGGACGGCCGCAAGGCGACCGCGGACCTGGCCCGCGAGGTCGCGGCCGGTGAACTGGCCGCGATCCGCGCCGAGGTCGGCGAGGAGGCGTTCGCCTCGGGCCGCTGGCAGCAGGCCCACGACCTGCTGCTCCAGGTGTCGCTGGACGAGAAGTACGTGGACTTCCTGACCCTGCCGGCGTACGAACTGCTGGACTGACGACGGCGGTTGACGCACGAAGGAAGCCCGCCCCGGTGAACTCCGGGGCGGGCTTTCCTCGTACGGCGGGTACGCGGGCGAGCGGTGGGCGCGGGCGCGGCGGCGGTGGGTTCAGGCCGAGGGGACGGCGTCCGCCAGGGCCTCGGCGGCGGGTTGTTCCTCGGTGGCCGGGGCGCGCTTGCGGCCCACGTGGTGGAAGGCGAGGTTGAGCAGGACCGCCACCAGGCAGCCCGCGCTCACCCCGGATTGCAGGACGATCTGAAGATGCGGGTCGAGGTGGTCGTAGAAGTGCGGGGCGACGATGGGAATGACACCGACGCCCAGCGCCACGGCCATGATCAGCAGGTTGTCGCCGTCGTGCAGGTCGGCCTCGGCGAGCGTCTTGACGCCGCTGGCCGCGACCGTGCCGAACAGCACGATGCCCGCGCCGCCCAGCACCGGGCCGGGGACGAGGGCGATGAGCGAGGCGAGGACCGGACACAGTCCCATCAGCACCAGCAGCACACCGCCCGCGGCCACCACGAAGCGGCTGCGGACCTTGGTGATGGCGACCAGGCCGATGTTCTGCGCGAAGGCGCTGTTGGCGAAGCCGTTGAACAGCGGGCTGATGGCGCTGCCGAGGGTGTCGGCGCGCAGGCCCGCGGCGAGGGTGGCCTCGTCGGCGGGTTTGTCGACGACCTTGCCCAGCGCCAGGATGTCCGCGGTCGACTCGGTCAGGCACACCAGCATCACGATGCACATCGACACGATCGCGGGGATCTGGAACTGAGGCGCGCCGAAGTGGAAGGGGCTGGGGAATCCCACGACGGAGGCGTGCCGGATCGCCTGGAAGTCGGTGACGCCGAAGGGGATGGCGATCACGGTTCCCACGACGAGGCCGATCAGGACCGCGATCTGCTGGAGGAACCCGGTCAGCAGTCGGCGCAGCACCAGCACGATGACCAGGGTGATCAGCGCGAGGACGATGTCGGACACCGACGCGGTCGGGCCGTTGTCGGCGATCCAGCCGATGGCGACCGGCAGCAGCGAGACCCCGATCAGCGTGATGACCGAGCCGGTGACCACGGGTGGGAAGAAGCGCACCAGTTTGCTGAAGTAGGGGGCGACGAAGAAGCCGAGCACACCTGCCACCATGACGGCGCCGAACATGATGGGCAGGCTGTCGTGATGATCGGTGGTGTCGGCGATGGCGACCAGCGGCGCGACACCGGCGAACGAGACGCCGTTGACGAAGGGCAGCCGGGCGCCGACCTTCCAGAAGCCGATGGTCTGCAGAAGTGTGGCGATGCCCGCGGTGAACAGGCTGGCGCCCACCAGGAACGTCATCTGGGTCGCCGTGAGGCCGACCGCCTTGCCCACCACCAGGGGAGGCGCCACCACCCCCGCGTACATCGCGGCGACGTGCTGGAGGCCGCTGGTGACGAGTTTGAGCGGCGGAAGGGTCTGGTCCACCGGGTGGCGGGCCGGTGCGTTGCGCGGAGCCGAGGTCTCGACCACGGTGCTCCTCCTGTCGGTTACACGCTCGCGGCGCGGGTGTCAGGGAGGTGATGCGGGTCGTGCTGGCGAGGGGTTGCGACAGCGTGAACCACCGAAGCGGGGCTGCGATTCGGCTGTGTTACGCGGAGGTTGGCGGCGGGTCACGTCCTGCCCGGGGGTGGGGGGAGGTGTGATCGCGGGCGTGCCGGGCGCCGCCCCCGGTGCCGTGACCATCCGGGGCGGGGGCGGCGCCGCCTGCCCCGGCCGGGGACCGTCCTCCCCGACCGGGTGCGCGGTGTGACGCGGGCGTGATGGTGACGCGGCGTCAGTCGGTGAGGCCCGCGATGGCGGCGAGCCGGCGGGCCTCGGTGCGGGTGGAGCGGGCGATGGCGTCCTCGTCGACGCGGGTCAGGCGGCTGTTCTCGACCACCGGCTCCCCGTTGACCAGGGCGAGCGCGACGGGGGCGGCGGCGCCGAAGACCAGTGCGGTGACCGGGTCGGCGATGGAGGCGTGGGCGACGGTGTCCATCTTCCACAGCACGAGGTCGGCGAGCTTGCCCGGCTCGATGGAACCGATCTGCTCGGCCCGCCCGAGGACTTCGGCGCCGCCGTACGTGCCCAGGCGCAGCGCCTGACGGGCATTGAGGGCGCGCTCGCGGTGCGGTCCGAGGCGGTTGACGAGCAGGGCGTTGCGCAGTTCGGTGTGGAGTTCGCCGGACTCGTTGGAGGCGGTGCCGTCCACGCCGAGCCCGACCGGGACACCGGCGGCGAGCATGTCGGGGACCCGGGCGATACCGGCCGCGAGGCGGGCGTTGGAGGACGGGCAGTGCGCCACGCCGGTCCTGGTGCGGGCGAACGCGGCGATGTCGGAGTCGTTCATGTGGACGCAGTGCGCCATCCACACGTCCTCGCCCAGCCAGCCGGTGGACTCGAAGTAGTCGGTCGGGCCCATGCCGAACAGCTCGTGGCAGAACTTCTCCTCCTCGACCGTCTCGCTGCCGTGGGTGTGCAGCCGCACGCCCTTGCGGCGCGCCAACTGGGCGGCGTCACGCAGCAGTTCGGTGGAGACGGAGAACGGGGAGCAGGGCGCGACGGCGATCTGGGTCATCGCGTCGAAGGAGGCGTCGTGGTAGGTGTCGACGGTCTCCTCGGTGGCGCTGAGCGCGCCGTCCAGGGTCTCCACCGCGAAGTCCGGCGGCAGTCCGCCGTCGGACTTGCCGCGGTCCATCGAGCCGCGGGCGAGGGTGAAGCGCACCCCCGTCTCCCGGGCGGCCCGGATGATGGCGCCGGACAGGTCGCCCGCGTCGCGCGGGTAGACGTAATGGTGGTCCATGGCGGTGGTGACGCCACCGCGGGCCATGACCGCGAGCGAGCCCTGCGCCGCCGCGTAGGCCATGGGCTCGTCGATGCGGGCCCAGGTGGGGTAGAGGGCGACCAGCCAGTCGAAGAGGTTGTGGTCGGTGGCGAGGCCCCGGGTGATCCACTGGTAGAAGTGGTGGTGGGTGTTGACCAGGCCCGGGGTGAGCAGGTGGCCCTCGGCGTCGATGCGTCGTACGACGTTCTCCAGGCCGGAGGGGGCCGGGCCGGAGCCGACCGACTCGATGCGGTTGCCGGCGACGACCACGTGACCGCTGGGGTACTCGGTGTCGCTCGCGTCCACGGTGGCGACGGAACAGTTCTCGATGACGACACGTTGCTGCGTGCCGTCGTGGGCTGCCGGTGCTGCCATGGTGCTTCCTCGTTCTTCTGATCGGCGGTCGGGCACGGCAGGGCCCTGGGGGTTTTGAGTGCCGGAGCCGGGCGGGCGGCCGGTGATCCGGCCGGCCGCGCCGCCCGTCAGGTCGCTCCGGGTGCCGAGGGTGAAGCGGTCAGAGGTTGGTCATGTCGAACGGGATGCGCTGCTCGGCGCCGTCCCGCAGCACGGTGGCCTCGATCAGCCCGTAGGGGCGGTCGGCGGCGAAGTACACCTCGTTGTCGTTCTTGAGGCCGAAGGGCTCCAGGTCGACCAGGAAGTGGTGGCTGTTGGGGAGCGAGAAGCGGATCTCGTCGATCTCCGAGCGGCTGTTGATGACGCGCGAGCCCATCTGGTACAGCGTCTGCTGGAGCGAGAGGCTGTAGGTCTCGGCGAACGCCTGGAGGATGTGGGTGCGGGCCTGGTCGTAGGACTTGTTCCAGTTGGGGGCGCGGTCCTCGTCGCTGGTCCAGTTGTAGCGCCACCAGGTGGAGACGCTGGTGGCCAGGATGCGGTCGTAGGCCTCCTGGAGCGTCGTGTACTTGTCCTTGACGTAGCCCCAGAACTCGGAGTTGGTGGAGTTCAGGACGGTCAGGTCCTTCAGGCCCGACAGCACCTCCCACCGCTCGCCGTCGAAGGTGATCTGCGCGACGCGCGTCTGCGTGCCGTTGCGCACGAAGGAGTGCCGGACCTCGTCGGCGCCGATGAAGCGGGAGTTGGCGTCGGAGGTGGCGATGCGGTCCCAGGAGTACTCCTCGATGCGGATGCGGGCCCGCTCGATGGGTTCCTGGCTGGTGACGAAGTGGCGGGCGAGCGCGATGCCGAACTGCTCGGCGGATTCGATGCCCACCTCCTTCGCGAAGGCGAAGACCGTGTTCTTGGTGGTGTCGGTGGGCAGCACGTTGGCGTTGCTGCCGGAGTAGTGGACGTCGTCCATGTCGCCGGACAGCGCGACCGAGACGTTGAGGTCCTTGATGTGGTGGGTGTCGCCGTCCCGCGTGATCTTGACGACGCGGTTCTCCGCCTTGCCGTACTGGTTCTGCCCGAGAACGGTGGTCATGTCTGCTAGCTCCCTCGGTATACGGAGTAGCCGAACGGGTTGAGCAGCAGCGGCACGTGGTAGTGCTCACCCGGATTGACGGCGAACGTGATCGCCACCTCCGGGAAGAAGGCGTCGCTGTCCCTTGCGCGGGGGGCGTCCTGCTGTTCCTCGGCTTGCCTGTGTGCGGTGAGGTACGACCCGGTGTCGAACCGGAGCCGTACGTGGGTGGTGCCCTCGGGGAGGGCGGGCAGGTCCTTGCAGCGCCCGTCCGCGTCGGTCTTGGAGGCGCCGTGCGGCGCCCAGCCGCCGTGGCCGTCGCCGACCGACAGCTCGACGGGCACGCCTTCGGCCGGGCGTCCGACGGAGGTGTCCAGGATGTGCGTGGAGACGGACGTGTCCGTCATGACGGGTCTCCTTCGGCTTCGGCCAGGCGGGCCAGTCTGATGCGGTTGATCTTCGTCAGCTCGGCGCGGACGATCTCGCGTTCCCGCTCCGGGGTGTTGCCGAGACGGGCCCGGGCGGCGTCCCGCATGCGTTCACCGGTCAGGCCGGTGGCGCAGATCAGGAAGACGTGCCCGAACCTCTCCTGGTAGGCCAGGTTGAGGTCGAGCAGTTCCGCCTTGAGGCCGTCCGAGGCGCCGGCCATGCCGCGCTGTTCGCGGGCCGAGACCGGGTCACCGGGCTTGGGCCGGCCGATCTGCGGGTGGCCGGCCATGGCCTCGGCGAGGTCGTCGGCGCTCAGGCCGCTCATCGCCGCGTCGCTCGCCTCGTACAGTGCGTCGAGACCGTCGTACGGGCGCTTGGCGAGCACCGCGTCCGCCCAGCCGCGCGAGGTGCACACCTCGTGCAGCAGATGGGCCGCGGTGTCCGGCTCTGCGGTGTTGAAGCGGGCGAGACCCGCCGGGAGACGAGCTGACATCCACGACCTCCGTGGGTCTCGCGCTGGACCGGGCTTGCCGGAAAGCTAGATCCAGCCGACACATCGCGTCAACACTTTGTTGAAGTTAATTTCACCGGTGACCGGCCGCAACCGGTGGCCCGGCGGGAGGGTGGCCGGGGGCCCGGGCCGTCCCGGTCAGGCCCCCGGCGGGGCGGTCACTGGCCGCCCTTGGCCGCGTTCTCCCGGTTGAGGTAGTTGTAGACGGTGAAACGGCTGACGCCGAGGGCCGAAGCGACGGTTTCCACGCCGTGGCGCACGGAGAACGCGCCGCGTTCCTCCAGGATCCGCACCACGGTCTGCTTGTCCTTGCGGTCCAGCTCGGCGAGCGGGCGGCCGCGGCGGCGCTCCAGGTCGGCGAGGATGTGGTCGAGCGAGTCGGCTATGTGCGGCAGCCGCACGGCGACGATCTGAGCGCCCTCCCAGCTGAGCACGACGTCGTCGCCCCGGGCCTGGTCCGGCGGCACGAGCACCCCGCCCATCGCGTCGACCAGCGGCTTGACCGCGTCCACGAACGGGTGGCCCGCCATCTCGGTCACGACGCGTCCTCCCCCGGCTCGGCGACCACGTTGACCTGGAGCGAGACCCGGGTGGCCCCGGCGTCCAGGCCGCGTCGCAGCAGTTCGTCGACCGCGGCGAGCACGCGGTCGGCGGACCCCTCGCCGGTGTTGCCGAACGGGCCGACGTCGACGCTGTCGAGGCCGGCCTCCTGGATGACCTCACGGGCCACCACCGCATGGCGGGGCGCCTCGTCGAGGTCGAACGGTTCCGTCGTGAACTCAACCCTCAATCGCACGTCCACAACCTAACCGCTCACCGGCTCGTCACGAGGTCACCACTTGACATCGAGTACCTCCCTCGTTCAGGCTTCCATTAAGCAGAAAGAAACTTCCGCTATACGGAATCAGACGCGGAGGGATTCCCGGTCAGGGACCCCGCGCATCCGTGAACCCCGTCGGGGGCGGGCGGAAGGCCCTAGGAACCGGAAAGGGGCGCCAGCTGTGGGCTTGCTCGACGCGCGCTTCGACGTGAACCTCTCGATCCTCTTCACCGAACTCCCGCTGCTGGAGCGTCCGGCGGCCGCCGCCGCAGCCGGGTTCACCGCCGTGGAACTGTGGTGGCCCTGGGTCGACGCGCCCACCCCTGAGCGGGCCGAACTCGACGCCCTGCGCGGCGCGTTGAACGACGCGGGCACGCAGCTGGTGGGGCTGAACTTCTACGCGGGACAGCTGCCCGGGCCCGACCGCGGCGCGCTGTCGGTCCCCGGCGAGGAGTCGGAGAAGTTCCGCGCCAACATCGACGTGGCCGCCGACTTCGCGCAGTCGCTGGGCTGCACCGCGCTCAACGCCCTGTACGGCAACCGCGTCGAGGGCGTCGCCCCCGAGGCGCAGGACGAACTCGCCCTGGAGAACCTGACGCTGGCCGCCCGGGCCGCGCACCGGGTCGGCGCGGTGCTGCTGATCGAGGCGCTCAACGCGCCGGAGTCGCCGCTGTGCCCGATCGTCAGCGCGCCGAAGGCCATCGAGGTGGTGGAGCGGGTCAACGAGGCCACCGGCCTGGACAACGCCCGCTTCCTGATGGACCTCTACCACCTGTCGATGAACGGCGAGGACCTCCACGAGGTCATCGACCGCTACACCGACAGGACCGGTCACGTCCAGATCGCGGACAACCCCGGCCGCTCCTTCCCCGGCAGCGGCGCACTGGATCTCGCCGACCTGCTCGGCCGCCTGGACAAGGCGGGTTACGACGGCTGGATCGGTCTGGAGTACAAGCCCGGCGACGGCCCGAGCGCGGACGCCTTCGACTGGCTGCCCCGCGAACGGCGCGCGGCCCGCGGCTGACCCGCGTCCGACCGCGCCCGGCGGCCCCGCCTCCGCCCGACCCTCCCCCGCACGACATCGCGTAAGGACGTCACCGCCATGAGCAACACGCTTCCGAAGATCGCCTGGATCGGCCTCGGCATCATGGGCTCCCCCATGGCCGAGAACCTGATCAAGGCGGGTTACCAGGTCACCGGTTTCACCCTGGAGCAGGCCAAGCTGGACCGGCTCGCCGCGGCCGGCGGCGCGGCGGCCGGCTCGATCGCCGAGGCGGTCAAGGACGCCGACGTGGTGATCACCATGGTCCCGGCCTCCCCGCAGGTCGAGGCGATCGCCTACGGCGACGAGGGCATCCTGGCCCACGCCCGCCCGGGCACCCTGCTGATCGACATGTCCTCGATCACCCCGCAGACCTCCGTGGACCTCGCCGAGAACGCGGCGGACAAGGGCATCCGCGTGCTGGACGCCCCGGTCTCCGGCGGAGAGGCGGGCGCCGTCGAGGCGGTGCTGTCCATCATGGTGGGCGGCGAGCGCGCGGACTTCGACGAGGCGAAGCCGATCTTCGACGCGCTGGGCAAGACCATCGTGCTGTGCGGTCCGCACGGCTCCGGTCAGACGGTCAAGGCCGCCAACCAGCTCATCGTCGCCGTCAACATCCAGGCGTGCGCCGAGGCCGTGGTCTTCCTGGAGAAGTCCGGCGTCGACCTGACCGCCGCGCTCGACGTCCTCAACGGCGGGCTCGCCGGGTCGACCGTGCTGACCCGCAAGAAGGACAACTTCCTCAAGCGCGAGTTCGCCCCGGGCTTCCGGATCGACCTGCACCACAAGGACATGGGCATCGTCACCGACGCCGCGCGCAACGTCGGCGCCGCGCTGCCGGTCGGCGCGGTCGTCGCCCAGCTGGTCGCCTCGCTGCGCACCCAGGGCGACGGCGGCCTGGACCACTCGGCGCTGCTGCGCGGCGTGGAGCGGCTGTCCGGCGAGACCCCGGCGGCCTGACCGACCGCCGGCACGGCGGGACGGGCTCGCACCGCGGCCCGGCCGGCCCCCACAACTTCCGTCCGGCGGCGCGCCGACCTGTCCTGTCGCGCCCAAGCGCGCCGCCGGGCGGAACACCACTCGACGACTTCAGCACTGTTGACAGTTTGTTGAAGCCGTTCATATCGTCCGACCCACGAAGTCCGGCATACGGAAACGCACTCCCGCTTCGCGGCAGTTACGGGTAGTAACGGAAGGTCGCCATGCCCAAGCCCACCCTTACCACTGAGTCCGGCGCTCCGGTCGCCGACAACCAGAACGCGGCCACCGCCGGTGTCGGCGGCCCGCTGCTCCTGCAGGACCAGCACCTGCTGGAGAAGCTGGCCCGGTTCAACCGCGAGCGCATCCCGGAGCGCGTGGTGCACGCCCGTGGCTCGGGTGCGCACGGCTACTTCGAGGTCACCGACGACGTCACCGGCTTCACCCGCGCCGACTTCCTGGGCTCGGTGGGCAGGCGCACCCCGGTCTTCGCCCGTTTCTCCACGGTCGCCGACAGCCTGGGCGGCGCGGACGCGGTGCGCGACCCGCGCGGTTTCGCGCTGAAGTTCTACACCGACGAGGGCAACTACGACCTGGTCGGCAACAACACCCCGGTGTTCTTCATCAAGGACCCCATCAAGTTCCCCGACTTCATCCATTCCCAGAAGCGCGACCCGTTCACCGGTGTGCAGGAACCGGACAACGTCTGGGACTTCTGGGCGCACGCCCCCGAGGCCACCCACCAGGTCACGTGGCTGATGGGCGACCGCGGCATCCCCGCCTCGTACCGCCACATGAACGGCTACGGTTCCCACACCTACCAGTGGACCAACGCCGCCGGTGAGGCGTTCTTCGTCAAGTACCACTTCAAGACCAACCAGGGCGTCCGCTGCCTGAGCGGTGAGCAGGCGGCCGAGCAGGTCGGCAAGGACGCCAACTCCCACCAGCGCGACCTGGTGCAGGCCATCGAGCGCGGGGTCAACCCGTCCTGGACGCTGTACGTGCAGATCATGCCGGCCGCCGAAGCGCCCTCGTACCGCTTCAACCCGTTCGACCTGACCAAGGTGTGGCCACACGCCGACTACCCGTTGCAGCGGGTCGGCCGCCTGGTGCTGGACCGCAACCCCGACAACGTGTTCGCCGAGGTCGAGCAGGCCGCGTTCTCGCCGAACAACTTCGTGCCGGGCATCGGCCCGTCGCCGGACAAGATGCTCCAGGGCCGGTTGTTCGCCTACGCGGACGCGCACCGCTACCGCCTCGGCGTCAACCACACCCAACTGCCGGTCAACGCGCCGAAGTTCGAGGCCGCCAACTACGGGCGGGACGGCCTGATGGCCACCCGCAACGGCTCGCGGCACGCCAAGAACTACGAGCCCAACTCCTACGACGGCCCGGTCCAGACCGACCAGCCGCTGTCCGCGCCGCTGGCGGTCTCCGGCCACACCGGCACCCACGAGGCCCCCGCGCACACCAAGGACGACGACTTCTTCCAGGCCGGTGAGCTGTACCGACTGATGTCGGAGGAGGAGAAGAAGCGCCTGGTGGCCACCATCGCGGGCGGGCTGTCGCAGGTCGGCAGGGACGACGTGGTCGAGAAGAACCTCGCCCACTTCCACGCCGCCGACCCCGACTACGGCAAGCGCGTCGAGGCCGCGGTCCGCGAGCTGCGCGAGAGCTGACGCCACGTCAGCAGCGGGGAGCCGCCGCACGGCTCCCCGCCCACGAACCCGTCCGCGCCGCCCGTCTCTTCTGAGGGGTGGAGACAGGCGGCGCGGGCGCGACCAGCCCCGTCCGGCGGTGCGACACCCTGTCCGTCGCGCCCGTCGCACCATCGGACGGCACCAACCGGCCCCGGCGCGGGCGCCTGTGCGGGCGCCCGCGCCGGGGCCGCACGCCGTAACGGGACCGGTGAGCCGCGGCGGAACGGGCCGATCACGGCGGCCCGAGTCCGGGCGGACCAGGGCGGCCCGATTAGCAGAGCGTGCGACACTCCGTCAATCTCCGTGCATATGGCGCTACTTGGCCATAGCGGGCCGACCCGGCATGGCAGCATGGAGGAGCAGACCGCCCCCGCAGGTCCGGATCCGCCTGGAGTTCCGTCATGGCCGAAAGCGTGCCCGTCCGCTGCCCGGCGTGCCGCCGCGAGCACGCGTTCACCCCGCCGACGTTCCCTTGTCCGTGCGGTGCGCCGCTGACCCTGCCGTTGCTGCGCGGTGGCCTGCCGACCCGTGTCCTGCAACGCACCTGGCGCAACTCCTGGATCACCCTGCGCTGCCCCTCCTGCGGCCGCAGCGACGACTGGCCGCAGCCCGAACTCGGCTGTGCCTGCGGCACGGTGATCCGTCCGCCGGTCGACGTGTCCGCCCCGGAGTCGCTGCCCGCGCCGGGCGCCCGGGTCACCGCGACCGCGCCGCGGGCGGTGCGGCGCCCACCGTTCAGACCGGTGACCATCCGCACCGGGCGGGACGCGGTCGCCGCCGCGGCGCAGTACCTGAAGTGGCTGGGCTTCCGCGAGGTCACGGTGGCCGCCGACCGCGCGGCGACCGGGGTGGACCTGCGCGGCGAGGGCCTGGTCGCCCAGGTCGATCCGTCCACCCGGGCGACGCCGCTGCGCGAGGTCGAGACCCTCTGGCTCAACTGCCTCAACGAGGACGCGGCCGGCGCCTTCTTCTCGCTCGCCGGTTACGCGCACGACGCGCGGCTGCGCGCCGACCAGTTGCTCGTCCCGCTCTTCGTGATGGACCTGACCGGCACCCCGCAGCCGGTCAACGACGCGGCGGACCAGTTCATCAGGTCCACCCCGGGCCGCGTCAGGTGAGCCGCGCCCCGGACGGCCTCAGCTGAAGTCCGCCTCGCGGTACTCCTGGCCGTCGCCGCGCGCGGCGCGTTCCCGCAGGTCGACGCGGCGGATCTTGCCGGAGACGGTCTTGGGCAACTCCGCGAACTCCAGCACCCGTACCCGCTTGTAGGGCGCGAGGACCGCACGCGAGTGCGTGAAGATCGCCTTCGCGGTCGCCTCGCCGGGCTCCCAGCCGCCCGCCAGCACCACGTACGCCTTGGGCACGGCGAGCCGTACCGGATCGGGTGACGGCACGACCGCGGCCTCGGCCACCGCTTCGTGCTCCAGCAGCGCGCTCTCCAGCTCGAACGGGGAGATCTTGTAGTCGGAGGCCTTGAAGACGTCGTCGGCACGGCCCACGTAGGTGACGTAGCCCTCCGCGTCCCGGGCGCCGATGTCGCCGGTGCGGTAGAAGCCGTCCGCGGTGACCGCGGCGGTGCGCTCCGGGTCGCCCGCGTAGCCGGTCATCAGGCCCACGGGACGCTCGCCGCGCAGGTCGAGGCAGATCTCGCCCTCGTCGCCCTCCGCGCCGGTGACCGGGTCGACCAGCGCCACCGTGTAGCCGGGGACCGGGCGGCCCATCGAGCCGGGCTTGAGCGGCTGGCCGGGGGTGTTGGCGATCTGCACGGTGGTCTCGGTCTGCCCGAAGCCGTCCCGGACGGTCAGGCCCCACACGCGCTTGACGTGCTCGATGACCTCGGGGTTGAGCGGCTCGCCCGCGGCCACCGCCTCGCGCGGCGGTGTCGCCAGCCGCGTCAGGTCGGCCTGGATCAGCATGCGCCACACGGTCGGCGGCGCGCAGAAGCTCGTCACCCCGGCCCGGTCCATCTCGGCTATCAGCCGCCCGGCGTCGAAGCGCGTGTAGTTGTGCACGAAGACCGTGGCCTCGGCGTTCCACGGCGCGAAGAGGCTGGACCAGGCGTGCTTGGCCCAGCCGGGCGACGAGATGTTGAGATGGGTGTCGCCGGGCCGCAGCCCGATCCAGTACATGGTGGTCAAGTGGCCTACCGGATACGACAGATGGCTGTGCTCCACCAGCTTCGGCAGCGCGGTCGTGCCGGAGGTGAAGTACAGCATCAGCGTGTCGTCGCCGCGCGTGGGCCCGTCCGGGGTGAACGCCGGGTCGGCGGCGTAAGCGTCCTCGTAAGGAAGCCAGCCCTCGGGCGCGCCGCCCACCGCGATCCTGGTGTACGCGCCGGGCACGTCGTCGAACTTCGCCGTGTCCGCGGACCGTACGAGGACGTGGGCGGCGCCGCCGCGCTCCACGCGGTCGGTGAGGTCGGCCGGGCCGAGCAGCGGGGTGGCGGGGATGACCACCGCGCGCAGCTTCATCGCGGCCAGCGCGGTCTCCCACAGTTCGGCCTGGTTGCCGAGCATCACCACGATCCGGTCACCGGCGCGCACGCCCCGGCCGCGCAGCCAGTTGGCGACCCGGTCGGAGCGCTCGCGCAGCGCGGCGAAGCTCAGCCGGACCTCGGTGCCGTCCTCCTCGACGATCCACAGCGCGGTGCGGTCGGCCCGTCCAGGATCGTCGGCGATCCGGTCGAACCAGTCCAGCGCCCAGTTGAAGTGCTCCGGGCGCGGCCAGCGGAAGCCCGCGCGGGCCGCGTCGTGGTCCTCCCGGTGCCGCAGCAGGAAGTCCCGGGCCGCCCGGAACTCCTCGGTCGCCGCGCTGTCCGCCATGTGCCCTCCTCGAAACGATCGTGCCCGGCCATCCTCGCGCCGCGGGGCGGACCGCCACTACCCCCGTACGGGGGTCATGCGACGGAGCGCACCCGGCGCACCAGCACTCCGGCGGCGAGCGTGACGAGGGCGGCAAGGGTGTAGAGCCCGAAGTAGCCGCCGCCGTGGGCGAGTACGGGCGCGGCGAGCGCGGGGGCGAGCACCTGGGGTGCGGAGTTGGCGATGTTGATGACGCCCAGGTCCTTGGCGCGGTCGGCGGCGGCCGGCAGCACCTGGGTGACGAGGGCCTGGTCGACGGCGAGGTAGACGCCGAACCCGGCGCCCAGCACGGCGGCGGCCAGCACGGTCGCGGGCCAGGTGTGGACGGTGGCCAGCAGCAGCGCGGCGGCGGCCATGACCACGCAGGAGACCAGCACCAGGGTGCGCCTGCGGCCGGTGCGGTCGGAGATCACACCGGAGGGGATCGCGGTGAGCAGCGCGGCGACGGTGTAGACGGCGGTGAGGACGAGCACGCCCGCCGCCGGGTCGGGGCGGTGCACGGCGTCGGTGAGGTAGTACAGCAGGTAGAGGGTGCCGATGGAGTTGCCGAGGTTGATCAGGAAGCGGGTCAGCCAGGCCCAGCCGAAGTCGGGGTGGCGGCGCGGGCTGACCCAGAAGGCGCCGATCCGGGGCCGGGCGGGCCGGTGTTCGCGCGGCAGCACCGGATCGGGGAAGGCGAGCACGAACGGCAGGGCGAGGGCGACGGTCAGCACGGCGGTGAGCGCGTAGCCGGTCGTGGTGCCGGTGACGGCCTCGGTGACCAGCAACGCGCCCAGCACCAGGCCGAGCGACTGGCAGATCCCGGTCCAGCCGGAGACCACGGCGCGCTGGGTGACCGGGACCTGGTCGGCGACCGGCGCGGTGAGCCCGGCGAACATCCCGTTGAGCCCGGCCTGCGCCACGCACCAGCCGAGCAGGATCCCCGCGACGGTGTGCTCCCCCGCGGTCAGCAGCAGGCCCGCCGCGCCCAGCAGCGCGCCGCCCAGGATCCAGGGGCGGCGGCGGCCGAAGCGGCTCGTGGTGCGGTCGGACAGGGCTCCGGCCACCGGGTTCGCGACCATCGACACCAGCGCACCCGCCCCGGTGACCCACGACAGGGCGGCGGCCTTGTGCGCCGGGTCGGCCTGCTGGAGCTGGTCGGGCAGCAGGATCTGGATGGGGGTGAAGAACGCCATGAAGACGGCGAGGGTGCCCAGGCTGAGGGCGGCGGTCCACAACGGCCGCACCCGGAGCGCCGGTTCGGCGAGGGCGGCGGCGGGCGCGGGCTCCGGAGGGACGTGAGGGACACTCATGTCCGCGTCGCTCACGCCCGCGCGGGGTCGGGCCGCGCGCCGGCGCGGTGCGCGGCGATCAGGTCGCGGTACCACGCGTAGGACGCCCTGGGGGTCCGCGTCCGGGTTTCGTGGTCCACGTGGACCAGGCCGAAGCGCTGGTGGTAGCCCTCCGCCCACTCGAAGTTGTCCAGCAGCGTCCAGGTGAAGTAGCCCCGCACGTCCACGCCCCGGGCCACCGCGTCCGCCACCGCGCCGATGTGCCCGTCGAGGTAGCCGATGCGGTCGGTGTCGTCCGCGCCGGGCCCGTCGTCGTACGAGCAGCCGTTCTCGGTGACGGTCAGCGGCGGGAGGCGGTCGCCGTAGCGCTCGCGCAGGCCCAGCAGCAGGTCGCGCAGTCCTCCGGGCACGACCGGCCAGCCGAACGCGGTGTGCGGCACGCCGTCGATCGGCACGTCCTCGAAGGGCAGTCCGGCTCCGGCGGGCGCGGCGCGTACCCGGGTCGGGTTGTAGTAGTTGACGCCCAGCCCGTCCAGCGGGGTGCCGCCGATGAGGTCGAGGTCGCCGTCGCGCAGTGCCCCGCGCAGGTCGTCGCCCGCGCCGTAGGCCGACAGGTCAGGGTAACTGCCGTTCATCAAGGGGTCGTTGAAGAGCCGGTTGTGCAGCGTGTCGTACGCGTCCGCCGCCTTCCGGTCGGCCGGCGCGTCGCTCGCCGGGGTGACCGGGGTGCAGTTGTTGGCGAGGTGCACCCGGCCGCCGCGTTCGCGCAAGGAGGCCGACGCCAGCCCGTGGCCGAGGAGTTGGTGGTGGGCGACGGGCAGCGCGTCCAGCAGCAGCGCGCGGCCGGGGGCGTGGACACCGAGCGCGTAGCCGAACGCCATGTGCACGAAGGGCTCGTTGAGGGTGATCCAGTCCCGCACGCGGTCGCCGAGCCGGTCGGCCACCAGCGCCGCGTAGTCGGCGAACCGCCGCGCGGTGTCGCGGGTGAGCCAGCCGCCCGCGTCCTCCAGTTCCTGCGGCAGGTCCCAGTGGTAGAGCGTGGGGAACGGCCGCACGCCCGCCGCCAGCAGCGCGTCGGTGAGCCGGTCGTAGAAGTCCAGCCCGGCGGCGTTGGCCGGGCCGCGCCCGCCGGGCTGCACGCGGGGCCAGGCCACGGAGAAGCGGTAGGCGTCCACGCCCAGCCCGGCCAGCAGCGCCACGTCCTCGCGCCAGCGGTGGTAGTGGTCGCAGGCGTTCTCCGCGGTGTGGCCGTCGCGCACGGCGCCGGGCCGCTCGGTGAAGGTGTCCCAGATGCTGCGGCCCCGGCCGTCCTCGGTGGTGGCGCCCTCGATCTGGTACGCGGAGGTCGACACGCCCCAACGGAAGCCGGGTGGAAGGCGGTTGGGCGGGGGCTCGTGCGGCTGCGGGGCGGGGGCGGACGGTTCGTGCGGCATCACGGCGACCCTTCGACGGACCGGCGCGGGCGGCGCGCGGAATCGGCCACCCGGCTAACATGAGCATCGCTCATGATAATGATTCGCGGCCGGAGCGCCAGATCCGGCAGAGTGGGCGCATGAACGCACGACCCGAGGGACCGTCCGGGCCGCTGCGCCGCAGACCCGTGCAGCGCCGCAGCGCCGAACGGCTGGAACGCATCCTCGACGCGAGCGCGCGGTTGCTGGAGGAGTCCGGGTACGGCGCGCTGACCACGCGGGAGGTGGCCCGGCGCGCCGAGGTCCCGATCGGCACGCTGTACCAGTTCTTCACCGGCAAGGACGCCCTGGTGGCCGCGCTGGCCGAACGGAACCTGGAGCGCTATCTCGCCCGGCTGGCCCGCCGCATCGAGTGCGAGGCCCCGGCCCACGTGGCCGCGCTGACCGACCTCGCGGTGGAGGAGTTCGTCGCGATGAAGCGCGCGGTGCCGGGCTTCGGGGTGCTGGACTTCGGGGTGGTCGGGCCGCCCGGCAACCGCGCGGAGCAGCACATCCTCGACGCGGTGCTGGACAACAACGCGGCGGTCGCCCAGCGTCTCGGCACCCTGATCGGCGGCATGCTGGAGTCGCGCGAGGGCGCGGACCCGGAGGGCGGCGCGGATCCGTCGCTGGCGTTGCGGGTGGCGATGGAGTGCGCGGACGCGGTGCTCCAACTCGCCTTCCGTGTGGACCCGGACGGCGATCCGGCCCTGATCGCGGAGTGCAAGCGGGTGCTGCGCCGCTACCTGGCCCCGGGACCCGGCTGACTGCCGCGCCTCACGGCAGCGGGTCGAGGTCGATCTCCCGCAGCACGATGCGGCTGCGCAACTCCCGTACGCCGTGGTCGCGTTTGAGGGTCTCGACGACCTGTTCCAGTTCCGCGGTGCCGGTGCAGGCGACGCGGAGCTGGTAGTCGTACTCGCCGGTGGTGTGGGCGGCCCAGACGATCTGCGGCAGTCCGGCGAGGCCCGCCTCGAAGCCCCGGCCCTCCACGCCGTCGCGCAGCCGCACGTCGGTCAGCGCCACCAGCGCGCGCCCGGTCACCGCGAGGTCGAGGTCCGCCCGGTAGCCGCGGATCACCCCCTGCGAGCGCATCCGCCGCACCCGGTCGGCGACCGCGTTGGCGGACAGCCGCACCTGGCGGGCGACGTCGAGGTAGGTCGCCCGTCCGTCGCGCACCAGCACGGAGAGGATCTGCCGGTCGATCCGGTCGAGCGCGACGACCGCGTTCGGAGCCGACCGCGTCCTTCTCGGTGAATCAGCCATGTGACCGAGAATCCCACAGCACGGACGCCGTTTCCGCCGCGAGGTCCGCGTCCGACGCGGCGGAATCGGCGGCAGGGTCGGGGCATGCCCGTTCTGCTCGCCCAGTGCGCCCTTCCGCCCGTCCTGCTCGCCGTGATCTCCCTCGTCCAGCGCCGCTTCGGTCCCGCCGTCGGCGGGCTGCTGGCCGGGTTGCCGGTCACCTCGGTGCCGATCACCCTGTTCACCGCGCTCTCCCACGGCAGCGCCTACGCCGCGCGGGCCGCCACCGCCACGCTGGGCGGCGCGGGGGCCGTCTGCCTGCTGTGCTGGACGTACGCCCGGGTCGCCCGACGCCTGGGCCAGGCCGGTGCGTTGGCCTGCGCGGGCGGTGCTTTCGCGATGGGGGCGGTGGCCTTGGACGTGTGGCGTCCCGGGATCACGGGCGCGGGCGCGGCGGGAGCGCTGGCGCTGGCGGCGGTGACGTGGGGGTGGCCGCGCGAGGCCGCCGGGGGCGACCACGGCAGCGGCGCCGGGCCCGGCTCCGGGCGGGGCGGCCTGCGGACGCGGATGCTGGTGGTCACCGGGTGGGTGGTCGTGGTCTGCGCGGTCAGCGGCCCGCTCGGGGCACGCGGGGCGGGATTGCTGTCGCCGTTCCCGGTGCTGGTGGTCGCGCAGGCCGTGCACACCCACCGCGTCGCGGGAGCGGTGGCCGTCCGCGCGTTCCTGCGTGGTGTGGTGCGCGCCGAGTACGCGTTCCTGGTCTGCTTCGGCACGCTGGCGGTGCTGCTGCGCGAGGTGGACGCGGCACTCGCGTTCGCCGTGGCGGTGACGGCGGCGGCGCTGACCCAGGCGGGGACGGCCCGCGTCGCGGTGACCCGCGGCGCCGCCTCGTCGCGTCACAGCGTGGCCGAGCGTCCCCAGCCCCGGCCCACCCGGATCGCCGCCGCCGTGCCCGCCGCGCAGGCGAAGGCGCCGAGTGCCGCACAGCACACCGCCGTCCGCCCCGCGTCGCCGCCGAGTGCCGCGTGCAGCGCGGACACCGCCCAGTAGCCGGGCGACGCGGGCGCCAGGTGCCGCACCCAGCCCGGCATCGACGCGAGCGGCACCAGCGCGCCGCCGAGGCTGCTGAGCAGCATGCCGCCGATGTCGTACGCGGCCGACAACTCCCCCTGGCTGCGCACCAGTACGCCCGCCATCGTGCCCAGCGCCAGCAGCGTGCCGGTCCACGCGAG
The DNA here is from genome assembly GCF_019890615.1 of Streptantibioticus parmotrematis. Classification (GTDB taxonomy): domain Bacteria; phylum Actinomycetota; class Actinomycetes; order Streptomycetales; family Streptomycetaceae; genus Streptantibioticus_D; species Streptantibioticus_D parmotrematis. The sequence continues at coordinate 155,516 of NZ_JAINVZ010000007.1, read as the reverse complement.
CAGCACGAGGGCGAGCAGTCCCGGATGCCCCAGCGGCATGCCCAGGACCAGCACGCCGAAGCCGACGACCACGACCTGCTGCGCGAGCATCGCGCCGAGCACCGGGACCGCCTTGCCCGTCAGCAGTTCCAGCGGATGCGCGGCGGTCGTGCGCAGCCGCTCCCAGGTGTGCCCGACGCGTTCCGACAGCACCGAGCCGCCCGCGATGCTCAGCGCCAGCAGCGAGAACGTCACCAGCGTGCCGGTCACCGCCTGCGTGGTCCCCTCGCGCGCGCCCTGCGCCGCCTCGTACAACGGGCGCAGCAGCGTGACGAAGACCAGCGGCAGGATCATCCGGCTGGCCAGCGGCCCGGGTTCGCGCAGCAGCAGGGTGGTGTTGTGGCGTACGAGGGCGCGCACCCGCCCGGCTGACTCAGGCCGCGGCATGACGGCCTCCTTCCGTGTCGGCGTTCGCCTCTCGGGAGGCGAGCGAGCGGTAGAGGTCGTCCAGGCCCGGCCTGCGGACGTCCACCGAGGTGGGCGCGTAGCCCGCGGCGAGCACGGCGGGCGGATCGGCGCTGGTGACGCGCAGTTCGCCGGCCTCGCGGCAGGCCCGGGCCCGCACGGCGGGCGGCAGCCGCAGCAGGTCGGTGCTCTCCCCCGGGCTCATCCGCACCTCGCCCGGCAGCCCGTCGAGCAGTTCGCGCCGGGTGCCCCGGGCGATGATCCGGCCGCCCCTGGCCACCGCCAACGTCGCGCCCAATTCGTCGAGTTCGGGCAGGTAGTGCGTGGTGTAGACGACGGCGGCACCCGCGGCGGCCCGGGCGCGCACGGCGGCCAGCAGCGCGGCGCGGGTGTCCGGGTCGGCGCCCGCGGTCGGCTCGTCCAGCAGGAGCAGCGCGGGTTCGCCGACCAGCGCGGTGCCCGCCTGGGTACGCCGCCGCTGGCCGCCGGAGAGCAGCCCGGCCGGGCGGTCGAGCACGTCGGTCAGCCGCAGTTCCTCCGCGACGCGGTCGACGGCACGGGCCAGCGCGGTACGCCGCAGTCCGGCGAGAGCGCCGAACAGCCGCAGGTTCTCCCGCACGGTGGCGTTGCCGTACAGCGCGAGTTCCTGCGGGGCTACGCCGAGCAGCCGCCGGGCCTCGCGCGGGGCGCGCCGGGCGTCCGTCCCGCCGATCACGACCCGGCCGGCGTCCGGCCGCGCCAGTCCGGCGACGACCTCCACGAAGGTGGTCTTGCCCGCGCCGTTGTGCCCGATCAGCCCGGCCACCTCGCCGGGCGCCACGGTCAGGCCGAACCCGTCCAGGGCGGTCGCGGTGCCGTACCGCTTGACCAGCCCTTCCGTCTCCAGCATCGCTGTCCCCCTGCCGTTCGTGCCGCCGGGCCCGGCACCCGCGACCTAAATGATCTACGTCGTATAGATCTACAGTGTACAGACATGAGCGCACGACGAGAAGAGATCCTGGACGCGGGGCTGGCGATCGCCGACGAGAAGGGGCTGAACGCGGTCTCGATGCGCGCGGTCGCGGAACGGGTCGGCGTGACGCCGATGGCGCTCTACCCGCACGTGGGGAGCAAGGCCGCGCTGCTGGACGGCATGGTGGGACGGCTGCTGGGCGAACTCGCCCCGGCGGTCGGCGGCGAGGGGCTGCCGTGGGACGAGCGGATGCGGCACTTCGCGCACGCGGCGCGTGGCCTGGGCCGACGCCACCCGTGGGCGGCGGCGCTGCTGTTCGCGCGGCCGTCCGTCACACCGGACGGCGTGCGGACCGTCGACGGCGTCTACACCGCGCTGCTGGACGCGGGCGTCCCGGAGCGCCATGTGCCGCGCCTCGAGCGGCTGTTGAGCACCTTCGTGATCGGGTACGCGGCGTCGGAGGCGGGGGGCCGCTTCGGTCCCGGTGACCTCGATCCGCGCGCGCGACGCGGACAGCTGCCGGAGGGCACGCTGCCCGCGCACGCCCGGCTGGCGCGGCATCTGGACGAACCCGTGGACTGGGACGCCGAGTTCGAGGCGGACCTGGAGGACCTGCGGGGGCTGGTACGGGCGCTGGCGGAGGACGGACGGCCGAAGGGGCACGGAGAGGCGGACGGCTGAGGGCGCCGGAGGACGCGCCCGGCCGGGCCGGGCATGCCGGAGGGCGTGCCGTCGTCAGGTGACGGCACGCCCTCCTGACGCCGTGCGGTTCCGGAACCACCCCCAGGTCCACACGGCGGGATCACACGATGGGGTCGCGGCCCCCGCTCACACCGCCAACTGGCGGATCGCGGTGGGGGCGTGGCCCGGCTCGGTGGCCAGTTCCTCGAACTCGTTGACGCTCGCGATGTCCGAGCCGCTCATCGCGATGTTGGTGATCCGCTCCAGGATCGCCTCGACCACGACCGGGACGCGGAACTCGGCGGCCAGCTTCTTCGCCTCCTCGAAGGCGGGCAGCAGCTGGTCGGGCTCGGTCACCCGGATCGCCTTGCAGCCCAGGCCCTCGGCGACCTTCACGTGGTCCACGCCGTAGACGCCGATCTCCGGGGTGTTGACGTTCTCGAACTCCAGGTTGACCTGGAAGTCGATGTCGAAGTTGCGCTGCGCCTGCCGGATCAGCCCGAGGTAGGCGTTGTTCACCAGCACGTGGACGTAGGGGATGTTGTGCTGGGCGCCGACCGCCAGTTCCTCCAGCATGAACTGGAAGTCGTAGTCGCCGGACAGCGCCACGACCGTGGCCTGCGGGTCCGCCGTGGCGACGCCGAGCGCGGCCGGGATGGTCCAGCCCAGCGGGCCCGCCTGGCCGCAGTTGATCCAGTGCCGCGGCTTGTAGACGTGCAGCATCTGGGCGCCGGCGATCTGCGACAGGCCGATGGTGGTGACGTACCGGGTCTCCGGGCCGAAGGCGCGGTTCATCTCCTCGTAGACGCGCTGCGGCTTGATCGGCACGTTGTCGAAGTGGGTGCGGCGCTGGAGGCGGGCCTTGCGGTCCTGGGCGGAGGCCGCCCAGTCGGCGCGGTCGGGCAGTTCGCCCTTCGCCTTCAGCTCCCTGGCCACCTCGACGAACAGCTCCAGCGCCGCCTTGGCGTCGGAGGCGATCCCGTAGTCGGGGGCGAAGATCTTGCCGAGCTGGGTCGGCTCGATGTCGACGTGCACGAAGGTGCGGCCCTCGGTGTACGTGTCCAGCTTGCCGGTGTGGCGGTTGGCCCAGCGGTTGCCGATCCCGAGGACGAAGTCCGACTCCAGGAACGTGGCGTTGCCGTAGCGGTGCGAGGTCTGGAGGCCGACCATGCCCGCGTTCAGCTCGTGGTCGTCCGCGATGGCGCCCCAGCCCATCAGGGTCGGGATGACCGGCGTGCCGGTCAGCTCGGCGAACTCCACCAGCAGGTCGGAGGCGTCGGCGTTGATGACACCGCCGCCCGCGACGATCAGGGGGCGCTGCGAGGCGTTCAGCAGCGCGACGGCCTTCTCGACCTGGGCGCGGGTCGCGGCCGGCTTGTAGACCGGCAGCGGTTCGTAGGTGTCGGGGTCGAACTCGATCTCGGTCAGCTGGACGTCGATCGGCAGGTCGATCAGCACCGGCCCGGGACGCCCGGAGCGCATCAGGTGGAACGCCTGCTGGAAGACGCCCGGCACCTGGGCGGCCTCCAGCACGGTGGTGGCCTTCTTGGTGACCGGCGCCGCGATGGAGGCGATGTCGACGGCCTGGAAGTCCTCCTTGTGGATCACCGCGGTCGGCGCCTGGCCGGTGATGCACAGGATCGGGATCGAGTCACCGGTGGCCGAGTACAGCCCGGTGATCATGTCGGTCCCGGCCGGGCCCGAGGTGCCGATGCACACACCGATGTTGCCGGGGTGGGTGCGGGTGTAGCCCTCGGCCATGTGCGACGCGCCCTCGACGTGCCGGGCCAGCGTGTGGCGCACTCCGCCGGACGCTTTCAGGGCGGCGTAGAAGGGGTTGATCGCGGCGCCCGGCACGCCGAACGCGTGGGTCACGCCTTCCTTCTTGAGGATCTCCACTGCCGCGCGAGCGGCGGTCATCCGAGGCATTGAGCCCTCCCGTGTCGACCACGCCTGCCGTGACGAAGCGCCCAACTTCCGCCATACGGAATAGCGTTTCTACTTTATGGAATGAATCTACGGGCGGGCCGGGAAGGACGTCAAGACGCGACGACACGACGACGGCCGGTCGAAGCGGGCCGCCCGGAGGGGCGCCCACGTCGACCGGCCGTCGTCGGGACCGTCGTCAGCTCATCGGATCAGGATCCGCTCAGTGCTCCAGCTCCCACTTCTCGGTGTTGCGGCCGTCGCACCCGGCCGACTGGAGGCCGACGCGCGGATCGTCGTTCATACAACCGGTGGTGGTCTGGTTCTGGAACCACGCGATCGGTGTCCCGGTGCGCGAGTCCGCGCCGACCCAGAAGCGCTGGAAGGCCTGGTTGTTGCAGCCGAACGAGCGCAGGTGGTAGGCGACGCTGTCGTCCACGCAGCGGTGGGTGTTGAGGTTGGTGAGCGTCCACAGCGTGCCCGCCTCGTTGAGGCCGTGCAGGCGCCATTGCTGGAAGCTCTGGTTGTTGCAGACGAAGGTCCGCAGCCCGTACGCGACGCTGTCGTCGAGACAGCGCCCGGTGGAGGCGTTGACCAGGACGTACGTGCCGTCCTGGACGATGCCGCCCTCCGGCGCGAAGGCGGCGGGCCCGCGCGCGGCGCCGGACGCGGCACCCGGCACGGCGAGGCCCGCGAGCCCGAAGGCGGCGACGGCGGCCACCGCGAGACGTGGAGTGCGCAGCGGACGAGACGAGCGCGGAAGGCGTGACTGACGCCATGACAGGCGCATGAATTCCCCCAGAGATCGTGCGACCGTGCCCGCGGGAAGGGTCGGGTACCGCGGGCACGACCAACGTAACGATCCCATACGGGGTGGGAACAGGGCCTTCCTCCTGATTCACCCATAAGTGGGCACCCCGCTCAGCGGGCGGCCCGCCCAGTGGGGACCCCGCGTCTCAGGCCTTCTCGCGCGCCGCCGCCTCGCGCAGTTCCACCTTGCGGACCTTGCCGCTGACCGTCATCGGGAAGGCGTCCACCAGCCGCAGCCGGCGCGGGATCTTGTAGTGGGCCAGCCTGCCGTCGCAGAACGCGGCCAGTTCCTCCGCCGTCAGCGGGTCGGCGGGGTCGCGCGGGATGACGCAGGCGACGATCTCCTCGCCGTAGCGCTCGTCGGGGACACCGACCACCTGCACGTCGGCGATCTTCGGGTGGGTGTAGAGGAACTCCTCGATCTCGCGCGGGTAGACGTTCTCGCCGCCCCTGATGATCATGTCCTTGATGCGGCCGACGATCGCCAGGTAGCCGTCCTCGCGCATCACCGCGAGGTCGCCGGTGTGCATCCAGCGGCCCGCGTCGATCACCTCGGCGGTGCGCTCGGACTCGTCCCAGTAGCCGAGCATGACCGAGTAGCCGCGGGTGCACAGTTCGCCGGGTTCGCCGCGCGGGACGGTGACGCCGGTGGCCGGGTCGACGACCTTCACCTCCAGGTGCGGCAGCACCCGGCCGACCGTCTCGGTGCGGCGTTCCAGGTCGTCGTCGCGGCGGGTCTGGGTGGAGACCGGTGAGGTCTCGGTCATGCCGTAGCAGATGGCGACCTCGACCATGTGCATCCGGTCCACCACCCGTTTCATCACCTCCACCGGGCACGGCGAGCCCGCCATGATGCCGGTGCGCAGCGTGGACAGGTCGTACGAGGCGAAGTCGGGGTGGTCGAGTTCGGCGATGAACATCGTCGGCACCCCGTACAGCGAGGTGCACCGTTCGTCCTGGACCGCGCGCAGGGTCGCCGCCGGGTCGAACGAGGGCGCCGGGATCACGATGCAGGCGCCGTGCGTGGTGACGCCGAGGTTTCCCATCACCATGCCGAAGCAGTGGTAGAAGGGCACCGGCAGGCAGACCCGGTCCTGCTCGGTGTAGGCGACCAACTCCCCCACGAAGTAACCGTTGTTGAGGATGTTGTGGTGGGAGAGCGTGGCGCCCTTGGGGAAGCCGGTGGTGCCGGAGGTGTACTGGATGTTCACCGGGTCGTCGCAGCTGAGGCCGGCGGCGACGGCTTCGAGTCGTTCCGCGTCCGTCCGCCGGGCGTCCGCCACCAGCTCCTCCCACGAGGGGTCGCCGATGTGCACCACGTCGCGCAACTCGGGGCAGTCGGCGCGTACTTCGGCGGCCATGGCGCGGTAGTCGCTGGTCTTGTGGGCGGTCGAGGCGATCAGCAGCCGCACTCCGGACTGCCGGAGCACGAAGGCCAGTTCGTGGGTGCGGTAGGCCGGGTTGATGTTGACCATGACGGCACCGATGCGGGCGGTGGCGTACTGGGTGAGCACCCATTCGGGGCAGTTGACCGCCCAGATGCCGACCCGGTCGCCGGTGCCGATCCCCCGCGCCAGCAGCGCCCGGGCCAGCTCGTCCACGTCGCGCCCGAACTCCGCGTAGGTCCACCGCCTGCCGCCGGGCACGTCGACGAGGGCCTCGCGGTCCGGGTGGGCGGCCACGGCCCGGGCGAGGTTGCGGCCGATGGTGTCGCCGAGCAGCGGGGTGGTGCCCGTTCCACTGGCGTAGGACGGCTCGGGCTCGGCGGCGGAAGGTGCGGTCACGGGGGCCTCCATGCAGCGGTAACGTCGCAGTAACATCGTGCGACCAGTGATCCACGTCTCACCACCCCCGAACGGGGGTGGCCCGCGCGAGCGTCGCGGACCGGGGCCGGGAGGCAGCCATGCGCATCGAAGGCACGGCCGGACGGGCCGAGGGCGAGGCCGCCGACGGCACGACCGGGCGGGCCCGGGGCGAGGCCGCCGACGTCCGCGAGGCGCTGGCCGCCCTGACGCACTCCTGCGGCCTGCCCGTCGCGTTCGGCGGCCTGACCGGCGACGACGCCCCGGCGGCGGCCCGCACGCCCGGCGGCGGTGACGCCGGGTTCCGGATCTCGCAGCTCGTCGGCACCACCACCCGGGCGCTGCGCGGGCTGGCGATCAGCTCGGGCAGCGGGCTGGGCGGCAAGGCGATCGCGCTGGCCCGGCCGGTCGCGGTCACCGACTACCGGGCGTCCCGCACGATCAGCCACGAGTACGACGCGGCGGTGGCCGCCGAGGGCCTGCGGTCGGTGCTGGCCGTGCCGGTGGTGGTGCGGCGTCGGGTGCGCGCGGTGCTCTACGCGGCGCTGCGCGAGCCCGCGGCCCTGGGCGACCGGGCGCTGACGGCGGCCGTGGGGGCCGCGCAGGAGCTGGAGCGGTCGCTGGCGGCGCGCGACGACGCGGACCGGTTGCGGGCGGCGGCCCCGGCGGCCTGGGAGGAGGTGCGCGCCGCCCACGCGCACCTGCGGACGCTGGCGCACGACGTGCCGGACGTGCGCCTGCGGGACGAACTGCTCGCCGCCTGCGCCCGGTTGGAGAGCGCCTGCGGCGGGACGGCGCGCGGAGACGGCGCCGTGGGCCTGTCGCCGCGCGAGGTGGACGTGCTCTCGTGCGTGTCGCGGGGTGCCACCAACGCCGCCGTGGCGGACCGGCTGGGGCTGCGTCCGGAGACGGTGAAGGCGTATCTGCGGTCGGCGATGCGGAAGTTGGGGGCGCACACCCGGCTGGAGGCGGTCGTGGCGGCGCGCCGGGCGGGCCTGCTGCCGTAACACGCCGGATTCCCGGGCACGTCGGCGCGCTACGGCTCCCCCGGCGCGTCGGCGCCCTACGGATTCCCGCGCGCGTTGGCGCTTACGGCCGTCACACCCCCAGCGTGCGGGCGATCGCGGGGGCGAGCGTCGCCACGATCTCCTCCTTCGTCAGCTCCGTCACCGCGGGCATGCGCAGCAGGTAGCGGGTGAGGGCCAGCCCGAGCAGCTGGGCGGAGACCAGCCCGATGCGGGCCGCGGCCCGCGGCGGCAGCACCTCGGTCACCGCGGGGGCGACCTGCGCGGCGAACATCTCCCGGGTGCGCTGGGCGGCGCGCTCGTTCGTGACCGCCGAGCGCAGCAGCACCAGCAGCCCGTCGTCCGGCGGGTCGCTCTCCCAGCGGTCGAGGAAGTGCCGCACCAACAGCTCGGGCAGGTCGGCCAGGGGCACGGCGGTCAGGTCGGGCAGGCGCAGGTCGATGTCGAGCGCGGCGTCGAAGAGCCGTTCCTTGGTGCCGAAGTAGCGCATGACCATCGACGGGTCGATGTCCGCGTCGGCGGCGACCGCGCGGATGGTGGTGCGTTCGAAACCGTGCTCGGCGAAGCGCTCACGGGCGGCCCGCAGGATCGCGGCGCGCGTGCGGTCCGAGCGCCGGGCCCCGTCCGCGTCCTGGGCCCCCGCGAGTGGCTGGTTCTCGTCGGTCGTCTTCACGTCAACGATTGTAGGCCAACACCCGTGGGCCAACACCTGTTGACTTCAGGGCCGCACTCCGCGCACCATGACAACAGACGTTGGCCAACAACCGTTGGCATCACGAAAGGGGGCACCGCCATGGACACCGCCGCACACGCCGCCGCCCGCCCCGCGCTGCCGGAGCGCACCGAGGTCGCCATCGTCGGCGCCGGGCCCACCGGGCTCGCGCTGGCCCTCACCCTGACCCGGGCCGGGGTCGACTTCGTCCTGCTCGACCGGCTCGCGGAGGGCGCCAACACCTCGCGCGCCGCCGTGGTCCACGCCCGCACCCTGGAGGTGCTGGACACCCTGGGCGCGGCGAAGGAGCTGACGTCCCGGGGACTCACGGTGGACCGCTTCAGCATCCGGGAGGGCACCCGGCAGCTGCTGGACGTGCCGTTCGCGGGACTCGCGACGCCGTTCCCGTACGCGCTGCTGGTGCCGCAGGACACGACCGAGGCCGTGCTGCTGGAGACGCTGCGGCAGGCGGGCGGCGACGTGCACCGGCCGTACGAGGTGGCGGGCGTGGTCCAGGACGAGTCGGGCGTCACGCTCACCATGGCCACCGGCGAGACCCTGCGCGCCGCGTACGCGGTGGGCGCCGACGGGATGCACAGCGTGGTGCGCGAGGCGGCCGGCATCGGCTTCCCCGGCGGATCGTACGGGGAGTCCTACGTGCTGGCGGACGTGCGCGCGCGGTGGGCGCCGGGGCGCGAGACGGTGGCGCTGCTGCTGCACGAGAAGGGCGTCGCGCTGGTCGCGCCGCTGCCCGGTGACCGGTTCCGCGTGGTGGCGACGGTGGACGAGGCGCCCGCGCGACCCGATCTCGCCTTCCTGCAACGGGTGATGGACGAGCGGGTGCCGGGACAGCTGCGGATCGAGGAGGTGCGGTGGTCCTCGCGCTTCCGGGTGCACCACCGCGTCGCCGACCGCTACCAGGCCGGACGGCTGCTGTTGGCGGGCGACGCGGCGCACGTGCACAGCCCGGCGGGCGGCCAGGGCATGAACACCGGTATCCAGGACGGCCACGCGCTGGGCCGGGCGATCGCCGAGGACCGCGTGGACACCTACGAGGCGCTGCGGCGGCCGGTCGCCGAGCGGGTGGTGGCGTTCACCGACCGCCTGACGCGTTTCGCCGGGCTGCGCGGCGTGGGCGGCCGGGTGGCCCGCGGGACGCTGCTGCCGTTGCTGGGCCGCGTCCCGTCGTTCCGCACCAAGTTCGCCACCGAGCTGGCCGAGCTCAACTACCGCTGACGTGGCCGGGGTTGCGGACGTGCGGGCCTCAGGCCGCCGATCCCACCCGGGTGCGGCCGCGTCCGGTGTCGTGGTGGATGGGGGTGTGCGCGCCGGTGAGCGGGGCGCCGGAGCCGCCGCGCCGGTGGGCGACGATCTCGGCGGCGATGGACAGCGCGGTCTCCTCCGGGGTGCGGGCGCCCAGGTCCAGGCCGATCGGGGAGCGCAGGCGGTTCAGCTCCAGCTCGGTCAGGCCGACGTCGCGCAGCCGCTCCAGCCGGTCCAGATGGGTGCGGCGCGATCCCATGGCCCCGACGTAAGCCACCGGCAGCCGCAACGCCCGCTCCAGCAGCGGGATGTCGAACTTGGCGTCGTGGGTGAGCACGCACAGCACGCTGCGGGCGTCCAGTGTCTGGGAGTCGAGGTAGCGGTGCGGCCAGTCGACCACCACCTCGTCGGCCTGCGGGAAGCGGGCCGCGGTGGCGAACACCGGACGGGCGTCGCACACGGTGACCCGGTAGCCCAGGAACGTCCCGATGCGCACCACGGCCGCCGCGAAGTCGATGGCGCCGAACACCAGCATGCGCGGTGCGGGGACGCGGCACTCGACCAGCAGTGTCAACGGCTCGCCACAGCGGCTGCCGTCCGCGCCGACCTCGATGGTGCCGGTGCGTCCGCCGTCCAGCATGGCGGCGGCCTCGGCGCGCACGGTGGCGTCCAACTCCGCGTCACCGAAGCCCCCTTGGCCGTCCTTCTCCCCGGAGGGGACGACGAGCGCCGAGCCCAGCAGACCGCCCGGGCCCTTGACGACCCGGGCGACCGCGACCGGCTCCCCCTCCCCCGCCGCGTCCAGCGCGGCGCCGAACTCCGGCATGGCGGCCGGGTCCACCCGCTGGACGAAGATGTCGATGACGCCTCCGCAGGTCAGGCCGACCGCGAAGGCGTCCTCGTCGGAGTACCCGAAGGTCTCCAGTACCGGGGTGCCGCTCTCCAGGGCCTCCCGGCACAGTTCGTAGACCGCGCCCTCCACACATCCGCCGGACACGCTGCCGATCGCACGGCCCTCGGCGTCGACGGCGAGCGCCGCGCCGGGCTGGCGGGGCGCGCTGCCACCGGTCGCCACCACGGTCGCGACGGCGAACGGCCGTCCGGCCGCGTACCAGCGGCGCAACTCGTCAGCGATGTCCAGCATGATGTGCCAACTCCCTTGACAGGGCTGCGTGAACCGGACGGGGTCAGTGGACCCCGAGCCAGCTCTGGATCGGGTTGAGGGCGAAGTACACGACGAAGACGACGGACAGGATCCACATCAAGACGCTGGGCTCGCGCCACTTGCCCTGGGCGCCCTTGATGGCGCAGTAGGAGATGACGCCCGCGCCGACGCCGGGGGTGATGCCGTAGGTGAAGGGCATCAGGGCGACGGTGAGGAAGACCGGGATCGACACCGAGCGGTCGGTCCAGTCGATGTGCCGGACGTTGGTCATCATCATCGAGCCGATGACGACCAGCGCGGCGGCGGCCGCCTGGCCGGGCACGATCGAGGCGACGGGGGTGAAGAACAGCGCCGCGGCGAACAGCAGGCCGGTGATCACGCTGGACAGGCCGGTGCGCGCGCCCTCGCCGACCCCGGTCGCGGACTCGATGAAGACCGTCTGTCCCGAGCCGCCGACCGCACCGCCGATCATGCCGCCGGCGCCGTCGATGAACAGTGCCTTGCTCAGGCCCGGCATGCGGCCCTGGGAGTCGGCGAGTCCGGCCTCGGTGCCGACGCCGATGATGGTGGCCATCGCGTCGAAGAACCCGGCCAGCACGAGGGTGAAGACGATCACCCCGATCGTCATCCCGCCGATCTTGCCCCAGCCGCCGAACGCGACGTGGCCGAAGAGCGAGAAGTCGGGCATGGAGACCGGGTTGTGCGGCAGGGCCGGGACGTTGAGGCCCCAGTCCTTGGCGTGGGTGGCGCCGACGGCCTGGAGGACCGCGGCCAGCACGGTGCCGGAGACGATGCCGATGAGGATGGCACCGGGCACGTTGCGGGCCTGGAGCATGAAGATGGTCAGCAGCGTCACGCAGAACACCAGCACCGGCCAGCCGGTCAGGTGCCCGCCCGTGCCGAGCGTCACCGGGTCGCCCTTGCCGATGAAGCCCGCGTTGACCAGGCCGATGAGCGAGATGAACATGCCGATGCCGACGGTGATGCCGTGCTTGAGCGGCAGCGGTATCGCGTTCATCACCGCCTCGCGCAGCCCGGAGACCACCAGCAGCACGATGACGGCGCCGTAGATGACGCACATCCCCATCGCCTGCGGCCAGGTCATCTCCGGGGCCACCTGGGTGGAGACCACCCCGGCGACGCTCAGTCCCGCGGCGAGCGCGAGCGGGACCTTTCCGACGAATCCCATCAGCAACGTGGTCACGGCGCCGCCCAGCGCGGTCGCCGTGATGAGCGCGGCGTGCGGCAGGCGGTGACCGTTCACATCGGGAACGGAGAGCAGTACGGGGTTGAGCAGCAGGATGTACGCCATCGCCATGAAGGTCGTCAGACCACCGCGGACTTCGCGGGCGACCGTCGAACTTCTGTCGGAGATGTGGAAGTAACGATCGAGCCAGGAGCGGCCCGCGGGCTGGCGTGTGCCGTCTCCGGCGTCCTCCGCGACCACCGGCGGCTCGATTTGCGACTGGGTCATGGGTGCAACTCCCAAGGTTCACAGGGACACCCGCGCTCTGCGGCACGGGATTTGGGATGCGCACGACCCGGGGGACGGCCCGAGGCGAACGGGTACTGCTCGGCCAGAGGGTGGGGGACGGCCGTACCGGGCGGCGGGCGGAAAGGGACGAGATCCGCGACCGCCGCCCGGAGCTGCTGGGCGGCACCGTGGGCGGCGCCGCCGGGGTCAGACGCCGGTGATGTGCTCGGGGCGCACCGGCACCCGCTTGAGGGCAAGGCCGGTCGCCGCGCGGATGGCGGAGACCACGGCCGGGGTGGACGACAGCGTCGGCGCCTCACCGATGCCGCGCAGCCCGTACGGGGCGTGGTCGTCGGCCAGTTCGAGCACGTCGACCGGGATGGTCGGGGTGTCGAGGATGGTCGGGATGAGGTAGTCGGTGAAGGAGGGGTTGCGCACCTTCGACTTGGGATCGACGATGATCTCCTCCATCACCGCGAGTCCCAGTCCCTGTGTGGTGCCGCCCTGGATCTGGCCGACCACCGACAGCGGGTTGAGCGCCTTGCCGACGTCCTGCGCGCAGGCGAGTTCGACCACCTTCACCAGACCGAGTTCGGTGTCCACCTCCACGACCGCGCGGTGCGCGGCGAACGAGTACTGGACGTGGCCGAAGCCCTGGCCGGTGACGATGTCGAACGCCTCGGTGGGGCGGTGCCGGAACTCCAGTTCCAGGTCGACCACGTCGTCGCCGAGCACGTCGGCGAGGTCGGCGAGCACCTCGCCGCCGTCGGTGACCACCTTGCCGCCCTCCAGCAGCAGTTCGGCGGTGGCCCACGCGGGGTGGAAGGTGCCGAACCTGCGCCGGCCCAGCTGGAGCGCCTTGTCGCGCACGGCCTCGCAGGTGTTCTTCACCGCGCCGCCGGTCATGTACGTCTGGCGGGACGCGGAGGTCGATCCGGCGGAGCCGACCTGGGTGTCGGCGGGGTGGATGGTGACCTGCTGGACGCCGAGTTCGGTGCGGGCGATCTGCGCGTGGACGGTGACGCCGCCCTGGCCGACCTCGGCCATCGCGGTGTGCACGGTGGCCACCGGTTCACCCGCGACGACCTCAAGGCGCACCCGGGCGGTGGAGTAGTCGTCGAAGCCCTCGGAGAACCCGACGTTCTTGATGCCGACCGCGTAGCCCACGCCGCGCACCACGCCTTCGCCGTGCGTGGTGTTGGACAGCCCGCCGGGCAGGGCGCGCACGTCCGCGGTCTGGCCCGCGCTCTCCCACTGGTTCTCGGGCGGCAGCGGCAACGCCTTGACGCGGCGCAGCAGTTCGGCGACGGGCGCCGGGGAGTCCACGACCTGCCCGGTGGGCATGATCGTGCCCTGCGTCATCGCGTTCAGCTGCCGGAACTCGACCGGGTCCATGCCGAGTTCGGCGGCGACCTTGTCCATCTGCGCCTCGTAGGCGAAGCACGCCTGGACCGCGCCGAAGCCGCGCATGGCGCCGCAGGGCGGGTTGTTGGTGTAGAGGGCGACGGCCTCGATCTCCACGTCCTCGATGACGTAGGGGCCGACGCTGAGCGAGGAGGCGTTGCCGACGACGGCCGGGGAGGCGGAGGCGTAGGCGCCGCCGTCCAGCACGATGCGGCACTTCATGTGGGTGAGCTTGCCGTCGCGGGTGGCGCCGTGCTCGTACCACAGCTTCGCCGGGTGGCGGTGGACGTGGCCGAAGAAGGACTCGAAGCGGTTGTAGACGATCTTGACCGGCTTGCCGGTGCGCAGCGCCAGCAGGCAGGCGTGGATCTGCATCGACAGGTCCTCGCGTCCGCCGAACGCGCCGCCGACGCCGGAGAGCGTCATGCGCACCTTCTCCTCGGGCAGCCCGAGGACCGGGGCGATCTGCCGCAGGTCGGAGTGGAGCCACTGGGTGGCGACGTACAGGTCGACGCCGCCGTCCTCGCCGGGCACCGCGAGGCCCGACTCGGGGCCCAGGAACGCCTGGTCCTGCATGCCGACCTCGTACTCGCCGGTGACGATCACGTCGGCGCGCCGCGCGGCGGCGTTCGCGTCGCCGCGGATGATCGGCTGGCGGTGGACGATGTTGGGGTGCGGCACCTCGTGCGCGTGGTGGTCGTCGCGGCCCGGGTGCAGGAGCGGCGCGTCCTCGGCGAGGGCGCTGGCCTCGTCGTGGACGACGGGCAGCTCCTCGTACTCCACCTTGATCTTGGCGGCGGCGCGGCGGGCGGTCTCCGGGTGGTCGGCGGCGACCAGGGCGACCGGCTCGCCGTGGTGGCGTACGACGCCGTCGGCGAGCACCGGGGTGTCGGTGAACTCCAGGCCGTACTTCTTGTGCTCGGTCGGCAGGTCGTCGTGGGTGAGCACGGCGTACACCCCGGCCTGCGCGAGCGCGTCGGAGGTGTCGACGGACAGGATGCGGGCGTGGGCGTGCGGGCTGCGCAGGGTGAAGCCCCACAGCATGTCCTCGTGCCACATGTCGGAGGAGTACGCGAACTCCCCCGTCACCTTCAGCGTGCCGTCCGGGCGCAGCGTGGAGGCGCCGATGCCGGCGTCCGCCTTGGCGCCCTGGGTCAGGTTGGTCGGGGTGCGGGTCGTTCCAGCCATCTCAGACCACCTCGTCCTGGCGGGCGGCGGCCAGGCGGACCGCGTCGAGGATCTTCTCGTAGCCCGTGCAGCGGCACAGGTTGCCCGACAGCGCCTCGCGGATGTCCGCGTCGGTCGGGGAGGAGTTGCGCTCCAGCAGTTCGTCGGCGGCGACCAGCAGGCCGGGGGTGCAGAAACCGCACTGCACGGCTCCGGCGTCGATGAACGCCTGCTGGATCGGGGCGAGTTGACCGGGCTGTGCGGCCTGGGCGCCGTGCGGCTTGGCCTGCCAGCCCTTGGCCTGGTCGAGCGTGGTGCCGTCGGTGGCGCGGCCGCCGCGCTCGCGGGCCTGGTCGGCCAGGCCCTCGACGGTGACGACCTCGCGGCCCTGCACCTGACCGGCGGCGACCAGGCAGGAGCAGACCGGCACGTCGTCGAGGCGCACCGTGCAGGATCCGCACTCGCCCTGCTCGCAGGCGTTCTTGGAGCCGGGCAGGCCCATCCGCTCGCGCAGGACGTACAGCAGGCTCTCGCCCTCCCAGACGTCGTCGGCTTCCTGCTCGCGGCCGTTGACCGTGAACGTCACGCGCATCGTGCGCTCCTCTCGTTGCCGCGGTACTCGTCCCAGGTCCAGCCCAGCGTGCGCCGGGCCATGACGCCCAGCGCGTGACGGCGGTACGAGGCGGAGCCGCGCACGTCGTCGATGGGGTTGGCGGCGCCGGAGACCAGCTCCGCGAACTGCCGTGCCACGGCGGGCGGGATGATCTTGCCGTTGTCCCAGAAGCCGCCCTCCTCCAGCGCGGCGGCGAGGAACTCCTCGGCCGCCTTGGCGCGGATCGGGGTGGGCGCGGCGGACCCGATGCCGGTGCGGACCGTGCGGGTCGAGGGGTGCAGCGCGATGCCGAAGGCGCACACCGCGATGACCATGGCGTTGCGGGTGCCGACCTTGGAGAACTGCTGGGGGCCGTCGGCCCTGGGCAGGTGGATCGCGCGGATCAGCTCGTCGGGGGCGAGGGCGTTGCGCTTGACGCCGACGTAGAACTCGTCGATGGGGATCATGCGGGTGCCGCGTACCGAGGCGACCTCGACCTCGCAGCCGGAGGCGAGCAGCGCGGGGTGGGCGTCACCGGCCGGGGAGGCGCAGCCCAGGTTGCCGCCGACGCCGCCGCGGTTGCGGATCTGCGGGGAGGCGACGGTGTGGCTCGCGGTGGCCAGGCCCGGCAGCACGGACCGCAGGTTCTCGATGATGCGGGTGTAGGAGACCGACGCGCCGAGCCGTACGGTGTCCTCGCCCACCTCCCAGTCGTGCAGCTCGCCGATGCGGTTCAGGTCCAGCAGCACGTCGGGCCGGCGGTGGTCGAAGTTGATCTCGACCATCACGTCGGTGCCGCCCGCGATCGGCACAGCGGTGGGGTGCTCGGCCTTGGCGGCGAGCGCCTCCTCCCAGCTGGCGGGGCGCAGGAAGTCCATGGGGGATCTCTTCTCGATCTCGTGGTGCGTCGGTTGCGCTGAGGGGTGCTGAGGGGTGCTGGCGGACGGGGAGTTCATGTCCTGTTCACGTGGTGTGACCCCAGTACACGGCCGCGTGGCCGGTTCGGTGCAGTCACCGAAACCATGAAGCGCTTGGCCGGTCGGTGGATGCACCTTGTAGATTCCTCTGAAAGACCTGGTTCCGGATGGTCGCGACCTTCACCCGGGCGGGCCGGATTCCGGCCACGCGGGGAACGCGGCACGGCGGGCCCGATGGCATGACAACACGACTTCACGACGACACGATCGAGACACGGCGACAAGGCGGGACCGATGCGGCTGCGCACACTGCTGGACACCGAGGCACTGGGCCTGCGGCTGCTCGGCGGGCAGGACGAGCTGGACCGTACGGTCCGCGGCGTCATGACCACGGACCTGCGCGATCCCAGCCGCTACCTGTCCGGGGGCGAGCTGGTGCTGACCGGGCTGGCCTGGCGACGCGGCCCCGAGGACTCCGAACCGTTCGTACGGCGTGTGGCGGCGGCCGGGGTGGCGGCGCTGGCGGCCGGTGAGGCGGAGGTCGGCGGCGTGCCGCGGGACCTGGTGGAGGCGTGCGAGCGGCACCGGCTGCCGCTGTTCGCGGTGGACGAGGACGTGGCGTTCGCGACCATCACCGAATACGTGGTGCGGCAGGTGTCCACCGAGCGCGCGGGCGACCTGGCGGCGGTGGTGGACCGGCACCGCAGGCTGATGTCGTCCGGGCCCTCCGGCGGCGGTCCCGACGCGGTGCTCGACCTGCTCGTCACCGATCTGGACCTGCGTGCCTGGGTGCTGTCGTCCACCGGACGGCGCATCGCGGGCTCGGCGGCCGAACTGCCCGCGCAGGTGCGGGCCGAGCTGGCCGGTGAGCACCTGGCCGCGACCCGCACCGGCCGCCCGGGCCCGCACCGACTGACCGTCGGCGGGCGGACCTTCTCGCTCTTCGCGATCCGGCCCGGCGGCCCGGGGCGCGCCGAGAAGCCGGACGCCTCGCCGCTGTCGGACTGGCTGCTGGCGGTCGAGGCCGACGCGGGCGAATGGCCGGCCGAACGCCTCGACCTGCTCACCGGCGTCACCCAGCTGATCGCCACCGAACGCGACCGCCAGGACGCCGCGGGCGCGGTACGCCGCCGCCTCGCGCACGAGGTGCTGGAACTGGTGCAGACCGGGGCGCCGCCCGCCGAGGTGGCCGCCCGGCTGCGGGTGGCGGCGCCGGTGCTGCTGCCGGGGGCGGGCGCCGCGCCGCACTGGCAGGTCGTGGTGGCCCGGGTCGACTGGGACGACGAGCGGCCTTCTGGCGGCCCGGCGGCGCAGACGCTGCTGGAGGAGATCCTGGTGGACCCGTCGGGCCCGGGCGGCGATCCGCTGGAGCGCGTCGCGGTGGCGCACGACGACGAGGAGGCGATGGCCCTGCTGCCGCTGCCGGTCGCGCCGGGCGACCGGGAAGGCGACGAGGCGGCGGAGGCGGCCGGGCCGCGCGGGCTGCGCGCCGACGAGCTGCTGCGTTCCGTCGGCGGCCCGCTGGCGCGCGGGCTGGACGGCGACGGGCGGCTGACGATCGGGGTGAGCGCGTCCGTGCACTCCGCCGAGGGGCTGCGCGGCGCGCTGGAGGAGGCCCGGCACGCCCGCCGGGTGGCCGCCGCCCGGCCGGGCCGGGTCTGCGTCGCGGGCCACGAGGAGCTGGCCTCCCACGTGCTGCTGCTGCCGTTCGTCCCCGACGACGTGCGGCGGGCGTTCACCGCGCGGCTGCTGGATCCGCTGCGCGCCTACGACCGGCGCCACCGCGCCGAGCTGATCCCGACGCTGGAGGCGTTCCTCGACTGCGACGGGTCGTGGACCCGCTGCGCGACCCGGCTGCACCTGCACGTCAACACGCTGCGCTACCGCATCGGCCGCATCGAGCAGCTGACCGGCCGGGACCTGTCCCGGCTGGAGGACAAGGTGGACTTTTTCCTCGCGCTGCGCATGAGCTGACCCCGCGCGGGTCCTCCGCCCGTGGGCCGCAGGCCCTCACCCGCGATCGGGCGGGTCCCGGTGGGATCCGGCCGTTTGTGAATCCGTTCACCCACTTTCCGGCAGACCCCTTGGCCCCGCCCGCCCCGGCGTGCTGGACTGCGCCCATCGCTTTCCGGTTCGTACGGCTCGACGGCTCGACGGCTCAACGGGGAGGGAACGGTGGCGGACGCCTGGGCGCCGGAGGAGGGACCGGCCGACGACGCCGGGGCGGGGGCGGGGGCGGGGGCGGATCCGCCCGCCGTGTGGCGGCTGCGCTCGCGTGGCTGCTGGACGGAGGCCGCCGCCGCGCTGACCGGCTCCGGCCCGCACACGGCGCTGCGCCGGGCGGCGCTGCTGATCGAGGGCTGCCTGTTCACCGCGGACGGCTGGGAGCGGGCCGAGGACGCGTTGCGGATCGCGGAGGCGAGCGCCCACACCGACGAGGAACGCGGGCGGGCGGCGTGCGAGCGCGGGCACCTGGCGTACGCCTCGACCGTGCTGCACGTCCACGACCGGGTCGACGAGGCGCGCTCCGCGCTGGGGCGGGCCGCCGCGCTGTTGCGTCCGGGCGCGCCGGACCGCGCGCTGCTGGACTTCCGGCGCGGGCTGATCACCGAGAACCTCTCGGACGACCCGGCGCGGGCCAGACCCGCCTACCGTCGTGCCCACGCGGGCGCGACCGCCCACGGCGACCTGCTGCTGTGCTCGTTCACCTGGCGCCATCTGGCCGGGCTCGCGCTGCGTGACGGCGAGGCGGCCGAGGCGCGGCACGGGTTCGCCGAGTCGCTGCGCATCCGCGAGGAGCTGGGGTACCTGATCGGCACGCCGCCCGCGCTGGTCTCGCTCGCCGAGGTCGAACCGGAGCCGAAGGCGGCCCGGCTGCGGGGCGAGGCGACCCGGCTGTTCCGGCTGCTGGGCGGGCAGCCGGTGTGGCTGGCGGACCTGCTGGGCGAGGCATGACGGGATCGTGGGCGAGCCAGGGGCGTGGCGAGCCGGGGCCGTGGCGGGCCGGGCGGCGGCTCGCCGCGATCAGGCCCAGGCGGAACCGGAGAAGTGCTCCCGGATCAGTGACTCGACGGTGGGCAGATCACCACGGATGAGCGCGTCGAGCAGCACCTCGTGCTCGGTGGCGTCCGCCAGCAGCCCGGCCGGGTGCGGGGCCCCGCCGTCGGCCGCGGGCCACTGCGCCCGCCGGTGCAGCTCCTCCGCGATCGTGACCAGCTGGGCGTTGCCGGACAGCGCCAGCAGGGCGCGGTGGAAGGCGCGGTCGGCCTCGGCGTAGGCGGCCCGGTCGCCGTCGGCCGCGGCCCGTACCGACGCCTGGGCGAGCGGCCGCAGCGCCTCCCAGCGGCCGGCGCACACCGTGCGGGCCAGCTCCAGCACCACCGGCACCTCGATCAGCGCCCGTACCTCCGCCAGCTGGGCGAGGTCGTGGCCGGTGCGCTCGGCCACCCGGAAGCCGCGGTTGTGCACGACCTCCACGGCGCCTTCCCGCACCAGCTGCTGCATGGCCTCGCGGACCGGGGTCGCCGAGACGTCGAAGCGCTCGGCGAGCACCGGGGCGGAGTAGACAGCGCCGGGCCGCATCTCGCCGGTGACCAGGGCGCTGCGCAGGGCACCGAGCACCTGGTCGCGCAGCGAGTGGCGGCGGGGTGCGGCCCCGGGGCCCGCCTGGCCCGGCACCCTGGGGCGCGCTTCGGCCCCGGATCGGCGCGGGTCGTGCTCCACCGGTCGCTCCTCGTTCCGCTGTCCGTGTTTGTCGGCGTTCCGCTGTCCGTGTTCGTCGGCGTTCCGCTGTCCGTTGTCCATGCCCGTGTCGGCTCGTCCCTCGTTCGGGCGAATGCACCCTATTTCACCATCCGGCGACGGTGATCGAACACCAACGATCACAAAAGTGCCACTTCGAACAGCGAGGGCACGCTGGAGCGCCATCCCAGGGCAACGGAGGTCGCCCCGCGGCAACGGTCCGGACGGCCGGAACTCACCTGATAAGGTGCGGCGGATTGGATCAACTCCCCTGGTGGCGAGCGGGAGTTCGATACTTCGGCACGCACCTTCCGGTCAACACCCGCTCATTGGCGTTCACTTGTCCCGAAACCACCCCAAGAACGCGGGTCATTCGTCAGGATGGCGCGCAGCGCGAAGACAGATGACTTAAGGGACCGACCAGATGAGACTTACGGACATATCGCTGGACTGGACGCTGTCGTGCGTCGTGGGCCTCGCGGTCCTGGCGGCGGCCGTGTTGGTGGTGGTGCGCGGCCGCAAGGCCAAGGCCGCCCAGGACGCCGCGCTGGACTCCTGGGAGCGCGGCGAGGAACGGCGGCGCAAGAAGGAGGCCATGTACGGCAGCGCCTCCTACGTGCTGCTGTTCTGCTGCGCCGCGGTGGCCGCCGCGCTGTCCTTCCACGGTCTGGTCGGCTTCGGTCAGCAGAACCTCGATCTGTCCGGCGGCTGGGAGTACCTGGTGCCGTTCGGGCTGGACGGCGCGGCGATGTTCTGCTCCGTGCTCGCGGTGCGGGAGGCCAGCCACGGTGACGCGGCGCTCGGCTCGCGCCTGCTGGTGTGGACCTTCGCGGCGGCGTCGGCGTGGTTCAACTGGGTGCACGCGCCGCGTGGTTTCGGCCACGCGGGGGCGCCGGAGTTCTTCGCGGGCATGTCGCTGTCGGCGGCGGTGCTCTTCGACCGCGCGCTGAAGCAGACCCGCCGGGCGGCACTGCGCGAACAGGGCCTGGTGCCGCGGCCGTTGCCGCAGATCCGGATGGTCCGCTGGCTGCGGGCGCCGCGCGAGACGTACAAGGCGTGGTCGCTGATGCTGCTGGAGAACGTGCGCACCCTCGACGAGGCGGTCGAGGAGGTCCGCGAGGAGCAGCGGGAGCGCGAGGAGAACCGCCTGCGCCGCCGCGACCACGACCGCCTGGAGCGCGCCCGGCTCAAGGCCATAACCCGGCAGCACCACGGCGGGTGGATCCGGCCGCGCGGAGGGCGCCAGGTGGAGCTGCCCGCGGCGAGCACCCCGGCCTCCCCGGCCGACGTCGCGGAGCCTGCCATAGACGCCGAGCTGCCGGTGCGCCGCCGCCCCGCGCTCCAGCCGGTCTCCGGTGAGGGCACGTCCGGGGGGAGCACGACCACCGCGTCCGACAAAGGAGTGGTCGATCTGACGGCCGAGGACGACACCCAGGCGCTGCCGCGGCTGGACTCGCTGGAGGCCAAACTGAAGGACCTGGAGCGGCAGTTCGGCTGACGCCCCCGCGCTCGCCGCGTGAGCCCCGCCCCCTTCCGGCACGCCGGACGGACGGCGGGGCTCAAGCGTGTGCGTCAGCCCGCGCGGCCCGCCTTGCGCGACGG
Source organism: Streptantibioticus parmotrematis (assembly GCF_019890615.1). GTDB lineage: Bacteria > Actinomycetota > Actinomycetes > Streptomycetales > Streptomycetaceae > Streptantibioticus_D > Streptantibioticus_D parmotrematis. Next base: position 133,839 of record NZ_JAINVZ010000007.1, on the reverse strand, counting down.
GCGGCAGCTCGCCCTCTGGGTCAGCTCGCCTTCTGCGTCAGCTCGAACCACACCACCTTGCCGACCTCCTGCGCCCGCACCCCCCACCGGTCCGCGAGCGCCTGCACCAGCAGCAGGCCCCGGCCGTGCGCCGCGTGGTCGGTCGCCCGGCGCACCTTGGGCCGCCGGGCCACGTAGTCCCGCACCTCCACTCGTAGCCGCTGACAGCCGCCCTCCGTCAGCCGGGCGGTCAGCTCCGCGCCGCGGTCGGTGTGCACCAGCGCGTTGGTCACGACCTCGCTGGCCAGCAGTTCGGCGGTGTCGATCAGGTCCGGCACCTTCCACTGACTGAGCCGGTCGCGTAACAGCCGTCGTACCTCCGCCACCGCCGGCAGGTCCGCGTGCCGCAACTCGTGCCGCAACTCGCGCTCCGGCGCTGCGACGTCCCGCGCGAGCACGTCGCCCGGGCCCCGATCCATCGGCTCCGTATCCGCCCCCGCCACTCGGTCCCCCTTCGAACAGTGTCGCGGGATTCATGCCCATCCCCCCACGGTCCACTCCCCCCGATCGCTGGATTCCGGACAGCAGCGGACGAAGAGCGGACAACGGACAAGGCGGGACGAGGGGGTGCGCCGCAGGGCGGTCCGGGGAAGGGTGTGAGAGGAGTGCTCCATCCCCCGGCCCCGAGGAGGTCCCCCGATGCACGACGACCGCGCGCTGGTCGAAGGGCGTCTGGAACGGGCGCTTGACCAGTTCGTCAGGCCCGCCGTCCACCCGGAGTGGACGGACCTCGCGGTGAGCGCCTGGCACGCCCCGGGCGAGCCGGTCCCGGTGGCCGAAGCGCTACGGGCGCGCTACGAGCCGTTCGCGCCGGGCACGGCGTGGGGCTCGCCTTGGTCGACCAGCTGGTTCCGCATCGAGGGCGAGGTGCCGCGGGAGTGGGCGGGGCGCCGGGTGGAGGTGCTGCTCGACCCGGGGTTCGCCGGTGGCGGGCCGGGCTTCCAGGCGGAGGGGCTGGTGTACGACGCCGACGGCGTGCCGGTCAAGGGCGTGCACCCGCTCAACCGGCACGTCCCCGTGGCCGCCCCGGCGCGCGGCGGCGAACCGGTGCGGCTGCTGCTGGAGGCGGCGGCCAACCCGGCCGTGCTGCGCGACGGCTTCCGCCCGACCCCGCTGGGCGACGTGCTGACCTCGGGCGACGAGCCGTTGTACCGCTTCGGGTACGCGCGGCTGGCGGTGCGCTCGGACGAGGTGTGGCACCTGGTGCTCGACGTCGAGGTGCTCTCGGAACTGATGCGCGAGCTGTCGCCGGAGGACCCGCGGCGCCACGAGATCCTGCGGGCGCTGGAGTTCGCCCTCGACGCGCTCGACCTGCACGACGTGCCGGGCACGGCGGCCGGCGCGCGGGCGGAGCTGGCGGGCGTGTTGTCGCGTCCCGCGCACGCCAGCGCGCACCGGCTGAGCGCGGTGGGCCACGCGCACATCGACTCGGCCTGGCTGTGGCCGCTGCGCGAGACGGTCCGCAAGGCGTCCCGCACCTTCGCCAACGTCACGCAACTGGCCACCGAATACCCGGAGTTGGTCTTCGCGTGCTCCCAGGCGCAGCAGTACGCGTGGGTCAAGGAGCATCAGCCGCTCATCTGGCGCCGCATCAAGGAGGCCGTGCAGCACGGCAATTGGACTCCGGTGGGGTCGATGTGGGTGGAGTCGGACGCCAACATGCCCGGCGGCGAGGCGCTGGTGCGGCAGATCACGCACGGCAAGCGCTTCTTCCTGGAGGAGTTCGGCGTGGAGACCGAGGAGATCTGGCTGCCGGACTCCTTCGGTTACACCGCCGCGTTCCCGCAGCTGGCGAAGCTCGCCGGCATCCGCTGGTTCCTCACCCAGAAGCTGTCGTGGAACCAGTCCAACCGCATGCCGCACCACACCTTCTGGTGGGAGGGCATCGACGGCTCCCGCGTCTTCACCCACTTCCCACCGGTCAACACCTACAACAGCGGCATCCGTGGCAACGAACTGGCCCGCGCGGTGCGGCAGTTCGCGGAGAAGGGACTCGCCACCCGTTCACTGGTGCCGTTCGGCTACGGCGACGGGGGCGGCGGGCCGACGCGCGAGATGCTGGAGAAGGCCCGGCGCACCCGGTCGCTGGAAGGCTCGCCCCGGGTGGAGGTCGAGCCGCCGTCCGCCTTCTTCGCCGCCGCCGAGCAGGAGTACGGGCAGCGGGCGCCGGTGTGGTCCGGCGAGATGTACCTGGAGTTGCACCGCGCCACCTACACCACGCAGGCGGCCACCAAGCGCGGCAACCGCCGCAGCGAACACCTGTTGCGCGAGGCCGAGTTGTGGGCGACGACGGCCGCGCTGGCCGATCCCGCGTACTCCTATCCGTACGACGCCCTGGACCGGTTGTGGAAGACGGTGCTGCTGCACCAGTTCCACGACATCCTGCCGGGCTCGTCCATCGCGTGGGTGCACCGGGAAGCGCGGGAGACGTACGAAGAGGTGCGCCGGGAGCTGGAGTCGCTCGTCGCCGACGCGGTCCGGGTGATCGCCCCGGCCGGTGCGCCGGTGGTGTTCAACGCCTCGCCCTACCCGCGCTCCGAGCCGGTGGCGCTGCCGGACGGCCGCACCGCCTGGGCCGCGGTCCCCGCCCTGGGCGCGGCGGTCGCCGGGGAGGCGCCGGGCGACGCGCGGGTCTCCGTGACGGCGGCCGGGGACGGCTCGTACGTGCTGGAGAACGCCGCACTGCGGATCGTGGTGGACCGCGACGGGCTGCTGTCCTCGGTACGCGACAAGGCCGCGGGCCGCGAGGCGCTGGCCCCGGGGGCGCGCGGCAACCTGCTGCGGCTCCACCCCGACCACCCCAACAAGTGGGACGCCTGGGACATCGACCGCCACTACCGGCGGCGCGGGACCGACCTGACGGAGGCCGAGTCGGTGCAGTCGGCCGAGGACGGGCCGCTGCGCGCGGTGGTCCGGGTGGTGCGCCGGGTCGGCGACTCCTCGCGCGTCACCCAGGACATCGTTCTGCGTGCGGGCGCGCGGCGCGTGGACATCGACACCGTGGTCGACTGGCACGAGTCGGAGAAGGTCCTCAAGGCCGCCTTCCCGCTGGACGTGCAGGCCGAACGGGCCGCGTCCGAGATCCAGTTCGGGCACGTCCAGCGCCCCACGCACACCAACACCAGCTGGGACGCGGCCCGGTTCGAGACCTGCGCGCACCGCTGGGTGCGGGTGGCCGAGCCGGACTACGGGATCGCGCTGCTCAACGACTCCACCTACGGCCACGACGTGACCCGCACGCCGCACCCGGAAGGGGTGGGGACGACGGTACGGCTGACGCTGCTGCGCGCGCCGCACAGCCCCGACCCGGAGACCGACCAGGGCACGCACCGCTTCTCCTACGCGCTGCTGCCCGGCGCGGACACCGGCGACGCGGTGGCCGAAGGGCTCGCGGTCAACCTGCCGCTGCGGGTGACCGAGAACGGCACGGGACCGTCCGCGCCCGGGAGCGGCGGCAGCGTCGCGGGGCTGATCGGCGTGGACGACCCGGCCGTCACCGTCGAGGCGGTCAAGCTGGCCGACGACCGCTCCGGCGACGTCGTCGTACGGCTCTACGAGTCGCGCGGCACCCGCGTCACCACCACCGTGACCACCCGGTTCCCCGTGGCCCGCGCCGACGTGACGGATCTGCTGGAACGGCCGCTGCGGGCGGCGGAACGCGCGGGGGCGCTCGCGGACGGCGAGGGCGCGGCGTTCACGCTGCGGCTGCGGCCGTTCCAGATCCTCACGCTGCGGCTGGCGGTGGGTCACTCCTCCCAGACGCCGACCACCGTGCGGTCGTCCGCGTAGCCCTTGACCCGGGTCTGCGCGTCGGCGAGGAACTCGGCCAGTCCCGGCGGGGGTTGGGGCGGGCCCCAGCGCTCGGCGAGCCGCGCCGCCAGGGCCGGGACCTCGCGCACCGGCTCGGCGAACCCGGCCCCGCACAGCAGCAGCACGTCGTCGGGCCGGGCGGCCGAGGCCCGGAAGCGGAACGCCGCCGGATCCGCGCCGGGGTCGCCGGAGTCGGGGTCGAGGTCCTGCCACACCCCGTCGCGCAGCCGGAACAGCCCGCCCGCGCCCACGCCGAAGAACACCCGCGTGTCGCACTCGGGATCGGCGGGCAGCAGCAGACAGCGCAGCGAGGCGGCGAACTCCCCGCCGTCGTGGTCCCGTTCGCCCTCGGGCTCACCCAGGTCACTGCCCGGCACCGCGCGCAGCTTGCCGTAGGCGCGGTCGGCGAGGCGCTGCAGTCCTGACCTGAGCGCGGTGCGGCGGGCGGCGCGCACGTCCTCGGCGAGCCGGGCGTGGCTGCGGCCGACCGCGGCGCCGATGGCCTGGCACGCCTCGCGCGCCGCACGGTGCCCGTCGTCCCCCGCCGCCCTGGTGCCGCAGGCGACCGCGACGAACAGCAACGCGTCGGCCCCGCCGCCGAACCGCGCGGTCAGCAGCGTGTCGGAGCGCGCCCGGCCCCGGTAGCGCGCCGAGTCACCGCGCACCGAGACCGCGCGCAACGTCAACGCGCCGTAGCGGGCGCCGTCCAGCACGGTGTCGGGTTCGAGCGCGCCCAGCCGCTCCGGATCGGCCTGCGGCCAGGCGGTGGGCTCAGGATCGTAGGTCGGCGGACGGTCGCCCACGTGCACGAGCCGGGGCGGTGCGGCGGCGGGCCCGAGTGCGGGGGCGGGGTCGTGGCCGCCGTCGTGCGGCGCGCCGTGCTGCGGACCGTCGTCATGCGGGCCGTGGTCGTCCGGGGCGCCGTCGTCCGGGGCGTCCGTCTCGGGGCCGGCCACGGGCGTCGCCTCGGGTGCCGGTGCTTCGGCCGCCGGTGCTTCGGCCGCCGGCGCTTCGGGCTCGCGCGGCTCGGGCAGCACGGGTCTGCGCAGCCGGAGCGTGTCGGGCGACGACTCGTCGTCGGGAGCCTCGCGCGGCGGCCGAAGCCGCGGGAACGACTGCGGCGGGCCACCGGAGGCGGTGAGCGCGGAGGCGAAGTGGGCGTCCAGCGAGTCGCGCAGCGGATCGCCGAGCGCGTCGCCCACGGCGTCCTCGACGTCACCCGTGTCGCCGTCCGCCGGGCCGCTGGGCGGCGCGCCCGAAGCGTCATCGAGCGCCTCACCTGCCTCCGCCTCGTCCGGCATGCGTTCCAGCAGCTCGTCACTGTCGCCGTTGTCGTAGAGCTCACGCCACCACGCGTCCTCCGCCTGGCGACGGGACTCCCCCAGGGGACTCATGTCCCTATTGTCCACCGGGACGCACCCGGAGAGGCGGTAGTTGACGGATCCCGCGCGGGATCACCGCGATTCGCCCACCGCTTGGGGCAGGCTGTGCGCATGGGGACCGCACAGCTGTGCCTTGTCGGGTTGGCGATGCTCGCCGGGCTGCTCGCGGTCCTGGCTCCGGGGCTGCCGGGCCCGCTGGTGTGCTGGGCGGCGACGCTGTGGTGGGCCGGTGCCGTGCACACCGCGCTCGCCTGGTACGTGCTGTTCGGCTCGGCCGTGGTGCTGGCGGCCGGGCAGGCGGGGAAGTGGCTGGCGCCGGGACGGCGGGCCCGGGAGGCCGGGATCACCCGGCAGACCCTGGCACTGGCCGGGGTCTGCGCGATCGCCGCGTTCTTCGCCGTCCCGGTGCTCGGCGCGATCCCGGCGTTCGTCGGCGCGATCTACGCGCAGGAACGCGTCCGACTCGGCAGTCACGGCGCCGCACGGGTCTCGACGCGGCGGGCGATGCGCGCGGTGGGGCTCTCGGTGCTGGCCGAGTTGTTCAGCTGCCTGCTCGTCGCGGGCGCCTGGCTGGGCGCGGTCCTGGCGACCTGAGGACGGTGGGCGGGCGGGGGACGCGCGGGCGGGTCAGTGCGCGGGCGGCGCCGACGTGCTCTGCGACGGGCCCGTGGGCACCGCCTCGGTGGGGGCGGGCGGCTGCGGGACGGCGGTGGCCGGGGTGGTGCACCGGACCGGCTTGAGGGCCGTGTCGCCGCCTGCCACGGTGACGTCCACGTTCGACGCGGAACCGTCGCCCGCCGCCTCGGCCGCGCTCGCCGCCGTGCAGACCAGCTGACTGACCGCGCCGGAGGTGAGCTGGCCCGCGTTGGAGGTCAGCACGACGCGGACCCAGCCGGGCGCGGAGACCACCTTGGCGCCGCCGACCGCGGGACCGATCTCGGTGGTCAGGCCACGGGCCAGCTCGGCGCTGTTGGGCCCGGCGAGCAGCAGGTCGATCGCCTGCTGCGGGTCGACGATCCCGGCGGCGGGCCGGGAGGCGGGGCGCAGCCCGACCGCGGAGAGGAAGAACAGCCGGACCACGGCCTCCTTCGGCTTGCCCGGCGGCTGGACCCCGCTCGCGGGCTCGCCCGCCTCGATGACGCCGGTCGGCGCGATCCCGCAGCCGGTGAGCGCGCCGAGCAGGGCGACCGGCCCGAGCACGACGGCGATCAGCCGCCTCGCGGTACGCCGACAGGACGCGGTGATCAGCCGCTTCGCCGCGAGCCGGGAGACCGCGGCGGTCGGCCGCCTCGCCGCGTTCATGACTGCTCCAGGGGTCGCAACGGCATGTCGGCGGTGAAGACGGCGCCGCCGCCGGGCGCGTTGGCGGCCCGTAGTTCGCCGCCGTGCAGCCGGACGTTCTCGGCGGCGATGGCGAGGCCGAGGCCGCTGCCCTCGGAACGGGCGCGTGCGGCATCGGCCTTGTAGAAACGCTCGAAGATGTGCGGCAGCACCTCGGGGGCGATCCCCGGACCGCGGTCGGCGACCTCGATGACCAGGCGGCCGGTGCCGTCCGCCGCGCGGGGCGTGGTGCGCAGGGTGACGCGGACCGGCCCGCCGCCGTGCCGCAACGCGTTGCCGACCAGGTTGGCGACGACCACGTCGATCCTGCGCGGGTCGAGCGACACCCGGGTGTGCTCGGGGAGTTCGGCCCTGACCTGGTCCAGCCAGCCGCGTGCATGGAGGGACTTGCGCACGGTCTCCGCCGCGTCGACCTCGTCCAGGTGCAGCGCGGCGGCGCCCGCGTCGAACCGGGAGACCTCCATCAGGTCCTCCACCATCCGCACCAGCTTGCCGGTCTCCTCGCTGACCAGCCGCACGGCGGCGGCGGTGTCCGGGTCGAGGGTGTCGGCGTCCTCGTCGAGCACGTCGGTGACGGCGGTCATCGCGGCCAGCGGGGTGCGCAGCTCGTGCGAGACGTCGGAGGCGAAGCGCCGTGCGGTGGCCTCCAGGCGGCGCAGCTCGATGACGTTCTCCTCCAGGGTGGCGGCCATGTGGTTGAACGAGCGCGACAACTCGGCGAGTTCGTCGCCGCCGCGCACCCCGAGCCGGGTGTCGAGCCGTCCCGCCGCCAGGTCGCCCGCGGCCCTGCGCAGCTTCCGTACCGGACGCAGCACGCCCTGGGCGGCCAGCAGCGCGGGCACCAGGGACAGCGCGAGGGCGGGCAGCGCACCGCGTTCCGCGGCCTGGATCAGCGCGTCGATGTTGGTCTTCTCGGCGGTCAGCGGCAGTTCGGCGTAGACCGCGAGGCCGGACTGCTCGCGCTCGCCGCCCGCGTAGGTGACGGGCATGCCGATCGCCAGCCACGGGCGGCCCGCGACGTCGACGCGCTGGAAGACCGGCACGCCCCGCTTGCTGACCGCGTCGCGCAGGCCCGAGGTGATGGCCTCGGGCGCGGTGTCCGCCACGTCGGGGGCGGTGGTCTCGTCGCCGTAGGTCGCGTACGCGGTCCAGCCCTGCGCCTGCCCGCCGCCGTTGATCTGGTGGACGAAGTTCTCCAGCGCCGCCTGGCTGGGCGGGAAGGTCAGGTCGGGGGCGAGCGAGTCGACCTGGGCGCGCAGGGCGTTGACGGCGGTGTCCTGGCTGCGCTGGAGGATCGCGCGTCTCGCCTCACGGAAGGTGAGCGCCGCGGTGGTGAGCGAGCTGACCGCGGCGACCAGCAGGAAGGCGACGACCAGCCGGGCCCGCAGCCCGCGCACGCTGCCGCGCAGCGCCCGCCACGCGCGGCGGGCGCGGGTGGGCTCGGACGGGTTGGACGGGGCGGCGGCGACGGAGACTGGGGCATCGGCGGTCGGGGAGGCGGCGGGCGCGGTGGGCTCGGTCACAGCGGGCTCGGTCACAGCGGGCCGAAGCGGTAGCCGAAGCCCCGCAGCGTCTGGACGTACTTCGGGGCGCGCGGGTTGTCCTCGACCTTGGCCCGCAGCCGCATCACGCAGGCGTCCACCAGCCGGGAGTCGCCGTGGTAGCTGTGCTCCCAGACGCGTTCCAGCAACTGCTGGCGGCTGAAGACCTGGCCGGGCGAGGCGGACAGGTACAGCAGCAGCTTCATCTCGGACGGCGGCAGCGCGAGGTCCTGGCCGTTCTTGGCGACGATCAGCCCGGCGCGGTCGATGGCCAGCTCGCCGTAGGTCTCCACGGTGCTGGGGGTGAGCACCCCGGCGGCGTCCCCGGCCTCGGCGGGCGCGGTGCGGCGCAGCACGGCGCGGATGCGGGCCTCCAGCACCTCGCCGCGCGCGGGCTTGACGATGTAGTCGTCGGCGCCCGCCTCCAGGCCCAGCACGATGTCGATGTCGTCGCCGCGCGCGGTGAGCATGATGATCGGCAGCTGGCGGGTGTCGCGGATACGGCGGCATATCTCGAAGCCCGAGGCGCCGGGGAGCATCAGGTCGAGCAGCACCAGTTCGGGCCGGAAGGTGTCCAGCACCCTCAGCCCGTCCTCGCCGGTCGCCGCCGCCTCGACCTCGTGGCCGCGGCGGCGCAGGGCGAGGCTCACCCCGTGGCGTACGGCGGGGTCGTCCTCGATCAGCAGCACTCGCGACATGCGGCCCAGTATTAAGGCCGAATATGAGGAAATAGCAACAAGCGCATCCAAGGCCAGGGCTTCCGGCGTCTCCCCGACCGTGCCCGCGTCCTTCGAGAACCGCGGGCACCGCCACGGCAGGAAGACACGGCGTCCGCACACGGGACGCCAGCGAGCGGGACCGGGAGGGCTTGAGATGGCGCGGGTGCGGGGCGGGTTGAGCGGCGAGGACCGGACACCCGGCAGCAGCGAGGGCTGGAACGCGAACGGTGAGGGCTCCGGCCCGTACGACAACGGGGGCGGCGACGACCCCGGCTGGTACGGAAACGGTGGCGGCGAGGGCCCCGGCTCGTACGGGAACGGCAACGGCGGCGGGGGTCAGTGGCCGGGGGCGGGCGGCGGTCTGCTCGGCGGCGGGCCCGGGCGGCACGTGCGGCGTCGGCGGGCCAGGATCGCGGCGGCCTCGGTGGCGGGGCTGGCGGCGGCGGGCGTGCTGGCCGGGGTGTGGACCGCCCAGGCGGGCGAGCCCTCGCACCGGACCGGCGCGGCCCCCGCCTCGTCCGCCGCCTCCGGTCCGTCCTCGTCGCACGGCGCGGCGGCCCCGGTCCCCGGGCAGACCTCGGTGCCGGACCCGAAGCTCCCGGCGCCGCTGGTCAACATGGACATCGCGCACGCGGCGGCCACCGGCGGCAAGGCGGTCAACATCACCATCGACGACGGCCCGGACCCGGTGTGGACGCCGAAGGTGCTCCAGGTGCTGAAGGAGAACGGCGTCAAGGCCACGTTCTGCATGATCGGCCCGCAGGCCGCCGCGCACCCCGAGGTGGTCCGGCAGGTCGTGGCGGACGGCAACCGGCTGTGCGACCACACCGTGTCGCACAACACGTCCATGGACCACATGCCGGACTCCTACCAGTCCAAGGAGATCCTGGACGCCGAGCAGATGATCGAGAAGGCGTCGGGCGGGGTGAAGCCGATGTACTACCGCGCGCCGGGCGGCGCCTTCACCCCGTACAGCCGTCAGATCGCGGCGTCCCAGGGCATGCGCCCGCTGGGCTGGAACGTCGACACCAAGGACTTCGACCGCCCGGGCGTGCCCACCATCGTCAAGACCCTCAAGAGCGAACTGCCCAACGGCCCGACCGTCCTCTTCCACGACGGCGGCGGCAACCGCGGCCAGACCGTCGCGGCGCTCAAGGAGATCCTGCCCTGGCTCAGGCAGCAGGGCTACGGCTTCAGCTTCCCGGTGCGCTGAACGAGCCGCACCGGTGCGGCCGTCAGGACGCCCCGACCGCGGCGGAGCGCTCGCGGTCGGCCTGCCAGAGGTGGTGCAGGGCGTACGAGCGCCAGGGCCGCCAGCGCTCGGCGGTCTCCTCGTCCACGACTCCGGTCGGCAGGAACACGTCCGGGTCGCCCAGCGCCCGCATCCGCACGTATCCGGTGGTCCACAGTCCGACGCCGGGCAGCGCCCGCAGCGCCCCGGCCGACCGCTCGCGGTCCGCGCCGGGGTCGAGCCGCAGCGTGCCGTCGTCGAGCGCGGCGGCCACCGCGCGCACCGCGGGGTCCACGTACTCCGCCGGGTAGGCGTCGGCGAGCGTCGCCGCGGTCGGGAACAGATGGGTGAGCCCGCCGTCCGCCCCGCCCGGCAGCAGGTCGCCGTACGCCGCCACCAGGTCCCCGGCCGCCCGCGGCGAACCCGCGACCGCGCACAGCGCCGTCTCGGCCGGATCCGCCGAGCCCGGTGAACGCAGGCCCGGCCGGGCCGCGACCAGCGGCCCGAGCAGTGGATCCGCGCCCAGCCGCGCCGTCACGGCTCCGGGGTCCGCGTCCAGGTCGAACAACCGGCGCACCCGCTGCACGGCCGTCGTCAGGTCGCGCAGGTCGCTCAGGCGCAGTCGGCACTCCAGCCAACTCCCGGCACGGGCCGCGGCGTTCGGCTCCGCGACCTCGGCGACCGCGGCGCCGTGCGGGAGGCGCAGGGTGCGCCGATAGCGGCGGGAATCCGGTGCGCCGACCACTTCCTCGATCCCGGGCACGGCGTGCCGCCGCAGGTAGTCGAAGACGGCCGCCGCGTCGTACGGACCGCGGTGGGCCAGCCGCAGCGACAGGACGGCGCGGCCCGCTCCGGCAGGGGTGCGGCCGGGGCGCGGGGCGGGTGCGGCCGCGCGCAGTTCGGTGGGGGTGCGGTCGTAGATCTCGCGGATCGAGTCGTTGAACTGCCGCACGCTGGCGAACCCGGCCGCGAACGCCACCTGCGTGATCGGCAGCGCCGTGGTCTGCAACAGCACTCTCGCGGTCTGCGCGCGCTGCGCCCGGGCGAGGGCGACCGGTCCCGCGCCGACCTCGGCGGTCAGCTGCCGGTGCACCTGCCGCTCGCTGTAGCCCAGGCGCTCCGCCAGCCCCGCCACCCCGTCGCGGTCCACCACGCCGTCCCGGATCAGCCGCATCGCCCGGCCGACCAGGTCCGCGCGCACGTCCCACTCCGGTGAGCCGGGCACCGCGTCCGGGCGGCAGCGGCGGCAGGCCCGGTATCCGGCGGACTGGGCCGCGGCGGCGGTCGGGTAGAAGCTGACGTTGTGCCGCTTGGGGGTGACGGCCGGGCAGCTGGGGCGGCAGTAGATGCCGGTGGTCCGCACCGCCGTGAAGAACACCCCGTCGAACCGCGCGTCACGGCTGCGCACCGCCTGGTATCCGGTCTCCGCGTCGATCACGTCTTCCAGTCTCCGTCATCCCCGGCTCGCACGACTGGCGGAAATCAGACGCGGCCTTGGCAACGTGCGGGTGACGGGTGGCGGGTGACGCCCCCGGCCGTCGGCCGGGCTACGCCCGCGCGTCCGGTATCCAGCTGCCGTGGAAGCCCGCCGGGACCCGGCGGGGCAAGGTCACGGTGGCCACCGGGGTCATCTCCCGGGCGTCCAGCACCAGCAGTCGCGAACCGTGGCCCGCCCGGTCGGAGACGATGGACAGCAGCCACCCCCCGTCCTCCTCGGCGGCGCCGTCATCCGCCACGAAGACCGCCTCCCCCGGAGCGGAGTCCGCACCGGTGTCGTACGCGTGCGACGTGCCGGAAACGGTGTCGTACTTGACGATCGCGTGCTCGGCGGCGGTGTAGAGGTAGCGGCTGGGCCGCCCGGTGAGGGTGTCGTCGAGGGTGGGGAACTCCACCTCGCGGTCGTCCAGCGCCTGTTCGCCCACCGTGCCGGTGGCCGGGTCGAGCCGCCAGCGGTACAGGCACGCCGCCTGGTCCGCCTCCGGCAGGCGCCCGGTCACCGACGGGTCCTCGACCGCGCCGCCGATCGGCTTCCACAGCGCGGCGAATCCCGCCGGGGAGTAGCGCACCGCGTCCAGCACGATCCGCCCGGCGGCGTCCTCGTACGCGTTGCCCACGTGGAAGACGTAGCAGGGGTCGATGTCGAACCAGCGCACCTCGCCCGCGCCGTCACGCCGCATCAGCCCCAGCCGTGCGCCGTAGCCGTCGTCCCAGCGCGTCGGCATGCCCTGTCCGAGCAGCGTGAGGTCGAAGACGACCGGCAGGTCCATCCAGACCACGTAGTGCTCGGTGATCGCGAAATCGTGCATCATCGTGCCCGCCGGGACCTCGACCTGGCGGCTCTCCACCAACTCCCCCGCCGCCGACAGCCGGTGGTAGGTCAGAAAGGGGGGCACCGGGCTGTAGCCGAAGAAGAGGAGTTCGCCGGTGACCGGGTCCTCCTTGGGGTGGGCGGTCATCGCGGTGGTCAGCCGCCCGCCGAAGTCGCAGGGCCCGACGGTGTCCAGATCGGGGGTGACCTCGTAGGGGAAGCCGCTCTCCACCAGGGCGAAGAGCTTGTCCGCGTGGGCTATGACATGGGTGTTCGCGGTCACGGCGGCCCGGTCCGGGGTGCCGTCGGGACGGAAGAACGGGGCGCCTTCGAGCTTGCGGGTGCGCACCCAGCGGTTGCGGTACCACTCGGCGCGGCCGCCGCGCAGCCTGACGCCGTGCAGCATCCCCGCGCCCGCGAACCAGTGTCCGGGGTCCTCCCCCGGGCGGGGGTTGGGCCCGTTGCGCAGGTAGCGGCCGTTGAGCTGGGGCGGCAGGGTGCCGGTGACCTCCAGGCCGAAGCCCTCGGTCTCGTCGGGCACCGGGGCGAAGTGACCGGTCAGGTAGCGCGGGGCGGACGATCCGGTCGAGGTGGACGACCCCATGGAAGGGGACGTGGAGGTGGTCTGGCTGGTCGTCATGGTTCCTCCTCGGTGAGGTGGCGAGGCGTCGCGGGCGGCGCGGGGGGCGGTACGGGGTCGCGCGGGAGGCGGTACGGGGTCGAAGGACGCTCGGGGCGCCGGGGTCAGGCGCTCCGGGAGCCGGGGTCAGGCCTGGGTCGCGGCGGCGGCGCGGGCCCGGGCGGCGGCGGGGTAGCGGGCGGTGAAGACGGCCGGGACCACGAAGCCCGCGATGGTGACGAGGGTGACCAGGGAGTCGGAGCCGTGGGTGGCACGCAGGGCGAACATCGCGGCGCCGCTGAGGGTGAAGCTGATGGCCCAGGCCGAGGTGATGACCGCGTTGACGCGGTAGAAGACCGGGTTGTTCCAGAACTCGGCCGGCACCGTCTGCTTGGCTATGCCGAGGGTGAAGGGCCGCCGGATCGCCAGGGAGCCCCAGGCCGCCAGCGCCAGCCACAGCGACGACGCGGCCTGGATGTAGGGGCGGGCGGACGAGTGCGGTTCGGCGAAGGCGACCGCCACCACGATCACGAAGTAGAGCGACGAGCAGACCTCGATCACCAGCGAGTCCCAGCCGCGGCCGGAGCGGCGGGCGCTCAGCAGCTCACCCGCGGTCCACAGCAGGCCGACCAGCGCGCCCCAGCGCCAGTCGAGCGCGGAGGCCACGACCGAGTACGCGATCCAGGGCAGGAAGGGACGGATGAAGCCGAGCATGGGAACCCCCCGAGGCCGGACGCCGGTCCTCCTCGGACCGACATTCCACTGTTGACATGTCGAAGGTAGAGCTTCCCTGCTCGACATGTCAATGCTGGAAGGTAGAATTCCCTCCATGAGCCTTCGACACGCGGTACTGGGACTGCTGGCATACGGGCCGGCCAGCGGATACGACCTGCTCAAGACCTTCGACCAGTCACTGGCGAACGTGTGGCCCGCCACGCAGAGCCAGCTCTACACGGAGCTGGGCCGCCTGACCGACGCCGGACTCGTCACGGTCCGGGCCGAGGGCCCGCGCGGGCGCAAGGAGTACGCCATCACCGACACCGGGCGCGAGGAGTTCCACCACTGGATGACCGAGGTGGAGCCCGAACGGCCGCGTCGCGACGGGATGCTGCTGCGCGTCTTCTTCCTCGACCAGGTCGCCCCCGACAAGGCCCGCACCTTCCTGGAACGCCGGGCCGCCGCCGCCTCGGCCTACCACGACCAACTGCTCGCGCTGCGCGACCCGACGGCCGACGACGACCATCCGCTGGCGGCCAACGGGCGGCTGGCGCTGGAGTACGGGATAAGAGTCACCGACACCGTTCACCACTGGGCGAGTTGGGCCGCCGACCGGGTCAACTCGGCCACGCACGACAAGACAGGCAAGACAGGCAAGACGGGGAAGACAGGCAGGACGGGCAAGGCGCGGGAGGGGGAGGCCGAAGGCGGCCCGGAGGGCGCGAACGGCGACGGCGCGACGGGGGCGGCGGGAGGAGCAGGAGCAGCGGGAGCGGTCAACTCCACGTCCCGTCGCTGACCGGCCGTCCGGCCCGAGGCGCCCGGGGCCCAACTCCCGGCGGAAACCTGTTCGTTCGTGCCGAATTCCCGCGCGAAGGACAAGTGATGGTGTGGGGAGCCCTCCTCACGGGAATGTCACGGGCACGGAGCAGCCGTGAAGACCGCGTGAAGCCCGCGCCAACTCCCTGGAGGAGCCCATGGTTTACACGATCGTGCTGGGCGTCGTGATCGTCGCGCTCGGCGTGGGCACCGTGCTCTACACGTTCTGGCACGAGGGCAGCCCCATCACCGCCCGCCGCCGGCGCCACAACGGCGCCGGCTGACGGGACGGGTCAGGGACCGGTCAACAGGCGTTCGGGCCGCGCCCGGAGCGGATGCCTCAGGCCCTGCCGGAGCGGATGCCTCAGGCCCCGCCGGAGGGAAGCCTCGCCCCGCCGGAGGCGTTCGTGCCACGCCCGGAGCGGACTCCTCAGGCTCCGCCGCGCTTGGCCGCGCTCTGCGCCTGGCCGACCGCCGCCCTGCGCTTCCACTCGCGGCGCTGTTCCGCGCGCAGCCGGGCGTCGGTGCGGGAGGCGATCCAGGCGTTCTCCCGCAGCAGTTTGCGGTAGCTGTCGAGCCTGCGCTGTCCCAGCACGCCGTCCTCGACGGCGCCGAGGACCGCGCAGCCCGGTTCCGCGGTGTGCGCGCAGTCGTGGAACCGGCAGTCCCGGGCCAGTTCCTCGATCTCGGCGAAGACCCGCTCCACCCCGGACTCCGCGTCGTACATGCCGACGCCGCGCAGCCCGGGCGTGTCGATGACCAGGCCGCCGCCGGGGACCGGCAGCAGGTCGCGGCTGGTCGTGGTGTGCCGGCCCTTGCCGTCGGCGTCCCTGATCGTCTGGACGAGCTGGGTGTCGCGGCCGGTCAGGACGTTGGCCAGGGTGGACTTGCCGGCGCCCGACTGCCCGAGCAGGACCGTGGTGCCGCCGGTGAGGGAGGCGGCCAGGGTGTCGAGTCCGGCGCCGGTCGCCGCGCTGACCGCCAGCACCGGGACGCCGGGGGCCGCGTCCTGCGTGTCGGCGACGAGGTGGCCGAGCTGCGGTTCGGGGACCAGGTCGGACTTGGTGAGCACGACCAGCGGCTGGGCCCCGGACTCCCAGGCCAGGGCGAGGAAGCGTTCGACCCGGCCGAGGTCGGGGTCGGTGGCGAGCGAGACGGCGACCACCACGTGGTCGACGTTGGCGGCCAGCACCTGGCCGTCCGACCGCTTGGAGGAACCGTTGCGGACGATGGCGCTGCGGCGCGGCAGCAGCGCCCGCACCAGCACCGGGTCGCCGGTCGTGTCCAGCGCGGCCCAGTCGCCGGTGCAGACCCAGCGGGTCGGGTCGGGCGAGGTCACCGGTGAGATGTCGGCGCGCACCGGCCCTTCGCCGGTGATGGCGTCGCAGAGGGTGCCGTGGACGCGCAGCACGCGGGCGGGGACGAGGCCCCGGGCGGCGTGCGGCGTGAAGTCAGTGTCGAGCGTGCTGTCCCAGCCGTAGCCGGAGAGCGTGGAGTTCAAGGGGAAGGCCCTTCGAGGTGAGCGAGGCTTGAGGAACGGTCGTACGGGTACGGGCGGTGCCCGGCGCGATGACGGCCATGGGTCCCACCTCCTCCTCGCTCACGCGTGCCGCTGGGGGCCTGCTCTTCGATGTCGCGGGCGACGCTACTGATCGTCCTCGTCGCCGTCCACCGATTTGTCGCCGGGCGGCGCCCCGCCGTCCCGGGAGTCCCTTGAGTCCCCGTTACCCCGGTGCTTCCCCTCGTCCCGTTCGAGTCGCCGCTTCCCCTGGCCGCCGGGCTCGTGGTGTTTGCGCAGCCGGGACCGTACGTCGTCGGGGGGCAGGAAGTCGGCCCAGCGCTCGGGGAATTCGGAGGGCGGCTCGCCGTCGTCCCCGGTGTCGGAGCCGTCGTCCTCGCCCTCTTCGTCGTCCTCGTCCTCGTCGTCGGACTCCCCCGCCGTCTCCCCGTACCGGCGTCCGGCGCGCCGGGCGGCGGCCCGGGCCACGACCTCCGCCGCGGCCGCCTCGTTGGCCCGGGCCCGCTCCTCGCGCGCGGTGGCGGTGGCCAGCGACGGCCAGACGCGGTCGACGGCGGCGTTGACCGCGGCGCCGACCAGCACGGCGAACGCGGACACGCCGATCCACAGCAGCACCGCGACCGGCGCCGCCAGCGAGCCGTACAGGGTGGGCCCCTCGACGGTGTGGGTGAGGTAGATGCGCAGCAGGAAGCTGCCGAGCACCCACATCAGCAGCGCCACCAGCGCCCCCGGCACGTCCTCCAGCCAGGGCGAGCGCACCGGTACGGAAACGTGGTAAAGCGTCGTCAGGAACGCGATGGACAGCACCAGGACGACCGGCCAGTACAGCACCCGGACCGTCCCCGCGCTGTGCGGGATCCAGTTCACGACCGCGTCAGGTCCTGCCACCAGCAGCGGCAGCACGACCGCGCCGACGACCAGCGCGACCACGTAGAGCCCGAAGGACAGCAGCCGGGTGCGGATGATGCCGCGGCGGCCCTCCAGCCCGTACATGATGGTGATGGTGTCGACGAAGACGTTGACCGCGCGGGAGCCGGACCACAGGGCGATGACGAAGCCGACCGAGATGATGTCGGGCCGCCCGCGCCGGAAGACCGTGTCGACCAGCGGGCGCACCAGCTGGTTGACGCCCTTGCCCGACAGGACGGTGCCGGACGCGGTCAGGATGTTCTGCCGGATGTGGTCGATGGTGTGGGCGCCGAGCGCGGTGTCGAGGTAGCCGAGCGCGCCGACCAGGCCGAGCAGCAGCGGCGGCAGCGACATCAGCACGAAGAAGGCGGCCTCGGCGGCGAGGCCGGTGACGCGGTACTCCATGCACGCGTCGAAGGTGTCCTTCACCAGCAGCCAGAGCACTTTGCGCTTGGAGACCTCCGCGTACAGGGCGCGGGCCCGGTGCAACCTCCCCGGTCTCCTCGGTGGTGTTCCCTCTGCTGCGTGCACCTGCCTACCGTAGCTGTCATGGCAGTCCCTACACACACGGTGACGAACCAGGTTCCGCCCCTGGTCGCATACGACGTCTACGCGTCCGACCCGGCCCTCACCGAGGGCGTCGCACGACACGCCGCGCCCGAACGACTGGACGAGATCACCTCCGAGCTGAGCGAACTGGGCCGTTCCGCAGGCTCGGCGCAGGCACAGCGCTGGGGCGAGGAGGCGAACGCCTGCTCGCCCGTGCTGCGCACCCACGACCGCTACGGCCACCGGATCGACGAGGTCGACTTCCACCCGAGCTGGCACCGGCTGCTGGGGCACGCGGTGTCGGCCGGGCTCACCACCGCCTGGGCCCGTCCCGACGGCCACCTGCGGCGCACCGCCGGCTTCATCACCTGGACGCAGGCCGAGGCGGGCCACGGCTGCCCGCTGTCGATGACGCACGCCGCGGTGCCCGCGCTGCGCGCGGAGCCGTCGCTGGCCGCCGAGTGGGAGCCGCGGCTGACCTCGCGGACCTACGAGCCGGAGCTGATGGCGCCGGGCGCCAAGCCGGGCGCGCTGTTCGGCATGGGGATGACGGAGAAGCAGGGCGGCTCGGACGTGCGGGCCAACACCACGCGGGCCGAACCGCTGGCCGAGGAGGGCTGTTACGTCCTGACCGGCCACAAGTGGTTCTGCTCCGCGCCGATGTCGGACGGCTTCCTGGTGCTGGCGCAGGCGCCGGGCGGGCTGACCTGCTTCCTGCTGCCGAGGGTGCTGCCGGACGGCACCCGCAACCCGTTCGCCATCCAGCGGCTGAAGGACAAGCTCGGCAACCGCTCCAACGCCTCGTCCGAGGTGGAGTTCTCCGGCACCTGGGCGCGCCGGGTCGGCGAGGAGGGGCGCGGGGTCGCCACCATCATCGAGATGGTCGCGGCGACCCGGCTGGACTGCGTGTCGGGTTCGGCGGCGCTGATGCGGCAGGCGGTCGCGCAGGCGACGCACCACGCCGCGTACCGGGAGGCGTTCGGCGGCCCGCTGATCGACAAGCCGCTGATGCGCAACGTACTGGCCGACCTGGCGCTGGAGTCGGAGGCGGCGACCACGCTGGCGCTGCGGCTGGCGGCGGCGTACGACGCGGACGGCGAGCACGAGCGGCATCTGCGGCGGATCGCGGTGCCCGTCGCCAAGTACTGGGTGACGAAGCGGTGTCCCGCGGTCGCCGGGGAGGCGCTGGAGTGCCTGGGCGGCAACGGCTACGTGGAGGAGTCGGGCATGCCGCGGCTGTTCCGCGAGTCGCCGCTGAACTCGATCTGGGAGGGCTCGGGCAACGTCCAGGCGCTCGACGTACTGCGCGCGATGCAGCGGGAACCGCAGGCGCTGAACGCGTTCCTGGTGGAGATCGGGCAGGCGCGCGGCGCCGACCACCGGCTGGACGCGGCGGTCAAGGACCTGCTGACGGAACTGGGCGACCTGGAGGGCGTCGAGGCGCGGGCCCGGCGGGTGGTGGAGCGGATGGCGGTGGTGCTCCAGGGCTCGCTGCTGGTGCGGTACGCGCCCGCGCCGGTCTCCGACGCGTTCTGCGCGTCCCGGCTGGGCGGCGACTGGGGTACGGCCTTCGGCACGCTGCCGCACACGCTGGACCTGGCGGCGGTGGTGGACCGGGCGCGCCCGGTCGTGGAGTGAGCGCCGCCATGGCGTGACCGGCACGCGGGCGGGGGCGCACACGGCGATCGAGGCGCCCCCTCTTCCCCGGCCGTTCGCTCTTCGTACGCCGTCCGCGCAAACCCCTTGCTGTGTCCCCTGTTCGGGTGATTGGGGGGCGCGGACGTGGCAGGAGGCAGAAGAATACGGGTGGTGCCGCGCCGACTCGGCACCACCCCCGGTCCGCGGTCAGCGGCCCGGAGGGGGTCTGGGCTGCTGACGTGGCCCCGCCCAACTCTCCGTCAGGGCACAGACGACACACAACAGTTGCAGTACGTTGCAAGTCTCGCGACGGGGGGTTGCGGGCGCGAGCCACCCGGCGTCCGGCCGACGCGGAACGACATGGGGGGAGCGAGTCAGTGGCTTCGGTGGAGGGGCAGGCCGCGTTCGGGACGACCGGTGGGCGGGCGGCGTCGTCCGGCCAGGGCGGCGCGCCCAGACCGCTGATCGGCGAGTCGTGGCACCGCACGCTGCGCAGCGGCCTCGATCCCGACCGCCGCAACCGGCCCAGCTACCTGCCGCTGGACGAGTTGGAGGGCCTGCGCCGCAACACCCGGCTGCGGGAGATGCTGCCGACGCTGCGCGACGGGCTGTCGGCGCTGTCGGACGCCGACAGCCATCTGATGCTGGTCTGCGACACCGAGGGCCGGGTGCTGTGGCGCGACGGGAGCCGGTCGATGCGGCGCAGCGCGGACCGCCTGGAGCTGGTCGAGGGCACCGGCTGGCTGGAGGAGGTGGCCGGCACCAACGGCATCGGCACCACGCTGGTGGCCCGCAAGCCGATCCTGGTGCACGCCTCCGAACACTTCGTGCGCGCCTACCACGGGCTCAGCTGTGCGGCGGCGCCGCTGCACGACCCGTGCGACGGGCGGCTGCTGGGCGTGGTGAACGTGACCTCGCCCGCCGACTGCCGCCCCTCGGCGATGTTCGCGCTGGTGACCGCGGTCGCCAAGGTCGCCGAGGGCGAACTGCGCGCCCGGCACTGGCAGTCGGTGGGGCGGCTGCGGTCGGTCGCCGCGCCGGTGCTGGCCCGCACCGGCGGCAGGGCGATCGCGGTGGACCGGGACGGGTGGACGGCGGCGGTCACCGGGATGGCGCCGGTGGACCGGATCGCGCTGCCCGAGCGGCCGGCGGCCGGTGAGATGTGGCTGCCCGCGTTCGGCCGGTGCGCGCTGGAGCCGTTGCCGGGCGGCTGGCTGGTGCGCGTCGATCCGGGCGGGGAGCGGGAGCCGGTGGCGGCCGGGCGGGTGGTCGTGGACCTGTCGCACCCCAGGTCGTGGTCGGTGACGGTGTGCGGGGCGGTCGGCCAGTGGTCGCAGAACCTCAGTCCGCGCCACGCCGAACTGCTGCTGGCGCTGGCGCTGCGCCGGGAGGGCAGTACCGCGGCGCAGCTGGCCGCCGACCTGTTCGGGGACGCGACGCGCACGGTGACGGTACGGGCCGAACTCTCCCGGCTGCGGCGGACGTTGGCGGGGGTGCTGGCGCACCGGCCGTACCGTTTCGCCGACGAGACCGAGGT
Organism: Streptantibioticus parmotrematis; assembly: GCF_019890615.1. Taxonomy (GTDB): domain Bacteria; phylum Actinomycetota; class Actinomycetes; order Streptomycetales; family Streptomycetaceae; genus Streptantibioticus_D; species Streptantibioticus_D parmotrematis. Next base: position 113,161 of record NZ_JAINVZ010000007.1, on the reverse strand, counting down.
CCAACTGCGGCGTCCCGCCGACCCGTTGGACCTGCTGCCGTTCTCGACCGCGCCGGTGGTGCTGCGGGAGCGGCACCGCGCGGACGCGGGCGCTGGTGGCTCCGGGGCGGGCGGGCCCGGCGCTCGCCCGCCCCGGAGCGGCTGAAGGGGCCGGGTCAGCCGGTGTACTGCGCGAAGATCTTCGAGAAGTCGTACGGGTTCTGGGTGACGTCGGTGCACTTGTAGAGGGCGCCGGTGCAGGCGTTGGCGTCCCGGGTCTCCTCCCAGAAGGCCAGCATGCCCAGGTGCTTGCTCTGCGCGAAGCTCACCAACTGGCGGGCGTCGTCGAGCGAGAAGACGTTGCCGTCGTCGTTCTGGCCGATCATCGGGGTGACGCCGACCATCGACCACAGCTGCGCGTCGGTCCTGTCCGGGTAGAGCGCGGCGAGCTGGTCGTGGGTGGCCTGCGCGGCCTGGGTGGCGGCGGTGCCGTAGTCGACGCCGCTGCGGTAGTAGTCCATGGCCATGACGTTGACCAGGTCAATGTCGACGCCCGCGTTGATCGCCGACTTGACCACGTTGATTCCGTCCGAGGTCAGGCCCTCCGGCAGCACCGGCAGCGTCAGCGACACCTTGAGCCCCGGGTGCGCCTTCTGGAGCATCGCGATGGCCTGCGAACGGCGGTCGACGGACGCCTGGTCGGCGACGGCCGCGCCCTCGATGTCGAAGTCGACGTAACTGAGGTCGTAGGCGTCGACCACCGCGTTGTACTCGTTGAACAGCGAGGTCACGTCGGTGCAGGCCTGTGCCAGTTCGATGCCGGACTCGCCGCCGAAGGAGATCTTCACGTCGCCGCCCGCCGCGCGGACGGCGTCGATCTGGTCTTTCCCCCAAGCGGTGCGCGGGTCGTAGGCGTTGAACCAGGACGCCTTGCAGCCGACGGAGGTGACGAACGCGAGGGTGAAGTCCTTCAGGCCGCCGCCGGAGGACAGGTCACTGAGGGTGGGGGTCGGCCAGGCGCCCATGTCGACGTACGGGGCGACGTGCACCGGCACCGAGGGCGGCACGGGGGTCGGCGTGGGGGTGGGGGTCGGCGTCGGGGTGGGCGTGCCCCCGGTGCCGGTGGCGAGGGTGAAGTCGTCGGCGGCGTAGGCGCCTTGGCCGTACCAGCCGTGCACGTAGACGCTGACGCTGGAGGTGGACGCGCCGGTGGTGAACGTGGTGCTCAGCTGCTGCCAGCCGGAACCGCTGCCGGAGGTCCAGGTGCTCGGGTCGGTGCCGCCGGTGCCGCTCGCGCCGAGGTAAGCGTAGGAGCCCTGCACCCAGGCGGCCAGCGTGTAGGTGGTCCTGGGCTGGACGGCGACGGTCTGCGCGCACTGGGCGGTGTCGCTCGCGGTGGGCGTGGCGTGCAGCGCGTACGAGCCGGTGTGGGCGCCCGAGGCGACCGAACCGGTGGAGCCGTCGCACGACCACGGCGACAGGGTGCCGGACTCGAAGCCCGCGTTCTGGATGCCTGCGTCGTCGGCGTGGGCGTGGCCGGGCAGCGCGGCGGTCAGCGCGCCGGCGAGGCCTAACGCGGCGACGGCGGTGGCGGCGGTCAACGCCCGTCTGCGGTGCTGCGGTCGGCGTTCCGTGGGCATGGCGATGCGCCTCCTGAGGGGGGTGGGGGTGAGCGGGGCAGCGCACCCCTCAAGTTGGACTAGACCAACGGAGGCGTCAAGGGTTCGGGCACGATGCGAACGGGCCCCGCAGGCACGGCCGTCCGCACTACGCCGCGCCCGCCGTCCGCGCCACGCCGCGCCGCCGTCCGCACCCCCGCCGCACCGCCGTCCGCGCCACCGCCACACCCGCGCCCGAACCGTGGTTGGGTGGTCCGCATGGACAGCCGCGCCGCCGCCGTGACCACCTGGTCGCTCGAACAGACCTCCCCCGCCGACCTCGCACCCGCCGCCGTCCCCGATGCGGACGCGGGCGTGCGGATCGTCCGGGCGCAGGTGCCGTGCGCGGCGTTCAGCCGGTTCCTGTACACCGCGGTCGGCGCGGACGTCTCCTGGGTGGACCGCCTGCCCTGGTCGCCCGAGCAGTGGCAGCGGTACCTGGAGCAGCCGGGCGTGGAGACCTGGGTCGCCTACCGGCACGGCACCCCGGCCGGGTACATCGAGCTGGCGGCGCGGGACGACGGGCAGGTCGAGATCGTCTACTTCGGACTGCTGCCCGCGTCCCGGGGGCTCGGCATCGGCGGGCATCTGCTGTCGTACGGCACCGCCCGGGCCTGGGACCTGGCCGGACGCCGGCCGGGGCAGGCGCCGACCGAGCGGGTGTGGCTGCACACGTGCAGCCTGGACGGGCCGTACGCACGGGCCAACTACGAGCGGCGCGGCTTCCGCCTCTTCGCCACCGAGGTGTCCCCGGCCCCGGCGGCCGGCCCCGCGGGGCACTCCGCCGTCCCCGCGTCAACCACCACGGCGGCATCGTGACCGGCACCACATCCATCTCACCTGTCGAGCCATAGAAGTCCACTATGTGGATACTGGTGGACTGCCTCGAGACCGCCGTGCCACGCTTCCGTCATGTCTCGCGCTGGAATCGCCTTGGTAGGTCGACTGCACGTCGACCTCGGCCGCATGTCCAGCGCCATCTGTCCGGCGAGCTGACGTCCAGCGCCACTTGAGCCCCACGCCCTCCCGTCACCGCTGACGCGCGGGCCCCCGCTGCGCCGTTCTCGCAGGTCAGGGCGGCCCCGTGGATCCGCGCCCCCGTACCGAGCCGCCCGAAGGACCGCATCCGCATGGCCATCACGCCCGAGCAGCCGAAGGCCGCACCGTCCCACCGCAAGGCAGGCCGCCACCGTGGCGAGGGACAGTGGGCCGCGGGGCACCTGACCCCGCTCAACGGCAACGAGCAGACCAAGAAGGACGACGACGGTCTCAACGTTCGGACACGCATTGAGACGATCTACGCCCACCGCGGTTTCGACTCGATCGACGGCGCGGACCTGCGCGGCCGGATGCGCTGGTGGGGCCTGTACACCCAGCGCAAGCCCGGCATCGACGGCGGCAAGACGGCCATCCTGGAGCCGGAGGAGCTGGACGACGAGTTCTTCATGCTGCGCGTGCGCATCGACGGCGGGCGGCTGACGACCGACCAGCTGCGGGTGATCGGCGAGGTCTCGCAGGAGTTCGCCCGCGGCACCGCGGACATCACCGACCGGCAGAACATCCAGCTGCACTGGGTGCGCATCGAGGACGTCCCGGAGATCTGGCGCCGCCTCGAAGGCGTGGGCCTGTCGACCACCGAGGCGTGCGGCGACACCCCGCGCGTCATCCTGGGCTCGCCGGTCGCCGGGATCGCCGAGGACGAGATCATCGACGGCACGCCCGCCATCGAGGAGATCCAGCGCCGTGTCATCGGCAACAAGGCGTTCTCCAACCTGCCGCGCAAGTTCAAGTCGGCGATCTCCGGCTCGCCGTCGCTGGACGTGGCCCACGAGATCAACGACATCTCGTTCGTCGGCGTCGTCCACCCCGAGCACGGGCCCGGGTTCGACCTGTGGGTCGGCGGCGGGCTGTCCACCAACCCGAAGATCGGCGTGCGGCTCGGCGCCTGGGTCCCGCTGGAGGACGTGCCGGAGGTCTACGAGGGCGTCATCTCGATCTTCCGTGACTACGGCTACCGTCGGCTGCGCAACCGCGCGCGGCTGAAGTTCCTGGTCGCCGACTGGGGCGCGGAGCGCTTCCGCGAGGTGCTGGAGCGCGAGTACCTGCTGCGTACGCTGATCGACGGCCCCGCGCCCGACCAGCCCGTCTCCCGCTGGCGCGACCACGTCGGCGTGCACCGGCAGCGGGACGGCCGCTTCTACGTGGGGTTCGCACCGCGCGTCGGCCGGGTGGACGGCACCACGCTGACGAAGATCGCCGACCTCGCCCAGGCGCACGGCTCGGGCCGGCTGCGCACCACCGTCGAGCAGAAGATGATCGTGCTGGACGTGACCGAGGACCAGGTCGAGTCCCTGGTGGCGGGCCTGGAGGCACTGGACTTCCAGGTGAACCCCTCCCCGTTCCGGCGCGGCACGATGGCCTGCACCGGCATCGAGTTCTGCAAGCTGGCGATCGTGGAGACCAAGGCGCGCGGCGCCGCGCTCATCGACGAACTGGAGCGCAGGCTCCCGGACTTCGACGAGCCGATCACCATCAACGTCAACGGCTGCCCCAACGCCTGCGCCCGTATCCAGACCGCCGACATCGGCCTGAAGGGCCAGTTGGTGCTGAACGACGACGGCGAGCAGGTCGAGGGCTTCCAGGTGCACCTGGGCGGCGCGCTCGGCCTCGACGCGGGCTTCGGCCGCAAGGTGCGCGGCCTGAAGGTGACCTCGGACGAACTGCCCGACTACGTCGAGCGCGTGCTGACCCGGTACCAGGCGGAGCGCGAGGACGACGAGCGCTTCGCGACCTGGGCGGCGCGGGCCTCCGAGGAGGCGCTGTCGTGAGCGAGCGAGCGGCCCCGTTCTACTGCCCGTACTGCGGCGACGAGGACCTGCGCCCGTCCGAAGAAGGGCACGGGGCGTGGGAATGCGCCGCGTGCAATCGCGCGTTCCGGCTGTCGTTCCTGGGGCTTCTGGCCAAGGGCCTGCGGCACGGCAACGGCGAAGGGGGCGAAGCATCATGACGAGCAGTCAGCAAGGTGTCGAGCGTCAATACCCGCGCACCGACGAGGAGTTGCGGGAGCTGGCCGAGCGGGCGGGACGCGAGCTGGAGGACGCGGACGCGCTGGAGATCCTGCGCTGGGCCACGACGGCCTTCGGCGCGCGGTTCTGCGTGACGTCCTCGATGGAGGACGCGGTCGTGGCACATCTGGCCTCCCGGGTGGCGCCCGGCGTGGACGTGGTCTTCCTGGACACCGGCTACCACTTCCCCGAGACCATCGGCACCCGCGACGCGGTGGCCGCCGTGATGGACGTGAACGTCATCACCCTGACGCCGCGTCAGTCGGTGGCGGAGCAGGACGCCGAGCACGGCCCGAAGCTGCACGACCGCGACCCGGACCTGTGCTGCGCGCTGCGCAAGGTCCGGCCGCTCGAAGAGGGGCTGGCCGGGTACGACGCGTGGGCGACGGGACTGCGCCGCGACGAGTCGCCGACCCGGGCGGACACCCTGGTCGTGGGCTGGGACGCCAGGCGCCGCAAGGTGAAGGTCTCCCCCATCGCGCGCTGGACGCAAGGAGACGTCGAGGCGTACGTGACCGAGCACGGCGTGCTCACCAACCCGCTGCTGATGGACGGTTACGCGTCGGTCGGCTGCGCGCCGTGCACCCGCCGGGTGCTTCCGGGCGAGGACGCCAGGGCGGGGCGCTGGGCGGGGCGGACCAAGACCGAGTGCGGACTGCACGGCTGATGACCACCGGACGACACGTGGCCGCGACGGCGGCCGCGACGGCACAGGAGATACCCATGGGCGTGACGGACCAGGGGGCCACGGTGTGGCTCACCGGTCTGCCGAGCGCGGGCAAGACCACCATCGCGCACGCGCTGGCGGACCGGCTGCGCGGCGAGGGCCACCGGGTGGAGGTGCTCGACGGCGACGAGATCCGCGAGTTCCTCTCCGCGGGCCTCGGCTTCAGCCGCGAGGACCGGCACGTCAACGTGCAACGCATCGGTTTCGTCGCCGAGTTGCTGGCCTCGCACGGGGTCAAGGCGCTCGTGCCGGTCATCGCGCCGTACGCCGACAGCCGCGAGGCGGTCCGCAAGCGGCACGAGGCCGCCGGCACCCGGTACCTGGAGGTGCACGTGGCGACGCCGGTCGAGGTCTGCTCGGTGCGCGACGTCAAGGGCCTGTACGCGAAGCAGGCGGCCGGGCAGCTGTCCGGCCTGACCGGCGTCGACGACCCGTACGAGGCGCCCGCGGCGCCGGACCTGCGCATCGAGACGCACACCCAGGACGTGTCGGGATCCGCCGCCGCGCTGCACGCGCTGCTCACGGAGAGGGGACTGGCGTGACCACCGCGACCCAGCGTGCCGGGGACACCGGCAGCCCGTACGCGTTCAGCCACCTCGACGCCCTGGAGTCCGAGGCGGTGCACATCTTCCGTGAGGTGGCGGGCGAGTTCGAGCGGCCGGTGATCCTGTTCTCCGGCGGCAAGGACTCCATCGTCATGCTGCACCTGGCGCTGAAGGCCTTCTCGCCCGCGCCGGTGCCGTTCGGGCTGCTGCACGTGGACACCGGGCACAACTTCCCCGAGGTCATCGCGTACCGCGACCGCACGGTGGAGCAACACGGCCTGCGGCTGCACGTGGCGTCGGTGCAGGACTACATCGACGACGGGCGGCTGCGCGAGCGCCCCGACGGCACCCGCAACCCGTTGCAGACCGTGCCGCTGCTGGACGCCATCAACGAGGGCCGCTACGACGCGGTGTTCGGCGGCGGGCGGCGCGACGAGGAGAAGGCGCGGGCGAAGGAGCGGGTGTTCAGCCTGCGCGACGAGTTCGGCGCCTGGGACCCGCGCCGCCAGCGCCCGGAGCTGTGGCAGCTCTACAACGGCCGCCACGCGCCCGGCGAGCACGTGCGCGTCTTCCCGCTGTCGAACTGGACCGAGCTGGACGTGTGGCAGTACATCGCCCGCGAGGGCGTCGAACTGCCGGAGATCTACTACGCGCACGAGCGCGACGTGTTCTCCCGCAGCGGCATGTGGCTGACCGCGGGCGAGTGGGGCGGGCCGAAGGACGACGAGCCGGTGCAGCGGCGGCTGATCCGCTACCGCACCGTCGGCGACATGTCGTGCACCGGCGCGGTCGACTCGGACGCCGCCACCATCGAGCAGGTCATCGCCGAGATCGCCGCGTCGCGGCTCACCGAACGCGGTGCGACGAGGGCCGACGACAAGCTGTCGGAGGCCGCCATGGAGGACCGCAAGCGCGAGGGGTACTTCTAGCCATGACCGAAACCCTGACCGACACCCTGGACGTCTCGGCCACCTCGCTGCTGCGTTTCGCCACGGCCGGTTCGGTGGACGACGGCAAGTCCACGCTCGTCGGACGGCTGCTGCACGACTCGAAGTCGGTGCTCGCCGACCAGTTGGAGGCCGTCGAGGCGGCGTCGCTGCGCCGCGGGCAGGACGCGCCGGACCTGGCGCTGCTCACCGACGGGCTGCGCGCCGAGCGCGAGCAGGGCATCACCATCGACGTGGCCTACCGCTACTTCGCCACCCCCAGGCGGCGGTTCATCCTCGCCGACACCCCCGGCCACGTGCAGTACACCCGCAACATGGTCACCGGTGCCTCGACCGCCGAGCTGGCCGTGGTGCTGGTGGACGCGCGCAACGGCGTGGTGGAGCAGACCCGCAGGCACGCCGCGGTGGCCGCGCTGCTGCGGGTGCCGCACGTGGTGCTCGCCGTCAACAAGATGGACCTGGTGGAGTACGCGGAGCCGGTCTTCGCCGCGATCGCCGAGGAGTTCACCGCCTACGCGGCCTCCCTCGGCGTCCCGGAGATCACCGCGATCCCCATCTCGGCGCTGGCCGGGGACAACGTGGTGACGCCGTCGGCGCACATGGACTGGTACGGCGGCCCGACGATCCTGGAGCACCTGGAGACGGTGCCGGTGGGCACCGACCCGGCGCACGACCCCGCGCGCTTCCCCGTGCAGTACGTGATCCGCCCGCAGACCGCCGAACACCACGACTACCGCGGCTACGCGGGCCGGATCGCCTCCGGTGTGCTGCGGGTCGGCGACCCGGTGACCGTGCTGCCGTCCGGCGCTACCTCCACGATCGCCGCGATCGACGCGCTGGGCGAGCGGGTGGACGCGGCGTGGGCACCGCAGTCGGTGACCGTGCTCCTCGCCGACGACGTGGACCTCTCGCGCGGCGACCTGATCGCGCCGACCGCGGCCGCCCCGGTGCCCACCCAGGACGTCGAGGCGACCGTGTGCCACCTGCACGAGCGGCCGTTGCGGGTCGGCGAGCGGGTGCTGCTCAAGCACGGCACCCGTACCGTCAAGGCGATCGTCAAGCGGCTGCCGTACCGGATCAACCTGACCGAGGGCCTGGCGCACGAGGACGAGCCGGAGCGGCTGGACGTCAACGACATCGGCGCGGTCGTGCTGCGCACCGCCGAGCCGCTGCCGCTGGACGCGTACGCGGACTCGCGGCTGACCGGTTCCTTCGTGCTGATCGACCCGGCGGACGGCTCGACGCTGACCGCGGGCATGACCGGCGAGCCGTTCGCGGCACCGGCGACGAAGGCGGAGCAGGCCGCGGCGGACGACGAGGGGTGGGACTTCTGATGAGGAACGGGATGACGGAACCGTTCTCCGGCCTCGCGGGGACGGAACGGTTCTCCGGCCTCGCTGCGGCGGAACGGTTCTCCAGGTTCGCCGGGACGGAACGGTTCTCCGGGTTCGCCAAGGAAGGCGGCCGAATCGGTGGCGGCCGAATCGGCAGCGGGCAGGGCGGGGTGGCGCGATGTGCGCGATGACCACGCGAGACCTGCCGTGCACCGCCCCGTACCACCCCCGATCATCCCCCTGACCCGGTCGCGCCGCAGCGCGCAGGCCGGGCCATCGAGAGGACACCCTCACCCGTGACCGCCGCTCGTTCCACCACCGCACGTTCCGCGGGCAGACGCCTCGGCCGCGTCCCCGCCACCGCCGCCCTGCTGGCGCTGCTCGCCGGCACCCTGGCCGCCTGCGGCTACGGCTCCAAGTCCGACGACTCCGCGAGCGCCCAGCCGGCCGCCAGCGGCAAGAAGCTGTCCGCCGACTCCGTGACGATCGGCTACTTCGCCAACGTCACCCACGCCACCGCGCTGGTCGGCCTCCAGCAGGGCATCTTCCAGAAGGACCTGGGCGGCACGCAGGTCAAGACGCAGGTCTTCAACGCCGGTCCCACCGAGATCGAGGCGCTCAACGCGGGCGCCGTGGACATCGCCTGGGTCGGCCCCTCCCCCGCCATCAACGGCTACACCAAGTCGCACGGCCAGGACCTGAAGATCATCTCCGGTGCGACCTCGGGCGGCGCCTCGCTCGTCGTCAACCCCAAGAAGATCGGAAGCGTCGACGACCTCAAGGGGAAGACCATCGCCACCCCGCAGCTGGGCAACACCCAGGACGTGGCGCTGCTCAACTACCTGGCGGGCAAGGGCTACAAGGAGAACGCCCAGTCCGGCAAGGGCGACGTCAAGGTCGACCGGATCGACAACAAGACCGTGGTGAGCGCCTTCAAGCAGGGCCAGGTGGACGGCGCCTGGGTGCCGGAGCCGACCGCCTCGCAGCTGGTCGCCGAGGGCGGCAAGAGGCTGATCAACGAGAACTCCCTGTGGCCGGGCGCCAAGTTCGTCACCACCAACGTCGTCGTCTCGCAGTCGTTCCTCAAGGCCCACCCGGACGTCGTGCGGGCCGTGCTCAAGGGCTCGGTCGAGACCAACGCCTGGATCAAGGCGAACCCGTCCGGCGCCAAGCAGGCCATCAACGAGCAGCTGCTGAAGCTCGGCGGCAAGAAGCTGCCGGACACCGTCCTCGACTCGGCCTTCGCCAACATCGAGACGACCGACGACCCGCTGGCCTCCACCCTCGGCAGCGAGGCCGACCACGCGGTCAAGGCCGGACTGCTCCAGAAGCCCGACCTGTCCGGCATCTACGACCTGGCACCGCTCGACGCAGTCCTGAAGTCCGAGGGCAGGCCCGCCGTGTCCGACGCGGGCCTGTGACCGTTCGACGTCCCCAGGAGGTGACACCATGGCGACCCCCGTCACCGAGCAGGCCGTACGGCACGACTCGGATCCCGCGTACGCGGCGCGCATCGAGCACGTCTCGAAGTCGTTCGGGCGTCCCGGCGCACGCCAGCAGGTGCTGGACGACATCACGCTGGACGTGGCGCCCGGTGAGTTCGTGTGCCTCCTGGGGGCGTCCGGCTGCGGCAAGTCCACGCTGCTGAACCTGGTCGCCGGGCTGGACGAGCCGACCGCCGGGGCGATCGCCACGCCCGGCGGGCGGCCCGCCCTGATGTTCCAGGAGCACGCCCTGTTCCCGTGGCTGACCGCGGGCCGCAACGTGGAACTCGCGCTGCGGATGCGCGGCGTGCCCCGCGCGGAACGCCGCGAGCGCGCCGAGGAACTGCTGGAGCTGGTACGGCTGAAGGGCGCGCACGGCAAGCGGGTGCACGAGCTGTCCGGCGGCATGCGGCAGCGCGTGGCGATGGCCAGGGCGCTCGCCCAGGACAGCCAACTGCTGTTGATGGACGAGCCGTTCGCGGCGCTGGACGCCATCACCCGCGACGTGCTGCACGAGGAGCTCACCCGCATCTGGGCCGAGACCGGAGTCTCGGTGCTCTTCGTCACCCACAACGTGCGCGAGGCGGTGCGGCTCGCGCAGCGCGTCGTGCTGCTGTCGTCCCGGCCGGGCCGCGTCGCCCACCAGTGGACGGTGGACTTCCCGCAGCCGCGCCGGATCGAGGACGCGGCGGTGGCCGACCTGTCCGTGGAGATCACCGAACAACTGCGGGAGGAGATCCGCCGACATGGCCAGCACTGAGACGACGACGGCGACACCGCCGACGGCCGCGGCCGAGGACACCGCGAAGGACACGACCGGGGCGACCGCGAAGGCCGTTTCGAAGGACGCGGGGAAGGCCACCTCCGGCGCGGACCGGCCGGACCACCTCGCGGGGCTCGAAGCCGGGCTCGACGCGCTGGAGACCCGGGCCGCCGCCAAGGTGCCGGTCTGGCAGCTGCTGCGCACCAAGGCGCTGCCGCCGGTGCTGGCCGTCGCGCTGGTGATCGTGGTCTGGCAGCTCGCGTACCACTTCCAGGTCAAGCCGCACTACGACCTGCCGAGCCCGGCGGACGTCGCCGGGTCGCTGCACCAGATGTGGTTGCAGGGCCAGTTGCTCGGCTACATCTGGACCTCCGTCTCGCGCGGCGCGCTGGGCTTCGTGGTCGCGGTGCTGATCGGCACGCCGCTGGGTCTGCTGGTGGCGCGGGTGGCGCCGGTGCGGGCGGCGATCGGGCCGATCCTGTCCGGTCTTCAGTCCATGCCGTCGGTGGCGTGGGTGCCGGCCGCGATCATCTGGTTCGGGCTGAACGACTCGACCATCTACGCGGTCGTGCTGCTCGGCGCGGTGCCCTCGATCGCCAACGGGCTGGTGTCCGGCGTCGACCAGGTGCCGCCGCTGTTCCTGCGGGCGGGCCGGACCATCGGGGCGACCGGGCTGCGCGGGGTGCGCCACGTGCTGCTGCCGGCCGCGCTGCCGGGGTACCTGGCGGGGCTCAAGCAGGGCTGGGCGTTCTCCTGGCGGTCGCTGATGGCCGCCGAGATCATCGCGACCTCGCCCGATCTGGGCACCGGACTCGGCCAGTTGCTGGAGAACGCCCGCACCAACCAGGACATGCCGAGCGTGCTCGCCGCGATCGGCCTGATCCTGGTGGTCGGCATCGGCATCGAGCTGCTGGTCTTCCGCCCGATGGAGCGCAGGGTGCTGCGCAGCCGCGGCCTGCAGCCCGGGGGCGCGTGATGCGGCCGGTCCTGATGGTGGTGGCGCACGGTAGCCGGGACCCCCGGCACGCCGCGACCGTGCACGCGGTGTGCGAGCGGGTGCGGGCGCTGCGGCCCGGGGTGCGGGTGGAGACCGCCTTCCTGGACTTCTGCGCCCCCTCGGTGCCCGGGCTCGCCGGACGTCTCGCGGCGGAGGGCGTGCGCGAGGCGGTGGCGTTGCCGCTGCTGCTGACGCGGGCCTTCCACGCCAAGTCCGACCTGCCCGCCGTCCTGCGCGAAGCGTCGTCGCGGCACCCGGAGTTGACGTTCCGTCAGGCCGGGGTGCTCGGGCCGTCTCCGTTGCTGCTCGACGCGCTGGAGCGGCGGCTGTACGAGGCGGGGCTCGACCCCGCCGACCGGGCCTCGACCGGGGTCGTGCTGGCCTCGGCGGGCTCCAGTGACCCGGAGGCGATCGCGGTGATCGCTGATGTCGCGCGGGAGTGGCGGCGCACCGGTTGGTGTGCCGTGCGACCCGCGTTCGCCTCCGCCCGCGGCCCGCGCACCGAGGACGCGGTGCGCGCGTTGCGGGCCGAAGGGGTGCGCCGGATCGCCGTCGCGCCCTACGTGCTGGCCCCCGGCCGCCTGCCGGACCGCATCGCGGCGGGCGCCCGCGAGGCGGGGGCGGACGTGCTGGCCCCGGTGCTCGGGGCCTGCCCGGAGGTGGCGCGCGCGGTGCTGCGCCGCTACGACGAGGCGGCCGCCTCGTCGCTCGCCGGAGCGGCGGCCTGAGCCTGTCGTGCGCGGCCGTGCGCCGGGCCGCCCACCGAAAAGTCGGATGAGACGCGTGGGGGCGATCGCGTAGCGTCGGTGCCGTGCCTGGACTCCGTCACGGGGGTACGGAGACCGGGTACGAGGTCGCCGGACCCGTTTCCGGCGGCCTCGCCACCATCGGCGTACCCAGTGCGAGGGAGAGGGCGTGGCGTTCACCGAGGAGCGGGCGCGGGCCGTGCTGGCGCGCACCGGTGTGCCGGGCGCCGCGGACGCCCGCCTGCTGGCCCTCGGCGAGAACGCGGTCTTCCGCGCCGGGGACCTGGTGCTCAAGGTGGGCCGCGAGGCGGGCCTGCTGGCGCGGGCGCGGCGCGAGGTGCGGGTCGCCACGTGGCTGGCCGAGGCGGGCGTCCCCGCCGTCCACCCCGCCCGGCCGGACGCCGGGCTGACCGACGGCCTGCCGGTGACGTACTGGCGACCGCTGCCGGAGCCCGTCCGCCCGGCCACCGGCGCCGATCTGGCGGACCTGCTGCGTCGCGTGCACACGCTGCCCCGCCCGGACGCCGACGTCCTGCCGGAGGGTCTGCCGCCGCGTGATCTGCTGGACGGCGTGGAGCGGTGGCTGCGGCTGGCGGGCGACGCGATCGACCCGGCGGACGCGGCGTTCCTGCGCGGGCGGCGGGACGACATCGCGCTTGCCGTAGGGGAGTTGACGCCGCGTCTGGCGCCCGGCCCGGTGCACGGCGACGCGCTGCCGCGCAATGTGCTCGTCGGCCCCGAGGGACCCGTGCTGACCGATCTGGAGACCTTCGCGGACGACCTGCGCGAGCACGACCTCGTGGTGATGGCGCTGTCCCTCGACCGCTACGGGCTCGACCCGGCCGAGTACGAGGCGTTCACGAGCCGGTACGGGTGGGACGTGCGCGAGTGGGACGGCTGGCGCGTGCTGCGCGGCGCCCGGGAGACCGCGAGCTGCGCGTGGGTGGCCCAGCACGCCCCCGGCAACCCGGCGGCCCGGGCGGAGTTCACCCGCAGGGTGGCGTCGCTGCGGGCGGACGACCCGACGGTGCGCTGGCACGCGTTCTGAGCGGCACGGGCACCGGAGAGGGTACCTGCGCCCTTGGGAAACCGGCCGCCGGCAAGACCGCCGCCCTCAGGACACCGGCCGTGAATCCGTCCACACGCCCTCGAACTCCTCGCGGTAGATCTCGAAGAGCCCGCCCTCGCCCTGCCGGTCGGCGGGGCCGTCGCCGGGCTGCGGCTGCACGATGCGGCGGTTGCCGCCGCGCAGCACCAGCACCGGCGCCTCCATGCCGCGCGCCTTGCGCAGATAGGACTGCACGACGGCGAGCCCGTCCGCGCCGTCGCCGTCGACCAGGTAGGCGCTGAAGCGCGGCGTCTCGTCGAAGACCCGGATCTCGAACGCGTCGGGGTCGCGCAGCCGGGAGCGCACCCGGCGCATGTGCATGATGTTCATCTCGACCGCGCGGCTCATCTCCCCGCGGCTCAGGCCGAGTTCGCGCTCGCGGCGGCGCACCGCGCTGCTGGCCGGGTTGAGGAAGAGCAGCCGGGTGCGGCAGCCGGTGGCGGCGAGCTGGACGAGGCGGCGGCCCGAGTAGTTCTGGACCAGCAGGTTCAGTCCGATGCCTATCGCGTCCAGCCGCCGCGCCCCGCCGAACAGGTCCTCCGCGGGCAGCCGCCGCAGCAGCCGCACCCGGTCCGGGTGGACGCCGATCACGTCGGCGTAGCGGTCGCCGACGATCTCCTCGACCGCGTCGACCGGCACCCGGTCGCGGGCCTGCCCGGTGTGGTCGCCGCCGAGCATGTCCAGCAGCCGTCCCGCGGCGCGCTCGGCCTGCGCGAGGACGGTCTCGGACAGCGCGCGGTTGCGGTTGACGACGTGCCGGGCGACCTCCAACTCATCCAGCACCAGCTCCAGTTCGCGCCGCTCGTCGAGATAGGGCTCGAAGCAGGGCCAGTGCTGGACGACGAGTTCGCGCAGCTGCGGCAGGGTGAGGAAGGAGATGATGTTGTCGTCGGCGGGGTCGAGCAGGTAGCCCTTGCGGCGGCTGACCTCGCGCACCGCGGCGGCCCGTTGCACCCATTCGTGGCCGGCGGGTCCGGCGGCGGCGACCACCCACTCCTCGCCGTGCACCGGCTCGTAGACCGGACGCAGCACGGCGTCGACCACGGCTCTGAGCCGCTGTTCGACGAGATTGAGCCATACGTAAGCCCGCCCGGCCCGCCGGGCGCGGGTGCGCACCTCGGCCCAGGCGTCGGCGCCCCAGTCCAGTTCTGTTCCGATCTCCATAGGCTGTGCGAGGGATACCGTACCGGCCGGGCCGTCGGCGACGCCGCCCAGGCTCTCCTGGTCGCCCCCGCCGGGCAGCGCCAGTCCTCCCGACGTCACCACCGCACCGCCTCTCGTCCCCCTTCGCCCCGCCGCGTTCCCGCCCCCGGTCCACGATCAAGGAAGACTACTGCGGGCGCGGGACCGGGTGCACCCGAACGACGCACGCGGCCAAGGAGTTTCACGGCATCGCCACCCGCCTCGGAGGATAGTTCCGTGCCTCGTTCGGGCACCCGTTCAGGGGAAGATCTTGCGAAAACGGGCATCCTGAGACTGATGTGGGCGAGGATGCAGCGGGTATGGCGGCCACCGGATGTCCCGCCAGCCCAAGCGCACGACCGAGCGGGAGAGTCGACGAGATGCAGGTCTGGCCGGGACAGACGTACCCCCTGGGCGCCACGTACGACGGCGCCGGGACCAACTTCGCCGTCTTCTCGGAGGCGGCCGAGCGGATCGAGTTGTGCCTGCTGCACGACGACGGGTCGGAGACCTCCGTCGAACTGCGCGAGACCGACGCGTTCGTGCGGCACGCGTACCTGCCCGGGGTGATGCCGGGCCAGCGTTACGGGTTCCGGGTGCACGGCCCGTACGACCCGGCGCAGGGCCACCGGTGCAACTCGGCCAAGCTGCTGCTCGATCCGTACGCGAAGGCGATGAGCGGTGCCATCGACTGGGACGAGTCGGTCTACGGGTACCGCTTCGAGGACCCGCAGGCGCGCAACGACCTGGACTCGGCGCCGCACACCATGGCGTCGGTCGTGGTCAACCCGTTCTTCGACTGGGCGAGCGACCGTCCGCCGCGCGTCGACTACCACCGCACGGTGCTGTACGAGGCGCACGTCAAGGGCCTGACGATGCTCCACCCGGGCCTGCCGGAGGAGATCCGCGGCACGTACGCGGCGCTGGCGCACCCCGCCGTCATCGAGCACCTGGTCGAACTGGGCGTCACTGCGCTGGAGTTGATGCCGGTCCATCAGTTCGTCACCGACAACCGGCTGGTGGACGCGGGGCTCGCCAACTACTGGGGCTACAACACCATCGGCTTCTTCGCCCCGCACAACGCCTACTCCTCGATGGGCGACCGGGGTCAGCAGGTGCTGGAGTTCAAGACGGCGGTCCGCGCGCTGCACACCGCGGGCATCGAGGTCATCCTCGACGTCGTCTACAACCACACCGCCGAGGGCAACCACATGGGTCCCACGCTCTCGTTCCGCGGCCTGGACAACGCCTCGTACTACCGGCTGGCCGACGACCCGCGCTACTACACGGACACCACCGGCACCGGCAACTCCCTGCTGATGCGCAGCCCGCACACCCTCCAGATGATCATGGACTCGCTGCGCTACTGGGTCACCGACATGCACGTCGACGGCTTCCGCTTCGACCTGGCGTCCACGCTGGCCCGGCAGTTCCACGAGGTGGACCGCCTGTCGTCCTTCTTCGACCTGGTGCAGCAGGACCCGGTGGTCAGCCAGGTCAAGCTGATCGCGGAGCCGTGGGACGTCGGCGAGGGCGGCTACCAGGTGGGCAACTTCCCGGCGCTGTGGACCGAGTGGAACGGCAAGTACCGCGACACCGTGCGCGACGTGTGGCGCGGAGAGCCCGCGCGGCTGGCCGAGTTCGGCTCCCGGCTGACCGGCTCGTCCGACCTGTACAAGGACGACGGGCGCCGGCCGCTGGCCTCCATCAACTTCGTCACCTGCCACGACGGTTTCACCCTGCGCGACCTGGTCTCGTACAACGACAAGCACAACGAGGCCAACGGCGAGGGCAACCGGGACGGCGAGAGCTTCAACCGCTCGTGGAACTGCGGCGACGAGGGCGAGACCGACGACCCCGAGGTGCTGGCGCTGCGCGGCCGGCAGATGCGCAACTTCGTCGCCACCCTGATGCTGTCGCAGGGCGTGCCGATGCTGGCGCACGGCGACGAGTTCGGCCGCACCCAGCGCGGCAACAACAACACCTACTGCCAGGACTCCGAGCTGACGTGGGTGCCGTGGCCCAAGCCGGGCGACGGCGGGCAGGACGACGAGGCCCTGCGGATGCTGGACTTCACCCGCACGATGGTGTGGCTGCGCCGCGACCACCCGGTCTTCCGCCGCCGCCGCTTCTTCCACGGCCGCCCGGTCGAGGGCACCCACGACGACCTGTCGGACATCGCGTGGTTCACGCCCGAGGGCGACGAGATGACGCAACGGGACTGGCAGGCCGCGCACGCCCGCGCGCTGGTGGTCTTCCTCAACGGTCACGCCATCAGCGAGCCGGGCCAGCGCGGCGAGCAGATCACCGACGACTCCTTCCTGCTGATGTTCAACGCGGCGCCGGAGGAGCTGGAGTTCGTGGTCCCGGTCAACCACGGCAAGGAGTGGCAGGTCGTGGTGGACACCGCCCGCGCCGACGGCGTGCCGCCCGGCAGCGGCCGCAAGGTCCGCGCGGGTGACCGTCTGACGCTCACCGACCGCAGCGTGGTCGTGCTGCAACGTCCCATGTGAGGTGGGAGGCGCCCACGGGGTGCCTCTCGACGGCGGTCGCGGGGTGCCGGGGCCCCGGCGGCGGCCCCCGGGCCCGATCCCCCGGCCGTCCGGCCCACGCCCCTCCCCCGACCCGAGGACCGCTCATGAGCCTTCCGCCGCTCCCCGAGCCCGCCGTGCCGCCCGTTCCCCCGCCCGCCGTGCCGACCGCGACCTACCGGCTCCAGATCCAGCCGGAGTTCCCGTTCGCCGCAGCCGAGCGCGCCGTGCCGTACCTGGCCGGGCTCGGCGTCTCCCATCTGCACCTGTCGCCCGTGCTGGAGGCCGGCCCCGGTTCCACGCACGGCTACGACGTCACCGGTCACGACCGGGTGCGTGAGGAACTGGGCGGCGAGGAGGGGTTGCGGTCGCTCGCGGCGGCGGCGCGGGCGCACGGGCTGGGGCTGGTGGTGGACCTCGTGCCCAACCACATGGCGGTGCCCGCGCCCGAACGCCTCAACGGGGCGCTGTGGGAGGTGCTGCGGGACGGTCCCGGGAGTCCGTACGCGCGATGGTTCGACGTCGACTGGGCCGCGGGGGGCGGGCGGCTGCTGCTGCCGGTGCTGGGCGGGCGGCTCCCGGACGAGCTGGACGCGTTGCGGGTCGAGGGCGGCGAGCTGCGCTACTACGACCACGCGTTCCCGTTGCGCCCCGGGACCGAGGCGCTGCCGCTGCCCGAGCTGCTGGCCGCCCAGCACTACCGCCTGGCGTGGTGGCGGCTGGCCCGCACCGAGCTGAACTACCGCCGGTTCTTCACCATTTCGCAGCTGATCGCGGTCCGCGTGGAGGACCCGGAGGTCTTCGAGGCCACCCACGCGACCGTGCTGCGCCTGCTGCGCGACGGCGTGGTGGACGGCCTGCGCATCGACCACCCGGACGGCCTGGCCGACCCGGCGGGCTATCTGGCGCGGCTGCGCAAGGCGTCCGGGGGCCGCTGGACGGTCGTGGAGAAGGTGTTGTGCGGCGGGGAGCGGCTGCCGCGCGGCTGGGCCTGCGCCGGGACCACGGGCTACGACGCGTTGCGCCGCGTGGACGGCGTCTTCGTCGATGCCGACGGGGTACGTGAACTGGCCGACGTCTACCGGGAGTTCACCGGCTGCGCGGCCGACGCGGGCGGTGAGTGGGCGGTGACCGCGCGGCGTGCCGCGTACGAGGTGGTCGAGGGCGATCTGACGGCCGAGGTGGAGCGGCTCGGCCGGTCGGCGGACCGCGCCTGCGCCGCCCGCCCGGAGCTGGCCGACCACGCGCCGTGGGCCCTGCGCACCGCGATCCGCGAGACGCTGGTCAGGTTCCCGGTCTACCGGCCGTACGAGGGCGAGGCGGAGTCGGCGCGGCAGCTGGAGCGGGCGGCGCGGGGCGCGCGGGAGGCGTTCGCCGTGTCGGAGGAGGCCCACGCGGTGGACGTGGTACGGGAGTTGGCCTCGTCGTACGGCGACGCGCAGCCCGACGTGCGGGACTTCGCGGTGCGTTTCGCGCAGGTGGCGTCGGCGCTGCACGCGAAGGCGGAGGAGGACCGGGCGTTCTACCGCTACGTGCCGCTGTTGTCGGCGAACGAGGTCGGCGGCGAGCCGGGCGACCCGGCCGTCACCCCGGACGCCTTCCACGACTTCTGCGTACGGCAGTCCGCGCAGTGGCCGGACGGCGGCACGGCGCTGTCCACCCATGACACCAAGCGCAGCGCGGACGTCCGGGCGCGGCTCGCGGTGCTGTCCCAAGTGCCCGCGGAATGGCAGGCGTTGGTGTCTCGGCTGCCGTCGGGCGGCGCGCCGGACCGGCACGTCGCCTGGGTGGCGTGGCAGACCGCGCTGGGCCTGGGCACACCGGACCCGGATCGGCTGGTGCCCGCGGTGCTGAAGTCGGTGCGCGAGGCGGGCTTGCGCACGTCGTGGACGGAGGGCGACCAGGGGTACGAGGACGCGGTGGCGGCCTTCGTGCGGGAGACGGTGTGCGGGGCGGGGTGGTCGGCGCTCGCGGAGTTCGCCGCCCGGCTCGCACCGCACACCGAGGCGAACCGCCTGGGCGCGGCCCTGCTCCACCTGACGATGCCGGGCGTGCCGGACGTCTACCAGGGCACGGAGTCGGTGTACGAGGCGCTGGTCGACCCGGACAACCGCCCCCCGGCGCGCCTCCCCGCCCGCGAGGACCGCAAGACGGTCCTGACCCGCCACGCGCTGCGGCTGCGGGGCGAACTCCCCGAGGCGTTCGCGGCGCCGGACACGTACGAGCCGCTGACGCCGCGCGGCGCGTCGGCGTCCCACCTGCTGGCCTTCTCGCGCGGCGGGCGGGTGGTGACGGCGGTGACCCGTCTCAGCCACGCGCTGGACGCGCCGGGCGGCTGGCACGACACGACGCTGCCGCTGCCTGACGGCGACGAGTGGACCGATGTGCTGACCGGCCGCGTGTACGGCGAAGTCGCCGAAGCGGCCCGGCTGTTCGCGGACGGCCCGGTGGCTCTCCTGCGCCGGGGCTGAGACGCTGCCCGGCCGGGGACGCGGGCGGCCCGGTGAGGTCGAGGGCGCGGGCGATGCCCTCCTCGGCCCTGGCCACCTCGGCCGGGGTGTCGGCCCTGCGCGCGAGGTCGAGGGCCTGCCGGTGGAGGGGCAGGGCCGCGCGGGGGTCGCCGGTGCCGGTGAGGAGTGTGCCGGTGCTGTTGAGCGCCTGGGCGGCTCCGTGCGGGTCGCCGAGCTGGTCGAAGAGGTCCTTGGCCTGCCGGTAGAGGTCCGTCGCGGAGTCCGGGTCGCCGAGGTCCTGCCGGACGCGTCCGAGGTCGTAGAGGGTGTTGGCCTCGCCCTGGCGGGCTCCGATGTCGCGGTAGCGCTTCAGCACGGACTCGTAGAGTTCCATGGCGCTGTCGCGGTGTCCCAGGCGGTGGCGGACGCGGGCGACACCGGCCAGGGCGTTGGCCTGTCCCAGCGGGTTGCCGATCTCGCGGTAGACGCGGAACGCCTGCTCGAACAGCTCGGCGGCGAGCGGGAGTCGGTCGTCGGCCTGGCGGATCCGGGCCAGCCCGACGAGGGCGTTGGCCTCGCCGAGCGGGTTCGCGGCCCGGCGGTAGCCGTCGAGTGCTTCCTGCTGGAGGCCGAGGGCGGCGTGCCGGTCGCCGCTGAGGTAGCGGACCCGGGCCAGGTCGTGGAGCACGTGGGACTCACTGCCGTGTTCGCCCAACGCCCGGTACAGGGGCCGGGCCTGCTCGTAGAACTCGGCCGATCGCCGCAGTCCGGCGGTGAACTGCGTGGTGCGTCCGAGGTCCAGGAGGGCATTCGCCTCGCCGCGGCGTTCCCCGATCCGCCGGTAGGCGGCGACCGCCTCGCGCAGCGGCTCGACGGCCCGCGGGTACTCGTTGTTGACGTAGTACAGGCGGCCCAGGCACCACAGGGCGTTGGCCGTGGTGAGTGCCTCACCGCGTTCGCGGGCCAGGGCGACCATGTCGCGTTGGAGTGCGATGCCGCGCGGCAACGGCCCGTCCTGCTGGAGGAAGGAACTCATGGCCAGGGCGAGTGACAGGCAGCGCCGGGGCTGGAGGTCGCGGGCGACACGGGCGAGCGTGAGCATGTTCTCGCACTCCAGGCGCATCCACGACAGGGCCGCGCCCCGGTCCGGCAGGTCGGCCGCCGCCGGTCGCGGAGCGTCCGGGAACGGCGTCCTCTGGTGGGCCAGCAGCTGGTCGGCTCTGCGCGCGGCGGCTTCGAAGTAGTCGAGGAGCCGGGCGAGCGGGGCGCCGGGTTCCGGTTCCGGTGAGGCGTCGTCCAGCTCGACGGCCAGCATGCACAGCAGGTCGTGGAGTTCGTAGCGGCCGGGGGTGGGCTGGGTGACGAGGTGTTCGTCCTGGAGTTCCTCCAGGGCGTCCTCGGCCTCCTCGGCGGGAATGTCGGCCAGGGCCGCCACCTGGCCGGGGGTGGTGTCGGGGCCGGGGTGGTGGCTGAGGAGGCGGAAGATCCGGCGCAGGGGCTCGTCGAGTTCCTGGTAGGAGAGGTGGAAGGCCTGGCGCAGGGCGCGGTCGCCGGACCGCAGGGCGGCCAGGCGTCCCGCCTGGAGCTTGTCGGAGAGGTGCCGCAGGGTCCAGGTGGGGCGGGAGCGCAGGCGGGCGGCGGCGAGGGAGACGGCCAGGGGCAGGTGGCCGCAGTACTCGGCGATCCGCGCGGCGGCCTTGGGTTCGGCCGCCACGCGTTCGTGGCCGGCGATCCGGGCGAGCAGGGCGAGGGAATCGGCCTCGGTGAAGACGTCGAGCTGGTGGGGTGCGGCGCCGTCGAGCGTGACCAGGCTGCGGCGGCTGGTGATCAGCACGAGGCAGCCGGGGCCCGCGGGGATCAGGTCGCGGAGCTGCTGCTCGTCGGCGGCGTTGTCCAGCAGGACCAGCGCGTCGCGGTCCCGCAGCCGGTCGCGGTACATCGCCGCGCGCTCGTCGCGGGCGGCGGGGATGTGCCGGGCGGGCACGCCCAGTTGCCGCAGGAACGCCTCCAGGACCGTCGACGGATCCGCCGGCGGGAGTTCGGCGTCGAAGCCCCTGAGGTTCACGTACAGCTGGACGTCGGTGAAGTGACCGGCGCGGACGAGCTGGTGGGCGGCGTGGACCGCGAGCCGGGTCTTGCCGACACCGGCCATGCCCTCGATCGCGGAGACCACGACGGTGCGTGCGCCGCCGCCGTCACAGGGGCGCGTCGCCGCCGCGAGCAGGTGGGCGAGTTCCTCGCGGCGTCCGGTGAACGTCGCGAGGTCGGTGGGCAGTTGGCACAACACCCCGGCCGGGCCGCCGGTCTTCGCCAGCCCGTGCGCCGTGAGGCAGGCCGCCCGCCACAGGCCGACCGTGGGCTCGTCCGCACCCAGCGCGCGGACGATCGCCATCACCAGGTCCACGTCGAGGCGGCGGCGCCCCGGCTTGAACACGTCCACGACCGTGAACGGCGACACGACGCGCGGCGGTCGCATCACGGTTCCGGCCTTCTTGGCGAGCGCCCGGTAGGACGGCATCCCCGCCCAGGCCCGAAGCTCACCCAGGAGGCCGATGAACTCGGCCAGGTCGGCCGCACCGCCCGGATCCGGCATCGCGCCCCGCTGCACCACCACTGCGCCCCCCGCGTCACGGTGCGGTGTGTCCCGACAGCCCGAGTCTAGGAGTGGGCTGTGCGGATTCGTGTGGGAAACGGGACTTCGCACGGGCCCACGGTGGTCGTGCGGCCTCACGCAAGGGCCTCCAGGCGTCCGCCCGCGACTGACTCCCCGGGGCGAGCGTCCGCCTCGAACCGACCGACAACGCCATCAGGCGATGAGAGACAAGGACAAGACCACATGCGCAACGTCCGTGCCGCCCTCGGTGTGGCCGCCCTCGCGGGTGCCGCCGTCATCGGCCTCAGCACCAACGCGTCGGCCGCGTCCGGCAGCGACTCCTACACCCTCCACGGCGTGACGATCCTGGGGCTGAACCACACGTCCGACGGGCCCTGGGTCTTCGCCGACCTGTGCAACCACCAGAGTTCGGCCAACAGCTTCCGCCTGTGGATCAAGGACGTCGACGGCGAGCAGCTCGCGTCCACCACGACCCCCGTGCTGCAGCCGGGCCAGTGCTACTCCGACTACAACGGCTACCTCCAGGGCGACGAGCGCGGCACCGACTCCATCCAGGTCTTCGCCAGCTCCGGCAGTCTGTGGTCCTTCGGCACCGACCCGATCTCCCGGGACGACTACTGACGTGAGCGTTCCGGGGCGCGTCCACCGCGCCCCGGAACGTGCGGGGATGTGCGCCTAGGCGCGTTCCACCACCAACGCCTCCACTCCGTGCTCCGTGCGCAGGTGCCGTCGCGCCAGTACGCGGTAGTCGCCCGCCTTGCTGTGGTCGTACGCGGCCCGCGCCGACTCCTCCGCCTCCCGCAGCCGCGCGCACTCCGCGCAGCCGTCCACGTACGGCAGCCTCACCACGCTCACGGGGTGAACCTCCTGCGCGCGTTCAACTCGGCCACCTTCGCCCGCAGTTCGTCCATCGGGCACGCGGCGTACACGTCCGCCAGCCGCGCCAGCCACGGCGTCCCGCCCTCCGGCGGCCGCACGTGCGCCACGGGCCCGTCCACCTCCACCAGCACGCCGAGCCGCTCCCGCACGCTGTCGCGCACCACCGCGCCCACTTCTGGCGCGGAACGGGGCTGACCCTGCCCCGACTTCTCGGTACCGTCTTCCATGTCGGCCTGTCTCCTCAGGTCGGTGAAGCCCCCGTGATCGGTCGCATCGGTCACGGGGGTACGCGCGTTCCATCACGCTGCGTATTCCCATCGTCGCGTTGCGGAGCTAGGCTCTCCAAGCGAACGATGTCCCAAGCGGGTTTGGGAGACGAGGAGTTACGCACCATGGCCCAGCGTCCGCGCGAGCTGACCCCGTTCGTGTCCGCACGTCATCTTTTCGGGGCGGAGTTACGCCGCCACCGCGAGCAGGCGGGCCTGAGCCTCGAACGCCTCGCGGCGATCGTCAAGTACAGCAGGAGTCACCTGTCCCGCATCGAGATCGCGGAGGTGATGCCGCCGCCGGACTTGGCGGAGCTGCTGGACGCGGCGTTCGGGACGGACGGCATCTTCGGGAAGGTGTACGAGCTGGCGAAGCGGGAGGTCCATCCGGACCAGTACCGGCGCCTGATGGAACTGGAGGCGCGAGCTCGGGAGATCGAGGAGTACGGCGGTCAACTCGTGCCCGGGCTGGTGCAGACGGAGGACTACGCGCGAGCGCTCTTTCGCGTGAGCAATCCAGCGGCGTCGCCCGAAGCGATCGAGGAGAAGGTCGCGGCACGAATGAGCCGACAAGCTCTGCTTCGGGCCGAACCTCCCCCACACCTGTCGGTCATCCTCGACGAGGCGGCCGTGCGACGACCCGTGGGAGGACCACAGGTCATGCGCACTCAACTGGCCGCGCTGATCGAGATCGTCGACACGCCGACCAGCGTGGTGCAGGTCCTCCCGTTCGACCATGGAGAGCACGCCCTGGCGGGTGGTTCGCTGAAGCTCGTCACTCTGGAAGACCGCACCGCCGTGGCGTACGAGGAGAGCATTGGCACCGGCACTCTGATCGAAGATTCGGACACGGTCTCGGCCCATCGACGGGTATACGATCTGCTGAGGGCGTACGCCTTGTCGCCAAGCAGGACAGCGACGTTCATCGGATCCGTCATGGAGGCGCTTCCCTCATGAGCACCACCCCGGACCTCACCCGGGCCGCATGGGTCAAGTCCAGCTACAGCAACGGCAACGGCGGCAACTGCATCGAGTGGGCCCCCGCCCACGCCACCAGCGTCGTACCGGTACGCGACAGCAAGGACCCCCACGGCCCCGCGCTGCTCTTCACCCCGCACGCCTGGAGCGCGTTCATCGGCGCGGTGAAGTCCGGGGAACTCCCGACCACCGACTGAGGAGACACCTCTCCCATGTCCACCACCCCGGACTTGACCCAAGCGACTTGGGTCAAGTCCACCCACAGCAACGGCGACGGCGGCGACTGCATCGAGTGGGCCCCCGCCCACGCCGCCGCCACCGGCGTCATCCCCGTACGCGACAGCAAGGACCCCCAGGGTCCGGCCCTCGCCTTCCCCACGCACGCCTGGAACGCCTTCATCGGAGCCGTGAAGTCGGGAGCGTTCCCGGCCGACGCCGGCTGACCGCTCGGCGGCGCGCGTGCCGCCGGAGGCGAGCGCGCGCGCGGACGTCAGAGTGCGGACAGCTCCTCGGGGTTCATGTAGTCCTGGAAGCGCGTCACCTTGCCGTCGTCGCGGCGGGTGAGGAACCAGATGTAGTGCAGGTCGCGCGGGGTGCCGTCCGGGCGGTGGTGGTGGCCGGTGGCCTGGACGACCGTGTCCGCGCCGGACTCGTAGACGTGTATGTCGTCCAGGTGCCCGAACACGATGTTGTCGCCGAGCCCGCCCATGTACGCCCGCATCGCGTCGTGACCCTCCAGGCGGGACACCCAACCCTTGGGCGCCCACGGGAACTCGTGCACGCCGTCCGGGGCGAACAGGTCCAGCCATCCGTCGACGTCGCCGTCCTTGAGGGAGTCGAGCGCCGCCGCGAGCGAGGTGGGGAGTGTGGAAGACGATGTCATGGCATCCTCCGGATAGGATTACGGACTATGAGTCCTGAAAACTCTAACACCTTTCCGGACTCGGAGTCCGTAAAAGCGGTCGCCCGTCGGGGCCGCCCGCCGGTGCCGCCTGGGCGCATCCTCGCCGCCGCCGACACCCTCTTCGCCGAGGCCGACGATCCCCGGACGGTGACCATGGACGCCATCGCGGCGGCGGCCGGGGTGGGGAAGGGAACGCTCTTCCGCGCCTTCGGCAGCCGTCGCGAGCTGCTCGACGCCCTGTGGAGCGACCGGCTCGGCGGCGTGCGGGAGGCCGTGGAGGCGGAGCGGGGGCCGCTCGGCGCGAGCGCGCCGCCACGGGAGCGGGCGGTGGCGTTCCTCGACGCGATGCTCACGTTCAAGATGGACAACCGCCATCTGATCCGCGCCCGGGAGCACTCGATCGCCGGGGTGCGCCAGTCGGAGAACTACCGGTGGACCCACGGCCTCGTCGAGCGGTTGATCACGGACGCCGACCCGGGGGCGACGGCACGGGACGCCGCGTACACCGCCCACGCCCTCCTCGCGGCGCTGGACATCGACCTCATCGAGGAACTCCTCGCGAGCGGGCGCACTCGCGAGCAGATCCGGCGTGCGCAGGGCGAGTTCGTCCGGGCGGTGATCAACGGCGCGGCGCACGAGGCTCGTTGACCGGCTTCCCCGCGCGGCACGACCGCCGCCGGACGCCTCAGGCGGTCAGTCCGGCGGTGGTCAGCCAGATGTGTTCGCAGGTCGCGGACGCCGCTCGCAGCGCCTCGCGGGATTCCTGGGACGCGTGGTAGAAGGTGCGCTCGATCATCCAGCACAGCGCGCGGGCCATCGCCGCGGCGTGTTCCGGTCCGGTGCCCGCCGGGACGCCGGATCGTTCGAGGACGGCGGTGATGGCCGTGATGAACAAGTCGGCCGTGCGGTCCCACAGTTCGCCGATCTCCGGCACGGTCAACGAGAGGTCGATCGCGGTGCGCATGACCAGGCCGTGCTCGTTCCACAGCTCGACCGTGCGCTTCATGGCGGTCGCGATGGCCTGGCGTGGCTCCTCCGCCTGCGCGGCGGCCCGGGACCGTTCCCACAGGTGCTCGACGGTGCGGGCCACGAGCGCCGTGACGACGTCCTGCTTGGAACCGAAGTAGAAGTACAGGGCGCCGCGGGTGATGCCGGCGCCCTGGGCGATGTCGCCGACGGTCATGGCCTCGTAGCCCTTGCGGGCCAGCAGGGTTTCGCAGGTGTCGAGGATGGCCCGTTCCCGGACGTCGCCCTTGCGTTCGGCGGGGCGGCGGCTCTTGGCGGGGTGGTGGTCGGGCGTCACAGCTGAGCGCCTTCGGGGAAGTCGGTCGTGCGGGAGAGCGTCTCCCAGGCGCGGATGTCGTCGTCCACGGCCGTGCGGGCGGCGGCGACGAGGCGCAGCGCGTCCGAGCCGAGGACGAGGTGGGCCGGGGGCCGCTCGACTGAGGTGATCCGCACGACGGCTTCCCCGGCCTTGGCCGGATCGCCGAGCTGGTTCCCGCTGGCCTTGCGCCGTGCGTCGCGGAGGGGGGCGAACAGCTCGTCGTAGTCGTCGACGGTCCGTTCGGCGCGGGTCATGGACCGCCCGGCCCAGTCGGTGCGGAAGGAGCCCGGTTCGATCGCGGTCACGTGGATCCCGAACTGCGCGACCTCCTTGCCCAGCGCCTCCAGGACACCCTCCAGGGCGAACTTGCTGCCGCAGTACGCGGACATGCCGGGAACGGCCATGAGGCCGCCCATGGAGGTGACGGCCATCAGGTGTCCGCGGCGGCGTCGGCGCATGGCGGGCAGCGCGGCCCGCAGGGTGGCCATCGCGCCGAACACGTTGACCTCGAACTGCCGCCGCACTTCGTTGAGTTGGGTTTCCTCGAAGGTGCCCTCCAGGCCGTACCCGGCGTTGGCGATGACCACGCCGAGCGGCCCGACGTTCCGTTCCACCTCGGCGACCACGCTCTCGACGGCGTCGTCGTCCGTCACGTCCAGAAGGCGGCCGTGCGCGCGCCCGGGGGCGAGTTGCTCGAAGTCCCGCAGGTCCGGCTCGGAGCGGACAGTGCCGACGACGGTGTGCCCGGCGGCCAGGGCGGCTTGGGCGAAGGCCCGTCCGAGGCCCGTGCTGACGCCGGTGATGAGCCAGTTCCGCTTCTCCATTACCCCTCCAGGGACGATGCGGCGGGGAGCTGACGCGCTCCCCTTGGGGAAGCCGGAGCGCTCCCCCTTCGAAGGGGCCGGAGTGCTCCCCTCGCCAGAAAGTCTACACAGTGTCGATTTTTACCGCCGCACCGTAGATTCCGGCAGGGCTCGGCGGCACCACCGAGCGGTCCTATGGCGCAACGGTCGGGACGCGACTGTCGTAGGACTCGCGGTGGGCGAGCACGTCGTCCATGTGCGTCTCGGCCCACGTCTTGAGGCCGCGCGTCAACTGGTTTAGTGACAGGCCGAGTTCGGTCAGTTCGTAGGTGACCGTGACCGGCACGGTCGGCGTCACGGTGCGGGTGACCAGGCCGTCGCGCTCCAGGGCGCGCAGTGTCTGGGTGAGCATCTTCTGGCTGACGCCGGCCAGCAGGCGCAGCAGCTCCGAGTGGCGCATCGCCCGCGGCTCACCGGCGCAGGCGGTACCCGGCTGATGCGTGCCGTCGCTGCCGAGGGCGGCCAGGACCAGCGTGACCCACTTGTCGGAGAGCCGGTCGAGCAGCTTGCGACTGGGGCAGACCGCCAGGAAGGCGTCGTACTCCACCTTGGCCCGCGCTCTCCGCTGCGCCGCCGTCGTCGTCCCCATCGGCCGTTCCCCTCTCCCGTCGGCGCCGTACGCACTTGGTGTCTCAGACACGTGGCGCCTTACGCGCTTGGTTCCTTAGGCACTCCGAAGTGCTTGCTTCCCTTCAGAAAGTTACTCACCAAAAATGAGGCAAGGCACTGAAAAACACCACCCCTTGATCCTTCACGGAAGGCACTCCATGACCACCCCCTCCCCCTCACTCCCCGGCGGCACCTGGCCCTTGGGAGATCTGACCGTCACCCGGTTCGGCTACGGCGCCATGCAGTTGGCCGGCCCCGGGGTCATGGGCCCGCCGGCCGACCGCGCCGCCGCACTCGCCGTGCTCCGCGAGGCCGCCGCCCTCGGCATCACCCACATCGACACCGCCGACGCGTACGGACCGCATTTCACCAACGAGTTGATCCGCGAAGCGCTGCACCCGTACCGCGACGGGCTGCACATCGTGACCAAGGTCGGCGCGATCCGCGACCAGAAGGGCGGCTGGCCTCCGGCGCGCGAGCCGCAGGACCTGCGCCGGGCGGTCCGGGAGAACCTGGCCCGCCTCGGTCTCGACGCGCTGGACGTGGTCAACCTACGCCTCGGCGACGCCCGGGGCACCGTGGCCGGTTCGCTGGCGGAGGCGTTCGGGACGCTGGTCGAACTCCAGCGGCAGGGCCTGATCCGGCACCTCGGCGTGAGCAACGTGACGGCGCAACAGGTCGCCGAGGCGCGGTCGATCGCGCCGATCGTGTGCGTGCAGAACATGTACAACCTGGCCCATCGCGAGGACGACGAGCTGATCGACGAGCTGGCCGGTCAGGGCATCGCGTACGTGCCCTTCTTCCCCCTCGGCGGCTTCACCCCGTTGCAGTCCTCGGCCCTCACGACCGTGGCCACCCGCCTGAACGCGACCCCGATGTCGGTGGCCCTGGCGTGGCTGCTGCGACGGTCGCCGAACATCCTGCTGATCCCGGGCACGTCGTCGGTAGCGCATTTGCGCGAGAACGTGACGGGTGCGGGACTCCCGCTCTCAGAGCGGGACTTGGCGGACCTGGAGGAGATCGGCCGCTAGTGCTCTGACCGCATCAGGTCACCGAGCTGGCCCTCGGGCCGTTCGTCGTTCTCCCGGCGGGGAGTCGCGCCGAGCACGGTGCGGGCGACGCGTTCCAGTGAATCCAGCAGCGGGTTGGGGTCGTCGGCGCGCGTGACGAGGACGACCTCGCAGGGGTCGATGTCGGTGACGGGCACGAGGGCCACGTCCTCGCGCACCGCGGCGCGGCGGTCTCCGGCGGGGAAGATCGCGACACAGTGGCCGGTGGCGATGAGTTCGAGCTTGTCCTCGTAGCTGTCGTCGCTCGCGGGCGGCGGCGGTGCCGGGCGGCCGCCGACCGGCCGGGGCGTGCTCCAGAGCACCGGAGTGCTGACGCAGGCCACCAGTTCCTCGTCCGGCAGGTCCCTCCGCAGACTGACGGCCTTCTCGTGCGCCAGACGGTGACGCGCCGACGTGACCAACACCCGTGATTCCTCACGGAGTCTCGTCACCCGGAGGCCGTCCGTGGGGAAGGGCAGGGGCCGGTACGCCACGAGGGCGTCGACCCGCTCCTCGGCGAGGGCGCGCGTGTCCCGCCAGTCGAGGTGCCGGGTGCGGACCTGGCCGTCGGGATGGCGGCGGCGCAGCTCCTGCACGCAGGCGGTGATGACCAGTCCCTCCGCGCAGCCGACCGTGACGGCGAAGGGCTGGGCGGCGGCTCTGGCCGTACGGGCGGCTCGCTCGGCCTCCTGGAGCAGGGACAGGGCCCGGGGCAGGAACGCCCGCCCGGCGTCGGTGAGGCTGGTGCCCTGCGGCGAGCGGTCGAAGAGCCGGACACCGAGGTGAGCCTCCAGCCGCTGGATCTGGCGGCTCAGCGACGGCTGCGCCAGGTGCAGCCTGGTGGCGGCCCGGCCGAAGTTGCCGTACTCCGCCACGACCGTGAAGTACCGCACGAGCCGCAGGTCGACGTCCATTCGCCCAGGTTACGTCGCGCGTCGGCGTACGCCGAGGGACGTCACGCGGGCCTGGAGCCGTCATGCGCCTGGCGCATGACGGCATGCGGAACAGGTCTTGGACAGGGTGTGCGGGCGGGCATTTGGCTTGACGGCATGACCACTTATGACGGCAAGAAGATCGTGATCACGGGCGGAAGCAGCGGTATCGGCCTGGCCGCGGCCCGGTTGTTCGCGGACGGCGGGGCGCACGTGCTGATCACCGGCCGCACCCGGTCCACCCTGGACGCCGCGCTGGAACGGTTGGGGGACAAGGCGGTCGCCGTCCGCAGCGACGCCGCGTCCCTCAAAGACATCACGGCGCTGGCCGAAACGGTACGGGAGCGGTTCGGCGCGGTGGACGCGCTGTTCGTCAACGCCGGTGTCACCGCGTCCGCGCCGTTCGACGCGGTGACGGAGGAAAGGTACGACGCGCTGTTCGACGTCAACACCAAGGGCCCGTACTTCACGGTGCGGGCGTTGGCGCCGCTGTTGCGCGAGGGAGGCGGCGTGGTCCTCACCACGTCGGTGGCGAACGTCCTGGGCCTCGACGCGCTCAGCGTCTACTCGGCGACCAAGGCGGCCCTGCGGTCGATGACGCGCACCCTGGCCCGTGAGCTGCTGCCCCGCAGGGTACGCGTCAACGCGGTGAGCCCCGGCCCGATCGACACCGGCATCCTGGACCGCTCCTTCCCCGCCGACGCCGTCGAGACGATGAAGGACACCTACCGGAGCACCAACCCGATGCTGCGGCTGGGCACTTCGGAGGAAGTCGCCGCAGCAGTGGCGTACTTGGCCTTCGGCGCGACCTTCTCGACGGGAACCGAGTTCCCTGTCGACGGAGGCGCTTCGCAGCTCTAGCCGCTCCGACCGTAGGCCGTAAGCCGTAAGCCGTAGGCCGTACGGCGGCGCCGGGTCGTTCACGGCGGCGCCGCCGCCACGCCGAAGCGCCGTCCCCGGCCGTCAGACCGCCCGGGGCACGTACGCCAGGCCGTGCGCGCCGGGTTCGCCCTTGCGGGGGATGTCGATGCGGGCCAGGGGCTCCAGTGTGTCGAGGTCCACCACGTCGACCGTCGAGGAGACGACGGACGCCACGTACGCGAGGCGCCCGTCGGGGGACGAGCTGATCGTCAGCGGGCACAGGCCGACCTCCACCTCGCCCACCCGCTCGCGCGTCGTCGCGGAGAAGACCGACAGGCGGCCGGGGGCCTGGCGGCCGAGCCGGGAGTCGGGGTCGGGCTCGATGCGCGCCTGGCCCGCCAGCACGAGGCCTGTCGACGTGAGGTGCATCGGAAGGACGACGTTCTCGGTGGGCAGGGTGTCCACGACGGTCGCCGTCCGGCGGTCGACGATCCGGATCCCGGTGGCCGGCCGGTCCTCTCCCTCGGCGAAGTCGAAGAAGGAACCGCCGTACGGCGAGGCCACGAACGCGTGGTCGGCGGAGACCGCCAGCCCCTCGCTGCCCGGCACCTCGATCTTCGCGGTGAGCGTCCCGCGTTCCAGGTCCACGACGGAGACGAACGGCGCCTCCTTGTTCGTGGCGTACCCGGTCGTGCCGGACGGGTCGATGGCGAACCAGTGCGGCCCCGGCGCGTCGGTGTCGATCCGGCCCACCGGCTTGCGCGTCGCGGTGTCGATCACCACGACACCGCCGGGCCGGCCCGCCCCGCCCTCCACGCTGACGTACAGCCGCCCGCGACCGGCGTCCAACGCGAGTCCGTGCGGGCCGTGTTCGGGCGCGAGGTCGATGACCTCGACGATCCGGCGGGTGTCGGCGTCGATGACGGTCACCTCGGTGCGGCGGCCGCTGTTGGCGTGGTAGTAGCCCGAGTCGTACGTGGTCGTGCACCACAGCAGGCGTTGGGTGGGATCGAAGAGCAACTCGTGCGGCTCGGCGAGGACTTCGAGCGTCTCCAGGTGCCGGTCGGACGCGGCGTCGAAGAACGAGACGGTGGGCCCGCTCTGGCTGACGACGGCCAGGACGTCGCCTTCGCGGCCCGCACGGGGTGACTGCTGCTGCATGGAGGGCTCCTTGTACGGGGTGGTACGGCGAGTTGTACGGGTTGTGTACGGGCGGTTGTACGGGTTGTGTACGGGCGGTTGTGCGGGTCGTACGGGATCAGGCCGATCGGAACTGATCGCAACGACCGGAACGTCACGCGACACCGCGTCGCGGACACGTTCCGCGTCGGGCGCACGCTCCGCTCCGCGGACACGTCACGCTTCGCCGACACGTTCCACTCTCCGCGCGCCGCCGTTCCGCGACAATGCAAGGATCGGCAGGCCCTACTTGCCGCAAACGCAAAAGCCCAGCTCGGGAGCGCCGATGGATCTCAATCTGCTGCGCGCACTGGACGCCCTGCTCCAGGAGAACAGCGTGACGCGTGCCGCCGAGCGCCTGGGCACCTCGCCCGCCGCCGCCAGCCGCACCCTGGCCCGGCTGCGTCGCGCGGTCGGGGATCCGCTGCTGGTCCGGGCGGGCCAGGGCATGGTGCCGACGCCGCGCGCCCTCGAACTCAAGCAGGAAGTCGCCGCGTTGCTGCGCGGCTGCGACAACGTGCTGCGGCCCGGGGCCGGTTTCGACCCGGTGCACCTCCAGCGCACCTTCACCGTGCAGGCCGCGGAACTGCTGCTGGTCGGGCTGGCGGGGACGCTGACCGAACGCATCCACGCCCGGGCCCCGCACGTGGACGTGGTCTTCCTGCCGGAGGCGATCGAGGGCGGCCCGGCGCTGCGGCAGGGCTGGGTGGACGTCGAACTCGGCGTGCTCGGCCACCTCGACCCGGAGATCCTGACGCGGCCGCTGGCCCGGATGCCGGTGGTCGGTGTCGCCCGGCGCGGCCATCCCCTCTTCGACGGGCCGATCGACGCGCGGCGCTTCGCGGAGGCGGACCACATCGGCATCTCGCGGCTGGGCAAGCGGCTCGGGCCCATCGACACCGCGCTCGCCGGCCTCGGGCTGCGGCGCAGGATCGCGGTGGTCGTGCCCAGTCACACCAGCGCGATGATGCTGGCCCGGGGCGCCGACCTCGTCGCCCTCACGCTCGCCGACTGGCTGCCGGAGACGATCGAGGCCCTGGGCCTGCGCACGTTCCCCATCCCGCTGGACCTGGAGCCACTGGACCTGGGCCTGGCCTGGCATCCCCGCAACTCGGCCGATCCGGGCCACCGTTGGTTCCGCGAGACCCTGGCGTCAGCGATCCTGAACCCCCTGGGCAAGCCGTCAGCGTGATCACGGGGGCCGAACAGCCCGTTCGCGCACCAAGCTGAAGGCCCTGCACGATGCAGAGGAGGCGCTGAAGGGGGCGCGCTGGTTCCGCAAGGTGTGCGAGCAGTGCTTCCCCGCCGGTACGAAGGTCCTGATGGCGAACGGCTCGACCCGGACCATCGAGGACGTCAAGGCCGGAGACATGGTCCTCGCCACGGACCCGGTGTCGGGCCGCACAGGGCCACGGCGCGTCATCCAGCCGATCATCACCGACGGCGACAAGCACTTCGACGAATTGACCGTCACAAGTGGCGGAAGGCAAACGGCGAAGCTCGTCGCAACGTACGAACACCCCTTCTGGAACCCGACGGCGCACGCATGGCTCCAGGCGAAGGACCTCACCCCTGGTACGAGCCTTCAGAGCACTCACGGTGCCACGGTCCGCGTGCTGACCAACCACCCCTTCGACCAACGAGCACGCACGTACAACCTCACCGTGGACGACCTCCACACGTACTATGTGCTCGCCGGGACCGCACCGGTACTCGTTCATAATTCCAACTGCATGGAGCCGATGCTTGATGATGTAAGCGAGGCCTATGTTCGCGGAAAGCATTTCGCTGGCGGCGCCAACCTGGACCGGACCAAAGGCGTGTTCAGCGACGACACCGACCTTGAACATCTTGTGGAAAAGGCTAGTGAGGTCGCCCCCTCCGAGCCGAACGAGAGCGGTTTCTATGAGCGTGTAGTCAACTATGGAAAACCCATTGGGGAGACATCTGCAAACGACGGCGCACGGCAGACTTCATGGTTCATGCTTGTACAGGACAAATATGGTGGCGTGATCACCATGTACCCGATTCCACCTCGGTAACACGGCAACGGAGGCTCCCCCTCGTGGGAATGGTGGTCTACACCGAGAATCAGATCCACAAACGCATCGATCAGCTACTGGACGACGAGGACGAGACTCTCATGCGGGCTTGCGAGTCCGGCCCCCCAGGGAGTGTCCGGAAGAGTATTTCGCGCTACGGTGACACGATGTTGAACATCTACCAGCTGCGCATGCTGATCGATGAGCTCCGTGCGCTGCCAGAAGGCTTGTCGTCGAGCACCGTGAAGCGGCTGGAGGAAGCTGCGCATGCGGCAATCAGAAGTCGCGGATACCTTTACTTCGTAGGCGACTAGTCGCGGAATCCCGCCACTGGCTTCCTGGTTGCCGATTGACGCATGAAGGCTTCCCCCCCGGGTCGGCTCCCGGAGGGGAAGCCTTCAGCGTTTCGACGGCAGAAGACTTCCGGCCCGCTCTGGAAGGGTCGCCGCGTTCCCGCTCTCCTGGAGCCGACCGTCGTCAGGGACACGGCCACCACCAGCGAGACGGTGAGATACGTCGTCACCGCGAACACCCCACAGGGCGACGAGCACCCCGCCTTCTCGTAGCGGCGACCCATGCCGGATCGGCGGCGGAGGCGCGGAACAGCAACCGCCGCCGTACGACGTCACGTTGGGCGGCCGACCACTCAGCGCAAACCCGCGAAGAGGTCGTTCTCCGGGACCGCCGCCTTCGTCGTGTCCCGGACCCGTACGAACGTCTCCACGCCCATCAACTCCGTGAACCTCTTCTGGCCCATCTTCAGGAAGAAGATGTTCTCCCCCTGGCTCGCGTGCGCGGCCAGCGCGTCGAACTTCTGGGCGCCGAAGTCGGTGACGTCCACCCAGGTCGTGATCTCCTCGTCGGGGAGCCCGATCTCGGCCATCGCGGCGGCCTCGGCGGGGTCCGGCTCCTGCCAGTCCGCGTCGAACTCCCGCATCGCCTCGCCGAACCGCTGCATCATCGAGCGGGGCGCCGTCGTCCAGTACACCTTCGGCGTCCAGTCGATCATGTCGAGCGCCGCCATCGTGATCCGGTTCGCCTGGATGTGGTCGGGGTGGCCGTAGAAACCGTTCTCGTCGTACGTCACGACCACGTCGGGCCGGTAGCGCCGCATCAGCTCCGCGAGCCGGGCCGCGGCCTCCGCCACGGGGGTGCGCCAGAACGAACCGGGGGCGTCGTTGGCCGCCCAGCCCATCATCCCGGAGTCGGCGTAGTCCAGCGTCTCCAGGTGCGCCACCTTCAGGACGTCACAGCTCGCCTCCAGCTCCTGGCGCCGCATCGCGACGACGGCCGCCGCATCGTGCTCCGGGGAGTCCGGTTTGACGCCCCCCGGCCCGTCACCGCAACCACCGTCGGTACACGTCACGAGCACCGTGCGGATTCCCTCCGCCGCGTACCGCGCGAGAATCCCTCCCGTTCCCGTGGCCTCGTCGTCGGGGTGGGCGTGCACGGCCATCAGCGTCAAGGGCCGGTCGTTCATGAAGGATTCCTCCGTGCGGGGAGTGCCCCGGCCCGGCCGGGCCGGGCCGGGCCGGGCCGGGCCGGGCCGGGCCGGATCAGGTCAGGTCAGGTCAGGTCAGGGCGGTTCGGTTCGCTCGGTCGATGCAACAGTGTCGGCCACCTCGGCTGTTCCCGCACAGAACGCTTGTCCTCGACACGGATGCGACAACCATTCGGCCACGTCGGGCACGGTCGCCGCCCCGGGCCCGCTGCCGGGATCTCCCCGCCCCCTGACCGGAACTCGGGTGCGCGCGGCCTACGGCCGGCCGTAGGTTCGAGGGATGGGTGGTCAACTGGAGAACGTCGAGGTCGTCTACACCAAGTACGACGGGTCCCTGCACTGGCATCACCACGCGCGACGGCTCGGCGAGGACCGGTTCGGGACCTGGCTGGGGTGTGTGCGGGGTGACCGGATGCAGCGGGGGCAGGAGCCGCCGATCGCGTGCAGCGTGGGGTTCGTGCTGCTGGTGCCGCGCGACGCGTGGTGGACGGCATCCTTCAACGGCTCGCCGCACAAGTACGAGATCTACTGCGACATCACCTCGCTCCCCCGCTGGACGACCGAGGACCGGGTGACGATGGCCGATCTCGACCTGGACGTGATCCGGCGCCGGGACGGCTCGGTGTTCGTGGACGACGAGGACGAGTTCGCCGAGCACCAGGTGCGCTACGGCTACCCGCCCGACGTCGTCTCCGGTGCCCGCACGACGGCGGACCGGCTCGAGGAGGCGGTCACCCGCCGCGAGGGCCCCTTCGACGGCGCGCACGAGGCGTGGCTGTCCCGCGTGACGGGGTGACCGTCACGCGGGCAGGCTCCCGGGGGGCTCGGCCGCCAGGCGGTAGCCGACCGCGCCGAAGGTGACCACGTCCCCCGGGCGGACCGTCGTCGCGCCCATCACCCGCCGCCCGTTGACCCACGTGCCGTTCATCGAGCCCAGGTCGCGCAGGATCCACACGCCGCCCTCGCAGGCCAGTTCGGCGTGGATCCGGGAGACGGAGTCGTCGTGGACGCGCAGGCCCGACGCGTAGTCGCGCCCTATGCGCAACGGGCTCGGACCCGGCTCCGGCAGCATCAGCCTCGGCAGCCGCTCGACCCGCCAGGCCCTGCGCACCCGCACGCCGAACGCCGAGCAGGCGCCGACCACGCCGAGCGTCCAGCGACTCAGGCGGCCACCGGAGGGCAGGTCGGCGGTGAGCGCGTCGAGCGCCTCGCGGTCCTCGGCGGCGAGCGCGAGTTCCATGCGGCGCAGGAACGTGTCGTGCGACAGCATGCCGCGGACCGCATTGTCCTTGAGCACCTCGACGACCCGGTCCCGCTCGGCGTCGGACGGCCGACCGGAGCGCGTCTGGAACTCGTATGACATCACGACACGAATTCTCCGGGGCGCGACCAGGGGTGTCCAGTTGCCGCCGACCGCACGAGCCCGGGGCGGCGACCGCCGAGGGGCGACAGGCGGAGCGTTCGGCTCCCTTACCGCGTAAAGCCAACTCCTGTACCGGGTAAAGGAATCCGTGCCACGATGGATCGGCGCGATCACGTTGCTGCGAAGGGGGACCAGCACTGTGCCCGACGTGCCCATCCGTCCGCTCGGCCTGGAGGCCGTCGAGACGCTGGTCCGCGACTGCTGGGTGCGCGCCCGGCAGGGGACGCGACGGGCGGACCGCCCGTTGCCGGTCGTCGTGCTGCTGGGGCGGCACGGCAGCGGCAAGACCGCCGCGCTGGAACACCTGGCGCACCGCGCGTCCACCGCGCCCACCGCGGGCCACGACTTCGCCGCCGCGACGCTGCGCCCGCACGAGGTCGCGGCCCGGCTGGCGTTCCGCCTGTCGCTCAAGGCGCCGCACCAGCGGCCCCTGCACTTCCCCCGCCTCACCCACGGCCTGGTCGCCGTCGACCCGGAGTTGCGGCTGGACGCCAACAACCCCGAGCACGCCAAGCACCAGCTGTCCAAGGCGATGCGCTCGGCCCGCAAGCGCGCCGCGGGGCCCGCGGCGGACGCGCTGTCGGAGGCCGTCGGGCTGCTCAACGACATCGGGGTGATCCCGGTGCCGGGCGCCGGGCTGCTCGCCTCGCTGCTGCTGCGCGGCATCGGGCCGAGGCTGCTGTCGACGGTGTCGCGTTCCGGCGTGGAGTGGTACGGCGAGGGCAGCCCGGCGGAGCCGCTGGCCGCGCTGGTGGCCCTCAACGAGCGCAGCCGCAGCGAGGATCCGGCGGACGCGGAGCGGGTGGACCGGCTGCTGTGCGAGGCGTTCCTCGCCGATCTGCGGGCCGCCCACGCCGGGCGGCAGGGCCTGGGCCGGGACCGCAACTGCCTGGTGGTGCTGGACAACATCGACCGCGGTGACGGCACGCGTTTCCTCACCCTGCTGCTGGAGCTGCGCGAGGCGCTGATCCAGGCCGCGCCGGACGGCGGCTGCGATCCGCTGCTGGTGGTCGCCGCGTCGTCGACGGCGCGCGCGGTGCCGGGGCCGTTCGACCCGGGCCCCGCGGGCCTGCGGATCAGCCCGGGCGAGCGGGCGTCGTACGACGACTGGCACGACGCGGTGCCCGCCTCGCCCGCGGACGCGTCCTGGTGGTGGTACGCCGTGCGGCTGCCGGACCTGACAGCGGGTCAGGTGTCGCAGCTGGGGGCGGCGATCGCGCCGAGGCTGCCGGAGGCGACGCCGCTGGTGCACCGGCTGACGTACGGGCATCCGTGGAGCGTGCTGCGGACGCAGCGGGCGGCGGCCCGGCTGCTGGAACGCCCGGACGCCCAGGACCGGTTGCGCGGCATCCTCGACTCCGGTCCGCTGGTGCGCGACCCGGGCGGCGCGGGCGGCTCCCCGGCGCCGCCGACGCTGGGCCAGGAGGCGTTGCGTTATCTGACGCAGGGCATGGACGCCGAGCAGCTGGCGGGCCTGGTGACGTGCGCGGCCGCGCGGGACATGGAGTCGGCCGTCAACTCCGGTCTGCTGGAGGGTTTTTCGCCCCGGCTGCGCGAGACGCTGCTGGAGGACACCGCGGAGCGGCTGTGGATGGTGCCGCCGCTGTCGGAGGACGCGGGCACCCGCGGCGGACGCGGCTCCGGCTACCTGCCGGCGGACGGCCCCGCGGCGCACCCGCGGCGGCTGCCGGGGTCCCACGTGCTGCAACCGTGGCTGCGGCTGCTGCTGACCCGGGAGCTGGCCGCCCGCGAGGAGGGCGGTCCGCACCCGGACTGGGACACCGCGCACCAACGGATGCTGGCCTGGCACGCGGACCGCCCGGGCCACGAACTGGCCGTACCACACCACACGTTGGCGCTCGGCCGGGTCGACGAGGTGGTGACGGCGCTGCGGCTCTCGCTGGGCGGGCTGCCGACCGAGGCGTGGCTGTACGAGCTGTACGCGGTCACCGCGGCGCCGATGCGCGAGCCGGTCGTGCTGACCGAGCCCGCCTCGCACCGCGCCGACCGGCTCGCCCGCGACCTGGCGCCGGAGGCGTACGGCAAGCACCGTTCGCTGGCGCTGCTGGTGACCTCGTTGTGGCTGGCGGTCGATCCGCGCAACCGGCTGCCCAGCGCCCGCCCCGAGCTGAACTTCACCATCAGCGCCTCGTTCCGCGACCTCGCGCTGCACGCCGACGCCAACAGCGCCGTGCTGCGGTCGGAGGCCGCCCGCTACGAGGCCCGTACGACGTGAGGACGTGCCGTGCGGCCCGAAGTGGCCGCGTGCGGTGCACCGTTCCGTAGGAGGTCGATCGTGTTGTCCCGCTCACCGGCCCGTTCCCCCGGTTCCGACGACACCTGGGATCCGCCGCGCCCGTGGTGGCGGGGGCGGCTCGGGGTGCTGGCGCTGGTGGTCGCCCTGGTCGCGCTGGGCGGCGGCGTCTACGCGCTGGCGCGTCCGGCGAGCACGCGGTGCGCCGACGGCGTCGCGAAGGTGGGCCCGGACCACACCTGCGTGGGGCTGACGGACGGCTCCTACGCGTACTCCCCCGACCTGGCCTCGTTGTCCGGGCTGATCCACACGGAGAACGAGCGGGTGCGGGCGGCGGCGGCCAGGCCGGGTGGGGCGCCGTGGGTCGGGGTGGTCTACCTGATGTCGATGGTGCAGGGCCCGGGCAGCACCAACACCACCGACTCGATCCGGCACGAGCTGGAGGGCGCGTACACCGCGCAGTGGGAGGCCAACCACACCGACACGCAAGGCGATTCGCCGCAGATCCAGCTGCTGCTGGCGCACACCGGCAACACCACGGCGCAGCGCGACTACACCCTCGCGCAGATCGGCAAGTACCGCGCCGCCGACCACATCGTCGCGGTGGCGGGCCTGGGCACCAGCACGCTGGCGACGCGTTCCAGCATCGAGCAGCTGACCCGGCAGGACCTCGCCGCGTTCGGCTCGGTCATCACCTCCGACGACCTGATCGGCATCCCCGGCCTGGTGCGCGTCGCGCCGTCCAACTCCGACGAGGCGGCGGCCGCGGCGAAGTACCTGCTCAGGACGGCGCCGAAGGCGAAGGTGCTGCTGGTCGAGGACACCCGCTCGGACGACCTGTACACCTCGACGCTCGCCACCTCGTTCCGCAAGAGCTATCCGGCCGGGCTGCTGGTCGACCAGCCGATGGCGTACGACTCGTCGAAGTCGGACGTCTCGACGTACTTCACGCAGCAGATGGCCAACGTGTGCCTGGACGCGCCCGACGTGGTGTACTTCGCCGGCCGGG
This sequence comes from Streptantibioticus parmotrematis, assembly GCF_019890615.1. GTDB lineage: Bacteria > Actinomycetota > Actinomycetes > Streptomycetales > Streptomycetaceae > Streptantibioticus_D > Streptantibioticus_D parmotrematis. The sequence goes on along the minus strand of NZ_JAINVZ010000007.1, from coordinate 72,958 downwards.
GCATCGACCTGCCGCGCTTCCTCGCGCCGCTGTCGCACCGGCAGTGCGCCGACAAGCCGCTGACCGTGGTCTCCGGTGACGACGCCTCGCAGGTCGAGCAGTCCGCCGGGGTCGGCCAGGTCAAGGACGCGCTGCGGCTGGGCAACATCAAGCTGCTGTACACCGGGCTCGCCCATCCGGGGGCCTGGACGCTGCGCCCGCAGTCCTTCGACGCCACCGCGATCGCGCCGTTCCAGCCGGGCGGCGAGTTCCGCACCGCGTTCCCCCGCGAGGCGCTGGACGACGGCCAGGCGATCATGGGGTACGACGCGACGCTGACCGCCGTCACGGCGATCCGCAACGCGGCTTCGGGCGGCACCGGCGCGGACACGGTGACCGGCGCGGACGTGGTCCAGATGACGACGCTGCTGTACGGGGCGCGGGCGGTGTCGGGGGCGAGCGGGCTGATCTCGCTGGACTCCGGGGGCGGTCCGAAGAACAAGGCGATACCGATCGTCGAGTTGAGCCAGGACGGTTCGGTACATACGGTCGCGGTGTCGTCACGCGACGGTGATCCGCCGAACGCGCATCCGTAGGCGTCCGGCGCGGGCGCGTGGGCAGATGTCCGGCATACGCGTCGGGAGCGGCGCCAGTCGTCACGAGGAGGACCGCGTGGGGTACGAGGTGTGGGCACCGCTCGCCCGGCGGACCGTCGAGGTCGAGATCACGGGAGCCGGGGACGGGGAAGGAACCGAGGCCGGAGGCGGAACCGGGGACGGGGGCCGGACCGGAACCAGCGGCCGCATCGCGATGCGTCCCGACCCGGCCCGCCCGGGCTGGTGGACGGCCCCGGAGGGCCTGCCGGAGGAGGACGGCACGCGGTACGCCTTCCGGGTGGACGGCGGGGAGCCGCTGCCCGATCCGCGCTCCGCGCGGCAGCCGGACGGCCCGGACGGCCCCAGCGCGGTCGTGGACCACGCCCGCTTCCCCTGGACCCATCCGTGGCGGGGCCGCCCGCTGCCCGGCGCCGTCCTGTACGAGCTGCACGTCGGCACGTTCACCCGCGAGGGCACCTTCGACGCCGCCGCACGCCGCCTGGGCCATCTGGTCGAGCTGGGCGTCACCCACGTCGAGCTGATGCCGGTCTGCCCGTTCCCCGGCACGCACGGCTGGGGGTACGAGGGCGTCTCGCTGTGGGCGGTGCACGAGCCGTACGGCGGGCCGGAGGGCCTGAAGCGGTTCGTGGACGCCGCGCACGGGCTGGGGCTCGGCGTGGTGCTGGACGTCGTGCACAACCACCTGGGCCCGTCCGGCAATTACCTGCCGCGCTTCGGCCCGTACTTCACCGACCGCCACTGGACGCCGTGGGGTTCGGCGGTCAACCTGGACGCGCCGGGCTCCGACGAGGTGCGGGCGTTCCTGCTGGGCAGCGCGCTGACGTGGCTGCGCGAGTACCGGCTCGACGGGCTGCGGCTCGACGCGGTGCACGCGCTGGCCGACTCGCGCGCGCTGACGTTCCTGGAGGAGCTGTCGACGGCCGTGGACGCGCTGGCCGCCGAGACCGGGCGCCCGCTGTTCCTGATCGCCGAGTCCGACCTGAACGACCCGCGCACCACGGCGCCCCGGGAGGCGGGCGGCCTGGGCCTGCACGCGCAGTGGAGCGACGACTTCCACCACGCGCTGCACGCCGCGGTGACCGGCGAGGCCCACGGCTACTACGCGGACTTCGCGCGGGCACCGCTGGCCGCGGTCGCCAAGACGCTCACCGGAGGCTTCTTCCACGACGGCACGTTCTCCTCGTTCCGCGAGCGCGTCCACGGGCGTCCGCTGCCGCGCACGACTCCGGGCCACCGGCTGCTGGGGTACGCGCAGACCCACGACCAGATCGGCAACCGCGCGGTCGGCGACCGCCTGACGCCCGATCAACTCGCCCTGACGGCGGCCCTCGTGCTGACCTCGCCCTTCACCCCGATGCTGTTCATGGGCGAGGAGTGGGGGGCGTCGACGCCGTGGCAGTTCTTCACCGACCACACCGATCCGCAGCTGGCGGAGGCGGTGCGGACCGGGCGGCGGCGGGAGTTCGCCGAGCACGGCTGGGCCGAGTCCGACGTGCCCGACCCGCAGGACCCGGCGACCCGGCTGCGGTCCTGCCTGGACTGGGACGAGCGGGACCGCGAGCCGCACGCCTCGCTGGCGCGCTGGTACGCGGCCCTGCTGGCGCTGCGTACCGCCCAACCGGCGCTGGTCGAACCGGACTTGACGCTCACCCGGGTTGCGTACGACGAGGACGAGCGGTGGATGCTGGTGACGCGCGGAGGCGGGCTGCACGTCGCCGTCAACTTCGGCGAGTCCGCCTGGAAGGTGCCACTGGCCGACCCCGCGGTGCTGGCGGCCTCGGCCGAACTGGACCACGCGGGCGGGGAGTTGCTGCTTCCGGGCGGCACGGCGGCCGTTCTGCGGGGCGACAGCGGCGACCACGCCTGACGCCGCGACACAGCCTCCGGCGGCCTTCGGGACCGCCGCTCAGGCCCGCTCGGACTGCCGCTCAGACCCGCTTCGCGTCGCGGGCCAGGGCGGTGAGCCGGGAGATGGCGCGGAAGTACTTCTTGCGGTAGCCGCCCGCCAGCATCTCGTCGCTGAAGATCCGGTCGAACGCGGTGCCCGACGCCATCACCGGCACCTCGCGGTCGTAGAGCCGGTCGGCGAGCACCACCAGGCGCAGCGCGGTCGCCTGGTCGTCGACCGGCTCCACCCCGCGCAGGAAGACCGCGTCCACCCCGTCGCACAGCGCGCCGTAGCGGCTGGGGTGGACCCGGGACAGGTGCCCCAGCAGCGGCCCGAAGTCGTCCAGCGAGGCGCCGGGCGTGCGGTGCGCGGCCTCGGTGACCTCCTCGTCGGCGTACGGCGGCGGCGCCTCGGGCAGGCCGCGGTGCCGGTAGTCCTCGCCGTCGATGCGCAGCGAGCGGAACCGGGCGGACAGGCCCTGTATCTCCCGCATGAAGTCGGCGGCGGCGAACCGGCCCTCACCGAGCTTGCCCGGCAGCGTGTTGGAGGTCGCCGCGAGCTTCACCCCGGCGTCGGCGAGCTTGCCCAGCAACGTGGAGACCAGCACGGTGTCTCCGGGGTCGTCCAGCTCGAACTCGTCGATGCACAGCAGCCGGTGGCCGCTGAGCGCGGTGACCGCCTGCTGGAAGCCGAGCGCGCCGACGAGGTTGGTCAGCTCCACGAAGGTGCCGAACGCTTTCTGCTCGCGTGGCGCGGGCGCGGCGTGCCACAGCGAGGCCAGCAGGTGGGTCTTGCCGACGCCGTAGCCGCCGTCGAGGTAGACACCGCTGGGCCCGGTCGCCGCGGGGGCCTCCTTGCGGAACCACCGGCGCCTGCCGCCCCCCGCAGCCGTCGCGCCGCCGAGGCCGGCCGCGAAGCCGCTCAGCACGGTCACCGCCTCCGCCTGGCTGGGCTGCCCCGGGTCCGGCAGGTAGGTCTCGAACCGTACGGCGTCGAAGCGCGGCGGCGGCACCATCTCGGCGACCAGCCGGTCGGCGGGCACGTGCGGTTCGCGGTCGCACAGCGAGACGGGCTCGGCGTCCGCCGCACCGGCTATCGGGTGCGGCCGGGGGGACGAGGCAGGCGATGACGACGATGATGGCGATGGCACAGTCACCCAGCCTACGGGCCGTGCCACACTGCGCTCCATGCGCCGCTTGTTCCCCACGCCCGAAGGCGATGAGACGTTCGCCACGCCCGCCGCTCCGCCCGACACCCTGGACGCGCTCGCCGACGCCTACGCCTACCCGGCTCCGCTGCCGGAGGGGACGGCGTGGGTGCGGGCCAACATGGTCTCCTCGCTGGACGGCGCCGCCCGGCACGACGGCCGCTCCCAGCCGCTGTCGTCCGACGCGGACATGCGGATCTTCGGGGTGCTGCGGGCGCTGGCGGACGCGGTCGTGGTCGGCGCCGAGACGGTGCGCCAGGAGGGCTACCGGCCCGCGAAGGCCCGCGAGGCGTTCGCGGAACGCCGGGCCGCCCTGGGCCAGACCCCGGCGCCGGTGATCGCGGTGGTCAGCGCGGGCCTGGACCTGGACTTCTCGACACCGCTGTTCACCTCGCCGGTGGTGCCGACGGTCGTGCTGACCGGCGCCGAGGCCGACCCCGGGCGGATGCGGGCCGCCGAGGCCGCCGGGGCCCGGGTCGTGATCGCCGGAGCGGGCGAGCGCGTGGACCCGGCGGCGGCGGTGCGCGCGCTGGCCGGCATGGGGCTGCGGCGGCTGCTGACCGAGGGCGGGCCGCGGCTGCTGGGCCAGTTCGCGGCGGCCGGGGTGGTGGACGAGATGTGCCTGACCATCGCGCCGTTGATCACCTCGGGACTCGCGCCGCGGATCATGAACGGCCCGGTGGTGGAGGTTCCGGAACGCTTCACTCCGGCGAGCGTCCTGGAGGAGGACGGCTTCCTCTTCACCCGTTACGTGCGCGAGCGCCGCTGACCGGGCGAGGCCGTCCCCGACCCCGCTTCGCGCCGTAGGACCGGGTCACGACTCGTGCGTACCACGCCTTGAACAACCGTCCGTACTCGTCGTTTCACCACCCCGGAATGCCTCGTTCCGTTTATTGTCGCGAGGGAAAGCTTCTCTCGCGTTGCCCCGGCCGATGCGGGGCAGGATGGATTCCGTGGGGGCCGAGTGGCCCGTGAGGAAGAAGGACGAGATCCGTGATCACGACCGTACTCATGATCGAGAAGCCGCTCGCCCCCGTTGACGTGCAACTGGTCACCACCCTGCACACGGGCGAGACCGTCTCCTTCGTCGTTCTGATGCAGCCGCGCGGCGACCAGGAGCGGCTGCTGCGCGCCCTGGACGACGTGGCGCTGGGCGAACTGCGCGAGGCCACCCGCGAGGAGGAGGAACCGGAGGGCGACAACGCGCTCGCTCCCGCGATGCACTCGCTGGACCACAGTCTGAAGGCGCTGCGGGCCACCGGCGCCCAGGCGGTCGGCGAAATCGTCGGCGAACACCCGCTAGACCTGCTGAGGTCGGTGGTGGAGCAGACGCACGCCGACGAGGTGATCGTGCTGACCACGCCGCACCTGGTCGAGGAGTTCTTCCACCGCGACTGGGCTTCGCGTGCCCGGCACACGGTGGGCGTCCCGGTCCTCAAGCTCTACGCCCACAACGAGTGACGCTCACCCGGCGCTCAGCACGCCGTCGCGCATCAGCAGCACCCGGTCGGCCCGGGCCAGCAGCGCGCGGTCGTGGGTGACCAGCACGGTCGCGGTGCGGTGTTCGCGCGTCACCGAGGCCAGCAGGTCCACCACGCGCTCGCCGCATTCGTGGTCCAGGGCCGAGGTCGGCTCGTCGGCCAGCAGGACGGCGGGGCCGGGGAAGAGCGCGCGGGCGATGTTGACGCGCTGACGCTCGCCGCCGGACAACTGGTGCGGTCTGCGGCGCCACTTGGCCGCGTCCAGGCCGACGCGTTCCAGCAGTTCCCCGGCGCGGGCCCGGGCCGCCCGGGGGCTGCCGCCGCGCAGGTGCTCCACCGCGAGCAGCTGCTCGACGGCGGTCAGCGAGGGCAGCAGGTTGGACTGCTGGAAGACGATGCCGACCGCCTCGCGCCGCAACGAGGTGAGCGCCCGGGGGCTCAGCCCGGCCGTCTCCCGCCCCGCGATCACCACGCGTCCGGTGTCCGGGCGCAGCAGGGTGGCGGCGACGGCCAGCAGGCTCGACTTGCCGGATCCGGAAGGCCCGGCGACGGCGGTGAACTCCCCGGCCGGCACGGCGAGCGAGACCCGGTCGAGCGCGGTGAGGCGGCGGTCGCCGTCGGGGTAGGTGAGCAGGACGTCGTCGAGGACGAGGGGCGGCGGGGTCATCGGGGGCCTTCGGTCCGGTGTCGGGTGGTGGGCGCGGCGGGCGCGGCGAGGGCGGCGGGCGTGGCGGGCGTGGACGGACGGCGCGGCCTCGTCGCGCTTCTTCGTGGCTTCCGCGGTCTCATCGCGCCGCCCCCAGCGCCGTCAGCGGGTCGACCGCGGTGATCCGCCGCACCGCGAGCGCCGAGCCCGCCAGGCCCAGCACGACCATGACCGCGACCGGCACCGCGACCGTCCCGGCGCCCACCGCGAACGGCACCGCCGACGACGCCAGCGCGCCCCCCGCCGCGCCGACCGCTCCCCCGGCCAGCGCCCCGGTCGCCAGCACGGCCAGCGCCTGCGCGAGCGCGTCGCGCACCAGGTAGCCGCTGCTCGCGCCGACCGCCTTGAGCACCGCGACGTCCGGCCCGCGCTGCACCGTCCACACGGTGAAGAACGCCCCCGTGACCAGCGCGCTCACCGCGAACAGGAAGCCCTGGATCAGGCGCAGGCTGCCCTGCTCGGCGCCGTAGCCGTCGATCCCGGCGAGCGCGCCGGCCCGGCTCACCGCGTGGGTGCCCGGCGCGGGCGTGCCCGTGGGGTGGCCGTCGACCGCGAGCACGGTCGGCTGCCGCTGCCCGCTGACCCGTTCCCAGGTCGCCGTCGTCGTCCAGACCGCGGGGGCGTGCGCGTACGACAGGTCCTGGCCGATCCCGCTGACCGTCAGCCGCTGTCCGCCGAGGCTCACGGTGGCGCCGACCGGGGCGTGGTACGTGGCGGCGGCCTGCGGGCTCAGGACCACCTGCCCGTCGTGCGGCGCGGCCCCCGATCGCAGCGGTGGCAGCAGGTCCGCCGGACCGCCGAAAGCGCTCACCGAGCCGGACCCGCCGCCCGAGGCGATCCGCGTCATGGCCACGCCGAGTGGTTCCGCACGGGTGACGCCGGGCGTCGACGCCCACGCCGCGGCCTGCCCGGCGGCGACCGTGCTGCCGCTGAACGACACCGGCGGGGCGGCGCTGCCGGGCCCGGCGAAGACGATCAGGTCGGCCGGAAGGTGCGTGATGGCCGACGACGCCGCCCGCGACAGGCCGCCGGTCAGGCCGTAGAGGAAGACGACGAGGGTGGTGATGAGGGCGACGACCGCACCCATGAGCGCGAAGCGGCCCTTGGCGAAGCGGATGTCGCGCAGGGCGACGAACACCGGTTTCCTCCTGGGGAGTTGGACTCCGGCAAGCCTGCCCGGGCGGGACCCCGGCGCCATCGGGGACGCGGTCGGTCGCGGCGTCGTCCCTTCGGCGCGGTGCGATATCCACCGAACGATCGATGCCGGTGCCCGCTTTCGGCCGCCTCGGCGCCCGTACCCTCGTACAGCGTGAACGCCCCCGACCCGACCGCCGCCCCGCCGGGGCGCGACTCCGATCCGACCGCCGCCCCGCCCGGGCACGTGCCCGACGACACCCGTGCGCTGCGGCTGACGCGCGTCGCGCTGCACGGCATGTTCTTCGTGCTGCTGGCGATCGCGCTGGGCCGGGCGTTCGGCGGTGCGGCGGACCGGTGGGTGCTGCTGCCGGGACTGCTGCTCGCGGCGGTCTACCCGGCCGGTGCGCTGGGCCTGCGGCGCGGGCGCGGCGGTACGGCGGTGTGGCTGGCGACGCTGACGCTGCTGTGGGCGGCGGCGCTGGCCGGTGATCCGGACTTCGGCTACCTGGCGTTCCCGCTCTTCTTCCTCTACCTGCATCTGATGCCGGTGCGCTGGTCGCTGCCGTGCGTCGCGGTGGTGACCGCGGCGGTGGTGGTCACGCAGGCCGCCGGGCCGGGCGGGCTGACCGCGGCGAAGGTCATCGGGCCGCTGGCCGGGGCCGCCGTGGCGGTGCTGACCGCGTACGGCTACGCCGCGTTGTACCGGGAGAGCCGGGCCCGCCAGCGGCTCATCGACGACCTGGTCGCCACCCGCGACGAACTCGCCGCCGCACAGCGCGAGGCGGGGCGGCTGGCCGAACGGCAGCGGCTGGCCCGGGAGATCCACGACACCCTGGCGCAGGGCCTGTCCAGCATCGTGCTGCTGGCCAGGGCCGCCGACAGCGCGCTGCCGACCGCTGACGGGACGGGGACCGCGCGCGAGCACATCCGCGAGGCCGGGCGCACCGCCGCCGACAACCTCGCCGAGGCCCGCCGCTTCGTGCACGCCCTCACCCCGCCCGCGCTCCAGGACGCGCCGCTGCCGGAGGCCCTGCGCCGGGTGACGGGCGGATACGGCAGGCTGGCCACGTTCCGGATCGACGGGGAGCCGTTCCCGCTGCCGGTCGAGGCGGAGGTGGCGCTGCTGCGGCTCACCCAGGAGTCGCTGGCCAACGCCGCCCGGCACGCCGCGGCGGGGCAGGTCGCGGTGACGCTGGGATTCCTCGACGGGCAGGTGACGCTGGACGTCTACGACGACGGCGTGGGCTTCGACCCGGCGGCGGTGCGCGCGGGCGGCGGTTTCGGGCTGCACGGGATGCGGGAGCGGATCGCGGGGCTCGGCGGCACGCTGACCGTCGAGTCCGCCCCGGGCGAGGGGACGGCGGTCGCCGCGTCGCTGCCGGTGCGTGACGCGGGGGTGACGGCGTGATCCGGGTGCTGATCGTGGACGACCACCCGGTGGTGCGGCGGGGGCTGCGGGCCATGGTGGACGACCTGCCGGAGCTGACCGCGGTCGGCGAGGCGGCGGACGGCGCGGCGGCGCTCGCGCTGCTTTCCGATGCCCACCCGGCGCCGGACGTGGTGCTGATGGATCTCCAGATGGGCGCGGGGATGCACGGGGTGGAGGCCACCCGCCGCATCACCGCGCTGCCCGACCCGCCCGCGGTGCTGATCCTGACCACGTACAGCACGGACGCGGACATCCTGGCGGCGGTCGAGGCGGGCGCCACCGGCTACCTGCTCAAGGACGCGCCGCCTCAGGACGTGGCGGAGGCGGTCAGGGCGGCGGCGCGCGGCGAGACGGTGCTGGCGCCGCCGGTCGCGGCACGGCTGCTGGGCCGGATGCGGTCCGGCCGTCCGACGCTGTCGCCGCGCGAGACGGAGATCCTCGGGCTGCTGGCGGAAGGGCTCGCCAACCGGCAGATCTCCAAGCGGCTGTTCATCAGCGAGGCCACCGTGAAGACGCATCTGGTGCACATCTACGACAAGCTGGGCGTCGACAGCCGTACCGCCGCGATCGCCGCGGGCCTGGCGGCAGGCCTGATCCGCGCGGGGTGAGTGCGAGAATCGGAGCACTTGTCATTACCGCCCGCCCACCGCCGCACACCGCTCACGCCGAGGAGAACCGCGCATGGCCCACGCCCTCCCCCCCGCCATGGACCGACCGCACTTCATCGCCATCGGCGGCATCGGGATGTCGGGCGTCGCGAAGATCCTCGCGGCGCGCGGCGCCACGGTGAGCGGCAGCGACGCGAAGGACTCGGCGACCTGCGCGGCCCTGCGCGAGCTGGGCGTCACCGTGCACGTCGGCCACGACGCCGCGCACCTGCCGGACGACGCGAGCTGCGTGGTCGTCTCCAGCGCGATCCGCCAGGACAACCCGGAGCTGGTGGCCGCCCGGGAGCGCGGCGTGCCGGTGGTGCACCGCAGTGACGCGCTGGCGGCGCTGATGGACGGCACCCGGGCGCTGGCGGTGGCCGGTACGCACGGCAAGACCACGACGACCTCGATGCTGGCGGTCGCGCTGACGAAGCTCGGGCTCGACCCGTCGTACGCGATCGGCGGCGACCTGGACGCGCCGGGGTCGAACGCCCGCCACGGCGCCGGGACGGTCTTCGTGGCCGAGGCGGACGAGTCGGACCGCAGCTTCCACAAGTACGCGCCCGAGGTGGCGATCGTGCTCAACGTCGAGCTGGACCACCACGCCAACTACGCGTCGATGGACGAGATCCACGACTCCTTCGAGGCGTTCGCCGACCGGATCACGGTGGGCGGCACGCTGGTGGTCTCCGCCGACCACGCCGGGGCGCGCGAGCTGACGGCGCGGGTGCGCGACCGGGTGCGGGTGGTGACCTACGGCGAGGCCGACGACGCGGACGTACGGGTCACCCGGATCACGCCGCACGGCCTGACCAGCGAGGTCGCCGTGGTGCTCGACGGCGCCGAGCGGGTCTTCACCGTCTCGGTACCCGGCCGCCACTACGCGCTGAACGCGGTCGCCGCGCTGACCGCGGGCCACGCGATGGGGCTGCCGGCCGACGCGCTGGCCGAGGCGCTCGGCTCGTACACCGGGGTCAAGCGGCGTCTCCAGCTGAAGGGCACCGCCGCCGGGGTGCAGGTCATCGACTCCTACGCGCACCACCCGACGGAGATCGCCGCCGACCTGGAGGCGATCCGCGGCGGGGCGGGCGAGGGCCGGGTGCTGGTGGTCTTCCAGCCCCATCTGTTCAGCCGCACCCAGCGGTTGGCGACCGAGATGGGCCAGGCGCTGGCGCTCGCCGACGCCTCCGTGGTGCTGGACATCTACCCGGCGCGCGAGGACCCGATCCCGGGTGTCACCAGTGCGCTGATCGTGGACGCCGCCCGCGCGGCCGGCGCCGACGTCACCGCCGAGCACGACAAGGACGCCGTTCCCGGGGTGGTCGCAGGAATGGCCAAGCCGGGTGATCTCGTTCTCACCATGGGGGCGGGAGACGTGACGGACCTGGGTCCGCGCGTCCTGGCCCGCCTGTCCACCGTGGAGAGCTGAGGAGCGGTTCATGCCGTACGAGGTCGACAAGCCGGACGAGCAGTGGCGGGCCGAGCTGACGCCCGCCGAGTACACGGTGCTGCGCGAGGCGGGCACGGAGCCCGCGTTCGTCGGCGAGTACACCGACACGAAGACGGAGGGCGTCTACTCCTGCCGGGCCTGCGGGGCGGAGCTGTTCCGGTCGGACACGAAGTTCGCGTCGCACTGCGGCTGGCCGTCGTTCTACGACCCGAAGGACTCCGACGCGGTCGAGCTGATCGAGGACCGGTCGCACGGCATGGTCCGCGTCGAGGTGCGCTGCGCCCGCTGCGGCTCGCACCTGGGCCACGTCTTCGAGGGCGAGGGCTATCCGACCCCCACCGACCAGCGCTACTGCATCAACTCGATCTCGCTGCGCCTGACCCCGGGCGGGGAGTGACGGCGAGGGCGGGATAGGTGTATGAGCCCCTTGTTCCGACCCCTTGTGCGCATACCGGTGAGTAGGTACTGTTCGGCCAGTCTGCCCGATTAGGACCCCCTCACGGGTCGGCCGCGAGGGCCCCGACCAGCGCGTACTGGCCTTCGGTTCTCACCGGGCACCCCCTGCGGGCAGACGGGAACAGGCAAGGGAGCACACGTGGCACCAACGACACCTGAACCGGACCCCACCGTGGGCGGGCACCGTGAGCCGGGCCCGACCCCCACTCCGCCCGCCCGCTGGCCGGGAGCCGTGCGCCTGCCGGATTCACCGGGCTTCGAGCAGTCCGCCAAGGCGTGGCTGTTCGACCTCGCCCCGGCCCGCTGGCGGTACGAGGAACTGCTGCACAAGCATCCGCTGGAGCTGGCCCGCATGGTGCGGCTGCGGCTGGAGGCGGACATCGCCGCCATGCAGGCGGGCCTGCGCGGGCTGCGTGGTTCGCTGCTCGGCCACCGTCCGGCCGACGCGAGCGACGTCTACGCCCGCGAGCATGCCTGGGCCAGCGCCATGCGCGATCAGGTGGAGCTGATCGAGGAGGCGCTGACCACGGCGCTGGCCACCGCCAGGCGCCGCCCGGCGCTCCCCCGCACGCGCGCGTCCCTTCCCCGTCCCCGCCCGGCCACCGGCCGCTCCTGAGACGAACGGCCCACCGACGGCGGTGGGCGGGGCGGCGTCGGGCCGTTCCCGCCCACCGCCGTCGCCCGTTCACGGCGTGGGATGCTGGTGCGGTGACCAGCTCCGATCCGTTCAGCGCCCCCACGAACGCCGCCGCGACCGGTGACGGCGACGGTCCCGCCCGGACCGAGCGGGCCGACGACCGGGACGCCGCGCCGCAGTTCGTGCTTCCGCTCGTGGTGCGCATGGAACGCGACGCTCTCCCGGCGCGCACCGACGCGCTGGAGACCTCGGCGCGGGCCGTGCTGACGTTCCTGGCCGACGAGCGCGCCACCGGCGACGGCGAGTGGGCGCGAGCGCGGCGGGACTGGGAGGACGCGCGTATCCGCAAGGTGGTGCGCCGGGCGCGCGGCGCCGAGTGGCGGCGCGCGGCGAAGCTGCCGGGGATCACCGTGACCGGCCGCGAGGCCGAGGTGCGGGTCTACCCGCCGGTGCCGCTGGACGGCTGGCCGAAGGACCTGGCCAAGCTCCAGGTGTCGGGGACCGAGCTGGACGACCCGCGCGAGCCCGGGGCCCCGGACCCGCAGGCACCCGTGCTGTGGCTCAACCCGGGGGTGGAGATGTCGGCGGGCAAGACCATGGCGCAGACCGGCCACGCGGCCCAACTCGCGTGGTGGGAGCTGCCGGAGGCGGCCCGGGCTGCGTGGCGCGAGGCGGGCTTCACGCTGTCGGTACGCACGGCCGACACGGACCGTTGGCCCGAACTGGTGGCCGGCGGGCTGCCGGTGGTACGAGACGCGGGCTTCACGGAGATCGCCCCCGGGCTGACCGTCGCAGTCGAAGGGGGCGAACGCTACTGCTCCCTCCCGGGCCTACGACGCCCGTGAACGCACCACGTCAAGCGGCTCGACCCGGGGTTGACCGCGGCCGTGCTCCGTCCCCGCACCCCGGCGGACCGCCGGGGTGCGGGGGACACGCGCGAACCGGCGGCCCTCGGTTTCACGGTGCTGTCCCGGCCGGATGACAGCCGGTGCGGTCAGGCGCCGCTGGTGTCGGTCGGTGTCGCCTCGCCGAGCATGGCGAGGGTGAGCACGTTGCCGGAGATGCCCCAGCCGCCGTCGGCGACCTCTTCGACCAGAACCATGGTGTTGTCGCGGGCCCGCTCGCCGTAGATCTCGACGTACAGCTCCGTGGTGCGGGTGACGATCTCTTCCTTCTGCTTCGGGGTGAGGGTCTTCTCGGGGACCTTGAAGTTGGCGAAAGGCATGACTGGTTGTTCCTTTTCTCAGGGGGGTGTTACAGGGAGCTGCCCGCGGTGAGCAGGCTGTCCAGTCCGATGCGGCGGAAGAAGTCGGCGCGGAGGCGGTCGGAGACCGCGGAGGCGACTTCGCTGCCGTCCCGGCTGGGGTCTATGTGAGTGCGCAGAGGCCGAGTGCCGTGCGCCATCGCGACCAGGCGCGCGACGGCGTCGGCGACCTCGGTCACATCGGCGTCCGAAGGGATGAGCGCGGCCAGGCGCTGGCCCAGATCACCCGTCAGGGATCGGTGGCGCTGGTCGTAGGCTTCCGCACACGCGATGTCGGCGGGGGCACCCGCGTTGGCGAAGTGGTTGGTGCCGGAGGTGAACGCGCCGGGCACCACGATCGCGGTGTCGATGCCGAACGGGAGCACCTCGGCGGCGTAGCTGACGGCCAGGGCGTCCATCGCGGCCTTGGCGGCGAAGTACGGGGCCAGGAACGGGGGGCAGCCGCCGCGGGTGCTGGAGCTGCCGATCCACACCAGCAGCCCCGAGCCCTGCTCACGCAGCTTCGGCAGGGCGGCGCGGTTGACGCGCTGGGTGCCCAGGACGTTGACGTCGTACAGGTCCGCGAACTGTTCGGCGGTGAAGGCCTCGGCGGGGCCCAGGACCATGTGCCCGGCGTTGTGCACGACCACGTCCAGCCGGCCGCGCTCGCCGAGGATCCGGTCGACCGCGGTGTCGGCGGAGTCCTGGGAGGTGACGTCCAGCTCGACGGCGTGCACGTCGACCTGGTGGTCGGCGCCATAGCGTGTCAGGTCGGCCACCGCGGTCGCGTTGCGGGTCGCGATCCGGCGGATGCCCGCGTACACGGTGTGACCGGCGAGAGCCAGAGCACGCACGGACAGCGCCCCGATGCCGCTGGAAGCCCCGGTGACGAGGATGACCTTCCCTGTTTCGTCGTTCCTCATGACAGGGCCTTTCGTTGCTCGATGGGGTGGCCGGGGACGGTTCAGACGATTCCGCCGTTGGCGCGGACGACCTGTCCGTTGATCCAGTGACCGGCCGGGGAGGCGAGGAAAGCGACGACCTCGGCGATGTCGGCCGGGGTCCCGAGGCGCTCCAGCGGGGGCTGGGCGGCCAGGCGGGCGATGGTCTCCTCGTCCTTGCCGTCCAGGAACAGGTCGGTGGCCGTGGGGCCGGGCGCGACGGTGTTAGCGGTGACGTCCCGGCCCCGCAGCTCCCGGGCCAGGATCAGCGTCAGCGCCTCGACCGCGCCCTTGCTGGCGCTGTACGCGCCGTAGCCCGGGAAGGCCAGCCCCACCACGGACGTGGAGAACGTCACGATCGCGCCCCCGGGGCGCGCACGGCGTACGGCCTGCTGGACGACGACGAACGTGCCGCGGATGTTGGTGCGGTGCAGGTCGTCCAGGGCGGCCAGGTCCAGCTCGGCGATCGGCGCCAGGTGCATCCGCCCGGCCGCGTGCACGACGACGTCGACGCCGCCGAACTCTGCCTCGGCCGCATCGAACAGGGCTGCGACCGCCTGTTCGTCGGCGACGTCGGCGCGTACCGCGATCGCCCGGCCGCCGCCGTCCACGGCCTCCCGCACGGCGGCCTCGGCCTCGGCCTGGTTGCCGGCGTAGCCGACCACGACGGCGTACCCGTCGGCGGCCAGCCGGCCGACGGTCCGGCGGCCGATGCCGCGCGAGCCGCCGGTGACGACCACGACACGGGGTGAGGCGGAGGGCTGGGCCGTGGCAGTGGGCCCGTCGAGGGGTGTGGGAATGGGCATGCTGGCTCCTGTGGTGGATGGGCGTCGGGCTGCGGCCTGGCCGTTGCCCTGCTGCGTCCTCCACGATCGGCCGGTCTCTCACCCCTAGCCAGGGCTGTGTCCACCCAGGGGATGCCACCCCCTGGCTACGCCTTGGCCGTGCGAGCGACCATGAAGGGGTGAACCTTCCAGAACTCGGTGCCTTCCTCAGGACACGCCGCGACCGCATCCGCCCTGCCGAGGTCGGTCTCCCCCACGGCCCGCGCCGGCGCGTCCCCGGGCTGCGCCGTGAGGAGGTCGCGCAGCTGGCAGGGCTGTCGGCCGACTACTACACCGAGCTGGAACGCGGCAGCGCGAAGAACGGCGTGCAGCCCTCCACCCAGACCCTGGCCGCCCTCGCCCGGGCCCTGCGCCTGAACGGCGACGAGCGCGACCACCTGTTCCACCTGGCCGAACGACCGGTCCCCCCGTCGGCGCACGGGCCGTCGGCACACGTGCAGCCCGCGCTCCTCGGGCTCCTGGACCGGCTGTCCAACACCCCCGCGCGCGTCATCACCGACCTGCACGAAACCCTGGTGGAGAACGACCTGGCCCTGACCCTGCTCGGCGCGTCACCGGCGCATCGTGGCCCGGCGGCGAGCTTCGTGTACCGCTGGTTCACCGACCCGCGGGCGCGCGAGATCTACCCGCCCGAGGACCACCCGCAGCACTCCCGGGTGTTCGTGGCCGACCTCCAGGCAGCAGCCGCCCGGCGCGGCCGGGACGCGGAGGTCACGAAGATGGTCGCCGTGCTGCGCCGCCGCAGCCAGGAGTTCGCGGCCCTGTGGGACACCCACGACGTCGCGGTGCGCCGCATGGACCACAAGAGGATCGTCCACCCCCTGCTCGGCGTCATCGAACTCGACTGCTACAACCTCCTCAGCGAGGACGGACGGCAACGCCTGCTGTGGTTCACCGCCCCGCCCGGAAGCCCGGGAGCCGAGCAGCTGGAGCTACTGTCCGTCGTGGGCACCCAGGAGCTGAGCGCCACGGAGGGCATGGCACCGGAGAGGTTGTCCGCACCGGAATCCGGACCGCAGCGCTGACCCGCGCCGCAGAGGGGGACCGCCTTCCCGGCAAGGCGTGGCGGACACCCTCCGGCACGGGGCGTGAGCCGGGGTTTGTGTACCTGAGCAGGCAGCAACCGAGATCGCCCCGGGCTCCTGCGCGGTGGTCAGCGAGCGCCCGGCGCCGCGTCCCCGGGCACCGCGGGCCACAGCGCGATGAGGCGGTCGGCGGTCGCGGCGACCGGGAGGTTCGCGGTGTCCACGACCAGTGTGCCGGGCGGATCGGTCGCCGCTATCTCCTCCATCTGGCGTTCGCTGCGCCACAGTTGGTCGCGCGCGGCGCCCCCGGTGTCGCGCCGCCGCACCCGGGAGGCGAGGACGTCGCGGGGCGCGGTGAGGCGGACGACGGTGACCGCCGCGTCCGGCACGGCCTCCGCGATCCAGCGCAGTTCCTGCCTGAGATCGGCGAAGACGCCGCACAGCACCAGGCGGTGGTGGCCGAGTCCGGCGTAAGTGGCCCATATCGCGGCGAGGTTGCGGCGGGCGGGCTCCCACCGCGGCAGTCCGGGCGGCGGCCACGGGTGGACGCGGTCGAGTTCGTCGCGTTCCACC
The DNA here is from genome assembly GCF_019890615.1 of Streptantibioticus parmotrematis. Taxonomy (GTDB): domain Bacteria; phylum Actinomycetota; class Actinomycetes; order Streptomycetales; family Streptomycetaceae; genus Streptantibioticus_D; species Streptantibioticus_D parmotrematis. Next base: position 56,694 of record NZ_JAINVZ010000007.1, on the reverse strand, counting down.
AGCGCGTGGGCGAGCCCGCCCTCGACGAGCCGCCGGGACACCTCGCGGGCGGTCGCGGTCTTGCCGACCCCGGTCGCGCCGCAGATGACGAGGGCATCCACCGTGTCCCGGATGCCGCCGCGTGGTTCGCCGTTCACCGCCGTCACCGTTCGCAGTGTGGTCCGAGGCGGCCGGTACCGCCAGCTCCGAAGCTCAAATCCCGCTCTGAACTGCGCCGTTGAGCGGACTGTGCGACGGCTGCGGGGCGAACGCGCTCAGTCGGCGGGGCCAAGTCACCCGGCTGATAACGAAACGGAGACGATGGCGCCGCGAACGTACTAACGTACGGTCGCACTTCGTACTGCCGAGTGCGGCGCACGCCCCTTCGCGTCCCGCATCAGGAGGCGCCCATGCACATCCATCCGTCCCTCAGGTCCACCGCCGCCAGTGGGCTCGTGGCGGGAGCCCTGGTCTGCACCGTGGCCTCGCTGGTGTACCCGGTCTACAAGTTCACCAAGACCCAGGACGCCGCGGCCGGCACGAGCGCGCAGGCGCCGGTGGTCCCGGGCTTCCCGACCCCGAGCGGGCCGACCGAGACCACGACGTCCGGGCCGCTGACCGCCGCCGACCGCGAGTTCGTCGTCCAGGTCAGGCTGAGCGACCTGTGGGAGCTTCCGGCCGGGCAGCAGGCGCAGGCGCAGGGCACCACCGCGGCGGTGCGGTCGGCGGGCGGCGACCTGGTCACCGGCCACACCCGGCTGGACGGGGACGTGCAGTCGGCCGCCGTGGCGGTCGGCGTGGACCTGCCGACCCAGCCGGACGCGGGGCAACGGGCCTCGCTGACGCGGCTGAGCGGCGCCCAGGGCACCGCGTACGACAGGCTGTTCGCCAACACCCTGCACGGCTCGGACGACGCGCTCTTCCAGTTCGCCGCGCAGATCCGGGCGGACACCCAGAACTCGGTGGTACGGCGGCTGGCGACGCAGACCAACGGCATCGTGCTCCAGCAGATCGCCGCGCTGGAGCGCACCGGCCTGGTCGACTTCACCGGCGGCGGGACCACCGCGCCGCCCGCACCGACGCCCACGACCTCGGCTTCCTCGGTGTCTCCGGCACCCTCGTCGCCGGTGCCCGCGCCGCCCACGATCACGTACACCATCTCGGCCAGCGAGGCCCCGAGATGAATCTCACCGCTCCCGTTACGGACTATTCGCACATTCGTCCCCGAAAGGGGGAGCGGAATGTCAGTGCCGTCCAGTAGAACACCTGTATGTGGGTTTCACTGCTTCTCATCGCCTGGGCAGCGGCGATCCTCTCCTGCGCACGACTGTGCCGGGCGGCGGTCGTCGTCGCCGACCGGCACCCGGTGCCGGACGGCCCGGGCTTCGTGCTGACCGGCCCCGGACAACTGGGGCTGTACGAGACCGCGTTCCTGGCCGGTGGTCCGCACCGGGTCACCGACCTCACGCTGGTCGCGATGTGCCGTGAGCGCCGCATGATGCTGGCGCACACCGGGTGGGCCACCGTCGTCGACCCGGTGGGGCACGACGAGGTGGAGCGTTCGCTGCTCGCCATGATCGGGCCGGAGGGCCAGTCGCGGATACCGGTGGTGCGCAAGAAGCACGCGACGGCCGCCGCGGTGCGGGTGCTGGGCGAGCGGCTGGTCTCCGACGGGCTCGCGGTGCCCGCGTCCGCGCGCGACCGGGTGGCCTCGGGGATGCGGCTGGTGATGGCGGCGGCCGGGCTGATCGTCGCGCTGCTCGCGGTGACGGCGGGGCTGGGGATCCGCGGGTCGCACGACTCGGCGCCGCTGTGGTTCGGGCTGCCGCTGGTGCTGACGCTGGGCTGCCTGCTGATAGCCCGGCTGGAGATCGTGCCCTACACCCGCTGGGCCTCGCCGGCCGGTGAGGCGGTGCTGGACGCGATCCCCATATCCCGGCACCACGCCGCCGTGGGCGACCGCGCGCTGCTGACCGCGTTGGCGCTGCGCGGACCGAAGGTGCTGCCCGACCCCGCGCTGCGCGCCGCCCTCGGCCACGGCCGCCTCAAGCGCGCGGAGCTGGCCGCGTAGGCGTTCTGCCAGAACTGGCCGCTTAAGGCACCGCAGGACCCGGGCGCCGCTTGCCCGCCGGGCGCCGCCCGCCCGGACGCGGTGCGCGCCGGGCGGGCGGGTTCGAGCGAGGCTGCTCGCGCCAAGCCCCCGACTACGCCAGGCCCTCGACCAGTTCCGCGACCGAGCGCCGGCGGCCGGTGTAGAAGGGGACCTCCTCGCGCACGTGGCGGCGCGCCTCGGAGCCGCGCAGGTGGCGCATCAGGTCGACGATGCGGTGCAGTTCGTCGGCCTCGAAGGCGAGGATCCACTCGTAGTCGCCGAGCGAGAAGGACGCGACGGTGTTGGCCCGCACGTCCGGGTAGCCGCGCGCCATCTTGCCGTGGTCGGCGAGCATCCGGCGGCGGTCCTCGTCGGGCAGCAGGTACCAGTCGTAGGAGCGCACGAACGGGTAGACGCTCACGTAGTCGCGCGGCGTCTCGTCGGCGAGGAACGCGGGGACGTGCGACTTGTTGAACTCGGCCGGGCGGTGCAGCGCCATGTTGGACCACACCGGCTCCAGCGAGCGGCCCAGCTTCGTGCGGCGGAAGCGGTTGTAGGCGTCCTGGAGCTCGTCGGAGGTCTCCGCGTGCCACCAGATCATGACGTCGGCGTCGGCCCGCAGCCCCGAGACGTCGTACGTGCCACGCACGGTGACGTCCTTGGCGGCGAGCTGCCCGAACAGCTCGTCCACCTCGTCCGCGAAGCCGGAGCGGTCCTCCGGCAGCGCGTCGCGCAGCCGGAAGACCGACCAGAGCGTGTAGCGGATCACGTCGTTGAGGTCGCGGGCCTTCTTGCCCGCGTTGGGGGCCTTGGCGGGTGCAGCGTTCTCGGTCATGCGGACATTCTCCCGCGCCCCGCCGCACGCCCCGCCGCAGGGTGGCCGAGTCCGCTCAGGCCCGGGTGCCGCCGTCCGGTTCGCCCAGCAGCCGGTCCGCCGCCGCGCGGGCGCCGCCGACGCAGGCGGGGATGCCGACCCCGTCGTAGAGCGCGCCGCACACCGCGACGCCGGGCAGCTTGGCGACGTGCTCACGGATGCGGGCGACCCGCTCCAGATGGCCGACCGGGTACTGCGGCAGGCCGCCGTTCCAGCGGGTGACGCGGGCGGCGACCGGCGCGGCGGTGATGCCCGCCGCGCGGCCCAGGTCCTCGCGCGAGAGCCGTACGAGGTCGGTGTCGTCCCAGGCGAGATCGGCCTCGTCGCCGTGGCGGCCGACGGAGGTGCGCAGCACGAAGGTGTCGGGACCGGCCGCGTCGACCCAGCCCCACTTGCGGCTGGAGAAGGTGGACGCCTTGATGGTGCGTCCGTCGACCGGCGGCACCAGGAAGCCGCTTCCGCCCGGCAGGCCCAGCAGGTCGCGGCGGCGGAACGCCATCGTCACCAGCGCCATGCTCGCGTACTCGACGGTGTCCAGTTCGGCGGCGGCGACGGGCGCCTCCGAGGCCAGCAGCCGCGCCGCGACCGGGGCGGGCACCGCCAGCAGCACGGCGTCGGCGGCCAGTTGGCCGGGCCCCTCGGGACCGCGCACGTCGAGCGTCCAGCCGAGCGCGGTCCTGCGCAGCGCCGACACCTCGGTCCCGGTGCGCAGGTCGGCCCCGGCGGCGCGGCAGGCGTCGGCGACGGCGAGCGGCAGCCTGCCGATGCCGCCGCGGATGCCCATGAAGACGGACGGCTCACCGCTCACCGCGCGGCCGGAGGCCTGCTGGGCGGCGGCCTGCTGGGCGGCGGCCTTGCGCTGCGCGGCCCGTACGCCCTCGATCAGCGACCGCCTGCCGCGGATCGCCTCGAACAGCTGCGGGACGGCGGCGCGCATCGAGATGCGGTAGGCGTCGCCCGCGTAGACCCCGCCGAGCAGTGGTTCGACGAGGCGGTCGACGACCTCGCGGCCGAGCCGGGCGGCGACGAACGCGCCGACCGCGACGTCCTCCCCGACCCGGGTGCGCGGCAGCACGTGGTCGAGCGGGATACGGGCCAGGCCCGCGGGCGACAGGACCCCGGAGGCGGACAGCGGCCCGAGGTCGCCGGGCACGCCCATGACGTGGCCGCGCGGCATCGGCCGCAGCCTGCCGCGGGTCCACAGGGCGGCGGAGGCGGTGGCGGGCGGCTGGAGGTCGGCGGCGAGGCCGACCTCGCGGGCCAGGCCGACCGCCTCGGGACGGCGGGCGAGCATCGACTCGGCGCCCAGGTCCACCGGCACGCCCGCGATCTCGTCCGCGTACAGCTTGCCGCCGAGCCTGCCGTCGGCCTCCAGCAGCGTCACCCGGGCGCCGCCCGCCAGCAGCCGGTGGGCGGCGGCGAGTCCGGAGATCCCGCCGCCCACCACGACGACGTGGCGACCGCCGGAGGTGGACCGCGGGGCCGGGGAGGCTGCGCTCATGCCGTCCACTGTGCCACCGGCTCTCAGCGCTCGGTCGTGGTGTGGACGAACTCCACGAGCGCGGTGAGCGCGTCCGGGTCGGTGGTCGGCAGCACGCCGTGACCCAGGTTGAACACGTGGCCGGGCGCGGCCTGCGCGGCGTGCAGCACCTCGCGGGCCTTGGTCTCCACGGCGGTGCGCGGCGCGAACAGGACGGCCGGGTCGAGGTTGCCCTGCAGCGCCTTGCCCGGGCCGACCCGCTTGGCGGCCTCGTTGAGCGGCACCCGCCAGTCGACGCCCACCACGTCGGCGCCGGCCTCGCCCATCAGCCCGAGCAGCTCGCCGCTGCCGACCCCGAAGTGGATGCGCGGCACGTCGTATCCGGCGACCGCGTCGAAGACCTTGGCGGAGGCGGGCAGGACGGAGCGCCGGTAGTCGTCGGGGGCCAGCGCGCCGACCCAGGAGTCGAAGAGCTGCACGGCCGAGGCGCCCGCCTCGATCTGGACCTTCAGGAACGCGGAGGTGATGACCGCGAGGCGGTCCAGCAGGTCGGCCCACAGCTGCGGGTCGCCGTACATCATGGCCTTGGTGCGCTCGTGGTTGCGCGACGGGCCGCCCTCGACGAGGTAGCTGGCGAGGGTGAATGGCGCGCCCGCGAAGCCGATCAGCGGGGTGGCGCCCAGTTCGGCGGTGAGCATGCCGATCGCCTCGGTCACGTAACGCACGTCGTCCGGCTCCAGCGGGCGCAGCCGGTCGAGGTCGGCGCGGGTGCGGACCGGCTCGGCGACGACGGGGCCGACGCCGGGCTTGATGTCGAGGTCGAGCCCGATCGCCTTGAGCGGCACGACGATGTCGCTGAAGTAGATGGCCGCGTCGACCTTGTGGCGGCGCACCGGCTGGAGGGTGATCTCGGTGACGAGGTCGGGGCGCATGCAGGAGTCGAGCATCGCGATGCCCTCGCGCACCTTGTGGTACTCGGGCAGGGAGCGCCCGGCCTGCCGCATGAACCACACCGGGGTGTGCGGCACCGGCTCGCGTCGGCAGGCGCGGATGAACGCGGACCCACGGGTCGCGGAGGTGGGGCGGTGGTCGGCAGCGGCACGCTCGTCAGCACTCACGGGGTGAATCTTCGCATGGGCCGAAGGAGCGACCCGCCGCGCCCACGGCCTTCCCGTACGCGGGGATGCGGGCGGCCTAGTCTTCCGGGCATGGCAGCGGCACAGGGGCACTCCGAGGACGGGGACGGAGCACCACTGGTGTTCCAGCGGGCGGTCGACACGTTGCGGGCGGCCCGGGTGCGGCCGGAGGTGGAACTGGCGCCGATGCCGGCGCCCCGCAAACTCGCCCCGTACGCCTGCGCGATGGAGGCGTCGGTGCTGGTGGAGGGGGAGGAACTGGCGGACGGGCGGCTGGTGCTGCTGCACGACCCGGCCGGACAGGAGGCCTGGAACGGCACGTTCCGGGTGGTGACGCTGGCCCGCGCGGACCTGGAGCCGGAGATGGCGGCCGACCCGCTGCTGCCCGAGGTGTGCTGGTCGTGGCTGACGGGTGCGCTGGCGGCGCGTGGTGCGGCGTACGGCGAGCCGAGCGGCACGGTCTCGCGCAGTTCCTCGCACTACTTCGGCGCGCTCGCGGAGCGCCCGGACAGTACCCAGATCGAGGTGCGGGCCTCGTGGACGCCGCAGGACACCGCGGCGGGCGGGCCGGACGCCGCGGCGCACCTGGCGGCGTGGTGCGAGCTGCTGTGCGCGGGTGCGGGCCTGCCGCCGTCGGCGGGTGCCGAGCAGGGCGGCGGGGTCGTGTCGCTGCCGAACCGCCGCGGCCCGAGGTGATGGACTGAATCCGGCCAACCGGCCGGATTCTTGCCCCCGCGTCCGGCGCGAGCGTTCCCGCTCCGGGGCCGACGCGAGCGCCGAACGGCCGGGGTCCTCACGACAGCCCGTCAGATGACCGCAGCTGTCGCACTTTCGCGCGAAAACGATCGCTTGGCGATCCTTCTTGCCCGGAACGTTACCGAATAAATCGTGATCTTTCTCTAAAGCCGGGTTCACATACTGCCGAAGAGGACTGTGACCACTAATCCTCGCGGTACCCGCCGGCCCTCCCCCGCCGGACACGGTCCGCCACTGCACAGGAGGCCCGGTGTCGGTTCTTCTCGACCACCCCACAAGCCTGGTCGCCTACCGCCCGATCAAGCCGACGGCCATGGTCGTCGTCGCCGACCCCCGCGTCCGCAGCACTGTCACCCGGCATCTGTGGGCGCTCGGCGTCCGTGACGTGATCGAAGCGTCGTCCATCGCGGAGGCCCGCCCCCGGGTCGGCACGCCACGCGACATCTGCGTCGCCGACGTCCACCTGCCCGACGGTTCCGGGCTGACCCTCCTCGCGGAGACCAGGGCGGCGGGCTGGCCCAACGGCCTGGCGCTGTCGGCCGCAGACGACATCGGCGCGGTACGCAACGCGCTGGCCGGCGGCGTCAAGGGCTACGTGGTCACCGGCACCCGGACCAACGTCGGCCTCGCCCAGCGCCCCGGCGCCGCCCCGATCGGCGCGCCCGGCGCCCGCATGCAGCGCCGCCCCCCGGGCGCCCCCGGCCACCCCGGCGGCTACCGGGAGCTGTCCGGCCGCGAGGTGGAGGTGCTGCGGCTGGTCGCCGAGGGCCAGTCCAACAAGGCGATCGGCGTCTCGATGGGCCTGTCCGCGCTCACCGTCAAGAGCCACCTCGCCCGCATCGCCCGCAAGCTGGGCACCGGTGACCGCGCCGGAATGGTGGCGGTGGCGCTGCGCACCGGCATCATCCACTGACGCCACCGCGGATTCGAACGCCTGCCGACGGAACGTTCCGTCGGCAGGCGTTCCGCTGCGCCGGGGTGTGCCCCGGTTCCGCATGTCCGCTGCGCCGGAGCGCGCCCCGGTTCCGCAGGACGGAACATCGCGCCGGTCCGCCCCCGGCGGGCCCGGCTACCCTTGACGGGTGACCGACGCCCGAGAGACCGCAGCAAGCGAAGACATCCCGGCGCCGGTCCCGCTGCTGGATCCGCGCGAGGGCATCCCGCCGGTGACCGCCAGCCCGGAAGCCCTCGCCGAGGTGGTGGCGGCGTTCGCCGCCGGCTCCGGACCTGTCGCCGTCGACGCCGAGCGCGCATCCGGTTACCGCTACGGGCAGCGGGCCTACCTGGTCCAGCTGCGCCGGGCCGGAGCTGGGACCGCGCTGATCGACCCCATCGCCTGCGGTGAACTGACCGCGCTGGGCGACGCCATCGCCGACGCCGAATGGATCCTGCACGCGGCGACCCAGGACCTGCCGTGCCTGGCGGAGATCGGGATGCGCCCGCGCGGGCTCTTCGACACCGAACTGGCCGGACGGCTGGCCGGGTTCCCCCGGGTCGGCCTCGGCGCGATGGTCGAGAGCGTGCTCGGGTACGCGCTGGAGAAGGGGCACTCGGCGGTCGACTGGTCGACCCGGCCGCTGCCCGAGCCCTGGCTGCGCTACGCCGCGCTCGACGTCGAGCTGCTGGTCGACCTGCGCGACGCGCTGGAGGCGGAGCTGCGCGAGCAGGGCAAGCTGGAGTGGGCGCTGCAGGAGTTCGCCGCGATCGCCGCCGCCCCGCCGCCCGCCCCGCGCACCGACCCGTGGCGCCGCACCTCGGGAATGCACAAGGTCAGGCGCCGCCGACAGCTGGGCGTCGTACGGGAGTTGTGGACGCTGCGCGACCACATCGCCCAGGAGCGGGACGTCTCCCCCGGCCGGGTCCTGACCGACGCGGCCATCGTGGCCGCCGCCCTGGCCGTGCCGGCCAACGTGCACGCCCTCGCCGCGCTGCCCGGCTTCGGCAACCGGGTCGGCCGCCGCCAGCTGGAGGTCTGGCAGGACGCCGTGGAACGGGTGAAGGCGATGCCCGAGCGCGACCTGCCGCAGCCGGGACCCGCGCCGTCCGGTCCGCCGCCGCCGCGTTCCTGGGCCGATCGCGACCCGGCCGCCGCCGCCCGGCTCGCGGCGGCCCGCGCCGCCGTCACCGCCGAGGCCGAGCGGCTGAACCTGCCGCAGGAGAACCTGATCTCACCGGACACCGTGCGCCGGGTGTGCTGGGAGCCGCCCGCCGACCCGACGCCGGAGGCGGTCGCCGAGCGGCTGCGCGAGCGCGGCGCCCGGCCGTGGCAAGTCGGCCTGGTCGCCGACGTGATCGCGAAGGCGCTGCGCACCCCGGCCCCGGAGGCGTAGCGCCCGCCCGGGGGCGTGGAGCCCGGGCTGCGGAGCCCTGACGCCCACCCCCGGAGGCGTGGCGCCAACCCTCCCGGCGGTGTGACCTTCGCCGCTTGCGGTGGGGGGACTGGGCACGTTGGTTACTCGCAAGTAGCATGGTCAGGGTGAGCCGCCGTCGTACTCGTGGCGGCTCCCGCAGCGCCCCCGCATCTGGAGGAGAGCCAACGTGCCTCGTACCGCTAGGGACGTCGTCTTCGTCGACGGCGTCCGCACCCCGTTCGGCAAGGCGGGCCCGAAGGGCATCTACCACGAGACCCGCGCCGACGATCTGGTGATCAAGTGCATCCGGGAGCTGCTGCGGCGCAACCCGGACCTGGACCCCGCCCGCGTCGACGAGGTCGCGATCGCCGCCACCACGCAGATCGGCGACCAGGGCCTGACCATCGGCCGCACGGCCGCCATCCTCGCCGGGCTGCCGACGACCGTCCCCGGCTTCGCCATCGACCGCATGTGCGCGGGCGCGATGACCGCGGTGACCACCACCGCGGGCGGCATCGCCTTCGGCGCGTACGACGTCGTGGTGGCAGGTGGCGTGGAGCACATGGGCCGCCACCCGATGGGCGAGGGCGTCGACCCCAACCCGCGCTTCGTCTCCGAGAAGCTGGTCGACGAGTCCGCCATGTTCATGGGCATGACGGCGGAGAACCTGCACGACCGCTTCCCGCACATCACCAAGCTGCGTGCCGACGAGTACGCCGTGCGCAGCCAGGAGAAGGCCGCGAAGGCGTACGCCAACGGCAGCATCCAGCAGGACCTGGTGCCGATCGCGATCCGCCGCACCAGCCCGGAAGCCGGGGAGACCGGCTGGGGCCTGGCCACCGCCGACGAGCCGATGCGCCCGGGCACCACGCTGGAGAACCTGGCGGGCCTCAAGACCCCGTTCCGCGCGCACGGCCGGGTCACCGCGGGCAACGCCGCCGGTCTCAACGACGGTGCCACCGCCTCGCTGCTGGCCGCCGAGGACGTCGCCCGCGAGCTGGAACTGCCGGTGCGGATGCGGCTGGTCTCCTACTCCTTCGCCGGTGTCGAGCCCGAGGTGATGGGCTTCGGCCCGATCCCGTCGACCGAGAAGGCGCTCGCCAAGGCGGGCCTGACCATCGACGACATCGGCCTGTTCGAGATCAACGAGGCGTTCGCCGTCCAGGTGCTCGCGCTGCTCGACCACTACGGCATCGCCGACGACGACGCGCGCGTCAACCAGTACGGCGGCGCGATCGCGTTCGGCCACCCGCTGGCCTCCTCCGGCGTGCGGCTGATGACGCAGCTGGCCCGCCAGTTCGAGGAGCAGCCGCACGTCCGCTACGGCCTGACCACCATGTGCGTCGGCTTCGGCATGGGCGGCACCGTGATCTGGGAGAACCCGCACTTCGACGGAGGCAACAAGTGAGCACGACCGCTGAGCTGTTGAAGGGCGCGGCCGAGCTGTTCCCCGACGAGGTCGTCACGTCCGCGCACGTACGCCACCTCGACCTGCCGTCCGGCGCGGGCCGCTTCGCGCTGATCACGCTGGACAACGGCTTCGACCACACCAAGCCGACCACCTTCGGCCCGCAGTCCCTGGGCAACCTGAGCGCGGCGATCGACCAGGTGGAGAAGGAGTCCGCCGCGGGCGAGATCGTCGGCGTCGGCATCACCGGCAAGCCGTTCATCTTCGCGGTCGGCGCGGACCTCAAGGGCGTCGAGCTGCTCAAGCGGCACGAGGACGCGCTGGCCATCGGCAAGGGCGGCCACGACGTCTTCAAGCGCCTCGCCACGCTCGCGGTGCCCACCTTCGCGTACTACAACGGCGCGGCGATGGGCGGCGGCGTCGAGGTCGGCCTGCACTGCCAGTACCGCACGGTCTCCCGCGCGCTGCCCGCGTTCTCGCTGCCCGAGGTCTTCCTCGGCCTGGTGCCGGGCTGGGGCGGCTGCACGCTGCTGCCGAACCTGATCGGCGCGGACCGCGCGGTCTCCGTCATCATCGAGAACTCGCTCAACCAGAACAAGCAGCTCAAGGGTGAGCAGGTCTTCGAACTCGGCATCGCCGACGCGCTGTTCGACGGCGCGGACTTCCTGGAGCAGTCGCTGGCCTGGACGGCCTCGGTGCTCAAGGGCGAGATCCAGGTCGCCCGTCCCGAGATCGACCGGGGCGAGGCCTGGGACCAGGCGGTCGCCCGCGGCCGGTTCATCGCCGACGGCAAGGTGCACGGCGCGGCCCCGGCCGCCTACCGGGCGCTGGACATCATCGCGGCGGCCAAGAACGGCGACCTGGGTCAGGGCTTCGACGCGGAGGACACCGCGCTGGCCGACCTGATCATGGGCGGCGAACTGCGCAGCGGCATCTACGCGTTCAACCTCGTCCAGAAGCGCGGCAAGCGCCCGGCCGGCGCGCCGGACAAGAACTTCGCGCGCCCGGTGACGAAGGTCGGCGTGGTCGGCGCGGGCCTGATGGCCTCGCAGCTGGCGCTGCTGTTCGCGCGCCGCCTGGAGGTGCCGGTCGTGCTGACCGACATCGACCAGGCGCGGATCGACAAGGGCGTGGGCTACGTCCACGGCGAGATCGACAAGCTGCTGGCCAAGGGCCGGGTGAACGGCGACAAGGCCAACCGCCTCAAGGCGCTGGTGTCCGGTTCGCTGGACAAGGCCGAGGCGTTCGGTGACGCGGACTTCGTCATCGAGGCGGTCTTCGAGGAGATCGGCGTCAAGCAGCAGGTGTTCGCCGAGGTCGAGGCGGTGGTGAAGCCGGAGACCATCCTGGCGACCAACACCTCGTCGCTGTCGGTCTCGGAGATGGCCTCGAAGCTCGAGCACCCCGAGCGGGTCGTGGGCTTCCACTTCTTCAATCCGGTCGCGATCCTGCCGCTGCTGGAGATCGTGCGCGGCGAGAAGACCGACGACGCGTCGCTGGCCACCGCGTTCGCCGTGGCCAGGAAGCTGAAGAAGACCGCGGTGCTGGTCAAGGACGCCCCGGCGTTCGTGGTCAACCGCATCCTGACCCGCTTCATGGGCGAGATCCAGAACGTCATCGACGAGGGCACCGAGGTCGCCGTCGCCGAGCGGGCGATCGAGCCGCTGGGTCTGCCGATGTCGCCGCTGGTGCTGCTGGAGCTGGTCGGCCCGGCGATCGGCCTGCACGTCTCCGAGACGCTGCACGGCGCGTTCCCCGACCGCTTCACGGTCTCCCCGAACCTCAAGGCGGTCGTGGAGGCGGGCAAGCGCGGCTTCTACGTCTACGACTCCGGTAAGCCGGAGCTGGACCCGGAGGTCGCGGCGCTGCTCAAGCAGGGCGACGTCAAGCTCACCGAGGAGCAGGTGCGCGCCCGCGTCCTCGACGCGGTGGCGCAGGAGATCGGCATCATGCTCGACGAGGGCGTGGTCGCCGAGGCGCAGGACATCGACCTGTGCCTGATCACCGGCGCGGGCTGGCCGTTCCACCTGGGCGGCATCACCCCGTACCTGGACCGCGAGGGCGTCTCGCAGCGGGTGAACGGCAAGCCGTTCCTCGCCCCGGGAGTGGCGAGCGTCCCGGCGTAAGGCGCTTCGTACTCCGACGCGTGGGGCCCGTACGGCAGTTGACCGTACGGGCCCCACGCGTCGGTGCCTACGGGGTGCGGCGGGCGGTGCCGGGGGTCCTGGTCATGCTGGTGGCGCTCGCCGTGCAGAACGCCACGGTGAGGTCCTTGACCAGGGCCTTGCGCTCGCCGTCGTCCATCGCGACCAGGCCGCGTTCGGTGAGGCCGCGCACCGTCTCGGCGACCGAGGCGACCACGTCGTCCAGGACCGCCCTGCGCCGTCTGGCGTCCAGGACCGCCAGGTGACGGCGGCGCATCACCTCGGCGACCTCCGGCGCGTAGGCGACGCGCACCGGGCGGGCGGAGAAGACCTCGATGCCCACCGGCCGCATCTCCCGGGCCAGCGCCCGGGTCAGCGCGTCCCCGACGTACTCGGTGTCGCGCAGGGTGTGGCCGGTGCCCCGGAAGTCGTCGGCGGGCAGCCGGGACAGCACCCGGGTCACCGTGCCCTCCACCTGCTCGCGCAGGTAGCGCTCGTAGTCGTCCACCGCGAAGCAGGCCTTCGCGGTGTCGCGGACCCGCCAGACCAGCAGCACGGTGACGTGCAGCCGGGCGCCGCCCGCGTCGGCGGCCTCCAGCGGACGGCTGCGCCAGTGCCGCAGCCGCACGTCGACCCGGCGGCGGCCGAGCAGCGGGTTGATCCACAGCAGTCCGGTGTGGCGGACGGTGCCCCGGTAGGCGCCGCAGCGGGTCAGCAGCCAGACGGTGCCGGGTCTGCCGCGGGTCAGCCCGCCGACGCAGTACGCGGCGAACGCGGCCAGCAGCATCACCGCGCCCCACATCCCGGCGGCGTGCCCCGCGTCGGGCGCCGCCGGGGGTGCGGGCAGCACGGTGAAGCCCGCGACGTGCGCGGGCAGCACGCCGAGCCGCCACACCGTCCACAGCGCCCCCGCGACGGCGGCGCATCCGGCCACCACGGCGGGACCGCCGGAGCGGCTGTGGCCCTGCTGCTCCCCCGGCGCGTCGGCGGCGGCCGGTGTCTCCCACGGCGCGCGCGAGCGAGGCTCCGGCGGCGACGCGCGCGGGTCGTCCGGCTCGCGTCGCCCCCGCTCCGGGACGGCGGCGAGTTCCGCGGTGTCCTCCAGCGCGGCCGCGACGGCCCTGGACAGCCCCGCGGCGGCGTGCGGCCCGGGCGGGGTCGCCGCGGGCGCCGACGGGCCCGTGAAGGCGGCCCCGCGGCCCCCGGTGGCGGGCAGCGACGGGGCGCCGGTCGCGGTGAACGCGGCCGTGGTGGCCCCGGCCGCCGGGAACGCCTTCACGCCCCGGCTCCGCGCCGGCCCTGACGTCCGGTCAGCCCCGCACCGGGAACACGCTCGATCGACGGTATGAACACGACACCGCTCCTCCCGTAACCCAGCCCTCTGACCTTCACTACCCCATCCTGCCCAGGAAGGGAACAAAAAGGATGGAATGTCAGTAGGCGAGTCGTATTGTCCGAATTAACGATTCAGACAGGGGAGGAGCGGTGCCGGACGGCCGTGGGGCGGTCAGGACGTGCTGGTGGCAGACGGCGAGGCCGTCGGGTGCGCGACCGCGTAGTCGGCGGCCTGCTTGGCCAGCGTGGTCAGCTTCTGCGGCGTCAGGCCGTCCTTGGTCGCCTCGTACTCCTTGCCGTTGATGACGACCACCGGGACGTCACCGTAGCCGGAGGACGCGTAGTCCTTCTGCGAGGCGGCGACCCAGCCCTGGTGCATCCGCGTCTGGACGCACGGCTCGAAGGACGAGGCCGGCATGCCCTTGACCTTCCGCCCCAGCTTGACCAGGTAGGAGCTGCTCGCGAAGCGGTCGTTGGACGGGTCGGTCGGCTGGTGCGCCCACAGCTCGTCGACGAACTCGCTGAAGTAGGTCTTGCCCAGGTCGTCCGCGCAAGCCGCCGCGTTCGCCGCCTGGGCCGACCCGGTGCCGCCGTACTGCTTGTCGGAGGAGGTCACCAGCTGGTAGGTGATCTGCACCTGGCCCGAGTACAGCAGCGAGTTCAGCGCCTTCGAGTAGGTCTTGGCGAAGTCCTTGGACACCGGGCTGCGCAGGTCCTCGTAGACCTCGATGGTGACCGGGACGGTCGGGTGGACCGGGATGCCGAAGATCGGGCTGCCGGCCGCGATCCCGGTGGGCCTGCTGACCCCGTGCTTGTCTGCGGCGCGCTTGTAGGAGCCGATCACCGCGGACACGGCGAAGACGGCACCGACGGCCACAACCGCCACGACGGTGGTCCGCCACCGCTGCCAGCCGTGGCGTCGGGAGATCCCCGCGCCCGAAGCCGTCGGCTCACCCTGCGCCTTGGGGGCCTCGGTCCCCTTGGACTTCGCCATCACGCGTCCCATCACTCCTGCGACCAGCCGTATGCCGTACCGCGCCTGTATACCACCGTTGCCGATGAACGCGGGGTGGCAGGGTGGTCCCATGACCGCCTCGCACCCGGCGCCGCCGGACGTCCCGCCCCTGCTCGTCGTGGACGCCGCCAACACCGTCGGCTCGGTCCCGGACGGGTGGTGGCGCGACCGGCGCGGGGCGACGGAACGGCTCCGTGACGCGCTGGCGCCCCTGGCGGCCACCGGGCTGCCGGATCGCGCCGGCGTGCCCGGCTGGGCGCGACACGGCCCGCTGGACGTCCTGCTGGTCGTCGAGGGCGCCGCGCGCGGGGTGCGCCCGGTTCCGGGGGTGCGGGTCGAGGCGGCCGAGGGCAGCGGTGACGATCTGATGGTACGGCTGCTGCGGAACGCCGCCCGCCAGGACCCCGGCCGCCCGCTGCTGCTGGTCACCGCCGACCGGGAGCTGCGGGAGCGGGCCGGGGAGTCCGGCGCGCTCTGCGTGGGACCGCGCGCGGTGCGCGACGGGAGGCCGGGGGTGTGACGGGACGCCGGGGGCGTGACGCGGGCGTGACTCAGCGCCGCGGCGCGTACAGCACCGCGCCGTCCGTCGTGCCGACCGGGCGGTAGTGGGAGCGCAGCAGGTCGCGGAAGCCGGGGATGCGGGACGGGCCGTAGGGCTGGCCGCGCGAGTCGTCGACGATCAGGGCGGGCGGGTGGTCGGCCATCTCGCGGCGGAAGGTGTCCCACGCGCCGGGGACGGCGTACCGCTCCCCCACCTGCGCGCCGCCCCGGCCGCCGCTGAAGTTGGTGAGGAACCCGGCGGTCAGGAAGCGGCTCGCGGGGGCGCGGCCGGCCAGCCAGTACTCCTCCGGGTGCATGCCCCACACCAGCACGCGTGCCCCCGGCGGGGTGTCGCGGCGCACGGCGGCGGCGACGGTGTGCGCGTGGTCCAGATCGGTGCGCGGCGCGGTCAGGCCCCACACCAGGAAGCCGCAGGCGGCCAGCGCGGTCCAGGCGAGGGCGGGACGCCGCCAGCGCGGCCTCCGGCGCAGCGCGGCGGTGCCGAGCAGGACAAGCGGCGGCAGCAGTTGCAGGTAGTAGTGCCCGTAGAACTGGAAACCGGTGACGACGGCGACCAGCGAGGCGGCCAGCCATATCCACAGGTCGGCGTCGGCGAACCGCCGCCCTCCACCACGCCCCCGCAGCAGCAGCGCCACCGGCACCGCGAGCCCGGCGCAGGCCACCAGCAGTATCCCGGCGTTGCCCAGGCCCCGGGCGGCGGCCGTCAGCCACGCCGAGCCGCTGACCGTCGCGTACGAGCCGGAGCCGGTCACCGTCCAGAACAGGAACCGGCCGGGGCCGAGTGCCACGGCCACCGCGGCGAGCGGCAGCACGAAGCCCGCGGCCAGGCCCAGCGCGCCCTTCCGGCGCGCCCGACCCTGCGAGGCGCCGCCGCCCGAGCGCCACAGCATCCACACCACCGGCAGGAGCACCGCGCCGCCGGTCTGCTTGGCCAGCGCGGCACCGGCCACCGCGAGCCCGGCGAGCGTCCAGCGGCGGCGGTCGGCGCACCAGAACGCGGCCGCCGTCCACGGCAGCATGAAGACCTCGAAGGTGGCGGCCTGGGTGTCCTCGGGGGCGAGCCCTATCGACACCAGCAGGTAGCCGAGGCCCGCGACGACCCCGGCCCGGTCCCCCCAGCGGCGCCGGGCGACCGAGGCCAGCAGTGCGGCGGTCACCAAGTGGGCGACGACGGCCAGCGTCCGCACCGGCCACAGCGATCCGGCGCCGAACAGCCCGAACAGGCCCTCGTAGAGCCAGGGGACCAGCGGCGGCTTGCGGTCCACCACGTTCTGGTAGAGCGCCCCGCCGTGCGCCAGCACGCCCGCCTGGGTGGCGAGGAAGCCCTCGTCGGGGTTCCAGACCGGGCGCAGGAAGGACGGCAGGTGGGTGAGGGCGGCGACGGCCGCGAACAGCGGCAGCAGCACGGTCCGGTACCGCCCGCGCCAGGCGGCGGGCCCCTGGGGCCACGACGTCAGCGGTCCCGCGAGCCGTCCCCGCTGCCGGGGCACGGGGGCGTTCCCCCTGCGGGCACCGGCGGTCTCGGAGGCTGCGGGCATGTGTTCCAACGTACCCGGGCGGCGATCACCCCGGAAGGCGGGGCCCGGGGCGCTCGCGGGGGCGCGCGGGGGTCGCCGGGCGACGGAACCGGCCCGGGCTCAGCGCGGCCCGTCCCCGTTCGGCACGAACCTGCCCACGCTCAGCGCGGCCCGCCCGCGTTCAGCCTGCTGTGGCTCCTGCCGTACAGGAAATAGATCACGAAGCCGATCGCCATCCAGATCCCGAACCGCACCCAGGTCTCGCCCGGCAGGTTGATCATCAGCCAGGCCGAGGCGCACACCGACAGCACGGGCACCAGCGGCACCAGCGGAGTGCGGAAGGAGCGCGGCAGGTCGGGGCGGGTACGGCGCAGGACCACCACGCCGATCGCGACCACCACGAACGCGAACAGCGTGCCGATGTTCACCAGCTCCGACAGCTCCGAGATGCTGGTGAACCCGGCGACCACCGCGACCACGAGCCCCAGCAGCAGCGTGGAGCGGTACGGCGTGCCGAAGGCGGGGTGCACCCGGGAGAACATCCGGGGCAGCAGCCCGTCGCGGCTCATCGCGAAGAACACCCGGGTCTGCCCGAGCAGCAGGATCATGCAGACGGCGGTGAGCCCGACCGCGGCGCCGAAGCTGATCACTCCGGCGAAGAACGGCGAGTGGTTGGCCTTGAAGGCGTCCGCGAGCGGTGCCTCGGTCGACAGGTCGGTGTACTTCTGCATCCCGGTGACGACGATGGAGACCGCCACGTACAGCACCGTGCAGATGGCCAGCGAGCCCAGGATGCCGCGCGGCACGTCGCGTTGCGGGTTACGGGTCTCCTCGGCGGCGGTGGCGACGATGTCGAAGCCGATGTACGCGAAGAACACCACGGCCGCCGCGGTGAAGATCCCCCAGACGCCGAAGGTGGTCGGTCGGTAGCCGAAGATCAGCTGCACCAGCGGCGCCCCCAGCCCGCCCTGGGCGCCGGTCGCGCCCTGCGCCGGGGGCACGAAGGGCTGGTAGTTGGAGGACTTGAGGTAGAAGGCGCCGGCGACGATCACGATCAGCACCACGGTGACCTTGACCACCACCACGATCGAGGTGACCCGCGCCGACAGCTTCATGCCGACGACCAGCAGCCCGGTGAGCACCAGCACCAGCAGGAAGGCCAGCAGGTCGAACCCGAACCCGCCGGACCCGCTGGTCCCCGACAGCGAGGCGGGCAGGCTCGCCCCCGCGGTGTCCAGCAGCGAGCGGATGTAGCCGGACCAGCCGACCGCCACCACCGCGCAGCCCAGCGCGAGTTCGAGGATCAGGTCCCAGCCGATGATCCAGGCGGGCAGCTCCCCGATCGAGGCGTACGAGAAGGTGTACGCGGATCCGGCGACCGGCACCGTGGAGGCGAACTCCGCGTAGCACAGGGCGGCCAGCGCGCACACCACGCCGGAGACCACGAAGGACAGCGCGACGGCGGGGCCCGCGTTGGTCTTGGCGACCTGCCCGGTGAGCACGAAGATGCCGGTGCCGATGACCACGCCGACGCCGAAGACGGTCAGGTCCCACGCGGACAGCGACTTGCGCAGCGCGTGCTCGGGCTCCTCGGTGTCCCGGATGGACCGCTCGACCGACTTCGTCCGCAGCACGCCACCGCGGGCACCGCCCCGGGTGCCGGTCGGGGGCTGTGGCGTCTCGGAATCCATCGGCGCACCTCCACGGTCGTCCCGCCCGCCACGTCGTGGCCGTCGAGCGGCCATCTCAGCACCCGGTGGGCCGGGTCACCCGAAAGGGCACGCCTGCGGATACGCCGATGGGCGGGGCGGACCACCTTTTCGGGTGATCCGCCCCGCCCGTCACGCCTTCAGGCGCGGAAGGGGCCCGGCGTCAGTCGCCGACGACCTTGGCCTCCACCTGGTCCTCGCCGTAGCGACCGTCGAGCTTGGCGACCAGGCCGGTGACCTGGCGGGCGATGTCGAGTGCGGTCAGCCCGGCCTCGGCCAGCACCTCCTTGCGGGAGGCGTGGTCGAGGAAGCGCTGCGGGATGCCGAAGTCGCGCAGCGGCACGTCGACGTCCGCGTCGCGCAGGGCCTGGGCGATCGCCGAACCGACGCCGCCGGTGCGGCCGTTGTCCTCGACGGTGACCACGACCCGGTGCCGGGCGGCCAGGCCCGGCAGCGCCTCGTCGACCGGCTTGACCCAGCGTGGGTCGACGACGGTGGACGAGATGCCCTGGGCGTCCAGCAGTTCTGCGGTCTCCAGGCACATCGGGGCCAGCGCGCCGACCGACACCAGCAGCACGTCGGGCCGCTCGGCGCCGCCGGTCGGCTCGCGCAGCACGTCCATGCCGCCGACCCGGCCGACCGCCTCGACGGCGGGGCCCACCGCGCCCTTGGAGTAGCGGACCACGGTCGGCGCGTCGTCCACCGCGACGGCCTCGCGCAGCTGGGCGCGGACCTGGTCGGCGTCGCGCGGCGCGGCGATCCGCAGGCCGGGCACGACCTGGAGGATCGACATGTCCCACATGCCGTTGTGGCTGGCGCCGTCGCTGCCGGTCACCCCGGCCCGGTCGAGGACGAACGTCACGCCGCAGCGGTGCAGCGCGACGTCCATCAGCACCTGGTCGAAGGCGCGGTTGAGGAACGTCGCGTACAGCGCCACCACCGGGTGCAGCCCGCCGGAGGCCAGGCCCGCCGCGGAGACGGCCGCGTGCTGCTCGGCGATGCCGACGTCGTAGACCCGGTCGGGGAACTCCTCGGCGAACCCGGCCAGTCCCACCGGCTGGAGCATGGCCGCCGTGATGGCCACGACGTCCTCGCGCTCCCGGCCGAGCTTGACCATCTCCTCGCCGAAGACCGCGGTCCAGTCCAGGCCGCCGGTGGAGACCGGCAGGCCGGTGTCGGGATGGATCGGGCCGATGCCGTGGAAGCGGTCGGCCTCGTCCTGCTCGGCGGGCTGGTAGCCGCGGCCCTTCTCGGTCAGGCAGTGCACGATGACCGGGCCGCCGAAGCGCTTGGCCCGCTGGAGCGCGGACTCCAGCGCCTCCACGTCGTGGCCGTCGATCGGGCCGACGTACTTCAGGCCCAGGTCCTCGAACATGCCCTGCGGGGCGATGAAGTCCTTCAGTCCCTTCTTGGCGCCGTGCAGCGTCTCGTACAGCGGCTTGCCGAGGACCGGGGTGCGCTCCAGCAGGTCCTTGCCGCGGGCCAGGAAGCGTTCGTAGCCGTCGGTGGTGCGCAGGGTCGCCAGGTGGTTGGCGAGGCCGCCGATGGTGGGGGCGTAGGAGCGCTCGTTGTCGTTGACGACGATGACGAGCGGGCGGTCCTTGGCGGCCGCGATGTTGTTGAGCGCCTCCCAGGCCATGCCGCCGGTCAGCGCGCCGTCACCGATGACCGCGACGACGTGGTCGCCGCGGCCGAGCACCTCGTTGGCCTTGGCCAGGCCGTCGGCCCAGCCGAGCACCGTGGAGGCGTGGCTGTTCTCGATGACGTCGTGGTCGGACTCGGCGCGCGAGGGGTAGCCGGACAGGCCGCCCTTCATCTTCAGCCGGGAGAAGTCCTGGCGGCCGGTGAGGAGCTTGTGCACGTAGGACTGGTGGCCGGTGTCCCACAGCACCTTGTCCTTCGGCGAGTCGAAGACCCGGTGCAGGGCGATGGTCAGCTCGACCACACCGAGGTTGGGCCCGAGGTGGCCGCCGGTCTTGGAGACCGCGTCGACCAGGAACGTGCGGATCTCGGCGGCCAGTTCCACCAGCTGCTCCGGGGTGAACCGGTCGAGGTCGCGCGGTCCCTTGACACGGGTCAGCAACGGCCCCCGCCCGTCGCCCACCACCGCCCTTGGTGGACGCGCTTCGCGCGGCTGAGCCACTAGGCCTCCTAGGTCGTTGGTCTTTCATCCCGAACGAGTCGATCAGCCGAGTCTAATGTTCCGCTACCGGTGCCGCCGTCCGGGATGGGCGATGTAGGTCACCCGAGTGACGGTGCCCACAGTTGTGCCCGGCCGCCGGGGTCGGGTCCGGCGGCCGGGCACGGGCTGTCACGGGCGCGAGCGGCCCGCTGCGGACGCGGTCAGGCGCGTCCGGAGTTCTTCTGGGTCCTGCGGGAGACCGAGTCGACCACGACCGCCGCCAGCAGCACCGCGCCGGTGATCATGTACTGGATCGCGGTGTTGAGGTTGAGGATGTACATGCCCTGCTGGATGGAGACGATGACCAGCGCGCCCAGCAGCGCCGACCAGGTCTTGCCGCGGCCGCCGAAGAGGCTGGTGCCGCCGATGACGGCCGCCGCGATCGCGTTCATCAGGGTGTTGCCGCCGCCCTGGGTGGACTGCGCGGAGTTGACCTGGCCGGCCAGGAACATGCCGCCGACCGCGGCCATGGTGCCGGCGAGGCCGAAGACCGAGATGCGGATCCACGCCACGTTGATGCCGGCCCGGCGGGCGGCCTCGATGCCGCCGCCGACCGCGAAGATCTGGCGGCCGTAGGTGGTGCGGCGCAGCATCAGGTCGAAGCCCACGACGACGAGCAGGAAGAGCAGCAGGCACAGCGGCAGGCCCTCGGCCTGGTTGAGCACCCACGCGGCGACGAACGCCACGATCGCGAGGGCGGCGGTCTTGATGCCGATGTCCAGCATCGGACGGGACGGCACCCCGGCCTTGCGGCGGCGGTTCGCCTCCCACAGCGAGGAGCCCAGGTACAGCAGCACGGCGATCAGCGCCAGCCCGTACGCGAACGCCACGTCGGCGAACGTGTAGTTGTAGAGGTTGTACAGCAGGCCGCCGGACTGGAGGTTGATGGTGCCGTTCTTGCCCAGCACCCAGAGCATGGCGCCGTTCCAGGCCAGGAAGCCGGCCAGGGTGACGACGAACGCGGGCACGCCGACCTTGGCGAAGAAGAAGCCCTGCAACGCGCCGATCGCGGTGCCGGTGAGGATGCCCAGCACCAGCGCGAGCCCCTGCGGCACGCCGTGGTTGACGCTGAGCACCGCGAAGACGGCGCCGGCCAGGCCGCTGACGTAGGAGACCGACAGGTCGATCTCGCCGAGCAGCAGCACGAAGACGATGCCGACGGCGATCATGCCGACGCCCACCACGTTGAACGCGATGGTGGACAGGTTGTTCGCCGACAGGAAGGTGGAGTTCAGGCCCTGGAAGACGCCCCAGATGATGACCAGGGCGGCGATGACCGGCATCGAGCCGAGGTCGCCGCTGCGCACCCGGCGCCGGAACTCGGTCAGGTAGCCGGCCAGGCCCTGTTCCCTGACCAGCAGCCGCGGGTCGACCGCGACGATGGCGTCGGCGGCGGGCGGGGGCGCGGCGACCTCGTCCTCGGTGGCGGCCGGCGGGGCGGCCTTGGTGAGGTCCGGGTTGTCAGTGCTCACTTGTCTGCCTCCGCGGAGCGCGCCTGACGGCGGGTCACGGCGTTGTCCGTGGCGCCGGTGATGGCGGAGATGATCTGTTCCTGGCTGGTCGTCTTCACGTCGAACACGCCGTTGTTGCGGCCCAGCCGCAGGATCGCGACGCGGTCGGCGACCGCCTTGACGTCCACCATGTTGTGGCTGATGAGGATGACCGCGAGGCCGCGTTCGCGCAGCCGTTCGACCAGGTCGAGCACCTGGGCGGTCTGCTCCACGCCCAGCGCGGCGGTCGGCTCGTCGAGGATGACGAGCTTGGGCTCGCCGATCAGCGAGCGGGCGATGGCCACGGTCTGGCGCTGGCCGCCGGACAGCGACGCGATCGGGATGCGCACGCTGGGGATGCGGATGGAGAGGGTGTGCAGCAGTTCGCGGGACCGCTTCTCCATCTCGACCTCGTCCAGCACCCCGACCCGGCGGATCTCCCGGCCGAGGAAGAGGTTCTGCACCACGTCGAGGTTGTCGCACAGGGCGAGGTCCTGGTACACGGTCGCGATGCCGAGGGCCTGGGCGTCGTGCGGCCGGCCGATGCTGACCCGCTTGCCCTCCCACTCGATCGCGCCTTCGTCGATCGGGTGGACTCCCGCGATCGTCTTGACCAGGGTGGACTTTCCGGCGCCGTTGTCGCCCACCAGGGCGACCACCTCACCGGCATGGATCTCCAGTTCGACATCGGTCAGCGCCTGTACGGCGCCGAACCGCTTGGAGACCCCGCGCAACGCCAGCACGGGCGTAGCGGACACGTGAACCATCTCCTTCGCCGCCTGACCGGCGGGTGCCGCGCCGGTCGTGGCGGCGCGGTGGGTTGTGCGAGACAAGGGCATGAGGTCGCGCCCCGCGGTCGCGTGGCGTGGGCCATGTCCATCATCCGTCCGGCGCCCGTTCCCGGCAGCGGGGTGTCGGGTGGGAACGGGACGCCGGAGGGGTCTTTTCGGACGGCCGGGGCCGGTCAGCGACCGGGCCCACGCCGGGACGGGACTACGACAGGCCGATCTTGGAGCAGGCCGAGGCGTACTGCCCGGCGCAGATCTGCGAGACCGTGTACAGGCCGCCGTCGATGACGGTCTGCTTGACGTTCTTCTGGGTCAGCACCTGGGTCGCGATCAGCTTGGACGGGATGTCCTTGTTGGTGGCGCTGCTCTGGCTGTCGGGGGCGACGTCGGAGACGGACTTGCCGGTGGCCAGGTCGACCGCCATCTCAGCGGCGGTGTTGGCCTCGTCGCGGTACGGCTTGTAGATGGTGAAGGCCTGGGTGCCGGCCACCACCCGCTGGACGCCGTCCAGCTGCGAGTCCTGGCCGCTGACCGGGGGCAGCGGGCTGACGTGCGCGGACTGCAGGGCCGAGATGACACCGGCGGCCATGCCGTCGTTGGCCGAGTAGATGGCCGCGATGTTCTTGGCGCCGATGCGGGCGATCGCGCCGGAGACCTCGCTGTTGGCGTTGTTGGCGAGCCAGCCGTTGGTGTCGTACTCGGCGGCGATCTTCACCTTGCCGTCCAGCACCTTGTGGGCGCCGGCCTTGAACTGCGCGGCGTTCGGGTCGCCCTTGTCGCCGTCGACCATGACGATCTGGCTGCTCGGGGTGGCCTTGGAGCCCATCGCGGCGAGCAGGGCCTGGCCCTGCTGCTCGCCGACCTTCTCGTTGTCGAAGGAGGTGTAGGCGTCCACCGGGCCCTGGGCCAGGCGGTCGTACGCGACGATCTTGACGCCCTTGTCGTGGGCCTTCTGGACCGAGGGCTGGATCGCCTTGTAGTCCACCGCGTCAAGGATGATCACCTTGTCGCCGTCGTTGATCAGCGTGTCGACCTGCTGCTGCTGGGTGTTGGCGTTCTGAGCGGCGTTCTCGTAGTCGACCTGGCACTTCGGGCACAGCTGCTTGAGCTTCGCTTCGAGCATCGGCTTGTCGTACGCCTCGTAGCGGGCGGTCTGGTTCTCCGGCAGCGCGATGCCGATCCGGAAGCCCTTGCTGACGCTGGCGGCGCCGGAGTTGCTGCTGCCCGCCTTGCCGCACGCGGCCATGGTGGCGGCCATCGAGACCGTGGCCGCGGCGATGACGACACGACGCAGAGTGGTGTTCACGGGGTACCTCCCTGACAGGGCCGCAACGTTGCGACCGAGGTGAACGTGAGTCAACTCTCACCTCATGATGCCGTCAAGAAGTAAATTATTAACGAGATGACAACGACACGCCTTGTTATCTATCTGAACGCGAGCGTCGCCGGAGCAGACTCTGTCAAAAGCGTCGAATCGCCCATCTCGCTGAGCACCAGCGCCAGCGCGCCCAGCACTTCGGCGCGACCGCCCAACGCGCCGGGGACCACCGCGAGCTGGCGCGCGGCGCTCGGGATCGCGTAACGCGAGACGGATTCGCGGATCGGTCCGAGCACCAGCTCACCGGCCTCCGCGAGGTCGCCGCCGAGCACCACCCGGCTGGGGTTGAGCACGTTGCACAGGTTCGCCACGCCCATGCCGACGTGCCGGCCGACGTCGGCGATGACCCGGCGGCAGCCCGGGTCGCCCTCGCGGGCCAGCTGCACCATGCGCGGCACGGTCAGGTCGGGGCCGTGGCTGCCGCGCAGCAGCTCCAGCACGTAGCGGGCGGCGGTGAAGGTCTCCAGGCAGCCGCGGTTGCCGCAGCGGCAGACCGGTCCCGACTCGTCCAGCGTGATGTGGCCGATCTCGCCCGCGGTGCCGCCCGGGCCGCGGTAGATGCGGCCGTTGATCACCAGACCGGCGCCCACGCCGCTGGCCACCTTGATGTACGCGAGGTCCTTCACCCCGCGCCCGCCGCCCCAGACCAGTTCGCCGAGCGCGCCGAGGTTGGCGTCGTTGTCGACGTGGACCGGCATGCCGAGGCGGCCGGACAGTTCCTCGCGCGGGTTGATGCCGCCCCACCCGGGCAGGATCGCGGTGGAGCCGAGCACCCCGGTGGCGACGTCTATCGGGCCGGGCACGCCGAGGCCGACGCCGATGACCTTGTCGACGCCGATGCCGGTGGCCGCGATCAGGCGGCCGACGAGTTCCTCGGCGCGGTCGAAGCCCTGCGCGGCGGAGGCGTCCACGTCGATCGGCTCGGTCTGCTCGGCCAGCACCTGGTGGGCCAGGTTGCCGACGGCGACGCGCAGGTGGGAGTGGCCGAAGTCGACGCCGACGACGATGCCCGCGTCACCGGAGAGCGAGACGCTGCGGGCCCGCCTGCCGCCCGAGGAGGTGGGGGTGACCTGCACCGTCCCGTTGTCGCGCAGCTCGCGGACGATGTTGGAGACGGTGGCCGCGGACAGCCCGGTGGTACGGGCGATCTCCGCCTGGGTGAGCGAGCCCGCGAGCCGGACCGCGCGGACCACGCGCTCCAGGTTGGCCCGGTGCAGGGACGACTGCGATCCCGGAGTCTCCGCGTGCATCACGTACATCCACTCCTGCCTCGGCAGGCAGCACGACGACCGCCCGACGGGACGGGGCCGCGACCGTGAGACCCCGTCGTCTACAACATGTGAACTCTAAGCAGAGCCGCAGGGGTTGTGTCCCGTCAAGGGATAGACCGGCACCAACCCCGGATGATCACACATCGTACGCAGTACGGGAACGGCTCGCCCATCCGGGCGATATGTCGGAAAGGTCCCCGTTGAAGAAGTGGACGAAGCCTGAACGGCTTGGCGCGGTTACGTCCCGCTTCCGGCGCCCGGGCCTACTTCAGCGTGCCCGCGGTCAGGCCCGCCTGGACCTGGCGCTGGAAGGACAGGTAGACCACCAGCACGGGCACCATGGCGATGGTCATCCCGGCGAAGAGGGCGGGCATGTCGTTCTTGTACCCGGACTGGAACATCAGATTGACCAGTCCCTGGGTGAGCACCGAGCGGTCGGGATCGGTGCCGGACTGCTTCTGCATCAGGGTCAGCGGCAGGATGTACTGGTTCCACTGCCCCAGCACGTTGAAGATCCCCACGCTGACCAGCCCCGGCTTCGCCAGTGGCATCATGACCTGGAAGAACGCCCGGGTGTGCGAGCAGCCGTCGAGCATCGCGGCCTCGTGCAGCGCGGTCGGCAGCGTGCGGAAGAACGCGTACATGAAGAAGACCGTGAACGGCATCGAGTACGCGACGTAGACCAGGATCAGCCCCTGGTAGGTGTTGAGCATGCCGAAGTTCTTCAGCATGAAGAACAGCGGCACCAGCGCCAGGTACGGCGGGAACATCGCACCGGCCACGAAGAAGAAGTACAGCGCCCGGTTGCCCCGGAACTCGTAGCGGGCCAGCACGTACGCGGCCATCGAGCCGAAGAGCATGGTGAGGCCGACCGAGAAGACCAGCACGATCGCGGTGTGCAGCAGGAAGCCGCCCACCCCCTTGTCCCACGCGCGCTGGAAGGCGCCGAACGACCAGTCGGCGGGCCAGGTCCAGGCGCTGCCGCCGATCTGCGCGTCGGTCTTGAACGATCCCAGCACCACCCAGAGGATCGGCAGCACGATCAGCACGGCCCACAGCGCGAGGAAGCCGTGCGAGAAGACGTTGAGGACCCGGCCGGAGTCGGCGAACCGCTCCTGTTGCGAGGCGCGGCGCGGGCCGGCGGACGAACGGGGGCCGTCCACGCCCTCGATGGGGTCCTTGATCGGCGTACTCATGGTTCCAGCCCCGCTCAGAACTCGATGCGCTCTCGGCGGGTGACCCGCAGCGCGAAGACCGACACGACGAGGGTGATGAGCAGGATGACGACGCCCATGGCGCAGGCGTATCCGCTCTTTCCGTAGAAGAGGAAGTTGCGCATCAGGTAGGTGGACAGCACCTCGCTGTGGTAATCGGGGCCGCCGCCGTAGGCGGTGCCCGGGGTGAGGGTGGAGACCAGGGCGAAGAAGTCCATGGCGGCGATGGCCAGATAGACCCAGGCGGTCTGCACGCTGTCCCACAGCAGGGGCATCGTGACCCGGAAGAAGGTCTGTCCCCGGCCCGCGCCGTCCAGCAGCGCGGCCTCGAAGACCTCCCGGGGGATGGACTGCATGGCGGCGGAGAAGAGCACCAGGTAGAAGCCGACGCCCTGCCACACCACGATGGCCAGCAGGCACCACAGCACGGTGCCGGGGTCGTTGAGCCACTCGATGGGATTCTGCGGGTTCTCCAGGCCGATCTTCACCAGGATGCCGTTGAGCAGGCCGCCGCTGTCGCTGCGGTAGACCGCCTCGAAGAGCACCGCGAGGATCGCCACCGACAGCACCTGCGGGAAGAAGAACACCACACGGTAGAAGCCCGAGCCGCGAACTCCCTGCACTCCCCCGGTCGTTCCGCGTCCGCCGACGTTCAGCATGAACGCGAAGAACAGCGCGAGCAGGATGGTGATCACCGGCAGGAAGACCAGCAACAGCACGTTGTGCAGCAGCGCTTCGCGGAAGACGGTGTCGCCGAAGAGCGTGGTGTAGTTCTTCAGCCCGACGAAGTGCATCGTCTGCGACTCGCCCGACCAGTCGGTGAGCGAGTAGCCGAAGGTCTGGATGTACGGCCACACCATCAGGACCGTGTAGAGCACCACGGGCACGAAGAGGAATCCCACGATGAACGGGTACTTGCGGTGTCGCATGGCTCCTGCCCGGTCTCGGCGGCGGTGGCGGCACGCGGTGGGCGCGTGCCGCCACCGGTGACGGTGTGTGCGGCGGACGGGTCAGGACCCGCCCTTGGCCGCCTTCTGGGCGGAGGCCTTGACCGTCTTCAGCCACTGGTCGGGCTTCATGCGGTTGGCCATCAGCTCGGCGCTGGCGTTGTCCATGTCGGTGGCGAACGCGCTGTAGTCGGTGACGTAGGTCGGGTTGAAGACGTTGGCACCGGCCGCCTTCAGCGCGGTGACCGTGGACTGGGTGCCGGGGCGCAGCTTGACGCTGGGGTCCACGCCGTCCTTGACCACGGTGAGCGAGTTGGCGGCCTGGGCGAAGGCGGTGGCGCCCTTCTTGCTGAGCATCAGCCGCATGAACTCCATGCCACCGGCCGCGTTCTTCGCCTGCCGGGGCACGATGTACGGCTCGTTGGCGCCGCCGCGGATGGCCTGGAAGGGCATCTTGTCACCGGACAACGATGGCATCGGCATGAACGTCATCTCGAAGTCCGAGGGCGTCGCCTTGAGTTGCTCGTTCTCCAGCCAGGCGCCGCACGGGATGAACGCGGCCTTGTACTGGTTCCAGGCGGTCTGCGACTCGATGTGCGTCATGCCGTTGGTGCCCGGCAGCAGGTAGTCCTTCTGCACGATCTCGTAGATCGCCTCGATGGCGTTGCGCGCCGGGTCCTCGTCCCAGATCGTGGGGTCCATCTTGTCGATCCGGGTGAGGAAGTCGGTGCCGCCGTTCTTGATGGCCAGGTCCATGATGGCCACGTCGATGTAGTACGGGTACTTGCCCTGGTGGGCGAAGGGCGCGACACCGGCCTTCTTGATCTCGGCGCCCAGCGAGATGAAGTCGTCCCAGGTCTTCGGCTCGCTCCAGCCGTGCTGCTTGAACAGCTTGCCGGAGTACCACAGGCCGAAGACCGTGTAGACGTACTGGAGGGTGACGAACTTGCCGTTCACCGTGCCGAGGTCGACGGTGCCCGGCATGAGGATGTCGCTCACCTTCTTGCTCGGGTCGTCCACCGAGGGCGCCTGGAGCAGCGGGGTGAGGTCGGTCAGCTGGCCGGCCTTCTCCAGCACGTCCAGCTTGATCTGCTGGTTGCCGGAGTCGTCGATGATGTCCGGCGGGTCGCCCGCGTTGAGGCGGGGCTGCACCAGGCCGGTGATGTTCTGGGTGGCCGTGTGGGAGACCTTGGCCTTGGGGTGCTCGGTGCGGTACATCGCCTCGAAGCGCTTGGCGTAGTCGTCGCCGAAGCCGCCGTCGAAGATGACCACGTCCAGGGGTGCCGTCTCCACGACGCCGAACGGATTGGTGGCGGTCTTGGTGCCGTTCTCCTGCTTGGTGCCGCCGCCGCTCGACGCGCAGCCGCTCAGCAGGCCCGCGGCCGGCACCGCGACGATGCCCAGTGCTGCCGCGCGCTGGATGAGGCCACGGCGGCTGAGCCGGTTGGGCTCACTGGTCGATCCCATGCTCAAGTCCTCGCTTTCTCCAGGACTCAGGCGGTGCACCGGATCCCTCGCCGGTTACCGCTGTTGGCTGAAGCTGGTGGAACGACGGCCGTTGAACGCGGACAGGTATAGTCCACTCTTCATGTACAGGGCAAGATCGAGTGCGCCTTCACGCGGGAAGCTTTCCCGGGTTGTGACCTCCTTCCGTCAGAAGATACGGAAAAGGCCGCACCCCGCACTACGCGGGATGCGGCCTTTCCGCACTTTTTCCTGCTGGTGGACGCGTTACTTCCGGATCAGCGACCGCAGGACGTACTGCATGATGCCGCCGTTGCGGTAGTAGTCCGCCTCACCCGGCGTGTCGATGCGCACCACGGCGTCGAACTCGACACCGGTGTCGGTGGACACCTTCAGGGTGCGCGGGGTGGTGCCGTCGTTGAGCTGGGTGACCCCGGTGATGGAGAAGGTCTCCTCGCCGGTCAGGCCCAGCGACTGCGCCGAGGCGCCCTCGGGGAACTGCAGCGGCAGCACGCCCATGCCGATGAGGTTCGAGCGGTGGATGCGCTCGTAGGACTCGGCGATGACGGCCTTGACGCCCAGCAGCGCGGTGCCCTTGGCCGCCCAGTCGCGGGACGAGCCGGAGCCGTACTCCTTGCCGGCCAGGATGACCAGCGGGATGCCGGCCGCCTGGTAGTTCTGCGACGCGTCGTAGATGAACGAGACCGGGCCGTCCTCGACGGTGAAGTCGCGGGTGTAGCCGCCCTCGGTGCCCGGCGCGATCTGGTTGCGCAGGCGGATGTTGGCGAACGTGCCGCGGATCATCACCTCGTGGTTGCCGCGCCGCGAGCCGTAGGAGTTGAAGTCGCGGCGCTCCACACCGTGCTCGGTGAGGTACTTGCCGGCCGGGGTGTCGGCCTTGATGGCACCGGCCGGGGAGATGTGGTCGGTGGTGACCGAGTCGCCCAGCTTGGCCAGCACCCGGGCGTCGGCGATGTCCTCGACCGGGGACGGGTCCATCGCCATGCCCTCGAAGTACGGGGGCTTGCGCACGTAGGTGGACTGCGGGTCCCACTCGAAGGTGTTGCCGGTCGGGATCGGCAGCGACTGCCACTGGGCGTCGCCCGCGAAGACGTCGCTGTAGGAGGTGGCGAACATGTCCTGGCCGATCGCGGAGGCGACGACCTCGTTGACCTCCTGCTCGGACGGCCAGATGTCGGCCAGGTGCACCGGGTTGCCCTCGGTGTCGGTGCCCAGCGCGTCCTTGGTGATGTCCACCTTCATGGAGCCCGCGATGGCGTACGCGACGACCAGCGGCGGGGAGGCCAGGTAGTTCATCTTGACGTCGGGGTTGATCCGGCCCTCGAAGTTGCGGTTGCCGGAGAGCACCGAAGTGACCGCCAGGTCCGCCTCGTTGACCGCCTTGGAGACCTCCTCCGGCAGCGGGCCGGAGTTGCCGATGCAGGTGGTGCAGCCGTAGCCGACCAGGTTGAAGCCCAGCTTGTCCAGGTACGGGGTGAGCCCGGCGCGGTCGTAGTAGTCCATGACGACCTTGGAGCCCGGGGCCAGCGTGGTCTTCACCCACGGCTTGCGGGTCAGGCCCTTCTCCACCGCCTTCTTGGCCACCAGCGCGGCGGCGACCATGACGTACGGGTTGGAGGTGTTGGTGCACGAGGTGATCGCGGCGACGGTGACGGCGCCGTGGTCGATCTCGTACGCCGAGCCGTCGGGGGCGGTGACCTGGGTCGGCTTGGTGGGCGTGCCGTTGGAGACCGCGGGGGCGTCGGAGGCCGGGAAGGACTCCTTGCCCGCCTCGTCGAGGTCGGACTCCGTGACGTACGCCTTCACGTCCTGGGCGAACTGCTGGGCGGCCTCGGCCAGGACGATGCGGTCCTGCGGGCGCTTGGGGCCGGCGATGGAGGGGACGACCGTGGAGAGGTCCAGCTCCAGCTTCTCGGAGAAGTCCGGCTCGGCGGCCGGGTCGAGCCACAGGCCCTGCTCCTTGGCGTACGCCTCGACGAGCGCGAGCTGCTGCTCGGGGCGGCCGGTGAGCTTGAGGTAGTTGATCGTCTCGACGTCGATCGGGAAGATCGCGGCGGTCGAGCCGAACTCCGGCGACATGTTGCCGATGGTGGCGCGGTTGGCCAGCGGGACGGAGGAGACGCCCTCGCCGTAGAACTCCACGAACTTGCCGACCACACCGTGCTTGCGCAGCATCTCGGTGATGGTCAGGACCAGGTCGGTGGCGGTGGTGCCGGTGGGCAGGGTGCCGGTGAGCTTGAAGCCGACGACGCGCGGGATGAGCATCGAGACCGGCTGGCCGAGCATCGCGGCCTCGGCCTCGATGCCGCCGACGCCCCAGCCCAGCACGCCGAGGCCGTTGACCATGGTGGTGTGCGAGTCGGTGCCGACCAGGGTGTCGGGGTAGGCCTGGCCGTTCCGGACCATGACCGTGCGGGCCAGGTGCTCGATGTTGACCTGGTGGACGATGCCGGTGCCGGGCGGGACGACCTTGAACTCGTCGAACGCGGTCTGGCCCCAGCGCAGGAACTGGTAGCGCTCCTTGTTGCGGCCGTACTCCAGCTCCACGTTCTGCGCGAACGCGTCCGGGGTGCCGAAGCGGTCGGCGATGACGGAGTGGTCGATGACCAACTCGGCCGGGGCCAGCGGGTTGATCTTCGCCGGGTCGCCGCCCAGCTCCTTGACCGCCTCGCGCATGGTGGCGAGGTCGACCACGCAGGGCACGCCGGTGAAGTCCTGCATGATCACACGGGCGGGGGTGAACTGGATCTCCTGGCTGGGCTGGGCCTGCGAGTCCCAGCCGCCCAGCGCGCGGATGTGGTCGGCGGTGATGTTGGCGCCGTCCTCGGTGCGCAGCAGGTTCTCCAGCAGCACCTTCAGGCTGTAGGGCAGGCGGGCGGAGCCCTCGACCTTGTCCAGCCGGAAGATCTCGTACGACTCGTCGCCCACGCGCAGCGTGCTGCGGGCGTCGAAGCTGTTCGCCGACACGACAGTCTCCTTATGCATGATCCAGCGCGTACCACAGCAATCCTGCCGCCGCAGGTCCCCGCCGATCCGCTAAGGTGTGCCTAAGTTAGGGTCACCTTACTGGCGCGACAGCGGTACGCCCCTGTGTAGATATCTCGATGTCGAGATAACTCTAGTACATCACCGCCGGTCGGTCATGCCTCGATCCCGGTGGGCTGGCTCACGCCGGGCGGGGCGGGGCGTCACCGGGCAGGGCGGTGCCGGGTCGCCCGGGCGGGGCAGGGCCGGTCACCTGAATGGCCGCGCTGGAGTGGCCCCAAGTCGGTCACATCTCATATCTGAGATAGCCTGTCCCCATGGCAGACGACTACCTCGTACGCATCGGCAAGCTCATCCGTGACGCCCGGCAACACCGTGGTTGGACGCAGTCGCAGCTCGCAGAGGCCCTGGGGACCAGCCAGAGTGCCGTCAACCGCATCGAGCGGGGCAACCAGAACATCAGCCTTGAGATGATCGCCCGCATCGGGGAAGCCCTCGACAGCGAGATCGTCTCCCTCGGCTACGCCGGCCCCATGCACCTGCGCGTCGTCGGCGGGCGCAGCCTGTCCGGTTCGATCGACGTCAAGACGAGCAAGAACGCCTGCGTGGCCCTGCTGTGCGCGTCGCTGCTCAACGCCGGGCGCACCACGCTGCGCCGCGTCGCCCGCATCGAAGAGGTCTTCCGCATCCTGGAGGTCCTCAACTCCATCGGCGTGCGCACCCGTTGGATCAACGACGGCAACGACCTGGAGATCGTGCCGCCCGCGCAGCTGGACCTGGACGCGATGGACACCGAGGCGGCGCGCCGCACCCGCAGCGTCATCATGTTCCTCGGCCCGCTGATGCACCGCACCAACCGCTTCCGCATCCCGTACGCGGGCGGCTGCGACCTGGGCACCCGCACCGTGCACCCGCACATGGCGGCGCTGCGCCACTTCGGCCTCGAAGTCACCGCCACCACCGGCTCGTACCACGCCGAGGTCGACCGCTCCTTCGCCCCGCGCCGCCCGATCGTGCTGACCGAGCGCGGCGACACGGTGACCGAGAACGCGCTGCTGGCCGCCGCCCGCCACCCCGGGGTGAGCGTGATCCGCAACGCCAGCTCCAACTACATGGTGCAGGACCTGTGCTTCTTCCTGGAGCAGTTGGGCGTGCGGGTCGACGGCATCGGCACCACGACGCTGACCGTGCACGGCCTGGCGAGCATCGACCGCGACGTGGACTACTCGCCGTCCGAGGACCCGGTCGAGGCGATGAGCCTGATCGCCGCCGCGGTGGTCACCTCCTCGGAGCTGACGGTGCGCCGGGTGCCGATCGAGTTCCTGGAGATCGAGCTCGCGGTGCTGGAGGAGATGGGCCTCGACCACGAGCGCAGCGCGGAGTACCCGGCCGACAACGGCCGCACCCGGCTGATCGACCTGACGGTGCGCCCGTCGAAGCTGCGCGCGCCGCTGGACAAGATCCACCCGATGCCGTTCCCCGGCCTGAACATCGACAACGTGCCGTTCTTCGCGGCCATCGCGGCGACCGCGCAGGGTTCGACGCTGATCCACGACTGGGTCTACGACAACCGCGCGATCTACCTGACCGAACTGACCCGCCTGGGCGCGGGCGTCAAGCTGCTCGATCCGCACCGGGTGCTGGTCGAGGGCCCGACGCGCTGGCGCTCCGCGGAGATGATGTGCCCGCCGGCCCTGCGCCCCGCGGTGGTCGTCCTGCTGGCGATGCTGGCCGCCGAGGGCACGTCGGTCCTGCGCAACGTCTACGTCATCAACCGCGGTTACGAGGAACTGGCGGAACGCCTCAACTCGATCGGCGCGCAGATCGAGACGTTCCGGGACATCTGAGGCCCTGTCAGGCTCCGCCTTCGTGAGGGGAGTCGGCGCGGGCGTCGGCCCGCTCCGACTCCCCCGCGCTCACTCCACCACCGCGATCCCGTCCAGTTCCACCAGCGCCTCCTCGTCCCACAGCCGCACCACGCCCACCACCGCCATCGCCGGGTAGTCGCGGCCCGCCAACTGGCGCCAGATCCTGCCCAGGTCGCGGGCATCGGCTCGGTACGCGGCCACGTCCTTGGCGTAGACGGTGACACGC
Organism: Streptantibioticus parmotrematis; assembly: GCF_019890615.1. Lineage (GTDB taxonomy): Bacteria > Actinomycetota > Actinomycetes > Streptomycetales > Streptomycetaceae > Streptantibioticus_D > Streptantibioticus_D parmotrematis. The sequence continues at coordinate 22,503 of NZ_JAINVZ010000007.1, read as the reverse complement.
GCGAGGTCGGCGGGGGTGCCGCCGGCCGCGGTCAGGGCGTCCAGGAGGTTGCGCAGGGCGCGTTCGAACTGCTCGGGGAGCGTGGCGCCGACGACGTGGCCGTCGCCGTCCAGCGCGGTCTGGCCCGCGAGGAAGACCAGGCGGCCGCCGGTCGCGGTGACCGCGTGGCTGAAGCCGGTCGCCGGGGACAGCGCGGGCGGGTTGAGGCGTTCCAGGCTCACCGGTACAACTCCTTCGCGATGATGCTGCGTTGGACCTCGGTCGCGCCCTCGTAGACGCGCGGCGCGCGCACCTCGCGGTAGAGGTGTTCCAGCAGGTGGCCGCGTTCCAGCGCGCGGGCGCCGTGCAGTTGGACGGCGGCGTCGACGACGTACTGCGCGGTCTCGGTGGCGAAGAGCTTGGCCATCGCGGAGCGCTTGGCGATGTCCGGTGCCCCGGTGTCGTACGCCTGCGCCGCGGCCATCACCAGCAGCCGGGACGCCTCGGTGCGGGTGGCCATCTCGGCGAGGGTGTGGCCGACCGACTGGAGGTCTTTGAGCGGTCCGCCGAACGCGCTGCGGCTGCCCGCGTGCGCGACGGCCGCGTCGAGCGCGGCCTGCGCCATCCCGACGGCGAAGGCGCCGACGCTGGGGCGGAAGAGGTTGAGCGTGCTCATCGCGACGCGGAAGCCGTGGTCGACCTCGCCCAGCACGTCCTCGCGTCCGACCGGCACCGCGTCGAAGTCGAGGCGGCCGATGGGGTGCGGGGAGAGCATCTCCAGGCGCTCGCCGGTCAGGCCGGGCCGGTCGGCGGGGACGGCGAAGGCGGTGACGCCGCGCGAGCCCGCGCCCGGCGTGGTGCGGGCGAAGACGGTGTAGAGATCGGCCTCGGGGGCGTTGGAGATCCAGCACTTGGTGCCGGTCAGCCGCCAGCCGTCGCCGTCCGGGGCGGGTTCCGCGCGCAGGGAGAGCGCCGCCGCGTCGGATCCGGCGTCCGGCTCGGTGAGCGCGAACGCGGCGACCGCGCTGCCCGTCGTGATCTCCGGCAGCCAGCGGGCGGCGAGCTCCGGCGAGCGCAGCAGCGGATGCGCGCCCAGGCCCTGCAACGCGAGCGCGGTCTCGGCCTCGGTGCACTCGCGCGCCAACGACTCGCGCAGCAGGCACAGTTCGGTGGCGGACGGCCTGCCCTGGTGCGGGAAGAGGCGGTCCAGCAGGCCGAGGCGGCCGAGTTCGGCCAGCAGCGGCCGGTTGACCCGGCCCGGCTCGCCCTTCTCCGCGATCGGGCGCAGTCGGTGCGCGGCCTGACCGCGTACCCGTTCGCACCACATCTGCTGCTCCGGATCGAGCGCGAATCCCGGCACCTGCGGTCTCCTTCGCCTTGGGTTCCCCGGCCGCCCGGAGGCTTCCCGGCCGAGGGCGGTCGGCTGGGCCCGGCGGCCCCGGCGCCCGGTTGCCTTACTGCCCCGGACACCGGTCCGCCATCCTCCGTATCGCGGTCTGTTGACTGTCGTCACCATCACGTTACGCTGATTTCGCATTCGCACGGCCGGAAAGACCGCTCACCGCCACCCTCTCGGCCCGGCGCAAAGGGGCGCACCCGCCATGGACCTGTTGCCTGACCCGCCGCACTGTCCGCCGCACCGTCCACCGCTGCTGCCCTCCGCGCACCGGGACACCTTCCCCCGCGACCACCTGCCGCCCCGCGACCAGTGGCCCGACCTGACCCTGGCGGCGGCCGGACTGCGCTACCCGGACCGGCTCAACTGCGCGGTCGAGCTGCTGGACGCCACCGCGCGGCGGCTCGGGCCCGACCGCCCGTGCCTGCGGATGCCGGGCGGCGAGGTGTGGTCGTACGACGAGCTGCGGGCCGCCTCCGACCGCATCGCGCACGTGCTCACCGACGACCTCGGCGTGGTGCCGGGCAACCGGGTGCTGCTGCGCGGGCCGACCACGCCGTGGCTGGTGGCCTGCTGGTTCGCGGTGCTGAAGGCGGGCGCGGTGGCGGTGACCGTGCTGGCGGCGCAGCGGCCGCACGAGCTGGCGGTGATCTGCGACATCGCGCGGGTGCGGCACGCGCTGTGCGACGTGCGGGCGGTCGACGACCTGGTGAAGGCGGAGGTGCCGGGGCTGAAGGTGACCGCGTTCGGCGGCGAGTCGGCGACGGACCTGCTGAGCCTCGCGGCCGGGCGCCCGGACCGCTTCGAGGCGGTGGAGACCTCGGCGGACGACGTGGCGCTGATCGCGTTCACCTCGGGGACGACCGGGCGGCCGAAGGGCTGCATGCACTTCCACCGCGACCTGCTGGCGATCGCCGACACCTTCTCGGCGCGGGTGCTGCGGCCGCGGGCAGAGGACGTGTTCGCCGGGAGCCCGCCGCTGGGGTTCACCTTCGGCCTGGGCGGTCTCGTGGTCTTCCCGCTGCGCGCCGGAGCGTCCGCGCTGCTGCTGGAGGACGCCCACCCCGACCAACTGCTGGCGGCGATCGGGCGGCACCGGGTGAGCGTGGTGTTCACCGCGCCGACCGCGTACCGGGTGATGCTGGCGAAGCTGGCGGGCGAACCGGCGGCCCACGACATCGGCTCGCTGCGGCGCTGCGTGTCGGCCGGGGAGAACCTGCCGGCCGCCACCTGGCACGCCTGGCGCGAGCGGACCGGGCTGAGCATCGTCAACGGCATCGGCGCCACCGAGATGCTGCACATCTTCATCTCGGCGGCCGACGACGCGATACGGCCGGGCACGACCGGCGTCGCGGTCCCCGGCTACGAAGCGCGGGTCGTCGACGGCGTCACGATGGAGCCGGTGCCGGACGGAGAGCCCGGGCTGCTGGCGGTGCGCGGCCCGACGGGCTGCCGCTACCTGGCCGACGAGCGCCAGCGCGACTACGTGCGCGACGGCTGGAACCTCACCGGCGACACCTACGTGCGCGACGCGGACGGCTATTTCACGTACGTCGCCCGGGCCGACGACATGATCATCTCCGCCGGGTACAACATCGCGGCCCCGGAGGTAGAGGAGGCACTGCTGCGCCACCCGGACGTGCGGGAGGCGGCGGTGGTCGGCGTGCCGGACGCCGAACGCGGCCAGATCGCCCGGGCGTTCGTGGTCCTGCGCGAGGGCGTGCCGGGCGGCGAGGGGACGGCGGCCGCGCTGCGGGAGTTCACCAAGGGCGAGATCGTGCCGTACAAGTGCCCGCGCGAGATCGTCTTCACCGACGCGCTGCCGCGCACCCCGACGGGCAAGGTGCAGCGCTTCCGGCTGCGGGAGCCGGGCGCGGGCGGGTGAGGCGGACTGCCTAGAGTGAGCGCGTGGACGCCGTGAACGCACAGGACGACGCCGGGGCCGGGGCCGGGGGCGCGGGCGCGGGCCTCGCCGAAGCCGCGCACACCCCGGGGTCGCTGATCCTGACCTACTTCGGCGGGTACGGCCGCGAGCGGGACGGCGGGGGCGGGCGGATCGCGGTCGCCTCGCTGATCCGGCTGATGGACGCGGCGGGGGCGGGCGCGCCGTCGGTGCGCTCGGCGGTCTCGCGGCTCAAGCGGCGCGGGCTGCTGGTGCCGGAGAAGGTCGCGGGGTCGGCGGCGTACGCGCTGTCGCGGGACGCGGCGGAACTGCTGGCCGACGGCGACCGGCGCGTCTACGGGCACCCCGAGCCGGACGACGCGTGGGTCCTGGTGGTCTTCTCCGTGCCGGAGTCCGAACGCCACAAGCGGCACCTGCTGCGCTCACGCCTGACCCGGCTGGGCTTCGGCACGGCGGCGCCGGGGGTGTGGATCGCGCCGGCGCACCTGTACGAGGAGGCACGGCACGCGCTCGACCGGCTCGGTCTTTCGCCCTACGTCGACCTGTTCCGCGGCGCGCACCTGGGCTTCGAGCCGACCGCGGGGGCGGTGCGGCGGTGGTGGGACCTGGAGGGCATCGCGGCGCAGCACCGCGCGTTCCTGTCCGCGTACGAACCGCTGCTGGACGCCTGGTCACGCCGCCGGGACACCCCGCCGCGCGAGGCCTTCGGCGACTACCTGCGCGTCCTGGACTCCTGGCGCCACCTCCCCTACGCGGACCCGGGCCTCCCACCCCGCCTCCTCCCCGCCCACTGGCCCGGAGCGGAGGCGTCCCGGGTCTTCACCGCGCTGCACACCCGCTTGCGCGAGGCGGGAGCGGACTTCGTACGGGAGGTTCATCGGATGGGGTGACGCTCCGCCAGTTCACTCAACTCGGCAGCGTCAAGCGGGGCTTGGGCCCGTCCGTTCGGCCCGTCGGCGGCTTGCGGCTGCCTGCCTGGTACGGGAGGGGCCAGGGGGCTCCGGGGCCCTCGTAGTCCTGGTCCGCTGCCGCGTGGAGGGTCCAGTTCGGGTCGTACAGGTGGGGGCGGGCCAGCGCGCACAGGTCGGCTCTGCCTGCCAGGATCAGGGAGTTGACGTCGTCCCAGCTGGAGATCGCGCCTACCGCGATGACCGGGACGCCCAGGCGGTTGCGGATGCGGTCGGCGTACGGGGTCTGGTAGCTGCGGCCGAACGCGGGGCGCTCCTCGGGGACGACCTGGCCGGTGGAGACGTCGATGGCGTCCGCGCCGTGGGCCGCGAAGGCGCGGGCGATCTCCACCGCGTCGTCGGCCGTGGTGCCGCCCTCCGTCCAGTCGGTGGCCGAGACGCGCACCGTCATCGGGCGCTCCTTCGGCCACACCTCCCGCACGGCGTCGAAGACTTCGAGGGGGAAGCGCAGGCGGCCGGCGAGGTCGCCGCCGTAGGCGTCGGTGCGGCGGTTGGTCAGGGGGGACAGGAAGCCGCTGAGCAAGTAGCCGTGCGCGCAGTGGAGTTCGAGCAGGTCGAAGCCCGCGCGGGCGCCGCGTTGCGCCGCACGGACGAACTCCTCGCGGATCGCGGCGAGTCCGGCCGAATCCAGTTCGTGCGGGACCTGGTTGACGCCCGGCCGGTAGGGCAGCGGTGAGGCGGCGGTCAGCGGCCAGTTGCCGTCCGGCAACGGCTGGTCGATGCCGTCCCACATCAGGCGGGTCGAGCCCTTGCGTCCGCTGTGGCCGAGTTGCAGCCCGATGGCGGCGGTCGAGCGACCGTGCACGAAGTCCACGACGCGTTGCCATGCCCGCTCGTGCTCGTCCGCGTACAGGCCCGCGCAGCCCGGAGTGATCCTGCCGCGTTCGCTGACGCAGACCATCTCGGTCATGACCAGCCCCGCTCCGCCCAGCGCCCGGGCGCCGAGGTGGACGAGGTGGAAGTCGCCCGGCGTGCCGTCCACCGACGAGTACATGTCCATCGGGGAGACCACGACGCGGTTGCGCAGGGTCAGACCGCGCAGGGTGAAGGGGGTGAACATCGGCGGCGTGCCGTCGGGGACCCCGGCGTCGGCCTCCACGGCGGCGGTGAAGGACGGATCACGCAGGCGCAGGTTGTCGTGGGTGACGCGGCGGCTGCGGGTGAGCAGGTTGAACGCGAACTGCCGCTCGGGCTGCCCCGCGTACTGCTCCAGTTCCTCGAACCACTCCAGGCTCGCGGCGGCGGCGCGCTGCGTGCTGGCCACGACCGGCTTGCGCTCCTGTTCGTACGCGGCCAACGCGGCGTCCACACCGGGTTGTTCACTCAGCGTCGCGGCGAGCGCGAGGGCGTCCTCCATGGCGAGTTTGGTGCCGGAGCCGATGGAGAAGTGCGCGGTGTGGGCGGCGTCACCGAGCAGCACGACGTTCCCCGCCCGCCAGGTGTCGTTGACGACGGTGGTGAACGCCGTCCAGCGCGAGCGGTTGCCGGACAGGCGGTGGCCGTCGAGCAGCGGCGCGAAGTACTTCTCGCAGGCGGCGATCGAGGCGTCCTCGTCCATCAGGTCCAGCCCCGCGCGCCGCCACACCTCCTCGCGCATCTCCACGATGAACGTGCTCTGCGACGCCCCGAAGGGGTAACCGTGCGCGAGCATCAGGCCCGCCTCGGTCCGCGCCGTCTCGAAGCGGAACGCGTCCAGCGCGAAGTCGGCCGCGAGCCAGACGTAACGGCACCGGTGCTGGGTCAGGTGGGGGCGGAAGACATCGGCGTACGCGTCGCGGGTGGCGCTGCGCACCCCGTCCGCGGCGATCACGAGGTCGTACGACTCCGACAACTCGCTTACCAATGGTGCTTCTTGACGGAACCTCAGCTCAACGCCCAGGCCCCGGCAGCGGTCCTGGAGGATGGCCAGCAGGCGGTGCCTGCTCAGGGCCGCGAAGCCGTGGCCGCCCGAGCGCACCACACGGCCCGCGTGCGCCACGTCGATGGCGTCCCAGCGCACGAACTCCCGGCGCAGCGCCTCGTACACCACCGGGTCGGCGTGCTCGATGCCGCCGAGCGTCTCGTCGGAGAGCACGACGCCGAAGCCGAAGGTCTCGTCGGGCGGGTTGCGTTCCCACACGGTGATCTCGCGGGCCGGGTCGAGCCGTTTGAGCAGCGCCGCCGCGTACAGCCCGCCGGGGCCCGCGCCGACGACCGCGATCCGCAGCGGTCCCGGCACGGCTACCGCCCCTCCCACTTGGGCGGCCGTTTCCCGGTGAACGCGGCGTGGAACTCGGCGTAGTCCGCGCTGGTCATCAGCAACGCCTGGGTCGCCGCGTCCATCTCGATGGCGGCGCCGAGCGGCATGTCGAGTTCGGCGGTGAGCAGGGCCTTGGTCTGCGCGTAGGCGAGTGCGGGGCCCTCCGCCAGCCGTTTGGCGAGCGCGGCGGCGGCCTCCCCGGCCCGGCCGTCCTCGGTCAACTCGCTGACCAGGCCGATGCGTTGGGCCTCCTCGGAGCCGACCGGCTCGCCCAGCATCAGCAGCCGGGTCGCGTGGCCGAGGCCGACCACCCTCGGCAGCAGGTAGGCGGCGCCCATGTCGGCGCCGGACAGCCCGACGCGGGTGAACAGGAACGCGAACCGGGCGGAGCGCTCGACCACCCGGAAGTCCGAGGCCAGCGCCAGCACGGAGCCCGCGCCCGCCGCGATGCCGTGGATGGCGGCGACCACCGGGAACGGGCACTCCCGCAGCGCCCGCACCACCTGCCCGGTCATGCGCGTGAAGTCCAGCAGCTCACCGGCGCCCATCTCCAGCGTGGCGCCGATGATCTCGTCGACGTCGCCGCCGGAGCAGAAGCCGCGGCCCTCGCCGCCGAGGACCAGGGCCCGGGTGCGGCCGTCGCGGGCCAGCTCGGGGAGCAGGTCGCGCAGGTCGGCGTAGGCGCCGAAGGTGAGGGCGTTGAGCTTGTCCGGGCGGTCGAGGGTGACCGTGGTGACCCCGTCCGCGTGCGACAGCCGCAGATGGCGCCACTCCTCGGTGGTGCTCGCGGAGCCTCGCATCGGACTCATGGCATGGCCTCCTTCGCAGGACGGAGAGGCGGTCGCCCGCCCTGCGAAGTTATCACCGCATCGTGACCGGCGTCACGAGGGCGACACATCCAGGATCCCGGCGGCGGACCGCGTACGACAGGCGCCGACCCGAGCCCCGGCGGCGCTCAGCCGCCCGCGAGCGTCGCCACCAGGACCGCCTTGATGGTGTGCATGCGGTTCTCCGCCTGGTCGAAGACGATCGAGCGGTCCGACTCGAAGACCTCGTCGGTGACCTCCAGCGACTCGAGACCGAAGCGCTCGTGGACCTGGCGGCCGACCGCCGTGCCCAGGTCGTGGAAGGCCGGCAGGCAGTGCATGAACCGCACGCCGGGGTTGCCGGTCGCCTCCAGCACCTCGGCGGTCACCGCGTACGGGGTCAGCAGGGCGATGCGCTCGGCCCACACCTCCTGCGGCTCCCCCATCGACACCCAGATGTCGGTGTGCACGAAGTCCGCGCCGCGCACGCCCTCGGCGACGTCCTCGGTGATGGTGATCCGCGCTCCGCTGCCCTCGGCCAGCCGCCGCGCCCGGGCGGTCACCGCGTCCGAGGGCCACAGCGCGCGGGGCGCCACGATGCGCACGTCCATGCCGAGCAGGGCGCCGGTGACCAGCAGCGAGTTGCCCATGTTGTAGCGGGCGTCGCCGAGGTAGGCGTAGGAGATCTCCTCCAGCGGCTTGGCGGAGTGCTCGGCCATGGTGAGGACGTCGGCGAGCATCTGGGTGGGGTGCCACTCGTCGGTCAGTCCGTTGTAGACCGGCACCCCGGCGTACGCGGCCAGCTCCTCGACGACCTCCTGGCCGTTGCCGCGGTACTCGACGGCGTCGAAGAGGCGGCCGAGGACGCGGGCGGTGTCCTTGACCGACTCCTTGTGGCCCATCTGGGAGCCGGAGGGGTCGAGGTAGGTGGTGGAGGCGCCCTGGTCAGCGGCGGCGACCTCGAAGGAGCAGCGGGTCCTGGTGGAGGTCTTCTCGAAGACCAGCGCGATGTTGCGGCCGCTCAGCCGGCGCTCCTCGGTCCCGGCGCGCTTGGCGGCCTTCAGGGCCCCGGCCAGCTCCACCAGGTGACGGAACTCCTCGGCGGTGAAGTCCAGCTCCTTGAGGAAGTGGCGGCCTGTGAGGTCGATGGCCATGGCAGGCTCCTGGGTCGCGGCGGTCGAGAATGCTGGAAGTCTATACGACTATAGGCATCATTATGCGCGCACGACAGCGGGCCGCCCCGAGGCGGGCGGGCCTCTTGCGAGGTGGGCGGCCGGAGCGGCGGGCTCAGCCCGCGCCCACCGCGTCCCGTTCGACCGGGCAGCTCATGCAGCGCGGGCCGCCGCGACCCCGGCCGAGTTCGCTGCCGGGGATGGTGATCACCTCGATGCCCTGCTTGCGCAGGTGGGTGTTGGTCGTCACGTTGCGTTCGTACGCGACGACGACGCCCGGCTCGACGGCCAGCACGTTGCAGCCGTCGTCCCACTGCTCGCGTTCGGCCGCGTGCACGTCCTGGGTGGGGGTCAGCACCCGGATGCCGTCCAGGCCGAGGGAGGCCGCGATGGCGCGGTGCATGTGATCGGGAGCGTGGTCGGTGACCTTCAACTCGCCCTCCTCCGCGCCCGGTTCGATGGTGTACGAGCGCAGCATGCCCAGGCCCGCGTACTTGGTGAAGGCGTCGCCGTCCACCATCGTCATCACGGTGTCCAGGTGCATGAACGCCCGCTTCTTCGGCATGTCCAGCGCCACGATGGTCTTCGCGGAGCCCGCGTTGAACAGCCCGCGCGCCAGCATCTCGACCGCCTGCGGGGTGGTGCGCTCGCTCATCCCGATCAGCACGGCGCCGTTGCCGATCACCAGCACGTCGCCGCCCTCGATGGTGGACGGGTAGGCCGCCTGCCCCGCGGACCACACGTGGAACAGGCCGCCCGCGAACATCGGGTGGTAGCGGTAGATCGCCTCGAAGTGCACGGTCTCGCGCCAACGGGCGGGCCAGCGCATCGCGTTGATGCTGACGCCGTCGTAGACCCAGGCCGAGGTGTCGCGGGTGAACAGGTGGTTGGGGAGCGGTTCGAGCAGGAAGTCGTCCAGGTCCATGACGTGGAAGCGCACCGAGGTCGGTTCGGCGAACCTGGCCAGGAACTCCCGCTTGGTCAGCCCGCCGACCAGCGCTTCGGCCAGGTCGGCGGGTGGCAGCCCGGCGCAGGCGGCGCGCAGGTGGTCGGTGGCCAGCGGGCCGAACTCCTTCTCGTCGAAGACCCGGTCCAGCACCAGCCGCAACGCCTCGGGGACCTGGAGCGTCTCGCGCAGCAGGTCCCCGAACAGGTGCACCTCGATGCCCCGGTCGCGCAGTATGTCGGCGAAGGCGTCGTGCTCCGCCCGCGCTCTGCGGACCCACAGCACGTCGTCGAAGAGCAACGCCTCCTTGTTCGAAGGGGTGAGTCGTTTCAGCTCCAGGTCCGGGCGGTGCAGGATGACGCGGCGCAGCCGCCCGGCCTCGGAGTCCACGTGGAAACCCATGCCCTGACCTTTCCACGGCCGGGCGCGGTCCTACCCCGCCGAGCACCGCCGGGTTCCGGCCACGGCTCCGGCGTCGGGTCGGCGGGGCCGCGTCACAGCCTCGGGTCGACCGGCTCGGACTCCAGGGCGAGGACGGCGAAGACCGCCTCGTGGACCCGCCACAGCGGCTCGCCGCGCGCCAGCCGGTCCAGCGCCTCCAGGCCGAGCGCGTACTCGCGCAGCGCGAGGGAGCGCTTGTGGCCCAGGGAGCGCGAGCGCAGCCGGGCGAGGTTGTCCGGGCGGGCGTACTCGGGCCCGTAGACGATGCGCAGGTACTCCCGGCCGCGGCACTTGACGCCCGGCTGGACGAGGCCGCGCCGCCCGCGCACGTACGCCTGCACCGGCTTGACGACCATGCCCTCGCCGCCGGACGCGGTCAGCTCCAGCCACCAGTCGGTGCCGGCCGCCACGGACGCCTCGTCCTCGGTGTCGACGAACAGCCTGCGGGTGCCGGTGAGCAGCCCGCCGGTGTCGTGCGCGACGAGGCGGTCGATCAGGGCCAGCTGCGTGTCGTGCGGTGTCGTGGCCAGGTTGCGTCCGCGCGCCGCCAGCAGCTGGAACGGCGCGAGCCGCACGCCCTGAAGGCCCTCGGTGCTCCAGCAGTAGCGCCGGTAGGCCCGGGTGAACGCCTCGGCGTCCTCGGCCCGCCCGCGCTGCCGCTCCAGCAGTCCGCCCAAGTCCGCGCCCCTGCCCGCGGCCGCCTCCAGCGCGGACAGCGCGCCGGGCAGGACCGCCCGGGAGGCAGCGCCCACGGCGGCGTACTGCCCGCGCAGCAGCCCTGAGGCCTTCAGCGACCACGGCAACAGCTCGGCGTCGAGCAGCAGCCAGTCGGTGTCCAGTTCCTCCCACAGCCCGGCGGCGGTCACGGCGGCGCGCAGCCGGGCGAGGAACTCCTCGGTGATCGCCGGGTCGTCGAAGAACGGGCGCCCGGTGCGGGTGTGCAGGGCGCCGCTGACCTCGGGCGTGCCGTCGCCGCCGCGCGCGGCGCCGAAGCGCTCGGCGGCCACCGCCGCGTCCCGGCAGACCAGCGCCACCACGCGGGAGCCCATGTGCTTCTCCTCGCACACCACGTGGCGCACGCCGTCCTCGCGGTAGGCGGCGAACGCCTCGGCCGGGTGCTCCAGCCAGCCGTCGAGGCCGGAGGTCGCGCAGGGCGCCATGGTCGGCGGCAGGTAGGCGAGCAGGCCGGGGTCGACGGCGAAGCGGCTCATCACCTCCAGGGCGGCGGCCGCGTTCTCCTCGCGCACCGCGACCCGGCCGTGGTGGGCGGTCTCCACGACGCGGCGGCCGGTGACGTCGGCGAGGTCCAGCGGTCGGCCGTCCCGCCCGCCGGGTGCCTGCGCGGCCAGCGGCCTTACCGGCTCGTACCAGACGCGCTCGGCGGGCACGTCGACCAGCTCGCGCTCCGGCCAGCGCAACGCGGTCAGCCGGCCGCCGAAGACGCAACCGGTGTCCAAGCAGATGGTGTTGTTCAGCCAGGTGGCATTCGGCACGGGTGTGTGGCCGTAGACGACGGTGGCGCGACCGCGGTACTCCTCGGCCCACGGGTAGCGTACCGGCAGGCCGAACTCGTCGGTCTCGCCGGTGGTGTCGCCGTACAGCGCGTGCGAGCGCACCCGGCCCGAGGTGCGGCCGTGGTACTTCTCCGGCAGCCCGGCGTGGCAGACGACCAGGGCGCCGCCGTCCAGCACGTAGTGGCTGACCAGGCCCTCGACGAAGCGGCGCACGCGCGCGGTGAACTCCTCGTCCTGCGCGGTCAGTTGCTCGACGGTCTCGGCGAGGCCGTGGCCGACCTGGACCTGACGGCCCTTCAGCCAGCGGCCGAGCTTGTTCTCGTGGTTGCCGGAGACGCACAGCGCGCTGCCCGCCTCCACCATGTCCATCACCCGCGCCAGCACTCCGGGGCTGTCCGGGCCGCGGTCGATCAGGTCGCCGACGAAGACCGCCGTGCGGCCCTCCGGGTGGACGCCGTCCACGTAGCCCAACGCGCCCAGCAGCGCGTCCAGTTCGGAACGGCAGCCGTGCACGTCGCCGATGACGTCGAACGGACCGGTCAGGTGGCGCAGGTCGTTGTAGCGGCGCTCCAGGGTGATCGTGGCGGCGTCCACCTCGGCGGCGCCGCGCAGCACATGGACCTTGCGGAAGCCCTCGCGCTCCAAGTGGCGCAGCGATCGGCGCAGTTCGCGCTGATGGCGCCGGATGACGTGGCGGGGCAAGTGGGCACGGTCGGGCCGGGCCGCGTTGCGCTCGGCGCAGACCTGCTCGGGCACGTCCAGCACGATGGCGATGGGCAGCACGTCGTGCTCCCGCGCCAGCCGGACCAGCGCGGCCCGGCCCTCGGCCTGCACGTTGGTGGCGTCGACGACGGTCAGGCGTCCGGCGGCCAGCCGCTTGCCCGCGATGTGGTGCAGCACGTCGAAGGCGTCGGCGGAGGCACTCTGGTCGTTCTCGTCGTCGCTGACCAGGCCCCGGCAGACGTCGGAGGAGACGATCTGGGTGGGCGCGAAGTGGCGCCTGGCGAAGGTGGACTTGCCGGATCCGGTGGCGCCGATCAGCACGACGAGGGACAGGTCGGTGACGGGCAGGACGCGGCCGGGAGCGGCGGCGGGCGGGGTCGGGGGCGGGGCAGCGGGTGGGGTCGGAGGCGGGGGTGGAGGCGGGGTGCCGGTCATGCCGCGGGCTCCTTTCCGGTGCGGGTGCTGTCGGGGCGGGGTTTTTCGGTGGGGGTGTTTGCGGTGTGCGTGTATTCGGTGCGCGTGTATTCGGTGCGGGTGCTTCCGGGATGCGTGCTTTCGGTGCGGGTGCTTCTGGTGTGCGTGCTTGCGGTGTGCGTGCTTCTGGTGTGCGTGCTTCCGGTGCGGGTGTCCGCGGTGAGCGTGGTGGCGTGGAAGACGGCCATCTGGGTGGGCGGGCCGACCTCGGGGTCGTCCTCGCCGACCGGGGCGAACTCGACCTCGTAGCCGTGCCGTTCGGCGACCGCGCGGGCCCAGGCGCGGAACTGCTGGCGGGTCCACTCGAAGCGGTGGTCGCCGTGCCGCATGTGCCCGGCCGGGAGCGTCTCCCAGCGCACGTTGTACTCGACGTTGGGCGTGGTCACGATCACCGTGCCGGGGCGGGCGGCGCCGAAGACCGCGTACTCCAGCGCGGGCAGGCGCGGCGGGTCGACGTGCTCGATCACCTCGCTGAGCACGGCGGCGTCGTAGCCCTTCAGGCGCGCGTCGGTGTACGCGAGGGAGCCCTGGAGCAGCCGCACGCGGGCGGCCTGCCGTTCCGTGAGGCGGTCGAGCCGCAACCGCCGGGCCGCGATCGTAAGCGCGCGTGTCGACACATCGACACCCACGACCTCGGTGAAACGGGGGTCCTTCAGCAGCTCCTGCGTCAACTGGCCCTGACCGCAGCCCAGGTCGAGAACACGGGCGGCGCCGTGGGAGCGCAGCACGGCGGCGATCGCCTCGCGACGCAGGACGGCGAGGGGGCGCGGGGCGGTTTCCTCGGTGAGGGGCGCTGTGGCATGGGCCTGCGGGGAGGTGGCGGTGGCATGGGTCTGCGGGGCGGTGGCGGCGTCGGCCTCGTCAGCCGCGTCCGGGCCCCCGTCCTCCACCGCGTTGTCGATCTCCTCCGTCGCGCTGTCGTCGGTCTCGGCGAGCCGGGCCAGCGCGAGCCGCTCCACCGCCTGCCGGGTCAGGCCCCAACGGTGCGACAGGTAGCGGGAGGTGATCAGCTGCTGCTCGGGGTGACCGGCGAGCCAGCCCTCTCCCGCGCGCAGCAGCTTGTCGACCTCGTCGGGCGCGATCCAGTAGTGCTTGGCGTCGTCCAGCACCGGCAGCAGCACGTACAGGTGCCGCAACGCGTCGGACAGCCGCTGCTCACCCTCCAACGTGAGCGCCACGTACCGCGATTCGCCCCACTCCGGGAACTCCTCGTCCAGCGGCACGGGCCGCGCGGTCACCGTCCAGCCCAACGGCTCGAACAGCGCCCGCACCAGCGGCACACCGCCCCGCGCGGGCAGCGCCGGGACCTCGACGCGCAACGGCATCGGTGCCGCCGCCCGCTCGGGCCGCGCGGGGGACACCCCCTTGAGCGCGCTGGCGAACACCGCGCTCAGCGCGACGGAGAGCAGTGAACTGGCCGCGTAGGGGCGGTCGTTGACGTACTGCGCGAGGGCGCTGTCGGGCGTGCCGCCGCCGCGTCCCTTGCCCTTGGCGCGCCGCACCAGGGCGACCGGATCCACCTCCAGCAGCAGCGCCGCCGTGCACAACTGCTCGGACGCCTGCGGGTAGAAGACGTGGGCGGTGCCGTACGACGTGCTGAACTCCTGCGCCCTGTCCGGGTGTTTGTGCAGCAGGAAGCCCAGGTCGGTGGCGGGTGCCGCCGAGGTGCCGGTGGTGGTGATCGTCAGGAACACACGTCCGAGTATCGCCGTGGCCCGACCGAGCCGACCACCGGTTTTCACGGAGCGTGGCCGGGCCCCGGGGGGTCGTCGCGAACGGCTCGCGCGAGGGGTTCGAGGGCGGCGGCGATCTCGCGGACGGCGGCGGGGCCGACCCGGCAGCAGCCGCCGATCAGCCGTGCCCCGGCCGCGTGCCAGCGGGCGACCACCCGCGCCGGCCGATAGGTCGCCTCGCCCCGCCAGGCGCGGGCTTCGGCGTCCCAGCGTTCGCCGCTGTTGGGGTAGACCACGACCGGCTTGCCCGTCACCTCGCGCGCGATCGGGATCGCCCGTTCGACGTCGTCCGCCGTGGAGCAGTTGACGCCGACCGCGATCACCTCCGGGGCGTCGGCGGCCAAGGCGAAGGCGTGCTCCAGCGGCTGCCCCGCCCGGGTGCGCTCCCCCGCAATGCTGTACGACAACCACACCGGCACGCCGACGCCCTGGACGGCACGCAGCAGCGCCTCCGCCTCGTCGGCGTCCGGCACGGTCTCCAGCGCGAACACGTCGGGCGCCGCCTCGGCGAGCGTCTCGATCCGGGGACGGTGGAAGCGTTCCAGCTCCCTGACGCCGAGACCGTAGCGGCCGCGGTACTCGCTGCCGTCGGCGAGCATCGCGCCGTACGGGCCGACCGAGGCGGCGACCCACACGTCGTCACGGTCGGCGGCGGCTCCTCGCGCCAGCTCCACGCTGCGGCGCAGCAGCCGGGAGGCGCCCGCGCGGTCCACGCCGCGCCGCGCGAACCCCTCGTACGTCGCCTGATAACTGGCGGTGATGAGCACCCGGGCGCCCGCCGCGACGTAGGCCGCGTGCGCGGCCCGGATCGCGGCGGGGTCGTCGGCGAGCAGCCGGGCCGACCACAGCTCGTCGGACAGGTCGTGGCCCGCGACGGCGAGCTGATGGGACAGCCCGCCGTCGAGCACGACCGGGCCGCGGGCGAGCGCGTCGGCGAGACCGGTGGTCGGGGCGGACACCGCGGGTGCTCCTCAGGAGGGTCGGTTTGGAAGCCGAGTGGATCGGGCTCTCGGGCAGGGGGCGGTCGGGGCGCGGTGGGCCGGGCCGCGGTCGCACGCGGTCGGCCGGGACGTGGACGCACGCGGTCGGCCGGGCTGCGTTCCGCCGGTCAGTCCAGCTGCGGCAGCACGTCCGAGGAGATCAGCTCCAGGTGGTCGAGGTCGTGCAGGTCGAGGATCTGGAGGTACATCCGGGAGGAGCCGGTCTCGGCGTAGCGGCCGATCTTGTCGACGACCTCGGCGGGCGTGCCGCTCAGACCGTTGGCCCGCAGTTCGTCGGGCTCACGGCCGATGGCGGCGGCGCGGCGGGCGATCTCGGCCTCGTCCTTGCCGACGCAGGCGACCATCGCGTTGGAGTACACCAGCTCGTCCGGCGCGCGCCCGATCGCCTCGGCCGCCTCCCGCACCCGCCCGAACTGGCGCGCGGTGTCCTCGACGGACGCGAACGGGATGTTGAACTCGTCCGCGTACCGGGCCGCGAGCCGCGGGGTGCGCTTGGCGCCGTGACCGCCGATGAGCACCGGGACCTTGGGCTGCGCGGGCTTGGGCAGCGCGGGCGAGCCGGTCAGCTGGTAGAACGTGCCGTGGTGGTCGTAGGTCTGCCCGGCCGGCGTGGACCACAACCCGGTGACGATCTCCAACTGCTCCTCCAGCCGCGCGAACCGCTCCTTGGGGAACGGAATGCCGTACGCGGCGTGCTCCTCCTCGTACCACCCGGCGCCCAGCCCGAGTTCCACCCGGCCGCCGGACATCTGGTCGACCTGGGCGACCTCGATGGCGAGCACGCCGGGCAGCCGGAACGTGCCCGCGGTCATCAGGGTGCCCAGCCGGATGCGCCGGGTCTCCCGGGCGAGTCCGGCCAGCGTGATCCAGGCGTCGGTGGGCCCGGGCAGTCCGTCCCCGCCGCCCATCTTCAAATAATGGTCGGAGCGGAAGAACGCGTCGAAGCCGAGTTCCTCGGTGGCCTTGGCCACGGTGAGCAACGTGTCGTAGGAGGCGCCCTGCTGGGGCTCGGTGAAAATGCGCAGATCCATACCTCCATCGTGCACCGCCGGGTGGCGGTCAACCCGACAGGCCCGCGAGGGAGAGTGCGAAGCGGTCCTGCTCGTCGGTCCACCAGTGGGTCAACTCCAGTCCCGCGCGGGCCAATTCGTCGCGCACCCTCTCCTCGCGGAACTTCGCCGATATCTCGGTGCGCAATTCCTCACCGGCGGCGAAGTCGACCTTGAGGTCGAGCGCCGGGATCTTCGCGGTGAGCGCGGTACGGGCGCGCAGCCGCATCTCGATCCACTCGTGCCCGGCGTCCCAGCGGGCGACGTGCTCGAAGTCGTCCGGGTCGAGGTCGGCGCCCAGCTCGCGCTTGAGCACGGCCAGCACGTTCTTGTTGAACGCGGCCGTCACCCCGGCACTGTCGTCGTAGGCGGCGACCAGCGTCGCCTCGTCCTTGACCAGGTCCGTGCCGAGCAGCAGCGTGTCGCCCGGGCGCAGCGCGGCACGCACCCTGGCGAGGAACACCGCGCGTTCGGCGGGCAGCAGGTTGCCGATGGTGCCGCCCAGGAAGACCACCAGGCGCGGTCCTTCGGTGTCCGGCAGCGTCAGGCCCGCGGTGAAGTCGGCGACCAGGCCGTGCACGGTCAGCCCCGGGTAGTCGGCGATCAGCGCCTGCCCGGCCTGCTCCAGGGCGGATTCGCTGACGTCCACCGGTATGTAGGCGCCCAGCGTGCCGCGTTCGCGCAGCGCCTCGATGAGCAGGCGGGTCTTCTCCGACGAGCCGGAGCCCAGCTCCACCAGGGTGCGCGCGCCGGTGGCCGCCGCGATGTCCCCGGCGACCCGGTCGAGGATCGCGCGCTCGGCACGGGTCGGGTAGTACTCGGGCAGCCGCGTGATCTCCTCGAACAGCTCGCTGCCGCGCGCGTCGTAGAACCACTTGGGCGGCAGCCACTTGGGGTCGGCGGTGAGCCCCTCCGTCACGTCGGCGCGCAGGGCGTCGGCGGTCGCGTCGGCGGGCAGGTGGCGGGTCAGGGTGAAGGGGCTCATGCGGAGGGCTCCTTGAGGGGGGAGGCGTCGATCCCGTCGGGCGTGGCCAGGACCAGGGTGCGGTCCGGGACCTGCGTCCAGCCGGGTTCGTCGTCGTACGGTTCCGAGGCCACGACGACGTGGTCACCGGGTACGAGGTGGTGCCACAGGGTGTCGCCCCAGGTGGTGGCGGCGATGGTGGTGCCGTCGGTGAGCAGGAGGTTGAGGCGGGCGGGGGTGCGGGCGGCGGTGTCGAGCACGGTGTCGGCCAGCGCCTCACCGAGGCTGTGCCCGGAGCGCAACCGGTGCAGCACCAGCGCCCACAGCAGCGCGCTGTCGCAGCGGGCCTCCAGCGACAGCAGCCGCTCCGGCGGCAGGTCGGCGGCGAGGTCGGCCACCGACGCGGGCCAGCCGGTGACCGCGCCGTTGTGGCTGAACAGCCAGCGCTCGGCGGCGAACGGCGCCGCCGCCGACTCGTCGGGCGTCGACCCCTCGGTGGCGTCGCGCACGGCGGCGAGCAGGGCCCGGCTGCGCACGACCCGGGTCAGGTCGGCGAACGACGGGTCGGCCCAGACCGGACCCGTCCTGCGGTAGCGCGCGGGCAGCGGGTCGCCGTCCGCGTACCAGCCGACGCCGAAACCGTCGGCGTTGACCGTGCCATGTCGCTGCATGCGCGGTGCCCAGGACTGCCGCAGCAGCGAGTGCGGCGGCTCGGCGACGACGCTGCGCAGCGCCACCGGTGGCCCGAGGTAGGCGAGATGACGGCACATCAGGCTTCCTCGGGGCGGGCGTCGCGTGCGGTGCGGAAGCCGGCGAATATCTGGCGGCGGATCGGATAGTCCCAGTTGCGGAAGGTGCCCCGGCAGGCGACCGGGTCCACCGAGAACGCCCCGCCCCGCAGCATCTTGTACTCGGGACCGAAGAACACCTCCGAGTACTCCCGGTACGGGAACGGCTCGAACCCCGGGTACGGGCGGAAGTCGCTCGCCGTCCACTCCCACACGTCGCCGATCAACTGCCGCACGCCGTACGGCGAGGCGCCCTGCGGGTAGCTTCCTGCCGGGGCGGGACGCAGGTGGCGCTGGCCGAGGTTGGCGCGCTCTGGGGTCGGGTCGGCGTCGCCCCAGGGGTAGCGGCGGGAGCGGCCGGTGGCCGGGTCGTGCCGGGCGGCCTTCTCCCACTCGGCCTCGGTCGGCAGCCGCCTGCCGGCCCACCGCGCGTAGGCGTCGGCCTCGTACCAGCTGACGTGCAGGACCGGCTCCGCCTCGGGCACCGGCTCGACCTCGCCGAACCTGCGCCGCAGCCACCGCCGCCCGTCGCCGCTCCAGAACAACGGCGCCTCCAGATCGTGGCGCCGCACCATCTCCCAGCCCTCCGGCGCCCACCAGCGCCGGTCCCGGTAGCCGCCGTCGGCGATGAACCGCTGGTAGTCGCCGCAGGTGACCGGGGTGGTGTCCAGGAAGTACGGCGCCACGTCCACCTGGTGGGCCGGGCGCTCGTTGTCCAGCGCCCACGGCTCGGTGGACGTGCCCATGGTGAACGGGCCGCCCGGGATCAGCACCTCACGCGGCAGCAACGCGGCGTCGGCGGGCGCCGGAGGCGGCTCGGGAGCGGTCAACGCGGCCGGTCCGCGCCGCAGTTGGTGGGTGATCAGCATCGTCTCGTCGTGCTGCTGCTCGTGTTGCGCGATCATGCCGAACGCGAAGCCCGCCTCGACCAGCCGGTCGCCGCGCAACGCGGTCGTCTCCAGCAGGTCGAACACCCTGCCGCGCACCTCGGACGCGTATCCGCGCGCCTCCCCGGGCGACAGCAGCGGCAACGTCGGACGCGCGGACCGCGGGTGCTCGAACGCGTCGTAGATGGGGTCGATGTCCGGGCGGATCGCCTCCCTGCCGCCGACCCCGCGCAGCAGCCACAGCTCCTCCTGGTTGGCGATGTGCGCCAGGTCCCACACCAGCGGCGACATCAGCGGGGAGTGCTGCGCGATCAGGTCCTGCTCGTCCACGCAGGTCGTCAGGTGGTGCGTACGGTGGCGCGCGCCGTCCAGGACGTGAAGGGCGCGGCGCCTGAGCGCCTCGGGGTCGGTGCCGGCGGCCTCCGAGTCCGGCGGAGCGGCGTCGGTGTCGGTCATGATCGGCCGTCCTTCCCGATGAGCGGAGCCGTCCGGGCGGGCACCCGGCCGGCCGTGGTGGTGATGGAGTACGGGTCGAGCAGGTCGTCGGCGGGACATCGGCCCCGGGCGACATAGCGGTCGGCGAACGTCTCGACGGCGTCGCGTATCGCCGTCGAGGCACCGAGCCTGGGCAGCGCCTCGCGGGCGGCGGCGAAGCACTTGTCCGCCGCGAGCCGCAACGCGGCGTCGGTCATCCCGCCGCGCGCCGCACGGCGCCACAACGGGTTGCCCGGCGCCCGCTCGTACGGCCGCAGGTCCAGCGGCCGCACCGCGCGGTGGGCGGCCTCGGCGGCCACCGGGTCGTCCAGCAGCGCCGTGGTGACGGCCAGCGGCACGACCCAGCCGTCGTCGCCCGGCTGCGCGTCGATCATGCGCAACTCCAGGTGGCCGTGCGGCCTGACCGGCGGGAACAGGGTGGTCAGGTGGTAGGCGAGGTCGTCCTCGGTGGGCGGCCGCAGCCCCGCCGCCCGGCCCCGCCCGCGTATCCACTCGCGGAACGTCAGCCCGGTCGGCGGCACCGCCCACGGCTGTCCCTCCTCCTCCGCGCGCACGCACAGCACCGGAGCGCCCAGCGCGAAGCGGGCCCACGCGTCCCTGGGATCGTCGGCGTGGTCGGGGGCGGTCGTGCGACCGGGGTCGAGAGCGGTCCAGACGGCTTGGCGGGTGGAACGGACGCCGGTGGGGCGGCCCCTTCTGAGCGGCGAGTTGGCGAACGCGGCGATCAGCACCGGACCGAGCAGATGGGCGAGCCGCCAGCGGGCCGCGTATCCGTCGGGTCCGGCACCCGCGGTGCCGGCGTCCAGGCAGACCTGGACCGAGGCCGTGCTGCACATCATGGAGCGGCCGACCGGCCCTGCCCGGTCGAAGTACTCCTCCATGGCGGTGTAGCGCGGCAGTTGGAGCACGCGGCGCGGCCGGTGCCACGGCTCGTGACCGAACCCGGCGAGACGCAGCGCGTGGTCACGCAACGCCTCACGGACGATCGCGAGGTCGGCGGTCATCGACTCCACGCAGGAGGTCAACGACTCGGCCGGCGGAGAACTCAGCTCCAGCTGACCGCCGGGCTCCTGGGTGAGCAGCGAGGCGAGCGGGAGTCGACGCAGGTCGTGGTGGGCCTCGGCGAGCCGGGGCGGGGCGACGGGACGCGCGGGGTCACGCGCGTCGTGGACGAGCCATTCCAGTTCGACGCCGACGCGGCGCGGTGGGCCGTTCTTGAAGCAGATGCCGTGGGCTCGCGCCTCGGCCTCCGCTTCTCCGATGGGAAGGAAAGCGTTCATTGCCGGACCCTCTCGCTCGACGGTCTCGCTCGGGCAACCACTCCACTGCATCACGATCCGAGGCGAACCGCACGCTTTTTACGAACACCTGTTCCCCTGCTGCTCGCTCCTCTGCCCTCTTTGCCCGCCCGGCGCCCGACCAATCGCCTCAGCACGCCATCCGGCCAGACCGGGAGCGGGCCACTCGAATGGCTGTATTGGGGCTTGCGCGAGGGCGCGGCGGAGCGCGGGGCCGGACCGGAGGCGGGCTACGGAGGGGCCTTCTTCGCTTCCGGTGCGCTGTCGGGCCGCGGCGGGCCGTCTCCCGACTCCGGGGGCGGCCTCGGACCGGAGCGGGGCGGCGGTGGACCGGAGTGGCGAGAGGGTGGACCGGAGCGGGGCGGCGGCGGGCCGGACGGGGGCGCGGGCGGGCCGGACGAAGGCGACGGTGGCCCGGACGGGGGCGCGGGCGGCGGCGGGCCG
Organism: Streptantibioticus parmotrematis; assembly: GCF_019890615.1. Lineage (GTDB taxonomy): Bacteria > Actinomycetota > Actinomycetes > Streptomycetales > Streptomycetaceae > Streptantibioticus_D > Streptantibioticus_D parmotrematis. The sequence goes on along the minus strand of NZ_JAINVZ010000007.1, from coordinate 1,283 downwards.
GAGGCGTATCGCGTCAGCAGGTCCCGCACGCGGTCCCTCGCCTCGTCCACGGCGTCCATCGCCTCGATGCACTGCCAGTAGACGTTCTCCTCCTCGGTCGCGCAGGCGACGGCGACCAGGGCGACGACCACGTCGGCGGCCAGGGCCAGCAGGGCCCGCAGCGCGGCGGACGGCTCCCGGACCCCGGTGAGGGCCGCCGCCCTCGCCGGGCCTCCGCGCATGCGGGGCGGGGCGTCGCCGGTCACCGCGAGGTGGGCACCGACCGCCTCCACGAGCGCCTGCGCCTGCCACGCCTCCGCGATGACCTCCTGCGCGTCCCGGGCCCGCGCGAGCGCGTGCCTCGTCACCGTGATGAGCCTCAGGGCGTCCATCTCGATCTCTCCCGCCTGGTCGTTCCCACGGCACCTCACGGCGCCCTCGTCACTCAGCGTGGACGACGGGAGCCCGGAGTGGGGGCGGGCATCGATTTCGGTGGACGGGCGGATGGTTGTGGATAAGTTCGTCAGTCTTGCGGGGGAAGGGAGGGGCTGAAGGCTTGGAGGCGGGCGAAGAGGGGGCATGATGGCGGGAAACCAGCCGCGCGGCGGTGTGCCCCTTCGACTCACGGGGCCCGGTCGACTCGCGGGTCCGGACAGCTCACGGGGGCCGGGCGGGTATCTGGGCCCGTACAACTCACGGGGCCGGTCGAACTCACACGGGCTGAAGGCTCTACAGGTCCGCTCAACTCACCCTGCGGAGGCGGCCCTCCCGGCTCATCCCCTCGACCGCCTCACGCCTCCCCCGTTCCCGTTCCCGGTGCCGGGAACCTCCGTTCGTTGCGGTCGATCTTGGCGGAGAGGGCGGCGAGCGGGTCGATCCCCAGGACCTCGCAGAACTGGAGCAAATAGGCCAGCACGTCGGCCACTTCGTCCTCCACCCGGTGCGCCGCGTCCGGGTCGGCCATCACCCGCGCGGATTCCTCCGGGGTCGACCACTGGAAGATCTTCAGGAGTTCGGAGGCCTCGACGCTGAGCGCCGCCGCGAGGTTCTTGGGGGTGTGGTACGGCTGCCAGTGCCGGGCCGCCGCGAACTCGGTCAGCCTGCGCCGCAGCGCCTCCAGGTCTTCGGTCACCCGCCAAGGTCTACCGCATCCCGCCGACAGTCACCGCTCCGCGAGCCACGCCCCGGGCACCCCGCACCCCGCACCCCGCACCCCCTCAAGCCCGAAGCACGCCGCATCCCCCAAACCCCCAGCCACCCCCACCCCCCCCCCCCCCAGCACCCCCCCCCCCCCCCCCCCCCCC
>NZ_JAINVZ010000069.1 GCF_019890615.1 Streptantibioticus parmotrematis | reverse complement strand
GTGGGCGAGCGCCTGTCGCAACTCCTGCGCGCACAGCCCGGTCTGCCGGCGGCAGCTCAGGAACAGCAAGGACGGGCGCTGATCAACGAGCAGGTGGCGATCTGGGCCGACGCGGTCGCGATCGAGCGCGGTGTGCCGGTATCGCAGGCCGAGGACGCCGCGGTGGCCCAGGCCGTGTTCGACCTGCAGTTCCGGGCAGGGCGCCTGCAGCCGCACCTGGACAACCCGGCAGTGGAGAACATCCTGATCAACGGCCACGCCGAGGTCTGGCTGGACTTCACCGACGGCCGCCGCCGCAAAGTCGCGCCCGTCGCGGACTCGGACGAGGAACTACGCGAGCTGCTGCACGACCTGGCGCGCCGTGCCGGGCAATCGGAGCGCACCCTCTCGACGGCGAGCCCGTTCCTGGCGCTGCGGCTCGCGGACGGCTCCCGCCTTCAGGCGGTCACC
>NZ_JAINVZ010000068.1 GCF_019890615.1 Streptantibioticus parmotrematis | reverse complement strand
TTCTTCGCGAACTTCGCCCGCAGAAACACTTCCGTGGAGGCGGTCGGGCGGTGGTACATCCATGACAGCAGGCCCAGCGCGAACATGTTCTTGCTCCGCTCGGCCTCCTTCCGTGACAGCTCATACCCCGACAGGGCCTCGACCGTCAGCGTCGTCAACGGCACCGGATGCACCCGGAAGCCTTCCAGCGACCCGTCCTCCAGCGGATCGGCCGTATAGCCGACCTTCTGCAACGCCCGGCGGGTGAACTCATCGGTGTTCACGATGATCTCCGCGCCCGCCGGCAGATCCCCGATGTTCGCCTTCAACGCCGCCGGGTTCATCGCCACCAGCACATCCGGCGCATCACCCGGCGTCAAAATGTCGTGATCCGCGAAATGCAACTGGAACGACGACACCCCCGGCAACGTCCCCGCCGGAGCCCTGATCTCCGCCGGAAAATTCGGCAGCGTCGACA
>NZ_JAINVZ010000067.1 GCF_019890615.1 Streptantibioticus parmotrematis | reverse complement strand
CCAACGACCTGACACGGTACGTCGCGCCAGGCGACGCCCTTGCGTAGGACGTAGACGATGCCGGCCAGTGCGACCCGGTCGGGTACCGGGAGCCGCCCGGGATGGCGGTGCCGTCGTGCGGGCCGTGTCGGCAGCAGTGGGGCTATCCGATCCCACAGCTCGTCGGGGACAAGGTTCGCGGTCACGACGCGGAAGCATGCCAGAGAACCGGGTTGAGCCTTTCGCGTCCGCTCGACATACTCCCCGAATGACCAACACCGGGACCGAAGCCGCAGAGCAGGGATGGGACGGACCCTGGTACCGCGTCCGAACGGATCGGTTCGAAGCGTCGTTCCTGCCCAACGCAGGCGAACCTCTGGACAGCGTCTGCAACGTCGACGTCGAGGTCCGGCTGACACCGGACGGCTCACGTTGGAGTGCGACTGTGTTCACGCTTGCCGAGGTCGAACGCATCATGGCGAGGAGGTCCCGAACTGGCGAGGCGCTGGGCGGCCGCTACTTCTGGTGCTCCGACGGCCTCATCGTCCGGGATCCCGGCATCGACAGCATGACCCAGGTGCTGGTCGGCCTTCTCGACGACGGCGACTTCACACAGG
>NZ_JAINVZ010000066.1 GCF_019890615.1 Streptantibioticus parmotrematis | reverse complement strand
GTCACCACCACTTCCGGGCCTGGGGTGGCGTTGAAGTCGGAGACGATCGGGCTGGCGGTCTCGCTGGAGCTGCCGCTGCTGGTCGTCGACATCCAGCGCGGCGGCCCCTCGACAGGCCTGCCGACCAAGACGGAACAGGCCGACCTGCTACAGGCGATGTACGGCCGCAACGGCGAAGCACCCGTACCGATCGTCGCTCCGGCCACCCCCGGCGACTGCTTCACCGCCGCCCTGGAAGCCGCCCGCATCGCGCTGACCTACCGCACACCCGTCTTCCTGTTGTCGGACGGGTATCTGGCGAACGGCTCCGAACCGTGGCGGGTACCGGAACTGGACGAACTCCCCGATCTGCGGGTGCAGTTCGCGACTGGGCCGAATCATGACGGGGAGTTCTGGCCGTATCTGCGGGATCCGCAGACGTTGGCGCGGCCGTGGGCGGTGCCGGGCACACCGGGGCTCGAGCACCGGATCGGGGGGATCGAGAAGCAGGACGGCACCGGGAACATCTCCTACGACCCGGCCAACCACGACCTGATGGTCCGCACCCGCCAGGCCAAGATCGACGGTATCGCCGTCGAGGACATCACCGTGGACGACCCCG
>NZ_JAINVZ010000065.1 GCF_019890615.1 Streptantibioticus parmotrematis | reverse complement strand
TGAGGGTGCGGGTGAGCAGGCGGGAGACGTGCATCTGGGAGATGCCGAGTTCCGCGCCGATGGCGGCCTGCGTCATGTCGGCGCCGAAGCGCATCGAAAGGATCGCCCGGTCGCGTTCGGGCAGGGCGGCGATCAGGGGCTTGAGCGCGGTGAGGTTCTCGACACCTTCCAGCGCCGGGTCCTCGTCGCCCGTGCGGTGCGCCCAGGACGTTCCCTCGTCGTCGTTGTCGCCGTCGGTGGCCGGGGCGTCGAGCGAGGAGGCGGTGTAGGCGTTCGCGGCCACCTGGGCCTCAAGGACCTCTTCCTCCTCGATGCCGAGCCGCGCGGCGAGTTCGGCGACGGTAGGGGCGCGGTCGAGTTCGATCGCGAGGGCGTCGGTGGCCTTCGCCAGGTCGATACGGAGTTCCTGCAGACGCCGCGGGACGCGCACGGCCCAACTGGTGTCCCGGAAGAAGCGCTTGATCTCGCCGACGATGGTGGGCATCGCGAAGGTGACGAACTCCACCCCGTAGTCCGGGTCGAAGCGGTCAACGGCCTTGATCAGGCCGATCGTTCCGACCTGGAGCATGTCCTCCATCTGCTCGGCCCGGTGGGAGAACCGCTTGGCGGC
>NZ_JAINVZ010000064.1 GCF_019890615.1 Streptantibioticus parmotrematis | reverse complement strand
TCCACCCCCAGCAGATCCGCCACCGCCAACGCGATCGCCACGTTCTCCTTGAACGTGAACCACGAGAACCCGCGCAACTCCTCATCCGTGACCAACTCCGGATCCACCGCCACCAAACGGCAGTCCCGCCGGTCCGCCTCCTCCCGCAAAATGTGCAGCCGGTCCTTCTCCGCCGTCACACAGATCCCGCCCACCGGCATCGACCGGCACAACGACCGCGCCACGTCGTCCAGCGTCGGACCCATCTCCGCCAGATGATCCTCACGCACATTGCACAGCACACCGATCGTGGACCGGATCAGCTTCTCCTGATTGATCTCCTGCAACGCCGGCATCACCGCCATGCACTCGATCACCAGAGCATCCGGACGATACGTCGCCGCCCGCCGCACGATCCCGATCTGCTCCACCACGTTCGCCAGACCGAACTTCCGGTACACCGGCTCCTCGGTCGCATCCGGATGAATGAACCGCGCCGCCGTCCCCGTGGTCTTGCCCACCGTCACCAGACCACCACCCCGCAACGCCCCCGCACACAACCGCGTGATCGACGACTTGCCACGAATACCGTTGACCAGCACCCGCACGGGTATCTGCTCCAACGACGCGTAATGACGCCGCTGCTCCAGCACACCGGCCACCAACAGCAC
>NZ_JAINVZ010000063.1 GCF_019890615.1 Streptantibioticus parmotrematis | reverse complement strand
TCAGGGCACTCTGCTCGGCGGCTGACCCCGCCGGGCGCGTACCGCACGGATGCCGTCCGTGCGGTACGGCAGTTTCATCGCACCTCCCCCCACGCAACGACCGGACCCGTTCCATCCGCATCTGCTCGGAGGGCCTGACCCATGACTCCGCCATCCGCCTCACCCGGCCCGTACGGTGCCGCCCACCACGCGCCGTACGGAGGCGAGGGCGACCAGCCGCTGGTGCGGCCGTACGCCATGACCGGTGGTCGCACCAGACCCAGATATCAACTCGCCATCGAGGCCCTGGTCAGTACCACGGCGGATCCGTCGAGCTACGGTGCCCTCCTCCCGGAGCACCAGCGGATCTGCCACCTGTGCCGGGAGATCAAGTCGGTGGCGGAGATCTCGGCGCTGCTGGCCATTCCGCTGGGCGTGGCCCGGATCCTGGTGGCCGACCTCGCCGAAGCGGGCATGGTCGCCATCCACCAGCCGGGCAACGGTGAGGCCGGCGGACAGCCGGACGTGACTTTGCTGGAGAGGGTGCTCAGTGGACTTCGGAAGCTCTAGGCCGCAGGCGGCAGCCGACCCGTACGCGGGCTTCGCGCCGCAGGGGCAGGCCTACGGGCAGGAGCCCGCCCGCTCGACCACCTCGGCGAAGATCGTGGTGGCCGGCGGATTCGGCGTCGGCAAGACCACGTTCGTCGGTGCCGTCTCCGAGATCAACCCGCTGCGCACCGAGGCCGTGATGACCTCGGCGTCCGCCGGGATCGACGACCTGAGCAAGGTCGCCGACAAGACCACGACCACGGTC
>NZ_JAINVZ010000062.1 GCF_019890615.1 Streptantibioticus parmotrematis | reverse complement strand
GCGGCCCGACGCCGTCCGGATCACCTCCAAGGACCCTTGGTGATGACCCCTGCCCTCAGTACGCCCGCGCGCCCCCGGCGGCCTGGTGCTCGTGACACCGCCCCCGGGCCGTACGCGGCCGCCGACGCCGCGGTGACCGAGCTGGCCCTCGCGGCCCGCGACGGCTCACCGCTGGCCGTCGAACGCTTCGTGCGCGCCACCCGGCTCGACGTGTGGCGCTACGTGGCCCACCTCAGCGGCGACCGTCAGGCCGCCGACGACCTGACACAGGAGACCTACCTGCGCGTCCTGTGCAGCCTGCCCCGGTTCGAGGGGCGGTCCTGCGCGCGTACCTGGCTGCTGTCCATAGCGCGCCGGACGGTCGCCGACCGCTTCCGGTACGCCGCCAGCAGGCCCCGGCTGTCCGACACCGCCGACTGGCAGCTCGTGGCGGAGCGCACGCAGCCGCGCGGTCTGCCCGGCTTCGAGGAGGGCCTGGCCCTGCGCGAACTGCTGGACGCCCTGCCCGTCGAACGCCGGGAGGCGTTCGTCCTGACCCATCTGGTCGGCCTGCCGTACGCGGAGGCCGCCACCGTCACCGGCTGCCCGGTCGGAACGGTGCGTTCGCGCGTGGCGCGCGCCAGGACCTCGCTGATCCACGCCATCGAGGCCGCGGAACTCGTCGCGGCCTGACCCCCCGGTGGGAGGGCGGCTCCCGGAGCCGCCCTCCCGTCCCACCCTCCAAGGAGTTCACCCCCATGTCGCTTCCCCGGACCCCCACTCGCGGTTCGCTGCTGCTGCGTCGTGCCGTGCTGACCGGCGGCCTCGCCGCCGCGACCGTCCTGGCCGGTGCCGGAGCCGCGTTCGCCCACGTCACCGT
>NZ_JAINVZ010000061.1 GCF_019890615.1 Streptantibioticus parmotrematis | reverse complement strand
CACGGTCGTCGTGGTCTTGTCCGGCGCGTGCGTCAGGTCGTCGATGCCCGCGGACGCGGACGTCATCACGGCTTCGGTGCGCAGCGGGTTGATCTCCGATACGGCACCGACGAACGTGGTCTTGCCCACGCCGAAGCCGCCCGCCACCACGATCTTCGCGGAGGTGGTGGAGCGGGCTGCACCGCTAGAGCTTGCGAAGTCCACTGAGCACCCTTTCGAGCAGTGTCACATCTGGTTGACCGCCGGCGGCTTCGTCGCCACCGGGCTGGTGGATGGCGACGAGTCCGGCCTCCGCCAGGTCGGCGACGAGGATTCGGGCGACGCCGAGGGGGATGGAGAGGAGGGCCGAGACCTCCGCGACCGACTTGACCTCCCGGCACAGATGGCAGATCCGCTGGTGCTCGGGGAGCTGGCCGCGCAGCCGCTCGGGGTCGGCGGTGGTGGACACCAGCGCCTCGATGGCCAGTTGGTAGCGCGGCCGGGTGCGTCCACCGGTCATGGCGTACGGGCGCACCAGGGGTTGCTGGTCCGAGCCGAGCGGCGTGCGACGGCCGCCGCGCGCCCCCGTGCCGCCTCCCGAGGCCCCGCCCGCGCCGGTGCCCGCGCCGCGCGGTGGCGGCATGTGCGGCTCGATCCGGGGCACGGGCGGCTGCTGGTCGTACGACGGGGCCTGCTCGGGCTGCTGCCCGGGGCCCGGCCGCAGCCGTGGGCTCGGCGCCGAAGGGAAGTTGAATCGCTTCAGCGGTGCTTGCTGCGGCTGCTGCTGCGGACCGCCATAGGGGTGTCCGCCTGGGGGCGTTGCCACGGTTCCTCCTCCAGCTGGGCGGATTGCCGGTCTTCGGCGGGCCGTTGGGCCGTCGAGCCTAAGGGACGCGTCACCGAACCTTACGGTCCGGTGGCGCGTCGGCGCATGCCTGTCCGGCGGTTGACGCTAGCCGAGGAGGCTGCCTTGC
>NZ_JAINVZ010000060.1 GCF_019890615.1 Streptantibioticus parmotrematis | reverse complement strand
CCCCGGCCTCCGCCGGGCCGGTGACGCCTGGTGGTCTGCCGGCGTTGTCGCTGGTGCCGAAGGCCGACGGGAAGCAGTCCGCGCGGGACTTCAAGTCCGACCAGGAAGTGCGCTGGTGCCCCGGATGCGGTGACTACGCCATCCTCGCCGCCGTCCAGGGCTTCCTGCCAGAGCTGGGCCTGGCACGCGAGAACGTGGTGTTCATCTCCGGCATCGGCTGCTCCTCCCGCTTCCCGTACTACATGAACACCTACGGGATGCACTCCATCCACGGCCGCGCCCCCGCCATCGCCACCGGACTCGCCACCACCCGCCGCGACCTGTCCGTATGGGTCGTCACCGGCGACGGCGACGCCCTGTCCATCGGCGGCAACCACCTCATCCACGCCCTGCGCCGCAACGTCAACCTCAAAATCCTGCTCTTCAACAACCGCATCTACGGCCTCACCAAAGGCCAGTACTCCCCCACCTCCGAAACCGGCAAAATCACCAAATCCACCCCCATGGGGTCCCTCGACACCCCCTTCAACCCCCTCTCCCTCGCCCTCGGAGCCGAAGCAGGATTCGTCGCCCGCACCATCGACTCCGACCGCAAACACCTCACCAACGTCCTACGCCAAGCCGCCGCCCACCCCGGCACCGCCCTCGTCGAGATCTACCAGAACTGCAACATCTTCAACGACGGCGCCTTCGACGCCCTCAAAAACCCCACCACCGCCGACGACACCCTCATCCGCCTCGAACACGGCCAACCCATCCGCTTCGGCACCAACAACACCAAAGGCATCGTCCGCGATCCCCACACCGGAGAGCTGACCGCCGTCGAGGTCACCGACACCAACACCCACCAGATCCTGGTGCACGACGCCCACGCCACCTCACCCACCACCGCCTTCGCCCTCACCCGCCTCGCCGACCCCGACACCCTCCACCACACCCCCATCGGCATCCTGCGCGACACCACCCGCCCCGTCTACGACACCACCATGAACAACCAACTCGACACCGC
>NZ_JAINVZ010000006.1 GCF_019890615.1 Streptantibioticus parmotrematis | reverse complement strand
CATTTCCGATCCGATTTACCGCCGGGGTTTTACCGACCTCACCGGCACACACGTTTCCGTGCGGCTCGTCGAGGCGGTTGCGACAACGTACTGGAGGGGGCGGACGCGAGGCAAATCGCGTGCCGGGGCGGGGGCTCGCCAGGGGGCACCGCGAGCAAGTGGTCTAAACCGGTGCCGGATGACTTACGCTGCTCTAGCGGGTATCGCCGTCCGGATCGGAGCGGGTCGGCGCCCGGTGAACTCCCCCTCTAGGAGGCTTCCCATGACGTCTGTGACGACCCCTCTGGCCGGTCGTGCCATCGGGCTCGCCGCCGTGCCCGACCCGGTGTTCTCGGGTGCGATGGTGGGACCCGGTACCGCCATCGATCCGGTCCGGGAGCCGTCTACGGCCGTGTCGCCGGTGGACGGGATCGTCGTCTCCCTGCACCCGCACGCTTTCGTGGTGGTGGACGCGGAGGGACACGGTGTCCTGACCCACCTGGGCATCGACACCGTTCAGCTGGCCGGCGAGGGCTTCGAGCTGCTGGTGGCCAAGGGCGACACGGTGCGCCGCGGTCAGCCGGTCGTGCGGTGGAACCCCGCGGCCGTGGAAGAGGCCGGCAAGTCGCCGGTGTGCCCGGTGGTGGCGCTCGAGGCGACCGCCGACGCGCTCGGCGCGGTGGTGGAGGACGGCGACGTCAAGCCCGGTGACCAGCTCTTCAGCTGGAGCTGACGCGCGCGGTGACGCGCTCACGGTGAGGACAGACGCGGCGGATGCCGCCGCACCGAGCGGAGACGGTGAGATGGAGACAACGCTGCGAGGCGTCGGCGTGAGCCACGGTGTGGCGATCGGCGAGGTACGGCACATGGGCACCGCGGTCCTGGAACCGCCGGCCAAGCAGATCCCGAAGGACGAGGCGTCCCGCGAGCAGGGGCGGGCACGTCAGGCGGTCGAGGCGGTGGCCGCCGACCTGGTCGCCCGGGGGAACCTGGCCGGCGGCGAGGCGCAGGCGGTGCTCGAGGCGCAGGCGCTCATGGCGCAGGACCCGGAGCTGCTGGCGGACGTCGAGCGCCGGATCGCGGTGGGCAGCACGGCCGAGCGGGCGGTGTACGACGCCTTCGCCTCGTACCGGGCGCTGCTGGCCGGGGCCGGGGAGTACCTGGCGGGGCGGGTCGCGGACCTGGACGACGTGCGCAACCGCATCGTGGCCCGGCTGCTGGGCGTGCCGATGCCGGGTGTGCCTGACAGCGACGAGCCGTACGTGCTGATCGCCCGGGACCTGGCGCCCGCGGACACCGCGTTGCTCGACCCGTCGCTGGTGCTGGGGTTCGTCACCGAGGAGGGCGGCCCGACCAGCCACAGCGCGATCCTCGCCCGGGCGATGGGGGTGCCCGCCGTGGTCGCGCTGCCGGGCGCGGTCGAACTGGCCGAGGGCGTCGTCGTCGCGGTGGACGGCAGCACCGGGGAGGTCTTTGTCGACCCGGACGCCGACAAGCGTGAGGCACTGGAGCGGGACGCGGCCGAGCGCAGGGCCGCGCTGGCTGCGGCGTCGGGTCCCGGTGCCACGTCGGACGGTCACAAGGTGCCGCTGCTGGCGAACGTGGGCGGTCCCGCGGACGTGCCGGCCGCGCTGGAGGCCGGTGCCGAGGGCGTGGGCCTGTTCCGCACCGAGTTCCTCTTCCTGGACGACAGCCGTAACGCGCCGTCGCAGGAGAAGCAGGTCGCGGCCTATCGCGCGGTGCTGGAGGCGTTCCCCGAGGGGCGGGTCGTGGTGCGCGTGCTGGACGCGGGCGCCGACAAGCCGCTGGACTTCCTGACGCCCGCGGACGAGCCGAACCCCGCGCTGGGCGTGCGGGGTCTGCGCAGCCTGCTGGACCACCCGGACGTGCTGCGGTCGCAGCTGCGGGCGCTGGCCACGGCCGCCGAGGGGCTACCGGTCTATCTGGAGGTCATGGCCCCGATGGTGGCCGACCGGACCGACGCGAAGGCGTTCGCCGACGCGTGCCGGGAGGCGGGTCTGCACGCGAAGTTCGGCGCCATGGTGGAGATCCCGTCGGCTGCCCTGCGGGCGCGGTCGATCCTCCAGGAGGTCGAGTTCCTGTCCCTGGGCACCAATGACCTGGCGCAGTACACCTTCGCGGCGGATCGTCAGGTCGGCGCGGTGTCGCGGTTGCAGGACCCGTGGCAGCCTGCGCTGCTCGACCTGGTGGCGTCCTCCGCGGAGGCGGCGCGGGCCGAGGGCAAGAGCTGTGGTGTGTGCGGTGAGGCGGCCTCCGATCCGTTGCTGGCGTGTGTGCTGACGGGCCTCGGTGTGACGAGCCTGTCGATGGGCGCGGCGTCCATTCCGTACGTGCGCGCGACGTTGGCGAAGTACACGCTGGCGCAGTGCGAGCGGGCGGCAGCCGCCGCCCGGGCGACCGACACGGCCGACGAGGCGCGGCGTGCGGCGCAGGCGGTGCTGTCGGGCGAGTAGCCGGGCGCGCGCGTCAAGGCTTGTGGAAGGGCGTTCCGTCGGTGCGGCGGGGCGCCCTTCCGCATGCGTTCACCGTGCGGGGTCGGTTGCCCGGGCCCCGGCGGGGTTACTCCTCGGGCGGTGGGATGAACGTACCGGCGTGGTAGCTCACCCCCGGTTCCGGTGGCACCGGCTCTCCGGTTTCCGCGTCGGTGCAGTAGGCGTTGAAGACCTGGGCCTCGGTGAGGGGGCGCAGCCAGCCGTCGCGCAGGGTCCAGCCTCTGACCCGGTCGGGTGCGTCGGGTGTGCCGCGTCCGGTGCGCAGGACCAGGCCGCCGGGACTGCCGGTGGTCAGTCCGGCGGCGAGCAGGGTGCACAGCACCATCGCGTCGGCCTCGGCCAGGTGCACGGTGCCGTCGTCGTCGCAGTCGGCGTGGAGCACGGCGACGAGCGGGACGCCGTCCAGCGGGACGCTGCACACCATGTGGTGCGTGCCTGCGCCGACGGATTCCAGCAGGTGGGTCAGTGCGAGGGAGGCGCGGTCGAAGGCGGGGCCGGGGTCGCCGTGGGCGGCGAGTGCCTCGGTGGCGCGTTCCCAGGTGGCGTGGCGGTCGGCGGCGGTGGCGAGTTCGGCGGCGAGGCGTTCGACGGGCTGGCCCCGGTAGGCGACGGTGGCCCGGCCGGCCGCGACTTCGGCGACGTAGCGGGTGCGGGAGGCGGGGGCGTCGGGGTCCTGTTCGGTGGCGGCGCAGTAGTCCGCGTACTCGCGGGGTTCGAAGAGGGCGACGGCGACGTGGGTGCCGCCCGCGGCGAGGGAGCGCAGCACGTGCTGGGTCTGGCGCAGGTAGTCGCCGTGGTCGTCGAAGGCGAACGTGGTGTAGGCGCGCATCGCCGCGAAGCGGTCCGGGTCGGCCAGCAGGCCGAGGGTGCTGGGGATCTCGCGGCGCAGGGCGCGCCGGGCGGTGGCGTCGCGGCCCCTGCGGTCCGGTGGGCGCCGCCGCGGCCGGGACCGGCGCTGCCCCGTGGGGTCCGAGGTGTGGTGTGTCATGGCTTCCCCCTGAGTGCGTGAGTGCGTGAGTGCGTGCGTGAGCACGTGACTGCCCGCGTCCACGGCTCGTCGCCGTGGACGGCAGGGCCGAGGCGCCTCACGCGAGGGCGTGAGGCCCCTTCGACCACTGCTCACTCACCGTAACCGTCACCACTGACAACGTGACCGCCCGTCGGCGCCGGGCCCCGTCACGCGCTCGGCACCGGGCTCCCGTCGCGCGGCCCCGGTCGCCGCTAGCCCTCCGTGCCGCTCCCCCGCAGGGTGCGCCGCGTCGCCAGCTCCTCGTAGAACCGCAGCAGTCCGATGTCGTCCACCGAGCCGGGGTTGACGGCCTTGTCCAGCGGGGTGCCCTGGAGCAGGCGCTTGACGGGGACCTCGATGCGCTTGCCGGTGAGGGTGTGCGGGACGCCGGGGACCTCGATGATCTCGTCGGGGACGTGCCGGGGCGACAGCTCGGCCTTGATGGCGGCCTTGACCTTGTCGCGCAGCGCGTCGTCGAGCGTGGCGTCGTCGGCGAGGCGGACGAACAGCGGCATCCAGTAGCCGCCGTCGGGCTGTTCGACGCCGATGACCAGGGATTCGCGGATTTCCGGGAGCCGTTCGACGACCTCGTAGATGTCGGCGGAGCCCATCCGGACGCCCTGCCGGTTGAGGGTGGAATCGGAGCGGCCGTGGATGATCACGGTGCCGCGTGAGGTGAGGGTGATCCAGTCGCCGTGCCGCCAGACGCCGGGGAACATCTCGAAGTAGCTCTCGCGGTAGCGCACGCCGTCGGGGTCGTTCCAGAAGCGGATCGGCATGGAGGGCAGGGGCGCGGTGACGACGAGTTCGCCGACCTCGTCGACGACCGGCTTGCCGCCCGCGTCCCACGCCTGGAGGTCGGTGCCGAGGCAGGGGCCCTGCAGCTCGCCGATGTACACGGGCAGGGTGGGGATGCCTCCGGCGAAGCAGCTGCACACGTCGGTGCCGCCGCTGACGGAGGCGAGCCAGAGATCTGCCTTGACGTGGTCGTGGACCCAGCGGAAGCCGTCCGGCGGCAGCGGGGAGCCGGTGGTGGCGACGCAGCGCACGGCGGACAGGTCGTGGTCGCGACCGGGTTCGACGCCGGCCTTGCGGCAGGCCATCACGTACGCGGCGGAGGTGCCGAAGACGGTGGTGCCGGTGCGTTCGGCGACGCTCCACTGGGCGCCGGTGTCGGGAAAGCCGGGGCTGCCGTCGTACAGGACGATCGTGGTGCCGCCGAGCAGACCGGCGACGAGGAAGTTCCACATCATCCAGCCGGTGGAGGTGTACCAGAAGAAGCGGTCCTCGGGGCCGAGGTCGAGGTGGAGGCTGACCTGCTTGAGGTGTTCGACGAGGATGCCGCCCTGGGACTGCACGATGGCCTTGGGCAGTCCGGTGGTGCCGGAGGAGTACAGCACCCACAGCGGGTGGTCGAACGGCACCTGCTCGTACGAGGGTTCGGCATCACCGGACACCAGTTCGTCCCAGTCCAGGGTGCCGTCGGGTGCGGCGGTGCCGAGCAGCGGGATGTGGACGACCGAGCGGACGGTGGGCAGTTCGCGGCGCAGTTCGGCGACGACGTCCGAGCGGTGGTGCTCCTTGCCGCCGTAGCGGTAGCCGTCGACGGCGAAGAGCACGACGGGTTCGACCTGCTGGAAGCGGTCGAGGACGCCGCGGGCGCCGAAGTCCGGGGCGCAGGAGGTCCACACGCCGCCGACCGCGGCGGTGGCCAGCAGCGCGACGACGGCCTGCGGGACGTTGGGCACGTAAGCGCTGACGCGGTCGCCGGGGGTGACGCCGAGTTCGCGCAGGTGGGCGGCGAGGGAGGCGACCTGACGGCGGAGTTCGCGCCAGCTGGTCTCGTGGATCTCGTGGCGTTCGTCGAGGGAGAGCAGGGCGGGGCCGTCGGCGCGGGCCGGGTCGTCGGCGGTGCGCAGGGCGTGTTCGGCGTAGTTGAGGGTGGCGCCGGGGAACCACTGGGCGCCGGGCATGGAGGCGTCGGCGAGGACGCGTTCGTACGGGGTGGAGAAGCGCACGCCGGTCCACTCGGTGACCGCGGTCCAGAACGCCTCGGGCTCGCGGACCGACCAGGAGTGCAGCGACCGGTAGGAGGCGAGCGGGTCGGCGGGGTCGCCGGCCGGGGCTGCGTGGGCGTCGGCCGCCCAGGTCTGGAAGCGGGTGAGCTGAGTGCGGGCGATGCGGTCCGGGTCCGGGCTCCACAGGGGCTGCGGGGCCTGGCTGGACGGCGGTGCGCTGCTCATACGACGACTCCCGGGGTGACGCTGCGTGACGCATGGTGTGCGTTGGGCCACGCTCGGGCGGAATGTCCTCGGGCGCGGATGGGCAGGACGATGCCACGTGATCGTCCGCAGCGCCAGGGCTGCCCGGCCCGGTGGCGCGGGTCGTGCCGGGCGGCGCGGGTGAACAGCGGCTGAACGCGCGGCGGGCCGTGCGGTACCGGTGGAAGGGTGGGCGGCATGGATACGCGGGACCTGGCGCGTCAGATGCGGTTCGTGGGGTCGGCGGGCGGCTGGCGGGCGCTGTGGGCGGGGTGGCGGCGGTACCGGACGGACGGGCGGGACCTGCCGCGGCGCGGTGCCGAGCGGGCGCGGGTGCCCGGGGTGGCGCTGGGGGCCGAGCCCGCGCCGGGTGGTGGGGTGGTGCGGTTCGCGCGGTCGGCGTTGCGGATCCGGGTGGCGATGGGCGGTGCGGTGTTCTGTGGGTGGGACGGCGCGGAGCCCGAGCCGTCGTACGCGCTGGCGGGCGGTTGTCCTGAGGCGGACGAGCGGGCGGTGCTGGAGCCGGACCTCAAGACGGACGGCTGGCGGGTGGTGTCGGAGCGGATCACGGTGGTGGTCTCGCGGCACGGCGGGGTGGAGTTCCGCACGCCGGGCGGGGTGTTGCTGCGGGCGGAGTCGCCGCCGCGCTGGTGGGACGCGCCGCCGGGCCCGGCCCGCTGGGTGCAGCGGTCGCGCACGCCGGCCGACGCGGAGGTCTTCGGTCTGGGCGGGCGGGCCGCCGGGCCCCGGCTGCCGCAGGGTGCGTACCGGCTGTGGAACACCGATCCGGGTGGCGCGTTCGGGCCGGGCGACGATCCGCTGTACGTGACGATGCCGGTGCAGTTGGTGGTGGCGGACGCCGGGTGCCATCTGGTCTTCCACGACAACACCTGGGACGGCCGGGTCACGTTGTCCGCGGGCGTGGAGGGCGCGGGCTCCGGGCACGACCGGCCGGGCGGGTGCGAAGTGCGGTTCGAGGGCGGGCCGTTGCGCTACTGGGTGATGACGGGCCCGCCGGGGCGGGTGCTGCGGACCTGGACGGCGCTGACCGGGCGGCCCGCGCTGCCACCGCGCTGGGCGCTGGGGTACCAGCACGCCCGGTGGGGTTTCGGCAGCGAACGGGAGGTGCGCAGGGTCGTCGCGGGCTACCGGGAGCGCGGGTTGCCGCTGTCCGCGGTGCACCTGGACATCGACCACCTCGAAGGCCATCGGGTGTTCACGGTGGACGAGCGGGCCTTCCCCGATCTGCCGGGTCTGGCAAGGGAGTTGGGCGAGCACGGCACACGGCTGGTGTCGATCGTCGATCCGGCGGTGAAGGCGGAGCCGGGGCTCGCCGCGTACGACAGCGGCACGGCGGCGGACGCGTTCGTGCGGGACGCGCGGGGGCGGGTGGTGCGGGGGGTGGTGTGGCCGGGTGAGGCGGTCTTCCCGGACTTCACCGATCCCCGGGTGCGCCGGTGGTGGGGCGGGTGGTACGCGGAGCGGCTCGAGCGCGGCTTCGCCGGGGTGTGGCACGACATGAACGAGCCGACGTCGTTCGCGGCGTTCGGTGATCCGTCGCTTCCGAGGTCGGCGCGGCATGCCATGGAGGGGCGCGGTGGCGACCACCGCGAGGCGCACAACGTCTACGGGCTGGCGATGGCCCGCGCCGGGTTCGAGGCATTGCGCGAACTGCGGCCCGAGCAGCGGCCGTTCCTGTTCTCGCGTGCGGGCTGGGCGGGGATGCAGCGGTACGGCGGTACGTGGTCGGGTGACGTCGCGACCGGCTGGCCGGGGCTGCGGGCATCGCTGTCGCTGGTGCTGGGGCTCGGGTTGTGCGGAGTGCCGTACTCGGGGCCGGACGTGGGCGGCTTCAGCGCGCTGCCGTCGCCGGAACTGTACGTACGGTGGCTCCAGTTGGCGGCGTACCTGCCGTTCTTCCGCACGCATTCGGCGATCGGAGCGGGGCCGCGGGAGCCGTGGGAGTTCGGGGAGCGGGCGCTGGAGTGCGCGCGGGCGGCGCTGGCCGAGCGGGAGAGGCTGCGGCCGTACCTCTACACGCTGGCGCACGTCGCACACCGCACCGGCGCGCCCTATGCGCGGCCGCTGTGGTGGCACGATCCCCGGGACCGGGCGTTGCGCGGGGTGGGTGACGCGTTCCTGCTCGGGGACGCGCTGCTGGTGGCGCCGGTGCTGGAGCAGGGGGCGACCCGGCGGGCGGTGCGGCTGCCGCGTGGGCGCTGGTACGACACGGTGACGGGCGTCGCGTACGAGGGGCCCGGGCAGGTGCTGCTGGACGCGCCGTTGGAGCGGATCGTGGTGCTGGCGCGCGCGGGGGCGGTGCTGCCGGTGGCGGGCGCGGACAGCGCGGTGGAGCTGGAGGTGTGGGCGCCCGCCGTGGGGCGGACCGGTGGCGGGGTGCTGATCGACGACGCGGGCGACGGCTGGCAGGAACCGGTGACGGCGCGGTTCGCGACGCGGTGGCACGACGGCGCGGTGGTCGTGGAACGGGAGGGCGAGCAGGAGGTGGGATTCCCGGTGCGGGTGCGCGGCGTGGAGTCGTAGGGGTGCTCAGCGTGTCGCGAACCAGTGGGCGGTGGCGCGGGTGTGCAGGGGGAAGCCCAACTCGGCCGGTTCGGTGAGGAGTTGCCAGCCTTCGGTCTCGTTCGTGGGCCGCGACGGAGGCAGGGTGGCGATGGCGCGGGGCGGAAGCAGGCCGAAGACGAGGAGGCGGCCGGTGAGGTCGGTCATCACGTCGGCGAGCCGCACCCGTTCCGCGTCCGCGACCACTCGGGTCTCCTCCCGCATTTCGCGGACCACCGCCTGCTGCCAGGTCTCCCCCACCTCCATGAACCCGCCGGGCAGCGCGAGGGTGCCGTAGGCGGGTTCGATGGTGCGGCGGATGACGAGCAGGCCCGTGGTGTCGCCGTCGGTCACCGGCTGGAGGGCGACGGCGACGGGCAGCGGGTTGCGGTACGTGGTGGCGGCGCAGGACGGACAGGTTCTGGGCCAGGCCGCGTCGGGCGGGAAGGCGGTGCCGCAGGAGGAGCAGTGGGCGTCCTTCACGGTGCGCCCGCCGTGAGCGTCACCGGGTGTGTCGGACGGGGCGTTGTGGGACATCCTCGGGACTGTAGCGGACGCGTGGGCCCGTCCTGCGGCGGACGCGTGCGCTTGGATTGCGGCGGACGCGCGTGGTCGGTCTGTGGCGGACGCGTGCGCTTGGCGGAGGCGGTCGGGCCGTGCGACTCCAGGACGACGGGTGCGCCGAGCGCTTCGCTCACGGCCGCCGTCCACGCCCGCGGGTCGGGCCCCGGGGTGTCCCACACCGCGGGGCGGGCGCGCAGCAGGCGCCGGGTGAGGTCTTCCTGACGGTGCAGGTCGCCGGGGTGGGCCGGGGGCAGGTGGTCGACGACGGCGCCGTCGATCGCGTAGGCGCGGGCGATGCGCAGGCCCGGGTGGCGGGCGGGGGCGTCGAGGTGGGTGACGGCGAGGCCGTCCACGCCACCGCAGGCGGCGACGGCGTAGGCGTGGGCGACGGCGTCGAAGTGGCCGGTGCGGAAGGCGCCTTGCCAGCGGCCGTGGCCGTTGTGCGGCTCGGGCAGCGCGGCGGACAGGCCGGCGTCCTCGGTGACGAGGGGGCCGGGGCCGTGCCGGGTGGTGTGGGTGCGCACGACGCCGAGACGTGTGGCGGACGCCGGGGCGCCCGCTTCGGCGAGGAGCGTCTCGGCGTTGGCGAAGGTGGTCGTGGACCACGTGGTGTAGGGGTGGAAGCCGTGCCATTCGTCGAGCAGGACGCCCTGGGCGCCTTCGAGGACGACCGGTCCCTCGCGCAGCATGCCGGGCAGCCACGTGTCGTCCACGAGGTCCACGGTGCGGGCGAAGGCGGCGAACGCTGCGGCGCAGGTCTCGACCGGGGGTGCGTCCAGAGGGCCGAGTTCGTCGGTCAACCGGTCGCGCAGCAGCGTGAGTTGACGCAGCAACCGGGGCCGGGAGGCGCAGTCGCCCGCGGTCGGCGCGTCGGCGGGGTGGGCGAGGGCGTAGGCGGCGGTCTCGCCGATGCCCATGCCGCACGAGCCGTGGCGTTCGGCGCCCCGGGCCCGTTCGCGCTGCCTGCCCGCGGCGGCGTGGTACGGGGTGGTGATCAGGGCCGCGCGGTCCACGGTGAGCAGGGTGTACGGGTCGGGCACGCCGAGGGCGGTGAGGTGGTCGGCCTCGGTGGTCAGCGCCAGCGGGTCGACCAGGACGAAGCGCGACAGGTGGGTGGGAACGCCGTTGAGGGTGCCGGAGCCGAACTGCGCGAAGGTGTGGTGGCGGCCGCCGTCGGTGACGACGTTGTGCGCGGCCTGGGCGCCGCCGTTGAAGCGGACCACCGCGCGGACCGGCCTCGCGCCCTCGGCCGGGGCGGTCAGCCGGTCCACGACGGTGCCCTTGCCGGCGTCGCCGAAGCCGAGGTCGACCACGATGGTGTGGTCCGCGGCGAGGTCGTTCACAGCCGGGTCGTCCCGCCCGCCGCGGTCCCGGCGGCCGGGTCGACCAGGGGCGCTCCGCCGCGTGCGACGGTGCCGCGGTCGCGGTGCAGCGGGGCGAGGGCGCGGCCCACGGCCGGGGCGGCCGACGAGCCGACGTCGGTGAGGTCGTCGAGTCCTGCCCGCAGATCGATGGCTTCTTCGCCCAGGCCGACGGTGAGCGCGATGGTCTCGCAGACGGCGTCGAGGTCGTCGAGTTCGATGACGTTCTGGCCGAGCAGCTTGCGCCAGGTGTCGAGCACCCTGGCGTCGCCCGCGTAGGAGGACCCGGCGGGCAGGATGTAGTAGACGTCGAAGGTGCGCTGGAGTTCGGCGACGATACGCGGGAGCGGGATGTCCTCGCGCAGGTCGTCGCCGATGACCTCACGTACCTCGCGTGCCTTGACCTTGCCGTAGGGCAGTTCGTCGCCGATGAGGAAGAGATAGCCGCGACGGCCGCGCTTGGCGTGGCAGTCGATCGCGGTGTGGCGGGCCATGGTGTACAGGGCGAGTTCGTACGACTCGCTCATCTGCCCGCCGCCACCGCCCTCCAGCAGGATGTTGCCGAGGTCGTCGTCCATGCGGTTGTCGGACTCGAACTGGCCGAGCTGGAGCGGGACCCGGTCGCAGGTGGCGTCGCCGACCGCGCCGAAGAGGATCTGCGGGTGCTCGGCGTAGCCCTTGCGCAGCAACAGGCCGAAGAGTTCCGGCAGTTTGGTCTGGAGGACCTGCGGCACCTGGCGCATCGAACCGGTCACGTCGAACAGCACGGCGATGGCGAGCGAGGCGGGGTGCTCGGCCGAGTCGCGGCTCTCGCGGACGGTCAGGCCGTTCGGGTCGAGCGACGGGTGCGCGGCCCAACTGGCGCGCGACGAGGACGTGGTGACGCGATCGCTGTAGGCGAAGGCGCCGGTGCCGGAGGCGCTGCGGTAGCGCTCGGCGGCGTCGTAGACATCGGTGGACCAGCGTCCGCTGCCCATGGTGTTCCCCCTTGAAGTCGGTGATCGGCAGGCGTTCGTGTGTGGCTGCCGTAGGTGTGTGGTGTTGTACCTGTGTGGTTTTGTACGCGTGTGGTTTTGTACGTGTCCGCTCAGGCGGCCGGCAGGTGGAAGGGCCGGAAGACGCGCGGGCCGTAGAGGCGGTCGAGCAGGTCGTCGAGTTCGGCGAGCAGGCGCCACGCGTCGTGCGGGCGGCGGGCCTCGGCGGGCAGCAGGCAGCCGCGCAGAAACGCGCGCATCGGGCGCGGTGCCAGGTCGCGCATCAGGCGGGCGACGCAGGTCGAGGCGAGGTGGAGGTCGGTGGCGGGCGTGGCCGGGCGGCGGCCGGGGACCTCCGGCGGATACAGGTCGCGGTGGCGGGAGACCAGCGCGGGCACGGTCTCGCCGACGGCGGTCGCGTAGCACCAGTCGACCAGCACGAGCCCGTGCCGCTCGGGATGGATCAGGACGTGTTCGGGCAGGACGGCGCCGTGCACCAGGCCCGCGCGGTGTGCCCATCCCAGTGCCACCAGCAGGCGCCGCCACATCCACGCGGCGTCCCGGGGGTCGACGCCGCCGGGGTACGCGGCCTCGACCTCGGCCAGCGTGCGGAATCCGGTGAGCGGCCGCAGGACGTTGACGCGGCGTTCGGTGCCGCCCTCGTCGCGGTGCCGGAAGGACTCGACGAGGGTGGGCGCGTAGGCGCGGTGGCGTGGGTCCGCGGTGGTGGCCAGCGTCGTCAGGGCGCGGGCCTCGCGGTGTGTCAGGTCGTTGTCGGCCGGGTCGAGCGGGATCTTCAGCAGTACCTCGCACGACGTGCCCTCGTCGTCGTACGTGGCGTGGCGCAGCGTCGTCAGGTCGCCGGTGGTGAACGTCGCGCCGAGGGTGTAGCCGTGGCGGCCGGTCGTGAGCACCGGGCGGTGTCGTCGCCGTGCCGCGGTCAGCCGGGCGAAGGCGGCGGTGGCCTCGCCGTGGCGGCCGGGCGGCGCGGCGTCGGGGTGCAACGCGCGGGCCAGGCAACGGAATTCACGGTCGGACGCGGGTTCGCCGGCGCCGAGTGCGGCCAGGGCGGCCAGCGCCTCGTCGAACGCGAGGGTGGACGCGGTGGTGAACGCGGTGGTCATCGCACGTCGTCCTCACGTTCCGGCCGCAGCAGCGCGGGGTGCAGCAGGCGGGCGTCGCCGGCGCGGTAGAGGCGGGCGCGCGGGCCGCCGCGGGCGCCGGGGCGGGAGGCGGTGCCGCCGGTCGACTCCACGAAGCCGGGGACCGACAGCACCTTGCGGTGGAAGTTCCCGGCGTGCAGCGAGCGGCCCCAGACCGCCTCGTAGACGCCGCGCAGTTGGCCGACGGTGAACTCCTCGCCGAGGAACGCGGTGGCCAGCGGGGTGTACTCGATCTTGGCGCGGGCGCGGTCGAGGCCGTCGGCGAGGATCGTGGCGTGGTCGAAGGCGAGGGCGTCGTCCTCGGAGCCGGGCGCGTTCGCGTCCGGGTCGGTGGTCACCGGGGACGGGCGGACGGGACCACCCCCGTGGGCCCCGTTCCTCCCGTCCCCGGCGTGCGGACGCGGTCGTGCCGCGTCCGGGTCGAAGCGCTCCACCGGCACCCACGCGGCGCCCGCCGCGTCTCCGCCCGCCGTGGCGTCCGGCAGATCGGGCGCGAAGGCGAGGTAGGCGACCGAGACCACGTGCATGCGCGGGTCGCGGTCGGGGTGGCCGTAGGAGCCGAGTTGTTCGAGGTGGACCCGGTCCAGTCCGCCCGCGTCGCGCAGGCCGGTCTCCTCGGCGAGTTCCCGGGCCGCCGCCTCGGCGAGCGACTCGCGCCCCGCCTGGACGAACCCGCCGGGCAGCGCCCAGCGCCCCTCGAAGGGCTGACCTCCGCGTCGCACCAGCAGTACGTGCAGGACTTCTTGACGGAGCGTCAGGACGACGATGTCCACGGTCACCGCGATCGGGTCGAAGGCGCGGGGATCGTAGGCGGCCAGGAACTCCGCCTCGGTGTGCCCGGCATGCCGTCCGTCCATGGCGTTCCGCCCCCTTCGCGCGCTGTCGGTGACCACCGGTCGAGCGCTCGCCGCGAGTTCTTCTCACTTTGAGTCTTTCTCGGTTCGAGAACAACATAACGGCGCAGTGGGGCACCGCGCAAGGCGGAAGGGGGTACGCGGAGTACGCGAAGTACGCGTGACGACGTCCGGGCAAGCGCCCGCGACGGAAAAGGAGTCGGCCGGGCAGGCGTCCGTGGGAGAGGTCGTTCCGGCTTGGCCCTCAGAGCGAAAGCCGTAAGGGCACGGCGCCGTGACGGCGACCGTGCGTCAGACATAGGAGCCGCGTGGCGCGGCGGCGGCTCAGGAAGCGGCCGGAGCCGTGGCCGTCGAGCGTTCCATGGCGTGCGAGACGACCGCGATCAGCACTTCCTTGACCGACTCGCGGTCCCGGGCGTCGCACATCAGCAGCGGCACGTGCGGGTCGAGGTCGAGCGCGTCGCGCACGGTCTCCACCGGGTGCATCTGCGCGCCGTCGAAGCAGTTGACGGCTATGGCGAAGGAGATGCCGCGCCGCTCGAAGTAGTCCACGGCGGCGAAGCAGTCCTCCAGCCGCCGGGTGTCGGCGAGCACGACGGCACCCAGCGCTCCTTGCGCGAGTTCGTCCCACAGGAACCAGAAGCGGTCCTGCCCCGGCGTCCCGAAGAGGTAGAGCACCAGGTCGTCGCGGAGGGTGATGCGGCCGAAGTCCATCGCGACGGTGGTGGTGCTCTTGCCCTCCACGCCCGCGAGGTCGTCGACCGGGCGTCCGGCCTCGGTCAACGACTCCTCGGTGCGCAGCGGCCGGATCTCGCTGACCGCGCCCACCAGGGTGGTCTTGCCGACGCCGAAGCCGCCGGCCACCAGCATCTTGAGCGCGACCGGCTCCTCGGCGGCCGCGCGCCGCCGGTCAGAGCGCCCGAAGGCCATCGATCTCTTCTCCCGTCCCACAACGGATCCCCAGGTCGTCGGACCGCAGGGCGTACAGCAGGTCAGTACGGCAACTCGGTACAGCGAGGAACCCTACAACGTTGTCCGGGCCAACTTCCCTGCCTCAGGAAGCGGTTGCATAACGACCTGGCCGCCGGACGGCGAACGCCCGGGCGTGGCCCGGGCGTTCGGTGCGGCTTTGGGGTGATGCGTTCCCGTGCGCGGGTCCGCATCACCCCAGGTGTGCGCTCAGTGACTGACGGCGCGGGTGGTCAGGCCGTAGCCGTACGGGAAGAGCGGGTCGTAGTGCGGGTCACCGACGTTGATCGGCTCCTGGGACTCGCTGCGCGGCCAGCTCACCGGGAGCTTGCCGGTGAAGGGCCGCTTGCCGAAGAGCACGTCGGCGACGCCCTCGCCCTCGCTGCCGGGCAGCCAGGACGCCACGAAGGCGTCGGTCTTGGGCAGTTCACCGGTGATGATCTGCGGGCGGCCCGCAACGTCGAGCACCACGCAGGTCCTGATGGCGCCGCAGACCTTGTCGACGGTGGCCTGGTCGGTGGCGGACAGGTCCAGCGTGTGGCCGTTGCCGACGTCGCCGACGCCTTCCGCGTAGGGCGTCTCGCCGATCACGACCACGCCGACGTCGTAGCCGTTCATGGGCTTCGAGGCGTCCTCGCTGAAGGTGACGTTCGGGTCGTCCTGCTCGATGCCCTTGAGGATCGTGGTGCCGGGGATGGTGTCGCCGGACGAGCCCTGCCAGGTCAGCGTCCAGCCGCCCGCCTGGTTGCCGATGTCGTCGGCGTTGCCGCCCGCCACGTAGATCTTCTGCGAGGGCTTGAGCGGCAGGGCGTGGTCGGCGTTCTTCAGCAGCACCTGCGACTCGGCGGCGGCCCGGCGGGCGACCGCGCGGTGGGCGGGCGAGCCGATGGTGCCGATGTTGCGGCGGTCGGTGTAGGGGTGCTCGAAGAGGCCGAGTTCGAACTTGGCGCGCAGGATGCGGCTGACGGCGTCGTCGATGCGTGACATCGGAACGCGTCCGGCCTGCACCTCGGAGATCAGCGTCTGCTCGAACTGGGCCGCGTTGTACGGCTCCATGAACATGTCAAGCCCGGCGTTGACGGCGGTGCGCACCTGGGTCGCGTAGTCGCCGGGCAGTTGCTCGATGGCCTGCCAGTCGCTGATCAGGAAGCCCTTGAAGCCGATCTTCTCCTTGAGCACGTTCGTCAGCAGTTGCTTGTTGGCGCTCATCTTGACCGGGTTGCCCACGCCGTCCTCGGTCCAGTCGACGCTGGAGTACGAGGGCATGATGGCGCCGACGTGGTGGTCCTGGACGGCGGTGACGTACGGCGCCAGGTCGATCCGGCTGAAGTGCGACCAGTCGGTGATGTCGACGCCCTGGTCGAGCGTGTACGTGCCCGTGGTGGAGGAGCCGTAGGCGGTGTCGCCGTCGCCCGCGAAGTGCTTGGAGGTGGCCAGGACGTGGTCGGGACGGGCCAGGTCGCCCGGTGACGTGCCCTGGAAACCGTCGATCGACGTCTCCATCTCTTCAACGAGCTTGGGGTCCTCGCCGAAGCTCTCGTAGGTGCGCCCCCAGCGGTCGTCGCGCACCACGCAGTCGCAGGCGGCGAAGACCCACTGGGGTCCGGTCGCCCGGGTCTCGGTGGCGGTGACGTGCTCCTCCTCGCGCACCAGCGCCGGGTCGCGGGTCGCGCCCATGCCGATGTTCTGCGGGAAGATCGTGGCGCCCAGCAGGTTGTTGTCGCCGTGCACGGAGTCGATGCCGTACAGCAGCGGGATGTGCAGCCGGGTGGCGAGTGCCTGCTTCTGGAAGCCGTCCACCATGTCGGCCCAGGCGGACGGGGTGTTGGGGGTCGGCGTGGAGCCGCCGCCGGACAGGACCGAGCCCAGGCCGAGGCCGGTGATCTGCGTCGGGTCGGAGGTGACCGCCGACCGCTCGGCCTGCGTCATCTGGCCGATCTTCTCCTGGAGCGTCATCCGCCCGAGCAGGTCGTCGACCCGCGTCTGCACCGGCAGCCGTGGGTCGAGGTACGGGGGCGACGCGGTGGTGTGGGCGCCCGCCGGGCTCGCGGTGGCGGCCGGCACGGCGGCGGCGACCAGGGCGGTCGCGGCCAGCAGGGTGCCGACGAGGCGGGCGGGGCGGGAGCGGCGACGGTTGCGTCTGCCGCGAAAGGGGTGGTCTCGCACGCTGTCCTCCGGGATGGGGAACCGGCCGGTCGAAACGTGGATCGCGGGCTCCTGACGGATCGGCAGACGCCCGGCATGACCTTCCCCCGTCGCGTGACGGCAGTCAAGAGATGAAACACAGGAAGACGACAGTCGGCTCAAGGTTTCGTTTGTTGAACGTGAGGCGCCTCAGTCGCGACGGGAACGCCGGTCGGCGTCACCCGGTGTTCCGTACGGGAGCGGCGTGCGGCGGGACCGTCGGGTCCGCGCCGCACGCCGCTCGCTCGTACGGGTCACAGGGCTCGCAGGCCGTCGATCACCTCGCGCAGCAGTCCCGCGTCCGGCAGTTCTGCGGGCGGGACCGGCCGGGTGACGTGAACGTGTCCCGCGTCCAGCAGGTCGCCGATGAGCACCCTGAGCACGCCGACCGGCAGGTCGAGCCCGGCCGCGAGTTCGGCCACCGAGATGGGCTCCTGACGGCACAGTTCCAGGATGTCGAGGTGCTCAGGCGTCAGCGAGTGGTCGGTGGCCGCCACGTCGTCGGTCTCCGCGTACCGGTCCGCGGTGATCACCAGCGCGATCAGGTCGAGCCGGTCCTCGGCGGCATGGGTGGTACGGCCGCGCGTCATGGCGTACGGCCGCACCACCGGCCCCGCCGCGTCGTCGTACCATCGGTCCGCTTCGGTCATGACGCTTCGTCAGCCGGTGACGCGCGGCGCGGCGCCGAGGTGGGCGCCGACCCGCTTGACCAGCAGCGCCATCTCGTAGGCCACCTGGCCCACGTCGGAGTCGGCGTCGGTGAGCACGGCGAGGCAGCTGCCGTCGCCCGCGGCGGTGACGAAGAGGAAGGCCTGGTCCAGCTCGACCATGGTCTGGCGGACCTGTCCCGCCTCGAAGTGGCGTCCCACGCCCTTGGCGAGGCTGTGGAAGCCGGAGGCGACGGCGGCCAGGTGCTCGGAGTCCTCACGGGTGAGGTCCTTGGAGGCGCCGGTGGCCAGCCCGTCGCCGGAGAGCACCAGCGCCTTGCGGATGCTGGCCACCCTGTCGACCAGATCGTCCAGCAGCCAGTTCAGTTCGCCCTTCGGGCCCGTTGGCGCGGTCATCGACCGTCCCCCTCCGATGTCGTTCCTGTCGCGTCGCCGCCGGGGTCGCCGGGGGCGTCCGCACGGTCGGGTGTGGTGCCTGTGGTGCCTGTGGTGCTCGACGGGCCGGGGCCCGGCGCGTCCTCGTCGGCCTCGGCCCGGCCGCGTTGCCAGCCACGCTGCAACGAGGCCATGCGGGACCGCAGTTCGTCGGCGTCGCGGTCCGCTCCCGCCGGTTCCTGGGGAGCCGGCTGCCGGGTCTGCGTGGTGTCGTCGGCGCGCAGTTGCGGGGCGAGGCTGGCTTGGCGCACCCGCTTGGGCAGGCCGCCGCCGACCGGTGCCCCGGCGCCGGAGTCGGTGGCCGGGCGGTCCGCGTCGGCGCGGGGCCGGGCCGCCTGGGCCGGGACGCGCCTCCTGCGGCGCGGCAGCGGCGCGTCGTCCGGGGCGGGCCGCGCGGCGGGGCGGCCGTCGTCGTGGCGTTCGCCGCGCGGGGCGGGCACGGTGGCGTCCTCGGCCTGCTGGTGCTGCTCGGCGAGGCCCGCGTCGGCGCTGTCGGGGTGATCGCCGGTGCGGTTGCCGGGGTGACTGGCGGTGCCGGCACCGTCGGCGTCGGGCCGGTCGAAACGGCGGGCGGTGCGCGGCGGGCGGCGGCGCGGCAGCCGTGCCGCACCGGTGTCGTCGCGGGCGTGTGCGTCGTCGTCCCCGAGGGCGTCGGTGTCACCGGGCGAGCCGGGCAGCATGCCCCACTCGCGGAACGCCTCGCGCGACGCTCCGGCGGCCTCCACCCTGGCGGTCCTGACGGGCAGCACGATCTCGTCCGGCACGCCGTCGGCGTCGCCGACCCCGAGGGCGGGGCGGGCCTGACGGGCGGTGTGCTCGGCGCCGTCGGGAAGCGCCTGCTCGCCGGTGGCCGCGTCGTCGCCGGCCTCGGTCAGCAGCGCGGTCGGCACGAGGACGACCGCGGTGGTGCCTCCGTAGGGCGACGGGCGCAGCGAGACGCGCACACCCTGCCGCTGGGCGAGGCGGCTGACGACGAACAGGCCGAGGCGGTCGGTGTCCGACAGCTCGAACTCGGGCGTCTCGGCGAGCCGGAGGTTGGCGTCGAGCAGCGCCTCCGGGGTCATGCCGAGGCCGCGGTCGTCGATCTCCAGCACGTAGCCGTTGGCGACGTGCTGCCCGTGCACCTGGACGGTGGTGTGCGGAGGTGAGAAGACCGTGGCGTTCTCGACGAGTTCGGCCAGCAGGTGGGTGAGGTCGCCGACCGCGGGGCCCGCCACCGCGAGCCGGGGCAGCCGTCGCACCTCGATGCGTTCGTAGTCCTCGACCTCGGCGACGGCCGCGCGCACCACGTCCATCAGGGGCACAGGCTTGCGCCACTGCCGGGAGGGGGCGGCGCCGGAGAGGATGACCAGGCCCTCGGCGTGCCGCCGCATGCGGGTGGTCATGTGGTCGAGCTTGAACAGGTCGGCGAGTTCCTCACCGGCCTCGGTGCGGCGTTCCATCGCGTCGAGCAGGGTGAGCTGGCGGTGCAGCAGGACCTGGTTGCGGCGGGCGAGGTTGACGAAGACGTCGGAGACGCCGCGGCGCATGTCGGCCTGGCGCACGGCGGCCTCGACGGCGGCGCGCTGGAGGGTGTTGAGCGCCTTGCCCACGGCGCCCATCTCGTCGTCCGGGAACTCCAGGCGCGGCACCTCGGTCTCGATGTCGACGTCCTCGCCCGCGGCCAGCCGCCGCATGACGCGTGGCAGCCGGGTGCCGGACGCCTCCTGGGCCTCCTTGCGCAGCGCGGACAGGTCGCGGGCCAGGCCGCGGCCGACGCGGAAGGAGACGACGACGGAGATCACGACGGCCAGCAGACCGAAGCCGCCCGCGACGCCCGCGCGGACCAGGACGCCGACGGCGTAGGGGTGCACGCGCTGCTTGTAGTCGTCGCCCGCCTGCCGGTCCAGCGACGACAGGTCGGACAGCACGGAGGAGGCCGTGGTGCGCCAGTCGGCGGCGGTCACCTGGCGGGTGGCGTCCGACGGTTGCGCGTCGAGGACGCGTTCCTCGTCGTCGTGGAGCGCCTGCCCGGTGCTGGAGCGCCAGTAGTCGTCGAAGAGCGCGGCGTCGGCGGCGGTGAGCAGCTGCGGGTAGGTCGCGTAGATCAGGCGCTGTTCGGACACCGCGTCGGAGAAGGCGCGCTGGTCGGCGCGGGTCATCCGTCCGGCGACCAGCGCGGCCGAGTACAGGGAGTCCTCGCGGCTGACCGCCTCGCGGGCCATCGACAGCTGGGTGAGCACCCGTGACTGGCGGTCGAGTTGCACGTTCTGCAACGGGTTCAGGCCCAGGAAGAAGGTGAAGTACGGGTCGACGAAGCCGTTGTACGAGGCGTACGCGGCGGACGGCGACAGCTTGCCCGAGGCCACCTGGGAGCGCAGGCCCTGCAACTGGGAGGCCTGTGCGAGGAGCGCGTCGAGGCGTCGGCGCGAGTCGGGGTCGAGCTGCTGGGGGATGTGCTGGGAGCGGCTGTTGGTCCGTACCACCGCGATCGCGTTGTCGGTGTGCTGCCCGGCGGCGCGCAGGTCGGCCAGGGCGCCCGCGTCGTGCGGGTCGGCCAGGAAGACCATGGCGTCCTTGCGCTCGGTGGACAGCGCCTCGACGGCGTCCTCGACCGGGTAGCCGACGCGGTCGGTCACGTGCGCGACGTCCATCAGACGGACCACTCCACCGACCGAGATCATGGCGGCGAACGCCCAGAGCGCGATCAGCGACACCAAGGGCACCAGCAGCAGCGCCACGATCTTCCGACGGATCGGTTTACCGCGAAAGCGCATGGCCTCCCCAACGTCGGCCCCGAACAGGGGCGGTGGACCGTCAAACGGCGCGAGCCTACTACTGCCGGGTGACCAACTCGAATGCAAGTCCGCGCACTTGAGGCGCTTGACCAGGCCGTAATGTCATGATTCAGGCAGGGATAGCGGGTTTTACCGTGTGACGGACCGCGAGCGGCCCCGGACCGCTCTATGATCTTCACGGCGGCGAGTGGCTGAAAACGCACCCCCGCGCGGGAACCGGAACGGCTCGCCGATCGTGCGTCAGTACGGGAGGATCTTCCGGAATACCGGGGCGGAAACCGGGCAGTCACCCGTCAGCCGGGCGGTCCGCCCACGGAACATATCGGTCCGTATCCCCGAGGGGAGCGCAGCACCATGGACACCGAGTCGCGCCTCAGCACGCCCCGCGGCGCCACCGCGGCCCACGACGCCGGGGATTCGGCCGATCAGGCGCCGACGCGGAGGCGATCGGACGGTACGTCGCCTTCGGGACGGACGGCGGTGCGCGGCGCGGGTCCCGGGCTGTGGACCGAGAACCGGGTGGGCACCGCGAGAATGCCCGACCCGGTGCGCACCGCGGCGGTCCGCGCGGCCCTCATAGCCTCCGTCACCCTCATCGAGGCCGTGGTCGCCATGTTCGGCACCCTGGCCGGCGCCTGGGTCGCCGCTCCCGCGCTGCTGGCCACCGTGCTGTCCACGGTGGTCTCCACCTGGGCGGTGGTGGACGTGTGGGTGACCCGCCAGGTGTGGAACCAGCGGCACGGCGTGGTCTCCAGCCCCAGCAGCGCCGCCCGCGCGCTGCGCCGCGAACGGCGCCGCGAGCGCCGGGCGGCCCGGTCCTCGCGATCGTCGCGGTCGGCGGACCGGCCACGGGAGGACCGCGTCCGCGGCCACGTGGTCTCGCGCGCCTGAACCCCCCGGCGCGCCGTGCCCGTTATCCGGTGACCTCCGCGGGCCTGCGGAACATCCGGGTCGCGGTGATCTCCCCGTGCACCGGCTCGCCGTCCGGGTCGGGCTGCGGCAGTCCGGGGCGCAGGTGCTCCTCGACGCTGATGTACTTCAGGCCCGCCCGCAGGTCCGCGTCGTTGCGCAGCCGTACGACGAGGGGG
This sequence comes from Streptantibioticus parmotrematis, assembly GCF_019890615.1. Taxonomy (GTDB): domain Bacteria; phylum Actinomycetota; class Actinomycetes; order Streptomycetales; family Streptomycetaceae; genus Streptantibioticus_D; species Streptantibioticus_D parmotrematis. The sequence goes on along the minus strand of NZ_JAINVZ010000006.1, from coordinate 283,113 downwards.
AACTCGGCCAGCGCCGTCGTGTCGAACAGGCCGGTGGTGTAGATCAGCTGCACGCCCAGCGCGTCGGCGACCGCGCGCTGCAACTCCAGCAGGTACGTGGCGTTGGCCCGGCCGATGGGGTTGTCCAGGAAGAGCGTGCCCGCGTGGCGCTGCCGGTCGCGGCCGCTGTCGTTGCTGCGCAGCGCCGCCATCGTGCAGTACAGCGCGATGGCGGCGGTCAGCAGCTGGCCGCCGGAGAAGACGTCGCCCATCTGCCCGACCGGCACCCGCTCGGCGCGCAGCACGGCGTCCGGCTTGAGGATCTCCACCGCCACGCCGCGCGGCTCAAGGGCCGCGGCCACGCCGCGCAGCAGCAGCGTCATGCCGTCCCTGCGCAGGTCGGAGTTCTTGCGCACGGCGGCCCTCGTGGCCTCGTCGATGACCTCGCCGAGCCGCTCCACGAGGTGCGCGTGGTCGGGGTCCTCGAAGCGGATGCGCAGGAACTCCTGGCCCGACCACTCCCCCAGTCCCTCGGGCAGCCGGGACAGCCGCTGCGCAGAGCGCAGGGTGGCGAGCGACGCCTCGACCAGGCCGCGCAGCCGGTCCACGATGCTGTCGCGGTTGCGTTCCAGCTGCGCCAGCTCGTCGGTGAGGACCCGCAGCCGGGGGGCGAACGCGGCGGCCCAGGCGGCGGCGTGCTCGGGCAGCGCGGAGCCGGGCAGTTCGCGGATCTGCTGGCGGGCCGGGGTGCGTACCTGCTCGTAGCGGGTGGCGTTGGCGTGCCGCACCAACTGGTCGCACGCTTCCCGCAGTTGGGCCTCGGCGGCGGACAGGTCGGCGGCGCAGCCGCGCAGCGAGCGGCGGGCCTCCGCGGCGGCCTGCCGGGCCTCCTCGGGACCGCCCGGGTAGGGCTCGGGCGGCTCGGCGTCAGCGCCGTCCTGCGCGTTGTCCCGCAGCAGGTCGCGCAGGAGGGCCGCGGTCTCCTCGAACGCGCCGGCCGCGTCCTGCGCGGCGCGGTGCGCGTACTGGAGGTGGGCGTGCCGCTCGCGGGCCTGCTCCAGCGCCTCGTCCCGGGCGGCCAGTTCGGTGCCGACGGTGCGCAGCAGGGCCTGCGCCCGCTCCGCGTCCTCGGGGACCAGGTCCTCGGGCAGCTCGGCGTGCGCCTCGCCGTCGGCGGGGGCCAGGCGTTCGGCCTCGCCGCGCAGACGGCCCAGGTGTTCGCTGGCGGCTCCCGCGCGGGTCTCGATGCGCTGCACCAGCGCCTCGGCGCGGGCGGCTGCCGCCTGCCGGGACGGGCCGTCCGCGCCGTCCGGGCCTTCGAGCAGCTGGGCGGCGCGGGTGCGGACCTTGTTGGTGAGGCGGTCGAGTTCGGCGAGGGTGGCGCTCTCCTCGCTCTCCGCGCGGGCCTGTTCGGCCCGCAGGTCCGCGCCGACGCCGACCTTCTCGTACACCTGGGAGGCGGCCCGGTACGCCTCGCGCAGCGCGGGCAGCGGGGCGTCGACCGGGGCGCCGTCGTCGGGCTCGCCCTCGGGGGCCCCGGCGATCTCGGCGCGTTCGGCGCGCAGCGCCCGTACGGTGCGGCGGGCGTCGTCGGCGGCGCGCTGGGCGGCGCGGCGGTCCTCGTCGCAGGAACGGGCCCGGGTCAGGCACGCTTCGGCGCGTTCCTGCGCCTCGGCGGCCTCCTCGGCGAGTTCACGGGTCCTGCGCTGCCATCCGGCCCGCTCGCGCAGCCGGAACGCCAGCCCGGCGAGCGCGTCGGCGCGGCGGCGGGCGCGCTGGGCGGCGTCCTGGCGTTCGGCCTCGGCGCCGGTGGCCGCGGTGGCCGTCTCGTCGGCCTCGGCGCGCCGGGCGCGGGCGTCGGTGAGCGTCTGCTGCGCCACGGCCACCGCGTCGCGGGCGCCGGTCACGGCGGCGGCCAGCTCGTCGAGCCGGCCGGGCGGGCAGGAGGAGCGCCACGAGCCGAGCCGGGCGGCGAGTTCGCGATCGTGGCCGAGGCGCGCGGCCAGCTTCCGGATCTCCTCGTCGCGTCGCGCGGCGCGCGTGCGCAGCGCCTGCCGTTCGCCGTCGGCGGCCTGTTCGTCGTGCATGGCCGGGTTCGGCGGTACGAGGAAGACGTCGGCGGGCGAGTCGCCGGGGGTCGGGGCGAGCAGGGCGGCCGAGGTGCCGACCGCGACGGTGGACCGGGGCAGCAGCGCGGCCTGGGCCAGGATCTCGCGGGCCCGCTGGTGGGTGCCGGGGTCGGTGACCACGACGCCGTCGACCAGTTCGGGGCGGGCGGCCAGCACGGCGGCGTGGTCGGCCGGGTCGACCGCCTGGGCGAGGTAGCGCCAGCCGGGCAGCGCGGGCACGCCGTGCTCGCCGAGGTACTCGACGGTCGCCAGCACGTCGGGGCCGGGCGGCAACAGTCCGCCGTCGCCGAGGGCGGCGAGGATGCGGGAGTCGTCGGCGGCCGAGGTGCGCAGTTCGAACAGCTGGCGCTCGGCGGCGGCCACGCTCCCGCCGAGCAGTTCGCGCAGGGTCTCCGCGCAGCGGTCCAACTCCTCGACGGTGAGGGGCCCTTCGGCGGTGCGGCGGCGGACGGCGGGCGCGGACGGCGGGGTGGCCGCGTCGTCGGCCGTGTGCTCGGGCGAGTCGCCGCGCGGGGCGGGGATGTCCGGGGCGGGGCGGACGGCGGGCGGCAGGCTGAGGAGTTCGGCGAGCCGGTCGGCGCCGGTCAGTGCCTCGGCGGTGCGGTGCTCGGCGGCGTGCGCGGTCTCGGCGGCGGCCAGTGCGTCGGCGGCCCGGTGGGCGGCGAGTTCGGCGCGGCTCTCCTCGGCTGCGGCCTCCTTGGCCCGCTCGGTGGCGGTGCGGGCCGCGTCGCGGGCGGTCTCCCAGGCGGCGACGGCGGTCTTCTCCGCGTCGCTGGCCTCCAGCGCGGCCCGGGCGGGGTCGGCGTCGGGCGCGGCGTCGTCCAGCCAGCCGGCCCGTACCGCCTCGGCGGTCTCCTGCTCGACCTCGGCCAGCCGCTGCTGGAGGTGGCCCATCTCGCTGCGGGCGCGCTGGGCGGCGGTCGCGGCGGCGGTGGCGTCGCGGTGTGCACTGTCGGACTCGGACTGAAGGGTGACGCTGCGCTCCTCCTCCTCGTCCGCGTGCCGCTCGGCGCGGTCGGCGGCGGCGGCGAGGGCGCGCACCAGGTCGGTGGCGGCCTTGGCGCGGGCGGCCAGCGCGGGCGCGGCATCGCGTTCGGCGTCGCGGATGGCGGCGGCCACCCTGGCCGAGCGGTCGGCGGCGGCCCGGTGGCGCAGCACGGTCTCGGCGGCCTGCCAGGCGGAGTGCAGGGTGCGGGCGTCGACCAGCTCGCGGCGCAACGCGGCCGCGTCCTTCTCGGCGGCCGCCAGGCTCAACGAGGCGTGGCGGTAGGCGAGTTCGGCGCTGACGGAGGCGGTGCGGGCACGGGCCGCGGAGGCGTCGGTGACTCCTTGCGCGGCGTCGGTGACCTGCCGGTCGAGGTCGGCGGCGCGGCCGCGTTCCACGGTGGCGCGGGCCGAGAGCCGACGGGCCAGCTCACGGGTGCGCTGCTCGGAGCGGGTGTGCACCGACCGGGCGCGGTCGCGCTGCTCGGTGACCTCGGTGATGCGTTCCAGGTGTTCCAGCGAGCCCGCGGTGAAGTCGCGTTCGGCGGTGAGTTCGGCGCGGCGGCCCAGCTTGTTGGCGAAGCCGTGCACGAGGTCGGCGAGCCCGTCGGTGTCGCGGGTGTCGGTGACGGCGCGCAGCAGCAGGTCGGTGAAGTCGGAGTCCTTCTTGACCGCGAACAGGCCTGCGGCCTCGCCCTCGTCGGCGTTCATCTCCCGCTGGTAGCGGAAGAGTTCGGGGTCGAGTCCCAGGTCGCCCAGGTGCTCGTTCCAGCGGTCGTGGATCTCCTCCCAGACCACCTCCAGGTGCGGGTACGCCTTGCCCGCGTCGGTGACCGCGTCCCGGAAGCCCTTCATGGTGCGGCGGCGCCCGCGCGCCCCGGAGACGCCCTCGGCGGCCGGGCGGACGGTGGCGGCCTCGGCGACCGGCAGCGAGTCCAGCGACAGGCCGGGGCCGGGCCGGAAGGAGTACCAGGCCTCGGCGAACTTCCGCGGGTCGGAGGAGACCTGGCGGCCGCGCCACTCGCTGGCCTTGCCGACGACGACGAGTTCACCGGTGACGGTGTGCTGCCACTCCAGCGCCACGTGGCCGCAGTCGTCGGCGAGCAGGAACTTGCGCAGCACGCCGGAGCTGGCGCCGCCGAGGGTGTTGCGGTGACCGGGCAGCATGACCGAGAAGATCAGCTTCAGCAGCACCGACTTGCCGCCGCCGTTCTCCAGGAACAGCACGCCCGCGGGCGCGGGGCGGCGCGGCGGGCCGACCGGCTCGTCCTCGAAGAACTCCGCCTGCGCGGGCGCGGGGCGCGGCACCGGGTCGCCGACGCCCCGCAGGTCCAGCACGGTGTCGGCGTAGCGCGCGCCGGCCGGTCCGATGGAGTAGAGGCGGACCCGGGACAGCTCGTACATGGCGGCTCTCGTTGTCGTGGTGCGTGCGGGGTTCGGGGCGGGCGGGGTGCGACGCGGGTGGTGTCGGGCCGGTCAGGAGTGGAACGGCAGGCCCGCGTCGGCGACCAGGTCGAGGTCGGCGGCGTCGTCGTCGGGCGGCAGCAGGGTCGCCGAGCCGTCGCCGACCGGGACCACGCCCAGCTCCAGCAGTTCGGCCATCGCGGCGCTGCCGGCCAGGTCGCGCACCTGGAGCTGGTAGCGGGCGGTGGTGCGGTACGTGCCGCCGGACTCGTCGCCGGTGCGTTGCAGGAAGCCGGAGTCGACCAGGAAGCCCACCGCCTTGCCGACGATGCCGGTGGTCGAACCGGCCAGTCTGCGGGCGTCCTTGGTGGCGCCGGTGGCGCTGCGCCGCGCGTAGACCCGCCAGGCGGCCTCCAGGCCGGGGGCGTCGGTGGCCGGGTCGGTGTTCTCCCCGGTCTCCTCGGCGCGCTCCTCCAGCCTGCGGCAGGCCTGCCGTACGAAGGCGTCCACGCCGTTGACGGTGATGCGGCCGATGTAGCCGTCGTCGGCCAGGTCGGCGGGGCGCGGGAAGGCCATGGCGGCGACCGCGAGATGGGCCAGGCCGTGCAGGAAGCGGTCGGTGGAGTCGGAGGCGGCGCGCCGCGAGTAGTCGCCCATGCGCACGGCGAACACCGAGTCCTCGGCGGCGGCCACCGCCATGCCGGCACGCGGCGAGACCTCCAGCACGACCAGCCCCAGCCCGGCCGCGACCGCGTCGGCGAGCCGGGCGAACGCCGGGTCCTCGCGGTGGCGCCGGATCAGTTCGGCGTATTCGGCGTCCCGGGCGGGCAGCAGCTTGGGCTGGAGGCCGAAGGCGACGAGCCGGGCGGCGTCCGCCGTGTCGGCCGGGGTGACGGCCGCCGAGGGGCGGTGCTGCTCCGGTTCCCGCTCCGCTGGGTACTCTGCCTCGCTCACCTGGGGTCTTCCTCCTGCTTCGCGGTCGTCGCGGTGCGCTGCGCCGACGCCGCCCGTGGTGTACCGGCGCGGTGGGCCGCGCCCTCTCCCGCCGTGCGCTCGGCGGCCATGCCCGCGGCGTCGAGCAGGGCCGCGCCGACGATCAGGTCGGCGCCGCCGAACTCCGGGTCGTCCAGCGGTGTGCCGTCGTCCACGGCGAACAGCAGCCTGCGCTCGCCCTGCCGGTACGCGGTGCCGACCGGCGGGCTCGCGGCGTGCACCGCCAGCAGGGCCACCAGGTACGGCAGTTCGCTGTCGCGGCGGCGGGCCTCGGCGAGCAGGCCGGAGAGCCTGCGCGGCGCGTCGTGCGGCAGGTCGAGCAACTCCAGGGCGGCTTCGAGCTGTTCGTCGCTGAAGCGGCTGTCCTCCGGGGTCGCCACCAGATCCGGTTCCGGCATCTCGGCGCCGAGGTGCTCGCGTTCGACGGGCGGCGTCAGCAGCGCGTCCACGAGGTCGCCGACGCGGACGGCCGCAGGGGTGCGCTGGCCGGTGCCGCGGGCGAAGAACGCGTCGGTGACGCGCACGGCGCGTTCGACCGGCAGCGGCAGCACCGGGGCGATCAGCTGCCCGTACAGGTCGAGTCCGGCGCGCGCGGGCGGGGTGGCGAAGGCCTGCCGGTCCTGCTCGGCGCGGAAGAGCGGCCCGGCCTCCAGCAGCCGGGACTGCAACTGGGTGTGGCGGCGGATGCAGTCCTTGACGATGTCCACGAGTTCGGCGGCGCGGCGCTTGTGGTCGGGCTCGGTGGCCTCGTCGCGGGCCTTGCGGATGTTGGTGAGGATCGCGTTCTCGTGGCGGTAGCGGTCGGCCACGTGGTCGAGCGCCTCGTTGATCATGTCGGGGACCGTGCGCAGCCAGTCGACGGCCCGCACGTCGCGCCGGGTCGCCTCCAGGGCGCGGCGCAGCGTCTCCGCGTACTGCACGGTGCGGTAGCGGGCCTGCTCGGCGGCGAGCTGGGCGTCGGCGAGGCGGCCGCGGTTGATCAGCACCTCCAGCTTGACCTCGGCGGCGATCTGGGCGCTGGTGACGTCGGTGTCGAGGGCGCCGACCAGGACGTTGACGGCTTCGTCGGTGGTGCGCAGGTAGACGCTGCCGCCGGGTCCCGGGACCTCCTCGATCAGCTTGAAGTCGTAGTCGCGGCGCACGTAGGCACCGTCGGTGCCGAACGTGCCGTAGACGGCGCGGAAGCCGCGGTCGACGCTGCCGACGTTGATCAGGTTCTCCAGGACCCAGCGGGCGACGCGCTCGTGTTCCACGGCGGGGCGGCCCGGCGTCTGGGCGGCGACCCGGGGCTGGAGGCGGGCGACTATCTGCTCGTGGTCGGCGCCGGTGTCGAAGTCCATGGTCAGCGTGACCAGGTCGATGGCGGCGAGGGCGACCTCGGCCATCGCGTACGTGGAGTACTCACCGGCGAGGTTCGCCTTGCGGACGTCCAGGTCGTGCAGCGGGGCGGTGCAGGCCAGCGCCTTGAGCCGACGGGCCAGGCCCTCGTCGGCTGCCGGTCCCGGCGCGACGGGGCGCGGGACCGTGGTCATCTGGTGCGGCACGCTCTCCGCGGTGGACGCAGTCACGACGGACAGATTAGGCGGTCCCACCGACAACGCTCGAAACGGCACGGTTCGCGCGGGCCCGGCGGCGCGGTGCGCGGAGCCCGGCGGCGCGGTCCGCGGGGGCCGGACCCGGGGGCCGGGCGTCGCGGTCAGTGCAGGGTGCCGCCCGCCATGGCGATGTCGTCGGTACAGGAGGCGGCCGCGGTCAGCACCGCGCGCAGGCCCTCGGCGGCGAGGTCGACCGGCATCGAGGGGGCGCCGCCCTGGGTGACCTGGTCCGGCGCGTACGGAAGGTGGACGAAGCCGCCGCGCAGCCGGGGCCGTTCGGTGGCGATGAGGTGGGCCAGCCCGTAGAAGACGTGGTTGCACACGAACGTGCCCGCGCTGTACGACACCGACGCGGGCACCCCGGCCGAGCGTGCCGCCAGCACGCACGCCTTGACCGGCAGCGTGGCGAAGTAGGCGGCCGGGCCGCCGGGGACGACCGGCTGGTCGAGCGGCTGCCCGCCCTCGTTGTCCGGTATGCGCGCGTCGTCCAGGTTGACGGCGACACGTTCCACGGTGAGGTCGGGCCGTCCGCCCGCCTGGCCAACGCAGATCACGAGCGCGGGGTCCACCCGCTCGACGGCGGCACGCAGTTCGTCCAGCGCGGTGCCGAAGACGCAGCTCAGACGGACGGCCGTGACGTCGAGCCCGTCCGGCGGGAGGGCCGCGACGGCGGAGACCGCCTGCCAGGACGGGTTGACGGTGTCGCCGCCGAACGGCTCGAAGCCGGTGAGCAGGACGCGGATCACGGGGGTCCTCCTTGGAGAATCGGAGAGGCGGTCGAGGCGGTCGAGGCACGAAGGGCGGCCGCGCCGCGGGCCGTCAGAACGCGAAGACCGAGATGATGACGATGTTGCACGCCAGCAGCCCGACGGCGGTGGGCAGTTGGGCCTTGATCGGCCCGTACTGGTCCTTCAGTTCCAGCAGGGTCGCCGGGACGATGTTGAAGTTGGCGGCCATCGGCGTGCACAGGGTGCCGCAGAACCCGGCGAGCATGCCGGCCGCGAGCACGACGGCCGGTTTGCCGTGCGCCTGCTCGATCAGGACCGGCCAGCCGACGGCCGCCGTCATGACGGGGAAGGCGGCGAAGCCGTTGCCCATGATGACGGTGAACAGGGCCATGCCCACGCAGTAGACCACGACGGCGGTGTACGTCTGGCCGTGCGGCAGCACGTGTTCGGTGACCTTGGCGACCGCGGTGCCCACGCCCGCCTGCTGGAAGATCTCACCGAGGGTGGCGAGCAGTTGGGGCAGCAGCAGTGCCCAGCCCATCGCCTCCAGCATGCCGCGCCCGGCGTGCAGCGGTACGGACGGCCGCCGTTCGCGCAGCATCACCATCGCGACGACCAGGGCGACGATCGCGCCGATGCCCAGGCCCAGGATGGTCTCGCTGCCGGACTGGAGGACCGGGGTGCCGCCGAAGCTGATTTTCTTGACGCCGACCGCGCAGGCCATGGCGACCACGGGGATGGTCAGGGCGGGGACGAAGAGCCGGTTGCCGAGCCGGGCGGCGGAGGCGGCGCGCTCCTCGGGTGAGGTGGTACGGACCTGCCCGCGTCCGGTGAGCCCGAATCCGGCCAGGCAGACCGCCACCAGCACGGCCGCGCCCAGCGGTTCCGCCGGTGCGCGCTTGTCGGCGACCCAGGTGCTGTAGACGAATCCGGCGCCGATCACGCCCCAGAACGCGGCGGTGCCGAAGCGCTTGGGATTGCTGCGGTCGGTGAGCATCTGGGCGGCCATGGCCAGGAAGACCGCGCCGACCAGCCAGTAGAACCACTCGGCCCTGATCACGCCGCCGCCTCCTCGGTCCGCGCGCTCCCGGCGAGGGCGCCCGCGCCGCCGCCGAGTTCCCGCTCCAGCGTCCGGTCCAGGCGCAGCAGGCGCGCGCCGTGCAGCAGGAAGGCGCAGGCCGCGGTGGGCATCGCCCACACCGCGAGGTCCAGCGGTTCCAGGTGGGTGTGGTACGTGGTGTTGACGAATCCGGTGATCAGCAGGATGGAGCCGACGGCCAGGAAGCAGTCCTCGCCGAAGAACAGCCCGACGTTGTCGGCGCTCGCGGCGAACGACCTGACGCGTTCCCTGGCACGGTCCGGCAGCGTGCCGTAGCGGCGCTCCGCGGCGCCCTCGGCCATCGGCGCGACCATCGGCCGCACCGTCTGCGCGGGTCCGCCGAGGCTCACCAGGCCGACCGCCGCCGTGAGTTGACGCAGGATCAGGTAGAGCGCGAGGAAGCGTCCGGTGGTCAGCCGGGCGAAGCGGGCGACCAGGGCGCGGCCCTGCTCCTGGAGTCCGTAGCGCTCCAGCAGCCCGATCACCGGCAGGGTGATGGCGAAGACGGTCACCGAGCGGCTGTCGGCGAAGCCGGTGCCGAAGGCAGCCAGCACCGCGCGGGGCGACAGGCCGCCGAGCAGGCCGGTGGCGATGCCCGCCACGCCGACCACCAGGAGGGGATTGCGTTTCGTGGCGAATCCTGCGACCACCACGAGCACGCCGAGCAGAGCGAGCATGCGTCCGCCGCCTTCCGTGCGCGGGACCTCACGTGGCTCGCGAGGAGAGTGCATCGGAGGCTAGGCGATTGTTCAACGATCCCACAATGGTTCGGCGCCAGAATTCTCCCGGCCTACCCGAGGCCGTCGCTCGGGCCCGTCACCCGGGGCCGCGCCCCTACGCCTCGCGCTCCCCGCCCACCAGTTCCGCGTACGCGCCCGACAACTGCCGCTGGGAGTCGTCCAGGTAGGCCGTGAGCAGGTCCTGCGCGCGGGCCGGCTCGCCGTCGGCGAGGGCTTCGAGGATGCGGCGGTTGCGGGTCAGGTACGGCTCGTGGAAGCGGCGCGGGTCGTCCATCACGTGGAAGACCAGCCGTAGTTCGGCCAGCACGCCGCGCATCAGCTCGTCGGTGCGCGGGCTGCCGGCCAGGGCGACGAGGGCCTGGTGGAAGCGGATGTTGGCGGTGGACAGCTCCTGCCAGGACCGTTCCTGCGCGGCCCGCTCGCCCGCCACGACCGCCGCCTCGACCGCGTCCAGCGCGCCCGGCCGCTCCAGGTCGGCGGTGCGCAGGGCGGCGCACTCCACCAGCCGCCGCACCCGGTAGATGTCGTCCAGGTCGGCGACGCTGATCACGCGGACGAAGACGCCGCGGTTGAGCTGGTGGACCAGCAGTCGTTCGTGGGTGAGCAGCCGGAACGCCTCGCGCAGGGTGTTGCGCGAGACGCCGAGCGCACCGCCGATGCTCTCCTCCGACAGCCGGGTACCGGGCGGGAAGTAGCCTTCCGCGATCCGGTCGCGCAGGATGTCGGCCACCCGCTCCGCCGTGCTGGTGCGGCCGAGCAGCGCCCGGTCGGTCTCCAGGCCCGCCACCTCGTCCAGCCCCCGGTCCGCACCGCTCACGTCGCCCGCTCCGCCCTGTTCCGCCCGGTTCGTCGCGGGTCGCCGGACGGCGGCTCGCGGTGGCAGTCAACACCGGCCGCCGGGGCCGGGCCAAGCACACCCCTTGCCGGATTGTTCAACGATCCCTTACGTTACGGCGATGACCGACGACGCGCAGAACGCAGCGCCGATCGACCTCAACGCCGACCTCGGCGAGGGGTTCGGCCGCTGGACCCTCACCGACGACGAGCAGTTGCTCACCGTGGTCACCAGCGCCAACGTCGCCTGCGGCTTCCACGCCGGGGACCCGCGCACCATGCGCCGGGTCTGCGAACTGGCCGCGGCGCGCGGCGTGCGCATCGGCGCGCAGGTCTCGTACCGCGACCTGGCGGGCTTCGGCCGCCGCGCGATGGACGTGCCGCCGGACGACCTGGCGAGCGAAGTCGCCTACCAGATCGGCGCGTTGGAGGTCTTCGCGCGCGCCGCCGGTTCGGCGGTGAGCTACGTCAAACCGCACGGCGCGCTCTACAACCGCGCCGTCCACGACGAGGAGCAGGCCGAGGCGGTCGTCGCGGGCGTCCGGCTGGCCGGGGGCGCGCTGCCCGTCCTGGGTCTGCCCGGCTCCCGGCTGCACGCCGCCGCGGAACGGGCCGGGCTGCCGGTCGTCGCCGAGGCGTTCGCCGACCGCGCCTACACCCGCGACGGCACCCTGGTCCCGCGCACGCGGGCGGACGCCGTGGTCATCGACCCGGAGGCGGTCGTACGCCGGTCGGTGCGGCTGGCGGCGCACCACGAGGTGACGTCGGTGGACGGCGATACGGTCGCGGTCAAGGCGCGATCGCTGTGCCTGCACGGCGACACGCCCGGCGCCGTTCGCCTCGCGCGGCGGGTGCGCGCCGGGCTGGAGGAGGCCGGCATCCCGGTGGCGGCGTTCGCGTGACCGCCCTCACCCCCGCGGAAGCCACCGCGGAAACCGCCGCGGAACCGGCCGACGGGCGCATGCGCATGCTGCCGGTCGGCGACAGCGGGCTTCTGGTCGAACTGCCGGACGGCGCGGCCGTCGAGGCGCTCTACGCGGAACTCCTGCGCCGCACGGGCCGGTTGGCGGCCCCGGCGTCCGACGGCCACGACGAGGGCTTCGATACCCTGCCCGCCGTCGGCGAGATCGTCCCCGCCGCGCGCACCATCCTGCTCACCGGCCTCGCCCAACCCTCGCGATTCGCAGCCGAGTTGGCCACCTGGCGGATTCCACCGCGCGGGCCGTCCGCCGGGCGCGTGGTCGAACTGCCCATCCGCTACGACGGACCCGACCTCGCGGCGGTGGCCGCGCTGTGGGGGGTGAGCGAGCGCGAGGTGGCGCGGGAGCACGCCGCCACCGAGTTCCGGGTCGCCTTCTGCGGGTTCGCGCCCGGCTTCGGCTATCTGACCGGCCTGCCGGAACACCGCCACGTGCCGCGCCGCGACGTGCCCCGGACCAGCGTCCCCCGTGGCTCGGTCGGCCTGGCCGGGCCGTACACCGGCGTCTACCCGCGCTCCTCCCCCGGCGGCTGGCAGGTCGTCGGGACGACGGACGCGGCGCTGTGGGACCCGGCGCGCGAGCCCGCCGCCCTGCTCACGCCGGGGACCAGGGTGCGCTTCGTGCCGGAGGGCGGCGAGTGACCGGCGCGGGAGGGCAGCGGGTGACCGGCGGACAGCTCACGGTGGTGCGGGCGGGGGCCCTGACCACCCCGCAGGATCTCGGGCGTCCCGGCCACGCGCACCTCGGTGTGCCACGGGCGGGCGCGCTCGATCCGCCCGCGCATCGCGCCGCCAACCGCCTCGTCGGCAACCCGCGGGACGCGGCCACGCTGGAGACGACGATCACCGGCTGCGCGCTGCGGACGGACCGCGCGGTCGTCGTGGCCGTCACGGGTGCCCCCTGCCCGGTGCGCGTCGACGGGCGTCCGGCGGCGTGGGGCGAGCCGGTGCGTGTCCCGGCCGGCGCGGTGCTCGAAGCGGGCCCGGCGACCCACGGGGTGCGCTCGTACGTCGCCTTCGCGGGCGGCCTCGCCGTGCCGCGCGTCCTGGGCAGCAGGTCGGCGGACCTGCTGTCGGGGCTGGGCCCGGCCCCGCTGCGCGACGGTGACGTGCTGCCGCTGGGCGAGCCGGGCGACGCGGTGGCACGCCCGGAGCGGGTGCCGCTGCCGGGGCCGCCGCGGGAGTTGGTGCTGCCGCTGCTGCCGGGTCCCCGGGCCGACTGGTTCGCACCGGAGGCCCTGCGGGTGCTGGCCACCGGGGACTACCGGGTCTCCAGTGCGAGCAACCGGATCGGGCTGCGCACCGAGGGCCCGGCGCTGCCGCGTGCCCATGAGGACGAACTGCCCAGCGAGGGAATGGCGTCGGGGGCGCTCCAGGTGCCGCCGCACGGCCGCCCGATCCTGTTCCTGGCCGATCACCCCACGACCGGCGGCTACCCGGTCGTCGGCGTGGTGCCCGAGCGCTTCCTTGCGGCCGCCGCGCAGGCCGTGCCGGGCACGCCGGTCCGCTTCGTACCGCTGAGCCCCGCGCGGATCGTGTCACCGCGCCCGGCAGGGATCACGCCGCGAGTCGCCCTGCCATGCCCGCCGCAGGTGGCACCCCCGCGCCCGGCCCCGGCCGTGGCTCACTCCCCGGGCGGGCCGTAACCGCCGCCGCCCGGCGTGCGCACCACCAGCACGTCGTCGACGTCCACGTCGGCCGTGTCGCAGCCGCGCAGGGTCCGGGTACCGCCCTCCGCGTACTCGACGGCGTTCTCGCCGAGCGCGCCGGGGCCACCGCCCGCCATGCCGTAGGGCGGGACCCTGCGGTGGCCGGTGAGCAGGGCCACCGTCATCGGCTCCAGGAAGCGGATGCGGCGCACCACCCCGCACCCGCCGTGCCACCGGCCCGCTCCCCCGCTGCCGTCCCGCACGGCGAAGCCGTCCACCCGCACCGGGTAGCGCCACTCCAGGACTTCGGGGTCGGTCAGGCGGGAGTTGGTCATGTGGGTCTGCACCGCGTCCGCGCCGTCGAAGCCGTCTCCCGCGCCCGAACCGCTCGCCACCGTCTCGTAGTACTGCACGCGGTCGTTGCCGAAGGTGACGTTGTTCATGGTGCCCGAACCCTCCGCCTGCACGCCCAGCGCCGCGTACAGCGCGCCGGTGACCGCCTGCGAGGTCTCGACGTTGCCCGCGACGGTGGCGGCGGGATACGTGGGCGCCAGCATCGAGCCCTCGGGCACGCGCACCTCGATCGGCTTCAGGCAGCCGCTGTTGAGCGGGATGTCGTCGGCGACCAGGGTGCGGAAGACGTAGAGCACGGCCGCCATCACCACGGCGGTCGGCGCGTTGAGGTTGCCGGGCTGCTGCCGCGAGGTCCCGGCGAAGTCGATGACGGCGGAGCGGGCATCGCGGTCCACGGTCACGCGCACCGCGATGACGGCACCGTTGTCGGTCTCGTAGGTGTACGAGCCGTCGTCCAGCCTGGCGACGATGCGGCGCACCGACTCCTCGGCGTTGTCCTGCACGTGCCGCATGTAGGCGCGCACCACGTCGAGCCCGAACTGCTCCACCATGCGCCGTAGTTCGTGGACGCCCTTGGTGTTGGCGGCGATCTGCGCGCGCAGGTCGGCGAGGTTGGCGCGCGGGTCGCGGGAGGGGTGGCGCGCGCCGTTCAGCAGCTCCAGGGTCTCCGCCTCGCGCAGCCGGCCGTCCCGCACCAGCAGCCAGTTGTCGAACAGCACGCCCTCCTCGTGCACGGTCGTGCTGAACGCGGGCATCGAGCCCGGGGTGATGCCGCCGATCTCGGCGTGGTGGCCGCGCGAGGCGACCAGGAAGAGCAGCTCGCGCCCGGCGTCGTCGAAGACCGGGGTCACCACGGTCACGTCCGGCAGGTGGGTGCCGCCGTGGTACGGGTCGTTGACCGCGTAGACGTCGCCCGGGCGCAGCGAGTCGGCGTCCCGGCGCCGCAGCACCTCCTTGATGGTCTCGCCCATCGAGCCGAGGTGGACGGGGATGTGCGGGGCGTTGGCGATGAGGTTGCCGTGGGCGTCGAACAGCGCGCAGGAGAAGTCGAGGCGCTCCTTGATGTTGACCGAGTGCGCGGTGTTCTCCAGCCGCACGCCCATCTGTTCGGCGATCGCCATGAAGAGGTTGTTGAAGACCTCCAGCGTGACCGGGTCGGCCTCGGTGCCCACGGCGACGGCCTCCGGGCGCGGCCGGGCGCGGGTCAGCACGAGGTGGCCGGTGTCGGCGACCCGCGCCTGCCAGCCGGGGTCCACGACCGTGGTGGCGTCCGGCTCGGCGACGATGGCGGGCCCGGTCAGCACGTCACCGGGGCGCAGGGCGGCCCGCCGGTGGAGCGCGGTGTCCTGCCAGCGGTCCTCGGTGAAGACCTTGACTGTCTCCAACGGGCCTTCCTGTGATGCGGGTTGATCACCCGTCACGTCGGCCGCCGTCTGGCGTCCCGCCGCGCCGGTGGCCTCCACCGTGACCGACTCGACCACGAGTGGCTTGTCCGTGGTGAAGGCGTAGCGCGCCCGGTGGGTCTCCTCGAAGGCGCGGGTCATCGCGGCGACGTCGTCCAGTTCCACCGGCAGGCTGGAGTCGGTCCCCTCGTACCGCAGCAGGACCCGTGCCGTCGTGCGCACCGACGTCTCGGGCACGTGGTCGGCGCGCAGCTGTTCCCGGGTGCGCCGGTCCAACTCGTCGCACACATCGCGCACCTGACGCAGCGTCACATCGTCGAGCGGCGCCTCGACGGACCGCTCGCGCATCGCGGTGGCGTCGGCCAGCCCGATCCCGTACGCGGACAGCACCCCGGCCAGCGGCGGTACGAGCACCGTCTCGACGCCCAGCGCGTCGGCGACGGCGCAGGCGTGCTGGCCGCCCGCGCCGCCGAAGCCGACGAGGGCGTAGCGGGTGATGTCGTAACCGCGCTGCACGGAGATCTTCTTGACCGCGTTGGCCATGCCGAGCACGGCGATCTCCAGGAATCCGGCGGCCACCTGTTCGGGCCCGCGCCGGTCGCCGGTGGCTTTCGCGGCCTCATCGGCCAGCGCGGCGAACCGCTCTCGGACCACCTCGGCGTCCAGCGGCTCGTCGCCGCCGGGCCCGAACACCGCGGGGAAGTGGGCCGGTTGGACGCGGCCGAGCATCACGTTGGCGTCGGTGACGGTGAGCGGGCCGCCGCGCCGGTAGCAGGCCGGTCCCGGCACCGCGCCCGCCGAGTCGGGGCCGACGCGGTAGCGGGCGCCGTCGAAGTGCAGCACCGAGCCGCCGCCCGCGGCGACGGTGTGGATGTTCATCATCGGCACCCGCATCCGCACCCCGGCGACCTCGGTGCCCAGCGAGCGTTCGAACGCGCCCGCGTAGTGCGAGACGTCCGTCGAGGTGCCGCCCATGTCGAAACCGATCACCCGGTCGTACCCGGCCTGCGCGGCGGTGCGGACCATGCCGACGACGCCGCCCGCGGGACCTGAGAGCACCGCGTCCTTGCCCCGGAAGTGGTCGGCCTCCCGCAGTCCGCCGTTGGACTGCATGAACATCAGCCGCACACCGGCGAGTTCGGCCGCCACGCCCTCGACGTAGCGGCGCAGGATCGGCGAGAGGTAGGCGTCGACGACGGTGGTGTCGCCGCGCGGCACGAGCTTGATCAGCGGGCTGACCTCGTGCGAGCAGCTGACCTGGCCGAATCCCAGCTCCCTGGCCACCTCGGCGACCGCGCGTTCGTGCTCGGGGTGGCGGTAGCCGTGCAGCAGGACGACGGCGACGCTGTCGATGCCGTCGCGGCGCACGGCGGACAGCGCCTCGCGCACGGCGTCCACGTCGAGCGGGCGGACCGGCTCCCCGCGCGCGCCGATCCGTTCGGGGACCTCGACGACCCGGTCGTAGACGGCTTCGGGCAGCAGGATGCGGCGGTCGAAGAGCCGGGGGCGGTTCTGGTAGGCGATGCGCAGCGCGTCGCGGAAGCCCTCGGTGGTCACCAGGGCGGTCGGCTCGCCCGCGCGTTCCAGCAGCGCGTTGGTGGCCACCGTGGTGCCCATCTTGACGACGTCGATCCGCTCGGCGGGCACCGGTTCGTCCCCGGCGAGGCCCAGCGCGAGCCGGATCCCCGCCACCGCGGCGTCACGGTGCCTGCCCGGATCGTGGCTGAGGAGTTTGGCGGTCACCACCCGGCCGTCCGGCCGTGCGGCCACGACGTCGGTGAAGGTGCCGCCGCGGTCGATCCAGAACTCCCAGAGCCCGGTCATCCTTCCATTCTGGCAGCGGCGGTCCGGCCCGGCGCGTCGCTACCGGGCCCCTGCCGCGCGTCCGGCCCCGGCGGTCCGTGGCGGTCCGGACGCCTCAGGTCAGCGGCTCCGGCGTGCTGAGCCTGCCGCGTACCGCCGTCTGCACCTCGGCCTCCTCGGCGGGATCGGCGGCCAGGCTGCGCAGCCGCGCGAGGACCCGCACGTCCCCGGTGGTGGCGTACCGGGCGGCGAGCTCGCGGGTGGTCTCCTCGCAGTCCCACAGACACTCGATGGCGAAGCCCTGCGCGAACGACGGATCGGTGGCGGCCAACGCGCGGGCGGCGCAGCCGCGCAGGTGGGAGGAGGCGGTCTCGCGGTAGACGTGCCGCAGCACGGGGGCGGCGCAGCCGATGGACAGCCTGCCGACGCCCTCGATCAGCACGTCGAGCCCGTCCGCGTCGGCGCCGTGCGCGCGCACGGTGCGGCGCAGGGCGGACAGCACTCTCGCGGTGTCCTCGGGGCCGCCGAGCAGCGCGAGCATCCGGGCGGCGGCCCCGCCCAGCTCGTCGTCGCGGCCGGCCCAGGCCCGGGCACGTTCCAGCGCGGCGACGCTGCGCATCCGGGAGAACGACTCCAGCGCGGCGCGGGCGACCACCGGGGACGGATCGGCGCTCGCCGCCCCGATCAGCGCGAGGACGTCCGGATCCTGGCGGTCGGCGAGATGGCGCAGGGCGGCCGCGCGGGCCGCCTCGGGACCTCGGCGCGCGGCGTCCAGCAGCTCACCGCGGTGCTCGGGCCCGGCCACCGCGGCCAGGCAGCGCGCGGCGGGCGCGTCACGGTGTTGCGTCGGGTGGCCGTCGAGACCTTCCTGCGCCCATCGCAGGACGTCGCGGACGCTCCAGCCGGGCGTGGGACCGGCCGGGCGCATCTGCCGCTGCCAGCGGTCGAACGATCCGCGCTCCTGGGCGGCCCGCACCCGCTCGCCGTGCACCGGGTCCTCGGCCCACAGCCGCCAGGGGCGCGGTTCGTACGCCTCGCGGACGGCCCGGGCCAGCGCCGCGTCGCCCTCCGCGTCCCGCGGGAAGCGGTCGAGGACGGCGGGGGCCAGGGCGCGCAGGGTGGCGTCGTCGGCCCGCAGCGCCAGCTCGTCGAGCGCCCACTCCCAGTTGCCGCCGCGCGCCGCGTAGTCGCGCAGCAGTCGCAGTGCGTCACGGCGTCCGTACCCGGCGAGGTGGCCCAGGACGGACAGGGCGAGGCCGGTGCGCTGCTCGTCGGTGTCCAGGGGGTCGTCGGGGTGGAAGAGATGCTGTTCGATCCCGTCGAGCCCGCCCTCCAGTTCGGAGTACAGGCGGGCGTAGTACAAGGAGCGCGACTCGACCTGCCAGTCGCGGCGGGGGTCGCTCAGGACGCACCTCTCCAGGGCAGCGAGTGCCTCGCCGCGCTGTTCCGCGAGGGCGTGCAGGGTACCGTCCCCGCGCCCCCGCTGGAGGAGGCCGAGAAGGGTGCCACTGGGCGCTATGTCTGGGTCGAACATGAGGTCAGCATCCGGTGCGGAGGGTTACGGTGCAACGGGATTTCCGCTGCCGACTCCCGCATCCTTACCGCTGGACGCGGGCTGTATGCCTTGCGGTGTCGGCGTCGGCGGCGTGGGACCGCTTCCGCGACGCGGGTGCGCGAGCGCGCCGCAGCATACCGGCCGTAGCCGGCGGCGACCGCCTCGGCGGTGATCCACCGGCCACGCGGGGGCGCGCGGGCGGGCGGCGAAACGCCATGAAACGCCCGCGTCCCCATCCGCCGTCCCCGTCTACGTCCACCATCCCCGTCCCCGTCCCCCGTCCGCGTCGCCGCCGGACGTCGCTCTCCGTGCCCGGCGCGCGTCGACCCCGCGTCAACCTGGCGTCCTTCCTTTCCGGGCCTTTCCGGGTCGAGGATCGGCCCGCCGCCGGGCGGATATGCCAGGAGCACCACCGGATCGGGTATCGCGGAAACCCTTACGGTCCATCGCGCTGTGTGCAACAGTCGTCACTGGCCCGATTGCCGTCCGCGCCCCCGCAGGGCGCCGGAGCCCGAGCACCTTCCGGAGACAGTCATGCCGTCCCACCTGCATGAGGATCACGCCGCGCCCGCCCCGCGCCCCGGCGGAGTCGACTCCCTCATCTCCCAGGCCCGCCGGCTCCGCGGCCAGCTCGACGCCGTACGCCGTGACGCGCGGCCGGGACCGGCCGGGGAGGGCGACGACGCGCTGGGGCGCTGGCAGCGGGCGCTGTGCGATCTGGCGGCGCATCACCTGGACGATCTGGGCGACCACCTCGGCCAGTTGAAGGAAGGACTGCGGGACGACGAGGCGGCCGAGGGCGCGGCCTATCCGGCGCCCGAGGAGCAGCCGCGGCCCGCGCCCAGCGGGGTGCGCGCGCTGGGCCGGGCGGGCAGCGCGGAGTGGAACCTGCTCACCGACGAGGTGGAGTGGTCCGACGAGCTGTTCCGGATCTTCGGGCGGACCCGGCAGGACGGGCCGCTGACGCTGGACGAGCTGCCGTCCTGGCTGTTCACCGAGGACCAGGAGGCGATGACCGCGATGGTCACCGCCTGCCTGGTGGACGGCAGGCCGCTCGACGGTGAGTTCCGCATCGTGCGCCCGGACGGCTCGGTGCGCACGGTGCACATGGTGGGCGAACCGGTGCTGGGCGCGGACGGCGCCACCGCCTCGATGTGGGCGGTGCTGCGCGACGTCAGCGAACTGCGGCGCAGCCAGCGCACGGTGCGCGAGACCCGTGACTCGCTGCGCCGCGAGCGACAGGTGGCGCGCACCGAACACCGGCTCGCGGTGGAGTTGCAAGAGGCCGTGCTGCCGCCGTGGCGGGGCTCGGCGCTGCTGCCGTCCGGCGCCACCCCCGCCCTCGACCTCGCCGCCCACTACCTGCCGTGCGGCACCAGCGCGCTGATCGGCGGCGACTGGTACGACGCCATGCAACTCCCGGACGGCACGACGCTGTTGACGGTCGGCGACCTCACCGGCCACGGCGTCGCCGCCACCTCGGGGATGGCGATGATGCTGGGCGCGGTGCGCGGCATGGCGCTCGCCGGCCTGGAGCCCGGCCCGCTGCTGGCCCGGCTCAACCAGCTGATCGACCGCTCGGCGCAGCCGGCCCTGGGCAGCGCGCTGTGCTGCCGGTACGAGTCGGGCGAACGGCTGCTGACCTGGGCGCAGGCCGGGCACCCTGCGCCCCTGCTGTTCCGTGACGGTGCGGGTCGCGCCCTGGAGCCTCCGGAGGGAGTGCTGCTGGGCGCGACCCAACGGGCCGCGTACGGACAGCGGGTGGAGCGGCTGCGCGCCGGTGATCTGCTGGTGCTGCACACCGACGGCCTGGTGCCGCGCAGGGCCGGGGACGACGTCTGCGGGGCCGACCGGCTGCTGGCCCTGGCCCCGCGCTTCGCCGAGGCCCGCAGCGCGCAGGACTGCGTGCGCGCGATCGTCGAGGAGCTCGGCTCGCCGGAGCGCGACGACGACGCGTGCGTGCTCGTCGCCCGGGTGTCGTAGCGCCGGTCACACCTGCCGTGACGCGGCGTTCGGCGTCGCCCCCTCCTTCTTGGGCAGCGCCAGCCGGATCTCGTCGCGCAGGTCCTGGATGCCGTTGTACTCCGCGTACCGCCCGGTCAGCCGGTACATCTCGCGCAGCCGGTCCCAGGTGCGGTGCGACGACGTCTGGCCGATCGTCAGCAGCGCCAACCGCGCGTAGCGGTCCGCCTGTTCGGGGTCGTCGGCGATGAAGCAGGCCGACGCCATGGAGATGTAGTCGAAGATCTTCGACCGCTCATGGCCCGAGTTGCGCAGTTCCAGGGCGAGTTGGGCGTGCCGCTGCGCGGGGACGGCGGCGGCCGGGTCGTGCTCGGCGAGGGTGCGGTAGGCGAGCGCCTGCATGCCGTGCAGGTCGGCCTCGTCGAAGTTCTGCATCCAGCTGGGCGGCGGCACGTCGCGCTTGTCGGCGGTGAACAGCTCCTCCGCCTCGCCGAGGGTGCGGCGCATGGCCTGCCCCCGGCCCTTGGACGCCTGCGCCCACGCCTCGATGGTCTGGAGCATCGCCCGGGTGCGCGGCAGGGTCTCCTCGCCCGAGCCGGACTTGGCGAGCTTCATCAGGTCCAGCGCGTCGTCGGGGCGGCCCAGGTGGATCATCTGCCGGGCCGCACGGGACAGCGCCTCGCCCGCGCGGGGCCGGTCGCCGCCCTCCCTGGCCGCGTGGGCGGCGATGACGAAGTACTTCTGCGCGGTGGGTTCCAGGCCCACGTCGTGCGACATCCAGCCCGCCAGCACGGCCAGGTTGGCGGCCACGCCCCACAGCCTGCGTTGCAGGTGTACCGGGTGGCGGTACGCGAGCATGCCGCCGACCTCGTTCAACTGCCCGACGACCGCCTTGCGTTGCAGTCCGCCGCCGCGGGAGGCGTCCCAGGCGCGGAAGACCTCGACGGAGTGCTCCAGCGCCTCGATCTCGTCGGAGCCCACCGGAGCGGCCTCGTAGCGGTCGAATCCGGCGGCCGAGGCGTTCGCCGGGTGCAGGGGGTGGTCGAGGTCGGGGGCGTCGGCCGCCAGGGCCGGGTCGGAGTGCAGCCAGTCGTACATGGCAGAGCTGAGGGCGGAGCCGGCGGCGAGCGCGGCGCCCGCGCCCATCAGACCGCGTCGGTTGAGCATGAGGTCCATTCCCGTGAATTCGGTGAGGACCGCGGCGGTTCGCTCCGGTGGCCACGGCAGGCCGTCCTCGGCCTGCTTCCTGGCCGTACGCCGTCGCCGGCCGAACCCGAGGTCCTCGATGGTCACGACACGACCGAGACGCTCGGTGAACAGGGCCGCCAGCACTTTGGGCACGGGATCGCGCGGCGTCTCGCCGGTCTCGATCCAGCGGCGCACCCGTGAGGTGTCGGTCGACAGCTGCGGATGGCCCATGGCCGCCGCCTGCCGGTTGACCATCCTCGCCAGCTCGCCCTTGGACCAGCCGGTGAGGCCGAACAGGTCCGCGAGCCGGGTGTTGGCTTCCTTGGTCACGTCAAGCCCCCAGGTTCCTCGGCAGAGTTGACAGTAATGGCCTGATCCGGCCGTCGCGAGCATTCGCCAGGGTTCGCCAGGGTTCGCCAGATGGTCTGCCACCCGCGCGCTGGTGTCAGGTAGGAACGCGCCACCCCGGCCCGGCGGCGGTCGGCTCCCCGACCCCCGCCGGACAGGGCGCCCGGTACGCCGGGCGGCTCCGGCCGGCGGCCGCATTCCCCAGGGTGCGGTCACCGGCCGGTGCCGCCGGTCGTTCCGGTCGCGCCGTCCGGCCGGGAGTGCGCGGGGCGGCCCGCCGGGCCGCGCCGCGCACCAGCCACGCGCACGAGCCAGAAGCACCTCCGGCACACGAAGGGATCTGTCAGCAACCCATGTACTCAGCATCGTCCTCCGTGTCCGCACCTCCCCGGCCGTCCGCGCACCGCGGCACCGGCCTGATCGCCCCCCCCCGGGGCCTGCCCGCAGAACCGTTCCTGGACGCGGGGCGCGCCGCCGGGGCGAGTCGGCCCCTGCCGCCCGCCGCGGCCGCCGGACGCCCCGTGCCACGACCGCGCGCCACCCCGTCGGGCGCCGGGCACCCGCTCAGCGGCAGGCTCGACGTGACCGGCCCGCAGGGCGCGCAGTTGCGCACCGCGATCGCGGCCGTGCAACGGATCTGTCCGGAGTTCAGCCCCGCGCAGGTGCTGCGGCGCAGCGGCCGCTCGGTCCTGCTGGTGGGCGCGGCGGGCCGCGCTCCCGCCGTCGCCAAGTGCCTGCTGGACCACTCCCCGGTGTGGGCGGAGAACCTGCGGCACGAAATAGCGGCCTACCGGGCCTTCGTACGGCACCGCCCGCCGACCCGGGTGCCGCGGCTGGTGGCGGCCGACCCGGAGAGCTGCACCCTGGTGCTGGAACGGCTGCCGGGACGGGTCGCGGCGGTCCCCCGGCACCCGGTGGCGGCGCCGCCCCGGGCGGACATCAAGGCGGCGCTCGGCGCCCTGTGCAGGATCAACAGGTGGCAGCCGCCCCCCGGTGTCTTCGGCCGGCCGCTGCGGTACGCGGAGCAGATCTCCCGCTTCCACCAGCTGGGCCTGTTCACCGACCGGGACCGGGACGACCTGCGCAAGCTGCTGCGCGGCCTGGGCGGCGAGATCGTCGGCCACTGCGAGCTGCAGTTCTGCCACGGCGACGCGCTGCTCTCCAACGTGCTGCTGTCACCGACCGGTCCGGCGCTGGTGGACTGGGAGACCGCGGGCTGGTACCTGCCGGGGTACGACCTCGCCGTGCTGTGGTCGGTGCTGGGCGCGGACCCGCTGGCGCGGCGGCAGATCAGTCAGCTGGCGCAGAAGGACGGCCCGGCCGCGCGTGACGCCTTCCTGGTGAATCTGATGATCGTATTGACACGGGAGATCCGGCGGTACGAGACGGCGCTCCAGCGCTCCCTCCAGGGCACGGGACCCGTCACCACGGCCGCGATCGAGGCGGGCGAGGAACAGCGGCTGCTGCTGCGCAGGCTGCACGACGACTGCGGCATGGCACGCCGCGCCGTGCGCGCCGCGGTGGGGACCCGCTGAGCGCGGGGCGGACGCTGACGTGCGGAAACGCCGACATCCCAGGTATTTGACGCAACGTCAGGCAATCAGTACCTCTGTGGTCGCGCACGTCCCGCCCCACCCAGCACACCCACGGAGGCCGCTGTGCGACCGATCTGCGCGTCCCCCGCGCCCCGTCCGCCACGCCGCCCTCACCTGCGTCCGCGCCTGCCGCTGATCGCCGCGGTCACCGCCGCCGCGACCGCGCTGCCGCTGCTGGCGACCGTGCCGCAGGCGGCCGCCTCCGCTTCACCCGCCGCCTCCGCATCACCCACCGAGGCCGGCGCCCCGTCCGGCGCCGGGCCCGGTTCCGCCGTGCTCCAGGGCGCGTTCGCCTCGGCGGCCGCCCGATACCACGTGCCGCTGTCCGTCCTGCTCGGGGTGGCGTACCTGGAGTCGCGCTGGGACACCCACGACGGCCACCCGAGCGTCACCGGCGGCTACGGCCCCCTGCACCTCACCGACGCGGCCACCGCGCTGGACGGCCGCGCCGCGCCGACCCCGGAGGCCGTCGAGTCCGGCGAGCCGCGCGCGTTGCCCGCGTCCCTGGTGCCGGACGCGATGCCGGCCGTACTGGAGACCGCGACCCGTGCCGCCGCCCTGACCGGGCTGAGCACCCGGCGGCTGCGCACCGACCCCGCGGCCAACGCGGCGGGCGGCGGCGCCCTGCTGGCCGCGGCGCAGCGGGCGCTGGGCCGTCCGCTCACCGCCGACCCGGCCGGCTGGTTCGGGGCGGTCGCCCGCTACAGCGGTGCCGACGACACCGCGAGCGCGACCGACTTCGCCGCCGACGTCTTCGAGACGATCCGCACCGGCCGGTCCCGCACCACCGACAGCGGCCAGCGCGTCACGCTGCCCGCGGACCCCTCCGTGCGCCCCGACGCCGCGCAGGCCCGGGCGCTGGGCCTGCGCACCGCCGACACCCGGCACACCGAGTGCCCGCCGACGGTGGCCTGCGAGTGGGTGCCCGCGCCGTACACCCACTACGGGCCGGAGCCGTCGGACTACGGCAACCACGACCTGGCCGACCGGCCCGCCGACTCACCGGTCGACTACATCGTCATCCACGACACCGAGGGCGACTGGGCGGTGACCCTCAAGACCGTCCGCGACCCGAAGTACCTGGGCTGGCACTACACCGTGCGCGCGGCGGACGGCCACGTCGCGCAGCACATGGCGACGAAGGACGTCGGCTGGCACGCGGGCAACTGGTACGTCAACTCCACGTCCCTGGGCGTGGAGCACGAGGGCTTCCTCGCCGATCCGGACTCCTGGTACACCGAGGCGATGTACCGTGCGTCGGCCCGGCTGGTGCGCTACCTGGCGGCGCGCTACCACGTGCCGCTGGACCGGCAGCACATCCTCGGCCACGACAACGTGCCCGCGATGACGCCCGCGACGGTGGCGGCGATGCACACCGACCCCGGGCCGTACTGGGACTGGGCGCACTACTTCGAGCTGCTGGGAGCGCCCTTCACGGCCGCGCCCGGCCGGAACGGCGGCCTGGTCACCATCGATCCGCCCTACTCGGGCAACCGCCCGGCGTACACCGGCTGCGTCACCCGGGGCGCGCCCTGCGTCGCGCACGGTTCGGACGCGGTGCGCCTGTACACGGCGCCGAGCGAGCGGGCCGCGCTGGTCGCCGACCCGGGGCTGCATCCGGACGCCGCGACCACGACAGGGGTCAACGACACCGGCGCGCGGGCCTCGACGGGCCAGCGGTTCGTGGTCGCCGGGCGGCGGGGCGACTGGACGGCGATCTGGTACCTGGGGCACAAGGCGTGGTTCCAGGACCCGGCGTCGGCGCCGACCGCCCTCAACGCCCGCGGCCTGGTGGTCACCCCACGCGCCGGACTCGCGGCGATCCCGGTCTACGGCCGTGCCTACCCGGAGGCGTCCGCGTACCCGAAGGGCGTGCCGGTGCAGCCGCTCACCCCGCTCCCGTACAGCCTTCCCGTCGGGCAGGCGTACGCGGTCGGCGGGCGCGTCCGCGGGGAGTTCTTCTCCTCGCGCACCTTCGACCGGGCCGGGCAGCGCTGGGTGAAGGGCTCGCAGGCGTACTACGAGATCCAGTTCGGCCACCGCGTCGCCTTCGTCGAGGCGGACGACGTGGTGGCCGGGCCGTCGGACGCGCGACGCTGACGCGCGACGGCTCGGCCCTGCCGGAACGTCCCGGGCTCAGCCCTGCTGGAACATCTCCGCCGGGAGCGGCTTGAGCAGCTGGTACAGGTCGTCGGTGATCGGCCGGTCCCAGGTGGCGATGGTGACCTGGACGCCGTCGTCACGGTCGAACTGGGCGCAGGCCACGCGGCCCTCGCTGACCTTGATGCGGCGGACGATCAGCAGGCTGTCGCCGTGCATGACCGGGATGTCCTCGCGCTCCACCTCGTGCACCGGCTCGTCGTTGCCGAGGGCCAGCAGCAGTTGCGCCACCTCGAACGGCACCTCGCCCTCGCCCGGTTCGCGGGCCGGTGAGCCCTCGGGGAGGTTGCCGATCAGCATCGCGGGGCCACGGCCGCCGAACAGGTCGTAGCGCAGGAAGATGCCCTGGCAGCTGCCGTCGGGACCGGGGATCAGCCCGGCGCCCAGGTTCCCCGGCCAGTCGCCCGGATCCATGGCCAGGACGTCGAAGTCCGGACCGGTCGGCGTGGCTGCGCTGCGGCGGCGGAGGAAGGACATGCGCATATCGTACGGGCCCCCGACCCCCCGTGCGGCCCCGGTCCGAACGGTCACGGCGACGCCGCGGGCGGCCCTGTCCGAGGCGAGGGGAAGGAGTCGTGCGGCGATGATGGGGTGCGACGTGAGCCCGCCCCCGCGAGCCGCCCGAACTCCGCCCCCGCACCGGCCCGTTGCCGCCACCGGCCTTCCGCTGCCGACCCACCCAGGAGCCGCCCCATGAGCCGCCGCCCCCGCGCCCGCCGCACGGCCGTTCCGCGTGACCTCACGGCCCTCGTGACCGAGCAGGACCGTCTCCCGCCGCACTACACCTCGGCGTTCGCCGTGCCGGTCGCGGCGGAGGACTCGCGCTCGCCCGAGCAGTGGGCCCGGGCGGTCTTCGAGGAGGCTCCGGCGGCGGTGCGGTGGTCGATGGTGACCGGCTGGCGCCTGACGCTGCGCCTGCGGCTGGGCTCGGCGGGCTCCCCCGACCACGTACTGGGCTGGCACGTCGCCGGCCCCGGACCGCGGACGATCACCCTGACCGCCCCCTCACCGCTGATCACCGCGCGCAACGTCGTGGTGGTGGACGCGACGCGGGTCACCTGGGTGACCCTGGTCCGCCACGACCACCCGCTCGCCCGATGGGTCTGGGCCACAGCGGCACCGGTCCACCACCTCTTGATCCCCTACCTCCTCGGCAGGGCGGCGAACGGGCGGCGAACCACCTGACACGGGTTCCGTCCGGCGGCTCGCCGTCCTCGTGGGACGGCGAGCCGCCGGAGGGGTGGGCCGGGTCAGGTGAGGTCGAACTCGCCGTCGCGGGCGCCGAGGACGAAGGCGCGCCACTCGGCGGGGGTGAAGATCAGCGCGGGGCCGTCCGGCTGGCGGCCGTCACGCATCGCGATGTAGCCCTCCACGAAGGCGATCTGTACGTCGCCGGTCCCCTGGCTGCTGGACAGCCACTCCGCTCCCGTCAGATCGAGCTGCGGTTTCTTCCCGTTGGCCACGGGCTGTCCGATGGTGCTTTCGGCCACGTCCGCTCTCCTCCCGGCGTTGTCGTCCGGTGCCCAGCCTAGCGAGCCCGGACCAGCCTCGACAGCCCGTCCGCGCAGAGCACCCGGCGCCCCGCCCGCTCCGGCCCCACCAGCCACGTCACGCGGGCCGAAGGGACAACCCGTAAGCGTGACCCCACGCGCCGGGCGTCACCGGTCGCCGCGCGGCGGCCTCACGTCAACTGGGCGCGTGGGGCGACGACTTCCGACGAGCCGCGCACGTAGGCGACGTAGTACGCGTAGAACGGCGGCAACTCGCCCAGCAGGCGGTCGCGGTGGCAGCACGTCTCCGGGTGGGAGGGCCCGAGCCTGCGTTCCGCGTCGGCCAGCGCGCGGATCACCGGCGGCGCCCCGGCGGGCGGGGTGGAGCGGCCGCCGCCCCGTTCCCGCGCGCGGGGGCCCGCCGTCATCTCCCGCGCCCACACCGGCAACCGGGACGCCCCGGCCCGCGCCAGGGCCAGCCGTCCGGCCACCGCCGCCGCGTCGCGCGGGCGGTCGTCGGGGGACTTGGCCAGCAGGTCGAGGATCAGCCGGTCGAGCGCGTCGGGCAGGTCGGGACGCAGCAGGCGCGGCGGCGCGGGGTCGGTGTCACGGTGCCGCACGATGACGGCCCACGCGTCGTCGAAGTCGAACGGCGGCCTGCCGGTGGCCAGTTCGTACAGGACGCAGCCGAAGGAGTACAGGTCGCCGCGGTGGTCCACCTCGGTGCCCGCGATCTGCTCCGGCGACATGTAGTGCGGGGTGCCCATGGCCACGCCGGTGCCGGTGAGCTGGGAGGTGAAGCCGATGTCGCGGCCGAGCCGGGCGATGCCGAAGTCGCAGATCTTCACGGTGCCGTCGGCGGCCCGCACGATGTTGGCGGGCTTCAGGTCGCGGTGCACGACACCTTGCGCGTGGGTGTAGGCGAGGGCCGCCGCCACCTGCTCGGCGACGTCCAGGAGTCCGGGCAACGGGAGCGGGGCGCGTCGGCCGTCGCGCAGCACCTGGGCGAGGTTGCGGCCGTCGAGCAGTTCCATGACGAGGTAGAGCAGTCCGTCGTCGGCGCCGAAGTCGTGCACCACGGTGATGCCCCGGTGTTGCAGGCTCGCCGCGACCCTGGCCTCGCGCCGGAACCGCTCGCGCATCACCTGCGCCCGTCGCGCGTCACCGCCGGTGCCCGACCGCAGGCACTTGACCGCCACCCTGCGCCCCAGCTCCTCGTCGCGGCCGCGCCACACCTCGCCCATGCCGCCCCGGCCGATCCGCTCGATCAGCAGGTAGCGCTCCCGGATCAGCCGGTGCTCCCCCATCGCGAACCGTCGCTCCCGTCCGGTCGGTCCCCCGCCCGCGCCTTCCAGTATGACCCGGACGCCCGTCCGGCCGGCACGGCGCGTCAGGGCGCGGGCCGCGTCACCGTACGCCCCTGGCGCAGCCGGTACGCGGAGGGGTGGGTGCCGGGGCCCAGCCGTCCGACGGCCTTGACGATGCGGGCGGGCGGCAGTTGCCAGCGCACCGCGGCGGGGATCGCGCGCAGTCCGGCGCCGGTGACCCGCAGCGCCCGGTCCACCGTCGCCTCGGCGGGGGCGGGGCGGCCGTACAGCTCGTGGGCGAACGGCGGCAGGCTGTCGTAGGCGAGCCCGGCGGCCCGGCGCCACAGGACGTCGCGGGCCGGGGCGAGGAGGGTGCGGACCGGCGGTGACTGGATGAAGGCGAACACCTCGAACGCCTCACGGGTCGCGGCCAGTTCGGCGCGAACCTTGTCGAAGTAGGCGGCCAGCTGACCGGTGTCGCCGGGCACGTCGGCCGGGTCGAGACCCACCAGGCGGGCCGCCTGCCGCTGTTCCGCCACGTAGGCGTCGGCCAGGGCGGGCGTGAGCGGGAAGCCGGAGCGCCGGGCGACGCCGAGGTAGGAGTCGATCTCCGCGCAGTGCACCCACAGCAGCAGTTCCGGCGCGTCCACCGCGAAACGCGCGCCGGTGTCCGGATCGGTACCGGTCAGCCTGCGGTGGACGCCCCGGATGCGGGCGGCGGCGCGCTCGGCCTGGAGCGTCGTGCCGTAGGTGATGACGCCCACGTAGTCGGCGGTGCGCATCAGCCGTCCCCAGGGGTCGGCGCGGAAGTCGGAGTTCTGCAGGACGCCGCGGACCGCGCGCGGGTGGAGCGCCTGGAGGTACAGGGCGCGCACCCCGGCCACCCACATCATGGGGTCGCCGTGCAGTTGCCACGTCACCGAGTCCGGTCCGAACAGGCCGGGGTCCGCGTCACGCATGGGGCCTCCCTCAAAGCGCCGCGCTCCCCACGGTAGCCGCGCGCCGGTGGCCTGCCGAGGCCGCTGCGGGACATCCCGCGCCGGGTGCCGGACGGGACGCTCGCCGCGATCCCGCGTCACCCTGGGTGCCCGGGCGGTCGCGCAGGGGTGCCGACCTGCGCGGACTCGCCGTTGGCGGGGCCGACCCGGGTCCGGGGCCCTAGGCTGGAGGGGAGCCGGGGATGGCCGCTCTTCACAGCCGCGTGGAGGATCACATGAAGATGTTGATCAATGTGCCGGAGACCGTGGTCGCCGATGGACTGCGCGGACTGGCCGCCGCCCATCCCGATCTGAACGTGGACGTCGACAACCGGATCGTGGTGCGGCGCGACGCGCCCGTGGCGGGCAAGGTCGGCCTGGTCTCGGGCGGCGGCAGCGGCCACGAGCCGCTGCACGGCGGCTTCGTCGGGCCCGGCATGCTGGACGCGGCCTGTCCCGGCGAGGTGTTCACCTCCCCTGTGCCCGACCAGATGGCGCGCGCGGCGGCGGCCGTGGACAGCGGCGCGGGCGTGCTGTTCATCATCAAGAACTACACAGGCGACGTGCTCAACTTCGAGATGGCCGCCGAACTCGCCGGTGACGAGGGCGTGCAGGTCACCACCGTGCTCGTCAACGACGACGTCGCGGTCACCGACAGCCTCTACACCGCGGGCCGCCGCGGCACCGGCGGCACGTTGTTCGTGGAGAAGCTGGCCGGCGCCGCCGCCGAGGAGGGCGCGCCGCTGGACCGGGTGGCCGCGATCGCCCGTCAGGTCAACGAGAACTCCCGCAGCTTCGGCGTCGCGCTGAGCGCCTGCACCACCCCGGCCAAGGGCACGCCCACCTTCGACCTGCCGCCGGGAGAGCTGGAGCTGGGCATCGGCATCCACGGCGAACCGGGCCGCGAGCGGCGCGCCATGATGACCTCCCGCGAGATCGCCGACGCGGCGGTCGACGCGGTCGTGGAGGACCTGCGCCCGGACGGCCCGGTGCTGGCGTTGGTCAACGGCATGGGCGGCACCCCGCTGCTGGAGCTGTACGGCTTCAACGCGGAGGTGCACCGGGCGCTCGGTGAGCGGAGGGTGCCGGTGGTACGCACCCTGGTCGGCAACTACGTCACCTCGCTGGACATGGCGGGCTGTTCGCTCACCCTGTGCCGGGTGGACGACGAGTTGCTGCGCCTGTGGGACGCGCCGGTGCGCACCCCGGGCCTGCGCTGGGGCTGTTGACCCGTCCGCGCCGACGGCCGCCCCCCTGTGGCCGGGTGGCCGCATTCACCGCAATTCGCCGCAATCCGTCGTACGAGGAGGAACGCGACCCCCATGAACGCATCCGCACCCGCGTCCGGCGCCACCGATCCGGTGGTCGACGCCGCGTACGCCCGCCGCTGGCTCGCCCTCGCCACCGCGGCCGTCGAACGTGAGGCGGACCGGCTCACCGAGCTGGACTCCGCGATCGGTGACGCCGACCACGGCACCAACCTGCGGCGCGGCTTCACCGCCGCGTCGGCCGCCGTGGAGAAGGACCCGCCCGGCACGCCCGGTGGAGTGCTGGCGCTGGTCGGCCGCCAGTTGATCGGTTCGGTCGGCGGCGCGTCGGGGCCGTTGTACGGGACGCTGCTGCGCGGTGCGGGCAAGCACCTGGGCGACGCGGAGACGGCGTCGCCGGAGGAGTTGTGCGGCGCGCTGCGTGCCGGTCTGGAGGGTGTCGCGCGGCTGGGCGGCGCGGCGGCGGGTGACAAGACGATGCTGGACGCGCTCTTCCCGGCCGTCGACGCCATGGCCTTCTCCCTGGACTCCGGTGCCGGGCTGGTGGCGGCGCTGGGGGCGGCCAGGATCGCGGCCGACGAAGGGGCGGCGGCCACGGTGCCGATGCTCGCGCGCAAGGGCCGCGCCAGCTACCTGGGCGAACGCAGCGTCGGTCACCAGGATCCGGGGGCGACCTCGTCGGCGCTGCTGGTGACCGCGCTGGCGGAGGCGGCCGAAGGCGGTACGGCGTGAGCCCGCGCGAGGGCGACGACGGGGACGGCACGCCCGGCGGGGTCGGGGTGGTGCTGGTCTCGCACAGCGCCCCGGTCGCCGAGTCGGTGGCCGCGCTGGCGGTGCAGCTCGCGGGCGGCACCGCGTCGGTGGCGATCCGCGCGGCGGGCGGCACCGCGGACGGCCGGGTCGGCACCAGCTCCGAGCTGATCACGCAGGCCGCGCGGGCGGTCGACGCGGGGGCCGGTGTCGTGCTCCTGGCCGACCTCGGCAGCGCGGTGCTGACCGTCAAGGCGCTGCTGGAGGACGACGAACTGCCCGGCGGGGCACGGCTGGTGGACGCCCCGTTCGTGGAGGGCGCGGTGGCCGCCGTGGTCACCGCCTCGACCGGGGCGGACGTGGAGGCGGTGGCCTCGGCGGCGTCGGACGCGTACGCGTACCGGAAGACGTGAGCGCGTCCGCCGGAGGACGGGAGCGCGTCCACCGGAAGACGTGAGCGCGTCGCGGCTCAGCGGCTCAACTCGCGGTCCAGCCGCCGTCCATCGTGAGGGAGGCGCCGGTGACGAACGAGGAGTGCGGTGCGCACAGGTAGGCGACCAGCTCGGCGACCTCCTCCGGTTCCACGAGCCGTTTGACCGCGGCCTCGGCGAGCATCACCTCGGACACCACACGGTCCGGGGCGATGCCGTGCGCCTCGGCCTGGTCGGCGATCTGCCGCTCCACCAGCGGGGTGCGCACGTAGGCGGGGTTGACGCAGTTGGAGGTCACGCCGTGCTCCGCGCCCTCCAGGGCGATGACCTTGGAGAGCCCTTCGAGGCCGTGCTTGGCGGCGACGTAGGCCGACTTGTACGGGGAGGCGATCAGCCCGTGCACGGAGGAGACGTTCACCACCCGGCCCCAGCCGCGCTCGTACATCCCCGGCAGCGCCCCGCGCACCAGGCGGAACGGCGCCTCCAGCATGAGCCGCAGGATCAGGGAGAACTTCTCGGGCGGGAACTGCTCGATGGGGCGCACGAATTGGACGCCGGCGTTGTTCACCAGGACGTCGGCGCCGGCGCCGACGCGTTCCGCCGCGTCCAGGTCGGTGAGGTCCACGGTGACCGGCAGCAGCGTCCCGGTCAGGTCCGCGGCCTCGTCGGCGAGCGTGGCCAGGCCGTCCGCGTCGCGGTCGGCCGCCCGCACCTCGGCACCGGCGGCGGCGAGCCGCAGCGCGCAGGCCCGGCCGATGCCGGAGGCGGCGCCGGTGACCACGGCGGTGCGCCCGCCGAGGTCGAGGGCGACGGAGTGCGGTGGGTACGGGGTGCGCCGATCAGGGGTCATGACGGCAGCGTAGGACGCTCGTGGGCGGGACGGGAGCCGGGTGAGGCGATCACTCGGGCAGCGTGGGCTCCTCGAACCACGTCGGTCCGTCGGCGAGCGCCAGCTTGATGCGCGCGACGCCCCGCGCGCTCAGTGCCGGCAGCTCGTCCAGCGCGAACCAGCCGACCTCGGTGGACTCGTCGTCGTTCACCCGCGCCTCGCCGCCGACCGCGCGGCAGCGGAAGGTGGTCGACATGAACTGCACCTGGTCGCCGTGCGGATAGGTGATGGGCGGCTCGGCGTAGACCGCCACCACCCGCTCGACCACCGCCCGCACGGCGGTCTCCTCGTAGATCTCGCGGACCATGGCCTGCGCGGGCTGCTCACCCGGTTCCGGGATGCCGCCGACGATGGTCCACCGGCCGTCGTCGGAGCGGCGCACCAGCAGCACCCGCTGCTCGTCGTCGAGGACGACCGCGTTGACGCCGGGCAGACACAGCAGGCGCCGGCCCACCGTCTCCCGCAGGTCGCGCAGAAATTCGGGAATCGCCACACGCCGACCCTACGCCCCGCCGCCCGGCGCCCCGCCGGAGCGGTGGTCGCGGCGGCTCACGCGTCGCCCGGGAGCGGATCGCGGCGCACACGTCGCCGGACGGTGCCTCACACGTCGCCGAGGGCCCGTCGCGCGCCCCGCGGGCCCGCCGTGCGCAGCCGGTCGCGGATCGCCCGCACCGCGCCCTCCGGATCGTCCACGGTCACCGTGAACAGCCGTCCGCTGCCCAGGTCCACGACGATCCCGGGGCCGCGCCTGACGATGACGGCGGTGCCCATCTCGGGGCGCCACCGGTAGCCCCAGCCACCCCAGTTGCGCGGGCTGATCCAGGGCGCGAGCCGCGCGGAGTCCACCTGGTCCAGCGGGATGCGGCGGCGCGGCACCCCGATGTGGCCGCAGCGCACCTCGACGCAGTCGCCGTCGACGCGTACCCGCACATGGGTGAAGGCCAGGGTGCCGAAGAGCACCAGGACGCCCGCCGCCAGGCACCCGACGACCGACATCACCAGAGCGGTGAGCCCGGAGGCCCAGGACGAGTCGACGGCCAGCTCGACGCCGAGCGCCAGGCATCCGGCCCCGGCGACGGCCAGCAGCCACTGCGCGCGGTTGCTGGCGCGTCCGGTCCACACCTCGGCCGCGGACACAGGTGATGTCGCGCCCCCCGCGCCGCGGGAGCCGCCGGTGGAGTCCTCCATGCCTGGGAGCGTACTCGCGGGGCCGCCCGGCGGCACTCAGTGTGCGGCGACCGGGTGGACCCAGCGTGGCCGTCCGCCGGTGGGCTCAGCGCGCGTCGGCCGGGTGCGCCGCGACGGACGCGTGCGGGCCCGCCAGCGCGCGGCCCTGCGGATAGGCCAGGGCGGCGGCGGGCAGCTCGCCGGGCTCGCCGCCGAGCAGGACGGTCAGCCCGCCGGTCGGCTCCGCGTCGGGCCGGGCCACGGCGCCGGTGCGGCGCAGGACCTGGGCGGCGACCGCGACGGCCGAGCCGTGCAGCGCTACCGCCGGGCCGCCGGGCCGCTGGACGGCGGCGCGGATGCGGTCGGCGATCAGCTCGTAGTGGGTGCAGCCCAGGACGACGGTGCGCACGTCGGCGGGGGTGTGCTCGGCGGCGGCGGTCACGGCCGCGTCGATCGCCGCGTCGTCGGCGCGCTCCAGGCCGTCGGCGAGGCCGGGGCAGGCGACCTCGGTGACCTCGACGCCGTTCGCGAACTCGGCGATCAGGCGCCGCTGGTAGGGGCTGCCGGTGGTGGCCGGGGTGGCCCAGATCGCCACCGGGCCGCCCGCGGTGGCGGCGGGCTTGATGGCGGGCACCGTGCCGATCACCGGGATGGACGGCTCCAGACGGGCGCGCAGCGCTTCCAGGGCGTGCACCGAGGCGGTGTTGCAGGCGACCACCAGCGCGTCCGGGCGGTGCGCGGCGGCGGCCTCGGCGCAGGCGAGCGCGCGGGCGGTGAGGTCCTGCGGGGTGCGCGGGCCCCACGGCATGCCGGCGGGGTCGCTGGACAGCACGAGATCGGCGTCAGGGAGCTGGGCCCGCAGTACGGCGGCGGCGGCCAGCAGGCCGATGCCGGAGTCCATGAGCGCGATCTTCACCTTGCGTGCCCTTCCGGTGCTGCGCCGGTGCGTCCGCGTCCGCCTCGTCCGGCGGCGCGCACGTACCGGGATGGTTCGGTTACGTACGGGCGTGTCGTGGACCGCCCGCGCAACTTTACCGTGATCGTTTCCTGTCGGCTTCACCGTGATCGTTTCCCGTCCCCGTGGACGCGTTCGCGGTGGGGCGCGGTTCCGGTGGACGTGGTGTGGGGCAGACTGCGCCGGTGAGCGCTTTGACCGTGATCGCTGTCGTGTCGCTGCTCGGCTGGGTGTGGCTGCTGCTGGCGCAGGGGATGTTCTGGCGCACCGACGTGCGGCTGCCGCCGCGCGCGGTACCCCCCGCGTGGCCGTCCGTGGCCGTGGTGGTGCCCGCCCGGGACGAGGCCGAGGTGCTGCCGGTCAGCCTGCCGTCACTGCTGGCGCAGGAGTACCCGGGACGGGCCGAGGTGTTCCTGGTGGACGACGGCAGCTCGGACGGCACCGGTGAGCTGGCCCGGGCACTGTCCGCCGAACGCGGCGGGCTCCCGTTGACGGTGACCTCGCCGGGCGAACCGCCGGCGGGCTGGACGGGGAAGCTGTGGGCGGTGCGGCACGGTGTGGCCGCCGCGACGGCCGCGTACGCGCCGGAGTACCTGCTGCTCACCGATGCCGACATCGCCCACGAGCCGGATTCCCTGCGGGAGTTGGTGGCCGCCGCGCACGGCAGCGGGACGGACGTGGTCTCCCAGATGGCGCGGCTACGGGTGGCGACGGCGTGGGAGCGGCTCATCGTGCCCGCGTTCGTCTACTTCTTCGCGCAGCTGTACCCGTTCCGCTGGATCGCCCGGCCGCGCGGGCGGACCGCCGCGGCGGCCGGGGGCTGCGTGCTGATCCGGCGTGCCGCCGCCGAGCGGGCCGGGCTGCCGGACTCGATCCGGCAGGCGGTCATCGACGACGTCGCGCTGGCCCGGGCCGTCAAGCGGTCCGGCGGCACGGTGTGGCTGGGGCTGGCGGAGCGGGTGGACAGCGTGCGGCCGTATCCCCGGCTGTCCCAGCTGTGGCGGATGGTCTCGCGCAGCGCGTACGCCCAGTTGCGGCACAACCCGCTGCTGCTGGCCGGGACGCTGCTCGGGCTGGCGCTGGTCTACGTGGTGCCGCCGGTCGCGGCGGTCGGGGGCGCGGTCGCCGGGCGCTGGACGCTGTGCGCCGTGGGGGCGGTGGCGTGGGCGGTGATGACCGGCACGTATCTGCCGATGCTGCGCTACTACCGTCAGCCGCTGTGGCTCGCGCCGCTGCTGCCGTTCACCGCGTCGCTGTACGCGGCGATGACGGCGGACTCGGCCGTGCAGCACTACCGGGGTCGCGGCGCGGCGTGGAAGGGCCGCACCTACGCCAAGCCGGAGCGGGAGCGGGAGCCGGAAGGCCCGGTCACGACCGAACGCCCCTGAGAACGCGGCGGGTTCGCGCTCACTTGCGGCCCGGGGTCCAGCGCATGCCCCAGCCGTAGGCCTGGTCGACGGTGCGCTGGGGGCTGACGCCGCGGGCCGGGACGAGGTAGCGCGCCTCGCGCCGCACGACGAGTTCACCGCCCTCGTTGGTGATCAGGGCGAGCGCGCAGACGGTGGACGGGACGGTGCACTCGTCGAGGAAGAACTCCACGGGCGCGCCGTTCTGCGGCGTCAGGGTGGTCGTGGCGTGCAGCCCGGCGAAGCTGCGGGCGCCCTCGTAGACCGTGACGAAGATCAGGATGCGGCGGAACGCGGCGCTGTGGTCGAGGTTGACGGTGAGGTTCTCGCCGCTCGTGCCGCCGGTGCGGTCGTCGCCGTCGAGGTGGATGTACGGCGGGCGGTCCAGTGTGCCGAAGGCGTTGCCGAGCGCCTGCACGACGCCCCTGGTGCCGTCGCGCAGTTCGAACAGCGCGCACAGGTCGAGGTCGACGTCGGAACCGCCCGCGCCGGGCTTGCGCAGCCATCCCCTGGCCGGGGCGGCCTGCCAGCTGAGGTTCACCCTCATCACCCCGGAGATCCCGCCCTGTTTCGTCAGCGAGACGGAAGGAGCGTCCTTCGTCAGGGTGACTTTCGACAGCCTGACGGGGGCGGCTCGCGGCGCGGGCCGGACCGGGGCGGCGGGAGCCGGGGCGGGCGGCGCCGGGGCGGCGGCCGGAGCCGTCGGACGCACGGCGTCCGGCGCGACGCCGAACTGCTCGCCCAGGCCCGCGAGCCCGTTCGCGTAGCCCTGCCCGACCGCGCGGAACTTCCACTGGCCGTTCCTGCGGTACAACTCCCCCAGCACGAGGGCGGTCTCCACCGTCGCGTCGACGCTGTCGTAACGGGCGATCTCGGTGCCACCCGCCGCGTCCGTCAACCTGACGTACAGCCCCGGCACCCCCGCGAAGGACCCGCCGTCGGAGGTGGCCGCCAGCACGATCCGCTCGACGCCGGGCTCCACGCCGCCGAGGTCCACCGCGAGCACGTCGACCACCGACCCGCCCTCGGTCCTGTCGCCCTCGTGGCGCACCGCGCCCGAGGCGTGCACCGGGCGGTGGCGCTGGACCACGTCGCCGTCGTGGCGCACCCGGCCGTCGGACAACAGCAGCGCCGTGGCCTGCGCCTCCGGCACCCCGGGACCGGCCGCCCGGCCGACCTCGACCCGTACGCCCGACGCCGTGACCGGCGTGTTGGCGCCTTTGTTCATCGAGTTCGTCGCGTTCATCGACGTCGCTTCCCCCTCGTACCCGGTGCCCACCGCGTGCCGTACGCCCAACCTAGGCCCCACGCGTCCCGGGACGGAACACGGCCGCGCCCGTCGCTCACGCCGACCCGCGCCGCCACGGCACCCGACGACCCGTCAGACCGAGGGTAACCCCCTTCCGACACGGGCTTTTTCCCATGATCGAACACAGTGGAGGCTCAGCCTTTACACGATCGAAACGCCTCGGGGCGACCGATTTTCGCGGATTCGCATCGATTGGGGATCGCACTCCACACCGGACGCCACAAACAACCCGCTTATCGGGCTCCCCTAACAGCACATCGTGGGCTTAACTTATGCAGCATGACCACCCCCCGCGGCACCTACGGCGGCGGCTACTACGCCTCGTCGGCCTTCCCGGACACCCCCATCTACGACAGCCTGGTCGCGGAGCGGGGCACCCCTCAGATCGCTCCGATCCGGGTTCCTTCGCCGTACGACACCGGCAGCTCGCTCCCCGCGCTGCCGGCGCTCCCGGCGCTCCCCTCGGGTCCCTCCCACCACACGCCGCAGCAGGGCACGTACACCGGCCAGTTGCCGGCCGCGTACCCGGCCGCGGCCTACCCGGCGCAGCCCGCGCCCGCCGCGTACATCCCGCAGCAGGCGAGCGCTCCCCGTGGCTACCCCAACGGCTACCCGGCTCCGGGCCAGGCGCCGTACCAGGGCGGCGCGACGGGCTACGAGGCGGCGCGGCCGGTGCCGCCCCGCCCGGTGCCGCCGCGCCAGCCGGTCCCGCCGCGCCAGCAGGCTCCCGGCGGCTACCAGGGCTACGGCGACGACCAGTACCGCCGCCCGTACCAGGGGCAGGGCTACTGAGCCGAGAGCGGGGCACACGCCCCGGTGAGCCGCGGGTATCACCGTGCGTGACGGCCGCTGAGCGGTGCCGCACTGGCACCATGGCCGCATGACGACACCGCGGCTGAGCGCACTGCACATCTATCCGGTCAAGTCGGTCCAGGGACCGGCGCCCGGCGAGGCGGCCGTGGAGCCGTGGGGGCTCGCCGGGGACCGCAGATGGCTGGTGGTCGACAAGGACGGCCGGGCGATCACCCAACGCGAACAGCCACGGCTGGCGTTGGCGCGCGCCCGGCCGGTCCGCGGTGGCGGCGCGGCGCCCGGCGGGATCACGCTCGGCGCGGAGGGGATGGAGGAGCTGACGGTCGCCGTCCCGGGGGCGGGCGACGCGGAGCCGGTACGGATCTTCGGCGATCCGGTGGACGTGGTCGCGGCCGGTGCCGAGGCGGGCGCGTGGTTCTCCGAATTCCTCGGTGTCCGGGCGCGGTTGACGTATCTGGACGACCCGGCACGGCGGCGTCCGATCGAGCCGGAGTACTCACTGCCCGGCGAGACGGTGAACCTGGCCGACAGCCATCCGCTGCTGCTGGCCGCGTCCTCCTCCCTCGCCGCCCTCAACTCCCTTGTCGCGGACGGCGACCGGCCGCACGAGGGACCGCTGCCCATGGACCGCTTCCGGCCGAACATCGTCGTCGACGGGACCGGGGCGTGGGCGGAGGACGACTGGCGCGTGGTGCGGATCGGGGAGGTGGTCTTCCGGGTCGCGAAGCCCTGCGCCCGCTGCGTGATCACCACCACCGACCAGGCCACGGCGACGCGTGGCCGGGAGCCGCTGCGCACCCTCGCCAGGCACCGCAGGATCGGCGACGGGCTGATGTTCGGGGTCAAACTCATACCGCGGTCGACCGGA
Organism: Streptantibioticus parmotrematis; assembly: GCF_019890615.1. Classification (GTDB taxonomy): domain Bacteria; phylum Actinomycetota; class Actinomycetes; order Streptomycetales; family Streptomycetaceae; genus Streptantibioticus_D; species Streptantibioticus_D parmotrematis. The sequence goes on along the minus strand of NZ_JAINVZ010000006.1, from coordinate 244,002 downwards.
ACACTACGCGTGGGTGACACGTTCTCCGTTCTTGAATGACCGAGCGAACTTGAATGACCGAGTGACTTGAGCGACCGAACGACCGAGCGGCCCTGTCGGCGTCCGGTGCCACCGTCGGGGTGACGCGTGCCGGACTCCGTCCGATTCCGGCCCGTTCTCGTGCATGCCTCGTGCCGTGCGCGGTACTTGGACCGGGTGAAGGGGTGTGGTGCGATGCGAGCGGTACCAGGACTGTGGCGGTGGCGGAGCAATCCGCTGCGACGCCGGGGCGATGTCGTCGAAGCGTGGGCGGGACTGGCCACCTTGGCCGTGGTCGCCGTGGGAGCGCCGACCGCCGGTCTCGTGGCGGGCGGCACGATCGGCTCCGAACTGCGCCACCAGGTCGCCGTCGAGCACGCCGACCGGCACCAGGTCCGGGCCACCGTGCTGAGCAGCACCCGCCGCACGCCGCCCGCCGCCGACACCGACCCGGCCACCGGGCAGTCGGTGTCGCGGATCGCCGTCGTGCGCTGGACCATGCCGGACGGCTCCGCGCACGACGCCACCGTGCGGCTGGTCGGCGGCCGCCCGCCCGGTGCGGCGATCACTCTGTGGGCCGACGACGCGGGGCGTCTGACCGACCGCCCGATGGACACCATGACGGCCGTCACCAACGCGGTGGCCGCCGGACTGGCCGCCGCCGCGGCGGTCACGGCGCTGGCGTTCGCGGTGCGCCGGGTGATCGGCTGGCGGATGATGCGGTCCCGGCTGGCCGAGTGGGAACGCGAGTGGGCCCGGGTGAGCCAGGACTGGGGCCGTGCGGGAGCCGAAGGCTGAGAAGGGCGAGGACCGGGCGGTTCGCGGCGCCGGGCGTGGACGGGCCGTGTCCACGACGCGGTCACGTCCGCCCGAACTCCCCCATCTGTACGGGTTCCTGAGGTCGCCCGTGCGGCTCCGCCCGTCACGCACGCTACCGTGGTCCCCCGGTCCGCAGCGGTACGAGGTGGGGGCGCAACAGCACCATGGCACAGGGCGTGGCTCAGGTGACGCACACCGGCTCTTCGCGGTGGCGGCGCCGCACCGGCGAGTACGAATCCCTCGCCGCGGCCCTGGAGGCGGCGGGCGACGGCGACGTGGTCGCGATCGTCCCCGGCACGTACCGGGAGAACGTCGTGGTGGAGCGGGCCGTCACGCTGCGCGGCGCGGAGGGTCCCGGCTCGGTGCGCATCGCGCCGCCCGGCGGGGTCGCGCTGACCGTGCGCGCCGACGCCGTCGTGCAGGACCTGCGCGTCGAGGGCCAGGACACCTCCGTTCCCGCGCTGCTGATCGAAGGATGCGCGCCGGAGCTGACCGACCTGCGGGTGGTGACCCGTTCCGCGGTCGGCATAGAGGTGCGCGACGGTGCCCGGCCGACGGTGCGCCGCTGCACCGTGGACAACCCGGCGGGCCTCGGGGTGAGCGTGCTGGACGGCGCCGGCGGGCTGTTCGAGGAGTGCGAGGTGGTCGCGGCGGGCCAGTCGGGGTTCGCCGCCCGTGGAGGTGCCGCGCCGCGTCTGGAGCGCTGCCGTATCCACCACACGGGCCGCGCGGGTCTGGAGCTGACCGGCGAGGGCACGGCGGCCGAGGCGATCGGCTGCGAGGTCTACGAGATCAACGGCACCGGGGTGCGGGTGGCCGCCCGTGCCGCGGGCCAGCTCACCGACTGCCGGGTGCACCGCACCACCGGCGACGGCGTCACGCTCGACACCGACGCGGTCCTGGCGCTCGCCGACTGCGACATCCACGACGTGCCGGAGAACGCGATCGACCTGCGGTCCCGCTCGGTGCTCACGCTGACCCGCTCGACGGTGCGCCGCTTCGGCCGCAACGGCCTGTCGGTGTGGGACCCGGGCACCCGTGCCGACGCCAACCAGTGCGAGATCCACGAGAGCACGGGCGACTACCCGGCGGTGTGGATCAGCGACGGCGCCGCGGCCGTGCTGGACTCCTGCCGGGTGCACGACGTGCCCGACGCGCTGTTCGTACTGGACCGGGGTTCGCGGGCCGACGTGCTCGACAGCGACATATCCCAGGTGCGCAACACCGCGGTCTCGGTCAGCGACGGCGCCACCGTCGAACTGGACGACTGCCGGATCAGGGAGGCGGCGACCGGCGCCTGGTTCCGCGACCACGGCAGCGGCGGCACCCTCGCCTCGTGCACCATCGACTCGACCGCGACCGGGGTGATCGTCACCAAGGGCGCCGACCCGGCCATCGAGCGCTGTGTCGTGGAGAACGCGGCCGAGTCCGGCTTCTACGTCTCGGCGGGCGCGCGCGGCACGTTCACCGGGTGCCGGGTCACCGGCAGCCGCGGCTACGGCTTCCACGTCATCGACGGCTGCCGCACCACGCTGACCCGCTGCCGCACCGAGCGCTGCGGGCGCGGCGGTTACGAGTTCGCCGAGCCGGGACCGCTGGTCGAGGAGTGCACCAGCGACGAGAGCGCCGAGCACCGCGCCCCCGCCCCGCTCGCGCCCACCACCGCGTCCGGTTCCTCCGCCGGACTGCCGCCGCACCCGGCGGCCGCGACCACCACCGCCACGGCGCCCGCCGTCCAGTCGTACGGCCTGCTCGGCGGCGTCCCGGGGCCGCGCCGCGGCGAGGAGCCCCCCGTGGCGTCCGCGCCGGTCGCCGGTCGCGACGCGGACACGGTGCTGGGCGAACTGGACGCCCTGGTGGGGCTGGAGAGCGTCAAGCGGGAGGTGCGCGCGCTGATCGACCTGATCGCGGTCGGCAGGCGCCGCCAGGAGGCCGGTCTCAAGGCGCCGTCGCTCCGCCGCCACCTGGTCTTCACCGGCTCCCCCGGCACCGGCAAGACCACGGTGGCCCGGCTGTACGGGGAGATCCTCGCGGCGCTCGGGGTGCTGGGGACCGGCCATCTGGTCGAGGTCTCCCGGGTCGACCTGGTCGGCGAGCACATCGGCTCGACCGCGATCAGGACGCAGGAGGCGTTCGAACGGGCCCGTGGCGGCGTGCTGTTCATCGACGAGGCGTACGCGCTGGCGCCTGAGGACTCCGGCCGCGACTTCGGCCGCGAGGCGGTCGACACGCTGGTGAAGCTGATGGAGGACCAGCGTGACGCGGTCGTGGTGATCGTCGCCGGGTACACCGCGGAGATGGAACGCTTCCTGGCCTCCAACCCCGGTGTGGCCTCGCGTTTCTCACGCACCATCACCTTCGGCGACTACAGCCCGCGGGAGCTGCTGCGGATCGTCGAGGCACAGGCGGAGGAGCACGAGTACCGGCTCGGCGAGGGCGCGGGCGACGCGCTGCTGACGTACTTCACCGCGCTGCCCAAGGGCTCCTCGTTCGGCAACGGCCGCACCGCGCGGCTGACCTTCGAGGCGATGGTGGAGCGGCACGCGGGCCGGGTCGCCCAGCTGACCGAACCGAGCCACGACGACCTCCAGCTGCTCTACCCGGGGGATCTGCCGGGACTGTCCTGATTCCCGCGTCTCGGGGTACGCGCCGACGCCGTACGGGAATCCCACCGGTGTGCGCCCAGGACCGCGCGACACGCCTCCCGCGTGGGAAGATGACCGGAACCATCGGGGTGTCACCGGTGCGGACACCGGAGCGTCACCCGGTGCGGGCAGTCGTGGGGTCGTGAGGAAGGACGGGCACGGGTGGGCGACAACCAGAACCTCCTGGCCGAGCAGCGGCGCGCCCTGATCCTCGACGAGGTCAGGCGGCGCGGCGGTGTCCGGGTCAACGAGCTGACCCGCAAGCTCAACGTCTCCGACATGACCGTCCGCCGCGACCTGGACGCCCTCGCCCACCAGGGCGTCGTGGAGAAGGTGCACGGCGGCGCGGTCCCGGTGGCCGAGGCCAGCACCCACGAGCCGGGGTTCGAGGCGAAGTCGGGTCTGGAGCAGGGCGCCAAGGAGGCCATCGCGCGCACGGCCGCCGCGATGGTGGCCCCCGGCAGCGCCATCGCGCTGTCCGGTGGCACCACCACCTACGCGCTCGCCCACCATCTGCTGGACGTGCCCGACCTGACCGTGGTGACCAACTCGGTGCGGGTGGCGGACGTCTTCCACTCCGGCCAGCGGCGCGCCGGGGCGGGCGCGCAGTCCACCGGCCGGCCGGGCGCCGCGACGGTCGTGCTGACCGGCGGGGTGCGCACGCCCTCCGACTCGCTGGTGGGGCCGGTGGCGGACCGGGCGATCCGCTCGCTCCACTTCGACCTGCTCTTCCTCGGCGTGCACGGGATGTCGGTGGAGGCCGGACTGTCCACGCCCAACCTGGCGGAGGCGGAGACCAACCGGCAGTTCGTGCGGTCGGCGCGGCGGGTGGTGGTGATCGCGGACCACACCAAGTGGGGCACGGTGGGCCTGAGTTCGTTCGCCTCGCTGGAGGAGGTCTCCACCTGGGTGACCGACTCGGGGATACCCCAGGGGCTCCGCGCGGAGATCGCCGAGCACCTGACGGACCTGGTCGTGGCGGACGCCCCCGGGACCGTGTCGCGGGCCTGATCCCGTCACGCGGCGCCCCTGACACGTGACAGTACGTCAGGTATCGTACGGTGGGTCACCGCCGTGTCCCTGTCCTGGAGGTTGTCGATGGTGCGACGCCTGCGGCCCGTCGAGCTGGACTTCATCGCCTCGGCCCCGGTCCGCCACCACTACGCGGCCGGTCTGGCCGCGCCCGCGGCGGACGTCTTCCACGCGCTGGCGAAGGACACCGCGGGCTGGCCCGACTGGTTCGGCGCGGTGGCCTCCGCCCGGCCGGTCGAGGCGGGGCGGCAGGTCGCGCTGGTGGGCGGGATCCGCTTCACCGAGACGGTGCTCGCCCGCGATCCCGACGAGCGGTACGCGTACCGCGTGGACACCGTCAACGTGCCCGGTCTGACGGCGATGGCCGAGGAGTGGCTCCTGACGGCGCTGCCCTCGGGCGGCACCCGCTTGCGGTGGACCTTCGCTGCGGACGGCCCGGCCGCGGTCCGGGTGTTGCTGCACGCCGGTCGCGCCGCGATGGGCCGCTCCTTCCACCAGGCGGCCAGGGCTCTCGACGCGCGGCTGACCGGGCGGATGGCGGCCTGACCCCCGGCCGGTGTGCGCGGCGCGGTCTCAGACGGGCCAGGCGCCGGTGGCCAGGAAGGTGTCGATGGTGGACGCGTACGGCGTGATGTCCAGCCCTTCCGCGGCCAGCCACTCGTCGGAGTAGTACTTGTCCAGGTAGCGGTCGCCCGGATCGCACAGCAGCGTCACCACGCTGCCCGTCCTGGACTGCGCCAGCATCTCCGCGACGACGCGCAGCGCGGCCCACAGCCCGGTGCCGGTCGAGCCGCCCGCCTTGCGCCCGATCGCGTGCTCCAGCGCGCGCACCGCGGCCACCGACGCGGCGTCGGGCACCTTCATCATGCGGTCGATGGCGCCCGGCACGAAGCTCGGTTCCATCCGCGGCCGTCCGATGCCCTCGATGCGTGAGCCGCGCTCGCAGTCGACGTCGGCGTCACCGCTGACCCAGCCGTCGAAGAAGCACGAGTTCTCCGGGTCCGCCACGCAGATCCGGGTGTCGTACTGGAGGTAGTGGACGTAGCGGCCGATGGTGGCCGAGGTGCCTCCGGTGCCGGCGGTGGCGACGATCCACGCCGGTTCCGGATGGCGTTCCCGCCGCAGCTGCTGGTAGATGGACTCGGCGATGTTGTTGTTGCCCCGCCAGTCGGTCGCCCGTTCGGCGTAGGTGAACTGGTCCATGTAGTGGCCGCCGGTCTCCCGCGCGAGCCGGGCGGAGACCTCGTAGATGGTCCGCGCCTCGTCCACCAGGTGACAGCGTCCGCCCTGGAACTCGATGAGCCGCTGCTTCTCCCGGCTGGTCGTGCGGGGCATCACCGCGATGAAGGGCACCCCGATCAGTTGCGCGAAGTACGCCTCGGACACGGCGGTCGAGCCGCTGGACGCCTCGATCACCGGCTTGCCCGGCCGGATCCAGCCGTTGCACAGCCCGTAGAGGAACAGGGAGCGCGCGAGCCGGTGCTTCAGGGAGCCGGTCGGATGGGTCGACTCGTCCTTCAGGTACAGGTCGATGCCCCAGTGCTCGGGCAGCGGAAAGCGCAGCAGATGGGTGTCGGCGCTGCGGTTGGCGTCCGCCTGCACCCGGCGGACGGCCTCCTTGAGCCAGGCCCGGTGACCCGCGTCGGAGCGGTCGACGTCCAGGGTGGGACGCGGTGCCCCGGGGTCCGTCCGGCCGTCCGTACCGGCCTGTCCGACGGTGTCCATGCGTTCCGCCTCCCGATCGTCCCCCGGCAGGTCAGGCCCGGCCGGATCGCCGGGGTTGCCACGATCATAGGCAGGCCCAGGTCAATGGGCGCGCCGCGATCCGGCATGCGCCCTGGTGCGCTCCCGCGGACCGGGGCAGACTGCCGCAGGACGCGAACCGCCTGAGGGGGTGTGCCGTGACGCAGCCGGAGTTCAGCGCGAGCGGGGTGCGGATCAGCAGATGGCCGCGTTCCCTGACCCGGGCCGGTGCGGTCGTGGTGCGGGACGGCAGGCTGGCGCTGCTGACCAGCCGGGGCCGCGAGATCGACAGCGCCCCGCTGTCCGACGTCCAGGCGAGCACGCCTCGCTGGTACGGCCCGCGCGGCCGGGCCAGGGTGGCGCTCGACGGCCGCCGCTACGCGCTGCGGCTCGACGGGAACGCGGCCTGGGACGAGGTGAACGCGGGGACCGACGCCGGAGCGCGGCTGCTGGGCGTTCTCGCCGGCGCGCGGGAGCACGCGCCGCGGGGCGTGCCGGGCACCGGCCGAGGCTGAATACCGCCGACCGCCCCACCCGTACGGAGCCGAAACCGAAGGGACTGGCGTGCCGGGAGTTGCGGAATGCCGTCACCGGGGTCAACCTGGTCACACACACGGAGTACAGACTCTGTCACTCTCAGTGTTTACCGCACAGGCTTTCCCAATCGAGCGGTACGGGGCACGGTCCCGGAACAAGGTCGGCCCCACCGCGGAGGGAGTCGCAGCCGTGATCACCACCCAGCGAACCCGACAGTGCGCCCTGCAACTCGAGGCCTTGCCGCACCGGATCGGGCAGGTACGCAGAATCGTCTCTGCGCAGCTTCGCTACTGGCAGCTCGATCCGATCATCGACACCGCGCTGCTCGGCATCACCGAACTGCTGGCCAACGTCCACCGCCACGCCCAGCCCGACAAGCACTGCACGGTCGAACTGTCCTACGGGGAAGGGCGCCTGACCGTCTCGGTCTTCGACCACGACCCGCGCCCGCCGCGGATCGGGCTGCGCACCGACGCGATGGACACCTGCGGCCGTGGTCTGGCGATGCTCGCCGCGCTCAGCGACGGCTGGGGCACCCGGCCCGGCGAGAACGGCGACGGCAAGGTCGTGTGGTTCACCCTCCGCGACCCGATCACCGCGCCGACACCGGTCGCCGTTCCCGCCCGCGCTCCCGTGGCGGCGGTGCCGACGCCGCACCCGATCGCGCTGGACGCGAGGCCGCAGCCGGTCGCGATCGCCACCGCCTGACGGACGGCGATCGCGACCGGGGGGGGGAGCACCAGGAGCGCCACCACGTTTCCGCGCCTCCACGCCCCATCGGTTTCCGCGCCTCCACACCGCATCGGCCGGGGAGCCCGACGGCCCGACACCGGCCGAGGGCTCCCCGCCGGGCCGTTCGGACGCGGCCCGCCGCCGGGCCGTTCGGACGCGGGGCTGCCGCCGAGTCATCCAGGTGCTGGGGCTTGCCGCCGAGTCATCCGGTCGCGGGGCGACGCGCGCCCGGGCCCGCTCACCGACACCGCTGCCGTCAACTCACCTGAGCGCGACTCCCGTTCAGCGCTCCTCGCCCCGATGCGTACCGAACTCCGGGTCGAGCACGGAGAGCCTGCGCCAGTACTCGTCCTCGTCGATCTCCCCCGCCGCGAACCGGCGCCCCAGCACCGCCAGCGGCGACTGCTCGTCGGGCCGCACCGGGCGCGGACGACGGTCCCAGGGGCCGCCGCGCTCCCACGGGCCGCGACCGTGCCAGGCGACGCGCCGCACCACGGTGACGACGCCCACGATCACCGCCGCCCACAGCAGCGGGACCAACAGGATCCACGGTCCGGGTCCGCCATGACCCCACGACGCCAGCGTGTTCATTCCGGTCAACTCCTCGATGTGCCGGGTCCCTTTCCGGACCCTTCGAGCGTCGCCCGGCACGGCCGCGAAGTCGTCGTACGCACGGCGCCACCCGCGATACCTCCCGGGGAGTAGGCGGGCTCCCGGGAGTGGGCGGGGGCGTGTCCGCGGGCGGCCTCAGACCGACAGGGCGCCCAGCGGATCGTCGAGCACCGGCTGCCAGGCCAGTTCTGCGGCGCCGACCAGGCTGTTGTGGTCCAGGCCGCACGCCAGGATCGGCACCGAGCCGCTGCGTCCCCACAGGCTGCGGTCGGCGACCACCGCGCGCAGCCGCTCGGGATCCGCCTCGAACAGACGCCGGTGCAGGCCGCCGAGGGCGATCCGGTCCGGGTTGAGCACGTTGACCAGCCCGGCCAGTCCCAGCCCCAGGCGGTCGACAAGCGTCTCGGCCGCGACCCGCACCGAGGGGTCGTCGTACTCCTCGCGCAGCAGGGCCGCCGACTGGTCGAGCAACGAGACCTCGGGGCCGGGCACGCGTCCGGCCGCCTCCAGGAAGGCCAGCGGGTCCACCTCGACGTCCAGGCAGCCGCGGCTGCCGCAGTGGCACGGCCGCCCGCCCTCGGGGTTGACGGTGAGGTGCCCGACTTCGAGGGCGAGACCCGAACTGCCGGTGTGCAGGCGGCCGTCGAGTACCAGCGCGCCGCCGACGCCGCGGTGCCCGGTCGCGACGACGAGCAGGTGCTGCGCGCCACGCCCCGCACCGTGCCGGTGTTCGGCGAGCGCCGCGACGTTGACGTCGTTGCCCACGAAGGAGGCCACGGGGGTGCCGCCCGGCCCGGTCACGCCGTGCGCGCGGACCTGCTCGGCGAAGACCTCGCGCACCGGCGCACCGGCGGGCCAGGCCAGGTGCAGCGGGTTGAGCGCCGTGCCCTCGGGTTCGGCGACCGCGGACGGCACGGCCAGCCCGGCGCCCAGGCAGACGCGTCCGGTCGACTTCAGCAGGTCGGCACCGGCCGCCACGACGAGCCCCAGCACGTGCGCGGGGTCGGCGGGCACCGTCATGCAGCCGGGCGTGGTCGCCACGAGGGAGCCGCCGAGCCCGACCAGCGCGGCCCGGAAACCGTCCGCGTGCACCTGCGCGGCCAGCACGACCGGCCCGTCGGGGTCGACGGTCAGCCGGTGCGAGGGCCGCCCCTGGGCGCCGGCCGCGACGGTGGGCCGGGTGTCCACCCTGATAAGCCCCAGCAGCTCCAACTCGGCCGCGACCGCGCCGGCGGTGGCCCGGGTCACCCCCAGTTCCGCGGTGAGCACCGCGCGGGTGGGAGCGCTGCCGGTGTGCACGAGCGTCAACGCGGGGCCGAGCGCCGCGCGTCCCCTCTCAAGCCTGGTGCGAGTCTGCGTCACGGTCCTATTCTTACTTTGTACCCAGGCTGAACAAAACAGGGTCGGCAGGTGGACCGGGGCTCGGCCGCCAAAGCCCACGTCGGCGCAGGCGGCGGCGGTTCCGTCGGCACGTGTTCGGCGTGTCGGCCGCGGTGACCGTCCCGTGGCCGGAATCCGGCCGCGCGAGGGCGCTTCGTGCCCCGCCGTCTGCCACGGTGACACCATGACGCATACGGGGAACGGGGCGACGCACACGGGGAACGCGGCGGAGCGCGACGGCACGACCGTGGAGATCGCGTTCGCGTTGCTCACCGGCGCACTGCTCGGCGCGCTGGTCGTGCTCGTCCTGTCGGCACCGGTCCTGCTGGGGCAGGCGCACGGCCGCGCGGCGGCGGTGTGGTCGACGACGGCGGTGATCACCGGGTGCGCGATCGGCGTGGCGCGGGCCGTCTCCGTACTGTGGCGCTACGACCGGCGCCGCCGCCTCAGCCGAGCCACCCCGGCCGCACCAGCCCCGATTCGTAGGCCAGCACGACGAGTTGGGCGCGGTCGCGGGCCCCGAGCTTGACCATCGTACGGCTGACGTGGGTCTTGGCGGTGAGAGGGCTGACGACCAGGCGCCGGGCGATCTCCTCGTTGGACAGCCCGATGCCGACCAGCGCCATCACCTCCCGTTCGCGCTCGGTGAGCTGTTCGAGCGCGGTGGCCGCGGCGGGTTCCTTGGAGCGTGCGGCGAACTCCGCGATCAGCCTGCGCGTCACCCCGGGGGACAGCAGCGCGTCGCCCGACACCACGGCCCGTACCGCGCGCAGCAGTTCGTCCGGTTCCGTGTCCTTCACCAGGAACCCCGAGGCACCGGAGCGGATCGCCTCGAAGACGTACTCGTCGAGCTCGAAGGTCGTGAGGATGACGACCTTGACGTCCGCGAGCCGCGGGTCGGCGGTGATCCGCCGCGTCGCCGCGAGCCCGTCGAGCACGGGCATGCGGATGTCCATCAGCACGACGTCGGGCGTCAGCCGCACGGTCTGAGTCAGCGCCTCCCCGCCGTCCGCGGCCTCGCCGACCACCTCGATGTCCGGCTGCGCGTCCAGCAGCGCCCGGAATCCGGCGCGTACGAGCAACTGGTCGTCGGCCAGCAGCACCCTGGTCATCGCTCCCCTTCTCCTGCGGACGTTTCGGCTGCGGGCGTTTCGGCTGCGGGCGTTTCGGCTGCGGGCGTTTCGGCTGTCGGCGCGTCGGCGTCCGGGAGCGGCAGGGTGGCGACCACCCGGAACCCGCCGTCGCCGCGCGGGCCCGCCTCTACGGTGCCCCCGAGCGCCGCCGCCCGCTCCCGCATCCCGATCAGCCCGTTGCCGCCGCCGGAGTCGCCGTCCCCGGTGGCCGGACCGTCGTCGTCCACCGAGAGCCGCAGCGCGCCGGCCCGGTAGCCCACGTGGACGCGGGCGGAACGGGCTCCGGAGTGCCGGACGATGTTGGTCAGCGCCTCCTGGACGATGCGGAACGCGGCCAGGTCCGCGCCGGGCGCCAGCCGCCGGGGCCCGCCCTCCGTGGTCACCCGCACGTCCAGGCCCGCGGCGGCGGCCTGGCGGGCGAGTTCCGGCACCCGGTCCAGGCCCGGCGCGGGAGCCTTCGGAGCCGACCCCGGCGACCGCAGCGAACCCAGCACCTGCCGCACCTCGCCCAGCGCCTCCTTGCTGGTCGCCCTGATGGTGGTGAGCGCGGTGCGCGCCTGCTCGGGGCGCTCGTCGATGAGGGCGAGGCCCACGCCCGCCTGCACGCTGATGACCGACAGGCTGTGTGCCACGACGTCGTGCAGCTCACGGGCGATGCGCAGGCGTTCCTCGTCGGCCCGGCGACGCTCGGCCTCGGCCCGCTCCCGGCGGTTGCGGGCGAACTGCTCGCGGCGCACCCGGCCGAGTTCGACGGCGGCCCCGAACGCCAGCAGCCAGGCGGCGAACGCCGACTCCGACACCCAGCCCGCGCCCGCGTCGCCGGACGGCGGCAGCCAGCGGTAGAGCCAGTGGCTGAGCAGCAGATGGCCGCCGTAGAGCCCGACCGCTGCGGCCCAGGCGTGCCGCCGCCGGCCCGCGTAGACCGCCGAGCCGAAGGCCACCGCGAAGCTCAGGAAGAACGGGCCGTACGGATATCCGGCGGCCAGGTAGCCGAGCGTCACGGCGGCCGTCGCGTACACGACGGCGGTGGGCCGCCTCAGCCGGAACGGCAGCAGCGCGGGCCCGAGCAGCAGCAGCACGTAGCCCGGAGCGTTGAGATGCACGCGTTCGGTCTGGTGCCCCTGCGCCTCGGTCGAGCCGACCACCTGGACGAACGCGACGACCAGCGCGGCACGCCACGGCAGTCGCGGCGCCGACCCGCCGTCCGCACCGCTCCACCACCGCCGCAGGGGGCCGTCCCGGAGCGGGCCTCTTCCGAACGGGGAAGGCCGGTCGCGGAGGGTGCCGCCGGGCCAGGGGCAGTCGCCACGGTCACGGCGTTCGCGGTCACGGCGTTCACGGTCGCCGAAGGGCCCGTTGGCGTCCGGCCGCAGTCCTCCCTCTCCCTGGCTCATGACGCCACGCTAGACCGGCGCGGGCGCCGCGGCGTCCCACCGGCGCGGTGCGTGTGTGTACTCCGAGGGCAGTACGCGCACGGCCCGCGCAGTACGCGCACGCGCCATCCGGGGGAATCGACCGGTCCGGAGACCGACCGGGGCCGGTCAGCGGAATCGGCCGGGGCCGGTCCACGGAGATCGCCCGGTCCGGTCACAGGCCGACCTGGTGGGCCAGCGCCGCGCAGGAGTGGTCGAAGAACTCGTCGCGCGCCTCGACGACGTTGTGGAAGTGGCCGAAGACCTCGAAGCCCACGAGCCCGAAGAGCTGCGACCACGCGGCGGTGAGCCCGGCCACGGCGGGCTCGGGCAGGTCGGTCCCGAGGTCGGCGGCTATCCGCTCGGCATCCGTCCGCACCCGTTCCGGCAGGGCCTTTGCCGCCGGTGACCTCAACTCGCCCGTCGCCTGGGCGTCCCGCGCCACCGCGGCCAGTGCCAGCCCGACCCGGGCGGCGGGAGCGACGGTGTCCTGGGGGGCGCGGTAGCCGGGCACGGGCGAGCCGTACAGCAGCGTGTACTCGTGGGGATGCGCCAGCGCCCACTTCCGCACCGCGCGGCAGACCGCGGTCCAGCGCTCGGCCGCCGAGGCGTTCGCGGATTCCGCGAGCGCCGCCTCGGCCGCTTCACCCAGCGAGTCGTACGCGTCGATGATCAGGGCGGTCAGCAGGTCGTCACGGCTGGGGAAGTAGCGGTAGAGCGCGGAGGAGGCCATGCCCAGCTCGCGGGCGACCGCGCGCAGCGACAGCCGGGCAGCGCCCTCGGCGGCCAGCTGACGCCTGGCCTCCTCCTTGATGGCCGCCGTCACCTCGACGCGGGCCCGTTCCCTGGCTCCCTTGATCACGCTCATGGGAACAGTGTGCCACGTTCCGGAGCAGCGACCAACAACGAGAGCACCGCTCTTGCTTTTCGGGTGCGAGCGGTGCCACACTGATCGCAAGCGAGAGCACCGCTCTCACTTCATGGAGCGTCACGAAGACGGCCCGAAGAAGACAACACGAGAAGACAGCACGAACAGGAGAGCCCGCCATGTCCGCGAACACCGCATCCCCCATGCCCCCGGCGCAGCACGCCCTCAAGCCCGGGTGGTTCACGGTCAACGTCCTCAACCGCGCCGTCGGATGGCTGACCCGGCACGGCGTCAGCGTGTGGGGCTCCCGCGTCCTGGCGGTCCGGGGCCGCAAGACCGGCGACTGGCGCCGCACCCCGGTCAACCCGCTGACCCTCGACGGCCGGCGCTACCTCGTCGCGCCCCGGGGCCACGTCCAGTGGACGCACAACATGAGAGCCGCGGGCGGCGGCGAGCTGTGGCTCGGCCGCTCGGCGGAGCGCTTCACGGCGGTCGAGGTCCCCGACGACGACAAGCCCGCGGTGCTGCGTGCCTACCTCAAGCGCTGGAAAGCCGAAGTGGGGATGTTCTTCGACGGCGTCGGCCCGGACTCCACCGACGAACAGCTGCGCGAGATCGCCCCGAAGCACCCCATATTCGAGATCACCCGGGCGGATGGCTGAGACGGCGACGGTTGACGCCCGCGCCCTGATCGGCCGCGAGCCCGCCCGGCCGCCGCGCGAAGCCGCGACCGGGCCGCGAAGCCGGGGCCCCGCCGAACGGGACCCGTTGCGTCAGGAGCTGCTCACCCCGGACAGCGCCCGACCGGCCACCGGGTGGTCGCGCACGAGCTCGCCCAGCGTCGTCGAGCCCCGGGTGATCTTCACGAACGCGTTCCACGCGGGGCGGAACGAGGTCAGCACCGCGTGCAGCAGCCCGGGCCGCCGTTCGAACAGCGCCAGCATCTTGCGCCCGACCGCCATCTCCACGCCCAGGCCCGCCTTGACCGCGAACGCGTAGTTGAGCGCCTGGCGCCGCGCGTCCACCGCGTCCTGCGCCTCGGCGATCCGCACCGCCCACTCCCCCGCCATCCGGCCGGAGCGCAGCGCGTACGAGATGCCCTCCCGGGTCCACGGCTCCAGCAGACCCGCAGCGTCCCCGCAGACCAGGACCCGGCCACGGGACAGGGGCGAGTCCTCGGCACGGCAGCGGGTCAAGTGACCGGAGGAGACACTCGGTTCGAACCCGGCCAGGCCGAGCCGTGCGGTGAAGTCCTCGAAGTAACGCTTGGTCGCGGCGCCCTGGCCGCGTGCCGAGATGACACCGACCGTGAGGGAGTCGCCCTTGGGGAAGACCCACCCGTAACTGCCGGGCAGCGGGCCCCAGTCGATCAGCACCCGCCCCGCCCAGTCCTCGGCGACCGAGGGCGGCACCGGGATCTCCGCCTCGAGACCGAGGTCCACCTGGTCGAGCTTGACGCCGACGTGCGCCCCGATCCTGCTGGCGCTGCCGTCCGCCCCGACGACCGCGCGGGCCAGCACCGTCTCGCCGGACGCCAGCACGACGGCGACCGTGCGCCGGTCGGGGACGGCCGGGCCGTGCTGCTCGACGCGGGAGACGGTGGCGCCGGTGCGCACCTCGGCGCCGGCCAGCTTGGCCGCCTCGACCAGGCCCGCGTCGAACTCCGGGCGGTTGATCAGGCCGAAGAGCATGCGCCGGGAGCGGCGGGTGCGCGACAGCTTGCCGTTGAGGCTGAAGGTCACGGCGTGCACGCGGTCGCGCAGCGGAAGCTCGAACCCCTCGGGCAGGGCGTCCCGGGACGGACCGATGATGCCGCCGCCGCAGGTCTTGTAGCGGGGCAACTCGGCCTTCTCCAGGAGCAGGACGCGTCGGCCGGCGGTGGCCGCCGCGTGCGCGGCACTGGCCCCCGCGGGCCCCGCGCCGACCACGACGACGTCCCAGACCGCCGTGTCCGCGCTCTCCTCAGGCCCGCCGCTGCGCGCCGCGTTGTCGCTGCTCACGTGTGTTTTCGCTCCCGCTCGTCCATGAGGCCTTCACCGCATCCTATGGCGGAGCCCGGCGGTGATTCGCTGTGGGACCATCGGCAGCACGTCCCGCGCGGACGAAACACCCGTACGACCCGTCGCACCCACAAGGAGCGTCCATGTCACAGGAGCCACTTCTCGCGCTCACCGAAGCCGTCGCCGGTCTGATGCCCCGTGCCAGGACCGAGTTGGCGGAGCTGGTCTCGTACCGCTCGGTGGCCGACCCCCGGCAGTTCCCGCGCGAGGAGTGTGAGAAGGCGGCCCGCTGGGTGGCCGACGCGTTGCGGGCCGAGGGCTTCGAGGACGTGGCGCTGCTGGACACCCCGGACGGCACCCAGTCCGTCTACGGCTACCTGCCCGGGCCCGAGGGCGCGCCGACCGTGCTGCTGTACGCGCACTACGACGTGCAGCCGCCGCTGGACGAGGCGGCCTGGGTGTCCGCGCCGTTCGAGCTGACCGAGCGGGAGGGCCGCTGGTACGGCCGGGGTGCTGCGGACTGCAAGGGCGGGGTGCTGATGCACCTGACCGCGCTGCGCGCGCTGCGGGCCAACGGTGGCGTGCCGGTGTCGGTGAAGGTGATCGCCGAGGGCTCGGAGGAGCAGGGCACCAGCGGCCTGGAACAGTACGCGGAGCAGCACCCGCGGCTGCTGGCGGCGGACGCGATCGTGATCGGTGACACCGGCAACTTCCGGGTCGGGTTGCCGACGGTGACGGCGACGCTGCGCGGGATGACGCTGGTCGAGGTGGCCGTGGACACGCTGGAGGGCAATCTGCACTCCGGGCAGTTCGGCGGCGCCGCTCCGGACGCGCTGGCGGCGCTGATCCGGATACTCGACTCGTTGCGCGACGAGTCGGGCGCGACCACGGTGGACGGCCTCGCGGGCGACGCGACGTGGGAGGGGCTCCAGTACGAGGAGGGGCTGTTCCGCGCGGACGCCAAGGTGCTCGACGGGGTCGGTCTGGTGGGCGGCGGGACCGTCGCGGACCGGATCTGGGCGCGGCCCGCGGTGACGGTGCTGGGCATCGACTGCCCGCCGGTGGTCGGCGCCACGCCGTCGGTGCAGGCGGGCGCCAAGGCGCTGGTGAGCCTGCGGGTGCCGCCGGGCGTGGACGCCGAGCAGGCGCAGAAGGCGCTCGCCGCGCACCTGGAGGCGGCGGCGCCGTGGGGTGCGCGGGTGGAGGTGACGCCGCGCGGGAAGGGCCAGCCGTTCCGCGCGGACACCACCAGCCCCGCCTACGCCGCGATGGCGCGTGCGCTGCGGGACGCCTACGACGGCCAGGAGATGCAGATCGCCGGGCAGGGTGGCTCGATCCCGCTGTGCAACACCCTGGCCTCGCTCTACCCGGAGGCGGAGATCCTGCTGATCGGTCTGAGCGAGCCGGAGGCGCAGATCCACGCGGTCAACGAGAGCGTGTCGCCGGAGGAGTTGCGGCGGCTGTCGATCGCGGAGGCGCTGTTCCTGCTCAACTACGCGGCAGACAAGCAGAACTGACGTTAGGTCAGGCGACAGCGCGGCACCCCGGGCTCCGGGGTGCCGCACAGCCGCCGCACACGGCCGCCGCACCCAGCCGCCGCGCGCGGGGGGCACGCGGCGGCGTGGGCGGCTAATCGCGGGCCGGGACCGGTTCGCCCGCCTCCAGGTTGACCGGACAGCCCTCGGTGCGGGCGCGCAGCGCCCAGTGCAGGCGGGCGTAGCGCTCCGGGGGGAGGAGGGTCGCCGCCTCCTGTTCGGTCACGAAGCGGCAGGCGCGCAGTTCGGCGGCGGGCAGCAGGAGGCGGTCGGCCTCGGCCGCGGACAGCCGTCCGCCGTCGAACAGGAGCCGCAGCCCGCCGAAGCGCGGGCGCCGGGGCGGTTCCCAGTCGAGCACGAGCAGCCGCAGGGGGCGGCCCGCGGCGAGGACGATGCCGAGTTCCTCGGCGACCTCGCGCACCGCGGCGCTGCTCGGGGGTTCGCCGGGCTCCACTATGCCGCCGGGGAACTCCCAGCCCGGCTTGTAGGTGGGATCGACCAGAAGGACGCGGTCCCGCTCGTCGAAGAAGAGCACGCCGGCCGCGAGGGTCGCGCCGGTCGGCTCCGGGGTCTGCACGATCCCGCAGGAGCCGGAGCCGTCCCGCAGCGCCGCGGCGACCAGTTCGGCCACCTCGCGCGGTGTGCGGGAGCCGGTGTCGATGACGTGGGCGTCCCGGGTCAGCCAGGAGAGCGCCGAGGCATAGCTGCCGACCGGGTCCGGGCGCCAGTCGCCCACGGGACCGTCGTGGTCGGTGTCCGGCGCGAGGTCCGCGCGGCCTTGCGCGACCCGCGTACGCAGGATCGTTTCATCAGCGTGCAGCAGGACATGCCGCACCGGGATGCCCCGGGCGGCCAGCGCGCCGAAGATCTCGTCGCGGTACTCCTGCCGCAGCAGCGTCAGCGGCACCAGCAGCGGCCCCGGCGTCTCCATCAGCAGCGCGGCGGCGGTGTCCACCACCAAGCGGCGCCAGGACGGCAGGTCCTGCTGGTCGCCGACCTCGGCGAGCCGTTTGTCCGGGAGCATCGACCGCAGCCCCTGGCCGACGATCTCCGGGTCGTACAGGGTGCTTCCGGGTATCAGGTCGAGCAGTTCACGCGCGGCGCTCGTCTTGCCCGCGCCGCACGGGCCGTTCAGCCAGACGATCACGGTGCCCCCTCCTCCGTTGCCCCCGTTCGACCCATTGTCTGTGCCCGGGGCGCATGGGAGCGCAAACGCCCGCGGGACCCGGGAGGGCACGCCTCGGCCAGTCCACTACGCGCCTCTGGCATAGGCCGACGCGCCCCCGCGCGCGCCCCGTCCCGGACTCCGGCGTGCCCTCCACAGGCCGCCGCGCCCCGGCACGCGCCCGTCAGCCCCGCGCCCGCAGCACCCCGCCGAACGCCGCCGCGGCCGCGCCCACCAGGCCCGCGTCCGTGCCGAGTTGGGCGGGCAGCACGCGTACGCCGGAGGCGAAGGAGAGCGTGGCGTACGCGCGCAGATGGTCGCGGAGCGGGGCGAACAGCACCTCGCCCGCGCCCGCCACTCCCCCGCCGATCACCGCGACCTCGATCTCGACCAGAGTCGCCGCCGCCGCGATGCCCGCCGCCAGGGCCTGCGCGGCGCGGGCGAAGGACGCCGCGGCCACCGGGTCACCGGCTCGCGCCGCCGCGGCCACCGCCTCCGCCGTCGGCTCCTGGCCGGCCTGCGGACGCCAGCCGTTCTCCAGGGCGCGGCGGGCGATGTTGGGTCCGCTGGCCAGCCGTTCGACGCAGCCGCGCGCGCCGCACGGGCAGAGCGGGCCGTCCAGGTCCACGCTGATGTGGCCGATGTGGCCCGCGTTGCCGGTCGGCCCGGGGTGCAGGGCGCCGTTCAGCACGAAGCCGCCGCCGACGCCGGTGGAGACCACCATGCACAGCGCGTTGTCGTACCCCCGTGCCGCGCCCTGCCAGTGCTCGGCGGCGGCGATCGCCACGCCATCGCCCGTCAGGGTGACCGGCAGCGGCCCCGTCACCTCGCGCACCCGCTCGACCAACGGGAAGCCGCGCCACCCGGGGACGTTCACCGGGCTGACGGTGCCGTGGGAGGCGTCGACCGGCCCGGCGCTGCCGATCCCGACCGCGGTCACCCGGACCCAGGCGGGGTCGGCGGTCAGCTCGCCCAGCACCTCGGCGACGGCCGCCATCACCGTCGCGCCGTCCTGCGCCGCCGGGGTCGGCCGCAGCGACCTGGCCAGCAGCCGTCCCTCGCCGTCGACCAGCGCTCCGGCGATCTTCGTGCCGCCGATGTCCAGTGCCGCGACCAGCCTGCCGCCCGAGGGGGCCTCGGCGGTCGCCGGTCGCACTGCGGCGCCTTCGCTCTGCATCGGTTCGGTGTCTCCCTCGTGGCGGCGGTCGGTCGGCGGTCCGGCGTGCTCGTCTACAGCGGTGCGGAATGTTCGCTTGCGGCGGTGCGGAGTGCTCGCTTGCGGCGGTGCGGCGTGTTCCCTTGTAGCGATTACGTGAGGCCCTTTGCAGCGGTTCCGTTTACGGCGGTTCCGTGGGGTCTTTCGCAGCGGTTCGGCAGGGTTCGTGCGGGATTCGCGCCAGGGCGCGGGCCTCACTCCTCACCTGTTCGTTGGGCAGCGGAGAGCCGAGAGTAGTGTTCCCCTTTGTTGACAACGTTGTCCAGCCCCTAGGCTCACGTTGTCCTGCGACGACAGGCGCCGCACCCGACGACAGGATCACCCGCCCGTGCCCGATTTTCCCGCCGACTCGCGTCCGACACCGCCCGTACGTTACGGCAGCCGCCCGACGATGAAGGACGTCGCCGCCCGGGCGGGCGTCGGGCTCAAGACCGTCTCCCGCGTCGTCAACGGCGAGCCCGGGGTGACGCTGGAGACCGAGTCGCGGGTGCGCGCCGCCATCGAGGCGCTGGGCTTCCGGCGCAACGACAGCGCGCGGGTGCTGCGCAAGGGCCGCACCGCCAGCATCGGGCTGGTCCTCGAAGACCTCGCCGACCCCTTCTACTCCCCGCTCAGCCGGGCCGTGGAAGAGGTCGCGCGGGCCAACGGCAGTCTGCTGTTCGCCGGTTCGAGCGCCGAGGTTCCCGAACGTGAGCAGGAGCTGGCGCTCGCGCTGTGCGCCCGGCGGGTGGACGGCCTGGTCATCGTTCCGGCCAGTGAGGACCACCGCTACCTGGAGCCGGAGATCGCGGCGGGCGTCGCGACCGTCTTCGTGGACCGCCCGGCCGGCCGGATCGACGTGGACACCGTGCTCACCGACAACGCGGGCGGGGCGCGCGACGCGGTGGCCCACCTGATCGCCCACGGTCATCGCGCCATCGGCTTCATCGGCGACACCGAGGGCATCTACACCGCCGACGAGCGGGTGCGCGGCTACCACGAGGCGATGGCGTCGGCCGGGCTGCCGGTGGACGAGGGCTGGGTGTCGATGGGCCCGACCTCACCGGAGCGGGTGCGCTCCGAGCTGGACCGGATGCTGTCCGGGCCCGCGCCGGTCACCGCGGTCTTCTCCGGCAACAACCGGGTGACCGTCACCGCCGTCCGGGTGCTGGCGGATCGCCCCGACCCGGTCGCGCTGGTCGGGTTCGACGACTTCGAACTGGCCGACCTGCTGCGCCCCGGCGTCACCGTCATAGCCCAGGACCCGGTCCGGCTGGGCCGTACGGCGGCGGAACTGCTCTTCCGCCGCCTGGACGGCATCGCGGAACCGCCGCGCCGGGTGGAACTGCCGGGGCGCCTGGTCGCGCGCGGCTCCGGCGAGATACCCCCGCCGTCGGCCTGACCCACGTACAACCCCCGCCTCGGCGGGCGGCACCCGGACGGCTCCCGTCTGACGGACGCGGACGGGTTACCCGCGTCCGGCCAGCCGTTCCAGCCCCGCGCGGTCCAGTCCGGTCCCCCGTCCGACCTCCGCCGCGTCCAGCGCGCCGCAGTCCAGCCCGCGCAGCAGGTAGCCGCTGAGCGCCTTGGCGGTGGCGGGCTCGTCCATCACGTCGCCGCCCGCGCGGCCCACGTAGGCGGCGAGCCGCGCCGCCGCCGCGTCCAGCCCCTCGCAGTAGAAGGCGTAGACGGCCGCGTACCGGGTGGGCAGGTGGCCGGGGTGCATGTCCCAGCCCTGGTAGTAGGCGCGGGCCAGCGAGCGCCGGACCAGGCCGTGGTGGAGCCGCCAGGCCTCGTGCACCCGCTCGGCCGGGCCGACCGGCAGCACGTTCGTCGAGCCGTCCGACAGCCGCACGCCGGTCCCGGCCGCCGCGACCTGCATGACCGCCTTGGCGTGGTCGGCCGCCGGGTGGTCCATGGACTGGTAGGCGGCGCTCACCCCGCAGGACGCGCTGTAGTCGAACGTGCCGTAGTGCAGTCCGGTGGCGCGGCCCTCGGCGGCGTCGATCAGCCGGGCCACGGTCGCCCGGCCGTCCGCGCCCAGGATGGCCTGGGTGGTCTCGATCTGGATCTCGAACCCGATGCGGCCCGGCGTCAGCCCGAAGGACTTCTCGAACTCCTCCAGCAGCCGCACGTACGCGGTGACCTGCTGCGGGTACGTCACCTTCGGCAGCGTCAGCACCAGCCCGTCGGGCAGTCCGCCGGAGCGGTGCAGCGCGGTGAGGAAGAGGTCCAGGGTGCGGATGCCGCGGTCCCGGACGGCCGCCTCCATGCACTTGGTCCTGATGCCGATGTACGGGGGCGCGCTGCCGTCGGCGACCGCGGCGGCGATCAGCTCGGCGGCGCGCAGCACGGCCTCGTCCTCCTCGGCGTCGGCCCGTACCCCGTAGCCGTCCTCGAAGTCGACGCGCAGGTCCTCCACCGGTTCGCGTTCCAGCTTGGCGCGAACACGGTCGTGCACCGGCCCGGCCAGGTCCTGCGGCAGGCCGAGCAACGCGGCCAGCGCCGCGGCGTCGGGGGCGTGGGCGTCGAGGGCGGCGAGCGCCCGGTCGCCCCAGGAGCGCACCGTGTCGGCGGCGAAGGCGTCGCCGGGGACGTAGACGGTGTGCACGGGCTGCCGGGTGCCGGGGTCGCCGGGGTAGCGGCGGGCGAGTTCCGCGTCGACGTCCGCCAGCGAGGCGCCGACGTCCCCACGTACCGCGTCCGACAGCGATGTACGCATCTGCACTCTCCCCAGCCCGAACGCCGAAGGCGCCGGTGCGACCGGCACCCGCGCGACAACTTCAACAAACCGTTGAAGTGACGCTAGCCGCGGGCCGAGCACCAGGTCAACACCCCGGGTACGCGAACGGCCCCGGTACGCGCGGGGCGTACGGGGCCGTTCGGGTGCGGCGGGGGGATCAGCCCTTGCGGGCCTTGACCTCCTCGGTCAGCTGCGGGACGACCTGGAACAGGTCGCCCACGACGCCGTAGTCGACCAGGTCGAAGATCGGCGCCTCGGGGTCCTTGTTGACGGCCACGATGGTCTTCGAGGTCTGCATGCCGGCCCGGTGCTGGATGGCGCCGGAGATGCCGTTGGCGACGTACAGCTGCGGGGAGACCGACTTGCCGGTCTGGCCCACCTGGTTGCTGTGCGGGTACCAGCCGGCGTCCACCGCGGCGCGCGAGGCTCCGACGGCCGCGCCGAGCGAGTCGGCCAGCTCCTCGATGACGTGGAAGTTCTCCGCGCCGTTGACGCCGCGGCCACCGGAGACCACGATCGCGGCCTCGGTCAGCTCCGGGCGGCCGGAGGACTCGCGCGGGGTGCGCGATACGATCTTGGTGCCCTTGGCGGCGTCGCCGAAGGTCACCGACAGCGCCTCGACCGCACCCGCGGCCGGGGCGGCCTCCACCGGGGCCGAGTTGGGCTTGACGGTGATGACCGGTGTGCCCTTGGAGACCCGCGACTTGGTGGTGAACGCGGCGGCGAACACGGACTGCGTGGCGACCGGGCCGTCGGCGCCGGCCTCGATGTCCACCGCGTCGGTGATGATGCCGGAGCCGATGCGCACCGCGAGGCGGGCGGCGATCTCCTTGCCCTCGGCGGAGGACGGCACGAGCACGGCGGCCGGGGAGACGGCCTCGTACGCGGCCTGCAGCGCGTCCACCTTCGGTACCACCAGGTACTCGGCGAACTCCGGCGCGTCGGCGGTCAGCACCTTGACGGCGCCGTGCTCGGCGAGCGTGGCGGCGGTGTCGGCGGCGCCGTTGCCCAGCGCGACGGCGACCGGCTCGCCGACGCGGCGGGCCAGGGTCAGCAGTTCGAGGGTCGGCTTGCGGACGGCACCGTCCACGTGGTCGACATAGACGAGGACTTCAGCCATGGGAACGTTCTCCTACGGAATGGTGTGCGGGGGGCGGTGCGATCAGATGAACTTCTGGCTGACCAGGAACTCAGCCAGCTGCTTGCCGCCCTCGCCCTCGTCCTTCACGATCGTGCCGGCGGTGCGCTCCGGACGCTTGGCCGCGTCCTCGACCTTGGTCCAGGCGCCGCCGAGGCCGACCTCGTCCGCGTCGATGCCCAGGTCGGACAGGTCCAGCGACTCGACCGGCTTCTTCTTCGCCGCCATGATGCCCTTGAACGACGGGTAGCGGGCCTCGCCCGACTGGTCGGTCACCGAGACCACGGCCGGCAACTGCGCCTGGAGCTGCTCGCTGGCGGCGTCGCCGTCGCGGCGGCCGGTCACGGTGCCGTCCGCCACCGCCACCTCGGACAGCAGTGTCACCTGCGGGACGCCGAGCCGCTCGGCCAGGATGGCGGGCAGGACACCCATCGTGCCGTCGGTGGACGCCATGCCGCACAGCACCAGGTCGTACCCGACGTGCTCGACGGCCTTGGCCAGCACCAGCGAGGTGCCCACGACGTCGGTGCCGTGCAGGTCGTCGTCCTCGACGTGCACGCCCTTGTCGGCGCCCATCGACAGCGCCTTGCGCAGCGCGTCCTTGGCGTCCTCGGGGCCGACGGTGAGCACCGTGATCTCGGCGTCGTCGGCGGCGTCGGCGATCTGCAGGGCCTGCTCGACCGCGTACTCGTCCAGCTCCGACAGCAGGCCGTCCACGGCGTCGCGGTCAGTGGTCAGGTCCTCGGCGAAGTGCCGGTCGCCGGTGGCGTCGGGCACGTACTTCACACAGACAACGATCCTCAAGCTCACGCCTGCTCTCCTACCTACTGCTCGACTCGTCAACTGCCATGTGTAGGCAGCATAGGCGCCTGCACGGTGCCGGATCCGTCCGGAGCGCCACGGCGCCCCGACTGAATGTTACTCGTCAGTACACTCGTCTCGTTCCCGCACCGCAAGCGCGGAAACTGTGACCTTGCCGACGTCCGGCGGGTGGGGCGGGTCAGTGCCGCAGCGCGGTGAAACGGCCCTGGTGGTACAGCAGGGGGCGGCCGGGTCCCGCCGGGTCGCCCGCGACCGCCTGGGCGACGACTATCCGGTGGTCGCCCGCCGGGACCCGGGCGACCACCCGGCACACCAGCCACGCGGACACCCCGTCCAGCAGCGGCACGCCGTGCGGCCCGGAGCGCCAGGAGGTGGCCTCGCCGAACCGGTCGGCGCCGCTGCGCGCGAAGGTGCCCGCCAGGTCCTCCTGGTGCTCGCCGAGCACGTGCACGCCGACGTGTTCCGCCGCGGCCACGACGGGCCAGCTGGAGGAGGAGACGCTGATGCCGAACGACAGCAGCGGCGGCTCGACGGCGACGGAGGTGAGCGAGGTCGCGGTGAAGCCGACCGGCCGGGCGCCCGCCGCGGTGACCACGGCGACGCCCGCGGCGTGGCGGCGGAAGACCGAGCGGAAGACGTCGGGGTCCAGGCCCGTGCCGTCGCCGAGGGCTGCGTCGAGGTCGGGCGAGGCGGTCATGGAATCGCGTGGTCCTTCTGCGGTGGTCGAACCGGGAACGGGGGGCACCGGGGCTGAGCGGTCGTCAGGAGTGGTCAACGGCTCGGACGGCGTGCGCTCGCCGGGCGCCCGGGACCGGCATCGGCCCGACGGCCCGCCGGCGGAGAAGATCCCTCGACATAACGTCAGACTGACGATTCGGGTCGCGCCACGTCAAGGCGGTCCGGCCTTTTGGGACCGGGGTCACGCCCGGCACACCCTGGATCGGGGTCACGCCCCGCACCCCGGTCAGGCGCCGACCGCCGTGCCCAGCGCGGCGATCACGTCGGCCTTGCGCGGCTGGCCCGCGGCGCGCCGCACGACCGCGCCCGACGCGTCGAGCACCAGCACGGTGGGCGTCTTGAGGATCCCCACCCTCCGTACGAGCTCCAACTCCCGCTCGGCGTCGACCTCGACGTGCGTGACGCCGTCCACCATCGCCGCCACCTCGGCCAGCGTCCTGCGAGTCGCCCGGCACGGCGCGCAGAACGCGCTGGAGAACTGCACCAGCGTCGCCCGCTCGCCCAGCGGTCCGCCGACCTCGTCGGCCGTCAGCCGCGCCGCAGCGGTGTCCTTGCCCCGCACCCGCATCCTTCCCTCCCGCCGCCGGTGGACCAGGCCGAACACGCCCGCACCCGCGAGCACCGCCAGGCACACCACCAGTCCGGTCATCCGAGCCTCCGGGTCGATCCGTCCCACGCGTTGCAGCGTTCACGAGACCGCAATGATTCCCCAGGTCCGAACGGCCGCGACGCGAGGAATCATGGGTGCCATGAGTACGCAGGCTACGCAGCGCGCCGCCTCGCGCCGCATCGGGGCCGTGGACGTGCGCGGGCCGAGGTTCGGCGCGGCGGTCACGAGCGTGGTGCTGGCGGTGGTGCTGATCACGGGCAGCGCCTGGCTGCTCGCCGCCCAGACGCTGGTCTTCGCCCTCGGCGCGGCGCTGGGGGTGGCCCGTTCGCCGTACGGGCGGCTCTTCCAGGCCGTGGTGCGGCCCCGGCTCGGTCCGGTGGAGCGCACGGAGGACCCGGCGCCGCCGCGCTTCGCGCAGACGGTGGGGCTGGTCTTCGCCGCGATCGGGCTCGTCGGGTACGTCGCCGGACCGCTGTGGCTGGGGATGGCGGCGACCGGGCTGGCGCTGGCGGCGGCCTTCCTCAACGCGGCGTTCGGGTACTGCCTGGGCTGCGAGACGTACGTGCTGCTGCTGCGCGCGACCCGGTGACGCGGTCACTGCGAGCGGGGGCGGGATGCGGGAACGGGCGCGGCGACGTGACGAGAATCTCGCGCGTGCCCGGGCACCGGAGGTGACAAGCGGCGCGTTGTCAGGGGACCATCTCGCGACGGCCGAGGCTACGGGGACGTAACTTCCGGCCGTGCCCCCGGCTCACGCCGTCCCCGAACCAGAAGGTGTCCCCCGACGTGGCAGAACTCGTGTACCCGCCGGTCATCGGCTTCGCCCGCACCATGTTCCAGGTGCAGGGCCTGCGCTTCGACATCGCGGGCACCGAGCACGTGCCCCGTGAGGGCGGCGCGGTGCTGGTCAGCAATCACATCAGCTACCTGGACTTCGTCTTCGCCGGTCTGGCCGCCCGCCCGGCGAAGCGGCTGGTGCGGTTCATGGCCAAGGAGTCGGTCTTCCGGCACAAGGTCTCCGGTCCGCTGATGCGGGCGATGAAGCACATCCCGGTGGACCGCGCCCAGGGCGTGCACGCGTACGACAACGCGCTGCGGGCGCTGCGCGCCGGCGAGGTCGTCGGGGTCTTCCCCGAGGCGACCATCTCGCGCTCGTTCACGCTCAAGGCCTTCAAGTCCGGCGCGGCGCGGCTGGCGCAGGAGGCGGGCGTGCCACTGCTGCCGATGGCGTTGTGGGGCACGCAGCGGATGTGGACCAAGGGTCACCCGCGCCGCCTGGGCCGCCACCGCTTCCCGGTCACGCTGCGCGTCGGCGCGCCGCTGGCCCCGGAGCCGCAGGAGCAGGTGGAGAGCCTGACCGACCGGCTGCGCTGCCGGGTCCAGGAGTTGCTGGAGGCCGCGCAGAACGCCTATCCGGTGCGTCCGTCGGGCGAGCGGGACACCTGGTGGCTCCCGGCCCACCTCGGCGGCACCGCCCCGACCCCGCAGGAGGCGGCGGCGCTGGACGCCTGACGGCCGACGATCCACGCGGAAGGGCCGGGCGACTGCGAGTCGCCCGGCCCTTCCGCGTGAGTCGTGAATACGGCGTGCTCAGCGCGTCGCCATCTCCTCCGCGACGGCGGCGGCGAAGGCGTCCACGTCGGCCTCGGTGGTGTCGAAGCAGCACATCCACCGCACCTCCCCGGTCGCCTCGTCCCACACGTAGAAGCGGTAGCGCTTCTGGAGCCGTTCGGTCACCTCGCGCGGCAGGACGGCGAAGACCTGGTTGGCCTGGACCGGCCGGACCACGGTGACGCCCTCGATGCCGCGCACCGCCTCGGCGAGCCGCGTCGCCATGGCGTTGGCGTGCCGGGCCGAGCGCAGCCACAGGTCCCCGGCGAGGAGCGCCTCGAACTGCACGCTGACGAAGCGCATCTTCGAGGCCAGCTGCATCGACAGCTTGCGCAGGTGCTTCATCGCGCGGACCCGTTCGGGGTCGAGTACGACCACGCACTCACCGAAGACCAGTCCGTTCTTCGTACCGCCGAAGCTGAGGATGTCCACGCCCGCGTCGGTGGTGAACGCGGAGAGCGGCAGGTCCAGCGTGGCGGCCGCGTTGGCGAGGCGGGCGCCGTCCAGGTGGACGGCCATGCCGTGCTCGTGGGCGCGGTCGGACAGCGCCCGGATCTCCTCGGGCGTGTAGCAGGTGCCCAGTTCCGTGGTCTGGGCGATCGAGACGACCTGCGGCTGGGCGCGGTGCTCGTCGTCGAAGCCCCAGGCCTCGGAGTCCAGCAGCTCGGGGGTGAGCTTGCCGTCCGGCGTCGGCACGGTGAGCAGCTTCAGGCCGCCCACGCGCTCCGGCGCGCCGCACTCGTCCACGTTGATGTGCGCCGACTTCGCGCACACCACCGCGCCCCAGCGCTCGGTGACCGCCTGGAGGGCGACGACGTTGGCGCCGGTGCCGTTGAAGACCGGGAACGCCTCGGCGCGCGGGCCGAGATGGCGGCGGACGACCTCCTGAAGGTGCGCGGTGTAGTCGTCCTCGCCGTACGCGATCTGGTGGCCGCCGTTGGCGACGGCGAGCGCGGCCAGCACCTCGGGGTGCGCGCCGGCGTAGTTGTCGCTGGCGAACCCGCGGTACTCCGGGTCGTGGTGGCGTACGGCGTCGGTGGCGGGGTGCTGGGTCACGGGCGGGGCGTCAGCCACAGGCGGTTTCCGTTCACTTCCTGAGCGGGCCGGTCCCACACGTCCGCGATGGCCTGGGCCAGGTCGGCGACGTCGGTGAATCCGGCGAACTTGGCGTTGGGCTTCTGGGCGCGCATCTCGTCGTGCACCAGGGCCTTGATGACGAGGACGCAGGCCGCGGCGGACGGGCCCTGCTCGCCGCCCGCCTTGCGGAAGGAGTCGGCGAGCGCCAGGGTCCAGGTCTCGGCGGCGGCCTTCGCGGCGGCGTAGGCGGCGTTGCCCGCGGTCGGCTTGGTCGCGCCGGACTGGCTGATCAGCACGTACCGCCCGCGGGGGCTGCGCAGCAGCGCGTCGTGGAAGGCCAGCGAGGTGTGCTGGACGGTGCGGATCAGCAGGTCGTTGAGGAACGTCCAGTCACCCAGGTCGGTGTCGGTGAACGTGGCCGCGCCGCGCCAGCCGCCCACCAGGTGGACCAGGCCGTCGACGTGGCCGAACTGCTTCTCGGTGCGGGCCGCCCATTCGCGGGCCGCCTCCGGGTCCAGCAGGTCGACGATGTCGCCGGTGATGTCGGCGCCGCCGGCCGCGTAACGGGCCGCGTCCACCGATTCGGCCAGCCGCTCGGGCTGCGCGTCGGCGGCCACCACGTGGGCCCCCGCCTCGGCCAGACGGCGCAGGGTCGCCCTGCCCGCCGGGCCGCCCGCTCCGGCCACCGCGATGACCGAGCCCTGGAGCGATCCCGCAGCGCCTGCGTCCGTCATGGCCTTCGCCTCCTCGTCGTGGGTCACGCGGCCTCCTGCCCGGCGCCGGTGGCGGTGATGCCCTTGGTGGAGGCGATCACGTTACGCAGCTTCTTGGCGAGGGCCTCGTAGAACATGCTGAGCGGAAACTCGTCGGCCAGCACGTCGTCGACGAGCTTGCGCGGCGCCAGGGTCAGGTCGAGCGCGTCCGGACCCTTGGCCCAGCGCGAGCCCGGGTGCGGCGAGAGGTAGGTGGAGACCAGGTCGTACGCGGCGAACCAGTGGTTGAGCTTGGGCCGGTCGATGCCGTCCCGGTAGAGCTTCTCGATCTCGGCGCACAGCTGGTTGGTGACCTCGGTGGCCCGGGGCCAGTCGATGCGCAGGGTGTTGTCGGTCCAGCGCACGGCATCGTGCTTGTGCAGGTAGGCGAAGAGCAGCTGCCCGCCCAGGCCGTCGTAGTTGCGGACCCGGTCACCGGTGACGGGGAAGCGGAAGAGGCGGTCGAAGAGGATCGCGTACTGCACGTTGCGGCCCTGCTCGTAGCCGTCGGCCTCCAGCTTGACGGCCTCCTTGAAGGCGGTCAGGTCGCAGCGCAGCTCTTCCAGGCCGTACATCCAGAACGGCGCGCGCTGCTTGATCATGAAGGGGTCGAACGGCAGGTCGCCGTGGCTGTGGGTGCGGTCGTGGATCATGTCCCACAGCACGAAGGTCTGCTGCGCCAGTTCCTGGTCGGCGACGAGCCGGGCGGCGTCCTCGGGCAGGTCGAGGCCGAGGGTGTCGACGGCGGCCTGGGTGACCTTGCGGAAGCGGGCGGCCTCGCGGTCGCAGAAGATGCCACCCCAGGTGAATCGTTCCGGCACCTCGCGGACGGCCACGGTCTCCGGGAAGAGGACGGCGGAGTTGGTGTCGTAGCCGGTGGTGAAGTCCTGGAAGGTGATCGGCACGAACATCGGGTTGTCGTACCGAGTGCGCTCCAGTTCGGACAGCCACTCCGGCCAGACCACGCGCAGCGCGACGGCTTCCAGGTTGCGGTCCGGGTTGCCGTTCTGGGTGTACATCGCGAAGACGACCAGGTGTTCCAGGCCGTCGCGGCGGTCGGAGGCGGGCTGGAAGGCCAGCAGCGAGTCCAGGAAGTCCGGCACGCCGTAGCCGTCCTCGGCCCAGCGGCGCAGGTCGGCGACGAGGGCGCGGTGGTACTCCGCGTCGTGCGGGACCAGCGGGGACAGCTCCTCGACCGAGGCGATGACACGCTCCAGCTCGGCGTCGACGTCCGCCTTGCCGGGCGCGCCTTCGGCGGCGAAGTCGATCGAGCCGTCCTTGGACTGCCACGGGCGGATCGTCTCGACCGCCGCCTTGAGCACGCCCCAGGCCGGGCGGCTCACTATGCCCTCGGGCCCTCCGGCGGCCTCGCCAGTCGCCACGGACAGAAGTTTTTCCCTCATTGCCCCTCCTCCACCGGAGAACCTTGCGTTAAGACACCGTATTCAGGCCACCTTCTCCCGCACAAGAGACGTTACGAACATTTATCCGGCACAGCCGGGCTCGTACCGACGTTTTTCCTGTGCGAGGACCGAGGGGCGAAGGTTTCTTTGACCGTACGGGTCCCCGCAACCGCCCGTTCCATGCCCGTCAACAGACGGCCCACTAGGCTGCTCCGGTGACTTTCTTCACCATCGGCCACCGCGGCGTCATGGCCGCCGAGCCGGAGAACACCCTGCGTTCCTTCCTGCGTGCGGAGCGCGAGGGGCTGGACGGCATCGAGCTCGACCTGCACCTGAGCAAGGACGGCGCGCTCGTCGTCATGCACGACGAGACCGTGGACCGCACCACCGACGGCCGCGGCGCCGTCGCCGACCTCACCCTGGACGAGCTGCGCACGCTCGACGCGGGGCTGGGCGAGCGGGTCCCGGTCTTCGAGGAGGTGCTCGACGCGGTCGGGCCCGGCCTGCCGATCCAGGCCGAGATCAAGGACGTGGCGGCCGCGCGGGTGCTGGCCGGGGTGCTGCGCGAGCGCGACCTGCTGGAGCGGGTGTCGGTGCTCTCCTTCCACGACGAGGCCCTGCGCGAGGTCCACGAGCTGCTGCCGGACGCCACCACCGTGCTCGTCGGTGAGGCGACCGGCCCCGACCTCCCGGACCGCGCGAAGGCGGTCGGCGCGCGGCTGGTCAGCCTGGAGCTGGAGGAACTGAACCTGCGCACCGTCGAGCGCTGCCGACAGGCAGGCATCGACGTGATGGCCTGGACCGTCAACACCGACCAGGACCTGGCACTGGCCCGGGCACTCGGCCTGGTCGGCTGGGTGACGGACGCCCCGGACACCAAGCGGCGGGCGGCGCGGGCCTGAGTGCGCCGCTGAGCGCCCGGGACCGCTCCCGGGCGCTCAGCCCAGCTTCTTGACCAGCAGCTCGAACTCCAGGTCGTCGCGCTGCGGCACCCCGACGCGCTCGTCCCCGTACGGGAACGGCGTCATGTGCCCGGTGCGCCGGTAGCCGCGGCGCTCGTACCAGGCGATGAGGTCCCCGCGGGCCGAGATGACCGTCATCTGCATCTCGCCCGCGCGCCACTCGTCGCGCGCGAAGCGCTCCGCCTCGGCCAGCACCTGCTTGCCCAGGCCGCCGCCCTGCCGCTGCGGGCGCACCGCGAACATCCCGAAGTAGGCGTGGCCCTCGCGCCGTTCCAGCTGGCAGCAGGCGGTCACTTCGCCGCCGCGCTCGACCACGACCATGCGGCTGCCCTCGCGGCGGATGACGGCCAGGACGCCTTCGGGATCGGTGCGCCTGCCTTTCAGCAGGTCCGCCTCCGTCGTCCAGCCGCCCCGGCTGGACTCTCCCCGGTACGCCGACTCGATGAGCGCCACGAGCGCGGGCACGTCGGCCTCGGTGGCCGTACGGAAGACGGGCTGGGCGGTGGCGCTCATGACGGCGGGGTCCTCTCGTGCCTGACCGGGGCGATCCGGCCGGATCATGTCCTGATCCCGTCTTGCCGATCGCGCCCGGTGGTGGTTGCCGGGCATCGAGCGTATGCCTCGCGCGGGCGGCGGCACGAGACCGGTCCGCCGCCGGTAGCGGCCGTACGGTGCCCGGCGGACGATGGGAGGAACGGCACCGGCGAGGGACACGGAGGTGTGCCATGACCACGGCGCGGGACATCATGCATCCGGGCGCGGCCTGGATTCCCGAAGGGGTGATGCTGGACCGGGCGGCGCAGTTGATGCGCGACCTGGGCGTCGGCGCGCTCCCGATCAGCGACGAGAACGAGCGCCTGTGCGGCATCCTCACCGACCGCGACATCGTCGTCGGCTGCGTGGCGACCGGACGCGATCCGTCCAGGGTCACCGCGGGCGAGCTGGCGCAGGGCACACCCCGCTGGATCGACGCGGACGCCGACGTGGACGAGGTGCTGCGGGAGATGGAGAGCCACCGCATCCGCCGGCTCCCGGTGATCGAGAACAAGCGCCTGGTCGGCATGATCAGCGAGGCGGACCTCGCCCAGCACCTGTCGGAGGAGCAGATCGGCGCCTGGGCGGAGCGCATCTACGCGGGTTCACCGGCGTAGATGCGCCGGTCACGCGTGGTCGCGCACCGGTCGCACCCCGCGTATCGTCCGGCGCATGGTCAACGTACTGAGCAGCAGGACGCTTCTGCGGCCCACCGACCTGGAGCGCTCCCGCGCCTTCTACCGGGACGATCTGGGGCTCGCGATCTTCCGGGAGTTCGGCGAGGGACCGCAGCGCGGCACGGTCTTCTTCCTCGGCGGCGGATACCTGGAGGTCTCCGGCCGGTCGGACACGCCGCCCGCGCCAGGGATGTCGCTGTGGCTCCAGGTGCCGGACATCGAGGCGGCGCACGAACAGCTGCGCGGACGCGGGGTGAAGGTGGTCCGCGAACCGCGGCGTGAGCCCTGGGGGTTGATCGAGATGTGGATCGAGGACCCGGACGCGGTGCGCATCTGCGTCGTCGAGGTGCCCGAGGACCACCCGATGCGCTACCGGCCTTGATAACTACCGTTCTGCTAGATCTTCTTGACGTGCCGTCAGCTCTGCCCGACCCCCGCCTCCGCGCAGGCGGCCGCCAACCGTCGTACGCCCTCGGCGAGTTCGTCGGCGCCCGAGGTGTCCGCGAAGCTCACGCGGACGTACGGCGCGGGGGCCTCGGCGGCGAAGTACGGGCGGCCCGGGGCGACGGCGACCCCGGCCCGCAGCGCGGCGGCGGCGAGCGCGGTCTCGTCGGTCCCGTCGGGCAGCCGCAGCCACAACTGGTAGCCACCGTGCGGTACTTGAGCCGGAACGAGGTGCGGCAGGTCGCGGTGGAGTGCGGTGAGCAGCGCGTCCCTTCGTTCCCTCAGGCCTGTGGCCACCGCACGCAGATGACGCGGCCAGGCAGGAGCACCGACGAGTTCGAGGGCGGCCTCCTGGAGCGGGCGGGGCACGAAGAAGCTGTCGACCACCTGGATCGCGCGCAGCCGTTCCAGCACCGGGCCCCTGGCGATCAGCGCGCCCACCCGCAGGCTCGGCGAGGTCGGCTTGGTCAGTGACGTGAGATGGACGACGGTGCCGTCGGGGTCGTCGGCGACCAGCGGGGGCGGAAGCGGACCGCCGTGGCCCAGGCGCCGCGCGAAGTCGTCCTCGACCACGAACGCCCCGGCGGCGCGGGCGATGTCCAGCACCTGACGGCGCCGCTCGGTGGAGAGCACGGCACCGGTGGGGTTCTGGAACAGCGGCTGACAGAAGAACACCCGCGCACCGGTCGCCGCGAAGGCGTCCGCGAGCAGGTCGGGCCGCACGCCGTCCGCGTCGAGCGGCACCGGCACGGGACGCAGTCCGGCCGCGCGGGCGACGGCGAGCGCGCCGGGGTACGTCGGCGACTCCACCAGCAGGGGCGAGCCGGGGGCGGCCAGGGCGCGCAACGCGGTGGTGAGCGCCGCCTGGCCGCCCGCCGTGATCAGGACCTGCGCCGCCGTCACCCCGCCCGCCTCGCGCGCGAACCACGACCGCAGCGCCGTCAGCCCCTCCAGCGGCGGCCGTTCCCACGCCCCGGGCCGCCGGGCGGCACGGGCCAGCGCGGCGGCCAGGGCCTGCTCCGGCTGGAGGGCCGGATGCAGATAGCCCGCGTTGAACGCGATGACGCCGGGCGCGGGGACGGCGAGCGTGGCGGTCACCCCGGAGGCGTCCACCACACGGGGCGCGGCGTCCCCGGCCGGGTCGGCGCTCAGCGCGATCTGCTGCCACGAGGTGTCGGCGGCGCGGGCACCTGCGGGCGGCTCCACGGGGCGGGCGGCGTACGTGCCGGCGCCGGGACGGGTGACGACCAGGCCCTCGGCAGCCAGCGCGGCCAGCGCGCGGGAAACGGTGACCGGGCTGACCCCGAACCGTTCGACGAGCACCCGGCTCGACGGCAGCTTCTCCCCCGGCGAGTAGCGCTTCAGTTGCTCGCGCAGTGCCTCCGCGACGGATGCGGAGCTACTGGCGGCACTGCTACCGTTGTTCATGACAGCACAGAATAGCGCTATCGCCCGACCGTCGATAGCGGTCGGCGGGACCGTGCTCGCCGCGCTGGGCGTGGCGATCTTCTCCCTCACCTTCCCGGCCACCGACTGGTCGCTGACCGGCTTCGGCCCGTGGACCACGGTGACCCTGCGGGCACTGCTCGCCACCGCGCTGGCCGGCGGCTTCCTGCTGGCCGGAAGGGCGCCGGTGCCCGAACGGCGACTGTGGCCCGCGCTGGCCGTGGTCGCGCTGGGAGTGATCATCGGATTTCCGCTGCTGACGACGCTGGCGCTGCGCACCACACAGACCTCGCACGCGGCCGTGGTGGTGGGCGCCCTGCCGCTCGCCACGGCCGCCGTGGGTTCGGCCGTCGCCCGCACCCGGCACTCGGCCGCCTTCTGGGCCACCGCGCTGGCGGGCACCGCCGCCGTGGTCGCGTTCACGCTGGCGCAGAGCCACGGCAGTCCGTCGCGGGGCGACGTGCTGCTGTTCGCCTCGCTCGGGGTGTGCGCGGCCGGGTACGTGGCGGGCGGCAGGCTGGCCGCCTCGATGCCCGGCTGGCAGGTGATCGGCTGGGCGCTGGTCGGCTCGCTGCCGGTCACGCTGCCCGCCGCCGTCGTGGCGTTGACGGTCGAACCCGTGCGGCTCGGCGGACAGGCGCTGGTGGGGCTGGGATATCTGGCGGCGGTCTCGCAGTTCGGCGGGATGGTGGTGTGGTACCGCGGCATGGCCACGATCGGGATCGCCCGCGCCAGCCAGCTCCAACTCGCCCAGCCACTACTGACGTTGGTGTGGTCCGCGCTGCTGCTGGGCGAACACCTCAGCCCCGCGACCGCGTTGACCGCCTTGGCCGTGCTGGTCTGCGTGGCGGTCACACAGAAGGCCTGAACGCAGTTGGCTTGAGCGCAGGAGAGCTGAACGCAGGGGACCTGAACGCAGGGGACCTGAGCGCAGAAGGCCTCAGCACAGAGGGCCTGAACACCTCCCGTACTCCCGTGCACCAGATTGTGCGCCCCCCACGACGGGAAACCTGGGGACGGGGTGGGTTCGACGAGGGAGGGGTCATGGGCGGTCCGCCGCTGGTCGGCTGGCTCGTGGTACTGCTCGGCGCGGCCACCGGGATCTCCTGTCTGCTGCGGTCCCGGCGGGTGTGCGCGTTGACGCCGGGCGAGCGCAGGGTGGCCAGGGCGGAGGGGATCAAGGGGCTCGGCATGGCGCTGATGGCGGTCCCCGCCTCGGCGCTGGACCAGCGGCCGTGGGGGCCGCCGCTGTTCACGGCGGTCTTCGGCGGCATGACGCTGTGGTCGCTGTCGCTGCTGATACGCGAGCACCATCCGGCCCACCACGTCCACCTGGCGGTCGGCTCGGCGGCGATGGTCTACATGGCGGTGGCCATGGGGCTGACGCCCTCCGGGGCGGGGATGACCTCCATGGGAGACATGGGGGGCATGGCCGACGGGTCGATCGGGGTGCCGTTCCTCACGGGCCTGCTGCTGGTCTACTTCGGGCTCTACGCGGTGTGGGCGGCGTTGCGCATGCTGCCCGCCGTGGGGGCGGAACCGGTCGGGTCGGGCGCGGTGGGCGCGGGCGCGTCGGCGGGTGTGGGCGCGGGTGTGGCGAGCGGTGTGCCGGGGGCGGTGCTGCGCGCGCCGGAACTGGCGGCCGCCTGCCGGGTGTCGCTGGGCATCGGCATGTTCGCGATGCTGCTGACGATGTGACCGGCGCGCGACGGATGCGGGCGGCGTGCGCGGGGCGCGAGGGCGCGAGTGGCGGAGGGCGTGCGCGGGGGCGTGGGGTGCGGAATTCGTCGCGGGGGCGTGAGGCGTGCGTCACTTCGGCGGGAGGCCCGGGCCCGCGCGCCGGGTACGCCCCTTAATGTGAGCGCCATGACGGTCCCGTTCGTGCTGCTGATGCTCGGCGCACTGACGGCCGCCCTGGCGCCCCGCCTGCTGGTCCGCGCGCAGTGGCCGGACCGCGAACCGGTGCTGGCGCTGTGGGTGTGGCAGTGCGTGGTCGCCGCCGTGCTGCTGTGCTGCGTGACCGCGCTGGCCCTGTGCGCCTCGGCCGCGTCCAGTGCCGTGCGCTGGCACGTCTTCGCCTTCGCGCCGCGCGGCGTGGTCGCCGCCTACGGGCTGCCCGCCTACGGTCCCTGGGCCGGCGCGCTCGCCGGGCTGCTGGCGTGCGGCGGCGCCTGGACGGCGGCGATGCTCACCCGTGAGGTGCGCGGTGCCCGGGCGCAGCGGCGCAGGCGGCGGGCGGAACTGCTGGCCAGGTCGCCCCGACTGCCCGGTGAGCCGGACCTGTCGTACGAACGGCTGGCCGTGCTGGAGAGCGATCGCGCCGACGCGTGGTGGCTGGCGGGGGCGCGGCCCCGGCTGGTGATCACCACGGCGGCGTTGCGGCGGCTCAAGGGCAGGCAGCTGGACGCCGTGCTCGCGCACGAGTTGGGACACGCCAGGGCCCGGCACGACTGGCTGCTGGCCTGCGCGCACGGGCTGGCGGCGGGCTTCCCGCAGGTGCCGGTGTTCGACGGCTTCCGTCAACAGGTGCACCGGCTGGTCGAGTTGGCGGCCGACGACGTGGCGTCGCGCAGGTTCGGGCGGATGACGACGGCGCTGGCGCTGGTCGGACTCAACGAGGACCGAGGGGTGTTCGGCCCCTGCTCCACGCCCGCCATGGTGCCGGGCCGGGTCGACCGCCTGCTGGCCCCCGGCCCCCGGCTGACCAGGGCACGCCGTCTCCAGCTGACGGCGGTGGCACTGCTCCTGCCGGTGGTCCCCCTGCTGGTCGCCTTCGGCCCGGGCATCGGCGCGCTGTCGTAGGCCGTGACGCCCAGCGGCTGTCCCAGGACGTAGCGAGGCCCTGCGGACGGGGGGATGCCGCAGGGCCTCACCGTGTATGACGTACGGGCCGGACGGTAGGTTCCCGGAATTGCGAAACCGCCTGAACAATTTTCGAATCCCGTCCGGAACCCGGAACCGGAAGCGGAAACCGAAGCCGCCCGGTGCGCCGCGCCGCGTGCGGTCGTCGTACGGGAACGCCCGCCCCGGCATGGTGCCGGGGCGGGCGGACGCCGACGGGTCCGGGCCGCCTCACACTCCCCTGGCGCGCTCGGCGCCGATGGTGGTGTCCTCGCCGTGGCCGGTGTGGACCACGGTCTCGTCGGGCAGCGCGAAGAGCCGCTCGCGGATGGAGGCGACGATCGTGCCGTGGTCGCTGAAGGAGCGACCGGTGGCGCCGGGGCCGCCGTGGAAGAGGGTGTCGCCGGTGAACAGCACGCCCGCCTCCTCGTCGTGGAAGCACACCGCGCCGGGCGTGTGCCCCGGCGTGTGCAGCACCCGCAGCCGGCTCCCGCCCACCTCGACGACGTCGCCGTCCGCCAGGTCCGCGTCCCACGCGACGCCGGGGTGGGTCAGCTCCCACACCGGCCGGTCCGCCGGGTGCAGGTGGATCGGCGCGCCGGTGCGGGACCGCAGCGCGGGCGCGACCCGGACGTGGTCGTCGTGGGCGTGGGTGCACAGGATCGCCTTCAGCCTGCGCTCCCCCACCACGTGGGCGATCGCGTCGGCGTCATGCGGGGCGTCGATCACCACGCACTCGGTGTCGTCGCCGACCACCCAGATGTTGTTGTCGACGTCGAACGTCTCGCCGTCCAGGCTGAACGTGCCGGAGACGACGGCGTGGTCGACGCGGGCGGGTCCGGCCGCGTTCACAGGACCACCACCGAACGCAGCACGTCACCCTCGCGCATCCGGTCGAACGCGGCCTCGATGTCGTCCAGTCCGATGCGCTCGGAGACGAACGCGTCCAGGTCCAGCCGCCCTTGCCGGTACAGGTCGATGAGCATCGGGAAGTCACGCGAGGGCAGGCAGTCGCCGTACCAGCTGGACTTGAGCGCGCCGCCGCGGCCGAAGACGTCGATCAGCGGGATGTCCGGCAGCTTCATGTCCGGCGTGGGCACGCCGACCAGGACGACCGTGCCGGCCAGATCCCGGGCGTAGAAGGCCTGTTGATACGTCTCGGGGCGGCCGACCGCGTCGATCACCACGTCCGCGCCGAAGCCGCCGGTGAGCCGCCGGATCTCCTCGACCGGGTCGGTCTCGCGGCTGTTGACGGTGTGGGTGGCGCCCATCTTCTCGGCCAGCCGCAGCTTGCGGTCGTCCAGGTCGACGGCGATGACCCGGCTCGCCCCGGCCAGCGCCGACCCGGCGATCGCCGCGTTGCCCACGCCGCCGCAGCCGATGACCGCCACGGACTTGCCACGGCCGACCGCGCCGGTGTTGATCGCCGCGCCGATCCCGGCCATCACCCCGCAGCCGAGCAGCCCGGCCGCCGCCGGGGACGCCTGCGGGTCCACCTTGGTGCACTGGCCCGCGTGCACGAGGGTCTTCTCCGCGAACGCGCCGATGCCCAGCGCGGGCGTCAGCTCGGTGCCGTCCTCGAGCGTCATCTTCCGCGCCGCGTTGTGGGTGTCGAAGCAGTACCACGACTCGCCGCGCTCACAGGCACGGCAACGGCCGCAAACCGCACGCCAGTTGAGGATCACGAAGTCGCCGGGCGCCACGGTGTCCACGCCCTCGCCCACCGACTCCACGACGCCCGCGGCCTCGTGGCCGAGCAGGAAGGGGAACTCGTCGTTGATGCCGCCCTCGCGGTAGTGCAGGTCGGTGTGGCAGACGCCGCACGCCTGCACCTTCACCACCGCCTCGCCGGGCCCCGGGTCGGGCACGTTGATCGTCTCGATGGACACGGGCGCGTTCTTCGCCTTGGCCACCACGGCACGCACCTGCTGCATCGCGGCACTCCTGTCGTTCGTCGTGTGGCGGAAGGGCCCTGGCGAGCCGTACCGCCGCTGAGGTGACCGGTGTTCCACGCCGGTCGTCCGCGACTCTCGCACACCCCGGGCCGGCCGGACCCTCGTCCTCGGCCTGTTCAGGTGTCGAATCCGACGTGGACGTGGTCGTGGTGGGTGTTGTCGGAGAAGAACTGGTTGACGGTCGCGCCGCCGCTCAGCTGGATCGGCCCGCCGACGTTGTACGAACCGGCCGTCGCGGCCGCCCGCATGAAGCCCTCGATGAGGGAACGCGGCGTGGCGGGGTCGACCACGGCCCGGCCGTTGATCCGCCACACGTCGAACGCCCGGCCCTTGGGGTGGTCGCTGGGCCGGTCGGTGCCGAAGACGTCGATCGGGTGTCCGGAGCGCACCACGCTGATGTCGATCCGGTACGTGCCGGCCAGCGTGAGCATGCCCTTCAACGCGCTGACGTGGACGTTGCCGCTGAGCACGTCGGCGTGGGCGGCGGGCGGCAGTCGGATGGCGCGGTCCGCCAGGACCCGGTGGGCCTCGTCGGGGAGCGTCGCGGCGGGCGGGCCCGGGTCGGCCGGGTGCAGCGCGGTCACCTTCCACCGGGGGGACGCGGCGCTCAGCCGTACGTCGACGGTCGTGCCGCCCGCGTGCACGGGACCGTTCCCGTCGCGGGTCCACTGGTCGCAGACCACCAGCACGCTGGCCGAATCGGTGAGGATGCCGCCGTACTGGGCGAAGACGACCTGGAGCGCGGCGGAATCCGCGTCCGGCAGCAGCGGCCCGGCCTGCCCGGCCAGTGAACCCGGCACACCCTGCGCGGTGGCCCGGGCGCTCGCCTTCGCCTGGCCCCCGCCGCCGGGCGGCCAGGCGCCGAGCGCCTCGATGAGCTGCGCCGCGCGCAGCTTGACCTGCGGGTCGATGTCGGCGCGGCTGGGCTGCCAGGGAGTGGTGTGCGGGAGGGCGCCCGGGGCGGAACCGGTCGCGGTCGGCACGGTGGACGACGGCGCGCGGCTCGTGGACGAGGCGGCCGTGGGCGAGGCGGAGCCCCCGCCGCCGGAGCATCCGGCCGCGCCCAGCAGGACGCCCGCGGCGCCCAGCAGGACGGCGCGGCGGTCGGGACCGGTGCGGCCATCGGGCGTGCCGGGCATCGTGACGCTCCTCGGTGCGGTACGTTCCGCCGCCGCCCAGTCTGCTCCTCGCCGCCCCACGCGGCACCCGGAGACAGGACCCGCCCCGACCCGGCCGCCCACGACCCGCCCCGGACCGGTCTGCGGTCTGCGGTCTGCGGTCTGCGGAACGATCCGGCGCGCACGACGACGTACCCGATGCGCCCGGACGCCGACGGCCTCATCGCGCTCATCGCGGACGTGATTCCGGCACCGTGAGCACGAGGCGATCCGCCCGCTCACGTCCGGCCGCGTCGCCGTCCTCCCGCCCACGACGGCGGTGCCGGACGATCCCCCGCGTCGCCCGGCACCGTGCCGCGCCCCCTGGGCCCCATGCCGACACGGCCATGGGGTGCTGCGCTGAGTATATTGGCTCAGAGCCAGTCAACGCAGGAGTTACAGCATGTCCCCGCGAAGCGCATCGGTCAATGAAGAATTGCGGCGCCGTTCCCGCGAGCGGCTGCTGCAGGCGACGGTAGAACTGGTCGGCGAGCGCGGCTACGAGGCCACGACCTTGGCGGACATCGCCGACCGGGCCGGTGCGGCGCGTGGGCTGGTGTCGTACTACTTCCCCGGAAAACGTCCTCTCGTGCAGTCGGCGGTGCACCGCCTGATGCACATGACGCTCTCCGAGGCGCTGGAGCGGGAGCCGGTCACCACCGACGGACGCGAGCGGATGGCCCGGGCGATCGACGCGGTCCTCGGGCTGACCCGCAGCCACACCACCCTGATGCGCATGCATATGGCGGGCATCCTCCAGGCCGAGGGCTTCATCCAGTGCCCGGAGCAGCAGCGGCTGGCGTTCCTGCTGGAGGACACCGTCACGCGCTACGGCTCCGAGCAGCCGGAGCACGACTACCGGCTGCTGCGCGCGCTGCTGATGGGCGCGGTCGTCGCCCTGCTGCTGCCGGGCGCGCCGATGCCGCTGGGCAGCCTGCGCGCCGAACTGTTCCAACGGTACGGGCTGGAGTGGGAGTTGGGGACTCCGCCGCAGGACGAGGAGCCCGCGCCGCGCTGAGGCGGGCGGCACCGCACCGGGGGCGCGCGATGTCCGGAAGGAGCGGGACGATTGCCGGGACGGACCGCTGAGCCAGTAGAGTGACCGGCCGTGGCTGCACGACCTTTGAGCGAGATCGTAGAGACCGGCTGGGCGAAGGCGCTGGAACCGGTCGCCGACCGGATCGCCGCGATGGGCGACTTCCTGCGGACCGAGATCGCCGCCGGACGCACCTATCTGCCGTCCGGCGCGAACGTGCTGCGCGCGTTCCAGCAGCCGTTCGACGAGGTGCGGGTGCTGATCGTCGGACAGGACCCGTATCCGACGCCGGGGCACGCGGTGGGGCTCAGCTTCTCGGTCGCCCCCGAGGTGCGCCCGTTGCCCGGCAGTCTGATCAACATCTTCCGCGAGTACGGCACCGACCTCGGCCATCCGGCCCCGTCCAACGGGGATCTGACGCCGTGGACGCGCAACGGCGTGCTGCTGCTCAACAGGGCGCTGACGACCGCCCCTCGCAAGCCCGCCGCGCACCGCGGCAAGGGCTGGGAGGAGGTGACCGAGCAGGCCATCCGCGCGCTGGCCGCCCGGGGCACCCCGCTGGTGTCGGTCCTGTGGGGCCGTGACGCGCGCAATCTGCGGCCGCTGCTCGGCGCGTTGCCCGCGATCGAGTCGGCGCACCCCTCGCCGATGTCCGCGGACCGGGGGTTCTTCGGCTCCCGTCCGTTCAGCCGGGCCAACGAGATGCTGGTGGCGCAGGGTGCGGCGCCGGTGGACTGGCGACTGCCCTGACCGGGACCGCGCGATAGTCTGCCGCGCGTGACCACGCATTCGAATATCCCCGCCGGCTGGTACGCGGATCCGCACGGCACGCCCGAACTGCTGCGCTGGTGGGACGGTTCGCAGTGGACCGACCACACGCACGCGGGCACCCAGCCCGGCGCGCGGCAGGCGACGGCGCAGGCGCAGGCCCCGCAGCCGTCGATCCCGCAGCAGCCGCAGGCCCCGCAGGCGGCGCCCCAGCAGCCGCAACAGGCCTTCCCCCAGCAGGCTTTCCCTCAACAGGCCCAGGCACCTCAGCAGGGTTACCCGCAGCAGGCGTACGCGCCGCAGGGCGGCGTTCCCCAGGAGAAGGAGAACCCCTGGGAGCTGAACGTCGACTCGGCGCACGACCCGAACCGCATCCAGCGTCAGGTCCAGCAGCAGGCGGGCGTCGGCCCGGTGCAGGGCGGCGGCGGCACGCTGTTCACCGAACCGGTCCTCGTGGTCAACCAGAAGGCGAAGCTCATCGAGGTGAGCAACGAGTACAGCGTCTTCGACCAGTCCGGCCGTCAGCTCGGCGCGGTCGTCGAGGTCGGCCAGAGCACGGCCAAGAAGGTCGTGCGTTTCCTGTCCAGTTACGACCAGTTCATGACGCACAAGCTGGAGGTGCGCGACGCCTTCGGCCAGCCGGTGCTGATGCTGACCCGCCCGGCGAAGTTCATCAAGTCCAAGGTGCTGGTGCAGCGTCCGGACGGCACCCAGCTCGGCGAGATCGTCCAGCAGAACGCGATCGGCAAGATCAACTTCGGTTTCCTGGTGAACGGCCAGCAGATCGGCGCCATCAAGGCGGAGAACTGGCGGGCCTGGAACTTCGCGATCGTCGACCACACCGACACCGAGATCGCCCGGATCACCAAGACGTGGGAGGGCTTCGCCAAGGCCGTCTTCACCACGGCCGACAACTACGTCCTCCAGGTCCACCGGCCGTTGGCCGACCCGCTGCTGAGCATGGTGGTCGCCTCCGCGCTGACCGTGGACACCGCGCTCAAGCAGGACAGCCGCTGACCGGGCGGCCGGGCCCGGCTTCCGGCTGGGTCCTCGGCGTCGACTCCGGTGGCTCGGGCCTGCGGTGCGCGCTGGCGCGCGCGGACGGCGCGGCCCCGGTGCTCGAACGCGCCGGTGCGCGTCCGGTGCCCACCGGCCCCCGTGGCATCGACGCCGCCGCGTTCCTCGCCGAACTGCTGCCTCTCGTGGGCGGGTTGACGGCTGAGGCGGGTGCGGGCGAGGTGGTCGCCGCCTGCGTCGGCGCGGCGGGGATGGCGTCGCTCGGTGACGAGTTGCGCGAACGGCTGCCGGAGGCGTTGCGTTCGGCGATCGGGACGCGGCGACTGGCGCTGGCGGCGGACGCGGTGACCGCGTACGCGGGCGCGCTCGGGATGCGCCCGGGCGCCGTGGTCGCGGCCGGCACCGGCCTGATCGCGCTGGGCACCGCGCTGGACGGGACCGGCTGGCGGCGCGCCGACGGCTGGGGGCATCTGCTCGGCGACTGCGGGGGCGGCGCGTGGATCGGGCGGGCCGGGCTGGAGTCGGCGTTGCGCGCGTACGACGGCAGGCCAGGCGGTTCGGCACTGCTGCTGGCGTGCCTGGAAGCGGAGTTCGGACCGGCGTCCCACATGCCGGGACAGCTGTATCCGAGGAGTGACCGGCCCGCGG
The DNA here is from genome assembly GCF_019890615.1 of Streptantibioticus parmotrematis. Taxonomy (GTDB): domain Bacteria; phylum Actinomycetota; class Actinomycetes; order Streptomycetales; family Streptomycetaceae; genus Streptantibioticus_D; species Streptantibioticus_D parmotrematis. The sequence continues at coordinate 200,797 of NZ_JAINVZ010000006.1, read as the reverse complement.
TGCTGGCGTCCTTCGCCCCCCGCGTCGCCGAGTGCGCGGGGCGGGGCGATCCGGTCGCGACGGGGATCCTGCGGGAGGCGGCCCGGCACATCGTGGAGGCGGCCGCCGCCGTGCGCCCGGCGGACGGTGACGTGGCGCTGACCGGTGGGCTGACCCGGATCGGCGCACCACTGCTAGCGCCGGTCCGCGAGCTGGCCGCCCAACTGCTGCCCGACGTGCGGCTGGTGACCGCGCGGGCCGGTCCGCTCCAGGGCGCGCTGCGGATCGCCGCGACCCTCGCCGAGGGGGGCCCGGCGCTTCCGGAAGACCCCGCGCTGCTGACGGTGCACCGCGCGCGGGCGTGACCGGCTCCCGCGCCCGCGCCGGGTGTTTACGCAGATGAGAGGCTACGGTCGATAAAACCGGATACACCGGGACGCTACGGTCGGGCGCCGCACCCGAGGGAGCGCCCGGCCCCGGGGAACCGTTAGCATGCGAGGCCATGAGCTCAGCCACTGGCCCCGCACCTGGCCTGCCCGTACGCATGCCGCGCCCCCGACAGCCCGGACGGCACCGGCGTCCCGAGCCGCTGGCCGCCCCGCAGGGCGCGCCCGCGCTCGTGCTGGCGATACCCGGCACCCCCACGGCCGCGACGCGTTCGCTGGTCGACGAGGTCATCAGCATCGCGCGGTCCGAACTGTCCGGTCTGGACGCCCGGGTCGGATACCTGGACGCCGCCGGCGGTGTCGAGGGGCTGGACGCACGGGACTTCCCCGCGCTCACCGACGTGCTGGCCGCCTCGGCCACCGTGGAGCGCGAGGGGCAGGGCCCGGTGGCGGTCGTCGTGCCGCTGCTGGTCGGGCCCGAGGCGGCGGTGCTCGACCGGATCGGCCAGTCGATCGCGGACAGCGGCGTCAAGGCCGAGGTGACCGACGTACTGGGCCCGCACCCGCTGCTCGCCGAGGCGCTGCACGTGCGGCTGTCCGAGGTGGGGCTCGCGCGCGCCGACCGGGCGCGGCTGTTCACCGTGGCGACGGCGGCGGACGGCATCGTCATGGCCACCGTGGGCGGCGAGGAGGCCGTGCAGGCCGCGGGCGTGACGGGACTGCTGCTCGCCGCCCGCCTCGCGGTGCCGGTGCTGGCGGCCGGGCTGGACGTGGACGGTGCCGTGGCGGCGACCGCCGACCAGCTGCGCGCCGCCGGGTCGCAGCGGCTGGCGCTGGCGCCGTGCGTCATCGGTCCCGAGCTGCCCGAGGGCCTGCTCGCCGCCGTCGCCGAGCAGGCGGGCGTCGCCACCGCGGAGCCGCTGGGCGCGTACCCGGCGGTCGGCAAGCTGGTGCTGTCGAAGTACGCGGCGCTGCTGGGCATCACGACGCAGCAGCCGCTGGGCGCGCCGCAGCACTGACCCGCCCGGGTACGAAGGTCCGAAGGGCCGCCGCACGCCACCGCATCGTGGCCTGCGGCGGCCCTTCGGCGTGCTGCCGCCTTCGACGCCGCGCGGCCCCTCAGGCGAAGGTCACGCAGGAGGCCGCCGGGGCGGGCAACGAACCCGCGCGGCGCGGGATCCCGGTGGCCGCGTCGATCGCGAACCAGGTGACGTCACCGGAGCGCTCGTTGGCCGCGTACAGGTGGCGGCCGGTCGGGCCGAGGGCCAGGTCGCGCGGCCAGCGGCCACCGCACGACACCGTGTCCGTCAACTCCAGCTGATCGCCGTCCCCGTCAAGGGTGAAAACCGCGATGCTGTCGTGGCCCCGGTTGGCGATCCACAGGAAACGGCCGTCGGGAGAGACGACGGCCTCGGACGGATAGTTGGCCTCGCCCCCGGCGTTCCCGGGCACGGTGGCCGCCGCACCCGAGATCGTGAGCGTCCCGGTGTCCGCGTCCCAGGCCAGCGCCGTCACGGTGGACGCCAACTCGCCCACCAGGTAGGCGCGGTGGCCGCGCGGGTGGAAGGTGAGATGCCTCGGACCGGTGCCGGGCGGCAGGTCCAGGGTGCGGTGGACGGTGAGCCGTCCCGTCGCGGGGTCCAGCGCGTACACGTGGACGGCGTCGGTGCCCAGGTCGACGGTGAGCACCCACCGCCCGCCCGGGTCGGGCAGCACGGCGTGCGCGTGCGGACCCTCCTGGCGGTCGGGGTCGGGGCCCGCGCCCTCGTGCCGCAGGACGTGCCGGGGCGCTCCGGGCGCGGCCTGCGGCAGTGGGAGCACGCTGACGCTCCCGGAGCCGTAGTTGGCGGTGAGCAGATGACCGTCGGCCACGCACAGGTGGGTCGGCGAGGCGCCGCCGACCGGGACCGGCGTGCCGACGGGCTCGGGCGCGTCCGGGTCGCGCAGGGTGAACGCGGCGGCGGCGCCGTCCGGTTCGCGCTCGCTGACCGCGTAGAGCGTCGCGCGGTCGGGCGACAGCGTGAGGTACGAGGGGTCCGGCACGGCGTCGGTGGCGTGCGTCGCGGTGAGCGCGCCGGTCACCGGATCGACGCGGGCCGCGACGACTCCGCGCCCTCCCGCCGAGGTGAACGATCCGATGTACGCCCTGAGTGTGCCCGTCGCGCTCTCGCTCACCGCGGCTCCCGTCCCCTTCGCGCTCGCGTGGTCCCGTACGGCAGACGCTAGTACGGGCCGCTCGGCGCGGGCGCTCCGGGGCGGGCGGGCCGCCGGTGTGCGCTCACGCTCGGGCCGCTAGGCGGCGACAGGCGCGCGTTCGTCGGCGCGCAGCGGGGCGTGCAGGGCGGTCAGGCTGCGTTCGAGGGCGTGCAGGTGGCCGAGCGCCGGGTCGCCGAGCGGCTCGTGCGCCGGGTCCACGCCGTGCCGCGCGACCTCGCCGTGCGCGTGCGGGGTGACGAGGTGGGCGATGGCCTCCTCGACGCGGGCGCAGGCGGCGCGCAGCCGCTCGTGGTGCCCCGGGTGGGCGCCGTGCGCCGGGCCGGTGTGCTCCGCGACCACCGCCGCGAGGCCGCGTACCTGCCCGGCGCAGTCGTCGAGCAGCTCCAGCACCTGCCGCGCGCGTTCCTTGCGGGCGCGCAGCGGGCTGAGCGGATGGACCAGCGGGGCGACCGCGAGCCGGACCCGGCCCAGCAGCAGGTCGAGCCGGGCGATGTGCGGCTCCAGCGGCGTGCGGGCGCCGACCGCGGCCGTGGCGTCCCGCACCGCGTGCAGCGCGTGGCGGATCCAGGCGTCGGTGGCCGCGTGCGTGGTGACCGGCAGTACCAGCGCCACCGCGAGCGCCGCGCCGAGCGCCCCCGTCAGCGTCTCCTCGACCCGCAGCACCAGCAGCGCCGGGGTCAGCACCCCCATCAGCCCGTACAGCAGTCCGGCCAGCAGCGTCACGCAGAACATCATCCAGCTGTACGAGACCGGCGCGGCGTAGAAGACGCCGAAGACGCAAGCCGCCAGCAGCACGACGGTCGGCACCGGCGCGCCGCCCACCGGCAGCGCCACGGCGAGCCCGGCCACCATGCCGAGCACCGTGCCGAGGAAGCGGCGGAAGCCGCGCACCAGCGTCTCGCCCCGGGAGGCGGTGTTGACGAAGATCCACCAGGCGGCGGCGACCGCCCAGTACCAGCGGGCGCCGGAGACCAGTTCGCCGACGCCCAGCGCGAACGCGGCGGCGGCCAGGGCCTGGAAGGCCTGCCGGGTGGTGGGCCTGCGCAGCCCGCCGGGCTCGTCGTGGGCGACGGCGGGCGACAGCGGCGACCTCCGCTCGTAGCACCAGAAGCCGAAGCGCACCACGGCGGCGCAGGCGAGCCCCAGGCTCAGCGCGGCGAACAGTTCCGGAAGCTGTCCGGCCTGCGCCTTCACGAACTGCGCCGTGAAGAACATCATGAACGCGAAGACGCCGAGCGCGTGCCCGCGCGGCCCCCACCGGCGGGCGTAGACACCGGCGAAGACCACGGCCAGGAAGGCCGCGTCCCGGGCGGGCGGGTACGGGTCGAGGACCGCGGCGAGCGCGAGCACGGGGTAGCCGACGACGGGGAGCAGCGCGGTGGTGACCGCCTGCCTGCCGACGCCCGGGTCGGCGACGGTGAAGAGCGCGAGCAGCGCGGCCAGCCCGCCCGCCACCACGGCGGTCAGCGGCAGTCCGCCGAGCAGGTCGGCGGCGCAGGCCAGGCCGATGCCGGCGACGGCGCGCAGTCCGGCCCGCAGCCGGGCGCGCCCCGGGTCGGGCGCGACGAACATCCTCTTCAACGGTGGGTTCCCCCGGGATCACGAGCGGTGTGCGGACAGGTGGGACGGGCGCGTCCCGGAGGCGGCCGGTGGGGGGCGGTCGCGCGGGTACGCCTGGGGCGCCGCGGGGCGCGGGCGGCTCCGCCGCCGTCCCGACCGTCGGCCCTGCGCAACGCCATCGATGCCCCCAGGAAAGCATCCGCTGGGTCAGCGGCTCAAGCGACCGACGATCCACTGGGCCATTGGTACAGTCGAACCGGGTTCCCATCGACCGCGAGGAGGCCGCTGGCCCATGGCTGTGGACGTGCTGGACGCCAGGATCCTGCGACTGCTGCTGGAGCAGCCGCGCACCAGCGTGCGGGAGTACGCCCGCATCCTCGGCGTGGCCCGCGGCACCCTCCAGGCCCGGCTCGACCGGCTGGAACGTGACGGCGTGATCACCGGGTACGGGCCGCGGCTGTCACCCGCCGCGCTGGGCCACCCGGTGCTGGCCTTCGTCCACATCGAGGTCACCCAGGGCCACCTGGACGACGTCGGTGAACGGCTCGCGGCGGTGCCGGAGATCATCGAGGCGTTCTCCGTCACCGGCGGCGGCGACCTGCTGACCCGGGTCGCGGCGCGCGACAACACCCATCTGGAAGACGTGATCCAGCTGATCATCCGGATGCCGGGCGTGGTCCGCACGCGCACGGAGGTCGTCCTGCGCGAACGCGTGCGATCGCGGATGCTGCCGCTGGTCGGCTCGGTCGCGGCGAACGCGGCGGCATCCACGGGCCAAGACGCGATGTCCGCCTGGCGAGACGCCCATTGACCTGGGTGAGCGCGCGTCGCTACGTTCTGGCGCATGTCGCGTTCAGCCCTTCTCACCACGCGCGGGCACATCGACCTGCTGCGGGTGGCCTCCTCCGCGTGTCGCCGCGGCCGCTGACGCCTTCTTCGCTCTTTTCCCCTCTCGCGGCCCGTCGCCGCTGAGCTCCGTGCCCGCGTATACGCCGGCGCGCGCACCCCCTTGCCCTCCGTCAGGAGTCCCTTCATGAGCGCCGGCACAGCGCTGCCCACGCCACACTCCGAACCCTCCGACATATCCCCTATATCGCCCGACCGCGGGGCGATCGATCTGGAACCCGTGGTCTCCGTCGCCACCAGGCGGCGTTCCGTCCCCCGCTGGCTGCGGCGCATCACCGGTCCGTTGCTGCTGCTCGTGCTGTGGGGGGTCCTCAGCGCCACCGGCGTCCTGGGGTCCGACATCCTCGCGTCGCCCGCCACCATCGCCCGGACCGCCTGGGACCTGACCTCGGACGGCACGCTGCCCTCCGCCATGGCGGTGTCGCTGCGCCGCGTCGCCGTCGGCCTGGTCTTCGGCACGGTGATCGGGACCGCGCTCGGGCTGCTGTCGGGGCTGTCCCGGCTGGGTGAGGACCTGATCGACGCCACCGTGCAGATGCTGCGGGCGGTGCCGTTCGTCGGGATGATCCCGCTGTTCATCATCTGGCTGGGCATCGGCGAGACGCCCAAGATCACCCTGATCGCGCTCGGTGTCGCCTTCCACCTCTACCTCAACGTCTACGCCGGGATACGCGGTGTGGACGAGCAGTTGATCGAGGCGGGCACCTCGTTGGGACTGTCCCGCTGGGGCCTGATCCGCCATGTCCTGCTGCCCGGGGCACTGCCGGGCGCGATGACCGGACTGCGGTACGCCCTCGCCACCGCCTGGCTGGCGCTGGTCTTCGGCGAGACCGTCAACGCCGACAACGGCATCGGCTTCCTGATGGACCAGGCGCGGGAGTTCTTCCGCACCGACGTCATCGTGGTCTGCCTGGTCGTCTACGCCTTCCTCGGCCTGCTCGCCGACCTGATCGTCCGTCTCCTCGAAAGGCTGCTGCTGCAATGGCGACCGACATTCACGGGAAAGTGACATCTCGTCACCAACGCGCCGAGCCGGTGGAGTCGGCCGATCCGGGTGCGGTCGTCCGGGTCGAGGGGCTGACGCGGCGCTTCGGCGACCGACCGGTGCTGGACGAGCTGCGCCTGGAGATCGCGCCGGGCGAGTTCGTCGCGTTGCTCGGCCGCAGCGGCTGCGGCAAGAGCACCCTGCTGCGGGTGCTGGCCGGACTGGACCGGGAGATCGACGGCACCGTCCTGGTGCCGCGCCGCCGCGCGGTGGCGTTCCAGGCGCCGAGGCTGATGCCGTGGAAGCGGGTGTGGCGCAACGTGCTGCTCGGCCTGCCCGGCCGCCCCGACCGTGACGCGGCGGTGGCCGCCCTGGCGGAGGTCTCCCTGGAGCACCGCGCCGACGCCTGGCCCAAGACGCTCTCCGGCGGCGAGGCCCAACGCGCCTCGCTGGCCAGGGCGTTGGTCCGCGAGCCCGATCTGCTGCTGCTCGACGAACCGTTCGGCGCCCTCGACGCGCTCACCCGGCTCAACGCGCAACGGCAGGTCGCCGAGGTCTGGCGGCGGCGCGGCTGCGCGGTGCTGCTGGTCACCCACGACGTGGAGGAGGCGCTGCTGCTCGCCGACCGGGTGCTGGTGATGCGCGATGGTGTCATCGCCCACCAGGCACCGGTGGACCTGCCGCGTCCGCGTGACGTGGCGGACCCGGAGTTCACCTGGCTGCGTACCGCACTGCTCGACCGGCTGGACGTGAAGACCGCGACGCCGGCCACGGACGACCGCGCCGCCTGACCTCACCTCCCGCGTGCCGCTCACGCCCCCACACCCGCGCGACACCCCTCACGCACCGCACTCACCCGTACCCGTAGAGAGACGGAACTCCCCATGAAATCCCGTGTCGTTGGCGCCCTGCTCCTCCCCCTCGCCGTGCTGGCCGCCGCGTGCGGCGGGAACTCCGCGGCCGACAATTCCCTGACCGGCTCCGGCGGTCGCACCGACGGATCCGGCAGCGTCACGCTCGACGTCGGTGACCAGAAGGGCGGTTCGCAGGCCGTACTGGACGCGGCCGGCGAACTGAAAGACCTGCACTACAAGATCAAGTGGTCCACCTTCACCTCCGGGCCACCGCTGCTGGAGGCGGTCAACGCCAAGGCGGTGGACCTCGGCGGCGTCGGCAACACCCCGCCGGTGTTCGCGGCGGCGTCGCACTCGAAGATCTCCGTGGTGGCCGCCTCCCACACCTCCTCCGCGGGCGACGCGATCGTGGTGCCGCAGGGCTCGCCGCTGAAGTCGCTGAAGGACCTGAAGGGCAAGTCGGTCGCCGTCGCGCAGGGCAGCTCGTCGAACTACACGCTGGTGGCCGCGCTGCGTTCGGCGGGCCTGTCCCCGTCCGACGTGACGTTCGACTACCTGCAACCCGCCGACGCACTTGCCGCGTTCACCCAGCACAAGGTGGACGCCTGGGCGATCTGGGACCCGTACACCTCCCAGGTCGTCGCCGACGAGCACGCCCGCGTCCTGGCGACCGGACAGGGCATCGCCAACGGGCTCAGCTTCGAAGTGGCTTCGCCCTCCGCACTGGCCGACAAGGCGAAGGCCGCAGCGATCGCCGACTACCTCCAGCGACTGCGCAAGGCGCAGTCGTGGGCGGACGAGCACCCCGAGCAGTGGGCGAAGGCATGGGCCGAGGACACCGGCCTGTCCTACCCGGTCGCCCTCGACGCGGTGCGCCGCTCCCAGGGCACCACGGTGACGGTCGCCGTGGACCAGGCCGCCGTCGCCTCCGAGCAGCGCATCGCCGACACCTTCAGCCAGTTGAAGCTGATCCCGGGCACCGTGGACTTCTCCAAGTTCGTGGACACCCGGTACAACACCGGCCTTCCGCCGTCCACCACGCCGCCGCGCGCCGCCTCCGGATCCTGACCGCCGAGCCCCCGCCCCGGACGACCGAATCGAGACCTGCGCACATGTCCGTACACCTGCACTGGTTCCTGCCCACCGGCGGCGACGGCCGCACCCTGGTGGACCGGCACGCCTACACCGACAACGGCACCGGCCGCCCCCGGCCCGCCCTGCCCGCCGGGGTGCGCGCCCCGGACGTCGAGTACCTCGCCCAGATCGCCAAGGCGGCGGAACGACTCGGCTTCGAGGCGGTGCTGACGCCCACCGGCACCTGGTGCGAGGACGCCTGGCTGACGACGGTGGCCCTCTCCCAGCACACCGAACGCCTGAAGTTCCTGGTCGCGTTCCGGCCGGGCGTGATCTCACCGGTGCTCGCCGCGCAGATGGCGTCCACCTATCAACGCCTCACCCGCGGGCGGCTGTTGCTCAACGTGGTGACCGGCGGCGACTCCGTGGAGCAGCGGCGCTTCGGCGACCACCTCGACCACGACCAGCGCTACGCCCGCACCGACGAGTTCCTGCGGATCGTCCGGGGAGTGTGGCAGGGCGGGCCGTTCGACTTCCACGGCGAGCACTACCAGGTGGACGGCGGGCTGACCGCGCTGCCGCCCGACCCGCTTCCCGAGATCTTCTTCGGCGGATCCTCGGCGGCCGCGGGACCGGTCGCCGCCCGCAACGCGGACGTCTACCTGACCTGGGGCGAGCCGCCCGAGCAGGTCCGGCGCAAGATCACCTGGATCCGGGAGCTGGCCGAACGCGAAGGGCGCGATGTGCGCTTCGGCATCCGGCTGCACGTCATCTCCCGGGACTCCGCCCGCGACGCCTGGGCCGCGGCGGACCGGCTGCTCGACGACCTCGACGACGCCACGGTGGCCGCCGCGCAGCAGGCGCTCGGCCGCAGCGAGTCGGTGGGCCAGCAGCGGATGCTGGCGCTGCACGGCGGTTCCCGCGACCAGCTGGAGATCGCGCCGAACCTGTGGGCGGGAGTGGGTCTGGTGCGCGGCGGTGCGGGGACGGCGCTGGTGGGCAGCCACACGGAGGTCGCCGACCGGATCGAGGAGTACCACGCGCTGGGCGTCGACCACTTCGTCCTGTCCGGCTACCCGCACCTGGAGGAGGCGTACTGGTTCGGCGAGGGCGTCACGCCCGAGCTGGCCTCCCGCGGGCTGACCGGCCCCGCCGCCGACGCGGCACCGCGGGTCCCGGCACCGCTGCTGGTGGCGAGCGGGCGCTGAAGCGGCCGGGGCCTTCGGAGTGGGGGCGTCCTCGGGAAGGGTTGGAGGGAGCCCCGCGTTCGTACAATCGTGAACTACTTCGCTGTGACGAGTGAGGCCGCCGAGGTCGACGTGGTGGTCGCGGGAGCGGGGCAGGCCGGGCTGTCGGCGGCCTACTTCCTGCGGCGTGCCGGGCTGCGTCCCGGCTCCGGCTTCGTCGTCCTGGACCACTCCCCCGGCCCCGGCGGCGCCTGGCAGTACCGCTGGCCGACGCTGACCTACGGCAAGGCGCACCGCGTCCACGACCTGCCGGGGATGCGACTGGAGGACGGCGACGCCGCCCGCCCCGCCGCCGAGGTGGTCTCCCGGTACTTCGCGGCGTACGAGGACGCCTTCGACCTGCGGGTGCGGCGGCCGGTGGACGTCTGCGCGGTACGCGAGGCGGAACCGGGCGCACCCGGCGGCAGGCTCCTGGTCGAGACGGACGCGGGGGCCTGGTCCACGCGGGTCCTGATCAACGCGACGGGCACCTGGGACCGTCCCTTCTGGCCGCACTACCCGGGCCAGGAGACGTTCCGCGGGCGGCAGTTGCACACCGCGCGGTACCGCGGGCCCCAGGAGTTCGCGGGACGGCGGGTCGTCGTCGTGGGCGGCGGCGCGTCCGGCACCCAGCACCTGATGGAACTGGCCGGTGTCGCGGCCTCGACCACCTGGGTCACCCGCAGGCCGCCGGTCTTCGTGCCCGGCCCCTTCGACGCCGACCGCGGGCGGTCCGCCGTAGCGCGGGTGGAGGAGCGGGTGGCACGGGGGCTGCCGCCGGCCAGCGTGGTCAGCGCGACCGGCCTGCCGCTCACCCCGCAGATCGAAGCGGCACGGGCGTCCGGGGTGCTGGAGCGGTTGCCGATGTTCGACCGCGTCACGCCCGAGGGGGTGGAGTGGGACGACGGACGGCGGGTCGAGGCCGACGTGATCCTGTGGGCCACCGGCTTCCGCGCCGCACTCGACCACCTCGCGCCGCTGCGGCTGCGCGAGCCGGGCGGGGGTGTGCGGATGGAGGGCACGCGGGTGGCGAAGGATCCGCGGATCCATCTGATCGGCTATGGGGGTTCTGCCAGCACGATCGGGGCGAACCGGGCTGGGCGGGAGGCGGTTCGGGAGATCACGGCGTTGCTCGCGGAGCCCGGGGTCGGCTCGGCGGCCTGAGGCCGGAGTGTTACTTCTGCGCCGCTTCGCGGCTTGAGGGGGCGGAGGCGGGGTGCCCACGGTGCTGCGCACCTGCCTTCGATACCCGGTCGCTGCGCGCCCGCAGGGCAGTATGGGTTGGCGGATTAGTTGTCTCGCCGTTGTCTCCGACAAGTACCTAGCGGTGACAACTCGTTGCCGGAGACAAGGGTGAAGCAACTAATCCGCCAACCACCCTCGCCCTCGGACCCCGTAAGCCGGGCCCGGGCGCGAAGCGACCGGGTGTCGAAGGCAGGTGCGCAGCACCGATGGCCCCCCGCCTCCGCCCCCTCAAGCCGCGCAGCGGCGCAGAAGTAACACTCCGCATCCGAGGCCCGGCCCACCACGCCCAGCAGGCCGGTTCTCGTCTTGACCCCCGCCCCGCCCCCTGATGCGGTGCAGACATGGACAGCGCGTGGACCGACACCCCGGCAGCCTGCCCCGTCGCGCACGGTGGAGATCCCGCGCCTCCGGCCTCGTACCGGCTCGACCCTCTCGGGCGCGACCGGCACGGTGAGAACGAGCGGCTGCGCGCGATCGGGCCTCTGGTCGCCGTGGAACTGCCGGGCGGCGTGCGGGCCTGGGCGGTCACCCGGTACCGCACGCTCCAGACCGTGCTGACCGATCCGCGGGTCTCCAAGGACATCCGGCACTGGGCCGCCTGGAACCGTGGTGAAGTACCGGGCGAGTGGCCGCTGACCGCCATCGTCGCGGTGCGGGCGATGACCACCGCGGACGGCGCCGGCCACCGCAGGCTGCGCGGTCTGGTGTCGCAGGCGTTCACCCCGCGCAGGATCGAGGCCCTGCGACCGAGGATCGTCTCTCTCGCACACGACCTGCTGGACCGGATGGCCCAACTGCCGCCCGAACCGGTCGACTTGCGGGAGGTCTTCGCGTACCCGCTGCCGCTGGACGTGATCTGCGAGCTGATCGGACTCCCCGCCTCCCTGCGCCACCGGCTGCACGCCCTCACGCACGCCCTCGTCCGCGTTTCGGACACCCCCGAGAGCGCGGCGGCCCGCCGGGAGGGACTCGACCGGATGCTGGGCGAGTTGATCGCGTTGCGGCGGCGCGAGCCGGGCGACGACCTGACCAGCGCGCTCATCGCGGCCCGCGCCGCCGACCCCGATGGGCACGGCGACGGTGAACGCCTCAGCGAGCAGGAGCTGTTCGGCACCGTGCTGCTGATGTTCATCGCGGGCCACGAGACGATGCTGAACCTGATCACCAACACCGTCCGCGCGCTGTTCGCCCATCCCGCGGCGCGCGCGTCCGCCATGCGCGGTGAACTGCCGTGGAGCGCGGTGGTCGAGGAGACGTTGCGCTGGGACTCGCCGGTGGCCCACTTCCCGTTGCGCTACGCCACCGAGGACCTGGAGATCGACGGGGTGACGCTGCGCCAGGGCGACGCGATCCTCGCCTCGTACATGGCGGCGGGCCGCGATCCGGCGGAGTACGGCGAGCGCGCCGCGCGCTTCGATCCGGCCGCGGCGGCGCCGCGGCACCTCTCGCTCGGGCACGGTCCGCACTTCTGCCTGGGCGCGCCGCTGGCCAGGCTGCAGGCCGAGATCGCGCTCGCCGCGCTCTTCGAGCGGTTCCCGGCGCTGACCCCCGCCGTGCCGCTCGCGGACCTGACGCCGATGCCCACGGTGGTCACCAACAGCACGGAACGGCTGCCGGTGCTGCTGGGCGAGCCCGCTGTGTGACGGGCGGCGCGTGGGGCAGGATGAGGCGGACGGACAGGTCCGACCGGCGGAGGCGGCGTGCGCGTAGCGCTCTTCATCACCTGCGTCAACGACGCGCTCTTCCCCGGCACCGGCCGGGCCACGGTGACCCTGCTGGAACGGCTCGGCGTCCAGGTGGACTTCCCCGCGGGCCAGTCCTGCTGCGGCCAGATCCAGTACAACACCGGGTACCGGCACGAGACCGAGCCGCTGCTGCGCCGTTTCGCACGAGTGTTCGCGCCCTACGAGTACGTGGTCACGCCGTCGGGATCGTGTGCCGCGATGGTGCGGGAGAACTATCCGCGCCTCGGTGAGCGCGCCGTAGCCGAGGGGCGCGGCGGCGAACTGGCGGAGCTGGCGGCCGAGGCGGTGCCGAAGGTCCGTGAGCTGACGGAGTTCCTGGTGGACGTGCTCGGGGTGACGGACGTCGGCGCGTACTTCCCGCACTCGGTGGCCTACCACCCCACCTGCCACTCCCTGCGCGTGCTGCGGGTGGGCGACCGCCCGCTGCGGCTGCTGCGGGCCGTCGAGGGCCTGGAACTGCGGGAGTTGGCGGGGGCGCAGGAGTGCTGCGGGTTCGGCGGGACGTTCGCGGTCAAGAACGCGGCCGTCTCCTCCGCGATGGGCGCCGACAAGGTCGCGGACGCGGTGGCGACCGGCGCCGAGGTGCTGTGCGCCGCGGACAACTCCTGCCTCACCCACATCGGCGGCACCATCGCTCGCACCGGCCGCGGCCCGCGGGTGATGCACCTGGCGGAGATCCTGGCGCGCACCGAGGCCGACGCGCCGTCGCGGACGGCGGAAGGGTTCCGGCGATGAGCCGCACCGACCTGGGCATGCCCGCCTTCCCCCGGGCCGCCGAGCGCGCGACCCGCGACCAGCGGCTGCGCGGCAACCTGCGGCACGCCACCCACACGATCCGCGCCAAGCGCGCCACCGCCGTCGCCGAACTCGACGACTGGCAGCGCCTGCGCGCGGCGGGCGCGGCCGTCAAGAACCGCACCCTGCGCCACCTCGACCACTACCTCCTCCAGGCGGAGGCCGCCGTCACCGAGGCCGGCGGGACCGTCCACTGGGCGGCCGACGCCGCCGAGGCCAACCGGATCGTCGCCGGCCTGGTCAAGCGGACCGGTGAGCGCGAGGTGGTCAAGGTCAAGTCGATGGCCACCCAGGAGACGGGGCTCAACGCCGCGCTGGAGGCCGAGGGCATCCGGGCGTACGAGACCGATCTGGCCGAGCTGATCGTGCAGTTGGGCCACGACCGCCCCTCGCACATCCTGGTCCCGGCGATCCATCGCAACCGCGGCGAGATCCGCGACATCTTCCGCCGCGAGATGGCCGCCTGGGGCCGCCCCGCGCCCGAGGCGCTCGGCGACGACCCCGCGGAACTGGCCGAGGCGGCGCGGCTGCACCTGCGCGAGAAGTTCCTGCGCGCCAAGGTGGGCGTCAGCGGCGCCAACTTCCTCGTCGCGGAGACCGGGACGCTGGTGGTGCTGGAGTCCGAGGGCAACGGCCGGATGTGCCTGACCCTGCCGGACACCCTGATCTCGGTCGTCGGCATCGAGAAGATCGTGCCGACCTGGCGCGACCTGGAGGTCTTCCTCCAGTTGCTGCCGCGCTCCTCGACCGCCGAGCGGATGAACCCGTACACCACGACCTGGACCGGCACCACGGACGGCGACGGGCCGCGCGCCTTCCACCTGGTGCTGCTCGACAACGGCCGCACCGACGCGCTCGCGGACACCGTGGGACGGCAGGCGCTGCGCTGTATCCGCTGCTCGGCCTGCCTCAACGTCTGCCCGGTCTACGAACGGGCGGGCGGCCACGCGTACGGCTCGGCGTACCCGGGGCCGATCGGCGCGATCCTCACTCCCCAACTGCGCGGCGTGACGGACCCGTTGGACGCCTCGCTGCCGTACGCGTCCTCGTTGTGCGGGGCCTGCTACGAGGTCTGTCCGGTCGCCATCGACATCCCGGAGGTCCTGGTGCACCTGCGGGAACGCGTCGTCGAGGGCGGGCGGGTGACCCGGCACGGGGCCCGCGTCACCATCAAGCCGGCCAAGGGCCACGCCGCCGAACGGGCCGCGATGCGGGCCGCCCGCTGGACGTTCGATCATCCGCGGGCCCTGCGCGCCGGGGAACGGCTGGCCTCGCGCACCCGGCGCCTGCATCCGTCGCGGCTGCGGGTGCTGCCAGGGCCGGCGAGGGCGTGGAGCGACAGCCGTGACCTGCCCGCCGTGCCTCCGGAGCCGTTCCGCGACTGGTGGGCCCGTCACCGTGCGGCGAAAGGGGAGCGGGAATGAGCGGCGGCCGTGACGTCGTGCTGGGGCGGATCCGCCGGGCGCTGGCCGACGTGCCCGCGGCGGAGCGCCCCGAGGACGTGGCCGTGCCGCGCGACTACCGGACCACGCACACCGACGACGACCCGGCGCGCGCGCTGGACCTGCTCGCCGCCCGCCTCGCCGACTACCGGGCCCGGGTGCACCGCTGCGGCGAGCAGGAGATCCCGCGGCGGGTCGCCGAGTTGCTGGCCGAACGGGGGTCGCGTGCGGTGGTCGTGCCCGGGGGTCTGCCGTCCGCGTGGCTGTCGCGGGCCGAGGGCGTGGAGGTGGTCACCGACGACCCCGGGCTGACGCACGCCCGACTGGACGGCGTGCGAAGTGTGGTCACCGGGTGCGCGCTCGCCATCGCGGAGACCGGCACCCTGGTGCTCGACGCCTCACCCGACCAGGGCAGCCGACGCATCAGTCTCATCCCCGACCACCACGTCTGCGTGGTGCGGGCGCCCGCGCAAGTGGTCGCCTCGGTGCCGCTGGCGCTGCCACGGCTCGATCCGGCGCGCCCGCTGACCTGGATCTCCGGCCCCTCCGCCACCAGCGACATCGAGCTGGACCGCGTCGAGGGCGTCCACGGGCCGCGGGTGCTCGACGTGATCATCGCCACGACGGACGGCTGACCGGGCCGCCCGCGCCGGACGGATCCGCTCACCGCCCGTGCACCTGTAGGGCCGTACCGTTCCCGGCCGACGGGCCCCGCACGGACGCACGCGAACGGCCCCGCGCGCGGCCCCCGAACACCCTTCGTGGCAGGGCGGGATGCGGGCCGGAGCGCAGCCCATCGCACAGTGCTCCCCGGCGTCCGGCGTTTCGCAGAACCTCCACACAGCCGTGTCCATCCGCGCACTTACGGTCAACTTGACGGCAGGTCGGACATCTCGCTCACAGCTGCTTATCGGCACCCTTTGGGATCCCGTTCCCGGCATGCCACGGACAACCGGGCGTCGGGTTTGTTCCGCCGATATTCACGGAGTGGCCAGGAACGCCCGGTTGACGACGCCCCTCGCGACGCGACTCCGGGGCCCACCCTCCCGACCTGCGGAAAGGTCGCCGGGCCCGAGCTCCGCCGCCCGTGCGCGAAATACACCGGAAACAGTCCCGGGAATTCCCTGACGAATTCCGCCGGACCGTCCGCCGAATTACCGGCGCATGGACAGTGCGTACGTGACGCCGGAGGACACCCGTCAACAGACAGCGGCATTACCGTCGGCAACAGCCACGTTGGAATGAATGGTCACACCTTTGCGAATGCCGACGTTCCGGCGGTGGTACACCGGCAGCGGGGAGGAGCGGACGGGCGGTCGGCCCAGCGCACGGAGCCCACCAGCGCAGACCAGCCCGGCCACAGGCCCGTCGGCGGCGACGGGAGGGGGGACGGGGTGCGCTTATGCGGGGCATCGCAAAGGCATGTCACCACTGTCCGTGGTGGCACAAATCGGACAATCGATCGACGGCGGCCTCGACATAAGGAACGAGCGTTACCAATCTTTAATCAATCACGTGTCGACACAACACGCTCAGCTCAGCAGGATGAAGCGCCAAGCCGTTCGAACCAAATCATTTTCGCGAGGCCGCCCTCATCGGGCGGGAACGACGACGGGTCCCCCTCCGGTGACCCACGCGTACCAGCGGCTGTCACCAGACGAGTGTCACGTTCGGAAGTGGGGAGCAGATGAGCAGGAATCAGCGGGCCATCGGGGGGATCGCGCTACTCGCGGCAAGCGCCCTGGCGCTCACGGCGTGCAGTGGCTCGTCGAGCCACAAGAAGATCGGCGTCGGCAGCGACTACGCGTACGGCACCGTCCCGGCCGCCTCCTCCAGCGTGAAGCCCGGCGGGACCCTCAACATCGCCGAGGACGTCGGCGCCGACCCGAACTGGATCTTCCCGGTCGTCCCGGGCGCGAACTACTCGGTCTACACCGCGTTGCAGTTCGAGAACCTCAGCTGGCCGCAGCTGTACGCGCAGACCAAGGGCGCGGACCCGGAGATCGACTACTCGCACTCCCTGACCGCCGCCGCGCCGACCGTCTCCAACGGCGGCAAGACCTTCACCATCAAGCTCAACGGCCAGTACACCTGGCCCGACGGCAGCAAGGTCTCCGCCAACGACGTGCTGTTCTTCTACTACCTGCTCAAGGCGGCGGTGAAGGAGAGCCCGGCCAACGGCTTCAACTACGTGCCGGGCCAGTTCCCCGACAACGTCACCTCCGCCTCGGCGGTGGACGACCAGACGGTCCAGTTCACCTTCGACAAGGCGTACAACCCGCAGTGGGTGCTCAACTCCGAGCTGGTGCAGCTGACCCCGATCCCGGCGAAGGCCTGGGCGAAGTCCTCGGACAACGGCTCGACGCTGGACTTCACCAAGCCGGACAACGCCAAGGCGATCTACGACTACCTGTCCAAGGAGTCGAAGAACCTCAGCACCTACGCCAGCAACCCGCTGTGGCAGGTCACGGACGGCGCCTACAAGCTCAAGTCGTACAACACCTCGACCGGCGCCGCGTCCTTCACCGCCAACCCGAAGTACACCGGTGAGGGCAAGACCAACATCCAGACCGTCAACATGCTGTCGTACACCTCGCCCACGGCGGAGTTCAACGACCTGCTGAGCGGCAAGCTGGACTTCGGCTACGTCAAGTCGGACAACTGGCCGCAGCTGGGCCGGCTCCAGTCCAAGAACTACGTGACGTTCGGTGAGCCGAGCTTCGGCTTCCACTACATCTACTTCAACTTCAAGGACGGGTCGAACAACTTCGACAAGGCGATAAGCCAGCTCTACGTCCGCCAGGCGTTCGCCCACCTCCAGGACGAGCAGGGCGAGATCAAGGGCGCCTTCGACGGTCTGGGCGTCCCGCAGTACGGTCCGGTGGGCGTCGCGCCCAAGAGCCCGTTCGCCCCGGCCAACGCGCTGACCAACCCGTACCCGTATTCGATCGACACCGCCAAGAAGCTGCTGAGCGACCACGGCTGGAAGGTCGTGCCCAACGGCACCACCACCTGCCAGAACCCGGGCACAGGTGCCACCCAGTGCGGCGCGGGCATCACCAAGGGCCAGTCGCTGAACTTCGTGCTGTACTACGCCAGCGGCGTGAAGTCCGAAGAGCAGATGATCACGGCCTTCGCCTCGCAGCTGAAGCAGGTCGGCATCAACGCCAACATCAAGACCGACACGTTCAACAACGTCATCCAGAACGAGAACGTGCAATCCAGCCCGAAGAACGACAACAACTGGGGCATGGCCGCGTTCGGCGGTGAGACCGAGGGCGACTACCCGACCAACGGCATCCTCTTCGGCACCGGCGCCTCGCAGAACCAGGGCGGCTTCGCCGACCCGCAGATCGACAAGCTCTCCAACGACTCGATCATGTCGAGCGACCCGCAGGCGCTCCAGAAGGAGCTGGCGGCGGAGACCAACGACCTGCCGGCCATCTTCCAGCCGTCCGAGGAGTACATCTACGCCTGGAACCCGAAGCTGTCGGGCGCCAAGGACTCCTTCGCCGCGGCGACGCAGTTCTACCTCTACCCGCAGGACTGGTACTTCACCAAGTAACCCGTCAGGGCGCCGGAGCGGTGCGCAACGCACCGCTCCGGCGCCCGTCCCCATCCCCCCGCCCCGCTTCCACAGCACGAGGAGATCCCGGACATGACGGGCTATCTCATCCGACGCCTGGGCACGGCCATCATCGTGGTCCTCGGCATCATCCTGGTGACGTTCCTGATGCTGCACATCGTCGCCCCGTCGCCCGCACAGACCGTCCTGGGCCCGAAGGCCACCCCGGCCGCCATCAGCGCCTGGAACCACACCAACGGTTTCGACCGCCCGTGGTACTCCCAGTTCGGCACCTACCTGAACAACCTGCTGCACGGCAACCTCGGTTGGTCGTACAAGCTCAACCAGACCGTCGACTCGCTCTTCAAGGAGAAGGCCCCGCTCAGCGGCTTCCTCTCGCTGACGTCGCTGGTCGTCGCGATCGCCGTCGCCCTGCCGCTGGGCATCTTCCAGGCGGTCAAGCGCAACAGCTTCGGCGACGTCTCCGCCACCACGCTGGCGTTCGTCTTCTACTCGATGCCGGTCTTCCTGGTGGCGCTGCTGCTGATCCAGGTCTTCGCGCTCTCCCTCGGCTGGGTGGACGCCAACGTCCCACAGGACCAGTCGCTGTCGGGGGCGCTCGCGCACTTCAAGGACCTGATCCTGCCGATCGTGGCACTGGCCACCACGGCGGTCGCCTCCTACTCGCGCTATCAGCGCTCCTCCTCCCTGGACGTGCTGGCGCAGGACTACATCAAGGTCGCCCGGGCCAAGGGCCTCTCCGAGCGCCTGGTCTTCTCCCGGCACCTGGTGCGCAACGCGTCGCTGCCGATGATCACCCTCATCGGCCTGTCCCTGCCGGTGCTGATCGGCGGCAACGTGCTGATCGAGTACGCGTTCAACATCAACGGCCTCGGCCTGATGTTCGTCAACGCGCTCAGCAACGACGACTACAACGTCCTGATGGCCTACACCCTGATCACCGCGATCCTCACGGTGATCGGCAACCTGGTCGCCGACGTGTGTCTGACGCTGTCCGACCCGCGCATCAAGCTGGTGTGACCATGGACGACCTGCTGTTCGACAGCCCTGCCCCGCAGTCCGCTCCGGGAGCGACGGAGGAGACCGAGTGACCACGATCGTTCCGCCCCCGGCACCCGCCGACCCCGGGGCCACCTCCACCGACGCGGGCGACATCGCCGTCGAGATCCAGACCGGCTGGAAGCTGACACTGCGTGAGTTCGCCCGCAACAAGCTGGCGCTGCTCGGCGTGGGCATCCTGGTGTTCTTCGTGCTGTTCTGCTTCGTCGGCCCGTTCGTCTACCACACCAACCAGGTGGCGACGAACCTGCTCAACACCGACCAGCCTCCGGGCAACGGTCCGCTGGGCACCGACTCCAACGGCTTCGACGTGCTCGGCCGCCTGATGCTCGGCGGCCAGACCTCGCTGGAGATCGGTCTGCTCGCCGCCGTCATCGCCACCGTCATCGGCACCCTGTGGGGCGCGGTGGCGGGTCTGCTGGGCGGCCTGGTGGACGCGGCCATGATGCGCGTCGTCGACATCCTGCTGTCGCTGCCGTTCCTGCTGGTGGTGCTGATCGTCGCGCACCGCTACGGCTCCAACGTGTGGAACCTGTCGCTGATCCTCGGTGTGTTCTCCTGGCTGGTCCCGGCCCGTCTGGTCCGCGGTGAGGTGCTCACCCTGCGGGTGCGCGACTTCGTCTCCGCGGCCCGGGTGATGGGGGGCAGCCGCACCCGGCTGATCTTCCGTCACCTCATCCCGAACGCCATGGGCACGGTGATCGTCAACATCACCTTCCAGATCGCCGACGCCATCCTCGCCCTCGCCGCCCTCGGCTTCCTCAACTTCGGCGTGCACTACCCGCACACCGACTGGGGTTCGCAGATCGCCGACGCGGCCGACAACCTGTCCAACGGCTACTGGTGGCTGGTCTTCCCGGTCGGTATCGCCCTCGTGCTGGTCGTGATGGCGTTCAACCTGATCGGCGACGGACTGCGCGACGCCGTCGACGTACGACTGCGCAAGCGCTGACGGGAGCGGACAGTGACGGAAACGAGGAACACCATGGCTCCGCTTCTCGAGGTCGAGAACCTCACCACGCACATCCAGCTGTCCCGCTCGGTGGTGCGCCCGGTCGAGAACGTCTCCTTCCACCTCAAGGCGGGTGAGACGCTCGGCCTGGTCGGCGAGTCCGGCTGCGGCAAGTCGATGACCGGCCTGTCCCTGATGGGTCTGCTGCCGCCGGGCGGCCGGGTGCTGGAGGAGTCCTCCATCCGGCTCGCCGGGCGCGAGCTGGTCGGGCTGCCCGACAGCGAATGGCGCGGCATCCGCGGCAACGAGATCGCGATGGTCTTCCAGGACCCGATGTCCTCGCTCGACCCCACCAAGACCATCGGCTACCAGGTGGCCGAGCCGGTGCGGCTGCACCGCGGGGCGAGCAAGGCCGAGGCGATGGAACGGGCCGCCGAGGTGCTGGCCCTGGTGGGCCTGCCGCGGCCCAAGGAGCGGCTGAGCGACTACCCGCACCAGCTCTCCGGCGGTCTGCGGCAGCGCGTGATGATCGCGATGGCGCTGGCCTGCGAGCCCAAGGTGCTGATCGCCGACGAGCCGACGACCGCGCTGGACGTGACCATCCAGGCGCAGATCCTCACACTGCTCGCGGACCTCAAGGACCGCCTGGGCATGTCGATGATCCTCATCACCCACGACATGGGTGTGGTCGCCGGGCACGCCGACCGCATCAACGTGATGTACGCGGGCCGGATCGCCGAGACGACCACCACCGACCGGCTGTTCGCCGGCATGCGGCACCCCTACACCCAGGGTCTGCTGGCCTCCATCCCGCGGCTGGCGCAGGACAACACCCAGCGGCTCTACACCATTCCGGGTCTGCCGCCGGACCTGTCCGACCCCCCGGCCGGCTGCCGGTTCGCGGCGCGCTGCACGCACGCCACCGACCGCTGCCGCACCGAGGAGCCGGAGCTGACCGGTTCCGAGGACTCGCACCGGTTCGCCTGCTGGCACCCGGTCGACGGGGCGCTGCCGCCCGCCACGGTGTCGGTGGAGAAGTCCGCTCCCGCGGAGGGGGCGGGAGCGGACGAGGCGCCGGCGAACCGGCCGCTGCTCGAAGTGGTCGACCTCGTCAAGGAGTTCCCCGTCGGGGGCGGGCTGCGACGCGGCAAGGTGAGCGTCAAGGCGGTCTCGGGGGTGTCGCTGTCACTCGGCGCCGGGCAGACCTTCGGCCTGGTCGGCGAGTCCGGCTGCGGCAAGACCACGCTGGGCCGGATGATCGTCGGCCTGGACAAGCCGGACAGCGGGCGGGTGACGCTGGAGGGCACCCAGATCGACGCGCTGCACGGCCGGGAGTTGCGCCGCCACCGCCGCGACCTGCAGATGATGTTCCAGGACCCGTACTCCTCGCTGGACCCGCGCATGCGCGTCGGGGCCATCCTGCGCGAGCCGTTGCAGATCCAGGGCATCGGCACCGCCAAGGAGCAGACCGACCGGGTCAAGGAGCTGCTCGGCGAGGTCGGCCTGCCGACCAGCGCGCTGGAGCGGTTCCCGCACGAGTTCTCCGGCGGCCAACGGCAGCGCATCGGGCTGGCCCGGGCGCTCACCCTCAACCCGAAGGTGATCGTCGCCGACGAGCCGGTCTCCGCGCTGGACGTCTCCATCCGCGCGCAGGTCCTCAACCTGATGAAGCGCCTCCAGGCCTCACACGGGATGTCGTACGTGGTCATCTCGCACGACCTCGCGGTGGTGAAGTACCTGGCCGACCGCATCGGTGTGATGTACCTGGGCAAGATGGTCGAGGTCGGCTCCGGCCAGGACATCTACGAGCGGGCCGCGCACCCGTACACCGCCGGTCTGCTGGAGGCCATCCCGATCCCGGAGCCGGAGGTGGAGCGCGGCAAGCGTGGTGGCGGCATCAAGGGCGAGCTGCCCTCGCCGCTGGCCCCGCCGTCCGGTTGCCGGTTCCGTACCCGGTGCCCGTTCGCGCAGGACAAGTGCGCCGAGGAGGAGCCGCTGCCGCGGCTGTTCGGTGACGGGCACGTCGCGGCCTGCCACTTCCCGTTGCAGACCCCGGTGGAGCGCTCCGCGCACTCTTCCGACGCCACCGGTGGTGCCCCGGGCACCTCGACCGGCAAGGCGGAGGGGGAGGCCACCGCCGCGGTCTGACGGGACCCCGCACGCGGTGGGGTGGCGGTACGCCGGGTACCGCCACCCCACCGCCCCATGGGCGACGGGCATCATCAAGGGTTGACGGCTCCTCGGGCGTCAACCCTTCAGTTTTTGTAGGTATGTTGACGCGGCGTCAGTCCGCGATACGTGGATTGCCACGGTACGTCCCCATGTCGGCGCGGCCACGCGCACGCGGTCGTGTCCCATGCCTTGACACCTTCGAAGCGGCGTCGCGACACTCCCGGGAGAGCGCTCTCTGACGGCAATACCCCCACCCCTCCTCCGGCAGGAGATGTGCATGCCCATGAGAACCGGCCGCGCCCTGACGCGGCGTCAACTCCCCTGGCTGCGCGGCGGTCCGCTCGCGCTGTGGGCCGTGCTCCTGGTGGTCGCCGCCGCGCTGGTCGCCCCCGCCGTGCCCGCGCGGGCCGCGGACTCGCTGCTGTCGCAGGGCAGGACCGCCACCGCCTCGTCCACCGAGAGCGCGGCGTTCCCGGCCTCCGACGCGGTGGACGGCGACACCGGCACCCGCTGGTCCAGCGCCTTCAGCGATCCGCAGTGGCTGGAGGTCGACCTGGGCTCGACCGCCACCGTGGACCGCGTGGTCCTCAACTGGGAGACCGCGTACGCCAAGGCCTTCCAGATCCAGACCTCCGCCGACGGCACCCAATGGACCACCGTCTACTCGACGACCTCCGGCACCGGCGGCACCCAGACGCTGAACGTCAGCGGCACCGGCCGCTACGTACGGATGTACGGCACCCAGCGGGCCACCCAATGGGGCTACTCGCTCTGGGAGTTCCAGGTCTACGGCACCCCGGGCGGCAACGGCGGCAGCACTCCCCCGCCGACCTCCGACACCCCGGACTTCGGGCCCAACGTCAAGATCTTCGACCCGTCGATGTCCGCCTCCAGCATCCAGTCGACGCTGGACTCGGTCTTCGCCACCCAGCAGTCCAACCAGTTCGGCACCGAGCGCGACGCGCTGCTGTTCAAGCCCGGCACGTACTCCGTGCAGGCCAACATCGGCTTCAACACCCAGATCGCCGGCCTCGGCCTGTCCCCGGACGACACGCAGATCAACGGCTACGTCACCTCCGACGCGGGCTGGAACAACGGCAACGCCACCCAGAACTTCTGGCGCGAGGCGGAGAACCTGTCCATCACCCCGCCCAGCGGCACCGATACCTGGGCGGTCTCGCAGGGCGCCTCGCTGCGCCGGGTGGACGTGCACGGCGAACTGAAGCTGGACCCGAGCGGTGACGGCTGGTCCTCCGGCGGCTTCCTGTCGGACTCCCGGATCAGCGGCCAGGTCTTCTCCGGCTCCCAGCAGCAGTGGATGACCCGCAACACCGACTTCGGCAGCTGGAGCAACGGGGTCTGGAACCAGGTCTTCGTCGGCGACCCGAACGCGCCCGCGACCAGCTTCCCCAACCCCACGTACACCACCGTCGCGCAGACCCCGTACTCGCGCGAGAAGCCGTTCCTGTACGTGGACGGCTCGGGCGACTACCACGTCTACGTGCCGTCCCTCCAGCAGAACACCACCGGCCCCACCTGGACGAGCGGCACCACCCCCGGCACTTCGCTGCCGATGCACGACTTCTACGTGACCCAGCCGGGCGACAGCGCCGAGACCATGAACGCCGCGCTCGCCGCCGGTGACGACCTGCTGATCACACCCGGCGTCTACCACCTCGACCAGACCCTCCAGGTCACCCACCCCGACCAGATCGTGCTGGGCCTCGGCCTGGCCACCCTGGTCCCGGACAACGGCGTCACCGCCATCAGCACCGCCGACGTGGACGGCGCCCAGATCGACGACCTGCTCATCGAGGCGGGCACGACCGACTCGGCGCAGCTGGTGCAGATGGGCACGCCCGGCTCGACGGTGAGCCACGCCTCCGACCCGCAGTCGATCGAGGACGTGTACGTGCGCATCGGCGGCGACGGCGTCGGCAAGGCCACCGACAGCCTCGTGGTGAACGCCGACAACACCATCGGCGACAACCTGTGGCTGTGGCGGGCCGACCACGGTTCCGGCGTCGGCTGGACCAGCAACACCGCCGACACCGGCCTGATCGTCAACGGCGCGGACGTGACGATGTACGGGCTGGCCGTGGAGCACTACCAGAAGACCGAGGTGCTCTGGAACGGCAACGGCGGCCGCACCTACTTCTTCCAGAACGAGAACCCCTACGACCCGCCGGACCAGGCGTCCTGGATGAACGGCTCCACGGACGGCTACCCCGCCTACGAGGTGGCTCCCGGGGTGACCAGCCACCAGGCGTGGGGCGTCGGCAGCTACTGCTACTTCGACGTCAACCCGGCAGTGGTCAACGACCACGCCTTCCAGGCGCCGGACGTGACCGGAGTCAGCTTCCACGACCTGCTGACCGTCTCGCTCGGCGGCGTCGGGACGATCAGCCACGTCATCAACTCGACCGGCGCGGCGGCAAATTCCACCACCAACAACGTCTACCTCACCAACTACCCGTAAACCCTGGCCCGTTCGCTCGCGTCAAGGTGGCCGCGCCCCCCTCCCGTCGGGGCGCGGCCACGGATATAAAGGCCCGATGAGCAGCAACGCGACGCCTCCGTCCCGGCCCGCCACGCTGGAGGACGTCGCCCGCGTGGCCGGGGTGTCGCGGGCGACGGTCTCCCGGGTGATCAACGGTGCCGCCTCCGTGGATCCCGCGCTGCGCCGCGCCGTGGAACAGGCCGTCGACGCCACCCGTTACGTGCCCAACCGGGCCGCCCGCTCCCTGGTGACCCGACGCACCGACTCCGTGGCGCTGGTGGTCTCCGAGCGCCGCGACCTCACCGTCTCCAGCCCGTTCGTGGGCCGGATGTTCAGCGATCCGCACTTCGGCAGGGTGGTCAGCGGGCTGCTGGAGGTGCTGCGGCCTGCCGGGGTGCAGCTGATGCTGATGCTCGCCGACGACGACGCCTCCTGCGACCGGCTCGTCGGCTACCTGCGGCAAGGGCACGTGGACGGCGTGGTGCTGATCTCGCAGCACGCTGCGGACCCGCTGCCCGAACTGCTCGCCGCGTCCGCCCTGCCCGCGGTGCTGGCCGGGCGCCCGGCGCGGCCGGACCTGCCCATCGGCTCGGTGGACGTCGACCAGGCGGCCGGCGCCGCGCTCGCCGCCGACCACCTGATGGCCCGGGGTTGTCGCCGGATCGGCACGATCACCGGGCCGCTGGACATGCCCTCGGGACGGCACCGGCTCGACGGGTTCACCGCGGCGGCGGCCCGGCACGGACGGGGCGACGTGGTGACCGTCGAGGGCGACTTCACCCAGCACGGCGGCGCGACGGCGATGACCGCGCTGCTTCAGCGGCGGCCCGACCTGGACGGGGTGTTCGTCGCCTCGGACCTGATGGCGCTCGGGGCGCTGCCGGTGCTGCACCGGCGCGGGCGGTCGGTGCCGGACGACGTCGCGGTGGTCGGCTTCGACGACAGCAGCGCGGCGCTCGCCTGCGAACCGCAGCTGACGACGGTCCGGCAGCCGGTGGAGGAGATGGCCGCCGAGATGGCCCGTTCACTGCTGGCCCGGATCAACGATCCCCAACAGCCCGCGCTGTCACGGGTGTTCGACCCGGAACTGGTGGTCAGGCGCTCGGCCTGACGTCTGTGGACCGGGTGCGTGTGTGGGCCGGGTGAACGACGGATCCGCGCGGCGGCGGGAGGGCTAGGCTGGCTGGCGGGTTGACAACCGTGTCGGCCCCGCGCGGGAGGGAGCACGGGTGATGGCGGAGGCCGCCGACTGGATGAAGGCGAACCCGAGGCCGCCGGTGGACCTGCACACCGACAGGCCGCACGCGGCGCGGGTGTACGACGTGCTGCTGGGCGGCAAGACCAACTACCCGGCCGACCGCGCGGCGGCCGAGGAGACCGTGGCGGCGCTGCCCAACGCGGTGCCCACGGCACGCCAGAACAGGGCGTTCATGCACCGGGCGGTGCGCTGGCTGGCCGGTGAGGCGGGCGTCCGGCAGTTCCTCGACATCGGCACCGGCATCCCCACCTCGCCCAACCTGCACGAGGTGGTCCAGGAGATCGCGCCGGCCTCGCGCGTCGTCTACGCCGACAACGACCCCATCGTGCTGACGCATTCGCGTGCCCTGCACACCTCCCACCGCGACGGCGCGACGGCGTACATCCACGGTGATCTGGGTGATCCGGCCGGCATCCTGGAGGACCCGGAGCTCAACGCGACCCTCGACCTGAAGCAGCCGACGGCGCTGACGCTCTTCGCCGTGCTGCACTGGCTGCCGAAGGAGCGCGACCCGCACGCGATCGTCCGCGAGATCATGGACGCGCTGCCCTCGGGGAGCTATCTGGCGCTCAGTCATGTGACCGCGGACTTCGAGCCGGAGGCGCTGCGGCAGGTGTCGGACAACTTCGAGTCCAAGGGATCGCACGTCAACAGCCGTACGAAGGCGGAGATACTGCGGTTCTTCGACGGCCTGGAGCTGGTCGAGCCGGGTGTCGAGGTGGTGCACCGGTGGCGTCCTGACCCGGTGAACATCGGGGCGGACAGCCTGTCCCCCACCGACATCCCGCTGTACGCGGGCGTGGCCCGCAAGCCCTGACCGCCTGCCCTCGCGCCTTGGCCCGCCGCCCCGCGCGGCGGGCGACTCGCTTTTCCAGAAGGCGTGTTGGCCGTCGGCACAAGGCCTGCCGGCCGACGGCCGAGCGTCAGACGTTGCCGGAGACGACCGCCCAGACGGCCTTGCCGACGACGTCCGGCTCGGTCCAGCCCCAGGAGTCGCTGAGGCAGTCGACGACGCGCAGCCCACGGCCGCTCGTCGCCAGGTCGTCCGGCGCCCGCAGACAGGGCGTCTCGGGGCTGGGATCGGAGACCGCGCACAGCACGGTGTCCCCCCTGCGCAGCAGCCCGAGCCAGATCGGGTGCGGCGACAGCGGCCGCTCGCCGCAGCCGGTCAGTCCGTGGCGCAGGGCGTTGCCCAGCAGTTCGGATCCGACCACCGCCGCGTCGTCACAGAGCGCGGCCATGCCCCAGCCGTCCAGCGTGGAGCGGATGAACTCCCGTGCTCCGGGGACGGCTTGGGGTTCGCCCTCCAGGGCGCAGGCGGCGAATCCCGAGGCGCCGCGGCCTTCGTCGCCGGAGGTGAACGCCCCCTCGGCCGCCGCCGCGAGCCAGTGCTTGCGGGATCCGTCCCCGGCGGAGTGTGCTGGTGAGCCGACCGGATGTGTAGTCATCACGCTCTCCGCGGAGCCTCTCGACAGTCGTCACGAAGGTCTTCCTGCCCGCCCTACTATTCCCGCGCGACGCTGGCGCTGCAAGCACATCTGCAATTACAGTCACGGGTAAGCACACCAGTAAGTGCATCGGTAAGTGCAGTGGCAAACACATCCGTAAGCACAGATGCACGTGCAGGCGAAGTTGACTGCTTTGGCAGGTCACTTGCCCAGGTGACCCTGTGTCAGCGAGGACGAAGGAGCGGGCTGGAATGCGGCAGATCGACAACGGCGTGCGGTCCACGCTCATCGAGGGCGTGGTGTGGAAGAAGAGCGCCCGCAGCAACCCCGGTGGCAACTGCGTCGAGGTGGCCGCGCTCCCCCAGGGCGGTTTCGCGGTGCGCAACTCCCGCCACCCGGAGGGCCCGGCGCTCGTCTACACCCACGCCGAGATCGAGGCGTTCATCGGCGGTGCCAAGGACGGCGACTTCGACGCGCTGATCGGCGACGGCGGGCGGTAGCCGCCGCGCGGGCGGCGGCCGGGGCGGCTCGTTCCCCACGCACGGCTGTACCAACCGGCCACGTGGATGCGAGACTTGGTGTTCGCCCCGTCACCCAGGAGAGTCGTCATGACCGCCATGATGCGGCCGAGCAGCAGCGAACCGCCGATACGGCGCTACTTGGAGCACCCTCGCGGTGGCCCGACCGTCCTGCGCATCGTGCTGGGAACCCAACTGCGCAAGCTGCGCATCCAGAAGGGCATCACCCGCGAGCAGGCCGGCGAGGCGATCCGCGGTTCGCACGCGAAGATCAGCCGCCTCGAACTCGGCCGCGTCGGCTGCAAGGAGCGCGACATCGCCGACCTGCTCACCCTCTACGGTGTCCACGACGCCGACGAGCGCGGGCAGTACCTCGAACTCGCCCGGCAGGCCGGGATGCCCGGCTGGTGGCAGCAGTACGGCGACGTGCTGGAGCAGTGGTTCGACACGCTGATCGGCCTCGAGGAGGCCGCCTCCCTGATCCGCACCTACGAAGTCCAGTTCGTCCCCGGCCTGTTGCAGACCGAGGACTACGCGCGCGCGGTCACCAGGCTGGGGTACCGCCACGCGTCGCAGCGCGAGATAGAACGCCGCGTGGAGCTGCGCATGAAGCGCCAGCAGTTGCTCAAGGCCTCCGACGCGCCGAGGCTGTGGGCGGTCGTGGACGAGGCGGCGCTGCGCAGGCCGCTGGGCGGGCGCGAGGTGATGCGCGGTCAGCTGGAGCACCTGCTGCGGATCACCGAGCTGCCGAACGTCACCGTGCAGGTGGCTCCGTTCGACATCGGCGGCCTGGCGGCGGCGGGCGGCCCGATCACCATCCTGCGCTTCCAGGAGCCCGACCTGCCGGACGTGGTCTACCTCGAACAGCTGACCAGTGCCCTGTACCTGGAGAAGCTGGACGACGTCGACAACTACATGTCGGTGATGGACCGGCTGTCCGCGGAGGCCGAACAGCCCAAGGACACCGCGGAATTCCTGAGGCGGCTGCTCGCCGAGGCGTAGGCGGCGCGACACGCCGGTGCGCGGGCAGCGGGAAGGACCGCGGCGTGTAGGCCACTTCAGCGGCGTGGCCGAGATCGCTCGTGGGAAGCGGGGGGCGCGGGTGCGCGCCCTTTAAGCTGTGCGACGAGGCGGGCGACCGGATCCGCCCGCTCCGGACCCCGAGGCTTTCGAAAGGCCCCCACGCAATGCCCGCGCGCCGCACTCCGCTGACCTCAGCCGCCCTCGCCCTGCTCGCCGTGGGGGCACTCGCCGGATGCGGAGGGCACGGCGACGGCACCGCCGCCGACGGCAAGCCCCCGACCGCGGCCGCCAACGTCTCGCCGGACGGCGGCCACGCGCAGGCGGAGCGGCTGCCGCAGCGGCTGCCCGGAGTCGGCCCGCGCACCACGGCCCACATCCCGGCCGACGCCCAGCAGGTCGTGCTGGTCACTGGCCACGACGAGCACTCCCCGCACTCCACCGCCGTCCTCTACCAGCGCACCGCCGACGGCTGGCAGGCCGGCGCGTCCTGGCCCGCGCACAACGCGCTGGACGGCTGGACCACCGACCACTACGAGGGTGACCTGCACTCCCCGGAGGGCGTGTTCACCCTCACCGACGCGGGCGGGCTGCTCGCCAACCCGGGCACCAAGCTGCCCTACACCCACTCGTACGGGTTCACCGCGACCGGCGCGGGCTTCGAGGGCGAGCCGCTGGCCGGCGCGTTCAACTACGTCGTCGCCATCAACTACAACCACGTCCCCGGCACCTCCCCGCTCAGCACCGAGCGGCCGATGGGCGCCTCGCGCGGCGGTGGCATCTGGATCCACGTCGACCACGGCGGGCCCACGCACGGCTGCGTGAGCCTGACGCAGGATCACATGAAGGAACTGCTGCGGGCCCTGGACCCGGCCCGTCACCCGGTGATCGTCATGGGTGACGTGAGCTGGCTGGCGCAGTAGTCCGCGGCCGACGCGTGACGGGCGGTACGTGACAGGGGCCGCCGCACGGCACGTGGCAGGGCTTGCCCGACGGCACGAGGCGGGGTCGCCCGGTGGGGCGTGAGGAGCGCGCGGCTACACTCGCGCCGCCCGTTCCCTCGCGTCCCGGAAGGCCTCATGACCGAGCAGCCCGCCGCCCCGTCCGCCCCCCGCATGGTCGCCGTCGCCGACGGCGTGCACGCGTACATCCAGCCGGACGGCGGCTGGTACCTCAACAACGCCGTGCTGATCGACGGTCCCGACGCGGCGATATCGATCGACAGCGCCGCCACCGAGGCGCGCACCGCCGCCTACCAGGACGAGATCGCCCGGGTCACCGACCGGCCGGTGCGCACGGTCGTCGCCACCCACCACCACGGCGACCACACCCACGGCAACCACCTGTTCAGCGGTGCCACGATCGTCTCGCACCCCTACTGCCGGGACCGGGTGCTGCGCGAGGACTACCACGCCGTGCTGCCGATGTTCGCCGGTCCCGAGTGGGGCGACATCCGGGCTGCGGGCCCCGCGGTGACCTTCGCCGAGCGGCTCGAGCTGTGGAGCGGCGAGCGCCGGGTCGAGCTGCGCCACCCCGGCCGGGCCGCGCACACCCACGGGGACGTGTACGCCTGGCTGCCCGACGACCGCCTGCTCATCAGCGGTGATCTGATCTTCAACGGCGGCACCCCGATGCTCGCCGAGGGCTCCCCGACCGGGCTGCTGCGGACCCTGGAGGAGATCGGCGAGCTGGCGCCGCGGCTGATCGTGCCCGGCCACGGCGAGCCCTGCGGCCTGGAGGCGGTCGAGGCGACCACCGACTACCTGCGCTGGATCCTCGGCGTGGCACGCGACGCCCACGCGGAGGGCCTCTCGCCGCTCGACGCCGCCCGTTCGATCGACGCGGGGCGGTTCTCGGGGCTGCGCGAGCCGGAGCGCCTGGTGATGAACCTGCACTCCTGCTACGCGGAGTTCGAGGGCACGGCGGTCGACATGGGGCAGCTGGCCGCGGACACCTTCGCGATCGTCGGAGGCCCGATCCCGAGCTGCGCCTGACCCGGCCGCAGGGCGTGCCGGGGAGCCTTCCGGACCGCGTGCCGAGGGGTGTGCCGGGGGCGGCGGCCGGGTGGCGGGGCGTTAGGCCTTTCGGCACCCGATCCGGGTCGCGGCCGCGCGTCGCCGTGTGCGGGGCGTGGTGTCCTGTGTTTCGCTGAGAGAGCCCGTACCTACTGTCCTATCTTTCGACAAGGTGGCTGGTTCTCCGTGTCAGGTCGCGCTCGTGCCAGGAATCTGCGTCTGGCCGCCCTTCCGCTCGGTGTCGCGCTGGCGGTGGCGGGCTGTGGCAGCTCCTCCTCCCCCTCGTCCCACCCG
This sequence comes from Streptantibioticus parmotrematis, assembly GCF_019890615.1. GTDB lineage: Bacteria > Actinomycetota > Actinomycetes > Streptomycetales > Streptomycetaceae > Streptantibioticus_D > Streptantibioticus_D parmotrematis. The sequence continues at coordinate 169,561 of NZ_JAINVZ010000006.1, read as the reverse complement.
TCCGGCGCCGCGAGCGTCCCGCACACCTCCGGCAGTCCCGCTCCCGGCACCACGAGCGGGGCGCCCTCCGGCACGCGTTCGACGACAGCCGCCGCGAGCACCTCGTCCGGGTCGCCCAGCCACTCCGCGCAGGCTTCGGCCTGCGTCAACAACGTCTACGCGGCGATGTCGGACAAGCAGCGGGTGGGCCAGCTGTTCATGGCCCCGGTGACCGCGACCGGCATGACCACGGCCGAGCAGAACGCGATCAGCGACAACGACGCGGGCTCGGTGATCCTCACCGGGCGCTCGTCGGCGGGCGTGCAGTCGACCAAGTCGCTCACCGGGCGCGTCCAGGCGGCGGCGCCCACGGTCGGCGGGAAGAAGGTGGGGCTGCTGGTCTCCGCCGACCAGGAGGGCGGCCAGGTGCAGGTGCTGAACGGGCCCGGGTTCTCCGTGATCCCGTCGGCCATGGCACAGGGCGGATGGCCCACGTCCAAGCTCCAGACCAGCGCCGGGACCTGGGCCTCGCAACTGCGCTCCGCGGGCGTCGACCTGGACCTCGCGCCGGTGGTCGACGTGGTGCCGCCCCGCCTGCAGAACACCAACGCGCCCATCGGCATGCTGATGCGCAACTACGGCACCGACGCCTCCACCGTCGCCCGGCAGAGCAGCGCGTTCGTGCGCGGCATGGAGCAGGCCGGGGAGCTCACCACCCTCAAGCACTTCCCCAGCCTCGGCCAGGCCAGCGGCAACACCGACGTGACCGCGGGCGTCACCGACACCGCCACCCAGCGCACCGGCGACTACCTGACCACGTACGAGAGCGGCATCAAGGCGGGCGCGCAGTTCATCATGGCGGCGCTCGCGGTCTACCAGCGCATCGACCCCACCCAGCAGGGCGCCTTCTCCTCGACCGTGCTGACCGGGATGATCCGCGACGAGCTGAAGTTCAACGGCGTCATCATCTCCGACGACCTCGGCAACGCGGCGCAGGTGCGGGCGGTGCCGACCGGGGACCGCGCGGTGCGTTTCATCGCCGCGGGCGGCAACCTCGTGCTGACGGTGAACCCGGCGACGGTCGCGCCGATGACGAGCGCGGTGCTGGACAAGATGGGCGGCGACGCGACGTTCCGCTCGCAGGTCGAGCAGAGCGTCAAGCGGGTGCTGACGGCGAAGGAGCAGGCGGGCGCGCTCAGTTGCTCGTGACCGGCGGGTACGGCAGGCGTCCCGCCCGGACGCGGCTCAGGCCGCCGGTGTCCTGACGGCCGGGCGGGACGCGAAGGTCCTGCGGTAGTCGGTCGGGGTGACGCCGACGACGCGGCGGAAGTGGTGCCGCAGCAGCGCGGCGGTGCCGAATCCGCAGTCGCGGGCGATCTCGTCGACGCCGAGCGGCGTCTCCTCCAGCAAGCGCCGTGCGTGCAGCACGCGTTGGGCGGTCAGCCAGCGGTGCGGCGTGGTGCCGGTCTCGGCGGCGAAGCGGCGGGCGAAGGTGCGCTGCGACATCCTGGCCCGGCGGGCGAGGGTGGCCACGGTGTGGTCGGTGGCGAGCGACCGCAGCATCCACGCCAGCACCGGTTCCAGGCTGTCGGCCGTGCACTCGGGGACCGCCGGGGTCACGAACTGCCGCTGTCCGCCGTCGCGTTGGGGAGGCACGACCATCCGCCGGGCGACCGCGGTGGCCGGGCCCGAGCCCAGCTCGCGGCGGACCAGGTGCAGGCAGGCGTCGATCCCGGCGGCGGTGCCGGCGCTGGTGATGAGGGTGCCGTCGTCGACGAACAGCACGTCGGGGTCGACCTCGGCGGCGGGGAAGCGGCGGGCCAGCTCGTCGGTGTGCATCCAGTGGGTGGTGCAGCGGCGGCCGTCCAGCAGTCCGGCGGCGCCCAGCACGAAGGCACCGCTGCACACCGACAGCACCGTCGCGCCTCTTCCCGCGGCCGTGCGCAGCGCGTCGAGCACCGCGGGCGGGTAGTCGCCGCGTATGCGGGCGGCGGGCACGGCCACCAGGTCGGCGCCGTCGAGGGCGTCGAGTCCGTGGGTGGGGACGATGCCGACGCCCACCTCGGTGGTCAGGGGTTCGCCGGGGCGCTCGCCGCAGACGCGGAACTCCATCGGCGGCACGCCGTCCATGGTCCGGTCGATGCCGAACACCTCGCACACCACGCCGAACTCGAAGGGGGCGGTGCCGTCGACCAGGACGGCCGCGATGGTCCTGAGCATGCGTCCAGGGTAGGTGGCAGGATCTTGTGCCACAAGGACAAAGGCGCCACTGTTGGCAGGATCTGCCGGTGACAAGACTTCATGCCATGACCACCGCACTGATGACCCACCTCCTCACCGCCGTCCTGGTGCTGACCGGCCTCGCGGGCGGCGCGCTGCTGCTCCTCGCGGTCCGTGGCCGACGCGGTCACCGGCCGACGGCACCCGGTGCCGTGCGCGCCCTCCCGGCCCGCAGGGTCGCGCTGGACGGCGTCGACGCCGGTCGGCCGCGGGTCGTGGTCGGGGTGACCGGATCGCCCGCCGGCCTCGCTGCCCTGCGGCACGCGGCCGCCCTGGCCGCCGGGACCGGCCGCGTCGTCGTCCCGGTGCTCGCCTGGGCCCCGCCCGAGGGCGAACAGGCCTACCGCCGCGCCCCCTGCCCGCCGCTGGCCAGGGGCTGGGAGCGGGCCGCCTCGGCACGTCTGACGGACGCCCTGGAGACCGTCTTCGGCGGCGCCCCGGCGGGCCTGCGGGTCGAGCCGCTGGTGCTGCGGGCCCCGGCCGCCGAGGCCCTGTGCGCGGTCGCCGACCGGCAGGGCGACGTCGTCGTGGTCGGCGACGGCACCGGCCGCCGCCTCGCCCGGGCGCTGCGCGGGACGGTACGGCGCGCGGTGCTGGCGAAGGCCCGCTGCCCGGTCGTGACGGTGCCCGCGCTGCCGGTGCCCCGCTCCGCCCTGCGCGCCCTGCGCCACGCCGACCCGTCCGACTTCCGGCTCGGCACCGGCCGGGCCGCCTGAAGCCCGGTCGGCCCGGGCGCGGGGCCCTACCGTGGGCGGATGGACGAGACGACGGCACACGGCGACCCCCGCGCGATGCTCGCGGTGGCGTTGCGGGAGGCGCGAGCCGGGCTGGCCGAGGGCGGCATCCCCATCGGGGCCGCCCTGTTCGGCGCGGGCGGGCGGCTGCTGGGCAGCGGGCGCAACCGCAGGGTGCAGGACGACGACCCGGCCACCCATGCCGAGACCGCCGCGTTCCGTGCGGCCGGGCGGATGCGGCGCTACGCGGACACCACGATGGTCACCACCCTGTCGCCGTGCTGGTACTGCTCAGGTCTGGTACGGCAGTTCGGCATCGGTCACGTGGTGATCGGGGAGGCCGTCACCTTCCGAGGCGGCCACGACTGGCTGGCCGGGCTCGGGGTGCGGGTGACGGTGCTGGACGACGCGGAGTGCGTGGCGATGATGCGGGAGTTCGTCGCCGCGCGGCCCGACCTGTGGTGCGAGGACATCGGGGAGTGAACGGACCCGGGGTCCCGGGGCGGGAGAGGCTGAACGGGCCCGGGGCCCGGGCGAGTTCACTCCCCCGGGCCCCGGATCCGCTGCCGTCCGTCACATGTTGATCATGTGCCCGGCGAGTCCGTGGATCGCCTCCTTGACCGCCTCGCCCAGCGTCGGGTGGGCGTGCACGTTGCGGGCCACCTCGTGGACCGTCAGGTCCCACTGCTGGGCCAGCGTCAACTCCGGCAGCAGCTCGGTGACTTCGGGACCGATCAGGTGGGCGCCGAGCAGCTCGCCGTGCGTGCCGTCGCTGAGGATCTTCACGAACCCGGCCGGGTCGCCGAGACCGTGCGCCTTGCCGTTGGCGGTGAACGGGAACTTCTGCACCTTGACGTCGAAGCCGCGTTCACGTGCCTGCGCCTCGGTGAAGCCGAAGCTGGCGATCTGCGGCTGGCAGTAGGTGGCGCGCGGGATCATCACGTAGTCCAGTTCCATCGTCTCCGCGTCGGCGATGGTCTCGGCGGCGATGACGCCCATGGACTCGGCGGCGTGCGCCAGCATCAGCTTGGCGGTCACGTCACCGATGGCGTAGATGTGCGGCACGCTGGTGCGGCAGCGGCCGTCCACGTCGATGGCGCCGCGTTCGGTCAGCCGTACGCCGGTGTTCTCCAGGCCGTAGCCGGTGACCCTGGGCTGGAAGCCGATCGCCTGGAGCACCTTGTCGGCCTCCAGCGTCTGGCGCTGGCCGCCGGTGGAGACGTGCACCTTGACCTGGTCGCCGGAGTCGTCGATGGCCTCGACGCGGGTGGAGGTCAGGACGTTGACGCCGAGCTTGCGGTAGCGCTTGGCGAGTTCGGCGGAGACCTCCTCGTCCTCCAGCGGCACCACCCGGTCCAGGAACTCCACCAGCGTGACCTGGACGCCGTAGTTGTGCAGCACGTACGCGAACTCGACGCCGATCGCGCCGGCGCCCGCGATGACGATGCTGCGCGGCAGGGTGTCGCTGAGGATCTGCTCCTCGTAGGTGACCACGCGCTCGCTGAGCGAGGTGCCGGGCAGCAGCTTGGTGGTGGCACCGGCGGCGATGACGCAGTTGTCGAAGGTCAGGGTCTCGGTGGAGCCGTCGGCGGTGCTCACCGAGAGGGTGTTGGCGTCGGTGAAGGTGCCCCGGCCGGTGTACTCGGTGATCTTGTTCTTCTTCATCAGGTAGTGCACGCCCTTGACCCGGCCGTCCGCCACCCTGCGGCTGCGCGCGAACGCCTCGCCGTAGTCGAAGCTCACCCGGCCCTCGACCCGGATGCCGAAGGTCTTCGCATCCTGGGTGAACAGATGGGCGAGTTCCGCGTTGCGCAGCAGCGCCTTCGAGGGGATGCACCCCACGTTGAGGCACACACCGCCCCAGTACCGCTCCTCGACCACGGCCACGGAGAGCCCCAGCTGGGCGCTGCGCACCGCGGCGGTGTACCCGCCGGGGCCGGCGCCAAGGACGACGACGTCGAAGTGTCCACTCATGCGTGCCACGATAGGACGGCGGCGGGGCCCGCGCAGGGTCCGGCCGCCGTCCTGTCCGTCACAGCCGGGCCGGGCCGCCGGAGTGCGGGGCCGCCGGGGGTGCGGGACGATGCGGCCATGCGTGAGATCCTCGCCGGGCTGAGCCGTTGGTACGCGGCCGGGGAGCCGTTCGGCCTGGCCACCGTGGTCGCGGTGAGCCGCAGCGCGCCGCGCGGGCCGGGGGCGGCGATGGCGGTCGGGCCGGACGACGAGGTGCTGGGCAGCGTCTCCGGGGGCTGCGTCGAGGGTGCCGTCCTGGAGCTGGCCAAGGAGGTCGTGGCGGACGGCAGGGCACGTCCTGCCACCTTCGGTTACAGCGACGACGACGCGTTCGCGGCCGGGCTGACCTGCGGGGGCGAGATCACCGTGCTGGTGCGTCCGGTCACCCGGGCGACCGATCCGGCCTTCGCCGAGGTCGCCGCGTCGGTGCGGGACGGCGGGCCGGTGGCGCTGGCCACGGTGACCGAGGGCCCGGCGCCGGTCGGCGCGACACTGGCCGTCTGGCCCGACGCGACGTCAGGAAGCTTGGGCAGCAAGGGACTTGACGTCGCCGTGACCGCGGACGCGCGCGGCGCGCTGGCCGGTGGCGCGACCGGGCTGCGGCACTACGGGCCGGGCGGCGAGCGCCGCGAGGACGACGTGACGGTCTTCGTCCAGTCCTTCGCGCCGCCACCGAGGATGCTGGTGTTCGGGGCGATCGACTACGCGGCGGCGGTGGCCGCGATCGGCGGGTTCCTCGGCTACCGGGTCACCGTCTGCGACGCCCGCCCGCCCTTCGCGACCGCGAGCCGCTTCCCGCCGGGCGTCGAGGTGGTGGTCGACTGGCCGCACCGCTTCCTGCGCGGCACCGACGTCGACCCGGCCACGGTCATCTGCGTGCTGACCCACGACCCGAAGTTCGACGTGCCGCTGCTGGAGGTGGCGTTGCGCACCGAGGCCGGGTACGTGGGCGTGATGGGCAGCAGGCGCACCCACGACGAGCGGACCGCGTTGCTGCGCGAGGCCGGGCTGACCGATGCCGAACTCGCCCGGCTGCGCTCGCCCATCGGCCTCGACCTGGGCGGCAGGACCCCGCAGGAGGTGGCGGTGTCCATCGCCGCGGAGATCGTCTCGACCCGCTGGGGTGGCAGCGGCGCCCCGCTGAGCCGGGTGCCGGGCGCGGTCCACCCGCCGCACGAACGTCAGGCGTGACGGGCCCGGACGCGCGCCCGGGCCCGTCACGCCCTCGCCTCACCGCATCCGCCTCACCAGATCTCCGGCCGCCGTCCCGCCCACGGCCGGGCGGCCTCCAGCTGGGCGGACAGGGACAGCAGCGTCGCCTCGTCCCCGTACCGGCCACCGAACATCACGCCGATCGGCAGACCGCCGGCCGTCCAGTGCAGCGGCACGTTGACCGCGGGCTGCCCGGTGGCGTTGTAGAGCGGGGTGAACGGCGTGAAGCGGGCGATCGCCGCGAACTCGGCCTCCGGGTCGGCCTCGTCGCGCAGTCCGCCGACGAGGGCCGGCGGCTGGGCGAGCGTCGGCGTGAGGATCACGTCGTACGTGCTCAGCAGCGCGTCCGCGACGAGTTGCCCGAGCGCGCGGAACGCGTACAGGGCGGAGGCGAGGCCGGGCCCGGAGACCTTGGCGCCGCCCGCGCGCAGGTGCCGGGTGACCGGCATCAGCAGGTCCTCCTGCTCGGGCGCGATCGGGTAGACGGTGGACATCACCTCCCAGACGGTGGTGAAGGCGTCCTTGATGCCGTCGTCCACCGGGAGCTGGATCTCCTCGACCTGGTGTCCCAGCTCCCGCAGCAACCCCGCCGCGTCCTCGTAGGCGGCGCGGCAGTCCGGGTGCAGCGGCACCCCGGGCACCGGCGGGTCGGGCAGGCCGACCACCCGCAGCGTTCCCGGCTCGCGGGCGGCGTAGGAGACGAAGCTCTCGCCGGGCGGCAGGGACGGGGCCGCGTAGGGGGCGCCCGGCATGGGTCCGGCCATCACGTCGAGCAGCGCGGCGGCGTCGGCCACCGTGCGGGCGATCGGGCCCGAGGTGCTCAGGCCGCTGACGTCGTGCTGCACCGGGCCCGAACTGACGCGTCCGCGGCTGGGCTTGAGGCCGAACAGGCCGCAGACGGAGGACGGGATGCGGATCGATCCGCCGCCGTCGCTGCCGTGCGCGACGGGGGCGAGCCCGGCGGCGACGGCTGCGCCCGCCCCGCCGCTGGAGCCGCCCGCCGAGCGCTCCAGGTCCCACGGGGTGCGGGCGGGCGGGGCGAGGCGGTTCTCGGTATAGCAGGGCAGGCCGAACTCGGGGGTGTTGGTCTTGCCGAGCATTACGGTGCCCGCCTGCCGCAGCCGGGTCACCACGTGGTCGTCCACGTCCGGCACGTGGTCGGCGTACGCGGCCGAGCCGAGCGTGCAGCGCACTCCGGCCACGAAGTTGAGGTCCTTGACCGGCACCGGAACGCCGTGCAGCGGCGGCAGTTCGCGCCCCTCGCGGCGGGCGGCGAGCGCCTCGGCCTCGGCGTCGGCCGCCTGCTTGCGGGCGATCTCGGGTGTGACGGTGATGAACGCGCCGACCGTGTCGCCGAGCCGCTCGATGCGGTCGAGGTAGTGGTCGGTGAGTTCCACCGGCGAGAGCGTGCCGGTCCTGATCGCCTCCGCCTGCTCGCGTGCGGTCAGATCGTGCGGTTCAGCCATGGCCATCCTCGTCGTCCACTGGGGTCGCCCGCAGGCCGGGATGAGCGCGATCCTCGCACTACTCGGCGGTAGCCACCAGCCCCGGCATCGCGTCGGCCGCCCGGTGGAGCGCCGGGGCGCCGGTTTCTGTGGCCGGAAGTTTCCTTCAGCGCGGCGCGTCGTCGCACGTCGCCGTACCGTCGCCGTACCGCCGAAGGAGTAGACCAACGGCGGCGGCCGAAGCCCTTTCCCGGCATCCGGGTACGGACGTACGGTCACCGCGCCTGCCATGTCACGGACATCGCGAACCTCGGAGCACTGCCGGGAAGGGGCCCTTCATGGACGCACCTCGCACGTCCTCCCTGCGCCGTCGTACTCTGCTCGCCGCGGCCGGTGCCGCCGTGGCCACCGCGTCGGCCGCCACCGGCGCGCAACGCGCCGACGCGCAGCCGCGCCACCGCCACCACCCCGCCCACCACCGGCCCGACTTGACGAGCCGTCAGCAAGCGGGCCAGCGCGTCGTCTACTCGTATCCCGGCCTGACGCCGCCCGCCGCGCTGTTGGACGCCATCGCGGCCGGAGAGGTGGCAGGCGTCATCTTCTTCGGCGAGAACATCTCCTCCGACAGCCAGATCACCTCCGTCATCGGCCAGTTGAACAAGGCGAACGCCTCCAGCCCGGTCAAGCTTCCGCTGCTGCTGATGACCGATCAGGAGGGCGGCGAGGTACGGCGGTTGCCGGGTGCGCCGGTGTCGTCGGAGAAGCAGATCGGCGCGGCGGGCGACCCGGCGGGCGCGGCGTCCACCGCGGGCACCCAGGCCGGCCAGAACCTCGCGGGCGTCGGGATGAACGTCAACCTGGCGCCGGTGCTGGACGTCTACCGCACGGCCGGGAACTTCATCGACGAGTACCAGCGCTCCTACAGCATGGACCCGGCCGTGGTCTCCTCCTGCGGGCACGCGTTCATCGAGGCCCAGCAGAAGACCGGGGTCGCGGCGACCGCCAAGCACTTCCCCGGCCTCGGGGCGGCGGCCACGGCGCAGAACACCGACGAGGGCCCGGTCACCCTCACCCAGAGCCTGTCCGAGCTGCGGTCGGTGGACGAGGCGCCGTACACGGCGGCGGTGTGCGCAGGGGTGAAGCTGGTGATGTGTTCCTGGGCGGTCTACACCGCGCTGGATTCCGGCCATCCGGCGGGCCTGTCGTCCGTCGTGGTCCAGCGGGAGCTGCGGCAGCGCCTGGGCTTCACCGGCGTCACCATCACCGACGCGCTGGAGGCGGGCGCCATCGACCCGTCGTACGACACCGGGACCCGGGCGGTCCTCGCGGCGAGCGCGGGGATGGATCTGCTGCTGTGTTCGGCGCGGGACGCCTCGCAGGGCGCCGACGCGGTGAGCGCTCTCGAATCGGCCCTGGAATCAGGGCAGTTGCCGTCCGCCGCCTTCGGCGCGGCCGTCCAGCGGGTCACGGCGCTGCGCGGCTGGGTGGGCTAGCGGGCGCACCGCGGTTCCGTGGGCCCGGCGCGGCAGGGCGTGCCGGGCCCACGGGTGGTTCAGTCGACGGCGGTCGTGGTGAGGGCGGGGCTGGCGGGGGCGTAGCAGGCGGTGGGGACGTTGACCTTGAAGAAGCTGACGCTGACACTCGCGTTGAAGGTCAGGCCCGGGTTCGCGTAGCCGCTGCCCGCTATGGCGGTCGTGACGCTGCCGCCCGAGGCGCCCGCGGTCAGGTCGAGGGTGAGGGTCGGCAGGGTGAAGGTGGCGCCGCCCGAGACCGGTCCCGGCACGGTCACCACGACGTTCCCGCCCTGCACGGCGACGGACGCGCCGGAGCCCGCGCCGGAGCCGCCGGACAGCGACTCGCCGGTGAGGGCGGCACCGGAGGGCACCGGGACGGACAGCTTGATGCCGCTGATGCTGGAGACGGTGTAGCCGCTGACCGAGGTCGGCACGGTGAGCGCGCCGGGGGCGAGGGTGACGGTGAAGGCGCTGCCCGCGGCCACGGTGGCCGGTGCGGTGCCGTTGACGCCCGCGTCGAGGCTGAAGGTCTGGGCGCCACCGATCGGCGGGGTGGCCTGGCAGGAGAAGCCGACGGGGGTGTCGGCGGCGAGGGCGGGGCCCGCGGCGAGGCCGGCCGCCGCGAGTGCGGCGGCGCCGACGAGGGAGAACCGGGCAAGGACGGATCCGGGTCGCATGCTTGCTCCTCGTGTCCCGTGGGGGTGTGCCGCGCCGTCGGGCGCGGCAGGACGACCACAGGATGCGGCGCTTTACCGGAGGTAACAAGAGGCGTGCGAAGTCTTCGTCGAGGTGGTGCGGACGGCATCCCGGATGCCGTCCGCCCGACACCTCCTGGTCACCCGTCAGGCCTCGGGGACCACCAGTTCCTCCGCCACGGGCTCGGCCGGCGGCGCGGCGGCCGGTTCCTTGTGACGGTGCGTCAGGTACAGCCCGGCGCCGACCGCCACGATCACGGCGACGAAGACCACCGCGCCCCACTGGAAGTACCAGTGGTCGTTGCCGTAGACGGCGGCACGCGGCCAGGCGAGGTTGACGGTCATCGCGGCGCCGTACAGCACGGCGAAGGCGTTCACCGGCAGGCCCCAGCGGCCCAGGTTGAAGTACGGGCCGTGGTCGGGCCGCGGCCACTGGCCGCGCAGCCTGCGCAGCAGCATGGGAACGGTCACCATCAGGTAGGGGATGTAGAACAGGATGATGGCGACCGAGGTCAGGATGTAGAAGACGCGCTGGTTGCCGATGTTGACCAGCAGCAGCGCGATGGTCAGCACACCGGTGAGCACCGCGGGGACCACCGGCGTCTTCGACTTCGGCGAGACCCGTGCGATCGACGCGCCGAACGGCAGCCGCCCGTCGCGCGCCATCGCGAACAGCAGCCGGATCGCGGCCGTCTGCACCGCCAGGCAGCACACCGTGATGGCGATCGCCGAGCACACCAGGAAGACGTTGCCGAGCCCGTTGCCGAGGGTCGACTTGATCAGGTAGGGCATGCCGAGGGTGCCCAGCTGCTTGGCGTTGATGTCGCCCACCGCCATCATGCCGACGAGCATCAGCAGCCCGCCGGCGAGGAACGCGGCGGTCAGCGCGCGCAGGATGGCACGCGGCGCGTGGCGGCGCGGCTCCCTGGTCTCCTCGGCGAGCGATCCGGCTGTGTCGAAGCCGTAGAAGACGTAGGCGCTCATGATGGACGCCACCAGGAACGCGCCGAGATATCCCATCGACTGCCCGGAGCCCGTGCCCGCGGTGTGCATCACGACCTGCGGGCCGCGGTGGATGTGGATGGCCAGCATGACGATCAGCAGGGTGACGCCGATCAACTCCACGGCCACACCGACGTTGTTGATCTTCGCCATCAGCCGGACGCCGATGATGTTGACGAGCGTGGTGAACACCACGAGGCCGAGGGCGAGCAGGATGGCGTTCTTCGCGCCGTTCGGCGTGGACGTCAGTCCCGCGTCCGCCGAGCCGCCGACGATCTGGAAGGCGAGCGAGACCTGCGGAAGGATGATCTGGTACGCGACGGCCACGGCCGCGGCGGTCACCACCGCGCCGATGGTCATGACCCAGCCCGCCATCCACGACGTGGCCGGGCGGGCGATGTGCTTGGACCACTGGTAGACACCGCCGGCCAGCGGGAACTGGCCGGCCACCTCGGCGAAGCACAGCGCCACCGCGCCCTGCCCGATGAAGACCAGCGGCCAGGACCAGATGAACGCGGGCCCGCCGGACCCGAATCCGAATCCGAAGAGCTGGAAGACGCCGGTCATGATCGAGATGTAGCTGAATCCGGCGGCGAAGCTGGAGAAGGAGCCGAGCGAGCGTTCCAGCTCCTGGCGGTAACCGAAGCGGGCGAGGTCGTCGCTGTCGCCGCCCGGCGGTCCTTGGGTCTGCGCCGACGAAGGCGCGTCCGGTCTCGGGGTCGCCGGGTTCGCGGGTTGGCTCATGGGTCGCTCCAGGGCGGAAGGGGGCAGCTACGGGATGGCACGCGTCGGCCGGGGACGACCGCGACGTCCGGGTCCGTACCGCTTCCTCCTCCGTTGCGCATGGCGGAACGATTCCCTGTCGCGCAACCGAATCCGACCAGCATGGGGATCCCTCTTCAGGACGTCAAGGGTCCTTCCGGGAATCACCGGGGTGCGCGCCGCCCCGGCTGCTACCCACCTCGCGCGGACTAAACCCGGGATTGCGGTGGGGTCGCTCGCGATGTCGCGCACGGTGGGTGCGGCCCCGGCGACCAGGGCGGGCGGGGCGGGGTGCCGAGGCGGCGGCGCGGACGTGCGCTCGCGGCCTGTTCTCGTGTCTTGACGCCGTTCCGGACCGCCCCCACACTGGCCCGAGTTGCGGATCCCGCACTTCGTTTCACTATACGCACCGAGGTGTCATGATGATTCCCGTGTGCCGTCTCGCGGATCTGCCGCGAGGCGAGGCCTTCCGGCTGGAGACCGACCCCCCGGTCGCGGTGTTCCACACCGAGGACGGCGAGTTGTTCGCCGTCGACGACACCTGCACCCACCAGGATGCGGCGCTGTCCGACGGCTGGGTGGAGGGGCGGGAGGTCGAATGCCCGCTGCACGCCTCGAAGTTCGACCTGTGCACCGGCGCCGTCAGCACCCCGCCCGCCCGGCTGCCGGTCCGTACCCACCACGTGGTGATCGAAGGCGACGCGGTGTACGTGGTGTTGTCCGACGCGCCGCCGAACCTGCCGCCGTGCGCGCTGCGCCGACCGGTGCTCGGTGAGGCCACGTGACGGAGCCCGCCGTGACGCGGAGCGCGTTGCCCGGGAGCCTGATCGCGACCTTGCCGGGCGGCCACTACACCTCCGCCGAGGTCTTCGCCGCGGAACAGCGCGGGATCTTCGAGGCGATGTGGTTCTGCGCGGTGCGCGCGGCGGACCTGGCCACGCCCGGCGCGTACCGCACGGTCACCGTGGGCCGCGAGTCGGTGCTGCTGGCCAGGGGCCGCGACGGGCGGGTGCGGGCGTTCCTCAACGTGTGCCGGCACCGCGGCGCGCGGTTGTGCACGGAAGAGTCGGGCGAGGTCAGGCGGGCGTTCCAGTGTCCGTACCACGCCTGGACCTACGACCTCACCGGCAGGCTGACCGCCGCGCCCAACCTGACGCGGATGCCGGACGTCGACCGGACGACGTTCGGGCTCGCGGCCGTCGCGGTGCGCGAGTGGCTGGGGTACGTGTGGGTGTGCCTGGCCGACGAGCCGCCCTCGTTCGAGGAACAGGTGGTCGGCGAGGTGGTGGCACGGCTCGGGGACACCGAGTCCATCGAGCGGTACGCGGTCGAGGGCCTGGCGGTGGGCAGGCGGATCACCTACGACGTGCGGGCCAACTGGAAGCTCGTGGTCGAGAACTTCATGGAGTGCTACCACTGCGCCACCATCCACCCCGAACTCACCGACGTGCTGCCGGAGTTCGCGGACGGGTACGCCGCGCAGTACTACGTGGGCCACGGCGCCGAGTTCGGCGCGGCGGTCGAGGGCTTCACGGTGGACGGCTCGGAGGGCCTGGAACGCATTCCCACGGTGGCGCCGCACCAGGACCGCCGCTACTACGCCATCACCATCAAGCCGCAGGTCTTCGTCAACCTGGTGCCGGACCACGTGATCGTGCACCGGATGTTCCCGCTCGCGCCGGACCGCACGGTGATCGAGTGCGACTGGCTCTACCTGCCGGAGGTGGTCGCCGCGGGCCGGGACCTGAGCCGCTCGGTGGAGCTGTTCGACCGCGTCAACCGGCAGGACTTCGCCGCCTGCGAGCGCTGCCAGCCGGGGATGTCGTCACGGCTGTACGCGGCGGGCGGTGTGCTGGTGCCCAGCGAGCACCACATCGGCGCCTTCCACACGTGGGTGCGCGGCCGTCTGGGCGGCGGGGAATGACGGCGGGCCGCCGTGCGGAGCCGGTGCTCCCCGCACCGCGGCGTCCCGCCTCGGCCACGGCGTGCGGTTCAGCCCAGCCAGCCGAGCCGGTGGCTGATCTCCCGCGCCCCGTCCAGCAGGACCGGCACGAGCCCGCGCATGCGGTCCTCGGAGAAGCGGTAGCCGGGGCCGGAGGCGCTGACGGCGGCGACCACCGCGCCGTCCCGCGCCCGCACGGGCGCGGCCATCGCGTTCAGTCCGACCTCGAACTCCTCGTGGGTGGTGGAGTATCCGCGCTCGCGGACCCCGGCCAGTTCCTTGTCCAGCGTGCCGCGGGAGGTGACGGTGGCGGGGGTGAAGCGTTCGAGACCGGCCTCGGTCAGCAGCCGGGCGCGTTCTTCGGCGGACAGTTGCGCGAGCAGGACCTTGCCGCTGGAGGTGGCGTGCAGCGGGGTGAGCTGGCCGACCCAGTTGTGCGCGGTGACCGCTCCGGGGCCGCGCACCTGGTGGAGGTTGATGGCATATGTCCCCTCCAGCACCGCGACGTTGACGGTCTCGCCGAGGTCCTCCGCGAGGCGCTCGCAGACCCGGCGGCTGACCTGGGTGATGTCGATGCGGTCGGTGACCGCACCGGCGAGGCGGACGATGCCGAATCCCAGACGGTACTTGCCACGCTCGCCCGCCTGTTCGACGAGGTCGCGGGCCTCCAGGGCGGCCAGCAGCCGGAACGCGGTGGACTTGTGCACGTCGATCTGCGCGGCCACCTCGCTCACCCCGGCCTCGCCGCGCCGGGCGAGGATCTCCAGGACGCTGACGGCGCGGTCCACGGACTGGACCCCCGCGGTGCTCTGCCTCGCGGATTCGGCGGCTCCGGTGTGGTTGCTCATGACGCAACTATACGCATGCGTGGCCCAGTTGTTGCGTTGCTCGCAACGCAGTGCGCATCACGGCACCCGCAGAAGGCACACCGCCCATCGCCCACCGCACGAGGGAGACGAGACAGCACATGACGCTCCAGACGACCTACGACTTCGTCATCGTCGGTGGCGGTTCGGCCGGCAGCGCGCTGGCGAACCGGCTCTCCGCGGAGCCGGGCAACCGCGTCCTGGTGCTGGAGGCGGGCCGCTCCGACTTCCCGTGGGACGTCTTCATCCACATGCCCGCGGCGCTCACCTTTCCCATCGGCAGCCGTTTCTACGACTGGGGCTACGCGTCGGAGCCCGAGCCGCACATGGGCGGGCGGCGCATCCACCACGCGCGCGGCAAGGTGCTGGGCGGCTCCAGCAGCATCAACGGCATGATCTTCCAGCGCGGCAATCCCATGGACTACGAGCGCTGGGCCGCCGACCCGGGCATGAAGGCGTGGGACTACGCGCACTGCCTGCCGTACTTCAAGCGCATGGAGAACTGCCTCGCCGCCGACCGGGACGACCCGTTCCGCGGCCGGTCGGGGCCGCTGGTGCTGGAGCGCGGGCCCGCGACCAACCCGCTCTTCCCCGCGTTCCTGGACGCCGTCCAGCAGGCGGGCTACCCGCTCACCGACGACGTCAACGGCTACCGCCAGGAGGGCTTCGCCGCCTTCGACCGCAACGTGCACCGCGGCCGCAGGCTCTCGGCAGCCCGCGCCTACCTGCATCCGGTGATGGGCAGGCCCCATCTGGAGGTGCGCACCCGGACTCTGGTGACCCGGGTGCTGTTCGAGGGGAAGCGGGCCACCGGTGTGGAGTTCCGGCAGGGGCGCGGTCCGGTGCGGCGGGTGCGCGCGGGCGAGGTGATCCTGTGCGGCGGCGCGATCAACTCCCCCCAGCTGCTCCAGCTTTCCGGCGTGGGCAACGCGGCCGACCTGAGCGCGCTGGGCATCGAGGTGGTGCGCGACCTGCCGGGTGTCGGTGCCAACCTCCAGGACCACCTGGAGGTGTACGTGCAGCACGCGTGCAGGCAGCCGGTCTCCGTGCAGCCGTACCTGAAGTGGCGGTACCGGCCCTGGGTGGGATTCCAGTGGCTCTTCCTGCGCCGGGGCCCGGGTGCCACCAACCACTTCGAGGCGGGCGGCTTCGCCCGTGGCAACGACGACGTGGCCTACCCGAACCTGATGTTCCACTTCCTGCCGATCGCGGTGCGCTACGACGGTTCGGCTCCGGCCGGAGGCCACGGCTACCAGGTGCACATCGGGCCGATGTACTCCGACGCGCGCGGCAGTGTGCGGCTCAGGAGCCGTGATCCGCGGGTCAAGCCCGCACTGCGCTTCAACTACCTCTCCACCGAGCAGGACCGGCGCGAATGGGTGGAGGCGATCCGCACCGCCCGCCACATCCTGGGGCAGCCCGCGCTCGACCCGTACAACGGCGGCGAGATCTCGCCGGGACCGGGCGTGGAGAGCGACGAGGCGATCCTGGACTGGGTGCGCCGGGAGGGCGAGACCGCGCTGCACCCCTCGTGCACCTGCCGGATGGGCACCGACGACATGGCGGTCGTGGACCCGGACACCCTGCGGGTGCACGGTCTCGACGGCCTGCGTGTGGTCGACGCCTCGGTCATGCCGTACATCACCAACGGCAACATCTACGCGCCGGTGATGATGACCGCGGAGAAGGCCGCCGACCTCATCCTGGGCGCCGAGCCGCTGCCTCCGGTGGAGGAACCCTACTACCGCCGCCCGGACGCCACCGAAGCAGAACGAACTTGACGCCAGCTCAATTGCGCTGAAAAGCAGGCCGGTTGAAGCGAGACACCGCAGAGGAACACCGGAAGGCGAGGGAGTGGCGATGGCTGGTCCGCGAGTGGTCATCATCGGGGCGGGGGTGGTCGGCGCGGCGGTGGCCGACGAGGCCTCCGCGCGCGGCTGGAGCGACGTCACGGTCGTGGACCAGGGCCCGCTGCCGGCCACCGGCGGCTCGTCGTCGCACGCGCCCGGCCTGGTCTTCCAGACCAACCCCTCCAGGACGATGACGGGGATGGCCCGGGACACGGTGGCGAAGTTCGGCTCGCTGGACGTCGACGGCCGGCCCTGCTTCCTGCCGGTCGGCGGTCTGGAGGTGGCCACGAGTCCCGAGCGCCTGGCCGAACTGCACCGTCGGCACGGCTGGTTGACGGCGTGGGGCGTCGAGGGCCGGGTGGTCGGGCCCGAGGAGTGCGTGGCGCTGCATCCGCTGCTGGACCGCCAACGGGTGCTCGGCGGGCTGCACGTGCCCAGTGACGGCCTGGCCGACGCCGTGCTCGCGGTGGAGGCGCAGATCCGGGCGGCCCGCTCGCGTGGGGTGCGCTTCCTTCCCGGTCACGAGGTGCTGGACGTGCGCACCGCGAACGGCCGCGTCACGGGCGTCGTCACCGACCGGGGCGAGATCCCGGCGGACGTCGTGGTGTGCTGCGCGGGCATCTGGGGTCCGCGTGTCGCGCGCATGGTGGGCATGGAGCTGCCGTTGGTCCCGCTCGCCCACCAGCTGGCGTGGACCGGGCCGGTGCCCGCGCTCGCCGGGCAGGCCGACGAGGCGGTCCGGCCCATCCTGCGCCACCAGGACGCCGATCTGTACGTCCGGGACCGCTTCGACCGCCTGGGCATCGGCAGTTACGGCCACCGTCCGATGCCGGTCTCCCCCGACGCCATCGCCTCCGTCGCGGACGCCGAGGTCATGCCGTCGGTGCTGCGCTTCACCGAGGGCGACTTCGCCGAGGCATGGGCCGAGACCCGCGCGCTGCTGCCCGCGACCCGGGAGGCGAAGGTCGAGGAGGGAATCAACGGGCTGTTCTCGTTCACCCCGGACGGCATGCCGCTACTGGGCGAGTCGTGCGACGTGCGGGGCTTCTGGGTGGCCGAGGCGGTCTGGGTCACGCACTCGGCGGGCGTCGGCCGGGCGATGGCCGAGTGGCTGGTGGACGGCCACTGCTCCTCGTACGACCTGCACGAGTGCGACGTCAACCGCTTCGAGGAACACCAGCTCTCACCGCACTACGTCACGGCTCGCGGCTGCCGCAACTTCGCCGAGGTCTACGACATCATCCACCCCCTGCAACCGGCGGGCGAGCCACGGCCGTTGCGCACCAGCCCGTTCCATCCCCGGCAGGAGGCGCTGGACGCGGTCTTCCTGGAGGCGTCCGGCTGGGAGCGCCCGCAGTGGTACGAGTCCAACGCGCGTCTGCTGGCGGGGCGTTCGGTGCCCACGCCGAACGAGTGGGCGGCACGGTACTGGTCACCGGTGGTCGGCGCCGAGGCGCTGGTGACCCGGGAGACGGTGGCGCTGTACGACATGTCGTCGCTCAAGCGGATCGAGGTGACCGGCCGGGGCGCCGTGGGATACCTGGAACGGCTGACCACCGGCGTCATGGACAAGTCGGTGGGATCGGTCACGTACACCCTGATGCTGGACGAGGACGCGGGCATCCGCGGCGACATCACGGTGGCCCGGCTCGGACCCGACCGCTTCCAGGTCGGCGCGGGCGGCAACCTGGACCTGGACTGGCTGCGCGGGCACCTGCCGGACGACGGTTCCGTGGTGCTGCGTGACGTCACCGCCGGGACGTGCTGCGTGGGGCTGTGGGGACCGAGGGCGCTTCAGGTGCTGGCGCCGCTGGCCGACCGGGACTTCTCCGACACGGCGCTGCGCTACTTCCGTACGCAGCCCGCGTACGTCGGCCCGGTGCCGGTCACCGCGATGCGGCTCAGTTACGTGGGAGAGCTGGGGTGGGAGCTGTACACCACGGCCGACCTGGGCCTGAGGCTGTGGGACACGCTGTACGAGGCGGTCGTGGCGCACGGTGGGATCGCGGCCGGGCGCGGCGCGTTCAACAGCCTGCGTCTGGAGAAGGGGTACCGGGCCTTCGGCACCGACATGACCTTCGAGCACGACCCGTACGAGGCGGGGCTCGGGTTCGCGGTCCGTGCGGGCAAGACCGGCTTCGTCGGCCAGGCCGCGCTGGAACGGCGGCGCGAGCGGGTGCGCCGCCGCCTGACCTGCCTGACCGTGGAGGACCCGGTGTCGGTGGTGATGGGCAAGGAGCCGGTCCTCGACGGACCGCGTCCCGTGGGATACGTCACCAGCGCCGCCTTCGGCCACACCATCGGCACGGGCATCGCGTACGCCTGGCTGCCGGCAGAACTTGCCGTTCCTGGGCGCGAGTTGACGATCCGCTACTTCGACCGTGACGTGCCCGCCCGGGTCGCCGAGGAGCCGCTGTTCGACCCGTCGATGATCCGTATGCGCGGCACGCCCGCCCCGGGCGACGTCACGCCGCCGGTGGTGACGCGGTGAGCGCGGGCACCCGGCCGCCCGGCGCGGACCTGCCCGAGCACCCCGACCACCTGTGGCGCGAGCCCGACCCCAAGCGCTCCTACGACGTGGTGATCGTCGGCGGCGGCGGGCACGGCCTGGCCACCGCGCACTACCTCGCCCGAGCACACGGCATCACCAATGTCGCCGTGCTGGAACGCGGCTGGCTCGCGGGCGGCAACATGGCGCGCAACACCACCATCATCCGCTCCAACTACCTGTGGGACGAGAGCGCCGCCGTGTACGAGTTCGCCCTGAAGCTGTGGGAGGGCCTGGAGGCGGAACTCGACTACCCGCTGCTGTTCTCGCAGCGCGGCGTGCTCAACCTCGCGCACAGCCTCCAGGACGTGCGCGACAGCGTGCGCCGGGTGGAGGCCAACCGGCTGGGCGGGATCGATGCCGAGTGGCTGGACGCCGACGGGGTCCGCGAGGTGTGCCCGATCGTCGACATCTCGCCCGCCGCCCGCTACCCCGTGCTGGGCGGCACGTACCAGCCGCGCGCGGGCATCGCCAAGCACGACCACGTGGCGTGGGCCCTGGCCCGCTCGGCGGACGCGGCCGGGGTCGACCTGATCCAGGGCTGCGAGGTCACCGGCATCGACGTGCGCGGCGGCCGGGTGACCGGCGTGCGCACCACGCGCGGGTCGATCGCGGCCGGTCGGGTGGCGCTGTGCGCGGCCGGGCACACCTCGGTCCTCGCCGCCATGGCGGGCTTCGAACTGCCCTTGCAGAGCCACCCGTTGCAGGCCCTCGTCTCCGAGCTGCTGGAGCCGGTCCACCCCACCGTGGTGATGTCCAACGCCGTGCACGTCTACGTCAGCCAGGCGCACAAGGGCGAGCTGGTGATGGGCGCGGGCATCGACGCGTACACCGCGTACACCCAGCGCGGCGCGTTCCACGTCGTCGAACGGCAGATGGCCGCCGCGCTGGAGCTGTTCCCGGTCTTCGCCCGGGCCCACGTGCTGCGCACCTGGGGAGGGATCGTGGACGTCACACCGGACGCCTCGCCCATAGTCGGCCGCAGCCCGGTGGCGGGCCTCTACCTCAACTGCGGCTGGGGAACGGGCGGTTTCAAGGCCACACCGGGCGCGGGCGCGATCCTGGCGCACACCGTCGCGCACGACGAACCCCATCCGCTCGCCCGGCCCTTCTCCCTCGACCGATTCACCACCGGCGCGCTCGTGGACGAGCACGGCGCCGCCGCCGTGGCCCACTGAGGAGCGTGACCCCGATGCTGCTCATCCCCTGCCCCTGGTGCGGCCCGCGCGACGAGGCCGAGTTCACGTACGGCGGCCAGGCACACGTGCCCTACCCGCGGGACCCGGCGGCGCTGACCGACGAGGAGTGGGCGCGCTACCTGTTCTTCCGCGACAACCCGAAGGGGCCGCACGCGGAGCGGTGGTGTCACACGATCTCCTGCCGCCGCTGGTTCAACGTCGTCCGGGACACCGCGACCAACGAGGTCCTCGCCGCCTACCGCATCGGCGAAGCCGGGCCGGTGATCTCCTGATGCCCCGTCAACTTCCTTCTAGCGCACATCCGTTCCGGTTGCCGACCGGTGGGCGTATCGACCGCTCACGCACCCTGACCTTCCGCTTCGACGGCGTCGCGTACACCGGCCACCCCGGCGACACGCTCGCCTCCGCGCTCCTGGCGTGCGGTGTGCGGCAGGTGGCGACGAGCATCAAGCTCGGGCGTGCGCGCGGGGTGTTCGGCGTCGGCAGTGAGGAGCCGAACGCGCTGGTGCGGATCGAGGCGCCGTACGCCGAGGCGATGGTCACGGCGACCACGGTCGAGCTGTGCGAGGGCCTGGTGGCGTTCGGCCTGCCGGGGCGCGGCCGCCTGCCCGACGGGCCCGATCCGGCGCGTTACGACGCGGTATACGCGCACTGCGACGTGCTGGTGGTCGGTGCGGGCCCGGCGGGACTGGCCGCGGCACTGGCCGCCGCGCGCACCGGGGCCCGGGTCGTACTCGCCGACGAGAACGGGGAGTTGGGCGGCAGCCTACTAGGCCGGGGCGCGGCGGACGACTGGGGGGCGCGGGCACGGGATGAGCTGGCCGGGTTCCCGCAGACGCGGGTGCTGCGGCGCACGACGGTCTTCGGCTACTACGACGACAACTACCTGCTCGCGCTGGAGCGCCGCACCGCGCACCTGGGCGCCGCCGCCCCCGCGCACGTCTCGCGCGAACGCGTCTGGCGGATCAGGGCGGGCCGGGTGGTCCTGGCCACCGGCGCGCACGAACGCCCGATCGCCTTCGCGGACAACGACCGCCCGGGCGTGATGCTCGCCTCGGCCGCGCGGGCGTACGTCCACCGCTTCGGGGTCGCTCCGGGACGGCGGGCGGTGGTGTTCACCGCGTGCGACAGCGGCTATCCGGCCGCCCTCGACCTCGCGGCGGCCGGGACCGAGGTCGCCGCGATCGTGGACGCCCGCCCGCAGGCGGGCCTCTGGGCGCAACGGGCACGCGACGCGGGCCTGCCGGTACGTGCCGGGCACGCGGTCACCGGGACGTCGGGCGACCCGTGCCTGACGTCGGTGGCGGTACGGGAGCTGCGCGACGGCGAACCCACCGGCCCCGTAGCGGTGGTGGACGCCGACACGCTGCTCGTCTCCGGGGGCTGGAATCCCACGGTGCACCTGTTCAGCCAGGCGGGCGGCACGTTGCGCCACGACCCGGCGCGGGTGGCGTTCGTGCCCCGGGAGTGCCGTCAGGCGGTCGAGGTCGTGGGCTCCGCGGCGGGCGCGTTCACACTCGCCGAGTGCGTGGCGGACGGAGCCCGCGCCGGGGCCCGTGCCGCCAACAGGGAGGCCACAGAAGCCGACTTGGGTCACGTCCTCGCCCCTCCGCCCGACCCCGACGACATCGGTGGCGGCGCTCCCCCGGTGCCGCTGTGGCTGGTCCCCGGTCCCGACGAGCCGCGCACGCACTTCGTCGACCTGCAACGCGACGTCACCGTGGCCGACCTGAGGCGGGCGACCGGCGCGGGACTGAGCGGCGTCGAGCACCTCAAGCGCTACACGACCGCGGGCACCGCGCACGACCAGGGCAGAACCTCCGGCGTCCTGACCACCGGCGTGGCCGCGCACCTGCTGGGCGTGGAGGTGTCCGCGCTGGGCACGACCACGTACCGGCCGCCGTACACGCCGGTCCCCTTCGCCGCGCTCGCCGGGCGGGACCGGGGCGCGCTGCACGACCCGGTACGGGTGACCGCGCTGCACGACCAACACCTGGCGCGCGATGCCGTGTTCGAGAACGTCGGCCAGTGGAAGCGGCCCTGGTACTACCCGCTGGCCGGGGAGGACATGGCGGCGGCCGTCGCGCGCGAGTGCCGGGCGGCGCGGGAGGGCGTGGCGTTCATGGACGCCTCCACCCTGGGGAAGATCGATGTCCAGGGGGCGGACGCCGGGGTGTTCCTCGACCGGCTCTACACCAACATGATCAGCACCCTGAAGCCGGGCAGGATCCGGTACGGGGTGATGTGCCGTGCCGACGGCATGGTCCTCGACGACGGCACGGTGCTGCGGACAGCCGACGACCGCTTCCTGGTCACGACCACCACGGGCAACGCGGCGGCCGTGCTGGACTGGATGGAGGAGTGGCTTCAGACGGAGTGGCCGCAGCTGCGGGTGCACTGCGCCTCGGTCACCGAGCAGTGGGCCACCGTCGCCCTGGTCGGCCCGCGCTCACGCGACGTCCTGTCGGCCCTCGCGCCCCAACTCCCTTCTTCTTCGGACGACTTCCCCTTCATGGCGTGGCGCGACACCCGGGTGGCGGGCGTGGCCGCGCGGGTGTGCCGGATCAGCTTCTCCGGCGAGCTGGCCTACGAGATCAACGTCCCACCGTGGTACGCGCCGCACGTGTGGGAGGCGATCGCGCGGGCCGGCGCACCGTACGGGATCACCCCGTACGGCACCGAGACGATGCACGTGCTGCGCGCGGAGAAGGGGTATCCGGTCGTCGGACAGGACACCGACGGCACGGTGACGCCGCAGGACCTGGGGCTCGGCTGGGCGGTCTCCGCGAAGAAGCGGGACTTCGTGGGCAAGCGTTCGCACGCCCGCGCCGACACCGCGCGCCCGGACCGCAAGCAGTTGGTGGCGCTGCTGCCGGACGACCGGCACACCCTGCTGCCGGAGGGTGGGCAGGTGGTCGCCGACGCCCCGCTGCCCGCGCCCCCGGTGCCGATGCTCGGGCACATCACGTCCAGTTACCGCAGCACCGCGCTCGGCCGCACCTTCGCGCTGGCCCTGGTGCGCGGCGGACGCGAACGCGTCGGGCAGCGCATATACGTGCCGGTGGGATCCGTCCTCGTACCGGTGACGGTCGCGGAACCCGTCCTCTACGACCCGGAAGGGGCCCGCCGTGACGGCTGACACCGAGCAACCCCTCGCACCCGTCAGCCCGCTGGTGAGGTACGCGGGGCGCTTCGCGGCCGTGACCCGGGCCTCGGGCGGTGCGGTGCGACTGGCGGAACTGCCACTTCTGGCCCAGCTGTCGGTGCGGCTGGACGCCAAGGGACCGGCGGCCGAGGCGGTCCGGTTCGCGCTCGGCCTGGCGCTTCCGGTGGAGCCCGACACCGTGGCGTTCTCCGATGAGTTGGCGGCGTTGTGGCTCGGGCCCGACGAGTGGCTGGTCGTCGGACGGCCCGGCTCGGCCGCGGGGCTGGAGGAGCGCCTGCGGGCCGCCGTCGCCGGGGAGCACGCGGCGGTGACCGACGTCTCCGGGCAGCGCACCACCGTACTGGTCGGCGGGGCCCGTGCCCGCGACCTGCTGGCGCACGGCTGCCCGCTGGACCTGCATCCGCGGGCGTTCGGCCCGGGCCGCTGCGCGCAGACCACGCTGGCGCGGGCAGGCGTGCTGCTCGCGGGACGCGACGAACACCGGCCCGGATACTGGCTGTTGACGCGATCGTCGTTCGCCGGGTACGTGGCCGACTGGCTGCTGGACGCGGCGACGGAATACGTCGCTGACGCGACGTCAATTACGTGAGGTCGCCTGCCGCGTCGGCGGGCTCGCGGTCTCCTGGCGCAGGCGCAGGCGGGTGGAGAGCACGTAGGAGACCACCACCGCGACGATCACCAGCGGCATCACGGTCAGTCCCGGCTTGCCCAGCAGCAGCGTGGCCAGCAGCACCGAGGTCATCGGCAGCCCCAGCATCGCCACGCACATCGCGCCGATGCCCATGGCGAAGCCCGCGGTGACCGGCAGCCCGCCCGCGTGCGACAGCGCGGTCCCGCCGACCGCGCCGACGAACATCGCGGGGAAGATCGGGCCACCGCGGAAGGCGCTCAGCGACACCCCGTACGCCAGCGCCTTGCAGACCAGCAGGAGCACCAGCGCCCCGACGGTGTACCCAGCGCGGTGCTCCAGCAGCGGGTCGAGGGAGTTCTGGCCGGAGTACAGGACGTCGGAGACGGTGTGGCCGGTGCCCTGCGCGTAGGCGACCGTCAGTCCGGCCACGGCCAGGCCCGCCAGCACGCTGAGCGGCAGCCTGCGGCGCGCCACGTGCGGGCGGATCATCAGCGCCACCCACCGCACCCCGGCCCCCGCCAGCGCCGCGCCCAGGCCGATGACCAGGGCCCAGCCGAACTGCGCGGCGTCCGGGGTGCGCGCGGACGGCACGTGGTGCAGGGCGAGGGAGTAGGTGCCCAGGCCCGTCCAGGAGCCGAGACCGGTGAAGATCAACGCGCCGATCCCGGCCGCCAGCAGTCCGGGCACCAGGACCACGCCCAGCATCGTGCCGCCGAGCCCCGACGCCTCCATGAGCAGGAACGCGCCGAGCAGCGGCGAGCCCAGCAGCGCGCTGACCGCGGCGAAGCTGCCCGCCCCGGTGATCACCCGGGTCGCCTGGTCCGGCAGGTCGCGGCCGGTCAGCCGCACCGCGCCCAGGGCCAGCCCGCCGCCCAGCGCGATCAGCGGGGCCTCGGGGCCCAGCACCACGCCCAGCGCCAGCGAGGCGATCGCGGCGATCACGATGCCGGGCAGGTCGGAGACCGCCGAGACCCCCTTGGTCGACATCCCGTCGGCCGGCTCGTGTCCTCCGGTGCCGGGCAGGTAGCGCAGGGTCAGCGCGACCAGGGCGCCGCTCAGCGCCAGCGCGGGCACCGGCCACCACACCGGTGTGCCGTGGAAGCCGAGGCCGCGCGGCAGGTCGTGGAAGACGAGGTCCTGGAGTTCGTGCACCAGGGCGAGGAATCCGTAGGCGGCAGCCGAGACCGGCACGCCGACGACGGCGGCCACCAGCAGCACGACGAGATAGCCGCGGGTGCGCACCGAGTCCCGCGGATCGGGCGCGGCTCGGGGCGGCGGCGCGCCGTCCGGTGCGGGCTGCGACATCTGCCGTGCCTCCTCGCCGGGTGAGCGCGAGGCGCCGTCCGGCGGGCGGACACCGGTCCGCCGCGGGGAGCCTCCCGGCCACCGTGACACGGCCCGCGCCCGGGCGCCGTCACGGAAGGGCCGATCGTGTGATGCCCGGCCGGCGCGCCCGTACGTCCGCGCCGACCACGGGCAGCCGCTGGCCCGCACAATGCCGTCGACCACGAGCAACCGACGACCGCACGGTGCCGACGACCGCGGGCAGCCGACGACCGCACGCCGCCGCCGACCGCGGGCAGCAGGTGTAGCACGGTGCCGCGGGCAGCCGGTGACCGCCCGCGTCCGCCGACCGTGGACAATGGCCGGGCCGCCCCAGGGGGACCACGGGGGCGGCCCCTTCCGCCCGTGGTCTGACGAGGAGCCCGGCCCATGCCCGAGGACGCACCGCTACTACGGCTGACCGGCGTCAGCCGGACCTACGCGCGGCGCGAGGTGCTGCACCGGATCGACCTCGACCTGTCGGCGGGCGAGTGCGTGGCGCTGCTCGGCCACAACGGCTCGGGCAAGTCCACCCTGCTGCGGATCGCCGCGGGCCGCGACACCCCGACCACCGGCACGGTGACCTTCGACGGTCTGCCGATGGACGAGAACGACCCGCGGGTGCGGGCCCGGGTCGCGGTGGTCGGCGACACCGCCGCCTGCTACCCGGACCTGACGGTCCGCGAGCACCTGCAACTCGTCGCCGTCGCGCACGGCGTGGACGAGGCGGAGGACTGGATCGACCACGTCCTCGCCGACCGGCTGCTGTCCGAGCACGCCCGGTCGCTGCCCGCTGCCCTGTCCTCCGGGCAGTTGCAGTCGCTGCTGCTGGCCACCGCGCTGGTGCGGCCGCGTGACCTGTTGCTGCTCGACGAGCCCGAGCAGCGTCTCGACCCGGACGCGCGCAGGCGGCTGGCCGAACTGATCGCGGCCGAGACCGAGGGCGGGGTCGGCGTGCTGCTGGTCACCCACCACGCGGAGCTGGCGCGTTCGGTGGCCGACCGGGTGCTGGTGCTGCGCGACGGCGCGCTCATCGCGGACGGCACCCCCGACGAGGTGCTGACCGGCGGCGCCGACGGGGTGACCTGGCTCGGCGGGGACGCGGAGGGCGGCCGGTGAGCGGCGATCCGGTGAGCGGGGCCGCAGGGGCGGCGGACGCCGACGAGGCGGACGGTCACGCCGCCGCCTGGTCGGCGGAGGACGACTGGACCGATGAGGCGCTGCGGCTGCTGCGCGACCTGCGCGCGCCGCACCGCCGCAAGCGCGCGGGCCAGGTCGCGTACGTCCTCTACTGCGTCCTGCTGCTGCTCGTGGTGTGGGGCGCGCTGCCGAGCCTGGGGCTGTTCCTCCAGGCGTCGATGGGCGCCGACTACACCGGGTACGGCTCCGGGCTGCTGGCCGCGCTGCCGTCCGGGGCGTGCGCGCTGGGCGTGGGATGCCTGCTGCTGGGCGCGCGCGACGCGTTGTGGCGCGGCCCGGTGGTGCCGCCCCGGGAGAGCGTGGACTGGCTGCTGGCCCAGCCGGTGCGGGTCGGGCGGGTGCTGCGGCCGTGGCTGTGGATCACCTCGTCGGTCTCGGCGGCGGCGGGTGTGCTGGCGGCGGCGATCGGGATGGTCGCCCTGGGCCTGACCTGCCGGGTCGGGCTGCCCGCCGCCTTCGGGTGGTGCCTGGTGGGGGCGGTGGGGCTGCCGTTGCTGGCCGTCGCGCTGGGCATGGCCGTCGAGCACGGTCCCCGGGTGGCGGCCTGGACGCGCAGGCTGACGCCGTACGCGACGGTGGTGTTCCTGGCGCTCGTGGCGCAGTGCGGGCTGGCGGTCGGCGGGCACCGGGTGGGCTGGCTGGAGCGGATCGAACTGTGGTCGGGGCCGTGGGGCTGGGCCGGGCTCGCGGCGCTGTCGCCGACGCGGGCGGCGGTGCCGGGCGGGCCGGTCGCGGCCGGGCTGCTGGTCGTCGTGGTCGCCGCCGCGGTCACCGCGGCCCGCCGGGCGGCCGGCACGCTGCCGCTGGCGACGGTACGGCAGCGCTCCCGCACCGCCACCGGTGTGATGACCGCACTGCTCACCGTGGAACTGCGCACCGCGCGCCAGGTGGCCTCCGGTGCGGCGGGCGGCGGACGCCCGGCCCGCTTCCGGCTGCCCGCCCCGCGCCGGGCGTGGCTCGCGGTGCCGTGGCGGGACGCGCTGGCGCTGCTGCGCACCCCGGGCCGCCTGGGCCGCGCGCTCGTGCACGCCGCGCTCGCCACCCTCGCCGCGGTCGTGGCGGCCGGGGCACACGGCGGGACGGCGGTGGCCGCGACGGCGGTCGCGCTGGCCTTCGCCTACGGCGCGGTCGCCCAGGTGCTGGAGCCCGCGCGGCTGGAGACCGACGACACCCGGCGCGGCTCCTGGTCGCCGTACCCGTACCGCTGGCTGATGCTGCGGCACGCGATCCTGCCGGGGGCGCTGGCCCTGCTGGGGGCGTGCGCGGTGTGCGGGGTGACGTTGTGGCTGGGGGCGGGGGCGCGGGCCTTCCTCGCCCCGGCGGCGGTGCCGCCGCTGGTCGCGGCCGGGCTGGTCAACGCCTGCCGGGGGGCGACCAAGCAGCACCTGCTGCTGTCGCCCGCGCAGTCCCCCACCGGCAGCATGGGCCCCGTGCTGTTCCTGCTGTGGTACGCGGCCGGGTCGCTGACGGCGATTGTCGCGATGGTCCTGCCCTTCACCCTCGCCCTGCGCCACGGCACCGCGGGCTCGGTGGTGACCGCGGCGGTGATGGCCGCGGTCCTGGCGGCCGCGCTGCTGCGCTGGACGGTGGACCGGGCGAAGTCGCTGACCGCGTAGGACGCGAAGGCGGCCGGTGCGCGATGCGCACCGGCCGCCTGGGACAAGCGAGTTGACGCTACGTCAGATCAGGTCCATCGCCGCGACCTCGTCCGGCGTGCCGTAGCTCACCGGGCCCTTGAAGCGCCTGCGGGCGGTAGCGAACCACCAGACGGTGGCGATGACCAGGACCGCGCCGAGCGCCACGGGGGCGTAGTTGAAGGACTTCGCGGTGATCGGCGAGGCCTGCGGCAGCATGAACAGCACGCTGCTCAGCACGATCCACACCACCGCGACAGCCGCCACCGGCTTGCCGTAGCGGCCCAGGTTCCACGGGCCGGGCTGGAAGGTCTCCAGCCGCAACCGCAGGAAGATCGGCACCGCGTAGGCGAGGAAGAGACCGACGACGTTCACGCTCACCACGGCGTAGAAGGCGGTGTCGGACCACCAGCCGGGCACCACCAGGATCAGGGAGCACACGGCGGCGAGCCAGACCGCCTTGACGGGGGTGCGGGTGCGGGGTGAGACGGTGTGCCACCAGCGGGAGCCGGGCATCGCGCCGTCCCGCGAGAACGCGAAGATCTGGCGGGTGTTGCTGGTCATGTTGGCGAGGCCGCAGAAGAGCATGGCGCCGATGACGATGAGCAGCAGCAGCTTGGCCGTGCCGTTGCCGAGCGCGTCGATGAGGATGCGCACCGGCGGGGCGGCGGCGGACGCCTCGCCCGCGTAGTCGCGGACGGCGTAGACCAGGGCGAGCATGAGGACCAGCCCGGTCAGCGCCGAGTAGCCGATGGCACGCATGATGCCCTTGGGCGCGTTGACGGTGGCCTGGACAGTCTCCTCCGACATGTGGAAGCTGCCGTCGAAGCCGGTGAACGTCCAGCTGGTCACCAGCAGACCCAGCATCCCGGCGTACAGGCTGGAGGAGAAGCCGGTGTTGTTGGCGAAGTGGCCGACGAACGAGACCGGTTGGTGGTGCGAGGGTACGGCGATCAGGCACACCACGATCACCACCATGCCGACCAGCAGCCACCACACGGAGATCCGGTTGAGCAGGGCGACCAGCTGCACGGTGTAGGTGTTCGCCAGCGCCTGGAGCAGCAGGATCACGGCGGTGATCAGCACACTGCGCTGCGTCGTGACGTGGTAGTGCGGCCACTGCATCGCGATGAAGGCCTGGATGAAGGTGGCGGCGGCGAAGTCGGTGGCCGCCGTGCCGCCCACCTGCCCGACGAAGTTGAGCCAGCCGGTGTACCACGACCAGGCCCCGCGGTGCCGTTTGGCCAGCTTGCCCGCGGAGAAGTACAGCGCACCGCTGGTCGGGTACGCGGAGGCTATCTCGCCCATCGCGGCGCCGACGAACAACACCATCACGGCCACGCCGATCCAGCCGAAGACCAGGATGCGCGGGCCTCCGGCGTTCATCCCCAGGCCGAAGGAGGAGAAGATGCCGGAGATGATGTTGATGATGGTGAACGAGATGGCGAAATTGTCGAACGCGCGGAATCTGCGCGTGAGTTTCCGCGGGTAGCCCATCGCGTGCAGCGTCTCGTCGTCGTCCAGCGTGGCCGGCGGGGCGTGCCGCCCGGCTTTCGGACGGGAAACGCGGGATGGGGAGATGCGCTCGGACACAACCGCGAACCTTTCTGGGGGGACGGACGGTTACCGGCGTCGCCACGGACATCACCGGGGTGAAAGCACGGGCGGATGAAGGGGATTGCAGGGGAAATCGGGGGTCGGCGTCACGTCCCGGCCGGGACCGGCAGTCCGCAGGAGCGCCTCGCCTTCGTCAACTGCTCGTCCGGAGCGCCGAACACACTCCACGGCATGCGCGAGGCGTACGGTCCCATGGCCGTGAAGACCTCGCGGGCCTCCAGTTCGCGCCGCGCCATGAACAGCGCGTGCGCCAGATAGGCCAGGTCGAGCACCGGGGTGAAGCGGTAACCGCCCACCGTGGGGAGCCAGTTGTGGTAGATCGCCATCGCGGTGGACCGCCACTGGCTCTGTTCCCAGGTCCGGTCGGCCAGGGGGACGGCGGAGTTGTACTCCTCGACCAGGGCCACCAGCGGGAGTAAGCGCAGGGCCGAGGTGGCCGGGGCGCGGTGGCTGAGGAAGGACGCGACGTCCCACCGGGCGCTGGCCGATCCGCCGTAGCGGGTGAAGAAGAAGGACAGGAAGCGGTGGTGAGCCTCGCGGTGCCAGGGGTCGAGCCGCAGGATGCGGGCGAACAGGTACCACGGTCCCGGCGGTCCGGTCAGCAGTCCCTGCGGCGCGGGGTCGGCGGGCCGGGTGAGCCGGGCCAGGGCGAGCTGGGCGACCCAGGGCGTCGGGTCCTGCGGCCACAGGGCGGCGGCGCGTTCGCACGCGGTCTCCGCTATCCGGGTCAGCGCCGGGGCCCGGTGATCGCCCGCGTCGGCCATCCGCAGGGCGCGCAGCATCGCCACCCGCGCCCACAACAGGGCTGATTCAGCGCTGGGTTCCTCGGCCAGCCAGCGCTCGGCGAGGTCGGAGTCGGCGGCCTCGGAGGCGAGCACGAGCGAGCGGTGGGCCCGCAGGTCGAAGTCGTCCCGGGCGTCCAGCAGCACCTGTTGTGCGCTGAAGTACCGTCCCGCCCGCACATCCGTGCAGGCCCGGGCCAACTGGCCGTCGTCGGCCGCCGGATGCCAGACGTACTGCCCCTCGAACGAGCCAGCGGCCATGTCCCCCCTCCCGACGACACCGATCACACGCGAACGCACACGAAGTCGCCATGGAACGCAGTGGATCGACTCCACTGATCACCCGGCGGTCAGGCACACCCTACTCATCTTCATCTCATGGTGAAACCAGTCGCCCGGTATATCTGATTGCACATCATTTCCGACAGTGGGCCTTGAAGTCACCCGCGGTTGTCCGTACGGGCAATCCCAGGGCAGCGGCCGGTGGTTCTTCAAGGCTTCACCGGGCGGTCACAAAGGTGAAGACATGGTTCTGGCATATGCCATGAGAATGCGCGGATGCTACGAACACGCGTGCGGGTGGCGCGGCATCCCGGATGCCGCGCCACCCGCACGCCTTCTTCAGCGCCGACGCACCGTCACGTCGGCCGCGTTCAGCAGGGCGAGCCGATGGTCGTACTGCACGGTGTAGTAGCACTCCGAGCCGTTCACGACGGTGTCGGGCGGGCTGGTGAAGAAGTCGTCCGATCGCGAGGGCACCGGCGAGGCCACGTAGGCCTGTCCGGCCGGCACCGCGTACATGCTCAACGGCGCCTGGGTGGACGGCTTGAGGCCTTCCGGGTACTCGGACGGCTGCGGATAGGCCTCGCCGTAGACCGGCGCGGGCGCCGACGACGTCTTCGGGGTCACCAGGACGGCATCGGGTGCCGGTGTGGTGTCCTCGCCGCGCGGGTTGTCGAACCACAGCTCGGCGCCGCTGTACCAGATCGCCGTCCAGTCGCCCTGCCGGGCGGCCACCACGAACTGCTGGCCCTCGGTGACCGTGTCACCCCAGTCGTCGATGTGGTCGGTGCCGGCCGCGGCGCCCGGGTGCAGCGCGGGGTCGGCGTACAGCGGCGCGGTCGGGCTGGGCGCGGTGCGCAGGTACAGGAAGTCCGACGGCTGGGTCTGCGAGGTGCACGGCGGCTCGGCGGCCTGATGCTTGCCGCCCTTCGTCGGGTGCGTGCCGCTGGTGGGCTGTTTCCGGCCGCCCTTCGGAGGCGTGCTCGGGGTGGGCCGGTCCTTGCCGCCCTTCGGCCGGACCTCGCCGGTGGGCTGGCCGCAGACCTCGACGGTCTGGAAGTTGTGCGCGAAGTCGGGGGTGATGGTGACGGCGGTGCCGACCGGACCGACGCCCGAGCCGCCCTCGGGAACGGGCACGCCCAGCAGTCGCATGAAGTGCGTCCAGTCCCAGTACGGGCCCGGGTCCCAGTGCATCCCGGCGACGCCCGCGGACTGCGGTCCCGGCACGTTCTCGTGGCCGATGACGTGCTGCCGGTCCAGCGGGATGCCGTAGCGGGCGGCGAGGTACTTCACCAGTTCGGCGGTGGCGCGGTACTGCGCCTCGGTGTACCAGGTGGCGCCGGAGGCGGCGAAGCCCTCGTGCTCGATGCCGACCGAGTGCATGTTGAACCAGTAGTTCCCCGCGTGGAACGCGAGGTCGGCGTCCGGCACCATCTGCGTGACCGCGCCGTCCGATGAGCGCATCACGTAGTTGGCGGCGACCCCGCCCGCCGGGTCCTGGAAGGCGGCGATGGCCTGCTCATAGGTGCTCTCGGTGTCGTGGATGACGATGTAGCGGATGGCCAGCCCGTCCTTCGGGCGGTTCGCCTGCTGGTAGCCCTCGGGGGCGGCCGGGACGACCGAGCAGTGCATGGCGGCCGGGCAGTCCGCCGCCGTGTCCTTCGGCGCGGTGGCGCGCAGCCCGGGGACGTCGCGCCGGTGCGGCACGAGCCGGGGCTCGGCGGTCAGCCGCACCCGCTGGCCGTCCTGCGTGGTGCGCTGCGCGCCGGAGGCCATCACCGCGTAGACCGCGTCGGCGAAGTCGCGCGCGCCCTGCTCGTCGCCCGCCTGGCTGTAGCGCGCCACGGCGCCGTACCAGTCGGCCGGATCGGCCGGGGCGGAGCCGGTCAGCGCCTTCTGGTACGAGGCGAGCAGCGCGGCGCCGCCGCGGATGTTGGCCGCCGTGCCGTCGCGCAGGGCGGCCGGGGTCGCGTGGACCAGCCGGGCGGCGGCGTCCAGGGTGTGCAGGGCCGGGGCGGAGACCATGGCGGCGGTGTCCGCGCGTCCGGCGGCGCCCGCGCCGGAGCCGGTGACCATGGCGGCGGTGGCGTCGGTGAGGTCCATCGGGCCGTACCCCGCGCCGGTGTTGTACTGGCCCGCGTGGCCGTCCCAGCGGGACTCCTGGTACGAGACGGCGAGCAGCACCGGCAGCGGTACGTGGAACGCGCGGCTCGCCGCGGCGAAGTCACCCTGAAGGGCGGAGGAGCCGCCGATGCCTGCGGGGTGCGCGGGGTGCGCGGGCGCGGCGTGGGCGGTGGCCGGGCCCGCGATCAGGCCGCCGCCGACCAGCGCGAGGCCGGCGAGGGCGGCCAGGACGGCGCGGCGGGCGGCGGGTCCGGCGTGGGCGGCGGGTCCGGCGTGGGCGGCGGGTCCGGCGCGGCGCGGGGTGGAGGGACCCGGTCGGTGAGAGGCGATGCGCACGTGTACCCCCTGCTTGCGGTCGATTCGGTCGGCTGATCGGTCGTCAGGTGGGGCTCGGACGCGCCCGGCTCGTCGGTTCCGCGCGCGCCGGACGACGGATCGTGTTACGTGTTGTACATCACAAAAGGCGTGACGTGGACCTATCCGGGCAGGTGCTGGCGCGCCGGTGCCGACT
This sequence comes from Streptantibioticus parmotrematis, assembly GCF_019890615.1. Taxonomy (GTDB): domain Bacteria; phylum Actinomycetota; class Actinomycetes; order Streptomycetales; family Streptomycetaceae; genus Streptantibioticus_D; species Streptantibioticus_D parmotrematis. The sequence goes on along the minus strand of NZ_JAINVZ010000006.1, from coordinate 136,250 downwards.
CCGGGGCCGGATGCTCGCTCGACGGAGGTACGACATGCCCGATCTGTTCATCGGCGGCGAGTGGACCGCCGCCCTGGACGGGCGGACCCGAAAGATCCACTGCCCCGCCGACGGCACCCTGGTCGCCGAGGTGGACGAGGCGGGTCCGAAGGACGCCGCGGCGGCTGTCGCGGCGGCCCGGGAGGCGTTCGACCACGGGCCGTGGCCGCGGGCCACCCCCGCCGAGCGCGCGGCCCTGCTGCTGCGGGTGGCCGACCTGCTGGTGCGCGACAAGGACGCGCTGGCCCGCGCGGAGTCGCTGGACACCGGCAAGCGACTGGTGGAGTCCGAGTACGACATGGACGACATCGCCAACTGCTTCCGCTACTTCGGCAACCTGGTGGGTGCCGGTGGCGCGGAACGCGTGGTGGAGACCGGCGACGCGGCGATCGACAGCCGGGTGGTCCACGAGCCGGTCGGCGTGTGCACGCTGATCACCCCGTGGAACTACCCGTTGCTCCAGACGGCGTGGAAGGTCGCCCCGGCGATCGGCGCGGGCAACGCCTTCGTCCTCAAGCCCAGCGAGCTGACCCCGCACACCGCGATCATGCTGATGCGGCTGCTGAAGGAGGCGGGCCTGCCGGACGGCGTGGCCAACCTGGTACTGGGCACCGGCGCGGAGGCCGGAGCGCCGCTGACCGAGGACCCCCGGGTGGACATGGTGTCGTTCACCGGCGGGCTCGCGACCGGGCGACGCATCATGGCCGCCGCCGCGCCCACGGTGAAGAAGATCGCCCTGGAACTGGGCGGCAAGAACCCCAACATCGTCTTCGCCGACGCGGACTTCGACACCGCGATCGACTACGCCCTGATGGCGGTCTTCCTGCACTCCGGGCAGGTCTGCTCGGCCGGCGCACGGCTGCTGGTGGAGGACTCGCTGCACGACCGCTTCGTCGACGAGGTGGTGGCGCGCGCCTCCCGGATCCGGATGGGCGGCCCGTTCGACCCGCAGGCCAGGACCGGTCCGCTGATCTCGGCGGCGCACCGCGAGAAGGTCGAGGCCTACGTGGCGGCCGGGGTCGCCGAGGGCGCGGTGCTGCGGCTGGGCGGCGCCCGCCCGGACGACCCGGCGCTCGCGGACGGCTTCTACTACCCGCCGACCGTGTTGGACGAGTGCACCGCCGGGATGTCGGTGGTGGCGCAGGAGTCGTTCGGGCCGGTGCTGACCGTGGAGCGCTTCCAGGACGAGCAGGAGGCGGTGGCGCTGGCCAACGCCACCGAGTACGGCCTGGCGGGCGCGGTGTGGACCACCGACGAGGGGCGGGCCCGGCGCGTGGCGGCGGCGCTGCGGGCGGGCACCGTGTGGATCAACGACTTCCACCCGTACGTGCCGCAGGCCGAGTGGGGCGGGATGAAGCAGTCCGGCGTGGGCCGCGAACTGGGCCCCTCGGGCCTGCACGAGTACACCGAGGCCAAGCACGTGTGGCGCAACACCGGCCCGCAGCCGCAGCGCTGGTTCGAATGAGACGCCGCGCCTCACCGGCACCGGCCCGAGCCCGCTCCCCGCGAGCGGGCTCGTCGCCTGCGTGATCCGCCCCGGCCGTCCAGCGGCCGCCGCACCCCGCACCACCCCGCACCACCCCGCACCACCCCAGGAGAAACGTTTATGCCGTCCCAACCTCCGACCGACCCGGAGCCCGGCGCCACCGACGCGTCCGACGACGACGCGCTCACCGAGCTGGGCTACAAGCCGGAGCTGAAGCGCACCCTGGGCAACTTCCACACCTTCGCCGCGGGCATCAGCTACATCTCGATCCTCACCGGCACCTTCCAGCTCTTCTACTTCGGCGTCAGCTTCGGCGGGCCGGCCTACTGGTGGTCGTGGCCGATGGTGTTCATCGGCCAGCTGATGGTGGCGCTGTGCTTCTGCGAGCTGGCCGCCCGCTACCCGGTGGCCGGTTCGGTCTACAACTGGTCCAAGCGGATGGGCGGACCGCACGTCGGCTGGCTGGCGGGCTGGATGATGACGGTGGCGACCATGGTGTCGCTGGCCGCGGTCGCGCTCGCGTACCAGCTGACGCTGCCGCAGATCTCCAGCGTCTTCCAGATCGTCGGCAACGGCACCGGCAAGTACGACGCGGCCGCCAACGCCGTGCTGCTGGGCACGATCCTGATCGTCTTCACCACCCTGGTCAACGCGTTCGGCGTCAAGCTCATGGCGACCATCAACTCCGGCGGTGTGTTCATCGAACTGGTCGCCGCCGTCGTGCTGGTCGTCCTGCTCGCCGCCCACATCACCCGCGGTCCCAGCGCGATCGTGCAGACCCACGGGCTCGGCAGCGGCCAGAGCCTCGGCTACCTGGGCGCGTTCCTGACCGCGTCGCTGGCGTCCGCGTACGTGATGTACGGCTTCGACACCGCCTCGTCGCTGGGCGAGGAGTCCAAGGACCCGGCGCGCAACGCCCCGCGGGCCATCCTGCGCGCGCTGGTCGCCTCGTTCGTCCTGGGCGGACTGATCCTGCTGTTCGCCCTGCTGGCCACGCCGAACCTCAGCTCCCCTCAGCTCGCCGCGCACGGGTTGCAGTACGTGGTGAAGGCGACGCTCGGCTCGACCATGGGCCAGGTGATCCTGTGGTGCGTGGTCATCGCCATCACGGTGTGCGCGCTGTCGGTGCAGACCGCGGGGTTGCGGCTGGCGTTCGCCATGGCACGCGACAACAACCTGCCCGGCGGCACCCATCTGGCCCGCGTCAGCCCCCGGTTCAAGACGCCGGTGCTGGCGACCTGCCTGATCGGCCTGGTGGCGATCGCCATCCTGGTGGTCAACATCAAGCAGCCGCAGATCTTCTCGGTCGTCACCAGCATCGCCATCGTCATGATCTACGTGGCCTACCTGCTGGTCACGCTGCCGATGCTGGTGCAGCGGCTGCGCGGCGGCTGGACCCCGGCGCCGGGGCGCTTCTCGCTGGGCCGCTTCGGGCTGCCGGTCAACGTGCTGGCGGTGCTGTGGGGCACCGCGATGACGGTGAACCTGCTGTGGCCGAGGGCGTCCGTCTACAACGCCACCGGCCCGCAGCACTGGTACCTGCGCTGGGGCGGCGTGCTGTTCGTGGGCATCGTCGCCGCCGGGGGCTTCGCCTACTACTGGTTCGTGCAGCGCAAGCACACCGGTGTCCTGGCCGAACACGCCCTGGGCGACGGCCCGTTCGGCGAACCCGACGCGGCGCACGGCGCGCCCTGACCCACCCCGCGATCCGTGGGACGACGACCGACTGCTACAGGAGGAAAGTGACGTGGAGGAGTTCGACTACGTGGTGGTCGGCGGAGGCACGGCGGGCAACGTGGTGGCCGCGCGGCTGAGCGAGGACCCGGGCGTGACCGTCTGCGTGCTGGAGGCCGGGCCCAGCGACGTGGGCGACGACAACGTGCTGCGGCTGGACCGCTGGTTGGGCCTGCTGGAGTCCGGATACGACTGGGACTACCCGGTCGAGCCGCAGGCGAGCGGCAACAGCTTCATGCGGCACGCCCGCGCCCGGGTGCTGGGCGGCTGCTCGTCGCACAACTCGTGCATCGCGTTCTGGGCGCCGCGCGAGGACCTCGACGGCTGGGCGGCGGAAGGCTGTACGGGGTGGGGCGCGGACGAGACGTACCCGCTCTACCAGCGTCTGGAGACCAACGACGCGCCCGGTGACCACCACGGCCGCTCGGGCCCGGTGAAACTGCGCACCATCGAGCCCAAGGACCCGTGCGGCGCGGCGCTGCTGGAGGCGTGCGAGCAGCAGGGCATTCCCACGACCGCGTTCAACACCGGCCGCACGGTGGTCAACGGCGCGGGCTGGTTCCAGATCAACTCCGACGAGAACAACATCCGGCAGTCGTCCTCGGTCGCCTACCTCCATCCGATCCTGGGCAAGCGGCCCAACCTGGAGGTGCGCACCGGGCTGCGCGCCCGGCGGCTGCTGATCGACGAGGAGCGGCGCTGCACCGGCGTGGAGTACCTGGACCCGGACCTGGTACACACCCGGTCGGTACGGGCCCGTCGCGAGGTGATCGTCTCCTGCGGCGCGATCGACACCCCGAAGCTGCTGATGCTCTCCGGCATCGGCCCGGCCGACCACCTGCGGGAGGTCGGCGTGGACGTCGTGCTGGACGCGCCCGGGGTCGGGCAGAATCTCCAGGACCACCCGGAGGGCGTCATCATGTGGGACGCCAAGCGGCCGATGGTGACCAGCTCCAACCAGTGGTGGGAGATCGGCCTGTTCACCACGACCCGCCCGGGCCTCGACCGGCCCGACCTGATGTTCCACTACGGCTCGATGCCGTTCGACATGAACACCTACCGGCGCGGCTATCCGACGAGCGAGAACGCGTTCTGCCTGACCCCCAACGTCACGCACGCGCGCTCGCGCGGCACGGTGCGGCTGCGCACCCGCGACTTCCGCGACAAGCCCCGGGTCGACCCGCGGTACTTCACCGACGAGGAGGACATGCGGGTCATGACGTACGGGCTGCGGCTGGCACGCCAGATCGCGGCGCGGCCGGCGCTCGCGGAGTGGGCCGGGGCGGAGCTGGCGCCCGGCCCGGACGTGACGACCGACGACGAGCTGCGGGACTACATCGTCACGACGCACAACACCGTCTACCACCCGGCGTGCACCGTGAAGATGGGCCCGGACAGCGACCCGAACGCCCCGCTCGACCCCCGCCTGCGGGTGCGCGGCGTGCGCGGCCTGCGCGTCGCGGACGGCTCGGCCATGCCGGAACTGGTCACCGTCAACCCGTGCATCACCACGATGATGATCGGCGAGAAGTGCGCCGACATGATCAAGGAGGACGCCCGGGCCTGACCCGGCGCTCCACATCCCGGAGAAGTGGCGGGGCGACGGTCTCCCGAACGACGGGGGCGGGGCGGCGATCGCCGCCCCGCCACCGTCGTTCGGGAGACCGTCGTTCAGGAGACGTCCACCCAGTCCAGGGTGCGCTGGACGGCCTTCTTCCAGCCCGCGTAGCCCTCTTCGCGTTGCTCCTCGGTCCACTGCGGTTCCCAGCGCCTGGACTCGTGCCAGTGCTCGGCCAGTTCCTCCTTGGTGCGCCAGAAGCCCACCGCGAGGCCGGCCGCGTAGGCGGCGCCGAGTGCGGTGGTCTCGGCGACGACCGGGCGGCTGACGGGGACGCCGAGGATGTCGGCCTGGGTCTGCATGCACAGGTCGTTGGCGGTGACGCCGCCGTCGACACGCAGCACGTCGAGGTGGACACCGGAGTCCTGTGCCATCGCCTCGACGACGTCGCGGGTCTGGTAGCAGATGGACTCCAACGTGGCGCGCGCCAGGTGGCCGTTGGTGTGATAGCGGGCCAGGCCGACGATGGCGCCGCGCGCGTCGGAGCGCCAGTACGGCGCGAACAGGCCGGAGAACGCGGGGACGAAGTAGATGCCGCCGCTGTCGTCCACGGTACGGGCGAGCGTCTCGCTCTCGGCGGCGTCCCGGATGGTGCGCATCTGGTCGCGCAGCCACTGCACGGCCGAGCCGGTGACCGCGATCGATCCTTCGAGCGCGTAGACGGCCGGTTCGTCACCGAAGCGGTAGCAGACGGTGGTGATCAGGCCCTGCTCCGAACGCACCGGCTCCGTCGCGGTGTTGAGCAGCAGGAAGTTGCCGGTGCCGTAGGTGTTCTTCGCCTGGCCGCGCGCGAAGCAGACCTGGCCCACGGTGGCGGCCTGCTGGTCGCCGAGCACACCGGTGATGGGAACCGGGGTGTTGAGCGGGCGGCTGGTACGGGAGGTGCCGAACGCGTCGGGGTGGGACGAGGAGTTGATCTTCGGCAGCATGGCGCGCGGGATGCCGAACAGGCCGAGGAGTTCGTCGTCCCAGTCGAGGGTCTCCAGGTCCATCAGCATGGTGCGGCTGGCGTTGGTGACGTCGGTGGCGTGGATGCCGCCGTTGGGGCCGCCGGTGAGGTTCCACAGCACCCACGAGTCCGTGGTGCCGAACAGCGCGTTGCCGTCCTCGGCGGCCTTGCGCAGGCCGTCGACGTTCTCCAGCATCCACTGGAGCTTGCCGCCGGAGAAGTAGGTGGCGGGCGGCAGGCCCGCGCGACGCCGGATCAGGTCGCCGTGCCCGGCCCGCTCCAGAGCGGAGACGATGCGGTCGGTGCGGGTGTCCTGCCACACGATGGCGTTGTGGTACGGCTGCCCGGTGCGCGGATCCCACACCACCGTGGTCTCGCGCTGGTTGGTGATGCCGATGGCGGCCAGGTCGGAGGCGGAGATGCCGGCGGAGCGCACCGCGTTCTGGATGGCGACGTTGGTGCGTTCCCAGATCTCCACCGGATCGTGCTCCACCCATCCCGGGCGCGGCAGGATCTGGTCGTGTTCGAGTTGGTGCTTGGCCACCTCGTTGCCATCGTGGTCGAAGATCATGAAGCGACTGCTGGTGGTGCCTTGGTCCACCGCGCCGACGAAGTCCGCCATGGCTCGCTGCCTCCCTGGGGGCGAGAGGCGGGCGACGGTGCGCCGCCCGTCTGCCTTGCAACGGCTCACCCCGCCGCCCGGCGGCCTGGTATGTCACCCACGACGGAGCCACCACCATCATCGTCCGGGCCACCGGGGTTGGCCACCCGGCCGGGGACCAGGCGTCAGTCGTGGCCCCTGGCCAGGGTGCCCGCGGCGGTCTCGATGCGCTGCGCCAGTTCCACGTCGGCGTCGGACAGCCCGCCCTCGCTGCTCAGGGTGAAGTGCAGGGTCCGGCCCCGGATGTCGATGTCGGGGTGGTGGTCGAGCTTCTGCGCCTCGACCACGATCTTCTGCACGATGTGGACCGCCGTGGGGAAGTCGTAGGCGTCGATGGTGCGGCGCAGCGTGCCGCCCTCGCGCCGCCAGTCCACGAGGTCGTAGTGGGACATCCTCTTGTCGACCTCATCGTCGTCGAGCAGCCTGGTCACGTTGCCACCTGCCAATCGCAGTCCGCCGCGCTCCGCAGCTTTTCGCAGTCATTGTCCGCCGCGCGCGGTCTTCGCGCGCGGGGTGGCGGGCACCCGGGTGAGCGTCCTGACCGGGCCCCGACCCCTCGTGATGTCCATGGTTTCCCGGGTACCCGCCGGGCATGCGTGCCGTCGTCATCAACTGCACCCTCAAGGCGACGCCCCAGGTCTCGGCCACCGAGGCGCTGGCCGACGTGGTCGCCGACTGCTTGCGCGAACGCGACGTCGAGGTGTCGGCGTTCCGGGCGGCCGACCTCAGCCTGCCGCCGGGCACGGCCACCGACATGGGCGGCAGCGACGCCTGGCCCGGGGTGCACGACCTGCTGACCGGCGCCCGCGTCCTCGTGGTGGCGTCGCCGGCCCGTCTGGGTCGTGCCTCGTCGCTGGCCTGGCGGGTGCTGGAGCGCATGTCGGCGATGCGCGCCGAGACCGGCGAGGACGGCCGCCCGGTGGCGTACGACAAGGTCGCGGGGGTCGTGGCCACCGGTCAGGAGGACGGCGTCCGGCACGTCGTGAGCGGGATCGGCGGCGCGCTGGCCGACATCGGGTACACGATCCCGGGCCACGCCTGGGTGCACGCGCCCGGTGACCCCCGTGCGGCGTCCAGGGACCGGCCCAGGGCGCACCGGGCCGCCGCGACGATGGCGGCCAACCTCGTCACCACCGCACGGGCGCTGGAGGCCGATCCACTGGAGCGACCGTCTTCGTGAGGCGGGGGCGATCCCGGGGGCGCGACGGCGACCGCGACCGCCCTCAGCGGTCGCGGTCGCCGTCGCGGAGCCCGGCTCAGGCGTGGTCGCGGAACTCGTGCGGGCGGCGCCGGTGGCCGCGGGACACCTCGGGCGGCGGCTGCGGCGGGTCCTGCGGTCCGTGCGGCAGGGAGTCCTGGTGCCCGGGGCCGTGGTCCGGCGGCGTCTGCTCGCCGTACTCCTGCCTGGTGTGCCAGGCGCCTGCCCTGAGCTGGGGTTCCTTCGGCACCGGGGGCTCGCGGCGGCGCAGACCCAGCACCACCGCTCCGATGAGGATGATGACCGCGAGAATCCCGAAGACCAGCATCGGCCAGATGCCGTCCAGGTCCTGCGTGGCGAGGTTCACGCTGAGTGCCTTCATGCCGAGCGTTTACCCGGCCCGGTGCGGATGATTCGGACATCCCCCGGGCGGCTCAGCGGGCGGGCCTCCGACCGGTTTGCGGGGGCCCGTCACGGGTCAGACGGTAGTACGGACAGGCGCGTGCGGGGCGCCGCGCTCGGCTCGGCGGCGGTCCGACACCGCCGATGACGGAAGGCTTGGGGTGTCATGAACCACGCGACCGAAGACCGCGCACCGGCCGACCGGCTTCCGGACGACGACGTGATCGCGATCCTGCTGGAGCAGCACGCACGGGTGCGGGACCTGTTCGGCGCCGTGCTGGGCGCCGAGGACGAGACGGACAAGCGGCGGCTCTTCCACGAGCTGCGCGCGACGCTCGCGGTGCACGAGGCGGGCGAGGAGATGGTGTTGCGTCGCGCCTCCTGCAAGTACGTGGGATCCGACGTGACGGAGGCCCGCAACGAGGAGGAGGAACACATCACCAGGGCGCTGGCGGACCTGGAGGTGTTCGACGTCTCCCGGCTGGAGTTCGACCCGGCGCTGCGGCGGCTGGAGCAGATGGTGACGCACCACAACACGATGGAGGAACGCGAGGAGTTCCCCCAGGTGCTCGAAGGGTGCTCGCCGGAGCAACGGCGTCACATGGGGCACCGGCTGCGGACGGTGGAGAAGTTCGCGCCGACCCGCCCGCACCCCGGGGTGGTCGGCTCGGCCAGTTCCCAGTGGATGATCGGCCCGTTCGCGTCGCTGCTGGACCGGGTGAAGGACGCGATGGAGGGCGTCGGCCACCGGTGACCCGAGAGGGATCACCGGCAGCGGGCACCGGCGGACCTGGAGGCCGCCGGTGCCCGCGCGTGCGTGACGGGGCACCGGGACCGCGTCACCACGACGCCGCTACACCTCGCGCGGTATCCCCCGCGGCCTGCCGCGGCCCCGGGTGAGCGCGTAGCCGCCGATCCCGGCCAGGGCGGCGAGGGCGGCGCCGCCCGCGCTCCACAGCCAGCGGGCCGACCACCAGGTCGACGACCAGCCGCCGGACGGCACCACGGAGGCCGACTCCCGCGGCACCAGCGGGGTCACCGACCCGTCGGCCGCGGCCGAGCCGCCCGCGTCGGACGCGGTGGCCTCGACGGCCGCCTGGACGGGCAGGCCCAGGTCGGTCTGGGCGATGTCGGTCGCGGTGAGCCGGAGGTAGTACGCGCCGCGCAGCGGGTCGTTCGACCAGGTGTCGGCGTACGACGTCACGGTGCGCAGGGTGCACGACAGCTCGACGCTGGTGGCGCCGGGGTCGGCCTGCCGGGAGGCCATGCCGTAGCGGCAGGGCTGGTGGCGGCGCAGCCCGTCGTAGACGTCGATCTGCCAGGTGGACGCGGCGTGGGTGACCGAGGTCGAGGGGAAGGTGACGGTGGCCTTGACGGTGATGTCCTGGCCGGTGTCGCCGGGGAAGGCCCAGTACAGGTAGTCGCCGGTGGAGGCGTCGGCGGTGGCGCGTTCGCCCTGCTGGACGGCGGTGGCGGTACGGAAGTCGGTCCCGGCCTCGGTGGGCGGTCCGGCGCTCGCGCTCGCGGACGGGCTCGGGCTCGGGCTGTCGTCGGCGAGCGCCGGGGCGGCCGGGGCCAGGCCGAACAGCGCCGCCGTCAGCAGCGCGGCACCGGTCCTGGCGATCGGGGTCAGTCGTGCGGCACGCATCAGTTGGTCCTCCAGATCGCGACGCGCCAGCGGGAGAGCCAGCCCCACAGGACGCCGGCCACGAATCCGGTCAGGGTGAGCAGGCCGAGCAGCCACCAGCCGTCGCCCAGCCCGAAGGAGGCGACGTCGGAGGCCCGGTGCGGGGAGGCGACCAGGCCGATGGACAGCTCGACGGGCAGGCCCGGGGTGGTCTTGACGGACGGCGGGGCGGCGAAGGAGTTGCCGACCTCGACGCACACCGTCTCGGCGGGCGCCGGGTCGTCGCCGGAGCCGGAGCCGGCCTTCGGCTTGGGGTAGCGCAGCCCGGCGGAGATCATGTCGGTGCGGCCGCTGCCGGCTTCCGCGTCGCGGACGATCTCCCGCCCGTGCGTGGTGACCGCCCGCAGCAGCACCCCGTAGTCGGGGTCGACCGCCCGGTCGTCGGAGACGCTCACCGCGGCGCGCAGTTCCTGGCCGGGGTCGACGTCGACCTTGTACCAGCGGTTCTCGGAGAACGTCTCGCGGTCGCTGTAGAGGCCGGGCCGCACGGTGGGCGCGTCGGCGCAGTCGGGACCGCCCTGCACCGGCACCGGGTTGACCGTGGTGTCGGTGTCCCGTTGCACCAACTGCTGCACCCGGTTGGTCAGTTGCTGGCGGTGCTGCACGGTGGTGTACGTGCCGCCGGTCGCCTCGGCGATGCAGCTGAGCTGGTCGCGGGTGGTGGCGTCGGGGATCAGGCCGAGGGTGTCGATGGTCATGCCGACGCCCTGCGCCGCGATCTGCCGGGCGATCTCGCAGGGGTTGGTGGGCCCGCAGGTGTCCTCGCCGTCGGTGATCAGGACGATGCGGTGGCTGCCGGTGCCGCCCTTGAGGTCCTTGGCGGCGGCCAGCAGGGCGGGGCCGATGGGGGTCCAGCCGGTCGGGTTGAGCGTGGCGACCGCGGCCTTGGCCTGGTCCCGGTCGAGCGGGCCGACCGGGTAGAGCTGGGCGGTGTCGCGGCAGCCGACCTGGCGGTCGTCGCCGGGGTAGTTGGCGCCGAGGGTGCGGATGCCGAGCTGGGTGTCGGCCGGCGTGGAGTCCAGCACCTCGTCGAACGCCTGCTTGGCCGCGGACATCCGCGACTGGCCGTCGATGTCCTTGGTGCTCATCGAACCGCTGACGTCCAGGACGAGTTCGACCTTGGGAGCCGCCTGGGGATCGGGTGCGTCGGCGGAGGCCGACGCGGGCAGCGCGCCGCAGGTCGCGACGGTGAGCAGGGCGGTGCCCAGCCAAGCCGCCAACCGCTTTCTTGTGATCATCGCCGGATGTTATTGAAGGTCCGGTGATCTGCCCAAATCCCGTCCGTGAAGCACCGGTTGGAGCCGGAGCGGCGGGCGTTCTTCGGAGGCGCCACGCGCCCGGCGGTCAGAACTCCCAGGAGGGTTCGAGCTGTTGCTCGGTCCAGATGACCTTGCCGTCCGGGGTGTAGCGCGTCCCCCAGCGTTCGGCGAACTGCGCGACGAGGAACAGTCCGCGCCCGCCCTCGTCGGTGCTCGCCGCGTACCGCAGGTGCGGGGCGGTACTGCTGGTGTCGGAGACCTCGCAGGTCAATCTGCGGTCGCGCAGCAGCCGCACCCGGATGGGCCCGGTGGCGTAGCGGATGGCGTTGGTGATCAGTTCGCTGAGGATCAGTTCGGTGGTGAACGCCAGGTCGCCCAGGCCCCATTCCTCCAGCTTGCGGGTGACGTCGGCGCGTACCGTGGCGACCGCGGCCGGGTCGGACGGCACCTCCCAGTCCGCGATCTGGTCGGGCCTGAGCACCCGGGTGCGGGCCACCAGCAGGGCGATGTCGTCGCGCTGGTGGGCGGGCAGCAGCGAGCCGAGCACGGCGGAGCAGGTCTCGTCGGGGGTGCGCTCCCCCTCGGCCAGCACCCCGCGCAGCCGTTCCAGGCCCACGTCGATGTCCTCGTCGCGCTCCTCGACCAGGCCGTCGGTGTAGAAGACCAGGCGGCTGCCCTCCTCCAGGAGGATCTCCGTGGTCTCGAACGGCAGCACGGCGAGGCCCAGGGGCGGCCCCGCGGGCACCTCGGCGAACTCCACCCGTCCGTCCGGGTGGACGACGGCGGGCGGCGGGTGGCCGGCCCGGGCGATGACGCAGCGCCTGCTCGCCGGGTCGTACGTGGCGTACAGGCAGGTGGCGCCGGTGATCGCCGACTCGTCCCCGGCGGCCGGGGTCTCCTGGTCGATGCGGTTGACCAATTCGTCCAGGTGGCCGAGGAGTTCGTCGGGCGGCACGTCGAGGGAGGAGAAGTTGTGCACCGCGGTGCGCAGCCGTCCCATGGTGGCCGCGGCGTGCAGCCCGTGGCCGACCACGTCGCCGACCACCAGCGCCACCCGTGAGCCGGGCAGCGGGATGACGTCGAACCAGTCGCCGCCGACCCCGGCCTGCGCGGGCAGGTAGCGGTAGGCGACCTCCAGGGCGTTCTGCTCGGGCAGGCCGCGCGGCAGCAGGCTGTGCTGGAGGGTGACCGCCATCGCGTGCTCGCGGGTGTAGCGGCGGGCGTTGTCGACGCACAACGCGGCGTGCGCCACCAGTTCCTCGGCCAGCGACCGGTCGTCGTCCTCGAACGGGTCGGGCTGCTCGCAACGCCAGAAGTTGGCCACCCCCAGCACCGCGCCGCGCGCCCGCAGCGGCACCGCGATCAGCGAGTGGATGCCGTAGTCGATGACGCGCCGGGTGCGTTCGACGTCCTGCGCCTGCCAGTCGGGGGCCGCGTCGAGCGACGGCTCCAGCTCTGCCCGCCCGGTCCTGAGGCTGTTGGCCTGCGGGGTGCTCGGGGCGAACGTGATGGTCTGGCCGACCGGGTAGAGCGGAGCGTCGTCGCGGATGCCGCCGGAGGCCACCCGGCGCAGCTGCATCGCCTCGCCCGGGGTGGGCTCCTCGCCCAGCAGGACGCCCTCGGCGAGGTCGACGGTGACGAAGTCGGCGAAGCTCGGGGTGGCCACCCGGGTCAGCTCCTCGGCGGTGCGGCGCACGTCCAGGGTGGTGCCGATGGCCCTGCTGGCGTCGTGCAGCAGCCGCAGCCGCCCGCGGGCCTGGTCCGCCTTGCCGCTGAGCGCCCGCAGCTCGGTGGAGTCGCGCAGGGTGGCCACGGTGCCGGGCGGGCCGCCGTCGCGGTCGGTGGAGCGGATGTTGGTGGCCAGCAGCCGGGGGCCGGCGCTGAAGACCTCGTCGGTGACGGCCGAGCCGGACCGCAGCAGCCGGGCCAGCTGCTCGGGCAGGCCCAGCTCGTCCAGCGGTCGGCCCTCCACGTCGGGCGGCAGGTCCAGCAGGCGGCGCGCCTCGTCGTTGGCGAGCAGCACCCTGCCGTCCTCGCCGACGATCAGGACGCCCTCGCGGACGGAGTGCAGCACCGCGTCGTGGTGTTCGTACATCCGGGTCATCTCGGCCGGGCCCAGGCCGTGGGTCTGGCGGCGCAGCCTGCGGCTGACCAGGGCGGTGCCCGCGGTGGACAGGCCGAGCGCCAGGATCGCGCCGCTGAGCAGGATGGGCAGCTGCCGGTCGGTGACGTTGCTGATCTTGCTGATGGTGATGCCCGCGGAGACCAGGCCGACGACCTTGCCCTTGGCGTCGAAGACGGGGACGACCGCCTGCACGAGGCGGCCGATGGTGCCGTTGATGGTCTGGGTGACGGGGTGACCGGCCAGCGGCTGGGAGATGTCGCCGACGAACTTCTTGCCGATCCTGTTGCGGATCGGGTGGGTGTAGCGAATGCCCTGGGTGTTGGTGACGACGACGAAGTCCACCCCGGTGGTGGCCCGCACCTCCTGGGCCTTCGGCTGGAGGATCGCGGTCGGGTCCTTGGCGGCGAGCGCGGCCACCATGCCCGGCGAGTTGGCGAAGGTCTGGGCGACGGCGAGCGAGCGGTTGCGGGCCTCCTGGGTGCTGTCGTGGTGCGACTGCGCGACGAGTTCGCCCACCGCGGCGGCGATGAGCAGCAGCACGATGACCACTTGGAGCACGAAGACCTGGCCGGCCAGGCTGCGGACACTCAGTCCCAGCCACCGGCGCCGCTCGGCGTCCGGCCGCTGGTCCCGGCGCTCGCGTGCGTCCTGGCTGCCGGCTCGACTCGGGTGATCAGGCCGACCCCGTGGGCGCCGATCAGTGGCACGGCGGGCCGACGGAGCCCAGGACCGGCCCCGGAAACGGGGCATACGCCATGTCTACACTGCCCGACCGCGACAGGCCAACGCAGGAGGTGGGAGGTCGCCGGGCCGGACCCCGTCCACTGTGCGTTCCCTGTGCGGCGGCCGGGGTCCGTACGGCGTCGTGCGGACGGGCCCGGCGGGCGGGGCCGTCCGGGTGACTCAGCCGACCCGCTCGCGGGGTCCCTCGGGCAGGCCGGACGCCGCGCCGGTGTCCCGTCCGGGCCGCGCGGGCGACGCGTCCCGCGCCCAGCTCACCGTCTCCGCGTCCGGCACCTGTGCCCCGCGGAACATCGTCGTGCGCCGCAGGCCGAATCCCAGCGTCTCGTACAGCCGGATCGCCCCGGTGTTCTCGGACGCGGCGTGCAGGAACGCCCGGTCCCCGCGCTCGCGCACGACCGCGGTCACGGCCCGGATCAGGCGGGCGGCCAGGCCCTGACCGCGGTACGCCGGGTCGGTGCACACGGCACTGATCTCCGTCCAGCCGGGCGGCCGCATCCGCTCCCCCGCCATCGCCACCAGCACGCCGCCGCGCCGGATGCCGAGGTACGTGCCGAGTCCGGCGGTGCGGGGCAGGAAGGGGCCCGGGCGGGTGCGCTCCACCAGGTCCAGCATCTCCGGCACGTCCGCGGGCCCGAGCAGGACCGCCTCCGGATCGGGCCCGGCGGCCACCCGCTCGTCGACGAGCTGCACGCACGGGGCGGCGAACGTCTCCGGCCAGTCCGGCGGCGTGGGGGTGTCCACCGCGGCCAGCACGACCGTCCCGCCCGCCCCGGCCAGCGCGGCGGCGTCCGCCCAGTCCGCCGCGTCCGGGTCGTCCGGCAGCGCGACGAACGGGCAGACGTCTGCCGGATACCGCAGCACCCTGCCGCGCCGCTCGGCGAGGTGCGCGTGCGGGCCGGTCAGGGCGGAGCGCGCCGGGTTGTCCAGCGGGTGCCGGGGGTCGGTCATCTGATACTCCAAGAACTGCGCGGTACGGGTGCGGTGGTGGCGGGGAATCCGGGTTTCTACACAGGGCAGCCGCGTGATGCAACAACGCGATGTCCGGGCCTGCGGGACGCTGCCTCGGCTCGCTCCAGGATCATGAGGTCACCGCGAGCGCGTCGATCTCGACCCGGAACGCGGGGTGGACCAGCCCGGCGACCCGTACCAGGGAGCAGGCCGGAAGCCGCTCGGGGTCGAGGAACTCGTCACGCGCGGCGCGGAACGCGGGCAGGTCCGCCAGGTCGGTCAGGAAGACCGTCAGCTTGATCACGTCGGCGAGCGACGCCCCCGCGGCGTCCAGTGCGGTGCGCAGGTTGACGAAGACCTGCCGGACCTGCGCCGCCGCGTCGTCCTCGCCGACCACCTGGCCGTCCGCGTCCATCGGCACCTGGCCGGAGACCGCGACGAGCGTGCCGGCCGCGGCCACGACGTGGCTGTAGCCGTTCACCGGGGGCATGCCGTCAGGACGGGTGACGTGCCGCATGCGTTCTCTCCTCACCTTCCCGGTGCCCGGGGCCCCTTGGCCTCCGGGTTCGCCGGGACGCGCGTTCGAAAGCGGTATAACAGCCTCATGGTGCGACAGGCGAATCGCGGTACCCCGGCGTCCCAGGAACCGCCGCCGGAACCGCTGGACGACGCGGCGGTGGAGGAGGTCGGCGAGGTCGTGATGGCGGCCTCGCGGCTCTTCGTGGCGATCTCCGCCCGTTCGCTGGCCGCGATCGACACGACGCTGACCCTGCCCCAGCTGCGGACGCTCGTCGTCCTGGACGGAGAGGGCCCGGTCAAGCTGGCCGCGCTCGCCGCCGCGCTGGACGTCAACCCGTCGACGGCGATGCGCATGGTGGACAAGCTGGCTGCCCACGCCCTGGTGGACCGCCAGGTCAATCCGGGCAACCGCCGTGAGGTCGTGCTGCGCCTGACGCCCGAGGGCGCCGGACTGGTGGAACGGGTGATGGACCACCGGCGCCGGGAGATCCGCGCGATCGTCTCCCGTCTGCCCGCCGACCAGCGCACCGGTCTGATCCGCTCCCTGCGGGCGCTGGCGGGGGCGGCCGACGAGGCGCTGATGGGCCCGGAGCCGGGACCGGCGGAGCGGACGGCCCGGAGCATCTGAGGCGAGCGCACCGTCGGTCCCGGCTGCGGGCCGCGAACGCCGGGGTCCGGCGGTGGGCCCGGGCCCTGTCAGACGTCGGCGGCCTCGCGGCGGGCCGGTTCCGGCGCGGGGCGGGCACCGGAGCCGTCGACGACGGTGGACCGGCCGGAGCCCTGCCGGGGCAGCAGACGCTGGCGGTGGACCTCCTCGGTCAGGTCGTGCCGCCGCGCGTACAGCAGGTGCCGCAGCGCGACCGTGCCGACGACCCGACCGCCGGGGCCGTGGCCGACGACCGGGGCCTCGGTGACACCGTGCTCGGCGAAGAGGTACGCGGCGCGCCGCAGGGTGTCGTCGGGGCGCAGCACGACCGTGGCCGGGCGGCTCACCTCCCGCACGGTCGTCGCCGGGCCCGTAACGGACGCCTTCGCGGAGGCGTCGAGCAGCCTGCGGCGGGTGACGACGGCGAGCGGCGCGTCCTCGTCGCCGAGGTCCACCGGGAAGAGCCGCCGCCCGTCGCGTCCCGCGTCGCCGCAACGCAGGGTGGCCGTGAGCGCGGTGTCCAGGCTGTCGTCGGCGTGCAGCACGGTGTCGTCGCGGTCCATGACCTCCTCGACGAAGAAGGTCTCCAGCGGGTCGGTGGAGTACTCGCGGGTCAGGTGCAGTCCGCGCCGGGCGATCTTCTCGGTGAGCACCGACCGCTTGAGCAGCAGCGCGGAGAGGGCGTACGCGGCCGTCGAGGAGACCAGCAGGGGCAGCGCGGCCCCCCAGGCGTGCGTCAGCTCCAGGGTGAAGATCACACCGGTCAGCGGCGAGCGCATCACGCCGCCGACCACCGCGGCGAGCCCCGTCATCGCCCAGAAGCCGGGGATGACGTGGGGGAAGACCAGTCCCTCGGCGGCGCCCACCGCGCCGCCGATCATGAAGACCGGCGCCAGTACGCCGCCGGAGGTGCCGGAGCCCAGCGACAGCGCCCAGATCAGCGTCTTGACGACCAGGATGCCGATGATCAGGGAGACGGTCGCCCGCCCGGTCAGCAGCTGGTCGATGACGTCGTAGCCGACGCCGAGCGCCCTGGGTTCGACCAGACCGCCCAGGCCGATGATCGCGCCGCCGATCGCGGGCCACCACATCCAGTGGAACGGGAGCCGGGCGAAGCCGTCCTCGGCGCGGTAGACCAGCCAGGTCGCCGCGACGGCCAGCGCGCCGCCGAGCACCCCGGCCACCACGCACAACGCGGTGTCGCCCGCCGTCACCTTCAGCCCGGCCGTGGCGACCGGGAAGATCGGGGCGGTGCCCAGCAGGAAACCGCGGCAGACCGTGCTGACCGCCACCGCGCCGACGACCGGTACGAAGCTGCGCGGCCGCCATTCGAACAGCAGCAGCTCCACGGCGAGCAGCACTGCCGCGATCGGGGAGTTGAAGGTGGCGGCCATGCCTGCGGCGGCGCCCGAGACCAGCAGGGTCTTGCGTTCGTCGGCGGACAGCCGCATGTGCTGCGCGAGGATGGAGCCGATGGCGCCGCCGGTCATGATGATCGGTCCCTCGGCGCCGAAGGGGCCGCCGGTGCCGATGCTGATGGCGGCGGAGACCGGCTTGAGGAAGGCCACCCGGGGCGCGACCCGGCTGCCGCCGGTCAGGATGGCCTCGATCGCCTCGGGCATGCCGTGGCCACGGATCTTCTCCGAGCCGTAGCGCGCCATCAGGCCGATGACCAGGCCCCCGGCGACGGGCGCGCCGAGCACCAGCCACCAGGGGTGGTGCGCCCGGCCGGGGGCCACCAGCGAGGTGGCGAAGCGCTGGTAGAAGACGAAGTTGGTGACCAGCCCGATCAGCCGCAGCAGAGCCAGGGCCGCCACGGCACCGGCGCCGCCGACCAGCAGCGCCCAGCCGGTGATCAACAGCATCCTCGGCCGCACGGTGAAGTCGCCCAGGTGGGCCGCGCGGTGCCGGGTCGTGGGGTCCACGGGTATTGCATCCATGATGCAAGTATTGCAGAGGGCAATATTTAATCCAGTGGGCGTCCACCTGGCGGGACGTCCGCCGGTCCGGGGTGCCGACCCCCGAAGCGCGTCTCCCGGCGCCGAGGTGCGCCGGGAGACACAGAGGCACGCCGGAGGACACGGCGATGACGCCGCGTCAGATCTCCAGGTCGCCCTCGATGGACCGCAGTTGGTGGCGCGCCATGGCGAGGTTGGCCCGCGTCTTGTCCAGCGCCAGGTAGAGGAAGAGCCCCTTGCTGCCGCGCGCCTTCATCAGCCGGATCAGGTGGTACTGGGTGTCGAGGCTGATCAGGATGTCCTCGATCTCGTCCTTGAGGCCCAGCATCTCCATGGTGCGCACCTTGGCGCGCACCACGTCGGTGTTCCCGGCCGCGGCGACGGTCAGGTCCAGGTCCTTGCCGCCGCCCACCGTGCCGAGCGCCATGCCGCTCGTGTAGTCGACCAGCGCGACCCCGAGGGATCCCTCGATGCCGGTCATCGCTTCCTTCAGGGCTGCCTCGACGTTGGCCATGTCGTTCACGGGTCCTTTCTGGCACACGTCACCGCCGCGCGGCGGTGGACGGTGCGGGGTGATGGGATTGATGAGCGAGGGAGAGAACGCGTACCGACTACCGCTGCCGGTACGGGAGTCGGAGGGGCGCGGGGGTGTCCCGTGTGGCGACGTCGACCAGCCGTCCGATGCGGCCGCTCGCCGCCCGCGACTCCAGGTGCAGCCGCCCGACGTTGATGCGGGCCTGCGCCAGCACCGTCAGGACGGCCGCCGAGCCCGCCCGGTAGCAGGCGACGTAGCCGTCCTCGCCGTGCACCAGCAGTTCGCGCAGGGCGCCGTGGCCCGCGTCGTCGGACATCCGCACGGCGACGCCCATGGCCGCGGCGGTCAGCGCCGCGGTGCCGTCGGCGTCACCGGTGGCGAGGTCGCGGGCCAGCACCAGGCCGTCGGAGGCGGCCACCACGGACCCGGTCAGCGACGGGACCCGGGCCCGCAGCCTGCGCAGCTCCTCCCCCAGCGCCGCCTCGACCACCGGCAGCCCGCGTTCCGGCCGTGCGCGCAGCACGCGTCTCACACCAGCACCAGCCGTTCGGCCAGCGACCGCATGCGCAGGCGGGCCAGCGCGAGGTTGCCCTCGTCGCGGTCCAGCCACAGGTAGGCCACGACGCAGGTGTCCAGTGGCGATTCGACGAACCGCAGCAGGTGGTAGCCGTTGGTGGTGGTGACCACCACGTCCTCCACCGCGACGTCGGCGTCCGCGCCCGCCGCGGCCGGGGCGGTGAACACGTGGTGTTCGCCGGCCAGCCGGGCGAGTTCAGCCGTCTCGACCGCGGTGATCTCGTGGTCGCCGCCCGGCGACTCGCCCACCGCGCCGATGGGCAGACCACTGATCCAGTCCACCAGCGCGGCACCGCGCGCCCCCGGCAGCAGCATCGCCTCCAGCAGGCACTCGTCGATTCCGGGCACACGTCTCCCTCCGTGTTTGGCACACCTGACCGGGCGGGGCCCGGTGGTGCCGAGTGACGAAGAGGTTACGCAACGTGCCGTCGCAGGAGGGCAGTTCGCCGGATTCCGGGTGCGGGGCGGGCGCGGGTGGCTATGCTCTTGGCCTTTTGCCCGGGCATATGCACCGAGGCGCCGCGCGGGCGGTGCGGCCACCGTACGACCTGGGGCGCGGCCTCCATCGGCCGCCCGGGGCAGGCGATCTGAGCCGCTCGTCCCGTACGACGGCGCGGGTACGGCGGTGGGCGTAGGGCGGGTCAGTGCTCGGAGCGGTCGCGGGTGCGCGGATGGCGCACCCGGATCCACACGTCGCGGGCCCGCCGCCCGGCTGCCACGCGGCTGCGGGCGACCAGCTTGCGGGCCTGCTCGGGGCTCTCGACCATCGGCCCCGATCCCATCAGCGGCTTGCCCGCCGTCTCGCGCAGCAGCAGCGCCGAGACCAGGCCGACCGCGCCCGCGCCCATCAGGTAGTACGCCGGGACCATCCGGTCGCCGGTGGCGTCCACCAGCGCGGAGGCGACCAGCGGCGTGGTGCCGCCGAAGAGCGAGACGGAGACGTTGAAGGAGATCGACAGGGCGCCGTAGCGGATGCGGGTCGGGAAGAGCGCGGGCAGGGTCGCCGCCGAGGTGCCCGCGAAGCAGACCAGCAGCAGGCCCAGGATCAGGCAGCCGATCGCCGGGTAGAGGATGCCGTTCAGCCGGATCAGCGCGAACGAGGGCACGGCCAGCGCGATCATCGCGACGCTGCCGAACAGGAAGACGGGCCTGCGGCCCCAGCGGTCCGAGGAGCGGCCGACCGTGGTGATGGTCAGCGCCACCACGACCATGGTGCCCAGCACGAGCAGCTGGGCGGTGGTGTCGTTCTGCCCGAGGGTGGAGGTCATGTAGGTCGGCAGGTAGGAGGTCACCATGTAGTTGGTGACGTTGTAGAGCAGCACCAGTCCCATGCAGATCAGCACGGCCTGCCAGTGCTCGGTGAAGATCTCCTTCAGGCGTCCGCGGCCGGACTGCCGGGCCTCCTCGACCGGGTCGGTGCCGTCCTCCTGGGAGCGCAGCGCCTCGGCCTCGGCGTGCGCCTGCTCGGCCTCCCGCTGGAAGGCGGGGGTCTCCTCCAGCCGCAGCCGCAGGTACAGCCCGATGATGCCGATCGGTCCGGCCACGAAGAACGGGATGCGCCAGCCGTAGTGCGTCATCCCGTCGGTGCCGAGCGCCGCCGTCAGGCCGGTGACCAGGCCGGAACCGAGGGAGTAGCCGATGAAGGTGCCGAAGTCCAGCCAGCTGCCGAGGAATCCGCGCCGGGTGTCGGGCGCGTACTCCGCGATGTACGTGGTGGCACCCGCGTACTCGCCGCCGGTGGAGAAGCCCTGCACCAGGCGGCACACCAGCAGGAGGATCGGCGCCGCGAAGCCGATCGAGGCGTAGGAGGGCAGGAAGCCGACCGCGAAGGTGGAGACCGCCATCATGATCATGGTGGCCGCCAGCACCCGCTGCCGTCCGATGCGGTCGCCCAGCGGCCCGAACACCAGCCCGCCCAGCGGCCGCACCAGGAAGGCGGCGGCGAAGGTGGCGAAGGTGGAGACCACCTGGGCGCCGGGCGAGCTGGAGGGGAAGAAGACCTTGCCGAGGGTGGTGGCGACGTAGGCGTAGACGCCGAAGTCGAACCACTCCATGGTGTTGCCCATGGCGGCGGCCGAGATGGCGCGGCGCACCGCCGGCCGGTCGGTGACGGTGACGTCCTCCAGGCTCAGCGACCGCTTGCGGCGGCGCAGCAGGATGCGCAGCATGCGGTCGGTCGCCGGGTGGCCGCCGTGGCCGGTGGTGGGCCTGCGCGGTGGCGGTGTGGGGCCAGTAGTGCTCATGTCATCCCGTCGACGGCTGGGGTGTGGAGCGGGACAGCCCGCCCATCATCCCCTCAGCGGAGGCGATCGTTCCGCTCATCCGCTGGCGTGCCGCCAGGCCGGTGCTCCCCTCAGACGGACCCGTTCACCCAGGCGGTCATCAGCCGCCGCCATTCCTCGCGCGCCTCGTCGTACTCGCGCTCCGCGTCCCGGTCGGCCCAGGGCAGGCCGCTGTCCACGTAGGCGTCGACGTCGGGCGTGGTGGGGTCCTCACGCATCCGGCGGCGATGGTCGGCCTGGAGCAGCTGGTCCTGACGCGTCCGCAGCTCGGCGAGGGCGGACGAGCGGCGTTCGATCTCCTGGTAGACGTCGTCCTCCAGGTCGTCCAGCGGCCACTCGCGCGGGCCCCGGTGGCCGTGGCCCTCCAGCATGATGCGCACGTGGGTGCGCAGCTCGTCGTCGGTCAGCGCGTCCAGCCCGGTCGAGTCGTCCTCGGGCGCGTGGATCGCTTCGTGTCCCAGTCCCTGTTCCGTCACGTCTGCTCTCCTGCCCAGCAGGTGGCCGGGTCAGTCCGACGGAACGTCACCGCGACGGGGGCTCGCGCGGGATGCCGACGAGCATGTTCACCAGCGCGGCGGCGATCTCGTCGAGCGTGGCGTCCACGTACCCGGCGGACCAGTCGTGCACCAGGCCGTTGACCGCGCCGACGAAGGCGGTGGTGGCCACCCGGTAGGCGCGCGAGGCGGCCTCGTCGCCGCCGCCGGCCGCCATCAGTTCGGCGTGGATGAGTTCCGCCCAGCGGGTCCTGCGCTCCATCCTGCGGCGTTCCATCCCCGGGCTGACGCCGACCACCTCGACGAACGCGAGCCGCACCCGGCGCGGGTCGTCGGTGACCGAGGCCGCGTACGCGCGGAACGCGGCGGTCGCCCGGCGTCCGATGTCCTGGCCCGCGGTACGGGTCAGGGCCTCGACGGCGGCCTGTTCCGCGAGGTCGTTGACCCGGGCGTGCAGGACCGCAAGGACCTCTTCGAGGTTGTGGAACTCCTGGTAGAACTGCCGGGTCGACAGCCCGGCGGTCTCGCACAGCGCGCTGACGGAGGCCGCGCGGAATCCGGGACCGCCGCCGAACAACTGCAGTCCCGCCTCCAGCAGCCGTTCCCGCCGTTCCGCGCGCCGTTCGGCGGCCGGCTTGCCCGCGTAGCGGCGGCGCGGCTGGTTGGCGACTTCGGTCACCGGCGTTCTCCTTCGGACCGCGTTCGAACCTTCGCCTTCGAACCACTGTCCGCCGATTCTGCCCGGGTCCCGCCGCGACGGCGTGGGCGCGTCCGCCCTACCCCGGGGTAACGCGATCCGGTTCCCGCGCGGTGACGCCCCGGTGGGCGGTGGGGGCCGGCGAATCGTCGCCGCCGTCCGGGGCGTGGAACGGCGGGAGCGGCCCGGCCGGTTCCGCGATCCCCGCCCGCGAGACCGCCCACGCGCGCGTCCCCGGCCCCCGCACCGTCCCCGGCATGGGCGGCGCCACCGCCCCGCGCACCGTCCCCGCCGCGGGGGGCGGCGCCACCGCGGCCCCCTCGCACCGTTCGTCGTCCACCACGTCCTGTTAACGCCGCCTCCCCTGCCGCGGGGTGCGGCCGCACCCCGCCTCAGCTGCCGGAACATGCGTGCGCGGGCGCCCCCGGGAGGGGGCGGGTGCGGGAGCCCCGGGCCCCGGCGTCCTCCCCGCCCCCGGTGACGGCGGGCCGCGCCGCGCCGCGGCGGACGTCATCCCTGCGACCACAGCTCCTGGTGTGGAATGGTCGAGTACGCGCCGGGCGTGCCGCCCGCCCACGCGGTCAGGACGCCGTCCCAGCCCTGCGGAGCCGCCGGGTGGGCCGGATAGGGGTGCCACTCTCTTGGCTGCATCGTTTCTTCAGACGAGATCCACGCGGTGCCCGTCCCGACGGGGAACGTGGGTTCGGGCTCGGTGACCGGGGCCGCGCCGGAGCGCCGGTGCCGCCCCGACCGGCCGCCCTCCCCCGGCGGCGGTGCCAGCAGCCCGTGGGCGAACAGGTGCTGGACGCGCTTGACGATGTGCGTGAGGTCCATGCCGAACTGCGCGGAGAGCGTCTCCAGGTCCACCTCCGCGTTCCAGCTGTTGATCAGCACGGTGTCGAGCACCGGCGTCCACACCGCCCCCTGCGCGATCTGGTCCGCGTCCACCGGGAACGGGTCGGCCGGCCCCGCCGCCGGGGCCTGCGCGGTCCAGTCGGCGGACGCCGCGGACGCGGGCCCCGACGCCGACGTCGACGCCGCACCCGGCGCCTGGGCCGGTGGCTGAGCAGCCGACGGTGGTGGCGCAGGCACGTCGGTGGCCGGGCCGGCGGCTCCCGGAGGCGGCGCGGGGGCGGCGGCGAGCAGTTCCTCGGCGACGGCGCGGGCGTTGTCCTTGCCCACGGTGCGCCGGGCCACCCTCACCTCGCGCTCCGCCAGCCCGAGCATGTCCGCGACGGCTCCGTCACTGCCCACCGAGATCGAGAAGGCGGCGAGCAGCCGGACCCGGTCCGCCTGCGCCTCGTCCAGCAGCCCCTGGGCATCTCTGACGTGCTCGTCGCTGCGACAAAAAGCCTCCGCCAGAACGTTGTTGCGGTTCCACATCTCCCTTGGCTCCATTGCCTGTTCAACTGCGAAAAGGTGCACCGGATACGCCACTCGGGGCATATGACACCCGATCGTTCTAAACCACACACAAATTCTCTTATGCCTGGAGCGCGAAACAACTTATGGGCCATTAGCACGAATAACGTCATATATGACTTGTTTGGTGTGATTACGGACGGCTACCCACGAGAGTGATGGGCCTCGGCCTGACGGACGACAAGGAGGACCGCATGATCACCCAGAAGCAGATCCCCGCGGTACTGGGCCATCCCGTCTACGACAGCGAGGGAAGCAAGATAGGCAGCGCCGGGCACGTGTTCCTCGACGACGCCACCGGCCGCCCGGAGTGGGTGAGCGTGAAGACGGGGCTGTTCGGCTCCAGCGAGTCGTTCGTCCCGATCAAGGACGCCAACCTGGTCGGCGACCACCTGGAGGTCCCCTTCGACAAGAGCCAGGTCAAGGACGCGCCCAAGGTCGACATCGACAACGGCGGTCACCTGTCCGCGGGCGAGGAACGCCAGCTGTACGAGTACTACGGCCTGTCCGACGGCAACGGCAGGCACCGCGCGCGCGGCGGAGGCGCCCCGGACGCCGCGCGTACGTCGGACACCATGGGCACGGCGGGCGCCGCGGGGGCGGCCGGCGCCGCCGGAGCGATGGGCGCCGGACGCGAGCGCGCGAGCGCCGCGGACGCCGACGCGACCGGCCGCACCCCGACCCGCGAGTGGCAGTCCGGCGGCACCGCGGACGAGCGCGGCCGGGCGGCCGACATGCCGCGGCGGGGCGCCACCGGCGGGATCGACGAGGAGCGGGCGATGACCCGTTCCGAGGAACGGCTGCACGTCAACGTCGAGCGCCGTGAGACGGGCCGGGCCAAGCTGCACCGCTACGTGGTGACCGAGGAGGTCCAGGAGACCGTGCCGCTGCGGCACGAGGAGGTCCGGGTGGTCCGCGAGCCGATCACCGAGACCGGCCGCCGCGAGGCGATGTCGGACGCCCAGTTCAGCGAGGCCGACCAGGAGGTCGTGCTGCACGAGGAGCGCGCCGTGGTCGAGAAGGAGACCGTGCCGGTGGAGCGGGTGCGGCTGGCCACGGAGGAGCAGATCGAGGAGAAGACGGTGCGCGGCCAGGTCCGCAAGGAGCGCATCGACGCCGAACTCCCCGACAAGGACCGGGGTACCGAGCCGGGCCGCGGGACGGGGCGCCGCTGACCGACGACGGGACGGTCGGCGGCAGCGGGCCCGGCGGCTCGGGCACCGCGCCGCGCGGGGCGTCCCGGCCGGTCGCGTTCCTCCGTGACCGGCCGGGCCGCCGCCTTTCCACCGCCGGACGCCGCCCTTTCACCGCCCGGGGCGCCGCCCTTCGCGGCCCGCCGCGCACGGCCGTCGGCCGCGGCACGGCGGCGGCCGGCGGGCCCGCCCTCGTCCCGCGTGCCGTGCGGGCCCTTTGGCGGACCTCGCCGGGAACCGCCATGCTGGGAAGGGCCGGCGCGACCGTGCCGGTACGGCGGTCCGGTCCAGGGGAGCGTCATGAATGCACCGCCCGAGGCCCCCGGCCTCGTTCCCGGCGCCCACGCAGCCGACGACGTCGTCGCGGTGGTCGTGGACCGTTCGGGCACGGTGCGCGACTGGTCCGGCGGCGCCGAGCGGCTGCTGGGCTACCCGGCCGGTGAGGCCCGTGGCCGTTCGCTGCGCCGCCTGCTGTCCCCCGAACGCGTCCGGGCGCACACCTACGCGGGACCGGTCCGCACGGTGCGCCACCGGGCCGGGCACCGGATCGACCTGGCGGTGCGCCTGCTGCCGCTGGGAGGCGGGCAGGGCGCGGTCGTGCTCGGGGTCCCGGCGGGCGCCGAGGCGACCCGGGCGATGCACGAGGCGGTGGGCCGGGGACTGTTCGACCAGGAGCGGATGGCCGTCGCCGTCTACGACGCCGGGCTGCGGCCGGTCGGCGCGAACCGGACCGCCGAGCCCGGTGACGGCAGCGGTCCGGCCGCCGCGCTGCGCCTTGACGACCTGCAGCCGGTCGAGGAGGGCCAGGGCACCGGCGTCGAGACGATCCGCGACGTGCTCGCCACCGGCGCCGCGGTCACCGGGACCGACCGGATGCTGCGGGACGCGGGCTCGCCGGACCGCGACCGCATCATCGCGCTCACCTCCGCCCGGCTCGGCACCGCGACGGACCCCACCGG
This sequence comes from Streptantibioticus parmotrematis, assembly GCF_019890615.1. Taxonomy (GTDB): domain Bacteria; phylum Actinomycetota; class Actinomycetes; order Streptomycetales; family Streptomycetaceae; genus Streptantibioticus_D; species Streptantibioticus_D parmotrematis. The sequence goes on along the minus strand of NZ_JAINVZ010000006.1, from coordinate 110,119 downwards.
CGTGCTGGCCGTCACCGTGGACATCAGTGACGGCTACGAGATCTGGCGCCACCTGGAGATCGTCCACGAGGCGTCCAAACGGCTCGGCGGATCGCTGGACATCGACCGCACGGCGCAGGAACTGGTCGGACTGCTGGTCCCGGTGCTCGGCGACATGGCCTCGGTGGAGATCCCGGACGACGTGCTGCGCGGCGGCGAACCGCCCCGCTACACCGGCGGCCACCCGGAGAACGTCATGAGGCGCATCGCGGTACGCCACGCGCACGGCCCCTGGCCGTCGAGGATGGTGCAGCCGGGATCGTGGCTGCCGCCGATACCGGAGCGGCCGGAGATGGCCGGCACGGCGTGCGGCCGCACGGTGATGACGGCCACCCGCCGCGACGCAGAACAGCTGCTCGGCCACGACCCGCAGCTGATGGAACTGATGCTCCCCGACGACATGCGTGCCTCCCTCGGCGCGCCGCTGTTCGCCCGCGGGATGGTGCTGGGGTACGTGACCGTGCACCGCACCCTGGACACCAGACCGTTCACCGCCGCCGACGCCCGGCTGCTGCGGGAGATCGCCACCCGGGCCGCGCTCGGCGTGGACAACGCCCGCCGCTTCACCCGCGAGCACCAGGTCTCGGTGCACCTCCAGCGCAGCCTGCTGCCGCAGGGCTCGACCGACAGCGCGGCCGCGCAGACCGCCGGTGTCTACCGTCCGGCCAGCGGCACCGCGAGCGTGGGCGGCGACTGGTTCGACGCGATCCCGCTGTCCTCCCAGCGGATCGCCCTGGTCGTCGGCGACGTGGTCGGCCACGGCCTTCAGGCGACCGCCACGATGGCCCGGCTGCGCACCGCCGTGCAGACGCTCGCCGACCTGGACCTGCCGCCGGACGACCTGCTGGTGCGGCTGGACGACGTGGTGCAGCGGATCGCCGAGGAGTCGCCGTCCTCGCACCCGATCGGTGCGACCTGCCTGTACGGGGTGTACGACCCGGTGACCCGGCGCTGCCAGTTCGCCGCCGCCGGGCACCCCGCGCCGCTCGTCGTGCGCCCCGACGGCACGGTGCGGCGGGTGGAGGTGGTGCCGGGGCCGCCGCTGGGCGTGGGCGGCCTGCCGTTCGAGGCGGTGGAACTGGAGCTGGAGCCCGGCAGCGTGCTGGCCCTGCACAGCGACGGGCTGACCCAGCTCGACGACTACGCCCGCGCGGGCGACGAGGACGTGCTCGCCAAGCAACTGGCCGCCGTCTGCCGCCCCGACCGGGACCTGTACGACGTCGGCCGGGAGATCGTGGACGCGGACCGTGGCCCGGCGCCGGTCGACGACGTGACGCTGCTGCTGGCCCGGGTCCGGGAGATCCCGGCGGACGACACCGCGGCGTGGCGGCTGCCGTCCGATCCGGCGGCGGTGGCCGACGCGCGGCGCGAGGTGCTGCGGCAACTGGACGACTGGGGGCTGGCGGAGCTCGCGTTCACCACCGAACTGATCGTCAGCGAGCTGGTCACCAACGCCATCCGGTACGCCGGTGAGGCCGTCGGGCTGCGGCTGATCCGTGGCCAGAGCCTGATCTGCGAGGTGAGCGACACCAGCAACAGCCAGCCCCGGCTGCGTCGTGCCCGCACCACGGACGAGGGGGGACGCGGGCTGTTCCTGGTCGCCAACCTCACCAGCCGGTGGGGCAGCCGTTACGGGACGAGCGGCAAGACGATCTGGACCGAGCAGCCCATCGACACCTGAGGCGGCATCGGGGAAGGCGTCATCGGGGGTCCCGGGTCAGCCGTGGTCGGAGGCCTCGCCGTCCGGGCCCTCCAACTCCAGCAGCAGCGTGCGCAGTTCGTCGTTGAGGGTGCGCTGGCGGTCCGGGGGGAGAGTGGACAGCAGCCGGGTCTCGGTGTCGGTCTTCGTGGCGAACACCCGCTCCGCGCGCTCGCGTCCCTCGGCGGTGAGCGCGACCAGCACCGAGCGGCGGTCGCCCGGGTGCAGGGTGCGGGTCAGCCAGCCCTTGGCCTCCAGCCGCCCCACACGGTTGGTGACCGCGCCGGAGGTGAGCTGGAGGTGGCCGGTCAGCTCGCCGGCGGTGAGCCGGTGGCCGGGGGCGCGGCGCAGGCAGGCCAGCAGCTCCAATTCCCACAACTCGATTCCGTGCGGCGCCAGTTCGCGCCGCATCTCGGTCTCCAGGCGGTGCGCGACCCGGCGCAGCCGGTAGGCCAGCGCCTTGGCCTGGAGTTGCGCGTCGGTGTGCAGACCGGTCATGACCTCGGTGAGCCGGTCGACGTAGTCGGCGGCGGGCTGCTGCTGTGACACGAACCACTCCAGGGTGACGGGGAGGCGGACTACCGGACTGTCTCAACGTTCATTATCTTAACGTCAAAAGAACTGAGGGAAGGACTGCGTCCCATGACATCGTTAGGCGAACAGCACGGCAACACAGGCGAGTTGGCGGTCGCGATCGCCGGTGGCGGTCCGGTCGGACTGGCCGTCGCCGCCTTCCTCGACGCGGCGGGCGTGCCGGTCGAGGTCTTCGAGCGCGCGACCGTGCCGAGCGAGCACTCCAAGGCCACCGTGATGCACCCGCGCACCCTGGAGACCCTGGAGGTGCTGACGACGCCGAGCGGCGGGCGGTTCTCCGAGGAACTGCTGGCGCGGGGGCGCACGGCCTCGCGGACCCACTTCGCCCTGCTGCCGAGCCTGCTGGACTACGCGGGTCTCGACACCCCTTATCCGTTCGTGCTGTTGATCCCGCAGGCACGCACCGAACGGCTGCTGGAGGCGCACCTGCGCGAGCGCGGGGTGCCGGTGCGCCGCGGGTGCGAGGTCACCGGGTTCGAGCAGCACGAGGACGGGGTGCGGGTACGGCTCGGCGACGGGACCGTGCGCGAGGTGGCACACCTGGTGGGCGCCGACGGCGCGCACAGCGTGGTGCGGCGGCTGGCGGAGGTGGACTTCCCCGGCTCTCCTCCCTCGGCCCTGGGCTTCGGCGCCGACGTGGAACTGGACCGGCCGCCGGAGGGGATCAGCCATCAGTGGTTCGCCGCGACCGGCTCGGTCAGCGTCATACCGCTGCCGGACGGCGGCTACCGGGTCTTCGGCACCGAGGCGGCCGACACCCGGCTGGACCCGGAGACGATCAGGGAACGGCGCGCGCAGCCGTTGACGCCGGAGGGGCTGCGGGCGGCGATGCGGCGCGTCGTGGGCCACGACTTCGGCCTGCGGTCGGTGAGTTGGCTGACCCGGTCCACCGACGTCACGCGGCACGCGTCCCGCTACCGGGTGGGCCGGGTGCATCTGGCGGGCGACGCCGCGCACGTCCACCTCCCGGCCGGCGGGCAGGGCCTCAACGTCGGCCTCCAGGACGCCGCCAACCTCGCCTGGAAGCTGGCCGCCGAGATCCGGGGCTGGGCGACGCCCGCGCTGACCCACGGCGAGCTGGGCTACGAGCACGAACGCCGCCGGGTGGCCGAGCGCCTGGCCGCCAACACCCTGGCGCAGGGCGCCCTGATGCACGACTTCTCCCCCTCCGGCGCGGCGCTGCGGGAGCTGTTCGCGGACCTGATCGCCCGGGGCGGCGACACCGCGCGCGAACTCACCGGCTGGTTGTCCGGCCTGGGCCTGGACTACCCGCAGCCCGACGGCGCGCACCCGCTGGCCGGTACCCGCGCGCCGGACCTCGCGCTGCGGCCGGTGCCCGGCGGCGGACCGGGCGGGAGCGGGGACGACCGGCTGCTGCGGGCGTTGCGGGTCGACCGCTTCCTGCTCGCGGACTTCACGCCGGACGGCGCGTTCGCGGACCTGGCCTGCGAGCGCGTCGCGGTGCGGCGGGCGCTGCCGCGCGAGGGGGCATGGGCGTCTGCGGGCGCGGCGCTGGTGCGGCCGGACGGCTACGTGGCGCACGCGACGGCGGCCGCGGACCCGGGCGCGATGGCGGAGGCGCTCGGCAAGTGGGTGGCGACGGCCGAGTCGGTCAGCCGTCCGACAGCGGTGTGATGTCGGCGCCGGTGATGACACCGCCGCGCACGGTGTAGGTGCCCGCGAAGTACTCGTGGCTGCCGTCCGTCTGCTCGGCGTCGAGCTGGACGGTGACCTGGTCGCCGTCCACCGACTCGACGTCCACCGAGTCGGTGGCGGTCTCCGCGAACCCGGAGACGAACGAGTCGTACGAGCCGTCCTGGATGTTGTCCCCGCCCAGCTCCCACGCGTCCTGGTAGTCACCGGAGTTGATGGCCGTGTAGTAGGCCTGCACCACCTCGTCCGGCGCGGCGGCGGCCTGCGTGGGCGCGGGCGGGGTGGCCGCGGGTGGCTGGACGGGCGCGGACGGGAGGCTCGACGGGACGGCGGGGGCCGGGGTGCTCGGGACGACGGTGCCGCCGGTCCCCGGGCGCACCTCGGCGCGGACGGCGTGGTGGTGCGACGCCCCGAGCAGCACGGCCGCCGCGACGCCGCCGCCCAGCAGCGCGGCGGCCACGGCGGTCGCGCCGACCAGCAGTCCGGTCCGTCCGCGGCGCGGCGGCTCGTGGGCGCCCGGGTAGGCGATCGGGACGGTGGACGGCGGGCGGGCCGGTGCGACTTGCGTCGGCTGGTGCGCGAAGCCGTGCCCGGCCAGCGGGGGCTGCGGGGTGACGACCTCGGTGGGCGGGTGGACGGGGGTGACGCCGCGCGGTGGGCGGCCGTTCGCCACGTCCTCCAGCATGCGCTGCGTCCGTTCCGCGGTAGGCCGTTGGTCGGGGTCCTTGCGCAGCAGCGCTTCGAGGACCGGCGCGAGCGCTCCGGCGTCACGCGCGGGCGGCAGCGGCTCGGAGACGAGGGCGTGCAGGGTGCCCATCGTCGAGGTGCGACGGAACGGTGAGCGTCCTTCGACGGCCGCGTAGAGGGTGGCGCCCAGCGACCACAGGTCGGAGGCGGGGCCGGGGCGGTGACCCGTGGCGCGCTCCGGGGCGAGGTAGTCGGGCGATCCCACGATGTCACCGCTGCGGGTCAGTCCGCCCTGGAGGCCGTCGACCACGGCGATGCCGAAGTCGGTCAGCACGGTCCTGCCGCCGCGCTCCAGCAGCACGTTGGCGGGTTTGACGTCCCGGTGCAGCACGCCCGCCCGGTGCGCGCTGCGCAAGGTGGCGACCAGGTCGGCGCCGACGCGGGCGGCGTCGCGGGGCAGCAGGGTGCCCTCGGTGGCGAGCACCTCCTCCAGGGAGCGCCCGTCGACCAGTTCCATGACGATCCAGGGGCGGCCGTCCTCCTCCAGGACGTCGTGCACGGTGACGACGCCGGGGTGGCTGATACGGGCCGCCGCCCTGGCCTCCTGCCGCAACCGCACGTGCAGCACGGCCAGTTGCTCATCGGCGAGGGCGCCGACGGTGATCTCCTTGACGGCGACCTCGCGCTCCAGCGTCCGGTCCTCGGCACGCCAGACGGTGCCCATGCCGCCGCTGCCAAGACACTCCCCCAGCGCGTACCGGCCCGCGAGCAGGCGTGTCCCGTCGTCCTCGGCCGCCCCGTCGCGCGGCGCGTCGTCGCTCATCCCGAGCCTCCCCCCGTACCGTGTCCCCGGCTCAGGGCGCCCAGTATCCCGGGCGGTCACCCTGTGCGCAGCGTTACGCGACAGTAAGTGGCGTTCCGGGCAGGGGATTTCAGGGCTGGGGCAGCAGCCGCGCCACGTCGTCCAGCAACGCGTCCTCGTGGTCGCGCAGGTAGAAGTGGCCGCCGGGGAAGAGGCGCTTGCGCAACGGCGAGCCGCTGACGTCGGCCCAGGTGTCCAGTTCGTCGACCGGGCAGGCCGGGTCGGCGTCGCCGCCGAACGCCGCGACCGGGGCGCGCAGCACGGCCGGGACGGCGGCGGGCTGGTAGGCGTCCAGCAGCCGGTAGTCGGCGCGCAGCGGCGGCATCAGCACGTCGCGCAGTTCGGGGTGGTCGTAGACGGCGGCCTCCGGCCCGGCCAGGCGCCGTACGTTCTCCAGGAGCGAGGCGTCGTCGAGTCCGGGCAGCCGCGCGGTGGCGTACGCGCGGTGCGGTGCGCCGCGCCCGGAGACCAGCAGCCGGGCCACGTCGGCTCCCTCGCGCTCCAGCCGTACCGCGACCTCGTAGGCGACGGCCGAGCCCATGCTGTGGCCGAACAGCACGAGCGGCAGCCCCAGATGGGGTTTGAGGGCGATCGCCAGCGCGTCGGCCAGCTCGTCCATCGACGCGGCGCACGGCTCGTGGAAGCGGTTCTGCCGGCCGGGATACTGCACGGCCAGCGTCTCGACGTGACGCGGCAGCCGCTGCGGCCAGCCGACGTAGGCGGCGGCGGTCCCGCCCGCGTGCGGGCAGCACACGAGCCGCACGGCCGGGGACTCGGCCGGATGCCGGTGGAACCACGGATCGGAGGTGTCCGCCCGCTTGGCCCTCATACCGCCGCCCCCATCCCCGGTCCCCACTTCCGTCACGCCGTGGCCTCGTCGGCCGACGTCTCGTCGGCACAACACATCGTACGGGTCCGCGTGTTGTCCCGGCTCGCGGAGCGGCTCGCCACCGGGCCGCCCAACACGCCACCTTGTTGGCGTCTCTCCGTCGCGGGCAGGCCATACGCTGGTCCCCGAAGTGGAGCCGGCCGGGGCACCGGTCACGGCGGGAGGGGGACCGGGGTGGACGGGCAGAGCGGACCGGACGGTCGGCATGCGACGCGCAACAGTCTGGACGGTCACGCCTCGGTGCACGGCACCGTGCTCCAGGCCGAGCGCATCGAAGGACTGACGATCCATCAGGCAGAGGACCACCGTCCCCCGCCGCCACGCCAGTTGCCCTCGCGGATCGGCACGTTCGTCAACCGCAAGCGCGAACTCGACCGGCTCACAAGGGCGTTGACCTTCGCCAACCTGGTGACGGTCTCCGGGATGGGCGGTGTCGGCAAGACCCGGCTGATCGCCGAGTGGGCGGACGCGGTGGCGGACCGTTTCCCGGACGGGCAGTTGTACGCCAACCTGGAGGACGGGCGGCGGGACGGAGTCGTGGACGTCGGCGCCGTGCTGGGTGACTTCCTCGCCGCCCTCGGGGTGCACGCGGCTTTCCTGCCCGCCACGGTCTCCGGCCGGTCGGCGCTGTTCCGCACGGTGACGAGGGGGCTGCGGCTGCTCGTGGTGGTCGACAACGTCCGGTAAGCCCCCGAGGTCCGCCCGCTGATCCCCGGCGGCGGTCACCTCGTGGTGTGCAGCCGTCGCAGGCTGCCCTCCCTGTTGCTGGACGGCGCGGCCGAGGTCGTCGTCGAGCCCCTGGACGAGACGGCCGGTGTGCAACTGGTGCGCTGCTGGCTGGAGAACGCGGAGCAGCGGCAGGCGGTCGAGTTGTGGAGGTTCTGCGGCGGGCTGCCGCTGGCCATGCGCGCCGCAGGCACCCAGGTGCTGGAGCGGCCCCACCTGTCGCTCGACGACGTCGTGCGCACGCTGGGCGACGAGGCCGGATGGCTGGGCCGCGGCGGCGGGCACGACACCGTGGGGGTCGTGTTCGACCAGGTGGTGGCGGGGTTCTCGGAACCGGCGAGGGAGTTGTACCGGGTGCTGGGCTGTTTCCCCGGCACGTCCTTCACCGCCGCCGCGGTCGGCGCCGCCGGGGCGCGGGGGTTCGACGCGGGCCTCGGTGAACTGCTGACGTCGAATCTCGCCGCGCCGCACGAGCGCAGCGTCCCGAGCGACGACGCGGAGGCGGACGCTCTGCCGCGCAGGTTCCGGCTGCACGACGTCGTACGCGCCCACGCCCGCGCGTACGCCACGGCGGGCGAGCCGCAAGAGCGCGGGGACGCCACGTCGCGCCTCTTCGTCGTCTTCTACCTGAACGCCGCCGGGCACGCCGACCGGCTGGTGCTGGGCGACCGGATGCGGCTGCAACCGCCGCCGGACGGCGTCAGCCCGTTCACCAGCGGCGGGCAGGCGCTCGACTGGCTGGACGCCGAACGCGACAACCTGCTGGCGGTCATGCGGCTGGCCCACGCACGCGGATGGCACGACGCCGTGTGGCGGCTGTGCGAGTCGCTGTGGGCGCTCTACCACAGTCGCAAGCACTACGGCGACTGGATCGAGGCGCACCGGCTGGGCGTCGCCGCCGCCCAGTGGGAGGCCCGCACGGACGCCGAGATCCGCATGCGCAACCAACTCGCCCGCGCGTACTACGAGTTGGGCGACTACGACGAGGCGCACGCCGAACTGGACCGGGCGCAGGAGCTGCTGGGCGTGGTCGCCGACCCCCGGCTGCACGGCGTGATCTGGGAGACCCGGGGCCTGCTGTGCCGCGCGCGCGACGACCACGAGGCGGCCGTCGGACTCTTCACCCGGGCGCTGCGGGCCAACGAGGGCGACCGCCACGGCGTCGCCGTGCAGAGCTACAACGTGGCCCAGGCGCTGGTGGCCGCCGGACGGCCCCGGCAGGCGCTGGAAGTGCTGGACGCGGCGCTGGACGGGGCCCCGGCCGGCGACGCGATGCGGATGCGGGTCGCGCTGGTGCGCGCCCGGGCGCACCAGGCGATGGGCCACCCGGACCAGGCGGTGACCTGCGCGGTGGACGCCGCGGTGCGGGCCCACGCGCGCAAGCAGTACGCCAAGCTCGACGAGGCGCTCGCGCTCACCGGAGCCCTGGCCGGGGACGTGCGCGACGAACGGCTGCGGGACGCCTGCCTGGCCAAGACCGAGGAGCTGCGGCGCAGCATGGGCGTGGCGGGCCCGGATCCGGCCGCCCCCGTCGCGCCCGGCGGGGGCGGCTCGTGAGTACCATCTCGGGGGCCTCCTCCGGGGCCGGGACGCCGGATGCGTACGAGCGGCCCGCCGGCCCGGAGCGTCACCGTACTCACCGGAGAGTTGGCGTGGTCCTGCTGTCGCGCGGTGCCAGGCGGCGTGCCACCGCGGAGCGGTGGGACACCTGGCGGCCGAAGGCCCGGGTGCTGGGCGTGGTGCGCACGCTGACCTCGGCGACCCGGCTGCTCGACGTGCTCACCCTGCTGCGCCCCGAGGACGACGTCGAGGTCACGTACACCGTCAATCCCGGTTCGGCCTTCGCCGCCGGGCTCGACGAGTACCTGACGGCGGTCGGCGCGCGGGTGCTGCCGTGGCGGGAGGCGGTGCGGCAGCGCTTCGACCTCGCCGTCGCGTGCACGGTGAACGCCTCGATGCACCGGCTGCGCGCGCCGTTGATGGTGCTGCCGCACGGCGCGGGCTACAACCGCCTGGTGCGCGAGACCACCGGGGACGCGGTCTCCCCGGCCGGGCTGTCGCGGCGTGAACTGACCCGCTTCGGCAAGGTGGTTCCCGCGGTGATCGGCGTCTCCCACGAGGAGCAGGTCCAGCGGCTGGCGAGCGTCTGCCCGCGGGCGGTGCCGCGCGCGGTGGTGGTCGGCGACTGGTGCTTCGACCGGATCACGGCGAGCGTGCCGCGCCGCGACGAGTACCGCCGGTCGCTCGGCCTGCGCGGCGACCGCAAGCTGGTGGTGCTGCACTCCACCTGGGGTGAGCACTCGCTGATCGGCAGCCGCCCCGATCTGCCGCTGCGGCTGGTGACCGCGCTGCCGGTGGACGAGTACGCGGTGGCCGCGGTGCTGCACCCGAACGTCTGGGCGCGGGTGGGCGAGCTGGGGGTGCGCGGCCGGCTGGCCGACGCGCTGGACGCGGGGCTGATGCTCGTTCCCGCGCAGGAGGGGTGGCGGGCCGCCACGATCGCCTGTGACGTGGTCATCGGCGACCACGGCAGCACCACCTTCTACGCGTCCTCGGCGGACCGCGTGACGCTGCTGGCCGCGACCGGGCTCGCGGAGCTGGACCCGGTCTCCCCCGCCGCCCGGTTCGCCCTTCGGACGCCCCGGCTCGACCCGGACGGCGACCTGTTCGAGCAGGTGCGGCAGGGCATCGAGCACCACAAGCCGGACAGCGCGCGGGAGATCACCGAGGCACAGCTCGGCGCGCCCGGCAGGGCGGGCGAGATCCTGCGGCGGAACATCTACGGTTTCCTGGCGCACCGCGGCGTCACCGTGCCGGACGCCCCGCCGCGACCGCGCCCCGTGCCCGCGCCGTGGCCGGTGCGGCAGGCGGTTCCGGTCGCCTACGACGTGACGGGACTTCGGCTCGACGACGGGACGGTCGGTGTGCGACGCAGGCCTGTGGCCCCGGAACCGCCGGACGAACCGCGCGGCTTCCTCGCCGTCACCGACCTCGACACCCATCCGCGCCGTGCCCACTCGGCGGAGGTGGTGGCGCGCACGGTCGTGGACGCCGAACTGCCGCCGGCGGAGTGGCTGGAGCGCAAGGCGGCCCAACTGCCCGGCGTCGACGTGCTGGTGGCCGCCCTCGGCCCCGACCGCTGCCTGCTGCGGCTGCGTGACGGGACGCTGCTGGAGGCGCGGGCGGCGCAGGCCCTGGGTGCCGCTCACCGGGTCCTGGACCCGGTGCTGTTGGGCTGCGCGGTCCACCTGCGCAGGCTCGCCGACCCGGCGGCGCGGGCGGCCTCGTACCTGACGGGCGAGGGGCTGCGGGTGCGCACCGGGGAACGGGTGCTGCCGGTGGACTTCACCGAGGGCCCCGCGTAGTCCGGCGCGACGGCCGCGAGGAGAGACGGGGCGAGGAGAGTCGGGGGCGAACGGAAGAGGGCCGGTCCCGTGATCCGGGAACCGGCCCCGCGGTGCCGCCTGACGCGGGTACCGCCACGTCACTTCACGAAGCTGATCTCCGGGTACGACGAGGAGGTGGCGCTCAGCAGGCTGCTCTTCTTCTTCAGCAGCTCCTGGTCGAAGTAGGCGGCCAGGTAGGTGCGTTCGACCTGGATCGCGCGGTCGGGCGCGATCGTGCCGAGGGTCTGCTGCACCTGGGACTGCGACAGGCCGAGCTGGTTCGCCGCCTGCGGCAGCAGCACCTCGTTGTCGCTGAAGGTCAGGTGCGCCGAGCCGGCCATCTTCAGGTCGTAGCGCACGCCCTTCAGGTGGGACCAGAAGGTGGCCCAGCTGGAGTCGTCGTTGCGGTTGTGCGTCGCGGAGCTGAAGAGCATGAACGGACGGCTGAGGTTCTCGGAGGTCGCCGAACCGTAGAAGGTGCCGTCCAGGTCGGCGCCCGCGTCGATGCGGGAGTCGGCCTGCATGGACGTGGCCACGGCGGCCCCGCCCAGCGACCAGCCGAACATGCCGATCTTGGTCATGTCGACGTCGCGCAGCAGCCCGGTGGGCAGCTTGGCGCCGTCGACGTCCGGATTCTTGCCGTTCGCGATCTGGCCCAGTTCGTTGTTGACGAACTTGACGTCGGCCGCGCGCACCGCGAGCGTGTCGGAGGAGTGGGCGTTGGACGGCATGGTGTCCGTCTCCAGCCGGCCGCCGGGGAACTCGACCTCGTTGGCGTCGTGGGTGTGGTCCACGGCGACGACCAGGTAGCCGCGGCTGGCCAGGTCCTCGACGAGGGCGGTGCCCATGGCGCGGTCCGAGTGCAGACCGGTGGAGTACAGCAGCACCGGCAGCTTGCCCGCCTTGGTGTCCACCGGGGCCAGGACGTGTCCGGCGGTGGTGGGCAGGGTCAGCGAACCGGCCCGCACGCCGAGACCGGCCAGGTAGTGCGCGGCGGTCAGCGACGGCATCCACGGGGCCAGCGAGTGGCCGGTGGTGCTGTCCGTCGGGTACCACAGCGAGACCATCAGCTCCCGGGTCTGGTGACCGGGGACGTAGGGGTCCGTGCGCGAGGTGTCCTTCAGGTGCAGGCTGACCGTTCCGACCTTGTACGGGCCGGTGGGCGCGGGCATCGACACCGTGGTGGCGCCGCGGGCCGCGTGGGTGGCCGCCTTCCCCCCGGTGGGGGTGGCGTCCATGTTGACCAGGCCTCCGTGGTTGTCGGCGCCGGGCTTGGTGCTGGCGTCGGCCGGAGCGATCCCGGCCCCCATGACTGCGGCCACCAGACCCGCGGCACCGGCGACCCGGGCGAGTCTGCGGCCGCGGTGTCTTATGCGCAGGCGTGACATGGGCATAGGCCCCCTTATTTTTCAAACGATCGCGCCATGAACCGGCGATCGACTGCCGCACACCGTACCGGTGAATCCTCATAACGTCCCCAAGACCCCCACGTAGTCTCTCAGTTCTGTACATCCGCCCAGGTGGGAGGCGTGCTCAAGGCCGCTTTCCCGGCCCGTGAACGCGCCGCCCCCTCCCCGCGTAAAGGAGACCGACCGGCCCCGCGCGGGCCGTCCCCGGGCATGCCCGGGCGGCGGACTGGCGGGAGGGCGTGTCGCGGGGGCACCATGGGAGCGGGTGATGAGGCTCGCCCTTGCCCGCACGTCGTCGTGCTGATGGCCTCTGGTCGCGGTGGTGTGTCCTGCCATGACGTCGTGCCGGAGGTGGGCCGAGGTGTCGTCACCCAGTGTTCTGTTCGCCGATCCGCGGGACGCGGCGGCCGTGGCGGACGGCGTGGCGGAGCCCGCCTGCTTCGCCGACCTCAACCTCGACCAGGTCGTCGCGGCGCTCACCGCCGGGCGCGAGGAGTACGACCTGGCGCCCTTCTTCCGCCACCGGCTGCGCACCGTGGACGCCGTCGCCCATCGGCACGAGGTCTTCCGCGACCTGGAGGACCACGCCGTCGCCGCGGGCGTGGACGCCTTCGCGCGACGGATGCGTGACGTGCGGCGCCGGGTGCGCCGGGCCGGCGAACTGCGTCATCCGCACCAGCGCGACAGCTGGTTCCTGACCGCCGTCGAGGAGTACGGCACGGCCGTGCGCGGGCTGGTGCGGGTCCTGGACGGCGCGCGCCCGCGCTCGGCCGGGCTGCGGGCGGTCCACGAGCACGTCACCGGGTACGCCAGGTCCGGCGCCTTCACGGGTCTGCTGCGCGACGCCGAGGACGTCGGGCGGGGACTGGCGTCGGTGCGCTACTGCCTGACCATCACGGGCGGGCGGGTGAAGGTGAGTCGCTACGAGGGCGAGGCGGACTACGGCGAGCGGGTGCTGGCCGCGTTCGAGAAGTTCAAGCAGACCGAGGGCGAGGGCCATCTCGTCGGATTCGGCGACCACGTGGCCATGAACCACGTCGAGGAAGCCGTCCTGGACCGCGTGGCGCTGCTCTTCCCCGAGGTCTTCGACGCGCTGGAGGCGTTCGCCGGGCGGCACGCGGCGTTCCTGGACGAGGAGGTGGCGAGGTTCGACCGGGAGGTCCAGTTCTACGTCGCCTGGCGGGAGTTCACCGGGCGGATCGCGGCCTCAGGGCTCTCGTTCTGCTACCCGGAGGTCTCGGACCGGTCCAAACGGATCGGCGGACGCGAGGTGTTCGACCTGGCGCTCGCCGACAAACTGGTGGAATCCGGTACACGCGTCGTCCCCAACGACTTCCACCTGGAGGGGCCTGAGCGGGTGCTGGTGGTGAGCGGGCCCAACCAGGGCGGCAAGACCACGTTCGCCCGGACCTTCGGCCAGTTGCACCACCTGGCGGCCCTCGGCTGTCCGGTGCCCGGCACCGGGGCCCGGCTCTTCCTGTGCGACCGGGTCTTCACCCACTTCGAACGCGGCGAGAACCTGCGGGACCTGAGCGGCAAGCTCCAGGACGACCTGGTGCGGGTGCGCGACATCCTGGACCACGCCACCGCCGACAGCGTCATCGTGATGAACGAGGTCTTCACCTCCACCACGTTGCGCGACGCGGTCGTCCTGGGCACCCGGGTGCTGGAGCGGATCATCGCGCTGGACGCGCTGTGCGTGTGCGTCACGTTCGTCGACGAGCTGGCGTCACTGAGCGGGTCCACGGTGAGCATGGTCAGCACCGTGGTGCCCGACGACCCCGCCACCCGCACCTTCCGTGTCGTGCGCAGGCCCGCGGACGGCCTGTCGTACGCCCTGGCGATCGCCGACAAGTACGGCCTGACGTACGAGCGGCTGGTGGCCCGGATCGCCGGCCGGGCCGGGGTGGCCGGCACCGGTGACGACGACGAGCGGACCGAGGAGGGGGTCGCGTCATGAAGGCGTTCCTGCTGCACCGGGACCGGGACGTCGACTGGGCGGCGGACCCGCCGCCCGAGACCCCGGACACCGTGCGCGACCTCGGTCTGGACACGCTGCTGGAGGCGATGTCGGACGACGACGCCTTCCTGCGCGACGTGGCCCTGCGGGTGCTGACCCGCCCGCTCACGGGCCCGCAGGAGATCGTCTACCGGCAGCGGGTGCTGCGCGACTGCGTGGAACACACCGATACCGCGGTCGAGTTGTACAACCTCGCGGTGGAGACGATCGCCGCGGAACACCACATCTGGCCCAGCTTCCTGCGCACGCCGGAGTCCGTGCTGAGCCGTTCGGTGACCGCGATGGAGATGTTCACCGGGGCGCTGCGCAAGCTGCGGGCGATCCGCGACGCGCACGCCGAGGAGTTCCGCTCGCCGGGCATGACGGCGTTCTTCCGCATGCTGGAGGCCGAACTCGACGACGCCTGGTTCGAGACCGTCGACTCGCATCTGCGGCAACTGCGCTTCAAGTCGGGCGTGATGGTCAGCGCCACGCTGGGACGCGGCTGCGTGGGCACCGGCTACGTGCTGCGCGAGCCCCACCCCGGCCCCGGCTGGCGGGACCGCATCACCCGCAACGTCAGCCCGTCCTACACCTACCGGCTCCCCGACCGCGACGAGACCGGCGCCCGGGCGCTGTCCGAACTGCGGGACCGCGGTGTCGACCTGGCGGCCGACGCGCTGGCCCGCTCCTGCGACCACATCCTGAGCTTCTTCACCATGCTCCGCCGCGAACTCGGCTTCTACGTCGCGTGCGTGAAGGCGTACGAGAAGCTGACCGGCAAGGGCGAGCCGGTGTGCTTCCCCGAGCCGCTGCCGCCCGGCCGCCCGGTGACCGTCTGCCGCGGACTGTACGACCCGTGCCTGAGCCTGCGCCGCGAGGGACGCGTGGTGGGCAACGACATCGACGCCGCGGACGCCGACGGTGTCGGCCTGGTGGTCGTCACCGGTGCCAACGAGGGCGGCAAGTCGACCTTCCTGCGCGCTGTCGGACTGGCCCAACTGATGGCGCAGGCGGGCATGTTCGTGGCCGCCGGGGCGTTCCGCGCCGACGTGCGCACGGCCGTGTTCACGCACTGCCGGCGCGAGGAGGACGCGGAGATGGTCAGCGGCAAGTTCGACGAGGAGCTGGCCCGGATGGCGGCCGTCGCGGACCGGATCACCCCGGGCGGCATGGTGCTGTTCAACGAGTCGTTCGCGGCCACCAACGAGCGCGAGGGGTCGCAGGTCGCGCGGCAGATCGTCCGCGCGCTGCTGGACTGCGGCGTCAAGGTGGTGCTGGTGACGCACCTGTACGACCTGGCACACGGCCTGCGGGAACGCCACGCCGACGACGCGTTGTTCCTGCGCGCGGAGCGCCGCGAGGACGGCACCCGCACCTTCCGGCTGACCCCGGGGGTGCCGCGGCCGACCAGCCACGGCGAGGACCTGTACGCGAGGGTCTTCGGCGTTCCGGCCCCGTAGGTCCCTCGATGCCGGGCGGGGTGCCCCGCCCACCGTGGCGCGTCACCCATGTGGCGGCCCGGCCTTGCGGTGGCGCCGAGCGCGGGCCCACACTGGGAGTCCGGCGATGGGGCTCGCCACAACCGCGGCGCGGGTGCCGCTGATGGCCTCTACCACTGACCACCCGACGGCCGATCACGGCTGTCCCGGCAGTTGGCGGAGGCGAGATGACGGAGGTGGCCCCGGTCCACCAGGCAGGCCCCGTCGGGAACGGCGGGGCGCCCCGGCAGCGTACGGCCCCGGGAGGCACCTGGTGAGCGGGATGCCGGTCGCCGCCGTGCAGGCGCTCCAGCCGCTGACCGTGCTGGTCGCCGCGCCGGGCGTCTCGGGGTTCATCGCGACCGCGGAGGCCCGGATGCAGGGCAGGCGCGGGCCGCGGGTGCTCCAGCCGTACTACGACCTGGCCAAGCTGTTCCGCAAGGAGTCGCTGGCGCCGGTGGGCGCGAGTGCGGTGTTCCTGGCGGCGCCGGTGCTGGCGATGGTGTGCTACCTGACGGTGCCTCTGCTGATCCCGGTGCTCACCAGTTACGGTCTGCCGCTCGGCTACATGGGTGACATCCTCGGCGGCGGCATCATCCTGTCGCTGGCCTCGTTCGCGGTGGCGGTCGGGGCGGCCGAGACCGGCTCGCCGTACGCCCAGTTGGGGTCGAGCCGGTCCAAGACGTTCGCGGCCATCACCGAACCGGTCATGCTCTTCGTGGTGTTCGCGGTCGCGCTGGTGACCGGCACCGACCTGCCGTACGCGATGGCCGCGACCGTGCGGTCCGGGGCGGACCAGATCCTGCGTCCGTCCCATCTGCTGGCCGCCGCCGCGCTGTTCCTGGTGATCCTCTACGAGACCGGCCGCATCCCGGTCGAGGCGCACCGCTCGACCAACGAGTTCGGCATGATCGAGGAGGCCCGCTCCTTCGAGTACTCCGGTCCCTACTTCGCGCTGCTGACGTGGGGTTCGGCGATGAAGCAGCTGATCCTCTACACCATCCTGATCAACGTCTTCCTCGCGCCCTGGGGCCTGTCGTCCACCCGGGACGCCTCCGACGTGGTGCTGGCCGTCGTGCTGCTGGTGGCCAAGGCGCTGGTGATCGGGCTGGTGGTGGCGGTGATCGACAATTCCTTCGCCAAGCTGCGGCTGTTCAAGATCACCGAGTTCGTGGCGGCGGCGTTCCTGCTCGCCGTGCTGGCGGTGTTCACCCTCTACCTGGGAGGTGGCTGATGCGGCCGGTGCCGAGCATCTACGCCGGGACCACCAACGCCATCGCGGTCCTGGTGCTGCTGACCGAGTTCGCGATGCTGCGCACGGCGCTGCTGCGCAGTCAGGTGCGGCTGTACGCGGTGCAGTCGCTGCTGGTCTCCGCGCTGGCCGTGGTGGTCGCCGCGGTGCGGGACGTGCCGGAGCTGTACGCGCTGGCCGCGCTGTCGCTGGCGCTGAAGGTGGTCGTGGTGCCGTGGCTGGTGCTGCGGCTGCTGCGGGACGCCGACGCGGAGATCGCGGGCAGCGGCACGCTGAGCGTCGCCAGTGAGGTGCTGGTCGCCCTCCTGGTGGGCGGCCTGGGGTTCTTCGCGGTGGACCAGCTGCACGTCAGCAGCCGGGTCCTGCCCACGACCGCGCTGGGCCTGGCGGTGGCGGTGGTCGGGGTGTCGTTCGTGCTGATGATCGTGCGCTCCGACGTGGTGTCGCAGGCGGTGGGGTTCTTCTCGCTGGAGAACGGGGTGTCGCTGGCCTCGCTGGTGGTGGCGGCCGGTCTGCCGCTCATCCTCGAAGTGGCCTTCCTGTTCGACCTGTTGGTGGCGGTGGTGGTGTTCGGCTTTCTGATGCGGGTGCACCACTCGCGCACCGCGACCTTGTCCACCGCCGCGCTGACCAGGCTGCGGGGGTGAGCGGGATGGGTGACCTGCTGATCGTGCTGGCGGTGCTGCCGTTCGCCGCCGTCGTGCTGAGCGCGGTGGCGCCGCCCGCGGTCGGCCGGGCCTGCACGGTGGCCTCCGGTGTGGTCTCGCTGGGCTGCGCGATCGCCCTGGTGCCGTCGGCGGCGCACGGCGGGCTGAAGGTGGGATTCCTGCGACTGGACGCGCTGGCCGGGGTGTTCGTGCTGGCGGCGGCGTTCGTCTACGCGGTCACCTCCGTGTACGCCGTGGGGTATCTGCGCGAGGACGAGGGCGAGGAGGGCTTCACGCGCTACGCCCGCCGCTTCCACGCGGGCCTGAACCTGTTCGCCTGGTCGATGATGTGCGCCTGCCTGGTCGACGGGCTGGCGCTGCTGTGGATCGGGGTGGAGATCACCACCGTGGTCTCCGCGCTGCTGGTGGCGATCGACGCGACCGAGGACGCCTCGGAGGCGGCGTGGAAGTACGTGCTGCTGGCCTCGGTGGGCCTGGGCATCGCGCTGCTGGGCACCATCGTCATGTACTACGCGGGCTCGACGGTGTTCGGCGGCGCGTACGACCTGTCGATCACCAAGCTGCTCCAGGCGGGTGGACGGCTCCCGCACACCCCCGTACGGCTGGCGTTCGTGCTGGCGGTCGTGGGATTCGGCACCAAGGCGGGGCTGGTGCCGATGCACACCTGGCTGCCGGACGCGCACGCCGAGGCACCGACCCCGGTCTCCGCGATGCTGTCCGGTTCGCTGCTGGCGGTGAGCTTCTACGCGGTGCTGCGCTACTTCCAGGTGGCGCGCGCGGCGGTCGGCCCGGTCTTCCCCCAGCGCGTCCTGCTCGCCTTCGGCGTCGCCTCGCTGCTGCTGGCCGCGCTGTACGTGCTCGACCAGCACGACGTCAAACGGCTGCTGGCGTACTCGTCGGTGGAGCACATGGGCATCCTGGCGGTCGCCGTGGGATTCGGCGCTCCGCTCGCCTCCGCGGGCGCGCTGCTGCACGTGCTGGCGCACGCCGCCGCCAAGAGCAACGCGTTCATGGGCGCGGGCGTGCTGGCGCGCACCTACCGCACCAAGGAGATCTCCCGCATCCGGGGCGCGATGGAGCGGCTGCCGGTGAGCGCGCCGCTGTTCCTGGTGGCGGTCTTCGCGCTGGCCGCGCTGCCGCCGTTCGGCATCTTCCGCAGCGAGTTCCAGATCGTCGCGGGCGGTCTGGGCTCCACGCGCGGCGGCTGGGCCGCGGTGCTGGTGGCGTTGGTGACACTGGCGTTCCTGGGGCTGGCGACCGCGGCCACCCGGATGGTGGTCGTGCCGTCCGGGCGCCCGCGGTTGCGGTCGCTGGGCGCGGCGGCGATCCCGGTGCGCGAACCGTCCTGGTGGATGATCACGCCGGTCCTGGTGGGGCTCGCGGCGCTGGTGCTGCTGGGCGTGCATCCCCCGGCGGACCTGACCGCGCTGCTGGGGCGGGGCGCGGCCGAGCTGGGAGGCGGGGGCCGATGAGCGCGGAGCCGGTGACCGGGGCCGCCACGGCCGAGACGCTGCGGGACGAGGTGGCGGCCCGGGTGCGCGACGGACAGCGCTTCGCCGGGCTGTCCGCCGGCCTGACACCGGACGGGGTGGACCTGACGGCGCTGCTGGCGCACGACGGCACCGTGGAGCCGCTGGACGTCCGACTGCCGCCGATGGCCACGCGGTTCGCGTCGCTGACGCCGCTGGTGCCGGCCGCGTTCTGGTACGAGCGGGCGATCCGCGACCTGTTCGGCCTGGAGCCGTACGGGCATCCGCGCCCCGATCCGCTGCTGCTGCCGCTGGAGGACCCGTCGGCGCCGCTGCCCCGGCCCGGCAAGCCGGGGATGCCCGACGACCTGCCTCCGGACGAGTTCGCGCTGCCGCGCGTGGTGACCGGGCCCGGCCTGTTCACCATTCCCCACGGGCCGGTGCGCTCCGGTGTGTTCGAGTCGGTGGAGTACCTGGTGGAGACGCCGGGCGAGGACATCCCCCGGCTCCAGATCCGGCTGTTCGGCAAACATCGCGGGATCGAGAAGCGTTTCGAGGGCATGACCCCGTACGACGCCGTGCTGCTGGCCGAACGCGTCGAGGGCATCGCCTCGGTGGCGCACGCGCTGGCGTTCGCGCACGCGGTGGAGCGCCTGGCCGGGGCGGCGGTGCCCCGGCCCGCGGCGCTGGTGCGCGTGCTGCACGCCGAGCTCGAACGCGTCGCCAACCACCTGGACGTGGCGCTGAAGCTGTCGGACGCGGCGGGGCTCGCGGTCGCCACCGCACGGTTCGGCACGCACAAGGAACGCGTGCTGCGGCTGGTCGGCGCGCTGTGCGGCAGCCGTTTCGGGCGCGGTGTGGTGGTGCCCGGCGGGGTCACCGCGATGCCACGCCTGGCGCCCATCGAGATCCTGGACCGGCTGGACCGGCTCCAGGCGGCGGTCGAGGGAGACGCGCGGGCGCTGATGGCGACGCCGTCGTTCCTGGACCGGCTGCGCGGCACCGGGCGGCTGGACGGCGCGCTCGCCCGTTCGCACGGGGCGCTGGGCCCGGTGGGCAGGGCGTCCGGGTTCCACGCCGACGCCCGCGTGGAGCGCCCCTACGACGCCTATCCGCACCTCGCCATGACACCGCTGCCGCCGCGTGCGGCGGGCGACGCGATGGACCGGCTCAAAGTGCGCTGGGACGAGGTCGGGCAGTCCTTCCACCTGATCCGCCAAGTCGTCCAGGAACTACGGGAGTCGCCGGGTGACGGGACGTGCGCCGCGCCGGTGCACGTGGAGGACGGGCGGGCGCTGGGCTGGGCGGAGGCACCGCAGGGCGAGGTGCTGTATCTGCTCCGGGTGCGTCAGGGCCGCGTCACCCGGTGCGATCCGCGTTCCGCCTCGTTCCACAACCTGGTGCTGCTGCACGAGGTGTTCAACGGGGACATCCTGACCGACTTCCCCTTCATCGAGGCGAGCTTCGGCCTGTCCGTGGCGGGAGCGGCGCGATGACCGGGCCACGGAGGTGACGGGCATGCCATGGGTGCTGCGCGGGCTGCGCGAGGGGGTGGTCACCACCCGCTATCCGGCGCGCCCCGATCCCGAGGCCGACGCCTGGCCCGGCGGGATCGACGTCGTGGAACGGGAGTCGACCGCCTCGGACGGCGAGCCGGAGAACGTCTGCCCCACCGCCGCGATCTCGCGCGGCGACGACGGGCGGCTGCGGCTGGACCGGGGCCGGTGCGTGCTGTGCGGGCGGTGCGTACAGGCGAGGCCGGACCTGTTCTCCGTCCACCGGGGCACCGAGACGGCCCGGCTGTCCCGCCGGACGCTGGTGGTGCCGGAAAGCCCCGATGATGACGACGAGGAGTTGGGGCGGCTGCGCGAAGATCTGGGGCGCCGGGTGCGGGCGTTGCGCCGCTCGGTGCACATCCGCCACGTGGACGCGGGCTCCGACGGCAGCGACGAGTGGGAGGTCCTGGCGCTCGGCAATCCCGTCTACGACATCCACCGCCTCGGGATCTTCTTCACCGCCAGCCCCCGCCACGCCGACGTCCTCCTGGTCACCGGCGCGGGATCACTGGGCATGGCGGAACCGCTGGCCCGCACGAGGGAGGCGATGCCCCAGCCCACCGTGGTGATCGCGGCCGGCACGGACGCCATCAGCGGCGGCCTGGTCTCGCCCTCGTACGCGACCGCCGACGGCGTGGGACGGATGCTGCCGGTGGACGTGTGGGTGCCGGGTTCCCCGCCGAGCCCGTTCAGCCTGCTGCACGGCATCCTGCTCGCCCTCGGGCGGATCGGCGAGGGAGACCGTCGCGGGCGGACCGACGAGGCGGACCGTCGCGGGCGGACCGGTGGCGGCAGGCAGGAGGGACGGGCATGACGACGCTGCTCCTGGCCTGCTGGGGACTGCTGGCGTTCGCCGCGGTGACCGACCTCGCCGCGATGCTGCCCACCGGACGGTTCACCGGGGCGTGGCACGCCCGCTTCTCGTTGCTGTGCTGCGCGGTGGCGTGCGGCGGCATGGTGGTCGTCGGGGCCGCCGCGATGGCCGGTCACCAGGCGGGCACCGGTTCGCTGTTCGCGGTGCCGGGCGACGACGGGGTGGGCACCGACAAGCTGTCCGGGCTCTTCCTCGTCATCACCTTCGGCACCGCCGCGCCCGCCACCTGGTGCGCCGCCGACCCCCTGCGCCCGCTGGGCCGCACCCGGCGCGGACTCGCCGCGGTGCTGGCTCTGTTGCTCGGCGCGGCGGCCCTGATCCTCACCGCGCGCGGCGCGTTCGGCTTCCTGTTCGGCTGGGAACTGCTGGGCTTCGCGTTCTACCTGCTGGCCGGGTTCGACCGGCTGCGCCCGGGCCGGGCGGCGGCGAGCCTGCTGACCGCCGGGTTCAGCAAGGCGAGCGGCGCGCTACTGCTGCTCGGGCTGCTGCTGCTCGCCGTGCGGGCGCACGCGCTGTCGCTCGACGGGCTCGCCGCCGCCCCGCACGGCGCGGCCCGTACCACCGCGTACGTGCTGCTGATCGCGGGGTTCGCGGTGAAGGCGGGGCTGGCGCCGGTGCAGGTGTGGCTGCCGACCGGGTACGCCTCGGCGCCCGGTCCGGCGCGCGCGGTCATGGCGGGCGCCGCGGTCAACGTCGGCTTCTACGGCCTGTGGCGCACCCTGCGCCTGCTCGGCGCGCCGCCGCACTGGCTCGCCGTGCTCCTGCTGCTGACCGGTGCGGCGAGCGCGCTGCTGGGCATCGCGCACGCCGCCGTGCAGGACCGGCTGTCGCGGGTGGTGGCGTACTCCTCGGTGGAGAACGCGGGGCTGATCGTCACCGGCTACTCGGTGGCGCTGATCGGCACCACGATGCGGGAACCGCGGCTGGTGGCGGTCGGGCTGCTCGCCGCCACCCTCCAGGTGATCACCCACGCGCTCGCCAAGACCCTGCTGTTCACCACGGCGCACCGGCTCGGGCACGCCTTCGGGACCGACCGGCTGGACCAACTGCGCGGCACCGGGCGGGCGTTGCCGCGCAGCGGCACCGGCTTCGCCATCGGCTGCCTGACCCTGGCCGGGTTGCCGCTCACCTGCGGGTTCACTTCCGAGTGGATGCTGCTGGAGTCCCTGATGCAGCAGTTCAGGGTGGGCTCGCTGGGTGAGCGGCTGGCGATGGCGGCGGCCGGTGCGCTGGTGGCGCTGACGGTGGGATTCGCCGGAGTGGCGTTCGTGCGGCTGGTCGGACTGACCGCGCTCGGCTCGCCCCCGCGGCAACCGCTGCCGGGGGCGGCCGACGCGGGGGTCGCGGCGAGCGGTGGGATCGTCGCGCTCGCGCTGGCCTGCCTGGGCCTGTGCGCGGTCGCGCCGTTGGAGGTACGGGCCGTGGCCACCGGGATCGCGCCGATCGTGCCCGCGTCGGTGGTGCGGGGGGCGCTCGGCGGGCCCTGGGTGCTGGGGCCGGTCTTCCCCACGTTCTCGGTGCTGTCGCCGTCGTGGCTGTGGATCGCCATGCCGGTGCTGTTCGTCGCCGTCCTCGCGGCCCTGACCGGGCTCAGCCGGGGCCGTTCGCTACGGGTGCGCCGGGTGCCGGCCTGGCGTTCCGCCACCGGTGGCGTGGAGGGCGACGCCTGGTACACCTCGCACGGCTACGCCAACCCCACCCGGCGGGTGCTGGCCGGGGTGCTGATGACCAGGGCACAGGTGCGCACGCTCGAAGGAGAGGAGGCGGCGCGCGCGGACGCGCGGGAGGCGGGCGCGCCGGTCGCGGACCAGATGGCCGCCGGGGCGCGTTACGAGTACAGCTCCGACGTCGTCGAGATCGTCGAGACCTACCTCTACCGGCCGTTGCTGCGGCCCCTGCGGATCGCGGTGGCCGCCGCCCGGCGGCTTCAGTCGGGACGCCTCGACGCCTACCTGACCTACATGCTCGTCGTGCTGATCGCCGTGGTGGCGCTGGTGACCGCGCTCGCCTGACCCCACGTGGTCCGCCCCGATCGGCGCGCCCCGGCCCGAAAGGAGCCCCTGATGGAATCCGGACCCTTCCGCCGCGTCCTCGCGGGCGTGAACGGGCCGCGGGACGTCGACCGGTGGCTGCTGGAGCGCCTCGGCGCGTCGGAGCGCGGCCGGGACGTGCCGTACGCGCGTCTCGTGACCCGGCTCGGCTCCCGCCCGGTGGCCTACGGGCTCACGTCCGTCGCCGCGCTCGCCGTGCTGCGGCGGGGCCGTGGCCCGCTCGCCGCCCTCGGACCCCTTGCCGCGCTCGGCTGCGCGGACCTCGGGCGGGAGGTGCTGTGCGCCGTCGTACGCCGTGAACGGCCAGACGCGGCACGGCGGTTGGCGGCCTGCGACGGCTGGAGCTTCCCGTCCCGGCACGCCACGCTCGCCGCCTTCGCCCCGGCCGTGGCGGCCGACGCGCTCTTCCCCGCGCACCGGGCCGCCACCAGGAACGCGGCCGTGGTGTACGCGCTGGCGGTGGGTGTCAGCCGGGTCAGGCTGCGGGTGCACTGGCCCGGCGACGTCGCCGCCGGATGGGTCTACGGCGCCCTGGGGGCTGCCGTCGCACGGCATCACCCCTTCGGCGGCTTCCGGACCGGCCGATCCGGCCTATCCTGAACGGGCGATACGGCGGAGGGGCTCGCCGTCGTCCGCGGCCACCCGCCGCCAACGGTCCCTACCTCAAAGGTAGGAGGACCCATGCCCCGATCCACTTCCCGCCCGCCGCGGGAGCGCCTGAGGCGGTTCACGACGCACGCCGCGACGTTCGCCGTGTGCGTCGTCGGCGGTGGGGTGCTGGCCTGGGTGGTGGCCCTGGCGTGGCCGCTGCCGTTCGACGTGCTGCTGGCGCTCGCGGTCTTCCTCGGCGTCTTCTCGTGGGTGTTCGTGACCGCGGCGGCCGCGCGGCGACCGGCCGACGACGACCAGCCCCCGCCCGGCTCGTGAGGCGGGCCGCCCCGGGGTCAGTGGTGGCTCGCGTCGTCCGACTCCCCCAGGTCCAGAGCCATCTCCCAGGGGTGCGACCCGCTGTCCACCACGGCCGCCGTGGCGTCCCGCCGCGCGTGCACGGCGCCCAGCAGCCGGGCCAGCGGGGCCGGGTGCAGCCGCAGGCCCGGGAGGTCGGCCAGCGGCACGAACGCGGGGGCGAGGCCGGGGCTGCGCCGGGTCAGCGGCTCGTCGGCCTCCGCGGCGTCCCGGTCGTCGTGCGCCTGACCGTCATCGTCCTCGTGCGCCAGGAAGACCACGTCCACCACACGGTGGGTCAGCTGCTCGCCGTCGGCCTCCAGGACCAGCACGCAGCCCTCGGCCCGGCGTCGCAGGCCGGTCTCCTCGGCGAGTTCGCGTTCCGCGCAGTGCGCGAGGGACTCGCCGGCCTCGGGGTATCCGCCGGGAAGCACCCAGTCGTCCCGCCGGTCGCGCCGGACCAGCAGGACCCGGTCGTCGCGGAAGACGACGGCGCTGGCCCGCAGTTCGACGGGGATCTCCGCGCCCATGGCCACCTCCAGGTGTCGGGCGGCCGTCGCGGGGCGACGGCCCTCGGACCGGACCCAGAGGCCATCAGCGTCCCGGACGCGGTTGCGGCGAGCCTCATCGCCGTGCTCACTCACCATGGCAGCACGCCGGGCGCGCGGTGGCAAGCGACGGACGGCATGGTGGAGGCCATGGCGAAGGGGTCCGCGGACGCGGTCCACGGAGAGGAGGAGCGATGCCCATCCGACGTGTGGTGCTGGACGTCGACAAAGCCATCGACGAACCCGACCTGATCCACCTCGCGCGGATGATCGAACGTTCGCCGGGCGTGCGCGCGGTGAACATCTCCGTCACGGAGATCGACATCGAGACCGTCGGCACGGATGTCACGGTGGAGGGTGACGACATCGACGTCGACGCCCTGATGCACGCCATCGAGCACACCGGCGCGGTCGTGCACAGCATCGACCAGGTGGTGGCGGGCGACTACACCGTCGAGGCCAAGCGCCGGCAGCGATGAGCCGGGACGCGGTGCGGCACGTCGTGGGCCGCACCCGGCTGCCGCTGGTGCTGGGCCTGACCGACGGACTCCTCAACGCGCTCACGCTGGCGGCCGGTTCGCTGATCGGCAGCGGGGCGGCCCTGGGGTTCTGGCTCGCGGCCCGGGTGGGATGCGTGGGACTGGTCACGGCGGCGTTCTCGGTCTTCGTCTCGGACCACGCCGAGCGCCGGGCCCATCTGGCGCGCGCCTCACGGGAGTTGAACCTCACCTCCCGGGGTCATCTGGCGACCACCCGGCTCGGGCGGCTGGCCTTGCGGCGGTCGCTGCTGGCCATGGCGGTGGCGTGTCTGGCGAGCTTCGTCGGTTCGACGGTGCCGTTGCTGGTGGGCGCGGCGCTGCCGGGCCTGTCGTGGATGGTGGTGGTGCTCGCCGTGCTCGCCCTCGCGGGGCTAGGGGCCGCGCTGGGACGGGCGATGGCGAGCAGTCCCGCGCGGTGGGCGGCGGGCATGGGATGCGGCGGGGTGGCCGTCACGTGGATCGGCGTGTGGCTGCACATCACTTGACGACCCGTCACATACGGGCGGCGGCCACCCCTTGGCCGCTCGGCGTCAGGTGCGTTCGGCCGCGCGGCAGGTCGCGCAGGTGGCCCGGCGGGCCGTTCCGGACAGCGTCGCCACGCCGGTGCCGGTGACGCGGTGCGGGTGTTCGGCCGTCACGCGCACGTGGTCGAGGCAAACGCCGGAACCGCAGCGGCTGCACACCGCCACCGCCGGGGCCACGGTCCCGTCGAGCACGCAGTCGTAGCAGTTCATCGGCCGGCCTCCGTCCCGGAGCGGTCGGCGGTCGGCACTGGCACCGGTACCGGTGCGGGGCGGGCGGTCAGCGCGCACCGCGCTGCGAGCGCTCCGGCGAGAAGGGTGAGGGACAGGACGAGCTGGGACGGTTCCACGGGCACCTCCGACGTGCGCCGACCGGCAGGGGCGAACACTGTCAGGAGCCATCAGCCCGCGGGGGCGGTTCGGGTTCGAGCACCCAGGTGGGGTCCATCACCTGGGGAGAGTGAAACAGCGTCCCCGCCGGGAGGTCAAGACGCCGGAGCCCACAGGTCCACCGCACCGCCGGTGGCGTCCGGGCGGCAGGTCGGTGCTTTGCTCCGGCGCGGGTTCCGCTTAGCCTGGACGGTGTCGTACGGCGGAGGGGCTCGCCGTCATCCGTGGCCGTCCGGCCGCCAACGGTCCCTACCTCACCAGGTAGGAGAACCATGCCCCGATTTCCCGAACACCGCTCCGGGCCCCGCGCCCGCCGTCCGCCGCCACCGTCGCCGGGCGCCGTCGCGTGCCCCGCCGCCGTGTGTTCCGTCGCCCCGCGTGCCCGTCGTACGCGCCGCGTCCCCGACCGTTTCGCGAGAGAAGGCCACCGTGTCCCTGCACATCACCGTCCTGCGTGCGACCGAGATCCTCGACTCCCGGGCCCGTCCCACGTTGTCCGTCACCGTCGGGCTGGCCGGCGGTGTGGTGGCGCACGCGGGCGTGCCGTCGGGCGCGTCGACCGGCTCCGCCGAGGCGGTGGAACTGCGCGACGGGGACACCTCGCGCTACGGCGGTCAGGGCGTGCGCAAGGCCGTGGCCCACGTCAACGGTGAGATCGCGGACGCCCTGCGCGGCCGCGACTTCGCCGACCAGGCCGAACTCGACGGGGCGCTGATCGAGTTGGACGGCACGGGCAACAAGTCCCGGCTCGGCGCCAACGCCGTCATCGGGGTGTCGATGGCGGTCGCCCGCGCCGCCGCGCAGAGCGAGGGCGTCCCGCTGTGGCAGCACCTGACCCCCGGTGGTGTGGCACCACGGCTGCCGGTGCCGCACTTCAACGTGCTCAACGGCGGGGTGCACGCGCCGAATCCGCTGGACTTCCAGGAGTTCATGATCGCGCCGATCGGGGCGCCCGACATGGCCGAGGCGGTGCGCGCGGGTGCCGAGGTGTACGGCGCACTGCGGCGCAGGCTCGCCGACGGGCGGCACAGCACCGGACTCGGCGACGAGGGCGGCTTCGCACCGTACTTCACCGAACCGGAGGAGGCCCTGGAGGTCATCGTGGCCGCGATCGGCGACGCGGGTTACACCGCGGGGCGGGACGGCGTGGCCATCGCACTGGATCCGGCCGCCAGCGAGTTCCGCCGGCCGGACGGCACGTACCGGGTCAACGGCAAGCCCGTGACCTCGGAGGAACTGATCCAGCGGTACCGGCGGATCGTCGAGGACTTCCCCGTGTGGAGCCTGGAGGACGGGCTCGGCGAGGACGACCACGGCGGCTGGGTGCGGCTGACCGCCGAACTCGGCGACCGGGTGCAGCTGGTGGGGGACGACAACTTCGTCACCAATCCCACGATCATCGCGCAGGCGGTGCGCGACGGCATCGCCAACGCGTCGCTCGTCAAGCTCAACCAGATCGGCACCGTCACCGAGACGCTGCGCGCGCTCGCGCTGTGCCGGGAGTCCGGCTACGGGGCGATGATCTCGCACCGGTCGGGCGAGACGGAGGACTCCTTCATCGCCGACCTCGCGGTGGGATCGGGATGCGGCCAGCTCAAGTCCGGCGCGCCCGCGCGCGGCGAGCGGGTCGCCAAGTACAACCGGCTGCTGGAGATCGCCGCCCGCCACCCGGAACTCCCCTACGGACTCGACCGCTGACGCCGGAGGCGATCGGCGCCGATGGGATCGGCCCAGGGGATCGGCCCGGAGGATCGATCGCGTCGCGTCACACCATCCGTTGCCATCCGGTGTGACGCGCGTGCCGCAGGGGTATCCCGACAGTGAGGGCCACGTCGTCACCGCGGCCGGTGCGACCGGTCGCCGGTGCGAGGGGCAGGAGGTCTTCCGTGCGCATACGAGACGCCCGCACCGGCGGGCTCCGTGACATCCGCCGCCCGCGGGGCGGGCTGCTGCGGGTGTGCGTGCACACGTCGGCCACCGGGAGCCCGCGCGACCAGGGTGATCTGCGCGCGCTCCTGATCGCGGACGTGCTGGCGCGCACCGTGGAGCTCGACGGGCTCCAGGTGGTGTCCGCCTGGGCCTCGGGGGACGCCTCCGAGGGTCACGACCGCGAGCTGGCCCGGGCGGGCGCCCGCGCGGGCGTCCACCCGGCGACGGTGCGCACCGAGCGGTCCGGCGTGCGGTACGCGCTGGGCGGACCGGTCGACGTGCACGTGGTCGCGGCGGCGGCCGATCCGCCGGTGGACGACGACGGGGTGCGCGTCGCGGTGGCCCCCGCGCCGGCCTGGCCGCTCCCGGAAGCCCCGGGCACCACCGCCGACGACGACGGGGAGGCCGACGATCTCCTGGCCGTGCGTCTGGCGCTGCTCGGCACGCCCTACGACCGGACCGCCGACCTCACCCCGGCCGCCCTGGGCGCCGCGGCGACGGAGCTGGCCGGCTGGCGGGAGCGCGTGGCGCACTGGGCGCGGGCGACGTCGCAGCCCGTGCACGCGGTCAGCGCCAAGGAGGTGGCGTCCGCCTTCCACGACGACCTCGACAGCCGGGCCGCGCTCGCCGCGCTGCGGCGCCTGGCGGCGGATCCCGAGGTGGCGGACGGCGCGAAGTTCGAGACGTTCGTCCTCGCCGACCGGTGGCTGGGCCTGGAGCTGCCGCGCGACATCGGCAGGGCGTGAGCGACATCGGCGGGGCGTGAGCCCAGCGCCCCTCACCCCGCTCGGCGGCCCTCACCCCTCTCGCACGCCCTGTTCCGTGGCGCCGTCGAGGCAGCGCACGCGGCGGGCGAGGTGCGGCACTCCCGCGGCGCGGGCCAGGGCCCGGGCGGCGGCGCGCAGCGTGCGGTACGAGCCGATGGCGTGGGCGGTGGGCGCCCCGGTCGCGATCCACCGCGCGGTCGTGCCCTCGCGGTGCAGCCGGGCGCGGCCGAGCAGCACGCCGTCGTACGCGACCACCTGGATGACGGGGTGTTCGGGGAAGAGCGGGGCGCAGGCGAGACCGGGCCGGGCGCGCAGCCGGATCAGCGCGCGGTCCTGGCACAGGTGCCACTTGGCGTTGATCAGGGTCAACTGGGCTTCGTGGACGACGGCTCGACCGGCGTCGCGGTCGGTTGCGGACACGGTTGCCTCCCCCGCCGGTCAGTCGCGGGCCAGGCGGCGGTGGGTGCCCGGCAGCGGGCGGGCCGCCTCGGGGCCCAGGCGTTCGGCCTTGTTGGCCTCGTAGTCGGCGAAGTTGCCCTCGAACCAGAACCACTTCGCGCCGCCCTCCCAGGCCAGGATGTGCGTGGCGACACGGTCGAGGAACCAGCGGTCGTGTGCGGTGACGACGGCGCAGCCGGAGAAGTCGAGCAACGCACCCTCCAGCGACGCCAGGGTCTCCACGTCGAGGTCGTTGGTCGGCTCGTCCAGCAGCAGCAGGTTGCCGCCCTGCTTCAGGGTCAGCGCGAGGTTCAGCCGGTTGCGTTCGCCGCCGGACATCACACCGACCGGTTTCTGCTGGTCGGGGCCCTTGAAGCCGAACGTGGCCAGGTAGGCGCGCGAGGGCATCTCGACGGGCCCGAGCCGGATGTGGTCCTGGCCGCCGGAGACCGCTTCCCACACCGTCCGGTCGCCGTCCAGGCCCGCGCGGCCCTGGTCCACGTAGGAGATGCGCACGGTCTCGCCGAGCCGCAGGGTGCCGGAGTCGGGCCGTTCCTCCCCCGCGATCATCCGGAACAGGGTCGTCTTGCCGACCCCGTTGGGGCCCAGCACGCCGACGATGCCACCGCGCGGCAGGGTGAAGCCGAGGTCCTCCATCAGCAGCCGGTCGCCGTAGCCCTTGGTGACGTGGTCGGCCTCCAGGACCAGGCTGCCGAGGCGGGGCGGCGGCGGGATCTGGATCTCCTCGAAGTCGACCTCGCGCCTGCCACTGTCCTCGGCGGCCAGGTCCTCGTAGCGCTGGAGCCGGGCGCGGGAGCGGGTGCGGCGGCCCTTGGTGCCGGACCTGACCCATTCGAGTTCCTCGGCGAGCCGCTTGCGGCGCCTGGCGTCCTTGCGGCCCTCGACCTTCAGGCGGGCCGCCTTGGTCTCCAGGTACGTCGAGTAGTTGCCCTCGTACGGGTAGGCGTGGCCGCGGTCGATCTCCAGGATCCACTGGGCGACGTTGTCGAGGAAGTAGCGGTCGTGGGTGACGGCGACGACGGTGCCCGGGTAGTCGGCGAGGTGGGTCTCCAGCCAGGCGACGGACTCGGCGTCGAGGTGGTTGGTGGGCTCGTCCAGCAGCAGCAGGTCGGGCTGGGCGAGCAGCACCTCGCACAGCGCGACGCGGCGCCGCTCGCCGCCGGACAGCCCTCTTACGGGGGTGTCCGGCGGCGGGCAGCGCAGGGCTTCCATGGCCTGCGCGAGCCGGGAGTCCAGTTCCCACGCGTCGGCGTGGTCCAGCGTCTCCTGGAGCGAGCCCAGCTCGTCCAGGAGGTCCTGCATCCGCGTTCCCTCGGCGTCGGCGAGTTCGGTGGTGACCTCCTCGTAGCGGCGCAGCTCGGCGCGCAGGCCCGCGACGGCCTGTTCCACGTTGCCGCGCACGGTCATGGTGTCGTCGAGCCGCGGTTCCTGTTCGAGGACGCCGACGGAGGTCCCGGGGGCCGCGAAGGCGTCGCCCGCGGTGGGGCGTTCCAGGCCCGCCATGATGCGCAGGAGGGTGGACTTGCCCATGCCGTTGGGGCCGACGACGCCGATCCTGGCGCCGGGCAGGAAGGCGAGGGTGACGTCGTCCAGGACCACCTTGTCGCCGTGGGCCATGCGGGCCCCGCGCATCGTGTACACGTACATGGCGTGCCTCTCCCCGGGTGGGCGGCGCCACGGGCACACACGTCTCCCGCGGCGTTCGTTCATCCGTAGAGGCCATCAGCACGTGCGGGCCGGACGGTGGCCGCGCGGTGCGGTCGAGGGCGAGCCTCATCGCCCACGGCCCATTGTGCGCCCTCGCCCCCGCCGGGGCCAGGCGTGCGCGTCAGCCGACCGGGACGGAGCGCTGGGCGGGGCCGTTGTAGACGCCGAGGGGGCGGATGAGCGCGTTGTGGGCGAGTTGTTCGGTGATGTGCGCGGTCCAGCCGGTGATGCGGCTCATCACGAAGATGGGGGTGAAGGCGGGGATGTCGAATCCCATCAGGTGGTAGGCGAGACCGGCCGGGTAGTCCAGGTTGGGGTGGATGCCCTTGCGGCTGATCATCGCGTGCCGCAGCGCCGCGTGCAGGGTGGCGAGCCGGGTGACGTCGGGGTCCCCGGCGCGGGCGATCAGCCGCTCGGTGGCCGCCTGCATGATCGGGACGCGGGAGTCGCCGTGCTGGTAGACGCGGTGGCCGAATCCCATGATCTTGCGTTTGGCGGCGAACGCCTCGTCGAGCCAGGCGTCGACACCGCGCGGGTCGCCGATCTCGTTGAGCATGCGCATCACGGCCTCGTTGGCGCCGCCGTGCAGCGGGCCCTTGAGCGCGCCGATGGCCGCGGTGACCGCGCTGTAGAGGTCGGAGAGGGTGGAGGTGACGACGCGGGCGGTGAACGTGGAGGCGTTGAAGCTGTGTTCGGCGTAGAGGATGAGCGAGATCTCGAAGCAGCGCACGACCTCGGGGTCGGGCACCGAGCCGAAGCACATGTGGAAGAAGTTCTCCGCGAGGCCGAGCGAGTCGTCCGGCGCGATGGGGTCGAGGCCGTGCCTGCGGCGGTGGTCGGCGGCGACCACGACGGGCAGTTTCGCCAGCAGGGCAAGGGATTTGGCGCGGTTGGCGGCTGGGCTGCCGTCGTCCTCGACCGGGTCCTCGGCGCCGAAGAAGCTGACGGCGGTGCGCAGCACGTCCATCGGGTGGCAGGTCTCGGGCAGCCGGGTCAGCACGTCGGTGGTGGTGCGGTCCAGCGGGCGCAGGGCGCGTTCGCGGGCGGCGAAGTCCACCAGCTGGTCGTGGTCGGGCAGTTCGCCGTACCACAGGAGGTGGGCGACTTCCTCGAAGGAGCGGTGCGCGGCCAGGTCCTGGACCGGGTAGCCGCGGTACGTCAGGGAGTTGGTCTCCTCGATGACCGTGGAGATGGCGGTGGTGTCGACGACGACACCGGCCAGGCCGCGGTGGATCTCGGGGGTTTCGGTGGTCATGGGATCCTCCGTGCGAAGGTCAGTCGCCGGGCGGCAGGCGGAAGTCGAAGACGTCGGAGTCGAAGGCGGAGTACGCCTGGTAGTCGAGGAGTTCGTAGAGCCGGGAGCGGGTCTGCATGCGCGGCAGCAGCGGACTCTGGGTGCCCTCGGCGGCGATCGTGCGCAGGCCGTCCTCCACGGCGCCCATCGCCAGGCGCAGCAGGGTGACGGGGTAGAGGGCGATGTTGTAGCCGAGGTTCTCCAGGGTGGCGGCGTCCAGCAGCGGGCCCTTGCCGAACTCGGTGAGGTTGGCCAGCAGCGGCACGTCCACCGCCGCGCGGAACGCCTCGAACTCGCCCTCGTCGGCGAGTGCTTCGGGAAAGATCGCGTCGGCGCCCGCGTCCACGTAGGCCTTGGCGCGGTCGATGGCGGCGGGCAGTCCCTCGACGGAACGGGCGTCGGTGCGGGCCATCAGCAGGAAGTCCGGGTCGCGGCGCGCGTCGACGGCCGCGCGCAGCCTGCGGGTCATCTCCTCGCGGCCGACGACCTGCTTGCCGTCGAGGTGGCCGCAGCGCTTGGGGTTGACCTGGTCCTCCAGGTGCAACCCGGCGAGCCCCGCGTCCTCCATCAGCTGCACGGTGCGGGCGGCGTTCATCGGCTCGCCGAAGCCGGTGTCGGCGTCGATGATCGCGGGCAGGTCGGTGGCCCGGGTGGTCTGCTGGGCGCGGGCGGCGATCTCGGTGGAGGTGGTCAGGCCGATGTCGGGCAGGCCGAGGTCGGCGGCGAGCACGGCGCCGGAGAGGTAGACCGCGTCGAAGCCGGTGTCCTGGATCAGGCGCGCGGACAGCGGGTTGATCGCGCCGGGCACGCGCAGCAGACGCCCGGAGGCGAGCTTCTCGCGCAGGTCGCGGCGGCGTTCGGCGGCGGTGGTGCGGGTGTGCAGCATCAGAACAGGCCCTTCGGGAGCCGGGCGTCACAGGCGGCGACGGCGCCGGTGTCCACGGCCGGGAAGAGCGTGTCGAGCCCCGTGCTCTCCAGTACGGCGAGCCGGTCCGCCGCGTCGAGGAACGCGTCCTGCGCGTCCGGCGTCACGATCCCCTCGGCCAGGGTGCGGAACTTCGCGGTGTAGCCGGCCCGGTCGAAGGGACGGGCACCGGCGGGGTGGGCGTCGGCGACGGCGAGTTCGTCCTCGATGACCGTGCCGTCCTCCAGAGTGATCACCGCACGCCCGCCGAACGCCCGCCGCGACGGGTCGGGGTCGTGGTAGCGGCGCGTCCACTCCGGGTCCTCGGCCGTGCTGATCTTGCGCCACAGCGCGACCGTCTCGGGCCGCCGGGCGCGCTCGGGGGCGTAGGAGCGCTCGTGGTGCCAGGTGCCGTCCTCCAGGGCGACGGCGAGGATGTACGGCACGGAGTGGTCCAGGGTCTCGCGGCTGGCCTCGGGGTCGTACTTCTGCGGATCGTTCGCACCGGAGCCGATGACGTTGTGGGTGTGGTGGCTGGTGTGCAGCACGATGTCCCGCACGCCTTCCAGCGGCCCGGTCTTCTCCCGCAGCCGCCGCGCGAGGTCGATGACGGCCTGCGCCTGGTACTCGGCGGAGTGCTCCTTGGTGTAGGTCTCCAGGATCGCGCGGCGCGGCTCGCCCGGCTCCGGGAGCGTGACGGTGTACGAGGCGTCGGGGCCGTCCAGCATCCAGGCCAGGAAGCCGTCCTCGCCCTCGTAGATCGGCGACGGCGAGCCCTCGCCGCGCATCGCCCGGTCGACCGCCTCGATCGCCGCCTTGCCCGCGAAGGCCGGGGCGAACGCCTTCCAGCTGGAGATCTCGCCCTTGCGGGACTGCCGGGTCGCGGTGGTGGTGTGCACGGTCTGCTGGACGGCCTGGTAGACGGTCTCGGTGTCGAGCCCGAGCAGGGTGCCGAGGCCGCAGGCGGTGGCGGCACCGAGGTGGGCGACGTGGTCGATGCGGTGCGCGTGCAGGCAGATGCCCTTGACCAGCGCCACGTGCACCTCGTACGCGGCGACGATGCCGCGCAGCAGGTCGGCGCCGGAGCGGCCGGTGTGCTGGGCGACGGCGAGCAGCGGCGGGATGTTGTCGCCGGGGTGGGAGTAGTCGGCGGCCAGGAACGTGTCGTGGAAGTCCAGCTCCCGCACGGCCGTGCCGTTCGCCCAGGCGGCCCACTCGGGCGAGACACGGGCGCCGGTGCCGAAGACCGAGGCGCCGGACGTGCCGGGCGCGGCCGGGTGGGCGACGGCCTGGGCGCGGGCGACGGCGACCGGGCGGCGCGGCAGCGAGGCGGTGGCCACGGCGGCGTTGTCGATCACCCGGTTGACGGCCATGGCGGCGGCCCGCGGATCGACGTCGTGGGTGCCGGTGGCGACGGTGGCCAGCTTCCAGGCGAGCTGTTCCTCGCGCGGCAGGCGGTCGGCGCTGCGGCGCACGCGTACCTGGTGGTCGATCACGGGGCTCCTCGGGGGCTCGGTGCGGATGCCGTACGCATCTCAGCCTGCCCCGCGCCCGGCACCCGGGCGAGCGCTCCACGCTGCGAATTGTGTCCATCACCGGCTTGCGAAACAGCGAATCCTGCGAAATGAGCGGATGGTATGTTCGCAAGCAGTCCGCACCACGTGAACCGTGCGGACCGGTGACGCGGGGGCGGCCACGGAAGGAGCGCGACGGCGATGGGACGGCCTGCCGGACGCAAGATCTACGCCCACGCCAAGCTGCGCAGGCTCCGCCGCGAGCGGGGCATGAACCAGGTGGAGCTGGCCCGCGCGCTCGCCATCTCCACCAGTTACCTCAACCAGATCGAGCACAGCCAGCGCCCGCTGACCGCGCCGGTGCTGCTGCGCATCGCCGAGGTCCTCGGGGTCGATCCGGAGTTCTTCTCCGAGGCCGAGGAAGAACGGCTCACCACCGATCTGCGCACGGCGCTGGGCGACGAGGCGTGCGGCGCGGACGTGCCGGCCGAGGACGTCGCGGACGTGGCCCGCGACCACCCGGAGGTGGCCCGCGCGCTGGTGGCGCTGCACCGCCGCTACCGGGACGCCGCCGAGCGGGCCGCCGCGCTGGCGGAGCCGGACGACGCCACGGCGCTGCCACCGCTGGAACCCCACGACGAGGTGCGCGACTTCTTCTACGCCCACCACAACCACTTCGCCGCGCTGGACGAGGCGGCCGAGCGGGCGGCGGACCGGCTGGGCCTGGGTTCCGGCGCCGCCGGGCGCGCGGCGGAGGCGATCGCCGGTCATCTGGCGGCCCGGCACGGTGTGAAGACCGTACGGGCGGCGGCCGGGCGGTCGGCGGACGCGCGCAGGTTCGACGCGGCGCACGGCCTGCTGTTCCTGTCGGCGTGGCTGAACGACGCGCAGCGCGCCTTCCAACTCGCCACGCAGCTCGCCTTGTTGGAGCACGGGCCGCTGCTGGACACCCTGGTGGACGCGGCACGGCCGTCCTCGCCGCAGGCGGAGGGGCTGGCCCGGATCGGTCTGGCGAACTACTTCGCGGGCGCACTGCTGATGCCGTACACCGCGTTCCACACCGCCGCCGAGGAACTGCGCTACGACATCGAGCTGTTGCAGGCCCGCTTCGGGGTGGGATTCGAGACGGTGTGCCACCGGTTGAGCACGTTGCAGCGCACCGGGCGGCGCGGCGTGCCGTTCTCGTTCCTGCGGGTGGACCGGGCGGGCAACATCTCCAAGCGGCAGTCCGCCACCGACTTCCACTTCTCCCGGCTGGGCGGCACCTGCCCGCTGTGGACGGTGTACGAGGCGTTCTCCGCGCCGGGGCGGGTGCTGACGCAGGTGGCCGAGATGCCGGACGGCAAGCGGTACTTCTGGGTGGCGCGCACGGTCGCCAAGGGCGGCTTCGGACACCACGCGCCGCGCGCGGAGTTCGCGGTGGCCCTCGGCTGCGAACTGCGCCACGCCACGCGGCTGGTGTACGCCGAGGGCGTGGCGCTGGACGACCCGCTCGCGGCCACGCCGATCGGGCTGGGCTGCCGGATCTGCGAGCGCCGCGACTGCGCCCAACGGGCGCGCCCGCCGGCCGCCGGACGGCTCGCCGTCGACCCCGACCGGCGCACCCACGTGCCCTACCCGGTGGAGGCGGACCCGCGGGGGCCGGTGGGGTGAGCGTCAGCGGTGGGTGCGGCGCGGCGGACGCCCGCCGGTGAACGCGGTCATGCCTCCCCGGCCTCCCCGGCCTCCCCGGCCTCCCCGGCCTCTCCGGCCGTTCCGCCGCCTTCCGGTGCGGTGCGCTGCCGGATGGCGCGCACGATGCCGCTGAAGTCCTCGGCTGCGCCCGCTCCCCCGGCGAACGCGGCGTACGACTCGGCTGCGCGCAGGCCGAGTTCGGCGTCGACGCCGCCCGCGCGGGCGGCGTTGGCGGCCAGGCCCAGGTCCTTGGCCATCAGCGGGGCGGCGAAGCCGGGCCGGTAGTCGCGGTTGGCGGGGCTGGCCGGGACCGGGCCGGGGACCGGGCAGTTGACGCTCAGCGCCCAGCACTGACCGGAGGCGGTGGACGCCACGTCGAACAGCGCCTGGTGGGACAGGCCCAGGCTCTCGCCGAGCACGAACGCCTCGCTGACGGCGATCATCGTGACGCCGAGGATCATGTTGTTGCAGATCTTCGCCGCCTGTCCGGCACCGGCGCCGCCGCAGTGCACGGCCTTCTTCCCCATCACCGACAGCAGCGGTCCCGCCTCGGCGAACTCGGCCTGTCCGCCGCCCACCATGAAGGTGAGGGTGCCGGCCTCGGCGCCGACGACACCGCCGGAGACCGGCGCGTCCAGGGCCCGGTGACCGGCCTGGACGACGGCCTCGTGGGCGGCCCGGGCGTCGGCGACGTCGATGGTCGAGCAGTCGACGAACAGCGTGCCGGGCCGGGCGGCGGCCAGCAGTCCCTGCTCGCGGTAGAGGCCGAGGACGTGGCGTCCGGCGGGCAGCATGGTGATCACCACGTCCGCTCCGGCGACCGCCTCGGCGGCGGATCCCACCGCCTTCACCCCCGCGTCCCGGGCGGCGGCGAGCGCCTCGGGCACGAGGTCGTAACCGGCCACCTGGTGACCGGCCTTGACGAGGTTGGCGGCCATGGGACCGCCCATGTGACCGAGGCCGACGAACCCGATGACGCCGCGGACGCCGTCGCCACCGCTGGCCCCATCGCCGCTGCTGACGCCGTCGCCGCTGTTGGCACTGCTGGGACTGCTCACCAGGGAACCTCCTGTGTGGAGCCGGCGCCGGGCAGGTCGAGCTCCCGGTCGCCGAGCGGTGTGAACCAGCGGGCCACGTCCGCCTCGCCGACCTCCGCGAAGGTGGGCGGCGTCCAGCGCGGGGCGCGGTCCTTGTCGATCACCTGGGCGCGGATGCCCTCGACCAGGTCGGGCGAGGAGAGTGCGGCGCACGAGACCCGGTACTCCTGGCGCAGCACCTCCTCCAGCGGGCCGAGCGACCGCGCCCGGCGCAGCGCGGCCAGCGTCACCTTGACCGCGGTGGGCGACTTGGCGAGCAGCGTGCGTGCCGCCTCCTTGGCCGGCACCTCCCCCGCCGCCAGCAGCCGCTCCACGATCTCCTCGGCGGTGTCGGCCGCGTAGCAGCGGTCGATCCACCGGCGTTGCGCGTCGAGTTCACCGGGCGGCGCTGCGCTCACGTGCCGCGCGAGCGCCTCCCGTACGGGGGCGTGCGCGAGGTCGGCGAGGAAGCGGGGCAGGGCGGCGGACGGCACGAAGTGGTCGGCCAGGCCGCACCGTTGGGCGTCGTGGGCGCCGACGGGCGTGCCGGTGAGGGCGAGATGGGTGCCCAGCTCGCCCGGCGCCAGGGCCAGCAGGTAGGTGCCGCCGACGTCGGGCACGAAGCCGATGCCGGTCTCCGGCATGGCGATCCTGGAGCGTTCGGTCACCACGCGGACCGAGCCGTGGGCCGAGACGCCCACGCCGCCGCCCATCACGATGCCGTCCATGACCGCCACGTACGGCTTGGGGTAGCGGGCGACGCGGGCGTTGAGCCGGTACTCGTCGCGCCAGAAGTCCGCCGAGGCGGTGCCGCCGGAGCGCGCGTCGGCGTGGATGGCGCGGATGTCGCCGCCCGCGCACAGCCCGCGCTCTCCCTCGCCCGTGATGACGACCGTCTCGACGGCGTCGTCCTCCTCCCACCGTGTCAGGGCCTCGTCGATGCGGTGCACCATGTCGTGGGTGAGGGCGTTGAGCGCCTTCGGCCGGTTGAGCGTGAGGTACCCGGCGCGGCCCTCGGTGCGAGTGAGGACCGGCGCGTCGTCGGGCGTCACCGCGCGGCTCCGATCAGGTCGCGGGCCACGATCAGGCGCATGATCTCGTTGGTCCCTTCCAGGATCCGGTGGACCCGCAGGTCGCGGACGATCTTCTCGATGCCGTACTCGGCCAGGTAGCCGTAGCCGCCGTGCAGTTGGAGCGCCTCGTCGGCGACCCGGTAGCCGGTGTCGGTGGCGAACCGCTTGGCCATCGCGCACAGTTCCCGTGCCTGCGGGTCGCCCAGGTCCAGCGCCTCGGCCGCCTGCCGCACCAGCGCGCGGGCGGCGGCGAGTTCGGTGGCCATGTCGGCGAGCCGGAACTGGAGTGCCTGCGACTTCAGCAGCGGCGCGCCGAACGCCTCGCGGTCGGCGAGGTACTCCACGCTGCGGTGCAGGGCGGCGCGGGCACCGCCGAGGGAGCAGGCGGCGATCCCGAGGCGGCCGCCGTTGAGGCCGTTCATGGCGATGCGGAAGCCGTCGCCCTCCGCGCCGAGGCGGCGGTCGGCGGGCAGCCGGACGCCGTCCAGCACGACCTGGCGGGTGGGCTGCGCGTTCCAGCCCATCTTCTTCTCGTTGGGGCCGAACGAGACGCCCGGGTCGTCGCGGTCGACGACGAACGCCGAGATGCCGTCGGGCCCTTCGGCGCCGGTGCGGGCCATGACGACGTACAGCTGCGAGGCGCCCGCTCCGGAGATGAACTGCTTGACGCCGTTGAGCACGTAGGTGTCGCCGACGCGTTCCGCGCGGGTGGCGAGGGCCGCCGCGTCGGAGCCCGCGCCGGGTTCGGTCAGGCAGTAGCTGCCCAGGGTGTCCATCGCGCACAACCCCGGCAGCCAGCGGGCCCGCTGGGCGTCGTCGCCGTAGCGGTCGATCATCCAGCCGACCATGTTGTGGATCGACAGGTAGCCGGCGATCGAGGGGTCGCCGGTGGCCAGCACCTCGAAGATCACCACGCCGTCGGTGCGGGTGAGGCCGGAGCCGCCCGCGTCCTCGCGGACGTACACCCCGCCGAGCCCGAGCCCGGCCGCCTCGCGCAGGACGTCCAGGGGGAAGTGCTTGTCCTGGTCCCAGGCGACCGCGTGCGGGGCGATGCGGTCCTGGGTGAAGTCCAGTGTGGCTTCCGCCAGGGCGAGTTGGTCCTTGGTCAGTGTGCTCATCGCTGCTCAGCCCATCGTGGGGATGGTGAAGCTCGCGCCTTCCTTCACCCCGGAGGGCCAGCGCGAGGTGACGGTCTTGGTGCGGGTGTAGAAGCGCACGGAGTCGGGGCCGTGCTGGTTCAGGTCGCCGAATCCTGAGCGCTTCCAGCCGCCGAAGGTGTGGTACGCCACGGGCACCGGGATGGGCACGTTGACGCCGACCATGCCGGTGTCGACGCGGCGGGTGAAGTCGCGGGCGGTGTCGCCGTCGCGGGTGAAGATGGCGACGCCGTTGCCGTACGGGTGTTCCGAGGGCAGCCGAAGCGCCTCCTCGTAGTCGGCGGCGCGCACCACGGACAGCACCGGCCCGAAGATCTCCTCCTGGTAGATCCGCATGGCGGGGGTGACGCGGTCGAAGAGCGAGGCGCCCGCGAAGAAGCCGTCCTCGTGCCCGGGGAGGGTGAAGTCGCGTCCGTCCACGACGAGTTCGGCCCCCTCCTCGACGCCGAGGTCGACGTAGGAGCGCACCCGCTCCAGCGCGTCGCGGCTGACCAGCGGGCCGAAGTCGGAGGCCGGGTCGTCGGAGCGGCCGATGCGCAGGGCGGCGACGCGCTCCTTGAGGCGGGCCACCAGCGCGTCGGCGGTCTCCTCGCCCACGGGGACGGCCACCGAGATCGCCATGCAGCGCTCACCGGCCGAGCCGTAGCCCGCGCCGATCAGCGCGTCGACGGCCTGGTCGAGGTCGGCGTCCGGCATGACGATCATGTGGTTCTTGGCACCGCCGAAGCACTGCGCCCGCTTGCCGTGCGCGGCGGCGGTGGCGTAGATGTGCGCGGCGATCGGGGTGGAGCCGACGAAGCCGAGAGCCTCGACGCGCGGGTCCTCCAGCAGGGTGTCGACGGCTTCCTTGCCGCCGTTGACGACGTTGAGCACACCCGCCGGGAGGCCCGCCTCCAGGAAGAGTTCGGCGAGCCGCAGCGGTACCGAGGGGTCGCGCTCGGACGGCTTGAGGATGAAGGCGTTGCCGCAGGCCAACGCGGGGGCGGCCTTCCACAGCGGGATCATCGCGGGGAAGTTGAACGGGGTGATGCCCGCGACCACACCGATCGGGCGGCGCAGCGAGTGCACGTCGATGCCGGTGCCCGCGGCGTCGGTGAACTCACCCTTGAGCAGGTGCGGGATGCCCGCCGCGAACTCCACGACGTCCAGGCCGCGTTGGATGTCACCGTGGGCGTCCTCGATGGTCTTGCCGTGCTCGCTCGACAGCAGCCGGGCCAGGGAGTCCCGCTCGCCGTCGACGAGTTGCAGGAAGCGCAGCAGGACCCGGGCGCGGCGCTGCGGGTTCCACTCCCCCCACGCGCGCTGCGCCTCGGCGGCGTCGGCGATCGCCGCCTCGGTCTCGGCGCGGTCGGCCAGCGGGACGCGGGCGGTCACCTCACCGGTGTTCGGGTCGTACACGTCGCCGAAGGCGCCCGATGTTCCCGGGGTCTGCTTTCCGGCGATGAAGTGGGTCAGTTCACGGACCATGGAAACCTGCTCTCGTCAGTGCGATTCAGGTGCGATCCGGGGATGGCAGGGTCGGCCGGCGCAGCGCGCGAGGGTGTGCGCGACCGCTCGGCGGACCGTTCAGAAGGACGCGATGGCGCGGGAGCGGCCGGGGCGGGGGGACGTGCGTCCTCCCGGCCGGACCGGGGCCGGATCACCAGGGTCGTGGAGACGTACCGGTGCCATGCGTGTCTGCTCCATCCTCGTGGACAACACGGAACACCCCGCGACCGGTATCCTGACTCCCGGATCAGCGCCCGTCCTCCCGCCTTCCCGACGGCAGACTTCCTCCGTCAGTGGCGTGTCGTACAGCGAGGACGCGCTCCCCGGTCACAGTGGCGGGACCGTGCCGGATTCACACCGGCTTCCCTGCACCGCGGGCCTTGCCCACGAACATATAGTTGGACGTCCTAGTAAGTCCAGGACCAACTTCCGCCGTTCTCGTTCCCGCAGGTCAGCGCTGCCGCCCCGGTCGCTCCGCCACCGGGTAGGGCACGAAGGTCGTGCTGTTCTCGTCGATGGCCAGCGACCGGTCCAGCGGCGGCACCGCGCGCTGCGGGCAGTCCAGGCGTTCGCAGATGCGGCAGCCCATGCCGATCGGCGTGGCGGCGGAGACGTTGTCCAGGTCCAGGCCGTCGGAGTAGACCAGCCGGGAGGCGTGCCGCACCTCGCAGCCGAGACCGATGGCGAAGGTCTTGCCCGGCTCGCCCCAGCCGCCGCGGTGCCGGGTGACGGTCCGCGCGGTCCACAGGTACCGCTGCCCGTCCGGCATCGCGGCGATCTGCACGTGGATGCGGCCGGGGGCGGCGAACGCCTCGTAGACGTTCCACAGCGGGCAGGTGCCGCCGGCCCGGGAGAAGTGGAAGCCGGTGGCCGACTGGCGCTTGGAGAGGTTGCCCGCCCGGTCCACCCGCACGAAGGAGAACGGCACGCCGCGCAGCCGGGGCCGTTGCAGCGTGCTCAGCCGGTGGCAGACCGTCTCGTAGCCGAGGCCGAAGCGGTCGGTGAGGCGCTCGATGTCGTAGCGCAGTTCCTCGGCGGCGGCGTGGAAGGCGCGGTAGGGCAGCACCAGCGCGGCGGCGAAGTAGTTGGCGATGCCGATGCGCGCCAACGACCAGGTGGCGGAGCCGTGTTCGTGGTCCTCGGAGGCGAGCGCGGACAGTTCCTCGTCGTACTCCAGCAGGGCGAGCTGGGTCGCCATGCGGAACGCCTGCTGGCCGGGGCGCAGGCGGTTGGACAGGTGGAGGACGCGGGCGTGGCCGTCGTAGTGGTGCAGGCGGTCGGTGGTGTCGGCCGCCAGGCGCACGCCGTGCCGGTCGGTGAGGCGTGCGCTCAGGGCGCGCAGCACCTCGCCGGGCCTGATGCCGATCGCGGCGGCCAGGTCCTCGGCGGCCAGGTCGGCCTCGTGCAGGTAGTTCTGCCTGCGGTAGAAGAACTCGCGGATCTCCTCGTGCGGTGACCACGGCAGGGTCGGGCCGCCGGTGCCGCGGTTGTCGGAGGTACGGGCGACCTGCTCGGTCAGCGCCTGCTTGCGGCGGCTCAGGTCGATCAGGACGGCGGCGACCGTGGGCAGGCGGGAGGCGAGTTCGGCCAGCTCCGAGGGGGCGACGCGGTCGGCGGCGACCTCGTCGGCCAGCGCCTCGCGCAGGTCGGCCAGGACGCGGTTGGTGTCGCGTTCGGAGAAGAAGCCCGGGTCCACGCCGAACGCCTCGGTGAGCCGCAGCAGTACCGGCACGGTCAGCGGCCGGGAGTCGTGCTCCATCTGGTTGAGGTAGCTGGGCGAGATCGCCAGGACGCGGGCCAGCTCCGCCTGGCTGAGCCGCCGTTCCTCGCGCAGCCTGCGCAGCCGGGCGCCGGCGTAGGTCTTGGCCATCGTGTCCTCCCTCCCGGGGCTCCGCCCGGTCCCCCTCCGGGGGTCGTGTGCGGTCACCTTAGCCGCCGCGAGGACCGGTCAGGGCTTCGCAACCTTGGCAATCGGCGAGCGGAAGATTCGCAGAAGTTGGCATCGAGTCACTCTTGATGGCACTCAGTGCCACTGCGACAGTCGTAGTGCGGCCGCCGGAACCCCGGCGAAGCGACCGGACACCGGGCGCGATTCATGCCCTGACGTCGTCAGACACCGGATCGTCCAGGCCGTCCGCCGGGCCCGCCGCATCCACGTCGCGTACCACCGCAACGGGCCCGGCGGGCCGCACCCGCTAGGCACCCGGTGCCTAGCGGTTCCTTTCACACCATTGGCACGAACGCATCCCGGCACGAAGCGAACTCAGGAGTGGTCATGACCCAGGCAGGCAGGACGACGGCCGACGAGCTGGCCCGGCGGTGGGCGACCGATCCGCGCTGGAAGGGCGTCGAGCGCACCTACACCGCCGCCGACGTCGTTCGGCTGTCCGGCAGCGTCCGTGAGGAGCACACCCTCGCCCGGCGCAGCGCCGAGCGGCTGTGGCGCCTGCTGCACGACGAGGACTACATCCACGCCCTCGGCGCGCTCACCGGCGGCCAGGCCGTCCAGCAGGTGCGCGCCGGGCTGAAGGCCATCTACCTGTCCGGCTGGCAGGTCGCCGCCGACGCCAACCTGTCCGGCCACACCTACCCCGACCAGAGCCTGTACCCGGCCAACTC
Source organism: Streptantibioticus parmotrematis (assembly GCF_019890615.1). GTDB lineage: Bacteria > Actinomycetota > Actinomycetes > Streptomycetales > Streptomycetaceae > Streptantibioticus_D > Streptantibioticus_D parmotrematis. The sequence goes on along the minus strand of NZ_JAINVZ010000006.1, from coordinate 66,221 downwards.
GGTGCCGCAGGTGGTCCGGCGGATCAACAACGCGCTGCTGCGCGCCGACCAGATCGCCACCTCCGAGGGCGGCACCGACACCACCGAGTGGCTGGCGCCGATCGTCGCCGACGCGGAGGCCGGCTTCGGCGGTCCGCTCAACGCGTTCGAGCTGACCAAGGCGATGATCGCGGCCGGCGCCGCGGGCATCCACTACGAGGACCAGCTCGCCTCCGAGAAGAAGTGCGGCCACCTCGGTGGCAAGGTCCTGGTCCCGACCGGCCAGCACATCCGCACCCTGAACGCGGCCCGCCTGGCCGCCGACATCGCCGACGTGCCGACCCTGATCGTGGCCCGCACCGACGCGCTCGCCGCCAACCTGCTCACCAGCGACGTGGACGAGCGCGACGCCCGCTTCTGCACCGGCGACCGCACCGCCGAGGGCTTCTACCGGGTGGAGAACGGCATGGCGCCGGTCATCGCCCGCGGCCTCGCCTACGCGCCCTACGCGGACCTGCTGTGGGTGGAGACCGGCACCCCGGACCTCGCCCAGGCCCGCGAGTTCGCCGAGGCGATCCACGCCGAGCACCCCGACCAGATGCTGGCGTACAACTGCTCGCCGTCGTTCAACTGGAAGGCCGCGCTGGACGACGACCAGATCGCCAAGTTCCAGCGGGAGCTGGGCGCGATGGGATACCGCTTCCAGTTCATCACGCTGGCCGGTTTCCACTCCCTCAACCACGCCATGTTCGACCTGGCGCGCGGCTACGCCGACCACGGCATGACCGCCTATGTCGACCTGCAGGAGCGGGAGTTCGCCGCGCAGGCCGAGGGCTTCACCGCCGTCAAGCACCAGCGCGAGGTGGGCACCGGGTACTTCGACCTGGTCTCGACCGCGGTCAACCCGGCCTCCTCCACCACCGCGCTCAGCGGTTCCACCGAGGAAGAGCAGTTCCACTGAGCCGCACCTGACCCCGGTCCACCGAGCCGTCCCTGATCCCGGTGCCGCCGCGCGCCTCGTCCCCGCGCGGCGGCACCGCGCCGCCACACCCCCTGCGGGTCCGCCTCCCGCACACCGACAGGAGCCATGCCATGGCGCAGATCGCAGCACCGATCCGGGTGGAGGTCGCCGGCGAGCCCGGGGACCGGTTCGAGGAGATCCTCACCCCCGCCGCCCTGGACTTCATCGCCCGTCTCGACGCGGCCTTCGAGGGCCGCCGCCGCGACCTGCTCACCGAACGCCGCCGCCGCGCGCAGCGGCTGCGCTCCGGCGAACCGCTCGACTTCTCCCTCGCCACCCGCGCGGTGCGCGAGGACCCGCACTGGCGGGTCGCGCCGCCCGCGCCCGGGCTGGCCGACCGCCGGGTGGAGATCACCGGGCCGCCGGAGCGGCGCATGACGGTCAACGCCCTCAACTCCGGTGCCCGGGTGTGGATGGCGGACTTCGAGGACGCCACGTCGCCGACCTGGCACAACATCGTCTCCGGCCAGCTGAACCTGCGGGATGCGATCGAGCGCCGCATCGACTTCACCACGGCCGACGGCAAGGCCTACCGGCTGTGCGACGACCCGGCCACCATCGTGGTCAGGCCGCGCGGCTGGCACCTGACCGAGGAGCACCTGCGGATCGACGGGCGTCCGGTCTCCGCGTCGCTCGTCGACTTCGGCCTGTACTTCTTCCACTGCGCCCAGCGGCAGATCGACGCCGGCCGCGGCCCGTACTTCTACCTGCCGAAGCTGGAGAACCACTACGAGGCCCGGCTGTGGAACGACGTGTTCGTGCTCGCCCAGGACCTGATGGACATCCCGCGCGGCACCGTCCGGGCCACCGTGCTGATCGAGACGATCACCGCCGCGTTCGAGATGGAGGAGATCCTCCACGAACTGCGCGAGCACAGCGCGGGGCTCAACGCGGGCCGCTGGGACTACCTGTTCAGCCTGATCAAGAACTTCTCCCACCGCCCCGACTTCGTGCTGCCCGACCGGGCCCGGGTCACCATGACCGCGCCGTTCCTGCGCGCGTACACCGAACTGCTGGTGCGCACCTGCCACCGGCGCGGCGCGCACGCCATCGGCGGCATGGCCGCGCACGTTCCCAGCCGGGACCCGCGTGCCAACGAGGCGGCGTTCGCGAAGGTGCGGCTGGACAAGGAGCGCGAGGCGGAGGCGGGCTTCGACGGCTCGTGGGTCGCCCACCCGGGCCTGGTGCCGCTGTGCCGTGAGGTCTTCGACGGCGTGCTGGGCGACGCCCCGCACCAGATCGCCAGGCTCCGCGACGACGTGCACGTCACCGCGGCCGACCTGCTCGCGGTGCGCGGGGTCGCCGGACCGCCCACGCCGGAGGGGGTGCGCGCGGACGTCGCCGTGGCGCTGCGGTACTTCGACGCGTGGCTGCGCGGCAGCGGCGCCGTCGCGTTGTACGGGCTGATGGAGGACGCCGCGACGGCGGAGATCGCCCGCACCCAGCTGTGGCAGTGGCTGCGGCACGGCGCCGTGGACCTCGCGACGATGACCGCGATGCTGGACGCGGAGTGCGCGGCGCTGGAACGCGAGCGGCCGGACGCGCTGGTGACCGAGGCCCGCGACATCCTCGAACGCACCGCGCTGAGGCGGGAGTTGCCCGCCTTCTTCACCACCGACGCCTACACCCGTCACCTCGTCGCCGACCGGCTCGCCGCCCATGCGGCGGTGCGCCCGTGAGCGCCGTGCCGCGCCGCGTCGGCGTGGTCGGCGGCGGGCAGATGGGCGCGGGGATCGCGGAGGTCTGCGCCCGCGCGGGACTGGACACGGTGGTGTGCGAGGCGAACGCCGCCGCGACCTCGGCGGCCCGCGAGCGGATCGCCCGCTCCCTCGACCAGGCGGTGGCCCGGGGCAAGGCGGACGCCGGGGAACGGGACGCGGCGCTGGCCCGGCTGGCCTTCACCGCGGACCTGGACGACCTGGCCGACCGGGAGCTGGTGGTCGAGGCGGTCGTGGAGGACGCCGAGGTCAAGACCGAGGTCTTCCGCAGGCTCGACAAGATCGTGCGGGATCCGGACGCGATCCTGGCCACCAACACCTCGGCGATCCCGGTGATGCGCCTGGGCATGGCCACCGGCCGTGCCGACCACGTCGTGGGGCTGCACTTCTTCAACCCGGTGCCGGTGCTGCCGCTGGTCGAGATCGTCACCTCGCTGCACACCGGCGCGGACACCCTGGCCCGGGTCGAGGAGTTCGCCACCGGGGTGCTGGGCAAGACGGCGATCCGCTCCCAGGACCGCGCGGGCTTCGTCGTCAACGCGCTGCTCATCCCGTACCTCCTGGCGGCGATCCGGATGGCCGAGTCGGGATTCGCCACGGCATCGGACGTGGACGCGGGGATGGAGCTGGGCTGCGCGCACCCGATGGGACCGCTGAAACTGGCCGACCTGATCGGTCTCGACACCGTCGCGTCGATCGCGGACTCGCTGTACGCGGAGTTCAAGGAGCCGTCCTACGCCCCGCCGCCGCTGCTGTCGCGGATGGTGGAGGCGGGGCTGCTGGGCCGCAAGACGGGGCGAGGGTTCCACACCTACTCCCGGGGTTGAGGGACCCCGGGCCCGGCCGGGCGGAAGCGGACCCGGCCCACGCGGGCGGGGCGTGCGGCGGACGGTCGGTCCGCGGCACGCCCCGCGTCGCGTTCCCGGAAGGCGTGGCCACGCCTTCGTGACGACACGCCCTCGTGGCCGACACGCCGTCTCACCTCGCCGTCCGCGATGTGGGCGGTCCTGTCCCTCCCCTCGTTCGCCCTCTAGGCTGGCCGGTGCAGCTGGTTCGCCCCGTCCGCCAGGCGGTGGCGTCGCAAGAGGGAACCCGGTGGGAATCCGGGACTGCCCCGCAGCGGTGAGCGGGAACGACCGCCGTCATACGCACTGGATCCGGGCCGCGGATCCGGGAAGCGACGGCCAGTAGGTGTCCGCCGGGACCATCCGGCAGGCGTGCCCGTGAGTCCGAAGACCTGCCCGTTGCCCGCGTGCGACCGATCGCGCGCGGATGTCCCGGAAGACCTTCGAGGGCGGGTCGGGAGCGTCACCGCACGACACGCGCGCGTCGCCACGCGACCGGCGCGGCGCCGTCGGCCTGTCGTCCCCTTCGCGCCCCGCGGGCCCCTTCCGTGACCGCACGAGTCACGCTCGCGAAGGAGAGTCATGACAGCGAAGCCCGCAGCCGCGGCAGCACGGGCCACCGTGTACGGCTACCCCCGTCAGGGGCCCGACCGGGAACTGAAGAAGGCCGTCGAGGGCTACTGGAAGGGCAAGGTCACCGCCGACGCGCTGGCCACCACCGCCCGTGAACTGCGCCGGTCCAACTGGCGCGCCCTGGCCGACGCCGGTGTCCACGAGGTGCCGACCGGCGACTTCTCGTACTACGACCACGTGCTGGACACCAGCGTGATGGTCGGTGCCGTCCCGGAACGCCACCGCGCGGCGGTCGCCGCGGACACCCTCGACGGGTACTTCGCGATGGCCCGCGGCACCCAGGAGGTGGCGCCGCTGGAGATGACCAAGTGGTTCGACACCAACTACCACTACCTCGTGCCGGAGTTGGGCCCGGACACCGTCTTCACCGCGGACTCCGCCAAGCAGGTCGCCGAGCTGTCCGAGGCGGTCGCGCTGAGGCTGGCCGCCCGCCCGGTGCTGCTCGGCCCGGTCACCTACCTGCTGCTGTCCAAGCCCGCGCCGGACGCCGACCCGGGCTTCGAACCGCTGACGCTGCTGGACCGGCTGCTGCCGGTGTACGCGGAGGTACTGGCGGACCTGCGGGCCGCGGGCGCCGAGTGGGTACAGCTGGACGAGCCCGCGCTGGTGCAGGACCGCACCCCCGCCGAGCTGAACGCGGCGACCCGCGCCTACCGTGAGCTGGGCGCGCTCACCGACCGGCCGAAGCTGCTGGTCGCCTCGTACTTCGACCGCCTGGGCGACGCGCTGCCGGTGCTGGCGAAGGCACCGGTGGAGGGGCTGGCGCTGGACTTCACCGACGCGGCGGCGGGCAACCTCGACGCGCTCGCGGCGGCCGGCGGACTGCCCGGCAAGCGGCTGGTCGCCGGCGTGGTCAACGGCCGCAACATCTGGATCAACGACCTGACCCGCTCGCTGTCCACCCTCGGCACCCTGCTGGGCCTGGCCGACCGGGTCGACGTATCCGCCTCCTGCTCGTTGCTGCACGTTCCGCTGGACGCGGCGGCGGAACGCGACATCGACCCGCAGATCGTGCGCTGGCTGGCGTTCGCCAAGCAGAAGACCGCCGAGATCGTCACGCTCGCCAAGGGCCTGTCGCAGGGCACCGACGCGATCGCGGCCGAACTCGCCGCCAACCGGGCCGACCTGGCCTCGCGCGCCGGTTCCGCGATCATCCGCGACCCGGCGGTGCGCGAGCGGGCCGCCGCGGTGACCGACGCGGACGCCCGCCGTTCCCAGCCGTACCCGGACCGGGCTGCTGCCCAACGCTCCCACCTGCGGCTGCCGTTGCTGCCCACCACCACGATCGGCTCGTTCCCGCAGACGTCCGAACTGCGCGCGGCCCGGGCCGGGTTGCGGGCCGGACGGCTCGACACCGCGGGGTACGAGGAGCGGGTGCGCTCCGAGATCCGCGAGGTGATCGGCTTCCAGGAGAAGACCGGTCTCGACGTCCTCGTGCACGGCGAGGCCGAACGCAACGACATGGTGCAGTACTTCGCCGAACAGCTCACCGGCTACCTCGCCACGCAGCACGGCTGGGTGCAGTCGTACGGCACCCGCTACGTGCGTCCGCCGATCCTGGCGGGCGACATCTCGCGGCCGGAGCCGATGACGGTGCGCTGGACCACGTACGCGCAGTCGCTCACCGACCGGCCGGTCAAGGGCATGCTGACCGGTCCCGTGACGATGCTGGCCTGGTCGTTCGTCCGTGACGACCAGCCGCTGGGCGAGACCGCCCGGCAGGTGGCGCTGGCGCTGCGCGACGAGGTGAACGACCTGGAGGCGGCGGGGACTTCGGTCATCCAGGTCGACGAGCCCGCGCTGCGCGAGACGCTGCCGCTGCGCGCGGCCGACCGCCCGGCGTACCTGGCGTGGGCCACCGAGGCGTTCCGGCTCAGCACGAGCGGCGTGCGTCCCGAGACCCAGATCCACACGCACATGTGCTACGCGGAGTTCGGCGACATCGTGCAGGCCATCGACGACCTCGACGCGGACGTCATCAGCCTGGAGGCGGCCCGCTCCCACATGCAGGTCGCGCGGGAACTGGCCGCCCACGGCTACCCGCGCGAGGCGGGCCCCGGCGTCTACGACATCCACTCGCCGCGCGTGCCGAGCGCCGAGGAGGCCGCGACGCTGCTGCGCGCGGGCCTGGAGGCGATTCCGGCCGAGCGTCTGTGGGTCAACCCGGACTGCGGCCTGAAGACCCGCGGCTGGCCGGAGACCAGGTCCTCCCTGGAGAACCTGGTGACCGCGGCCCGCACGGTCCGCACGGAGCTGTCGGCCTCTTGAGGTACTGACGCACTGACGTCTTGACCTTCTGACGCACCGACGCCGTCAGGGGCGACGGCGGCGCTCCCCCGCCGCCGTCGCCCGCGTACCCGGCACGGCCACCGTCGAGGTCACCCGTACCAGGCAGGGCCCGGGCGGCGTGGAGCCGAATCCGAAGCGCACCGGGGGGACCACGGGCCGCAGCGCCCCCAGGTCCACGCCGTCGAACGTGGTGCGGGCCGCGGTGATCGGCAGCAGGTCGCGCGCCGCGTACCACTCGCGTCTCCCGCCGCCCGCGCCGCCGTACGTGCGCACCCCCGCCAGCAGCCGCGCGGGGACGTCCAGCAGGGCGCACCACGACGGCCGGACGGCGAGCGCGCCGGGCACCGCCCGCAGCAGCGTCCCGAGCGTCCCCCGGCGCCCGGTGGCGAACCGCAGGTCCAGCGGCCCCGCCGTCACCGACCAGCCCCCGCCGGGTCCGCCCCGCACGGCGACCGGGACCACCCGCACCTCGTCGAACGTGTAGGTGTCGGCGACGAACCGCGCGACCGCCGTCGTGGGCGCCAGCAACGTCCGTGTGCCGTCCGCGCGTTCGACCATGACGTCGGTGAACGCGCCGAACGGCGAGCGCGTCCAGTGGCCGACGACGACCCGCGTGCCGGACGCCGTGCCGACCCCGGCGATCCAGCCGTCGAAGCGCAGGCGTTCACGCCCTGCGGACGACCGCCTGCGCGCCCGGCGCGCGAGTGACTGCCTCATTGCGGGCGCCTTCCCGGCACGGCGCCCGGTGCAACCCGGGGGCTCGGAGCGTCACCTGAGCGGCCGTAAGCGACGCTGAAAGGGGGGTTCAGCGGATCGCGCTGGTGCGCGGTGGTGGTGGTTGGGACCTTGGCGGCATGAACACGACGCGGCGCATCGGCGCCCTGCCCTCACGGCCGTACGGCACGGCCCGTTCCCTGGCGGCGACGGTCAGCGGCGGTGCGAGGGCGGCCGGCAACGCCGCCACCGGACTGGTGCTCGCCGGTACCGCGCTGGCCGCCTGGACCCGCTGGGGTACCGCGCCGTGGCGGGACGGGTGGGTCCTCGCGGTGGGCGCGGCCGCGGCCGGCATCGTCTGCGGGGTGCTGCGTCTGGCGCTGGGCGGCCGGGACGGCGACGCGCGGCCCCGGACGATGGCGGCGGCCGTGCTGGTGTGGGTGTTCGCCGCGTGCTTCGCGTTCTCGATGAGTGCCTGGTTCCACGAACTCGGTCTCGACCGCCGGGCCACCGCGCGGGTGTCCGCGACGGTGACGGGGTGCCGCGACCGGTACGACGCCGGGACGCAGTGCGACTACCACTGGTGGCTGGACGGGCGCGAGCACACCTCCCGGGACACCGCGTCCCGCCCCTGGCCCGACGGCCACCGGGTCACCGTGCGCGTCGACCCGGCCCGGCCGGACGACCCGGCCGTGGTCGGGCGCGGGTACTGGGCGCTGTGGATCGGCGCCGCGGTCGGCGCCACGGGGACGCCCTTCGCGCTGATCCTCCTGTGGATCGCCGAGGTGACGTGAGGCGGGCGCGGCCCGGGCTCCGAGCGAGCGCCGTCCTCCTGGCGCCGGGGCGGACGCGTTCCTCCTGGCGCCGGGGCGAGCGCGTTCCTCCTGGCGCCGGAGCCGGCGCGTTCCTCCGCCCGGTGTTCACCCGCGCGCCGCCGACTTGTCCTGTGCACGCCATCGTTGGGGCGCAGGATGCCGAACGCCCGCTTCCGCGCGCTCGCGTGGGCGGCACGCACCGCGCACCGCCGCGGGCCGCACGACCGGCCCGCCCTGTACGGCCCGTCCCGTCCGCCCCCCGCCCGTTGGAGGCCTCCCATGCGCCCCAGGCCGCGCTTCACCGTGCCGTTCGCCGTCGCCGCCGCGACCGGCGCCGTCCTCGCCGCGACGCTCGCCCCGCACGGCGCCGCCGCCTCGGCCACCCCCGCCAAGGCGGCTGCAGACGCCATCCCCACCCCGTCGCACGTCGTCGTGGTGATGGAGGAGAACCACTCCTACTCCGACATCATCGGCAACACCTCGCAGGCCCCGTACTTCAACTCCCTCGCCTCGCAAGGCGCGTTGCTCACCTCGTCGTTCGCGGTGACGCACCCGAGCGAGCCCAACTACATGGCGCTGTTCAGCGGCAGCACCTACGACCTGACCGCCGACAGCTGCCCGGTGAATGAGGGTTCGGACGCCAACCTCGGCTCCGAACTCCTCGCCTCGGGGCGGACGTTCAAGGGGTACTCGGAGGGCCTGCCGAAGACCGGCTCGACCAGCTGCACGTCGGGCTCCTACGCGCGCAAGCACTCCCCGTGGATCAACTTCAGCAACGTTCCCGCCTCCGACTCGGTCCCGTTCTCGTCCTTCCCCACCGACTACTCCACGCTGCCCACGCTCTCGTTCGTCATCCCGAACCTCGACGACGACATGCACGACGGCACCATCAACCAGGCCGACACCTGGCTGAACAAGAACCTCTCCGCGTACGCGACCTGGGCGAAGGCCAACAACAGCCTGCTGATCGTCACGTGGGACGAGGACGACTACACCGAGAACAACCAGATCCCCACGATCATCGTCGGCGACCACGTCAAGACGGGCCACTACAGCGAGGACGTCGACCACTACGACCTGCTCGCCACGCTGGAGCAGCTGTACGGTCTCGAGCCGGTCGGCCAGAGCGCCGACGCGACCCCGATCACCGACATCTGGGACTAGGCACCCCTGCCCCTCTCTCCCCCGCTCGTCACGCCCGAGTCCCCGTCCGCCGAACCCGAGAGGACCCGCCTCGCCATGCCCTCCCCCGTCGCCACGCACGTCCCGGCTCCCGACCGTGAGAGCGGCCGGAAGCCGTGGTCGTGGCGGCGGGCCGGGGCGGGGGTGGCGGCGCTCGTCGTGGCCGCCGTCTGCGCGGGGTCGGCGGCCGGGGCGGGGGCCGGCACGGCGGTGCCCGGCGGCGCGTTCGGGGTGGACGCCACGCGGTGCGGTGCGCCGGGCGGCCGTCTGCCCGCCGGGCGGCTGGCGTTCACGGTGACCGACCGCGCGACGCCGTACGCCACGGTCTACCTCACCTCGCCGGACGGCGCCGAGGTCTACGCCGAGATCCCGTGGATCGCTCCGGGGCATACGGTCGCCCTCAACACCGCGCTGAGTGCCGGGAGTTATGCCTTCCGCTGTGTCTTCTCCGACGGAACGGTACGCACCTCGCGTCCCCTGGCCGTCGCCGGGCGCACGGACGACGCGGTGGCCGGGTACCGCCCGGTCCCGGACCTGGCCATGACCGCTCCGGTCAACGCCTACCGTGCCTGGGTCGCCGCCGCGCTGCCCGGCCTGCTGACCGCCGCCCGCGCCCTGGACTCCGCCGTGGCGCACGGCGACCTGGCCGCGGCGAGGTCCCGCTGGCTGACCGCCCACCTCGCCTACGAGCGGCTGGGCGCCGCGTACACCGCCTTCGGCGACTTCGACGACGCCATCGACGGGCGGGCCGACGGGCTGCCGCAAGGCGTCGACTCGCCCGACTGGACCGGCTTCCACCGGATCGAGTACGACCTGTGGCACGGGCACTCGGCCGCCGACCTGCGCCCGCTGACCACCCGGCTGGTCTCCGACGTCGCCGGGCTGATCCGGGACTTCCCCAGCGAGGACGTCGACCCGGGCGACCTGCCGCTGCGCTCCCACGAGATCCTGGAGAACGCGATGCAGTTCCAGCTCACCGGGGCCGCCGACTACGGCAGCGGCACCACGCTGGCCACCCTCGACGCGAACCTCGACGGCACCCGTGAGGTGCTGGGCGTCCTCACCCCGCTGCTGCGCCCCCGGGACCCACGGCTGGCGTCCTCGCTGACGCGTGAGGTGTCGGCGGTGCAGGCCCAGGTGCGGTCCTGCCGCTCCGCGAACGGGACGTGGATTCCGGTGCGTCAATTGACTGCTACTCAGTTTCGTTCTCTGGAAGGAGACTTGGGCGGGCTGCTGGAGCAACTGGCCGAGGTTCCCGGGCTGCTGGCGCCGAGGACGTCCGCGTGACGGCCGCGCCAGGGCGGCGTGCCTTCCTGCGCGGTGCCACGGCGAGCGCGGCGACCGCGGCGGCCGTCGCCACCGGCGCGCTCGCCGCCGCTCCCCCGTCCGCAGCCGCCTCGGGTCGCCGCTTCCCCTGCGAAGGGCCCCACCAGGCCGGGATCACCACGCAACAGCAGGCCGCGGCCACCTTCGCCGCGTTCGACGTGATCGCGTCCGACCGGGCCGGGCTGACCGCGTTGTTCCGGACGCTGACCGACCGGGTGCGGGCGCTCACCGCGGGCGGCCCGGTGCCCGCCACCGACCTGGTCTCGCCGCCCGCCGACAGCGGCCTGCTCGGAGGCGTGCTGCCGGGCGACGGGCTGACGGTGACCGTCGGCGTCGGCGCGTCGCTGTTCGACGAACGCTTCGGGCTGGCCGCGCGCAAGCCCGCCGGGCTGACCACCATGCCGGTCTTCCCCGACGACCACGTCGCCGGGTCGACCGAACTGCACGGCGACATCTCGCTCCAGATCTGCGCCGACTCCCGTGACACGGTGATGCACGCGCTGCGCGACATCGCCAAGCACACCCGGGGAGCCATGCAGCCGGTGTGGAAGGCGGACGGCTTCCTGCCCGCGCCCAGGCCGGACGGCGCCCCGCGCAACCAGCTCGGCTTCAAGGACGGCACCTCGCAGCCCGCCGTGGCCGATCCCCGGGTGGCGGACGCGCTGATCTGGACCGGGGACGCCGGGACGGGCGCGACCGCGTGGGCGCGGGGCGGCTCGTACCAGGTGATCCGGATCATCCGGATGCTCGTGGAGTTCTGGGACCGGGTCTCGCTCCAGGAGCAGGAGACCATGATCGGGCGACGCCGCGACTCCGGCGCCCCGCTCGACGGCACCCGCGAGTCCGATCCGCCGGACTTCGCGGCCGACCCGCGCGGGCTGGTCACCCCGCTCGACTCCCACATCCGGCTGGCCAACCCGCGCACCGCGGCCACCGCGGCCCAGCGCATCCTGCGTCGCGGCTACTCCTACGACCGGGGCCTCGACGCGGTCGGCGACCTGGACGTGGGCCTGGTCTTCTGCTGCTACCAGCAGGACGTGCGGCGGCAGTTCGAGGCCGTTCAGCACCGGCTGGCCGGCGAGCCGCTGGTGGACTACGTCCAGCCCACCGGCGGCGGCTATTTCCTCGCCCTGCCCGGCTTCGGCCCGGGCGCCGACCACCTGGCGGCGGGCCTGCTGGCCTGAACGGGCGGCGGCGCGCCTCCCGGCCCGGGAAAGGCCGCCGGATTGCACCGCGACATCCGCGTACCCACCGCCCGGATAATCACCACCAAAGAAAAGCCAAAAAGCATCTCACTGACGGGTCATCAAATTCCCTTACGATGATCCGCCGAACGCGACACAAGTACGCGATCACGCGCCCCTCATGAGCGCCCTTACCGCATCCGCACACGGCGCGAAAGGGCGCCTTTCCGGCCCCGGTGAATGCGCCGGTCGTTTTCCGGCCAGGCGGGGATCAATATTGGCCTCACCCTTTCTTCGCAGGCCCCGTACTGCGCGAACGGTAGATACTTGAACGGACGTCGCTCCGAGCAATCGCCCCTCGTCTCCTCCATCCGTGACACCCAGCACGTTCGCCTGACGGCACGTCAATTCCCGTGACGGCACGTCATACGGACTTGGCACGCCCCTACGGCGGAAGGGCCTGCACCAGTGGATCCAGAAACGCTTCTCTTCTCGATGTTCACCCCGGAGGGCAAGGAGAACCCGCACCCCGCGCTGGCCGGGCTCCGTGCGGTGGCGCCCGTTTACCGCAACGAGGCGCTGGACACCTATTTCCTCACCCGGTTCGACGACTGCCAGGCCGTCCTGACCGATCCCGGCTTCCGCACGCCCGATCTGGAGTGGTGCGAGCGGGAGATGCCGGACTGGCGCGAGCACGCGGGGGCGGAGTTCTTCTACTCCTCGATGCTGCGGGCCAACGGCGACGACCACGCCCGTATCCGGCGGCTGGTCGGCGGCGCGTTCAGCGCGCGGCGGGTCGCCGCCCTGGGCGGTCCGGTGGAGGAGACCGTCTCGGAGCTGCTGGACCGGTTCGCGGACGCCACCGGCGACGGCGGCCACGCCGACTTCCAGGAACTCGTCGGCTACCCGCTGCCGGTGGCCGTGGTCGGCGACCTCATCGGCGTGCCGCGCCCCGACCAGGAGCGGTTCCGCGGCTACGGGCAGGACGCCGGCCGGCTGCTGGAGCCGGTGCGGACCGACGAGGACTTCAAACGCGCCGACCACGCCGTGGAGTCGCTGCGCGAGTACTTCGCCGAACTGCTGGAGCGCCGCCGCGCCGAGCCCGCCGACGACCTGGCGACCGCGCTGCTCCAGGTGCGCGACGCCGACGACGGGCGGCTGACGCAGCGGGAGTTGGTGGACAACCTGCTGCTGGTCTTCGTCGCCGGGTTCGAGACCACGACGAGCCTGCTGGGCCTGACCGTCCACGCGTTGCTGTCGCATCCGGACCAGCTCGCCCTGGTCCGCGACGATCCCGCGCTGGCCCGGGACGCCGTGGAGGAGTCGCTGCGCTGGGACACCCCGGTCCGCATGACCGAACGCATCGCGTCCCGCCCGGCCCGGATCGGCGGCGTGGACATCCCCGAGGGCGCCAACGTCACCACGGTGCTCGCCGCCGCCAACCGCGACCCGGCCCGCCATCCGGGCCCCGACCCCTTCCTGGTGCGCCGCCCCGACGTGCGGGTGCTCAGCTTCAGCGCGGGCGCGCACTTCTGCTTGGGCGCGGCACTGGCCCGGATGGAGGGCGCGACGGCGATCCGGGGACTGCTGACGCGTTTCCCGGGGCTGCACGAGGCGGAGCCGCCGGTGCGCCGCGACAGCATCAGCCTGCGCGCGTTCGACCGTCTCGCCCTCGCCATCCGGTAGCCGGCGCGCGTGGGGCCTTCGGCAACTCCCCGTTGCGTGAGCCCTGTTGAGCGTCCGGCGCCGCGTCAGGCGTGTCGTCCTGCGTGTCGTCCCGCGTGAACTCCAGCGTGAATTCCTGCGTGAGAGAGGCATCGTCCGTGAACTTCCTGCACGTCGAGCGCGCGACCATGGACAAGCTCGTGCCCGGCCTCGACCAGGCCCTGGCCGACCGTCCGCTGGAGGAACTGGAACGCGCGCCCAGCCCGGCGATCGCCGCGTTCCGTGAGGCGGGCGGCCCCGGCCTGCTCGTGCCCGAGGAGAACGCGGGCGCCGGGGCGAGCCCGTTGCAGGCGGTACGGGTGCAACGGGCGGTCGGCGCGCGCTGCCCTTCGCTCGCGGTGGCGACCACCATGCACCACTTCTCGGTGGCCGGACTGGTCGAGTCGGCGAAGGCCGGGACCGGCCTGGAGGGGCTGCTGCTGGAAGCCATCGCGAAGAACCGCATGCTGCTGGCGTCCGGCTTCGCCGAGGGCAACACCGGCCAGAACATCCTGCGTCCGCACATCACCGCCCAGCGGCGTGGCGACCGCGTGGTGCTCAACGGCAGCAAGAAGCCGTGCAGCCTGTCGCGCTCCATGGACCTGCTGACCGCGTCCGTGGTGCTCGCCGACGAGGACGGCACCGACCGGCTCGCGGTCGCCATCGTCCCGGCGAAGACCCCGGGCGTCTCGGTGCGGCCGTTCTGGAGCACACCCGTCCTCGCGGGCGCGGAGAGCGACGAGGTGGTGCTGACCGACGTCGAACTCGACCCGCAGATGGTGGTGACGACCGAGGTCACCGCCGACGCCGTGCCGGACTCGCTCAACGTCGCCGGGTTCCTGTGGTTCGAACTCCTGCTGACCGCCGGGTACATCGGGATCGCCAGCGCGCTGGTCGAACGGGTGCTGGAGCGCACCGGCGGCCCCGGGGACGATCCGGCGCGGTTCATGGTGGACGTGGACGCGGCGATGCTCGCGGTGGAGGCGGTCGCCCGGGCGATGGACGACAGCGCGTGGGACGACACGCTGCTGGTGGGCGCGCTGACCGCGCGGTACGCGGCGCAGGACGCCATCACCCGGACCACCAGGGCGTGTGTCGAGGCGCTGGGCGGGATGGCGTTCATCGGCTCGCCGGACGGCGCGTACCTCGCCTCGGCCGCCGCGGGACTGGCCTTCCATCCGCCGTCCCGCTCCCGCATGGGCGCGCCGCTGCGCGAGTACCTCGACGGCGCCCGGCTGCGCATCGGGTGAGGGGGCGCGCGATGGCGGACAGGACGCGACGACGAGGCGGGCGGAGGATTCGGTGACGGAACGCGAGGGCACCGCGATACGGGCGGGCGACGCCTCCGGGCCCGCTGGTGAAGGACCTGGCGGCGAGGGGTCCGGCGGTACGGGCACGGACTTCGGCGGCGCGGGGGCGTACCGCGTCGAGGTGGTGCGCGGTGTCGACGCGCTCCCGGCGGCCGTGTGGGAGGCGCTGGCGCCCCCGGACGACCCGATGTGGTCGCGCGGGCTGTTCGCCTCGATGGAACGCGGCGCGATCGGCCCAGAGGGCTACGCGTACCTGGTGGCCCGGCGCGGTGCGGACGTCGTGGCGGTGCTGCCGTTGTGCCTCTTCCGCGACCTGCGGCTGGACGACGTCGTGGGGCCGAAGGAGCGGCGGCTGCTGGCTCCGGTGCGGAAGGTGTGTCCGCGACTGCTGCGCATTCCCATGCTGTTGTGCGGCAACCTGCTTGGGCAGGGCCATCTGCTGAGCGCCGGGGCGCCGCCGCGCGAGGTGGTGCGGCTGATGGTGGACGCGGTGCTGCGCTTCGCCCGGAGCGAACGGCTGGGAACGGTGGTGTTCAAGGACTTCGCGCCCGCCGAACTCGCGCCGCTGCGGGGAGAGTTGTCGCGTGCCGGGTTCTTCTTCGTGCCGAGCATGCCGGACACCCAACTGGCCCTCGGTCACGGCTCGTTCGAGGAGTACGTGACGTCGCTGCCCGCGAAGCCGCGCCGCAACCTGAGGTCCAAGGCGCGCAAGTTCGAGGCGCGCGACGATCTGCGCGTGGAGGTCGTGGACGACTTCGCCGCGCTGCTGCCGCAGGTCTTCGACCTGTACCGGCAGGTCATGGACCGCGCGGACCAGACGCTCGACTCCCTCGATCCCACGTTCCTGGCCGCCGTCGAGGCGAGCGGACAGCCGCGCCGCCGTCTGGTCGCGTGCTTCCAGGGCGACCGGCTGGTGGCGTTCCTGCTGTGCCTGTTCTCCGGCAAGGGCGCCACCGGAGCGCGCATCGGCCTGGACTACCGCCTCGCGCACGACGCCCGGCTCTACCACGTCGTGCACTACGCGGCGATCCGGCTGGCGCTGGAGTCGGGATGCGCGCACATCCGTTTCGCGCAGACCGCGTACACGCCGAAGGTCGAGTTCGGCTGCGACCTGGTACCGCAGGTCTACGCCGTCACCCACGTCCGGCCGGCGGCACGGGCGGTGCTGCGCAGGGTGCTGCCCGCCGCGTTGTCCGCCGCCCTCGCGGAGACCCTCGGCCCGCACGCGGCGCTGCTGGACGACGCCCCGGCCTCCGACGGCCGCCCCGCCTCCCCCGCGGACCACCGTCACGACCGGCCCACTTCCCCAGCGGACCACCGCCACGACCGGCCCGCCTCCGCCACAGACGACGAAGGAGTCTGATCCCATGCCACGAGTGGACGTGGAACTGAGCATCGCCGCCCCGGTCGACGAGGCGTGGGCCGCGGTGGTCGACGTGCGGTCGTACCCGGACTGCATGGACAACGTGGAGTCCGTGGACCTGGTCGACCAGGCCGACGACCGACATCGCACGACCTCCTGGTCGGTGCGCCTGAAGGGGTCGGTGCTGCGCTGGACCGAGGCGGAGGTCATCGATCCGGACGCCCGCCGGTTCGACTTCCGCCAAGTCGCCGGTGATCTCGGCGAGTTCACCGGTCATTGGGCGGTCGTTCCGGGGCCGGCCGGAGGCAGTACCGTCTCGCTGCACGTCGACTTCGACATCGGCATCCCGTTGCTGGCCGAGATGCTGGACGGGGTGGCCGCCGACGCCCTGCGGGAGAACGCGGCGCAGATGCTGACCGCGCTGGACCGGCGTCTGGCGGCGGCGAGAGTACGCCCGGAACCGGGAGCGGTGCGGTGAGCGGCCCGCTGGGCGCGCGGGAGGACGGCGGGCGGGTGATCCCGGTGGACGGCGTGCCCGATCCGGGGCCGGTCTCCGCCGAGCGGGCCTTCGACCTGATCCGCCGTCACTTCTCGCCCAAGCTGGCCCTGACCGGGACGTTCGCCGGGCACGGCGCCGTCGAGGCGTCGGCCGAGGGCTGCCGGGTGACGCTCTCCGACGGACGCGAGGCGCTGGACTTCGGCAGTTACGCGGTCACCCTGCTCGGCCACCGCCACCCCGCCGTGGTGGAGGCCGTGCGCGCCGCGCTGGACACCATGCCCACGTCCACCCGCAGTCTGTCCAACCCGGTGACGGCACGGGCCGCCGCCTGCCTTTCCGGGTACTTCGGCGACGCGCTGCCGAAGGTGTACTTCGGGCTGAACGGCGCCGACGCCGTGGAGGTGGCGGTCAAGCTGGCGCGGCTGGCCACCGGGCGCGGCGGGATCGTCGCCGTGCGCGGGGGTTTCCACGGCAAGTCGCTGGGGGCGTTGGCGCTCACCCACAGTCCGTTGTTCCGGGCCGGGTTGAGCGGTGTGACGGTGGACGTCACGCACGTCGATCCGGACGATCCGGACGCGGTGGCGAAGGCGGCGGCCGAACGGTCCCTGGCCGCCGTGGTCTTCGAACCCGTGCAGGGTGAGAACGGTGCCGTCGCGTTGCCCACCGAGACGTTGCGCCAGTGGTGCGAGGACGCCCACCGGCACGGCGCGTTCGTGATCGCGGACGAGATCCAGTGCGGGCTGCGGCGCTGCGGACCAAGGTCGGTGGCGCTGGCGGAGGGGCTGCCGGTCGACGCGGTGCTCGTGGGAAAACCGCTGGGCGGCGGTGTGGTGCCGCTGTCGGCGGTGGTGTGTTCCGAGCGGTTGTACGCGCCGCTGGCGGCCGATCCGTTCCTGCACTCGGCGACGTTCGGCGGACAGCCGCTCGGCTGCGCGGCGCTGCCCGCGGCGCTCGCCGCCATCGAACAACTCGCCCCGCACGGGGACCGGTTGGCCTCACTGCTCGACACGGGCCTTGCCGGGCTGCGCGAGCGGCATCCGCGTGTCGTGGCATCCGTCCGGGGCCGGGGCCTGCTGCGCGGCGTCGACCTGGTATCGCGCCCCGCCGCCGGGACCGCCGTGGTCGAACTCGCCGACGCGGGACTGCTGGTGTCGCCCTGCCTGAGCAGTCCCACCACCATCCGCCTGCTGCCCTCGCTGGCCTGCGCGGAGGCGGACGTCGGGCAGGCGATCGGCATCCTCGACGCCGCGCTGACCGCGGCGGAGCGCACCCTGCCCGCCCCCGCCAAGCGCACCGAGCCCGTCCGGCCGGTCCCGCCCGCCGGGCACCCCGCGAGCTGAAGCACGTACCGGAGGAAGAACGCACATGTCCACCCCCACCCGTACCCGTGACGAGATCGCCCACACCGTCAGGACCGCCGTCGCCGACGTCATCGGCACCGAGCCGGAGGAGATCGGCGACGACGTGAGCCTGGTCGCCGACTACGGCGTCGACAGCCTCGAACTCATGGACATCGGGGCGCGCTTGGAGAAGGCGCTCGACGTGCACATCGAGGTCCGCGACCTCACCCTCGCCGAAACGGTCGGCCACGCGGTCGACCTGCTGGAAGAGCGCCTGAGGGAGCGGTCGTGACCGCACGGGACACCGCACGGAGGATCCGCGTCGCCATCACCGGCATCGGGGTGAAGTGCCCGGCCGGCACGACGCTGGCCGAGGCCCACGGGACGGTGCTCGCGGCGAAGTCCACCGCCTCCGTCGTGGGACACCTGGTGGAGGCGGACCTGCCCGTCCCGTTCGCCTGTCTGGTGCCGCCGTTCGACGAGGAGGCGTACGTCACCCGGCGGGAGGCACGGCAGATCGACCGGGCCACCACGCTCGCGCTGTGCGCCGCGGCCGACGCGGTGTCCGAGGCCGCGCTGCCCGCCGACCTGTCGCGGGACCGGGTGGGCGTGCAGATCGGCACCGGCATCGGCGGACTGCCCAGCATGGAGAAGGCGGCCCTGGACCACGGCGACCGGCCGATCGACATGCCCGTGCACACCGTCCCGCGTTCCATGTCCAACGCGCCCGCCTCCCGCATCGCGATGCGTTACGGCTTCCGGGGCCCGTGCTCCACGTACTCCACCGCCTGCGCCAGCGGCACCACGGCGATCGGTGAGGCGGCCCGCAGGATCAGGACGGGCGAGCTGGACGCGGCCGTGGCGGGCGGGGTGGACGCCGCGGTGACCAAGGTGATCATGGGTGGCTTCGCCCGCATGCGCGCGTTGTCCACCCGCACCGACGCGCCCCACCTGGCCAGCCGCCCGTTCGACGCGGAACGGGACGGCTTCGTGATGGGCGAGGGCGCCGCCATGGTGGTGCTGGAGCCGTGGGACGTGGCGGTGGCGCGCGGGGCGCGAGTGTACGGCGAGGTGAGCGGGTTCGCGGAGAACTGCGACGCGTTCCACATCGTGGCACCGCACGAGGACGGCACGGTGGCGGCCGCGTGCATGCGCCGCGCCATCGCCGACGCGGGGCTGCGGCCCGCCGACATCGTCCACGTCAACGCGCACGGCACCTCGACACTGCTCAACGACCGCGCGGAGGCGATCGCCGTCGACCGCTGCTTCGCGGGGTCCCCTCCGCCGCTGACCGCCGTCAAGGGCGTCACCGGCCATCTCATCGGCGGCTCGGGCGCGGTGGAGGCGGTGCTGGCGCTGGCGTGCGCGAGCGCGGGCGCGGTGCCGCCGGTCGCCAACACCACGAAGAGCCCCGAAGCCCATCTGGTCGACCTGGTGACCGGCGCACCGCGACCGGTGCCGGTGGGCCCCGTGCTGTCCAACTCCTTCGGTTTCGGCGGCCACAACGCGTGCCTGGTGCTGACGCCGCCGAACTGATCGGCACGCGGCCCCTCTTGACCGTTTCCCCTCCCACCAACCCAACGGAACGGATCCCATGCGCATCCTTGTCACCGGTGCCACCGGCGTCGTCGGGACCGAGGTGGTGGCCGCTCTCGGCGGCGCGGCGGACGGCAGGCAGCTGTCGGTCACGCGCACCGCGCGGCGCGCCCCGGACGCCTCCGTGGTGAGCTGGACCATCGGCGAACATCCCGTGCCCGCCGCGCTGGACGGCCACTGGGACGTCATCGTGCACACCGCGGCTTCCACCCGCTGGACGCTCAGCCGCGAGGAGGCGTTCGCGTCGAACGTCGAACCGCTGCGCGCGGTACTGGAGTTGGCGGACTCCGGCACCCACCTGGTGCACGTCTCGACGGCGTATGTGGGCGGCATGCGCAATCCGGAGGACCTGCGGGGTGCCGAGTTCGAGGGGTATCGCAACGGCTACGAGTGGTCGAAGGCGCGGTGCGAGGAGGTGGTCCGGGCGGAGCATCCGGGACCGCTCACCATGGTGCGGCCGCCGTTGATCGTGGGGCGGCGCGGCGACGGCGGGATCGCGCGCTTCTCGGGCCCGTACACCCTGCTGCACGCGCTGGCGTCGGGCCTGGCGGCGGTCGTGGTGGGCGATCCGGACGGCTACGCGGAGATCAGCCCGGTCGACGAGGTCGCGGCGGCCGTGGTGGACGCGACGCTCGGCGATCCTCCGCCGCGGCCCCGCACGGAGGTCGTGGCGGGCGGCGCGGGCAGCCTGCGTCTGGGTGAGCTGCTGGACGTGACGTGCGGGACGCTCAACGAGTTCCGCGCGGCGCACGGCGCCGACCCGATCGCGCGGCCCCCGATCGTGGCCACCGACAGCTGGACCCGCTTCTTCCTGCCACTGGCGGAACGCTATCTGTCCCCGTTCCAGCACGAGGCGGTCAAACTGCTGGCGATGTTCCAGAGTTACACGAGCATGAGCAGCCCGTTCGAGCCGACCCGCACGGTCAAGGACCCGGCCGCGGCCATGGCCGACGCGGTCCGCCACTGGGCCGCCCGCAAGCCCCGCCTCGCCCTGGCCCGCCCCGAACCGTGGACGATGGTGGCCCGGGGGAAGTGACCCCGGCGGCCCGGCCGCGCGACGACGACGGCGACGACGGTTGTAGGGTCGCCTCCTGGTGGGCCGGTTGATCGCTTCGCACCGGCCCGCACCGTCGGGGCAACGGGCCGCCGGACGGTATGGGTGAGCGACTGGCGAGAGGAATCCGATGAACGGCGTCAGCTCCTACCAGGACGTCCCGACCACCACTCTCGCCGACATCCTGGGGCGCGCCCAGGTGATGGACATCGGCATCCGCCCGCTGTGGACCCCGATGCCACGGCTCGCGGGGCCCGCGTACACCGTGCGGTGCGAGCCGGGCGACAACCTCATGCTGCACGCGGCGATCTACCGCGCCGGGCCCGGCTCGGTGATCGTCGTCGAGTCCGGTGACCTGGACTACGCGCTCGCCGGTGGCAACGTGTGCGCCGTCGCGCAGCGCCGCGGGGTCGCGGGCTTCTTGGTCGACGGGCTGATCCGCGACCTGGCGGAGGCGCGTGAGGCGGCGTTCCCGGTCCTCGGGCGCGGTGTGATCCCGATCCCGGGGACCAAGAAGGCCATCGGGGCCCTGGGCGAACCGGCGCGCTGCGGCGGCGTCGTGGTGCACCCCGGCGACATCGTGGTCGCCGACGAGGAGGGCGTCGTCGTCACACCCGCCGCCAGGAAGGACGAGGTGTTCCGGGCGGCACGCGCGCAGTTGGAGAAGGAGGCCGGGGAGACGCTCGACGAGTGGGAGGCACGGCATCGCGCCCGCATCGAGAAGGCCCTCGCCGACCACGGCTTCACCGGCTGAACGACGTCACCGGCCGGCCCTCTGTGAAGTGCGCCACCCTCACCCCGTTGCGCGCCCTCCCCCAACCGGCCTGTCGCTCACCCGACTTCGCGCAACGCGGACCGGTCCGATCGGCGCGTCCCACGCCCCTCCCGCACGGGTGAACTCCGACGTCACCGCGCGGCCCCCACGGTCCGCCGGCCCGGTGCCGTCGTATCGGAGGCCCGGGCGTGAGCCGGTCTTCGTCACACCGTCGACCGTGGCGGAGAGTACGGGTACGCGCACCCTCCGACGCCGCGCTCGTCCGCACTCGTCCTCGACGCCCACAAACAGGCCGATTCCCCTGTATTGATCGGAACTTGACGGGTAGTCAACGCGTTGGGAAGACGTGAAGGGGCTCTTACGGCACCCGGACCGTGGCGGGGAAACGGAGAGGCGGCGAGACCATGGACGCAGCCCTCGGGGCGGCGGGTTCCGCGCCGTCCCGCCGTCGGCGTACCCCTGCTCGCGGCCCCCGCCGACGCGGCAACGGCGCCGGAAGGACGGCAATCGTTAAGCGTCCTTCCAGAGCCTGTGAACAGCCTGTACAGTGTCCGCCACTCCGACTGCCGGAGTTTTTCCGAAAGTTTCACTCCTCCGACAGTCGAGCGCCACGTCCCGCACAGCGGAATTCCCTATTCCAGAGATTTCTTCGATCCGGACAGGGAGGCTTTATGATGGGCGAAGCCGTGAGCCAAACAGATTGTATAACGGTCAGCAGCGACTCGGAAACCGTTCCCCTCGCCGCCTTGTTACCCGGCGATTCTCCCAGACTCTCGGGTGAGGACAGAGAACGCATACTGCTCCTCGCCGATTCACCGGAGCCGTTCACCCCCATCGTCGTCCACCGGCAGACCATGCGGGTCATCGACGGCATGCATCGCCTCAGAGCCACCGCCCTGCGCGGCGAGAGCGCGATCGCGGTCCGGTACTTCGAGGGCACGGAGCACGACGCGTTCGTGCTCGCCGTGCGTCTCAACGCGACGCACGGACTGCCGTTGTCACGCGGTGACCGCGCGGCCGCGGCGACCCGCATCCTCACCACGCATCCGCAGTGGTCGGACCGGGCCATCGCGGCGGCCACCGGGCTGGCGACGAAGACGGTCGCCCGTATCCGCCGCCGTTCAACCGGGGAGGTTCCCCAGTCGAACGCCCGGATCGGCCGCGACGGCCGGGTGCGCCCGGTCGATCCGACCGAGGGCAGAAGACGCGCGGTCAGCGTGATCGCCGCTCACCCGGACGCCTCCTTGCGCCAGATCTCCCGCGAGGCGGGCATCTCCCTGGGCACCGCGCGTGACGTGCGCAAACGCCTCGACAGCAATCAGGATCCGGTGCCGCAGCGCCGTCGCGCGCACCACGCCGGGGCCGCACCGCGCCCGACGGGCCCCGAGTCCCCGCTCGTCACCCGCCGTTCAACAGCGGTCCTGGACCGTGAGGTGGGCACCGCGGCCGGGGCGCGTGAGCGGGCGAGGGCCGGACGGGCGACGCGACCGTTCGGGCCGGGGCGGCCGACCGGCATCCCCGCCTCGACGCTGGAGAAGCTGCGCAGGGACCCGTCACTGCGTCACAGCGAGGTGGGGCGCGTGCTGTTGCGCCTCCTCGACACCAACTGCGCCGGCGCCACCGAGCTGGACCGGGCGGCGGCCAGTGTCCCCACCCACTGCGCCGAGGCCATCGCCGAGGCGGCCCGCGCGTGCGCGGACGTCTGGAGCGACTTCGCCACGCAGATAGAGGCGCGCAGCGACGCGCCGGAGTGACCCGGCCCGTCCGGCGGCGACGTCGGCGTGCCCCGGTCTCCGTCCCCGCACCGGGGGCGGAGACCTCCGTCGGCGCATCGGCCGCACTACGGCCTTCACACTCTGCGACCAACCGGTTTCCATCCGGAAATCTTTGCCTCTCCGTCACGTCGCCGCGGATTCAGGGGCGATGACGACTCCTCATGAGTCACCAGGTGGCCGCCGGGCAGCCCGTCAGCCTTCTCCGGGGCGCCGATCCCGCGCCCGGGCGAGCCGGACGGCCGCACGACCGTGATCGCGCCGCACACCGCACCACCAGGCCGAATGACGTGCCCGGGCCCGCACTTCACCGCCCCCGCACGTCATTCCTCGCACTCGAACCCCTGACATCCACGTCACCCACCGAAGCAGGCATAAGCGGCACCCCCCGTTCATATTCATCTGCTTGACAGCTCTTTTTTTGGATGCCCATGATGATTTCTGTTCGGAAATCATCAGGTGATGCCAGGGCGCCTCTGCCGGGGCGCGGGCACTGATTCCGCTTCTTACACCAACGGGGGACAGCGTTCGCCGTCCTTCGTGCGGGTCGATGGAGGGCGCCTCGCATGTCCGCAGATCAAGCGCTGGAACCGCTCGGATCGCTGCCCACGCTGTTCGAGCGGACCGTCTCACGGCACGGCGGCCGCACCGCCCTCGTCGTCGACGCGCCACCGCAGGGCGCGCCGCGGCCCCGCGTGGGGTCGTCGCTGACGTATGCCCGGCTCAACTCCCTCGCGAACCAGGCCGCCAGACAACTGCGGAGCCACGGCGTGGAGCGGGGCACCGCCGTCGGTCTCCACCTCGACCGGTCGGCCGAGCTGTACGTGGTCATGCTCGGCGTCCTCAAGGCGGGCGGTCACGTCGTGCCGCTCAACCCCGCGCATCCGCGCCGCATGCTCGATCACATCGTCACCGAGGCCCGCGTCCGCCTCGTCGTGCATCAGCAGGAAGAAGCCGACCCGCCCCGATGGTCCGGCGCGGAGGACCTCACGGCGGACGAACTGCTCGTACAGGCAAGCCGGTTGGCGGACGGCGACCTCGCCCCCGTGGCATCCCCCGAGGACACCGCCTTCGTGCTGTACACCTCCGGTTCCACCGGCAGGCCGAAGGGAACGCGGATCGCGCACCGGGGACTCGCCCGGCTCGCCCTGCCCGTACCGGGCCTGGCACTGACCGAGGAGGACTGCCTGCTGCAACAGGCGGCGCCCTCCTTCGCCGCCTCGATGAACGAGGTCTGGCTGACGTTCCTGAACGGCGCCAAGCTGGCCGTCCTGCCGCCCGGGCTCCCGTCGCTGAGCGTCGTGCGCCGGATCGTCGAGGAGCAGGGCGTCACCCTACTGAGCCTGCCGTGCGGGCTGTTCAACCTCCTGGTCGACAACGAGCCGGCCGCGCTGGCGAAGCTGCGTGCGGTGTTCGTCAGCGGCGACTTCCCCTCGCCGCGGCATCTGCGGCGCGCGGCCCGCGAGCCGTCGGTGCGGATCTTCAACGGCTACGGTTGCACGGAGAACTCCGCGATCTCGGCGCTCTTCCCCGTCGATCCCGACGCCCTCACCGACTCCGACCCCGTGCCGGTGGGAAAGCCGCTGCCGCTGGTGGGCATGGCGGTGGTGGACGAGCGGCTGACCGCCTGCCCGCCCGGGGACCCCGGTGAACTCGTCGTCTCCGGCGCGGGACTCGCCCTGGGGTACGTGGACGCCGCGCTCGGCGAGGGCCGGTTCGTCACGTCGCCGGAGACCGGGGAGACGGTGTACCGGACCGGGGACCGCGCGTACGTGACCGCCGACGGCGACATCGTGGTGACCGGCCGCGGCGACGGCCAGGTCAAGGTGCGCGGCTACCGGGTGGAGACCGGGGCGGTGGAACTGGCGCTCAGGGCCGTCGAGTCGATCGACCAGGCCGTGGTCAAACCGTTCCGCGACGCCGACGGCGAGGCGCGGCTCGTCGCCTTCTGTACGACACGCGACGGCGAGGCGCTCGACGCCATGGCTCTGAGCACGGCGCTCATGGCCGAACTGCCGGACTACATGGTCCCGTCGACGTACCACCACCTCGACCGGATGCCCACCACCGTCAACGGCAAGACCGACCGGTCCGCGCTCACCGAGCCGGACGACGTCCAGGAAAGGAAGCGTGCGAATCCCATGGCGAACCCGTTGGAAGGCGTGGTCCTGCAGGTCTGGAGGGACATCATCGGTGACCCGGAGGTGGCGGTCGACGACCCCTTCCTCGGCCACGGCGGCAACTCACTGCACTTCGTGCAACTCGCCTCGACCCTGGAGAAGGTCCTGGCGGTCAAGGTGACCGCCGAGGAGATCTTCCGCAACGGGGACGTGCGCAAACTCGCCGCGCACATCGAGGAGAAGCGCGCCTCGGGCCTGCCCCGCTGACCCGTCGCTCACCGCCGCATCCCGCTCACTCAGACATCCGGAAGGCGCGACTTGATGGACACCATCCTGGAGGGTGTGGTCCTGCGGATCTGGCAGGACGTCACGGGTGACGCCGACACCACGGTGTCCGACCCCTTCACCGGGCACACCTCCTCCTCGCCCGAACTCGTCCGGTTCGCGGACACACTGCGGGCCGTGTTCGCCCTCGACGTGACACCGCACGACGTGCTGCGCCACGGCGACGTGCGCGGGGTCGCGGCGTTCGTCGAACGGGAGCGGGAGCGGCAGGCACCCGAGGCGGACGCGGCGGGCGAGCACGGCCAGCCGGAAGCTGGGCACGGGGACGCGGCGGACGAGCCCGGCCACCCGGAGGGCGAGGTCTCCCTGCCCGCCTCCCCCGGGCAGGCCGGCATCTGGTTCCTCGACCAGTTCTCCGCCAAGCCGTCGGCGTACGACGCGCCGTTCGTCGTGCGGTTCAACGGTCCGGTGGACACCGAACTGCTGCGGCAGAGCCTGCGGATGGTGGTGCTGCGGCACGAGGCCCTGCGCACGGCCTTCGCCGTCGAGGACGGCGTGGTGCGTCAACTCGTCGACGACACGGCGCGATTCGACTTCTCGGTGCGGGACAGCCGGGACGACGAGGCGTTGCGGGAGCTGGTGCGCGAGGTGACGGAGACCTCGTTCGACCTGGCGCGTGGACCACTGCTGCGGGTCTGCTGCGTACGCCACCACGACGGCACCACCCACGTGGTGTGCAACGTGCACCACATCGTCTTCGACGCGGCCTCGGCGGGCGTCTTCCTCACCGACTGGCTGGGCGCCTACCAGGAGGCGGCCACCGGCAGGGCGCCGGAGCCGGTGCCGGAGCCCGCGCAGTACCGGGAGTTCGTCCGGCGGCAGCGCACGGCGGTCACGCCCGCCGTCCTGGAGGAGCACCTCGCCTACTGGGAGGATCGGTTGCGCGGCCCGCTGCCCCTGCTGGACCTGCCGCTCGACCGCCCCCGCCCGGCCGTCCAGTCCCACGACGGCGAGGTGCTGCGCTTCGCCGTTCCCACGGACCTGGGGAGGCGGCTCGTGGCACGGGCGGCGCGGGAGGGCGTCACCCCGTTCATGCTGCTGATGGCCGCGTACGCCGTCTTCCTGCGCAAGTACGCGCGGCAGGACGACATCTGCGTGGGCACACCGGTCTCGCTGCGGGACTCGGCCGAGAGCCTTCATGCCATCGGCTACTACGTCACCATGGTCGCCACCCGCCACCAGGTGGACGACGATATGACCGGCAGGGAGCTGCTGCGGCAGGTCGCGACGGAGGTCACCGGGGCGCTGGCGCACCGGGACGCGCCGTTCGACAAGGTGGTGGAGCGCCTGGACCCGCCGCGCAGCCAGAGCTGTTCGCCCCTGTTCCAGACGACGTTCGTGATGCCGAGTTCCGGCCTCGGGTCCGTCGAGGGGCTCGGGCTCGACATCGACGTGGACCTGTACCCGAGCCAGAGCGCCAAGTACGACCTGACGCTGCTCGTGGAGCAGGACGGCACGGGGCTGCACGGTATTTTCGAGTTCGACACCGCGTTGTTCGACCGGGACACCGTGCGGGCGATGAGCCGGCACTTCCTCCACGTGCTCGACGCGCTGGTGGAGCGCCCCGGCGCCCCGGTCGGGGACATCGGGCTGCTGGACGGGGACGAACGCCGCCGGATGCTGGAGTGGTGTGACCGCACGGCCGAGACGCGGGCCGACCGGACGGTCGCCGAGCTGTTCGAGGCGCAGGCGGCCCGTACCCCGGACGCCACGGCGCTGGAGTTCGACGGCGACATACTGACGTACCGTCAACTCAACGCCCGCGCCAACCGGATGGCTCACGCGCTCGTCGCACGCGGCGCCGGACCCGGGCACCGCGTCGCCCTCCATCTCGACCGGTCCACCGACCAGATCGCCGCACTGCTGGGCGTGCTCAAGTCCGGCGCCTCGTACGTGCCGCTCGACCCCCACTACCCGGCCGACCGCGTCGCCTTCATGCTCGGCGACGCCGACGTGCGGCTCGTGGTGACCGACGACGACGCGCCGCATCTGCCGTCCGGCGTCGAGCGGTTCGTGGTGGGCCGCGACGTGCCGCCAGGTCAGAACGGCGTGGACGGCCCCGACGCCGCCGACGAACGCGACCTGGGCCCCCGCAAGTCCACCGGCGACGAGATCTACGTCATCTACACCTCGGGCTCCACCGGCCGGCCGAAGGGTGTCGTGGTGAACGACGTCACCATCGCCAACCTCGTCGCCGCCCAGGCCGCGCTGTCCCCGTGCGGCGCGTGGACGCGGACGTCGCAGTACATGTCGCTGTCGTTCGACGTCTCGCTGATGGAGATCTTCGGCACCCTGTGCGCGGGCGGGACGCTCGTGCTGGTGCCGGAGGAACTGCGCACCGATCTGGACCTGTTGGCGGACTTCGTGGCCCGGGAGCGCATCGGCCGGATGTACCTGCCGTACATCGCGGTGCACCAGCTCGCGGCGGTCACCGCCGGATCGGACCGGGTCTTCGACGAGCTGGTCGAGGTGGCCTCGGTGGGCGAACAGCTCGTGGTCACACCGCAGATCCGCGAGTTCTTCGCCCGTCACACCGGCGCCCGGCTGCTCAACATGTACGGCCCCTCGGAGACGCATCTCGCCACGTCCCACGAGCTGTCCCGGCGCCCGCAGGACTGGCCGGACGCCCCGCCCATCGGTGCCGGTGTCCCCGGCCTGAAGCTGCTCTGCCTCGACGAGCGGATGAACCTCGTGCCCGAGGGCGTCCCCGGCGAGCTGTACATCGGCGGCGACGTGATCTCCCCCGGCTACCACAACCGCCCGCAGGAGACCGAGGAGCGCTACCTCGCCGACCCCTTCGACCCGTCGGGCCGCGGCAGGCTGTACCGGACCGGCGACCTGGTGCGCGTCACGCGGGACCGGGAGTTCGAGTACCTCGGCAGGACGGACGGCCAGATCAAGATCCGCGGGTACCGTGTCGAACCGGCCGAGGTCGAGTCGGCGCTCACCTCCCTGGAGCCGGTCACCGCGTCGGCCGTGGTGCCCGTCGCCTACGGGCCCGGCGACACCCGGCTGGTGGGATTCGTGGTGTCCGGCGAGCCGCTGGACGTCGCCACCGTGCGGCGTGCCCTCGGCGGCGGCCTGCCGGACTACATGCTCCCGTCCGCGCTGGTGCGTCTCGACCGCATGCCCACCACCCCGAGCGGCAAGATCGACCGCAAGGCGCTCCCGGCGCTGTTCACCGCGGACGAGCCGTCCCCTGCCGGGCGCGAACCGGCGACACCGCGCGAGCGGGAGATCGCCCGCGAGTGGGCGGACGTCCTCAAGACCGGTCAAGTCGGTGCGGACGACGACTTCTTCGCGCTCGGCGGGCACTCCATCCTCGCGACCGCGCTCACCTACCGGCTGCGGCAGGTGTACGGCGTCGAGGTGCCGATGCGGGCGCTCTTCGAGGACCCCACGGTCTCCGGGATGGCCGTCAGGATCGACCGGCTGCTGGAGGGCGACGACGCCACCGCGCTGTCCGTCCCCGATCTGGCGTCCGACGCGGTCCTGCCCGATCACATCAGGCCGCCGGACCGCATGGCGCCGCCGGACGTCCGCGAGGTCCTGCTGACCGGCGCGACCGGCTTCCTCGGCGCCTACTTGCTGCGGGAGTTGCTGACCGCCACGACGTGCCACGTGCACTGCCTCGTACGCGCCGCCGACCAGGACGCCGCGTGGGAACGGCTGCGGGACACCGCGACGGCGTACGGCTTCGCGGACGCGCTGACCCCGCGACGGGTGACGGCCCTCCCCGGTGACGTGGCCCGCGCCCGGTTCGGTCTGGCCGCCGACGACTACGACGCGCTGGCGGCCCGCGTCGGCACCGTGCACCACGCGGCGGCGCGCATCAACTTCGTCGCCCCCTACGCCTCGGTGAAGCCGGACAACGTGGACGGCGTGCTCAACGTCCTGGAGTTCGCGTCGCGCCGCCGGGTCAAGGCCGTGCACCACATGTCGACCCTGGCCGTGTTCTCCCCCGCCGGGCACCCCGGTGTCATCACGGAGGACAGCGTGCCGCGCGAGCACGAGACGCTGAGCATCGGCTACACCCAGAGCAAGTGGGTCGCCGAACGCCTCGCGCTGACCGCCGCGGAGCGCGGACTGCCGGTCACCGTCCACCGCATCGGCCGCATCAGCGCCGACAGCGCCACCGGTGCCTGCCAGACCGAGGACTTCCTGTGGCGGCAGATCAAGAGCTTCATCCAACTGGGCCGTGCCCCCGAACCCAAGGGCGCCACCAGCGAGTTGCTGCCGGTGGACTTCGTGGCGAAGGCGGTCGTCGCCCTCTCCCTCGATCCCACGACCACCGGCGGGGTGCGGCACCTGTTCCACCCGGACGGCGTGCCCTTCGACGTGATCCACACCGCGATCCGGGACAGTGGACACCCGTTGCTCGACGTGGCCGCCGACGAGTGGGTGCGCGCCCTGGAGGACGCGTCGCTCACCGGCGGGGACAACGCCCTGGCCGCCGCCGTGCCGTTGCTGCGCGAAGGCGCGCTCGAACTCGGCGACAACGTGTACGACAACGCGCGCACGACGGCGCTGCTGGAGCGCGCCGGGCTGCGCTACCCGGAGATCACAGCCGGCTACTTCCGGTCGATGATCTCGTACTTCCAGTCCACCGGTGAGCTGAGCGGCTGAACGACGGCCGTCGCACCGCCGCCCTCACCCGGCTCGGAACACCCCCTACGGCAAAGGCTCGTCATGGAATCATTCCGTCATCTCCCCGCCGCCGGTGCTGCCGTCCTGGACGCCACCGAGCGGCCGGCCGCGCAACAGCCGCAGTGGCCCGACCCCGTTCAGCTGGACGCGGCGCGGGAGGAGGTGCGCGCCGGGCCCGCCCTCGTCGGCTGGGACGGTGTGCGGCGCCTCGGTGACCTGCTGGCCCGCGCCGCGACCGGGAACTTCTGCGTCCTCCAGGCGGGGGACTGCGCGGAGGACCCGGCCGAGTGCGGCGCGGACGACGTGGAACGCAAGGTGGAGATGCTCGACGTCCTCGCCGACATCATGCGCGTGGGATCGGGGCGCCCGGTGCTCACCGTGGGCCGCATGGCCGGGCAGTTCGCCAAGCCCCGCTCCAACCGCTACGAGGAGCACCACGGCCGCACCCTGCCGGTGTACCGCGGCACGATGGTCAACAGCCCCGAGCCGTACGCCGCTGCGCGGGTGCCCGACCCCCGGCGTCTGGTGCGCTGCCGGGACCTGGCTCTGGGCGTGCTGTCCGCGGTCGACGAGCTCGGGCGCGGGGACCGGGCCGCGGACACCGAGCGGATCTGGACGAGTCACGAGGCGCTGGTCCTCGACTACGAGGTGCCGCTGGTGCGGCCCACCGGGGACGGCGGCCACTACCTGGCGTCGACGCACTGGCCGTGGATCGGCGAGCGCACCCGTCAACCGGACGGCGCGCACGTGCGGTTGCTGGCCTCGTTGCGCAACCCGATCGCCTGCAAGGTGAGTTCGGACGCCTCGGTGGACGACGTGCTGCGGCTGTGCGAGGTGCTCGACCCCGACCGCACGCCGGGCCGTCTCACGTTCACCGCGCGATTCGGCGCGCGCCGGGTCGAACGGCTGGAGCCGTTGGTGCGTGCCGTGCGCGAAGCCGGGTATCCGGTGTTGTGGATGTGCGATCCCATGCACGGCAACACCACGCGCGGCGCGGGCGGTCTGAAGGTCCGCAGGCTCGACGAGATCATGAACGAGATACGGCTGTTCGTCTCCGTCGTCGCGGCGGGCGGCGGGGTGTGCGCCGGGCTGCACATCGAGACCTCGCCCAACGCCATCTGCGAGTGCGACGGCGCGGGCATCGTGCCCGGCCAGGGCGGCGCCTACCAGACCCTGTGCGATCCGCGGCTCAACCTGATGCAGGCCGTCGCCGCCTGCGCGCACTGGCAGCCGAGGACGGCAGCGACGAGGACAGCGAAGGAGGACCGACGGTGGGACAGCAAACTCGACACGATGGGGTGACGCTCATCACCGGGGCGGCCGGTGGCATGGGCGCCGCCGTCGCCGCCCGACTGGCCGCCCGGGGCGACCGGGTGGCCCTGCTCGACCGCGACCCCAGGGGGCTCGAACCGGTCGCCAAGGCACTCGGCCACGACGAACCGCCGGAGCCCGGCCGCACCACACCGGACGGCGCCTGCTCGGTGCACGTCGCCGACGTCGCCTCGCGCGAGGAGGTGGAGGAGGCGGTCCGCGCGGTCGAGGAGCACCAGGGGCCGGTGACCGCACTGGTCAACGCGGCCGGCGTGCTGCACACCGGCGACCTGACGGACTACGACGACGAGGCGTGGCACCACACCCTCGCGGTGAACACCACCGGTGTCTTCGTCGTCAGCACCGCCGCGGCCCGCCGCATGCGGGAGCGACGCTCCGGCGCCATCGTCACCATCGCCTCGAACGCGGCGCGGGTGCCCCGGGCGCACATGGGCGCGTACGCCGCGTCGAAGGCGGCCTCGCAGAGCCTCACGCTCACCCTGGGCCTCGAACTCGGCCCGCTGGGGATCCGTTGCAACGTCGTGGCGCCCGGCTCCACCGACACCCCGATGCTGCGGTCGATGTGGTCCGGCGAACAGGACCGTGCCGCCACCCTCGAAGGCGATCCGGCGGCGTTCCGGGTCGGCATACCGCTGGGCAAGGTGGCGGTGCCCGACGACATCGCGCACACCGTGGCGTTCCTGCTGTCGCCGGAGGCGAACCACATCACCCTCGCGACGGTCGCCGTGGACGGTGGCGCGGCGCTGGGTGCGGCATGACCGCGACCACCGCCCCGCAGGGAATCTCCGTGCGGTCCTACGCCATGCCCACGCCGTCCCTGCTGCCCGGCAGCCGGGCGCAGTGGCGGGTCTCCCCCGACCGGGCCGCCCTGCTCGTCCACGACATGCAGCGCTACTTCCTGGACTTCTACGACCACACCGCCGACCCCTACCGCTCCCTGCTGGCCAACGCCACCGCGCTCAGGGCCGCCGCGGCCCGCCACCGGATGCCGGTGTTCTACACCGCGCAGCCCGGCGCGATGGCCCCGGGCGACCGCGGGCTGCTGGCGGACGTGTGGGGCCCCGGCATGGACGCCACACCCGAACAGCGCGCCATCACCGAGGAGTTGGCGCCGTCGGCCGACGACACCGTGCTGACGAAGTGGCGCTACAGCGCGTTCTTCCGCAGCGACCTGCTCGACCGGCTGCGCGCCGCGGGCCGCGACCAGCTGGTGATCTGCGGGGTGTACGCGCACGTGGGCTGCCTCGCCACCGCCGTCGAGGCGTTCACCCACGACATCGAGGTGTTCCTCGTCGGCGACGCGGTGGCCGACTTCGGCCCCGACGAGCACCACATCGCCCTGTGGCAGGCCGCGCGCACCTGCGCCGTCGTCCCGCCGGCCCGCGCGGTGCTGGAGGCCCTGGAGGACGAGCCGGACGCCCTGGAGGAGGGAGGAACGCCATGACCACCGCGCCGTACCTGCCGCCCCCGGGCACGCCCTACGCCCTGCTGCACCGGCCGGGCAGCGGTGACGCCGACCGGGTCGAGGTGCTGACGGGCCCGATGCGCGAGGCCGACGGCCTGGAGCGGGTGACGCTGGAGGGCGACGGTCGCGAACGCCTCGTGCTGATGCCGTACCGCCAGATCGCCGAACGCGGCTACGCCTGCCCGGACGACGGCGAACCGCTGCTGGTGATGGACGTCGCCGAGCACACGACGATCCCGCTCGCCACGCTGCTGGAGGACCTGCCCGGCGAGCCGCCCGCGATCGGCGCCCTGGACTTCGACCGCGACGACGACGCGTACGCGCGGACCGTCGAGCGGATCGTGCGGGACGAGATCGGCACCGGCGAGGGCGCCAACTTCGTGCTGGCGCGCAGCCTGCGGGCCCGCCTGGACGGATTCGGCGACGACGCGGCTCGCGCGGTGCTGCGCAGGCTGCTGACCGGCGAGACGGGCACGTACTGGACCTTCCTGGTGCACACCGGCGACCGCTACCTGATCGGCAGCACCCCGGAACAGCACGTGCGCGTCGACGGCGACACCGTGCGGATGAATCCCATCAGCGGCACCTACCGCTACGCGGGGCAGGGCCCCGACGAGGACGGGCTGCTGGCGTTCCTGAAGGACCCCAAGGAAGCCGACGAGCTGTACATGGTGGTCGACGAGGAACTGAAGATGATGGCCGCGCTGTGCCACGACGACGTGCGGGTCACCGGGCCCGCGCTGCGCCGCATGTCCCGCGTCGCGCACACCGAGTACGTGCTGCGGGGCCGCTCCCGCCGTCCGCTCTCCGACATCCTGAGCACCACGATGTTCGCCCCGACGGTGACGGGCAGCCCGCTGGAGAACGCCTGCCGGGTCATCGCCCGCTACGAGCCCGGCGGACGCGGCTACTACAGCGGCGTCATCGCGCTGGCCTCCACCGACGAGCACGGCGAACGCGCCCTCGACTCCGCCATCCTGATCAGGACCGCGGAGATCTCCACCGACGGCACCATGCGGCTGGCGGCCGGGGCGACCGTGGTGCGCGACTCCCGGCCGGAGGCGGAGACCGACGAGACCTCGGCCAAGGCGGCGTCCCTGCTGGGCCAGTTCACCGGCGCGCGAAGGGACGACCGCAAGGCCACCGGACGCGCTCCGGCCACGGCCGAATCCGCGTCCGTGCGAAGGGAGTTGAGCGAACGCAACGTGGGCGTCTCGTCGTTCTGGCTCGGATCCCGCGAGGAGCGCCACCGCGGCGACGCCGGCACCTCGCGCTCGGTCCTGATCGTGGACGGCGAGGACGCCTTCACCGCCATGCTGGGCTACCAGTTGCGGGCCCTGGGCAACCGGGTGTCGGTCGTCCCCTGGCGGGACGCCGCCCGACTGGCCCGGCCGGACGCGGAGATCGGGCACGACCTGGTGTTGCTCGGCCCCGGGCCGGGCGATCCCACCGATCCGCGCGGGGAGAAGATCACCCGGCTGCGGGAGACCGCCCGCGCGCTGCTCGCCCGCCCCGGACTGCCCGTGGCCGCCGTCTGCCTCGGGCACCAGTTGGTGTGCCACCTGCTCGGCCTGCCGATCGTCCGGCTGCCCCGGCCCAACCAGGGCCGCAGGCGCCGGGTCTCGCTGCACGGCCGGTGGTACGAGGCGGGCTTCTACAACAGCTACACCGCCGCCACGCCGCGGGACGCCGTCGCGGACCCGGTCTTCGGCCGGGGCCCGGTGCGTGTCGCGCACGGCACCGGTGAGGAGGTGATCGGTCTGACCGGCCGGGGCCTGGCCACGCTCCAGTTCCACCCCGAGTCCTTCCTGACCGACGACGGACCCGGCATCCTGCGCGGCCTGCTCGACGACGCGCTGTCCACGGCCGACGGCACACGACACCGGCACCGAACGGACGAGGGCACGAAGCAGAACACGGACGAGAACACGGACGACGACACGTTCGAGGAAGAGTTCGCTCATGGCAACCGCTAGCACCACACGCACCGCGGACGACGCCGCGCGGGAGGTGGTCGCCCCGCGCGCCCTGCGTACGTTCCTGGGGAACTTCGCCACCGGTGTGACGGTGGTGACCTACCGGCGGGGCGACTTCCTCAACGGCGCCACCGTCAACTCCTTCACCTCGGTCTCGCTCGACCCGCCACTCGTGCTGGTCGCCCTCGACCGCCGCACCCGCAGCGCCGACCACCTGGGCAGCGGCCCGTACACCATCAACATCCTGGCCGACGGCCAGCGGGACCTGGCGACACACTTCGCCGGATCGACGACCCCGGCCACGGTGCCGTGGATCGACGAGGACACCGAGGCACCGCGGCTCGCCGGCGGCGTGGGGCACCTGCGCTGCGAGCCGTGGCGCACCTACGACGGCGGCGACCACCTGCTGGTCGTCGGAAGGGTGGGGGAGTTCGAGGCCCGCCGGGGCAGGCCGCTGCTGTTCTTCCGCGGCGCGTTCCCCCGCCTCGCCGGACAGCCGGGCGACACCGCCTGGGCCTGGTCGCTCGACGACCCCACGAGCGGGCCGCAGTTCACCGCCCTCGACTGACGGAAACCCACGGAAGGCCAGAGGAACCCAAGGAAAGGCAGACATGACAGCCGAGCAGCTCGAACCCGGTACCGGGCAGCAGCGCACCCCGGTCCGCAGGCCCTACACCGGCGACGAGTACCTGGAGAGCATCCGCGACGGCCGGGAGATCTGGGCGTACGGCGAGCGGGTGGACGACGTCACCAAGCACGCCGCGTTCCGCAACACCGCGCGCATGACGGCCCGCCTGTACGACGCCTTGCACGACCCGGAGCACGCCCCGGTGCTCACCACGCCGACCGACACCGGCAACGGCGGCTTCACCCACCGCTTCTTCCGGGCCCCGCGCTCCGCCGAGGACCTGGTCGGCGACCGGGACGCCATCGCGGCCTGGGCCAGGATGAGTTACGGGTGGCTCGGCCGCAGCCCCGACTACAAGGCGGGCTTCCTCGCCACCCTCGGCATCGACCCGGAGACCTACGGGGACTACGCGGACAACGCCCGCCGCTGGTACACCGAGGCGCAGGAGCGGGTCAGCTTCTGGAACCACGCCATCATCAACCCCCCGGTCGACCGCGGCAAGGCGCCCGACGAGGTGGGCGACGTGTTCGTGCACGTCGAGCGGGAACGCGACGACGGCCTGATCGTCAGCGGCGCGAAGGTCGTCGCCACGGGGTCGGCCCTCACCCACTACAACTTCCTGGCGCACTACGGACTGCCCGTGCGCAAGCGGGAGTTCGCGCTGGTGTGCACGCTGCCGATGGACGCGCCGGGCGTGAAGCTGATCTGCCGGCCGTCGTACTCCATGACGGCCGACCGGGTCGGCAGCCCCTTCGACTACCCGCTCTCCAGCCGGATGGACGAGAACGACGCGATCTTCGTCCTGGACAAGGTGAAGGTGCCGTGGGAGAACGTGTTCGTCTACGGCGACCAGGCGAAGGCGGCGACGTTCCTGTCGGCGTCGGGGTTCATGCACCGCTCGACGTTCCACGGCGTCACCCGGCTCGCGGTGAAACTGGACTTCCTGGCCGGACTGCTGCTCAAGGGCGTCGAGATGACCGGCACCAAGGACTTCCGTGGCATCCAGACCCGGGTGGGCGAGGTCCTGGCGTGGCGCAACCTCTTCTGGGGGCTGAGCGACGCCATGGCGCACAACCCGCACGCCTGGCGGAACGGCGCGGTGATGCCGAACCTCGACTACGGCATGGCGTACCGCTGGTTCATGACGCTGGGCTATCCGCGGGTCCGCGAGATCATCCACCAGGACCTCGGCAGTGCCCTGATCTACCTCAACTCGCACGCCAAGGACTTCCAGCAGCCCGAACTGCGCCCGTATCTCGACCGGTACGTGCGCGGCTCGTCCGGCGCCGACGCGGTGGAACGGGTCAAGCTGATGAAACTGATCTGGGATTCCGTCGGAACGGAGTTCGCGGGTCGGCACGAGCTGTACGAGCGGAACTACTCGGGGAACCACGAGAACGTCCGCACGGAATTGCTGGTGGCGCAGCAGGCGTCCGGTCTCGTCGACCAGTACAAGGGATTCGCGGAGGAATGCATGGCGGAATACGACCTGGACGGCTGGCGGGCGCCCGACCTGATCGATCCCGATGCCTGAACGCGGCGGCGCCGCCCGTGCGAGCGGAGCCTTACGCGAAAGGGCGGTCGCGGACACCGCACCCGGTGTCCGCGACCGCCCCGGCGGCCGGTTCAGCCCGTCACGAGCACGTAGGTGAACCCGTCGTGGCCGCGTACGCCCACCGTCTGAATCGTCGTCGCGCTCACCCTCGGTTCCGCCGCGACCATCTCGTGGAACCGGCGCACGCCCTGCACGGCCGGGTTGGGGCTGGTCGCGTCGGTCACCGCGCCCTCCAGCACCACGTTGTCCACGATGATCACGGTGCCGGGCCGGGAGAGCTTCAGGGCCCAGGTGAAGTAGTCGGGGATGCCGGCCTTGTCGGCGTCGACGAAGACCAGGTCGAACGGCCCGAGCCCCTCGGCCTCCAGGGCGGGCAGCGTCTCCAGCGCCTTGCCGGTCCTCAGGTCGACGCGGTCGGCCACCCCGGCGGCCTCGATGCGGGCCCAGGCCTTCTTGGCGAAGTCCTCCTCGCGTTCGCAGGTCACCAGGAGCCCGTCCGGCGGCAGCGCCCGCGCCAGCCATATCGTGCTGTACCCGCCGAACGTCCCGATCTCCAGGATCCTGCGGGCCTTGTTGGTCAGCGCCAGCAGATGCAGGAATTTGCCCTGGCCCGGCGACACGGCGATCTCCGGCAGCCCGGCCTCACGACTGGCTCCCGCGGCGTTCCGCAGCGCCTCGTCCTGGTCCACCAGAAGGCCGTTCGCGTAGGTGTCGATGGCCGCCCACTGCTCTTCCATCGTGCTCCTCCCTTTGATCCGCTCCGGTGTTCAAAGGGTCTACCGCACCGGACCGCCGGTACGCAATAAGAAGCCTGAACCCCCCTTGATTAACGAATGGAAATCACCGTAGTCTCGACACGAACCCCCAACTCCCGCCCTTCGCAAGAGCGTTTGCACGGCACGTGAAATCCGGCAGGTGAATTCCTCCCGGCGATCCGACGAACGAGAGGACGAAAGTGCGGAACACCATCACCCGTGAGGCCTCGCCGGGCGCGCCGCCCGAGCCCGCCTTCCGCTTCCACCACGTCGGCGTCCAGACGTCCGACCTGGACAACTCGCTCGGCTGGTACCGGGAGTTCTTCGGCGCCGAGCAGAACTGGTCGCTGGAGAAGTTCTCCGACCTCACCGTCAGCCGCCTGCCCGGCATCACCCGCCTCGTCGAACTGGCCGCCGGCGACCTGCGCTTCCACGTCTTCGAGCGCCCCGACGACACTCCGCAGTCTCCGGTCGCCGAGGTGCCGCAGTTCCAGCACCTGTGCCTGGCCACGAAGTCCCGTGCGGAGATGGAGGAGTGGCGCGACCGCTGGACGCGGCTGTACGAGTCGGGCCGGTACACGTTCGTGCGCGACGAGGGTCCGACGGAGGTCGTGGAGGACGAGGACGGCGTGCTGAGCCTCTACGTCCTGGACGTCAACGGCCTGGAGTACGAGTTCACCTATCTTCCGGAAGGTGTGGCATGACCACCGTCACCGGCGCCCTCCTGACCGAACTGCCGGACCACCAGCGCTGGGACTTCGGCGACTTCCCCTACGGCCTCGAACCCCTCACCCTGCCGGAGCCCGGCACTCTTGAGGGGGCGGACCCTGGTGCGATCGCCGCCGAGTTCGGCCTCGCCTGCCGCCACATCGCGTCCATCGCCGCGGGCGACGGCCTCGCGGAGCCGGTCCAGCCCGCCGACTCCTCCGACCGGGTCTACTGGTTTCGCTGGATAACAGGCCATCAGATCACGTTCATCATATGGCAGTTGCTCTCCCGCGAGTTGGCGGACCTGCCCGAGGACGGCCCGGCGAGGGACGCCGCGCTGGCCACCATGACGCGGTACGTGCGCGGTTACTGCGCGATGCTGCTCTACACCGGCTCGATGCCGCGCGGCGTGTACCACGACGTCATCCGGCCCAGCATGTTCCTCCAGCATCCGGGGTTCAGCGGCACCTGGGCGCCCGACCACCGGCCGGTGCAGTCGCTGTTCCGCGGCAGGAAGCTCGACTGCGTGCGCGAGTGCGCCGAGCTCGGCGGGGCCGTGCGTGTCTACCAGATCATCCACTCGGGCATCGCCGCGCGCATGGTGCCCAGCGGCCGGTCCCTGCTCCAGGATGCCTCGGTGCCCAGCGGGGTGCAGCATCCGGACGTGCTGGGCGTGGTCTACGACAACTACTTCATGACGCTGCGCTCGCGCCCCTCGTCCCGGGACGTCGTGGCACAGCTCCTGCGGCGCCTGACCGCCATCGCCCTGGACGTCAAGGACAACGGGCTCTACCCGGACGGGCGGGAGGCGGAGGGCGAACTACCGGAGGAGCTGCTGCGCCCCGAAGTGGTGTCCCACGAACGCGAGTTCCTGGACATCGTCTCGGACGTGGCCCGGGAGGCGACGGGCTCCGCGTCGGTGCGGGCGGGCGGGTGACGATGCGTCACGGGATCGTCATCCTGCCGGAGGACCGGTGGCGGGACGCCGCGCGTCGCTGGAGTCTGGCGGAGGAGTACGGCTTCGACCACGCCTGGACGTACGACCACCTGATGTGGCGGTGGCTGCGCGAGGAGACGTGGTTCGGGTGCGTGCCGACGCTGACCGCCGCCGCGACGGTCACCTCGCGCATCGCGCTGGGCACCCTCGTCGCCACCCCCGGCTTCCGCCACCCGGTGGCCCTGGCCAAGGACCTGATGGCGTTGGACGACGTCTCGGGCGGCCGGATCGTGTGCGGCATGGGATCCGGCGCCGGTGGCTACGACGAACGGGCGCTCGGTGGGCAGGAGTTGACGCCGGGCGAGCGGGTCGGCCGCTTCGCGGAGTTCCTGGAGCTGACCGACCTGCTGCTCCGGCAGCCGGAGACCACGTACCACGGCCTGCACTACACGGCCGAGGCCGTGCACATGCGGCCGGGGTGCGTGCGGCGGCCCAGGATGCCGCTGGCGGTGGCGGCCACCGGTCCGCGGGCGATGCGGCTCGCGGCCCGGTTCGCCGACACCTGGATCACGGCCGGTCCGCCGGGACGCTTCGAGGCCGCACGTTACGACCAGGCGCTGCCCGACCTCAGGAAGCAGGCCGACGCGCTGGAGAAGGCGTGCGCCGCGACCGGCCGCGATCCGGCGACCCTGGACCGGCTGCTGGTGACCGGCGCGGCGGTCGGCGGCGTGCTCGACTCCGTCGAGGCGTACCGGGACGCCACCGGGCGCTTCGCGGAGCTGGGCTTCACCGACGTGGTGGTGCACTGGCCGCGCCCGTCGTTCCCGTACGAGGGGCGGCAGGAGGTGCTGGAGGAGATCGCGCGGGACGTGCTGGCACCGGGCCGCGCGGACGCGGCCCGCGTCGAGAGGCCCGGAGCCGGGAACGCGTCCACCGTGGGAGGTTCTGATGTCTGACATCGAGATCGTGAGCATGTTCGCCGACGGACCCGGCTCCGGCGGGCTCCTGGGCGTCGCACCCGAAGCGTCCGACCTGACGGATGATCGAATGCAGGCGCTGGCACGGGAGACCGGCACGCTGGAGACGGTGTTCGTCCTGCCGCCCACCGACCCCTCGGCCGACTACCGCGTCCGCGTGTTCACCCCGCAGGCGGAGTCACCGTTCGGCGGGCATCCGAGCCTCGGCACCGCGGTCACGCTGGCCCGCCTCGGTGTGATCCCTTCCGGTCCCGTGGTCCAGCAGTGCGGGGAGAGGCTGCTGTCCCTCACCGTCGACGAACACCACGGCACCATCGCCGCCCGCGGCCCCCTGGAGACGTCCGACGTCGATCCGGCCCCTCTGCTGGCCGGTGCGGGGCTCGCGCGCTCCGCGCTGGCCGACGGCGGATCCGGCAGCGCGGGCCGGGCGGGCTTCGGTCCCCATTTCCACTTCCTCCCGGTGCACCCCGAGGCGCTGGGCGAGGCCGCACCCCACCCGGACGTCCTGCTCGGCGCGGGCTTCAAGGACGTCTTCCTGCTGCACTGGGACCCGGAGCAACTCCGGGCGGACGCACGGATGTTCGCGCCCGGGTACGGCATCCCCGAGGATCCCGCCTGCTCGTCCGCCGCGCTCGCCCTCGGACTGTGGCTGCTGCACAACGGGCTGCTGCCGGCGGAGCCCGCGACGCACCGGTTCCAGGTGAGGCAGGGCGTGGGAACGGACCGCCAGGCGCTGCTGACCTGCACGCTCACCACGTACGACGACGGCGATCCCACGGCCACGGTATCCGGCGAGGTCGTCCCCGAGCCCGACGCGGCGTTCTCCCGCTGACCCGCCAACACGACTCCGCCTCACCGACCCGCCGCTCCCCCGCCGACCCGAGGAAGGGAACCCATGCTCAGCCGACCCGAACTGCGCGGCACCCGAGGCGCCGTCGCCGCCACCCACTGGCTCGCCGCGGCGGCCGGTATGGACATGCTGTCGCAGGGAGGCAACGCCTTCGACGCGGCCGTCGCCGCCGCCTTCGTCACCCAGGTCGTCGAACCCCACCTCAACGGCCCGGCCGGTGACGTGCCGATCCTGGCGTACGACGCCCGCACCGCGCGGGTGGACGTGATCTGCGGCCAGGGGCCGATGCCACGGGCGGCCACCGTGGACGCGTTCCGCGATCGTGGTCTCGACGCGATACCGGGCTCCGGCCTGCTGGCCGCCTGCGTGCCGGGCGCCTTCGGGGCCTGGATGCGGCTGCTGCGGGACCACGGGCGGATGACCCCGGCGCAGGTGCTGGCGCCGGCCATCGGTTACGCCGAGAAGGGCTACCCGGTCCTGCCGAAGGCCGCCGAGATGATCGACGTGCTGGCGCCGCTGTTCCGCGAGGAGTGGACCGAGTCCGGGCGTGCCTACCTGCGCGGCGGCCGGGCTCCGGCGGCCGGGACCCGGCTGGACAACCCCGATCTGGCCAGGACCTTCCGGTTGCTGGTGGAGGAGTCCGAGGCGGCCGGTGGTGACCGTGAGCGGCGGATCGACGCCGCGGTGACCGCGTTCCACGAGGGCTTCGTGGCCGAGGCGATCGACAAGTTCGCCACCGGCACCCCGATGCTGGACGCCACCGGTCAGCACAACGCGGGTCTGCTGACCGGCGAGGACATGGCGTCGTGGCGGGCGACGGTGGAGCGTCCGGTGGTGGGCGAGTACCGCGGCCACACGGTGCACAAGTGCGGGCCGTGGTCGCAGGGTCCGGTCTTCCTCCAGCAACTCGCCCTGCTGGAGGGGTTCGAGCTGTCCGGCATGCGTCCGGGTGGCGCCGACCACCTGCACACGGTCGTGGAGTGCGCGAAGCTGGCGTTCGCCGACCGCGAGGCATGGTACGGCGACCCGGACCACACGGACGTACCGCTGGAGGCCCTCCTCGGCGCGGAGTACGCGGACGGGCGGCGGGCGCTGGTGGGCGAGCGGGCGGCGATGGAGCTGCGGCCGGGTTCGCCGCACGGGCGGGTGCCCGTGATGCCGCCGGTGTCGGAGCCGGCAGGGGCCGAAGGCCCGGAGTGGATGCGGCAGTTGGGCGACGGCATCCCGGCGATCGTACGGCTCACCCAGGCCAAGGGCGACACCTGCTGTGTCAGCGCCACGGACAGCGAGGGCAACATGGTGGTCGCCACGCCCAGCGGCGGCTGGCTCAAGAGTTCTCCCGTCGTGCCGGGTCTCGGCTTCCCGCTGGGCACCCGGGGGCAGATGGCGAACCTTGTCCCCGACCACCCCAACGCCGTCGCGCCGGGCAAGCGCCCGCGCACCACGTTGTCCCCGACCCTCGTGCTGCGTGACGGCGAACCGTACATGGCGTTCGGCACGCCCGGCGGCGACCAGCAGGACCAGTGGACCCTCAACTTCTTCCTGCGGCACGTGGACTTCCGGGCGGGTGCGCAGGAGGCGGTGGAGGCACCCGCGTTCCACACCGACGCGGTGCCCTCGTCCTTCACCCCGCACGTCGCCACCCCCGGCAGCGTCGTCGTGGAGAAGGGCTGCCCGGACGAGGTGGTGGAGGAGCTGCGCCGTCGCGGCCACGTCGTGCGGATCGCCCCGGCGCACTCGCTGGGGAAGGTCTGCGCCACCGGCCACACCGGCGACGGCCTGGTCTTCGGCGCCGCGAGTCCGCGTGGCGAACAGGCGTACGCGGTGGCTCGCTGAACCGCCGGATGTTAACTTGGTTTCCAAGAGGAAACCATAGTGCGTGAGGCGAGCGGACGGCCGTCCCCGGCGGGAGGATCGATTTCATGGCGGGCCAGCGCAGGCGGCGCTCCGAAGACTGCATCATTATCAGGGGCGCCCGCGAGAACAATCTCAGGAACGTCTCGCTCAGCATCCCCAAAGGAGAGCTGACGGTCTTCACCGGGGTGTCCGGTTCCGGGAAGTCGTCGGTCGTCTTCGGGACCGTCGCGGTCGAGTCGCAGCGCCAGCTGAACGAGACGTACAGCTGGTTCATCCGCAACCGCCTGCCGAAGTACGAGCGCCCGGACGCCGCGGTGATCAAGAACCTGTCCACCGCGATCGTGGTGGACCAGCGCCCCATCGGCGGCAACTCGCGTTCCACGGTCGGCACGATGACCGAGGTCAACCCGGCGCTGCGGGTGCTGTTCTCCCGCCACGGCGAGCCGTCGGCGGGTGAGTCGAGCGCCTACTCGTTCAACGACCCGCACGGGATGTGCCCGGAGTGCGAGGGGCTCGGCCGGGTCGCCCGGCTCGACCT
Source organism: Streptantibioticus parmotrematis (assembly GCF_019890615.1). GTDB lineage: Bacteria > Actinomycetota > Actinomycetes > Streptomycetales > Streptomycetaceae > Streptantibioticus_D > Streptantibioticus_D parmotrematis. The sequence continues at coordinate 22,412 of NZ_JAINVZ010000006.1, read as the reverse complement.
CGACCGACTGCTGGACGAGGGGAAGTCGCTCAACGAGGGCGCGATCCGCTCGTCGCTGTTCGGCGTGGGCAGCTTCCAGTGGAAGCTGTACGCGCAGTCCGGCCTGTTCGACCCGGACAAACCGCTGCGGAAATTCAGCAAGAAGGACCGGGAACTCCTGCTGTACGGCGAGGGATTCAAGGTCGAGCGCCCCGGAAAGAAACTCACGTACTCCAACGAGTACGAGGGAATCGTCGTCCGTTTCAACCGCCGCTATCTCAAGAACGGTCTGGAAAGGCTCAAGGACAAGGAGCGTGAGCAGGTCGAGGAGGTCGTCAGCGCCGGGGTCTGCGACGTGTGCGGCGGTGCCCGCCTCAACGAGGCGGCCCGCAAGTCGACGATCGGCGGGAAGAACATCGCCGACGTCACCGCCATGGAGATCGGCGACCTCATTCCCGTACTGGAGGACATCGAGGCCCCGGCCGCCAAGCCGGTCGTGGACGCGGCGCTGTCCGTGCTGCGGCGGATCGAGTCGGTGGGCCTCGGCTACCTGAGCCTCGCCCGGGAGACCTCGACGCTCTCCGGCGGTGAGGGCCAGCGGCTGAAGATCGTCCGCCACCTCGGCAGCAGCCTCACCGACCTGACGTACATCTTCGACGAGCCCAGCGTCGGCCTGCACCCGCGCGACGTGCACCGGCTCAACGAACTCCTGCTCGCGCTGCGGGACAAGGGCAACACCGTGCTGGTCGTGGAGCACTCCCGCGACGTGATCGCCGTCGCCGACCACGTGGTCGACATGGGCCCGGGCGCTGGTACGCACGGCGGCGAAGTGGTCTTCGAGGGCACGGCGAAGCAGCTGCGCCGGGCGGACACCGTCACCGGGCGCCGGCTGAGCCGTGAGACAGGCCTCAAGGAGCGGGTGCGCACGCCGCGCGGCAAGCTCACCACGAAGCGCACCAGCCTGCACAACCTCAAGGACCTGTCGGTGGACATCCCCGAGGGCGTGCTGACCGTGGTGACCGGCGTCGCCGGATCGGGCAAGAGCTCGTTCGTCCACGGTGCGCTGGTCCCGCAGTTCCCCGACGCCATCGTCATCGACCAGGCCGCGATCGGCTCCTCCTACCGCTCGACGCCCGCGACGTACGTCAACATCATGGACACCGTGCGGAAGTTGTTCGCCAAGGCCACGCACAGCGAGCCGGGCATGTTCAGCTTCAACTCCGCGGGCGCCTGCCCGGCCTGCCAGGGCCGGGGCGAGATCCAGACGGACCTGGCCTACATGGAGCCGGTGACCACCGTCTGCGAGCGCTGCGGAGGCCGCCGCTACCGCGACGAGGTGCTGGACCTGCGCTTCCACGGCAAGAACATCGCGGAGACGCTCGCCCTCACCGTCGAAGAAGCCCTGGAGTTCTTCACGGAGGAGTCCGTGGTCCGCCGGCTCACCACGCTCAGCGACGTCGGCCTGTCCTACATCACGCTCGGCCAGCCGCTGTCCACCCTCTCGGGCGGCGAGTTGCAGCGCATCAAACTCGCCGACCGGCTGGACGAGTCGTCGGGGCTGTTCGTCTTCGACGAGCCCACCACGGGCCTGCACATGGCCGACGTCGACCGGCTGGTCGACCTGATCGACACCATCGTGGACAAGGGCAACACGGTCGTCGTGATCGAGCACGACCTCGACGTCGTCAAGCGGGCCGACTGGGTCATCGACATCGGCCCGAGCGCGGGGCGCGACGGCGGCCGCCTGATGTTCGAGGGCACGCCGCGCCAACTCACCCGCGCGAAGGACTCGTTCACCGCCACCTATCTCAAGAAGGACCTCGCCCGCGCGGAGAAGTAGCGGCCAGGGCCGGCCCGGCTCACGTTCCGCGTCAGCTCACGTCCCCGCAACGGTTCATCATCCGCAACGGTTCACGATCCGAAAGGACAGGACGGGATGCCCCAAGGCACGCTCAAGCCGCGTCTGGCCGACGACAGGATGCGGTTCGGACTGATGTGGCTCAGCTCCCCCACTCCCACCACCACGTCGAAGGAGGTGGCGGACCTCAACCCCGACCCGTTCGACGTCGACGCGCAGATGGACCTGGCGCGCCGCGTCGAGGACGCCGGTTTCGACTACGTCTTCTTCGCGGACGGCTACATACCCCACGGCGAGAACAGCTGGCGCATCGGCCACGCAGAACCCCACATGTCGGCACCGGTGTTCGCGCCGGTCGTCATGGCCGCGACCCGGCACATCGGCGTGGTCACCACCTTCCACACCCGCTACTTCCCACCGGCGGTCATCGCGCGCCTCGGCGCCAACCTCGACGTGCTCAGCGGTGGCCGCTGGGGCTGGAACATCGTGCCCGGCTGGAAGCCCGACGAGTTGGCGCTGCTGGGCATCACCGTGCCCGACAGCAGCCACGAGACCCGCTACGCCACGACCGCCGAGGCGGTGGAGGCGGTCAAGCGGCTGTGGGCCGCGCGGGGCGAACAGGTGGACTTCGAGGGCGAGTTCTTCCGCCTGCACGGCAAGATGATCAGCCCGCACCCGGTCCAGGACCCGCCGTGCCTGTTCAACGCGGGCGTCTCCCCGGTGGCGCAGGAACTGATCGCCGACACCTGCGACTTCGCGTTCACCCCGCTGCCGGACGACTACGCCAAGATGCGCGCCATGGTGGAGGGCCTCGCCGAACGCACGGAGCGGCACGGCCGCTCGCCGCTGGAGGTCAACATGGCCGGGGCCACCGGGATCGTCCTGGGCCGCTCCGACCGCGAGGCGCAGGAGAAGTACGACTGGGTGCGCGAGTCCCTGGACATGGACTGCGCCCGCGACATCGCCACCGAGCTGATGGGCGGCAGCGAGACCTACAAGGCCAACTACGAGGGCGAGTTCGACGACGTCGCCCGCACCCTGGGCATCGCCTGCGGCAGCAAGGTGCTGGTGGGATCGCCGTCCACGGTGGCGGAGCAGATCCTCGACATGCACCGCGAGACCGGCATCCGCGGCTTCATGTTCCTGCCGTCGCTGTACGCGGCGCAGGACATCGAGCTGATCGGCCAGGTCTTCCCCTACCTGGAGAAGGCGGACGTCTGGACGCCGCCCGCGGACCGCGGCTGGAGCTGGTAGGGCGCGCGTCGTGGCACGTCCTCAGGCGGGCGGTGGGCCCGCGGCTCCCGCGCGGGGCCGTGGACCCGCCGCCCCGGCGCGTCCGGGACCTCGCGGCCGGCGGATCTCCTCCCGGCGGCATGGTGACCGGCGGCCTGATGGCCGACAGGCCTCCTGCCGCTCACAGGTCGCGGACCGGAAACGGTTGAGGGGCGACGTTCAGGGCGTTCGCGACCTTGCCGCACAGTTCGACGAAAGCGGCCTGTTCCTCCGCGGACAGGGCGCCTTCGACGACCTTCGCGTTTTCCCTGCGCCCGCGGGCCGCGCGGGCCAGGAACTCGTGCCCGCGCATCGTGATCGAGGTGGTCTGCTCGCGTTTGTCCGCGCTCTGTGCGGACTGTTCCACGAGTTCCTGGTCCTTGAGAATGCGCAGCGCTTTCGACATGGTCTGCCGGGAGACGCCCAGGGACTCGCTGAGCAGCGAGGGGGTCATCGGGCCGCGCAGCCGCAGCAGTTCCAGGACGTCGTACTGCTGCCAGGTCACACGTTCGGGTGTGGCGCGCGTCCTGCGGGCGACCAGCGAACACGTCAGGTAGGCCAGGGTGTCCTCGATCTCCGCCCGCAGACCGGCCCGCGTGACGGACGACTCGCCGCTGGTTGTCATTCGTCTCACTCCTGGTCTGCTCGATATCACGGAACAGTGAATCGCAAGAAATATATCACGATTTACCGTCCGGACTGAACGGAGTCGGCGTTCCACAGGAAACCGTTGCCCCGAGCCCGACTCAGGGGAATTCCTTCCGCATTGCCCCACGTCATCACAGCACGGGTCAGATCTTGACGTAATTACGGCATCCGTGCAATGTGGTTTCCATCAGGAAATCACTGCTGCCCTTTTCCGGGGTGGCGATGCGGATCCGAGCGAGGAGACCGACCATGCGTGAGCCCACTCAGACCGAGGTGCGCCGCGCTCTCGACCAGGGGCTCGACGGACTCAGGACGCCCGGCAGGGTCGTGGTGGTGGGCGCGGGCCTGGCCGGTCTCGGCACCGCCTACGAACTGGCCCGCCTCGGCTGCGACGTCACGGTGCTCGAAGCCTCCACCCGGGCCGGCGGGCGCGCGTACACCGTGCGCGAGCCGTTCGCCGACGGTCTGTACGCGGAAGCCGGTGCCATGACGGTGACGCCGCACTGCCACTACGTGATGCACTACCTGAAGGAACTCGGTGTGGGCCTGGAGCCCTCCGACCTGCTCGACGCGGACTTCTCCTACTTCCTCGGCTCCCGCTTCGTGCGCCCCGAAGTCGCCGATCTCGCGGACAGCGGGCTGCCGTTGAGCGGCGAGGAGAAGGGCCTGGACATCGGCATGATGATGGAGCGCTACGTGCGCGCGCTCTGCCAGGAACTCCAGCCGGACCTGGGCACGCCGGAGTGGGAGGTCACCGACCGGCTCGCGCCGTACGACCGCCGCTCGGTCATAGAGGTGCTCAAGGAACGCGGCGCCTCGGACGCGGCCATCACCCTGCTGGAGCCGATGTTCCTGGAGATGCGCGGTGGCGACCTGGACACCGCGTCCGCGCTGTCGTGGCTGCGGCACGAGTCGAGTCCCCGCTCGCTCACCCTCGCCGACGACCGGTGGGCCAAGATCCGGGGCGGCACCGACCGCTTCCCCGCCGCGTTCGCCGACCGCCTGCGGGACCGCATCCACTACGCCAAGCCCGTCGTCCGCGTCACCCAGGACGACACGGCGGCCCGGGTGACGTTCGTCGACGGCGGCGGTTTCCACACGATGGAGGCCGACAGGGTGGTGCTGGCCGTGCCGTTCAGCGCGATGCGGCGGATCGACCTGTCGAACGCGGGCCTGTCGGCGGCCAAGCACGCGGCGATCCGGCAGTTGCGGTACGTGTCGATAGTGCGTGTCTACCTCCAGATGCGCGAGCGCTTCTGGACCTCGCCGCGCGCGAGCGTCTCGACCGACCTGCCAATCCGCTGGGTGCGCGACGCGACGCCCCAACTGCCGGGCCCGCGTGCCGTCCTGGAGTGTCTGATGTCGGGCTGGCGGGCGAAGGCGGTCACGGCGATGTCGCCGGACGAGCGGCTGCGCTTCACCCTGGAGCAGGTCGAGCGGATCTTCCCCGGCGCCAAGGACCACTTCGAGGTGGGCACGTCGGTGGCGTGGGATCGCGAGCCGTACATCGAAGGCGCGTACATCCTGCCGGAGGTGGGGCACACCGCCCTCATGCCCGACATAAGGCGCCCGGAGGGACGGGTGCACTTCGCGGGCGAGCACACCGCGTTCGAGCCGAACGGCGGCTCCATGACGTACGCGCTGGAATCCGCGGTCCGCGCGGTACTCGAACTCGGCTCATCGGAGGCATGACGATGCGTGCCCACGCGTTGATCCTGCGCGCCCCCGCGTTCCTGCGGCGGCGGGGCGGCCACGCCGGCACAGGCCGTGCCGCGGCCTCCCCGCCACCCGCCCGGGTGGCGTCGTCACCCGTGGAGCCCCGGTCCGACGCGGCCTTCTGGCTGGCCCTCGACGACGCGTGGCAGCGCCGCAGGGGGATGTGAGGCGGCCTCCATCGGAGATCGCCGGTCCAGCCAGGACAGCACCGGTGTCGTCATCAGCGTCGTCACCAGGGCCACCAGGACCAGAGCGGCGAACAACTGCCGGTTGACGATGCCGTCCTGGAGTCCCGCGTTGAGCGCGATCAGCTGCATCAGGCCGCGCGCGTTCATCAGCGTGCCGAGGCGCAGGGCGAGCGCGGGCGGTTCGCCGCGCAGCCTGGCCGCCGCCCAGCAGCCGCCGAACTTGCCCAGGACCGCCGCCGCGAGCGCCGCCGCCGCGAAGGCCAGCAGCGCCGGGTCGCCCAGCAGCCCGAAGCGGGTGTTGAGGCCGGAGTAGGCGAAGAACATCGGCAGGAACACCACCCTCGGCACGTGCGAGACGGTGCTCACGGTGCGTTCCGCGACCGGTCCCCGTGGCATCACGACGCCGACGCAGAACGCGCCGAACACCGCGTACAGCCCGATCTTGTCGGTGAACCAGGCGGCGGCGAACACCGTCACGACGACCAGCAGCAGCCTGCCCTCGTCCGGCAGCGACGGATGTGCCATCGCCCGCGCGAGCCCCCGCCGCACCACGGTGAAGACGAGCACGGCGAACACCACGCCGCCGCCCACCGCCTCGGCCACCGGCCAGGTCCTGCCGGTCGCGGCGCTCAGCACGGCCGCCAGCAGGCACCAGGCGACCACGTCGTCGAGCGCGCCGCTGGCCAGCGCCAGCGCTCCGTATCGGGTGCCGGACAGGCCGCGTTCCGTGATGATCCTGGCCAGCATGGGGAACGCGGTGATGGCGAGGGCGACGCCCACGAACGCGGCGCTCACCCCGAGCGAGACACCGGGGGCGAACACCGGGGCGTGCCCGTGGGCCAGCACGGTCACCCCCACGCCCAGTGCCAGCGGCAGCGTGACCCCGACCGCGGAGACGGCCGCCGCGGTGCCCGCCATCCGCTCGCCGAGCCGCCCGGCGAACTCGTGCCCGGCCTGGAACATGAAGGCGACCAGGCCGATCTGCCCGGCGACGTAGAGCAGCGGCATCAGGGCGGTGGGGAACACCGCGTGCTCGACGCGGGGTGCGAGCGCTCCGAGGACCGAGGGCCCGAGCAGCACGCCCGCGATCATCTCGCCCACCACGGGCGGCTGTCCGGTGCGCGAGACCGCCCAGGCGACGAGGCGGCAGACCAGCAGGACGACGATCGCGGCGGCGAGGAAGGCCGGCGCGAGGCTGGTGGCGCTCACCGGCCGCCCTCCCCCGTGACCGGGCACCGCGCGGCGGCGTCGTGTCCCGCCGTGGCAGGGCCGGGGGTGGTGACGCCGGACGCGACGGCGTCGAAGTACGTCCCGCACAGCCGTTGCCCGCGGGCGTCCGCCACCATCCAGCTACCGTAGGCGAGTTGGGCGAGGCTGCGGGTAACGTCCTCCCAGCGGTCACGCACGCGCATCGCCACGAGTCGAACCGCCGTCCCCTGGAGCCGGGTTGAGTTCTCCCGTGGGACGAGCAGGCAGGGCCCCCGGTTGGGCATCGAGCGGTCGTGGCGTGCGGAGGAGACCGGCTCGAACCTCTTCAGCACCTCCTCGACCGCCGTGCGCAACGTCATCGGTGCGATGCCACGGGCCGGGCAGGGCCGGTTGGCGGCCACACCGAACGGCACGTGGTGCAGGTCGGGCTGCCGGGGCCGCGCCCACCGGTCGGGGTCAAAGCGGTCGGCGTCCGGCACTCCGGTGCGGTGGTAGCGCGCGTAGTCGAAGAGCAGCACGGACCCGGCGGGCAGCTTCGTGACCGGCGTCGTGGCATGTGGATCGCCCGAATCGATGGTGATGGCGTCGGTGGTGATCCGGTGCGCGACGCCGAACAACGGGTAGTAGCGCAGCGTCTCCTCGATCACGTGGTCCAGATAGGCGCTGTCCGCCGGTTCGCGGCGCAGCCGTTCGCGGACCTCGGGCCGGGTGGCGATGGCGAGCAGGACGTGTGCGGTGGCCTCCGACATCTGGACGACGGCGGTGTTGAAGAACGTCCCCTGGAGGTAGCAGGCGCGTTCGTGGTCGGACAGGCCCTCGGGCAGTTCGAACGGGACGTCCCCGGCGCGGATGCGGCCGAGCAGGTAGCGGGTGAGCCGGTCGCGGCGGTCCATGTGCCGTACTCCGGTGCACTTCAGCGCGCTGACCACGTCGTCGGCGTTTCCCACGATCAGGTCGCGCACCTCGTCGGGGCACGGTTCGCGGAAGACCACTTCGTGGTAAGCGGCGGCCCACAGCGGCATCGCGAGGTCCCGCAGGCGCACCACGCGTGTGCCGCCGCCGGTGAGCGGTTCGAGGACGTCGTAGGCGCGGCGGCGCACGATCCGGTCCCATTCCTGACGGCGGACGGCGGTCAGCGCACGGCGGGTGGTGCGGGCCACCGCCTCGTAACGGGGCCCGGGTTCGAGGTGTTCCTGATGGACTTCCGGTCCGGGTGCCAGCCAGTACCAGAACAGGTCGGACAGCGCGGCGCCCCGGCTGCGCCCGTTGGCCGCGGGGTGTGCGTAGAGCCGCTCGAACGCGGCCGTACCCACCTCGGGTCCCGGCACCGGCACGCCCTCCTCGCCGTTGACCCGGGCGAAGATCCGCACCCGCAGACGCACGACGGCCGGGGGCAGCCAGTACGGCAGGGAGCCCAGGACGGCGACCGCGGCGGCGGCGCGGGCAGCCCGCGTGGCGGCGCTCACCGCGGACCCGCCGAAGCCGTGGCATTCCTGACCAGGGCGGGGGTCAGATCCGCGATGCCGGTGGCGCCGCACAGCGCCAGGGTGTGGTCGAGTTCGCGGCGCAGGATGTCCAGCACCCGCGTCACCCCGTTCTCGCCGTCGGCGGCCAGTCCCCACACCGCGGGCCGCCCGATGCCGACAGCGGTCGCGCCCAGCGCCAGCGCCTTGACGATGTCGGTGCCGCGCCGCACGCCGCCGTCAAGCAGCAGCGGCACGCGGCCGGCGACGGCAGCCGCGATCTCGGGCAGCAGGTCGATCGTGGCGGGCACGGTGTCGAGTTGACGCCCACCGTGGTTGGACAGCAGCAGCCCGTCCACACCGTGGTCGAGCGCGATCCTGGCGTCGTCCGGGTGCAGCACGCCCTTGAGCAGCAGCGGCAGGGACGTCGAGGCGCGCAGCCGGTCCAGGTCGTCCCAGTCCAGCGTCGGCGACATGGCGATCTGGCGGACGTGGCCCGGCTCGCCGTCCAGCAGGTCGCGCAGGTTCTCGCAGGCCAGCCCATCGGGCAGGTCGTGGAAGCCGTTGCGGGCGTTGCGGGTGTGGGCGCCGAGGACGGGCGAGTCGACGGTGACGACCAGCGCCGCGCACCCGGCCTCGGTGGCGCGGCGCACCAGGGCCTCGGTGACGCCGGGCGCGGGTTGCAGGTAGAGCTGGAACCACACGGCCGGGTCGCGGCCGGGCGCGGCGGCGCGCGCGGCCTCGACGACGTCGGCGACCGCCACGGTGCTCGCCATGCCGGTGATCATCACGACCCCGGCCCGTGCGGCGGCCCGCGCGGTCGCCACCTCGCCCTCCTTGTGGAACAGGCGGTGGAACGCGGTGGGCGACAACACCACTGGCAGGCTCGCCCGATGGCCGAACAGCGTGACGCCGCTCTCGCGTGAAGCGGCGCCGCGCAGCACCCTGGGCAGCAGCGCGATCCGGGCGAACGCGGCTTCGTTGGCGCGTACGGTCACCTCGTCGTCGGCGCCTCCGGCCACGTAGTCGTAGTGCACCGGGTCGAGCAGTTCGCGCGCGGCGCTCTCGAACTCCCGTAGATTCAACGGGACTTCGGGCGCGACGGAGGATTCCGGCGGTGTTCGCGTCGTCACCGCGCCTCCCGGGCGCCCGCCGGGTTGTCGCCGCCGACCGCGGGGGTGTCGCCGCCGCTCAGCGCGCGGGCGAAGAAGTCGGTGAGCGGGCGGACGTGGGCGTCCGGCCGGTCCCACTCGTTCTCCAGGTTCTCCGCCATGTGGTGTTCGCCCGCCGCGACACCCGCGCGGTAGTGGCGGATCACCGGGTGCAGGTACGCGGCGTCGTGCGCCGAGCCGGCCTCGTCCTGCGGGACCCGGCGCACGGAGATGTCGAACGGGTCGACCTTGTCGTGGTCCGGCCCGTATTCCAGCGTGACCAGGAACAGGTCCTCGTCCCTGCCGAAGGCCGCGTTGTCGTGCGCGTACGCCACCGGGACCTCCTCGTAGTGGCGTGCGGTGCCGTCGCCGACGACCAGCGCGTCACCGAGTTCGCCGAACATCTGCCACAGGGCCGAGGTGCGGTTGACCCGGGCCACGACGGCCGCCGCGAGCCCTTCCGGGGTGGCGGGCACGGTGTGCGAAGGCCAGGGCGTGCCCTCCCTGCGCTGTTCCAGAACGCGGTGCAACGCGCGGACCGCGTAGCGGAAGCCGTGGATGAAGCCGCTGGTGGACCGTTTGAAGTCGCGTTGCTGCATCAGGGTCCCGGCGAAGTACAGCCCGGGCACGTCAACGGACTCGTAGGCGGGCGTCAGTTGGGCGAAGCGGTCCTTGATGACCAGCTGGGGGCGGCACTCCTCGGAGAACACGGAGGCGTCGAAGCGGAATCCGGTGCACACCAGCACGCGGTCGTACCTCAGCTCCTTGACCACGTCGTCGGCGCGGGAGAACGCGAACCGCACGCGGTAGCCGTCGCCGTCGCGGGCGATGTCGAGCACGTCGCCGTCGAGGATCGCGTTCTGCGACTTGAGCTGGTAGGTGTCGAGGAAGTTGTTGTTGACCGCCCGCAGGTGGCCCACGAAGTGGCTCTGCCAGGCGAGGCGCAGCGAGTGGGGTCCCGCCACGTGGATGACGGCGGCGTGCGCGATGAGGTTGTCGGCGGTCTCCAGCGCGGAGTTGCCCTTGCCGAGGATCAGCACCCGCTGGTCGGTGAACCCTTCGGGATCGACCGGCATCGTGGCGTACTGCTCGGCCGTCTCGATGCCGGGGACGGTGGGAATGTACGGGCGGCTGACGCCGGTCGCCATCACCAGGCAGGGGGTGCGGTAGGTGCCGCCCTCGGAGTCGGTGGCGGTGAACGTGCCGTCGGCGTCCCTGCTCACGCGCTCGACGCGGGTGCCGTAGCGCACCGCGAGGTCGTGTTCCTTCGCCACGTCGCCGAGGTAGCGCACCATGTCGTCGGCGGCGGGGAAGTAGCGGTCGGTGTAGCGGGGGAAGGTGGGTCCCTCGTCGCCGATGAGCACCGAGTTCCAGTCCATGCGCAGGTTGAACTCGGGGTCGTCGCTGCCGGTGTGCGGCTTGTTGATCGATATCAGCGTGCGGTGCCGGGGGAAGGTGCGGAAGAACGTGCCGGGCGCTTCGCCCGCTTCGAGGATCAGGTGGTCGCGTCCCGCCTCCTTCAGGTGCAGTCCCATCTGCACCCCGGCGGGTCCCGCGCCGATCACGAGGTAGTCGTGGGTCACGTCGGATACGTCAGTCACGTCGGTCTCCGTCCACACGAACGATCTGAGGTAGAGCGCTGCACGGTGAAGACTGGTCGCCGGATCTCAGAACGTTCTCAGAAGCGGTCGGAAAACGGCACTACGGGACCGGTGACGGCCGCACGGCAGCCGTTACGACACGACGCGGTGCCCCGGGGCGCGGCGCCCGATCCTGAGGCGCACGGGTGCGGGCCGCAGCGCGGGCAGGGTGATGGTGAACGTCGCGCCGCCGCCGGGCTCGCTGTCGGCGGTGATGGTGCCGCGGTGGGCCGTCACCACCTCCCGGGCCAGCGCGAGCCCGAGTCCGTAGCCGTTGCCCTCGCTCCGGCCGTGGTCGCCGCGGGCGAAACGCTCGAAGAGCCGCTGCGCCGCCTCCGGTGGGAATCCGGTGCCGGTGTCGCGTACCGACAGCCGCACCGAGGCGTGGCCGTGCGCCGCGACGGCGACCACGACGCTTCCGCCGCGCGGGGTGTGCCGCAGGGCGTTGTCCAGCAGGGCCGTCAGCGCCCGCCGCAACGCGCACTCGGCACCGGCGACCAGGTGGGGTCCGGGTCCGATCGCCACGTCGAGCGACACGGCGCCCTGCGCTGCCCTGGCGTCCTCCTCCGCCACGGTCTGGGCGGCGAGTTCGGCGAGGTCCACCGTGCTCGGGCCGCCGGACTGCGCCGCGACGCGGGCGGAACGCAGGATGTCGTCGATGACGGCGCCGAGTTGACGGGTCCCCTGCGCCAACCGCGCTGCCTCGGCCGCGAGTTGCTCGGCCGCCTCGTCGCGTCCCGCGGTACGGGCGAGGAGCTGGGCGCGGGTGTGCAGCCGGGTGAGGGGGGCGCGCAGTTCGTGGCTGGCGTCGGTGACGAAACGGCGCTGCCTGCGCAGGGTCTCACCGAGCGGTGCCATCGCCCGGTGGGCCAGCGCGGCTCCGGCGACCACGGAGGCCGCGGCGCCCAGCAGTTCGGCGACCCCCAGGGCCATCAGCAGGCAGTCGCGGTCCTCGGCCTGGAACCGCTCGTCGTACACCGCCTGCACGACCGCACCGCCGCGGCGTTCGGTCAGCACCCGGTAGCGCGTTCCGTCGCGGGCCACGGTGACGGTCACGGGTGTGCCGTGCGCGGCGACGCGGTCGACGGCGGGGCGCCAGGGGAAGCCCGGCGGGGTCCCCGGGGAGGCGGTGGTCCGGCCGGCGCGTTCGACGATCAGCCAGGCGCAGCCCGGCGGGCTCGTCACCGAGTCGCGCCGGATGGCGTAGCGCAGATCGCGTTCCTCGGAGGCGTGCTGCATGGCCAGCATGGCGGCGTAGACAACGATGCCGATGAAGGCCATGACGACGGTCAGGACGACCGCGATGCGGATGCTGAAGGCGCGGCGGACGGCCGCGAGCGCCACCCGCTCGGGATCGGGGCGGGCCTGCTCGCGCGGGGCGCGTCCGGGCGACGGGATCACACCGAACCGATCCGGTAGCCGAGGCCGTGCACGGTGCGGATCACGCCGCGGCCGAGTTTGCGGCGCAGGTAGTACACGTAGGTGTCCACGATGGAGTCGGCCGTGGTGTCGGCGAAGACGCTGGCGCGCAGCCGCGCGCGGGGGAAGACGGTGCGCGGTGCGGCGGCCAGGGTGCGCAGCAGGTCGAACTCCCGCCCCGACAGGGGCACCGGCCCGCCGCGCGGCAGCAGCACCTCGCGGCGGCGCAGGTCGATGGCCGCCTCGCCGAGCGGTAGCGCCTCCGCCTGGTCCAGGTCGCGGCGGAGCAACGCCCGCATCCTGGCCAGTAGTTCGCCGACGTCGAAGGGCTTGACCAGGTAGTCGTCGGCGCCGCTGTCCAGCCCGAGCACGCGGTCGGCCGCTTCGCCGAAGGCGGTCAGCAGCAGCACCCGTGCGGTGACGCCCGCCCGCCGCAGCCGCCCCACCAGGTCAACGCCGTCGATCCCGGGCAACCCCCGGTCCACGACGAGCAGTTGGTGGCCGCGGCCGAGGCCGAGGTGCAGCCCTCGCTGGCCGTCGTGCGCCACCTCGACCACGTACCCCTCGTCGGTGAGGAGCGCGGACAGCATCCCGGCCGTCTCGCGATCGTCCTCGACCAGTAAGACCCGGACGTCATCCGCCATCGACCGCACTCCCTCGAATGCCGTGCAACGGCGTCATCATGCCACCCGACGCGCTCACGCGGAGGGTGAGTGGGCGGTCAGTCCCCGGCCGGCGCCTGCGCCCGCACCGCCGACTGCCGGTTCGCACGCAGGCGCCGCAGGTAGGAGCGGGCCATCGGCCCCGGCGGCACGCCCCGCGCGAAGGCGCGCATGTTGCGTTCCCCCGTGTTGTATCCGAGGGCGAGCAGTTCGTCGCGGGTGCAGCGGCGCGTGTGCCGCTCGGGGAGCCGCCGGTCGAGGTCGCTCAGGTGCAGGGCGACCACACGGATGGCGAACGCCGGGTCGTCGCGCAGGTCCTCCCAGCGGCCTTCCAACCCGTGGGCCCGCCGCACCTGTTCGAACGTCGCGCGGTGCATGTTGCCGACGCCGAAGGACGCGTGCGGCTTCCACCACTGCCACAGCCGCTCCAGCAGCGGATGGTGCGGCTTGTACGCCTCGTTGTGCAGCACGGCCATCACCAGCTCCGGCGACACCCCGGCCTCCCGCGCGCCGCACAGCACCTCGTGGGCGTAGTCGGCCGGGTCGTACGCGCCGGGGCGCAGCGGTGGCGTCGGCGCGGTGGTCCCCTCGCGTGACCCGGAACCGTGCCGCGCCGTCTCGCCCGTCCGCTCCCCCATGTCCTCCGCCTCTCCGGTCACCGCGTCCCCTACCGCGGCGGCGGTCCGCCGACGGCGGGACGTCATGGAGTGCGCGTGCCCCCGTGTCCCCCGCTCATTCCGCCTCGTCCGGCGACGTACCGGAAGGAGTGACGCGCCCCTCGCCGACGCCCGTCAGGGTCCGCGTGATCAGCTCGCGCATCCAGCCGTGCGCGGGGTCGCGGTCGTGGCGGGCGTGCCAGGCCAGGACGGCGGGGACGGCCGGGGTGGGCGCGGGCAGCGGGTACAGGCGCGACGCGGGCGGCAGAGCGGGCCCGGCCAGCGTCCTGGGGGCGACGGTGATCAGGTCGGCGGCCACGGTCATGGTGCGCAGCGCGAGGGCCAGCGTGGGCACGGTGAACGCCACACGCCTGCGCAGCCCCCGCCTGTCGAGCAGGTCGTCGATGCGGTCGTGGACGCGCCCGCGCCGGGAGACCACGATGTGCGGCAGGGCGGCGAACCCTTCCCAGGTGGACGGGTCGCGCGGCAGGTCGTGGTGTCCCGCGACGGCCAGGGTGTCGGTGAGCACGGTCGCGGAACGGGTCTCGGCGTGCGGTGGCGCGGTGTCCGTGATCTGGAAGTCGACGTGTCCGCGCCGCAGTTCGTCGACGGTGGTGACGGCTTCGCCCAGGAAGCGCAGCCGCACGCCGGGTGCCGTCGCGGTGAGTCGGGCCGCCAGCCGGGTCAACAGGGCGTCGGCGACGACGTCGTTGCACTGGAGGGTGAAGGTACGGTCCAGCGCGGCCGGGTCGATCCGTGTGGTCGGTGTGAGGACGGTCTGCGCCCTGGTGACGATCTGGTGGACCTCGTCGCGGATCCGCTCCGCGTACGGCGTGGGCAGCATCTCGCGGCCGGAACGGACCAGGATCGGGTCGCCGGTCGCCTTCCTGATCCGGCCGAGCGTGCGGCTCATGGCGGGCTGCGACAGGTGCAGCCGGTCGGCGGCGGCACCGACACCGCCCTCGTCGAGCAGGGCGTCCAGCGCGATCAGCAGGTTCAGATCCATATGCACGACGGTAATGCCACGCATCGAAAGCATGCATTTGAAGTTGTCTGCCGCTGCCCCTTCACTGGTTCTCGGCGCCGCTCGGCGCCCGGAGTGAGGTTTCGGCGCCGCCCGGCGCCGGAGCGAGGGGAGGCAGCGATGCGTACGGTGATCGCCGGAGGCGGCCTGGTCGGACTGACCACCGCGGCGGCTCTGCGACTGATCGGGCACGAGGTCACGGTGCTGGAGCAGGCGCCCCGGATGCGTGCGGCCGGGGCCGGGATCGGCCTGTGGCCCAACGCGCTGCGGGAGTTCGACCGCATCGGGGTCGGCGCGGACGTGCGGGGCATGGGCGAGGAGATCGACACCTGGTTCTTCGACCCGGCCGGCCACCCGGTCCGCGCGGACGGCTACGGCGCGGACGACCACCGTTTCCTGCTGGTGCCGCGCCCCCGGCTGAACGATCTGCTGGCCGACGCGGTCGGCCGCGACCACGTCCGGCTCGGCGCCCGTGCCACCGGCTTCACCGAGCACGACACCGAGGTCGTCGTCCACCTCGACCACGGTGAGGACCTGCGCACGGACCTGCTGATCGGCGCGGACGGTGTCCACTCCCGGATCCGCGCGCGGCTCGCCCCCGGCAGCGACGCCGCCGCGCACGTCGGCCACTTCGTGTGGCGCGCCATCGTGCCCTCCGGCGACGAACGCCCCGAGGGCAGCGTCCTCACGATCGGCCGCGAACGCACCCGCGGCGGTTACGCCCGGGTCGCCGAGGGGCGGACGATGTGGATGGTCAACCAGTTCGACGCGGGTCCGCTCGACGGCACGAAGCGGGACCGCGCGCTGCGCCGCGCCCGCCACCTGGCCGAGGCGGGCTGGCACGACGACCTGCTCCGCATGATCGCCGACACCCCCGAGGACGCCATCCTGGAGAACCAGGTCGTACTCGTCCCCGAACTGCCGCGCTGGACCACGGCCCGGGTCGCGCTGATCGGCGACGCCGCGCACGGCCTGTCCCCGCACATCGCGGCGGGCGGCACGCTGGGCATCGAGGACGTGGGCGTTCTGCGTACCGCCCTGGCCGAGGCCCCCGCCCTGCCCGAGGCACTCGCGCGCTACGAACGCGTCCGCATGACACGCTTCGACGGCGTGCGGAAGCACTCGGCGCGGGTCGAACGCGCCGAGGGCGCCGGGGACTTCGCGGCCCGGTACGCCGCGTTCAGCCACTGGATGCTGACGACGGCACCGGCGACGTGACGGCCGGGCTCGCGTGAACCCGAAGCGGGCGGTCCACCCTCGCGGTGACTACTTGCAGGCGCGGTATATTTCTTGAAGGCACACAGAGCGCGGACCGTGCGGACGTCAGCAACGGTCGCGGTCGCCATCCTGAAGGAGGGGCGATGACCACCACGGACACCACCGCGACCGGGCTGGCGCACGGCTGGTATGCCCTCTCCCTGCTGCACGGCCGGATCGAGGCGCACATCGAGCGCGCCCTGCAGAGCGGGCACGACCTGAGTGTGCGCGAGTACTCCCTGCTGGACGTCCTCAGCCACCAGCACAACGACGAGGGCGGCCACCTGCGGATGAACCAGGTGGCCGACGCGGTGGTGCTCAGCCAGAGCGCGACGACCCGGCTGGTCACGCGCCTGGAGGACCGCGGGCTGCTGTCGCGCTACCTGTGCGCGACCGACCGACGCGGCATCTACACCGACGTCACCGACGCGGGCCTGGCGCTGCTGGCCGAGGCCCGCCCGACGCACGACGCCGCGCTGCGCGAGGCGCTGGACCGGGCGAACGAGGACCCGCGACTGACGCCCCTGGTGGCAGCGGTCGAGAAGCTGGACGGCGGCCCGAAGGCGTCCTGAGCCGCAGGACGCGGGCGGGCCTCTGTCGGCGCGCCCGTCCCAGCACACCCTCACACCCGCCTCCCCACCCTCACACCCCCACCGCACCCACTCAATCGATGCGTTTGCAACTATCCCGCGCATGCAATTATTGTGGAAGCACGTTAGGCGCTCACTCAAGTACACCAGGAGGGTCGAGTCCATGCCTCTCGCGCTTCTCGCACTCGCCATCGGTGCCTTCGGCATCGGGACCACGGAATTCGTCGTCATGGGGTTGCTGCCGCAGGTGTCGGCCGACTTCCACGTCGGCATCCCCACCGCGGGCCTGCTGGTGACCGGCTACGCCCTCGGGGTGCTGTTCGGTGCGCCGCTGATGACGGCGGTCGGCACCAGGGTCCCGCGCAAGCGCATGCTGATGCTGCTGATGGGGTTGTTCGTGGCCGGCAACCTGATGTCCGCGCTGGCGCCGACCTTCGGGCTGATGCTCGTGGGGCGGATCGTCACCTCGCTCGCCCACGGCGCCTTCTTCGGCATCGGTTCCGTGGTCGCCGCCGATCTCGTCGCGCCGGAGAAGAAGGCCGGGGCGATCGCCACCATGTTCACCGGCCTGACCGTCGCCAACGTGGTGGGGGTGCCGTTGGGCACGTACATCGGTCAGGCCGCGGGCTGGCGCGTGACGTTCGTCGTCGTCGCCGCGCTCGGTGTGGTGGGTCTGCTCGGCATGGCGAAGCTGGTGCCGCCGCTCCCCCGCCCCGAGGGCGTGAGCCTGCGCCACGAGGTGCGTGCGTTGCGCAATCCGCAGGTGGTGCTCGCCATGGCGATGACGGTGCTCGGTTTCGGTGGGGTGTTCGCGGCCATCACGTACATCGCGCCGATGATGACCCGTGTCGCGGGCTTCTCGGAGGGCGCGGTGACGTGGCTGCTGGTGCTGTTCGGCGTGGGAATGGTGATCGGGAACCTCGTCGGCGGCCGGTTCGCGGACCGCGCGTTGATGCCGATGCTGTACACCACGCTGGGCGGACTGGCCGTGGTGCTCGCGGTGTTCACCGTGACCGCGCACAACGAGGTGCTTGCCGCGGTGACCGTGCTGCTGGTGGGGGCGTTGGGCTTCGCGACGGTGCCCCCGTTGCAGAAGCGGGTGCTCGACCAGGCGCACGGCGCCCCGACGTTGGCGTCCGCGGTGAACATCGGCGCGTTCAACCTGGGCAACGCGCTGTCCGCGTGGCTCGGCGGCATGGTGATCGCGGCGGGCTTCGGCTACACGTCCCCCGACTGGGTCGGCGCCGCCCTGGCCACCTCCGCGCTGGCCCTGGCCTTCTGCTCCGCCGGCCTGGAACGCCGGACGACCGCCAACGAGGCCGCTGCCGGGGCGAGTTCCCGGGCGGACGCGGCGCTGATCACCCGCTGAGGCGGGAGCTCGGGGCGGCCTCCGCGGGCCCCGTCAGGCGCCGATCTCCCGCTCCGGGACCGCGCAACCCTCCGGCCCGCAGGCTTCCGCGGTGGCCGGTGTGGTGATCGGGGTGAGCGGGGTGCGGGCGGACCAGGCCTGTTCCAGGGCCTGGGTGAAGACCTCGGGGGGCTGGGCGCCCGAGACGCCGTACGTGCGGTCGAGGACGAAGAACGGGACGCCGTTCGCGCCCAGTTCGGCCGCCTCGCGCTCGTCGGCCCGCACCTGCTCGGCGTACCGGGCCTGGTCCGCGAGGAGTTCGCGGACCTCGGTCTCGTCCAGGCCCGCCGCGACGGCCAGCTCGACGAGGCGCTCGTCGTCCGCGAAGACCGAGCGCGGGTCGGCGAAGTTGGCCCGGTACAGCAGCGCGAGCAGTTCCTCCTGCTTCCCGCGCTCCCGGGCCAGGTGCAGCAGGCGGTGCATGTCGAAGGTGTTGCCGTGGTCGCGGCCCTCGGTGAGGTAGTCCAGGCCCTCCCCCGCGGCCTGCGCACCGAGGTCCCGTTCGCCGGCCCGCGCCTGCTCCTCGGTCATCCCGTACTTCCTGGTGAGCATCGTCAGCACGGCGACGGTGTCGCCCTTGGCCCGGCCGGGGTCGAGCTCGAAGGAGCGGTGCACGACCTCGACCTCGTCGCGGTGCGGGAAGGCGTCGAGCGCCTTGTCGAAGCGCGCCTTGCCCACGTAGCACCAGGGGCAGGCGATGTCGCTCCAGATCTCGACGCGCATGGGTGGGACTCTCCAGTTCAACGGTTACGGGGTGCGGGGGCGGTAACACCGGGTGGGCGGTCCCTATTCCCCCGGCTGCCCGCGCGGGCCTTGGTCAGCGGGCCGGGCGGCAGTTCAGCGGGCCGGGCGGCAGTCGTACAGGCGGTAGTGGCCACCGGGCCGCAGGCCGTAGTCACGCGGTGGGACCGGCCGGCAGTGGGATCGCGCCCATCGGGTCGCAGAGGTGTCCGGGCGCAGTGTGGTCAGCATCGCGTAGCGCACCTGGCCGGTGGCGACCAGGCGGCTGAGACCGTTCGCGTCGGGGTACGGCGTGAGGCCGGTGAAGCCGCCCATGACCAGCATGGGATCGGGGGCGGCGCGCAGCAGCGGCTCCGCGGTGAGCGCCGCCTGCACGGCGACGAGGTACCGCTCCCCCGCGTGGTGCCGGGTGAGGTAGCCGAGGATCGCGCGGTCGCGCCGGGTGGGGTCGCCGAGCGCGAAGTGGGGAGTCACACCCTCGTGGTCACTGAGGTTCTGGTACGCCGCGCCCACCGGTCCGGCGACCGGTGCGGTGGGCGATCCGGCGTAGAGCGGATCGAGGGTGGCGGCGGACCACACCGCGGGGGCGAGCACGACGGCGGCGATCCCCGCGGCCAGGGCCCCGCCCACCGCGCGGGCGCTGGACGCGGGGCCGATCACCCGCAGGCCGAGCACCCCGCACAGCCCGAGCATCACCACGTCGGGCAGCACCCACGGCGCGAATCCCTGGTGCGGCGCGTCCAGCACCACCGCCCACACCGCGGTCAGGCCGAGCGCCCACGGCAGCGCCGTCGCACGGGGTCCGCCGCCGCGCACGTGTGCCGCGAACGCCACGATCCCCGCGCCACCGAGCGCCGCGAGCGCAGGGGCCAGCACCGCCGTGTAGTACTCGTGGTTGCCGCTGGAGTTGCTGAACACCACGACGTGCACGAGGAGCCAGCCGCCCCACAGCACGTACCCGGCGCGCGAGGCGTCGGTGCGCGGCCTGCCCCGCAGCCACCGGACCCCGGCGACCAGCGCGATCACGGCGAGCGGCAGGAACCAGGCGATCTGCGGGCCGACCGTGTGGTTGACCAGCATCGTCCAGCCGGTGTCGCCGGACGCACGGCTCATGTCGGTGCCGGGGACCGCGCCCAGGGCGTCGGGCCTGCCACCGAGACGGCTGAGGCCGTTGTAGCCGAAGACGAGGGAGAACGGGTTGTCGTTGCGCGTGCCGTCCAGATAGGGACGATTCCCGGCGGGCGTCAGCCACACCAGCAGCACCCAGGCGCAGGAGACGACGAGCGCGGTGACCCCCGCGACGAACGTGTGGCACAGCCGCCGCACCCGGCCACCGGGCGCGGCCCACAGGTACACCACGGCGAACACCGGCAGCACCAGCCACGCCTGGAGCATCTTCGCCTGGAACGCCAGCCCCACCCACACCCCGCACCGCAGCAACGGGAAGAGCCGCCCGGAGCGCACCGCCTTCATCGCCGCTCCGGCGGCCACGACCAGCAGCAGGATGAGCAGCGTGTCGGAGATGCTCGCGCGGTCGAGCACCGTGGTGGCCGGGGTGACGGTCAGCAGCAGCGCCGCGAGCAGCCCGGCGCGCGGTCCCGCCCACGCGGTCACGATCCGGTACAGGAGCCAGACGGTCGCCACGCCCTCGACGACCTGCGGCAGTGCGACCGCCCAGGTGTGCGGGCCGAACACCCGCACCGACAGCGCCTGCGGCCACAGTCCGCCGGGGATCTTGTCGACGGTGATCGAACCGCTGGGGTCGAGCCCGCCGTAGACGAACGACCGCCAACTGACCGCCATCGAGCGCACCGCCGCGCTGTAGTACGGGTGGATCGCCGCGTGCCCGATGCCCCAGCCGTACAGCACGGTGGCCAGCAGCAGGACGCCGAGCAACGCGGGCCGGTGCCAGGCGGGCACCGGCTCGGTGACCTCGCCGCCCGCCACCCGGTCGGCCGACGGGTGGGGGCGGCGGTGCGTGGGGGGTGCGGGGGCGGCGGCCGGACGGACGGAGGTGGTGGTCATGTCGTGGGCTCCCGTGGCTCGGAGGGGCGAGGCGCTCGGTCGGGCCCGGGGCGGCCCCGGGCTCACAATCTGCGGGCGGCTCTGAACCCCTGGGCGTAGAAGCTGTTTCCGTCGATCACCGACGGCCCGGCCACGTCGCCCATGGTCGGGCCGTCGGCGACGATCCGGCTGGAGTAGAACCGCCCGTGCCCGGCGTCGTCCTTGCCGAGGTAGAGACCGCAGTGGTCGACGAAGGACGGGTGCCCGGAGTCGATGGCGAAGAAGACGAGGTCGCCGGGTTGCAGCATCCCCGCGTCGGCGGGCGGACCGGACGTGGCGCGGGTGAGCAGCGCGCCGGGCCCGTAGGCCGCGATCGCGAAGGCGCGCCGGGGCAGGCCGGGACCGGGGCCGTTCGTCCCGTGCAGGGGCAGTCCGGTCCGGTAGCCCCACACCAGGCGCATGAAGCCCGAGCAGTCCACGTCCCCGTACCGCGAACGGTCCGGCTCGGCGGAACTGTCCGGGAACGTCCACGGGATGCCGAGGTAGTCGTAGAAGTCGGAGCCCTCCTGGCGCGCCTGCGCGGAGTCGCCCGGCTGACCCGGGGTGCGCGGCCCGTACGACGCGGCCCCCGCGTACCGCAGGCCCGAGGGGTCGTACTGGTCGGGCGCGCCATGTGCGTACTGGAACGCCACGGCGAGCACGTCCGCGCTGCGGTCGGTGAGCGCGTGGGGGAACCAGCGGGCGAACCACGCCGCGTTCTCGCTCTCCTGTGCCCAGGGTGCGGGCATCAGCCGCACCCACATGCCGTGGCGGACGGTGGCGGACGTGGTGTGGGGTTCGCTGAACGTCCGGGTGGGCCCGGCCATCAGGGCGGTGCGCGCGCCGTCCGTCAGCACCGCGAGGGTCTTGCCGTGGGAATCGCGGACCACCGTGCGGCCCGGGCCGGTCAGGCGTTGGAAGCGGTAGAGGCGGGACAGCGGCGGCGGGCCGTCGTGGCCCTTCCGGTCGCCGCCGCCCAGTTCCAGCAGGCACCCGCCGGCCACGGCGGCGGCCGCGACGCCCCCGGCGACGGTCAGGACGGCCCGGCGGCTCGGGCGGCCGCGGGGTGCGTCGGGGTGCGAAGGTGTCGGCATGGCTCTGTCACTCCACGGGTGTGCGATCGGTGGACGGTACGCGGTCAGCCCGACGGCATCGCGCCCAGCAGCAGACCGGCGGCCAAAACCACGTACGTGCCAAGGGTGACAGCCGTGGTGGCGACGGCGGTTGCCGCTATCGGCTGACGCACCAACCGGTAGGCCACCAGGCCGGGCATGGGGATCACTTCGATGGCCTCCCGGAGGCACGCTGACCGGCGAGCGCGGGGGCGGGTTCGGGTTCGGGTTCGGACGCGGCTTCGGGCGCGGCTTCGGGCGCGCGGGGCCGCGTCACGGTGAACTGCTCTCCCGTCGAAGGGCGTTCGCGTCGTACGGGATCGGGCGACGCAACGGACTCGCCGCCCGGCTCCTCATCCAGGGCCTCGTCCGGAGC
>NZ_JAINVZ010000059.1 GCF_019890615.1 Streptantibioticus parmotrematis | reverse complement strand
CGGGGTGGCTCGATCGAAGCCATGGGATGTCGATGACGAACTGTGGGCGTTGATCGAACCGCTCCTGCAGGAGGTCGAGCGTCGCACTCGGCATCCTGGGCGGAAGCGGCACCCGGACCGGTTGGTGTTCCAGGGCATCCTTTTCGTGTTGCACACGGGGATCGCGTGGGAACACCTGCCGCAGAAGCTCGGCTTCGGCTCGGGCATGACCTGCTGGCGCCGCTTGGCCGAGTGGACCGAGGCTGGCGTATGGCCCCGGCTGCACCAGGAACTCCTGGCGAAGCTGCGCGGCGCGAACGTCCTGGACTTCTCCCGGGCGGCGGTCGACGGCTCTCACATTCGAGCGCTAAAGGGGGCCCCAAGACGGGACGAAGTCCTGTTGACCGGGGCAGGGCGGGCAGCAAGCACCACCTGATCACCGACGCCACCGGCATCCCGCTCGCCGTCACCCTGACCGGTGGCAATCGCAACGATGTCCCCCAGCTCATTCCGCTGCTCGAAGCCGTTCCACCGGTGCGGGGCAAGCGCGGCCGGCCCCGGCGCCGCCCGGACATCGTGCTCGGTGACCGCGGCTACGATCACGACAAGTACCGCCGCCTCGTCTGGGCCCTCGGTGTGAAGCCGGTGATCGCCCGACGTGGCACCGACCACGGCTCAGGACTGGGCACCCAACGCTGGGTCGTGGAGCGTGCGCTCGCCCACCTGCACTGGTTCCGCCGCCTGCGGATCCGCTGGGAGATTCGCGACGACATCCACGAAGCCTTCCTGACCCTCGGGTGCGCCCTCATCTGCTGGCGGCGATTTGTCTCCCTACCCTGAAAGCATCGGAACCCAGTGATCCATCACCTGGCGCAGACGCTGGCGGTGGTCAGCAATCCAGTCGTCCGGCGGGACGAGCGGGACCCGCACAGTGACCATGGACCCGGATTCATCCTCCACGACCACCTCCGGGCAGCCACGCTCGCCCTTGAGCTGGATGAAAATAGACGGCCCGCTACTCATCTCCATCCAGGCCACGTCTTCGCCGGCGTCAAGCCGGTCCAGTGCGTCGGCCCAGCTTTCCAGCCTCGCAACGTACAGCGCCAGGTCGATACGGCCGGACACGAAGGGCGTCTCGACAACGATTTCTGCGTCGAGCCCAATGGCCCACCTGGGGCTACGTCCCAGAACGTTGACCGAGACGCTGTTGCCCTCGTCATCAGCGAGC
>NZ_JAINVZ010000058.1 GCF_019890615.1 Streptantibioticus parmotrematis | reverse complement strand
GACCTCACCCGCCAACGCCGTGAAGATCCGCCCCAACTTCTCCGCCAACGGCAACCCCGGCCGCACATCCTCCGCGATCACACCACCCTGCACATTCACCGCATCCGGCACCAACTCACCCGCCAACGCCAGCCGCACCGACTTCGCGACCGCGATCCCTGCCTTCTCCTGCGCCTCACCCGTCGAAGCGCCCAGGTGGGGGGTGGCCACGACGTTGTCGAACTCGAACAGCGGGGAGTCGGTGCACGGTTCGGACGAGAACACGTCCAGACCCGCACCCGCGACCCGACCCTCCTTCAACGCACTGGCCAACGCCGCCTCGTCGACGATGCCGCCACGCGCGGCGTTGACGATGCGCACCGACGGCTTGACCTTGTGCAGCGCCTCATCGCCGATCAGGCCGAGGGTCTCGGGGGTCTTGGGCAGGTGCACGGTGATGAAGTCCGACACCTCCAGCAACTCGTCCAGCGACAGCAGCTTGACCCCCATCTGCGCCGCCCGCGCCGGCTGCACGTAGGGGTCGTACGCCACGATCTTCATGCCGAACGCCGACATCCGCTGCGCCACCAGCACACCGATCCGACCGAGACCGACCACACCCAGGGTCTTCTCCGCCAGCTCCACACCCGTGTACTTGCTGCGCTTCCACTCACCGTTCTTCAACGCCGCGTTCGCCTGCGGAATGTTGCGCGCCGACGCCACCAGCAGACCACACGCCAACTCCGCCGCGGTCACGATGTTCGACGTCGGCGCATTGACGACCATCACACCGGCCTTCGTAGCGGCCGAGACATCCACATTGTCCAGACCGACACCCGCACGAGCGACGACCCGAAGCTTGCGCGCGGCGGCGATCACCTCCGCGTCCACCTTCGTGGCCGAACGCACCAAAACCGCGTCCACCTCCACGATCGCACCCAGCAACTCGGCACGATCCGCCCCGTCGCAATGCCGGATCTCGAAATCCGGACCCAAGGCATCGACCGTGGCGGGCGAGAGTTCTTCGGCGATCAGAACGACAGGCTTGTTCACCAGGGGACTCATTTCGGCTCGGGGCGCGGGCGGCGTGTGCGGTGTGTCCGCACGGCGGGGGATGGCGTGTCCGCCATGGCCGGGCGGTGGTGACTGCGTGATGTGCCGTCAGTTGGCTTTCTCGCGGAGCGGTTCGGCCGCCACGACGGGGTGGTCCTCGGCGAACGGCTCCTGGCCCGCGGCGCCGCCGGGCGAGCCGATGGTCGCGGCCGTCTCGGCGTCGGCCGTGAGGTACGCGCGCCACTCGGCGGGCAGGTCGTTCTCGTAGAAGACCGCCTCGACCGGGCACACCGGCTCGCAGGCACCGCAGTCGACGCACTCCTCCGGGTGGATGTAGAGCTTGCGCGGGCCCTCGTAGATGCAGTCGACGGGGCACTCCTCGACGCAGGCGCGGTCCTTGATGTCGACGCAGGGCTGGGCGATGACGTAGGTCATGACAGGTTCTCCTCCGTACGGGGCGGGGCGACCGTCCAGGTGTCGTTGCCGGTGAGGAGCGAGGCCAGGTCGCCTTTGCCGTGGTGTTCGATG
>NZ_JAINVZ010000057.1 GCF_019890615.1 Streptantibioticus parmotrematis | reverse complement strand
GCGGAGGGCCGCGCGGACGAGGAGGTGGCACGGATGGTCGACGAGGCGCACGGCGAGGTCAAGCTCGCCCTCCAGGAGCTGCGGGACCTCGCGCGCGGCATCCACCCCGCGGTGCTCACCGACCGCGGCCTGGACGCGGCGCTCTCGTCCGTGGCCGCGCGCTGCACGGTCCCGGTGCGGGTGGTCACCGACCTGCCGGCCCGCCCGGCCCCCGCGATCGAGGGCATCGCCTACTTCACCACGTCCGAACTGCTGACCAACGTCAGCAAGCACAGCGGCGCCCGTACGGCGTCGGTGGACGTGTGGCGGGCCGACACGCGGCTGATGATCCAGGTACGCGACGACGGCCGGGGCGGCGCCTCGGCGGACGCGGGCTCGGGCCTCGCGGGCCTGGCCGATCGGCTCGACGCGGTCGACGGCGTCCTCGTCGTCGACTCCCCCGCGGGCGGTCCGACGGTCGTCACCGCGGAACTGCCGTGGCGCGACCGCGAGACGGGCAAGTAGGCGCGGGCCGGTGGGCTTGGGCAGGCGGACGTGGGCCTGGGCGTGGGCAGGCGGACGTAAGCGAGCGGATACCGGCGGGCAGGCGTTGGCGCGTAAGCGTGCGCCTGCCCGCCCGTGCGTAGGCGCGCGCCCCGCTTCACCGTACGTATACGTGCGCCCAGTTCGCCGCACGTATGCATGCGCCCGCTGCGCCGCACGTAAGCGTGCGCCCGGCTCGCCGCACGTAGGTGGCCGCGCAGGGAGCCGCACGCGGCGTCGTCCACCCCCGCCCGGGTGGGGATATCCCCCGCTCGAAGAGGCCGACGCACACCATGGGATCCCGCTCCCGTCTCCGCGACGCTGGAAGCACGACGGCGACGGTGACGGCACCGCGGCGCGGACCGGGACAGACGTAAGGACGGACGGACCATGGCGATCGCATATCCGGACCACGAGCGCGGGCACCGGATGCCCGCGGTGCTGCGGGCCCCGCTGGAAGCCCGTACCTGGCGCGAGTTCCTCTACCTGCTGCTCAGCCTGCCCATCTCGGTCGCCGGGTTCGCGTTCGCCGTGGCCATGTTCTCCGCCGGCGCCGGGCTGCTGGTGACCTTCCTCGGCGTGCCGGTGCTGGCCGCCGGGCTGGCGGGGTGCCGGGCGCTGGGCGCGATGGAACGGAACCGGGCCCGCTCCCTGCTGCGGCTCGACGTGGGCGACCCGGAGCCGGCCGGTCGGCCCGGCGCGGGCTTCATGGCCCGGGTGGGCGCCATGCTCAGGTCCGGCGTCTCGTGGCGGCACGCCCTGTACGCGCTGGTGCACATGCCGTGGGCGATCTTCGCGTTCGTCGTCTCGATCACCTTCTGGACGTACGGCTGGGCGATGCTGACCTACCCGCTGTGGCAGTGGGTCTTCCCTCGTTACGTGCACCAGCCGGGCCTGCAACTGTTCTCCGACGGGAACACCACCTGGTACCTCAGCTCGCCGCTGGAGATCACGGCGACCGCGGGCACCGGGCTGCTGCTGACGCTGCTGGCGCCCTGGCTGGTGCGCGGGCTGGCGTACGTCGACCGGCTGCTCGTCTTCGGCCTGCTCGGGCCGTCCCGGCTGGCCTCCCGGGTGCACGAA
>NZ_JAINVZ010000056.1 GCF_019890615.1 Streptantibioticus parmotrematis | reverse complement strand
ACCGAGGACCCCGAGGAGGCCGCCCGGATGGTCGGCGAGGCGCACGGCGAGGTGAAGACGGCCCTCCAGGAGCTGCGCGACCTGGCCCGCGGCATCCACCCCGCGATCCTCACCGACCGAGGCCTGGGCCCGGCGCTGTCGGCGGTGGCGACCCGCTGCACCGTCCCGGTCTCCGTCACCGTGGATCTGCCCTCCCGGCCGGTGCCCGCGATCGAGGGCATCGCCTACTTCACGGTCTCCGAACTGCTGGCCAACATCAGCAAGCACAGCGGCGCCGGGCGCGCCACGGTGGACGTCTGGCGGGCCGAGGACCGCATGCTGCTCCAGGTCGGCGACGACGGGCGCGGCGGCGCCTCGGCGGACGCGGGCTCGGGCCTCGCGGGCCTGGCCGAGCGGCTCGACGCGGTCGACGGCGTCCTCGTCCTCGACTCCCCCGCGGGCGGCCCGACCCGCATCACGGCGGAACTGCCCTGGCGGTCGTAGGCACGTCGGTGGGCAGGTGGGGCGGGCGGCCCCGGCGTCGTGAGCGGGCGGGCGTGAGCGGGCGGCCCTGGCGGGCGTGAGCGGGCGGCCCTGGCGGTCGTGAGCGGGCCGCCCCGGCGGGTCGTGAGGGCGTCGCGGCCCCCGCGGTCAGCGGCCCCCGCGGTCATGGGGGGGGCGTCGCGGTCATGGGGGGGGCGTCGCGGCCCCGCTTTCCCCTTGTCCCTCATGTCCTCCCCGGTTGTCCACAGGCCTGAACGAAGGTTTTCCACAGGCCCGGCGCGGTCCCGCGTTTGCTGCGATGCTGAGATCACTCGCGACGGACCGGCGCGAGAGGAACGCCGAGGTGGGGACGCCGAGGCAGGACATGGGGGACGCGGATCGTGGACGACAGGGTGCGGGTGGTCATCGCCGAGGACTCGGTGCTGCTCCGGGAGGGCCTGACCCGGCTGCTGACCGACCGGGGACACGACGTGGTGGCGGGCGTCGGGGACGCGGAGGCCCTGATCAAGGTCATCGGTGAGCTGGCGGACGAGGGCACCCCGCCGGACGTGGTGGTCGCGGACGTGCGGATGCCTCCGACGCACACCGACGAGGGCGTGCGGGCGGCGGTGCGACTGCGCAAGGAGCACCCCGGGCTGGGCGTGCTGGTGCTCTCGCAGTACGTGGAGGAGCAGTACGCGACCGAGCTGCTGGCCGGTTCCACCCGGGGCGTGGGCTATCTGCTGAAGGACCGGGTGGCCGAGGTCAGGGAGTTCGTGGACGCGGTGGTCCGGGTCGCCCAGGGTGGCACGGCGCTGGACCCCGAGGTGGTCGCCCAGCTGCTCGGCCGCAGTCGCAAGCAGGACGTGCTGGCCGCGCTGACACCCCGGGAGCGCGAGGTGCTGGGGCTGATGGCGGAGGGCCGGACGAACTCGGCGGTCGCCAGGCAGCTGGTCATATCCGACGGCGCGGTGGAGAAGCACGTCAGCAACATCTTCCTGAAGCTGGGGCTGACGCCGAGCGAGGGCGACCACCGCAGGGTGCTGGCCGTGCTGACCTACCTCAACTCCTGACCGCCTCCGAAACCCCTGACCGCTCCGACCGCTCCGACCGCGTCGGCCAGGATGGCGCGGGTGCCGCTTGACAGCGCGTCACCACGGCTGTCCGGCCGGTCCACGCGGGCGCGACGAGGACTAGAGGAGCGGGCGGCAGCGTTGTCCCCAGCACGGCATCCACGATGCGATATGCCCAGGAAGGGCGGCCTTTCGCACGTACCATGGCCCGGGGTACCAGCGGGCGATAGCCCGCGAGCCGCCGCCTCGAAGGAGGTTCACAGCAGTGACCAGCCAGGTCAGTAGCAGCAGCCCTGCCGACCACGCACTCCTCGGTGATCAGCGCAAACCCGACAAGGAGATCCGGCGGCTGGATCGGGTGATTATCCGGTTCGCTGGTGATTCCGGTGATGGGATGCAGTTGACGGGGGATCGGTTCACTTCGGAGACGGCGTCGTTCGGTAATGACC
>NZ_JAINVZ010000055.1 GCF_019890615.1 Streptantibioticus parmotrematis | reverse complement strand
CGCTGCCTCCGGTTCCGGTTGCGGGCCGTGGTGCAGTGCGGTGAGGATGCTCTGGTGGGTGACCCAGCCGATGAGTCGCGAGCCCGTCTCGTCCAGTACCGGCAGGCCCGCCCCGTCCGCCGTCACGAGGGCGTCCAGCGCGTCGGACAGGTCGGTTGCCACGCCCACCGGCTTGGGGAGGTGGGTGATCGAACTCACCGGCGTGGCCGTGCCGTTGGCGTCGTCGCCCGCGAGGGTCTCGGCGGCCGTCCTGGCGGTGGCCGTGCCGAGGTAGGTCGCCTCGTCGGTGACGACGGGCAGCACGCCGTGCGGCGAACGGACCAGCGCGTCCACGGCGTCCGCCAGCGGCATCGCGCCGTCCAGCGGGCGCGGGGCCGGCTCCATCACGGTGCCGACGGTGACCCCGGCCAGCGACGCGTGCGCGGGTTGTTCGTCGAGGTCGACGCCCCGGCGGCGCAGTTTGAGGGTGTAGATCGTGTCGTTCGACAGCCATCGGCTCACGCCGGTCGCGAGCACGATCGCGGCCATCAGCGGCAGGATGATCGAGTACTCACCGGTCAGCTCGAACATGATGATCACGGCCGTGATCGGCGCCCGGGCGGCGCCCGCGAACACCGCGCCCATCCCGATCAGCCCGTACGCGCCCACCGGCCCCGCGATCCCCGGCGCGAGGTGTTGCAACGCGGCACCGTACCCGGCGCCCAGCATCGCGCCCATGAACAGGGACGGTGCGAACACCCCGCCCGAGCCCCCGATGCCGATGGTCAGGCTCGTCGCCACGATCTTGCCGACCAGCAGTACCACCAGGAACCCGATCACGTACTTGCCGCTGACCGCGTTCTCCAGCACCGGGTAGCCGACCCCGTACATCTGCGGCAGCACCAGCAACAGCAGACCGAGCAGCACCCCGCCGACGGCCGGCCGCGCCCACTCCGGCCCCCGCCAGGCCCAGTCGCAGGCGTCCTCCACCCAGTACAGGATCCGGGTGAACCCGACGCCCACCGCACCGGCCAGCAGCCCGAGAGCGGCGAACAGCAGGTACTCCGAGACGTGGTGCACCGTGAACGGCGGCAGGTGGAGGAAGGGCGTGTTGCCGAACGCCGCACGGCCGATGACCGAGGAGGTGACCGAGGCCAGCACGACCATGCCGAAGGACTCGGCGGTGAAGTCGCGCAGGATCAGCTCCATCGCGAAGAACACGCCTGCGAGCGGCGCGTTGAAGGTGGCCGCGATGCCACCGGCGGCGCCGCAGGCGACCAGCACCCGCATCCGGTCCTCGGCGATCCTCACGAGCCGCCCCAGCGTGGAGCCGAGCGCGGAACCGATCTGCACGATCGGGCCCTCCCGCCCGACGGATCCGCCGCCGCCGATGCACAACGCGGACGCCAGCGATTTGACGACCGCGACCTGCGGCGCGATCCGGCCGCCGCGCCGGGCGACCGCGAACATCACCTCGGGCACCCCGTGCCCTCGCGCCTCCTTCGCGAACCGCTGCACCAGCGGCCCGTAGACGAGACCGGCGAGCACCGGCGCGAGCAGCACGAACCAGCGGCCGAGCCCCGGCACGTGCGGATTGGCCGCGTGACCGGCGGCGGAGTAGTCCGCGTGACCGGACAGCAGCAGGGTGAACGTCTTGATCAGCCAGCGGAACGCGACCGCGCCCAGCCCGGCACCCGCGCCGACCACCAGCGCCAGCAGCAGCAAACCACCCTTCGCCTCGCGCAACGCCGTGAGGGCCTGGGGAGCCCCCCGACGGACACGCGGTGCGGTGCCGGGTATCGGGGGCGGGGACGCGGGATCGACCGTGTTCGTCATATTTGCATTATGCAATACCGAGCATTGCTCTGTGCAAAACCCGTCCGCTCCGTGAGACCGCCGGACCTCCCGCGGGCGACGCGACGGGCGGAAGACGGGGTAGAAAGGGAGCATGCCCAAGCGCGTGCCCACCGCCACCGACCGCCCGCCCGGCGCCGACGAGTCCGAGGACGCCCCGGCCCACGGTGACGCGGCCGACGAGGTCGTCACGGCCGTCCTCACCGCCTCCCGGCTCCTCGTCGCGGTGTCCGCCCGCTCCCTGGCCTCCGTGGAGGAGACGCTCACCCTCCCGCAGTTCCGCATGCTCGTGGTCCTGGACACCCGCGGGCCGATGAACATCTCCCGGCTCGGCGAACACCTCGACGTCATCCCCTCCACCGCGATGCGCATGGTCGACCGGCTCGTGACCGCCGGAATGCTCGACCGCGCCCCGAGCCCCACCAACCGGCGCGAGATCCTCATCAGCCTCACCACGGCGGGCCGCCGCGTCGTCGGCGAGGCGACCGAACGCCGCCGCGCGCACATCGCCCGCATCGTCGCCGGCATGCCACACACCCAACGAGCCGGACTGATCGAAGCGTTGCAAGCCTTCACCCGAGCCGGCGACGAGCCCCTCGCCGAAGGCGGACACAACGCCGACGTCGGCTGGTGAACCGGCGAACCGC
>NZ_JAINVZ010000054.1 GCF_019890615.1 Streptantibioticus parmotrematis | reverse complement strand
TGGCTTCGTTCACGTTCAGCGACAGCGTTTGTTGACGAGTTTCAGCAGCGTTTGGTGATCATCTCACTCGTGCTTGTTCACGAGAAATAGCAGCACTGGCGCGATGGGGCGTCGCTGTCAGGTCAGGACGACGCACCCCAGCCGCTCCAGCTTGCTGAGGAGCGGTGGGGAGGGATCGACCTTGTTCCAGCGCAGGTCCAGCTTCTCCAGCGACGGCATCAGGGCGAGCCAGTCGGGCAGCCGGCCGAGGTTGTTGCTCCGCAGGTCGATCTGACGCAGTCGCGGGAGGCCGGCGAGTGACTCCGGCATCTCAGTCAGGGAGTTCTCGCGTAGGTCCAGGTGACGTAGTTCGTGCAGGTTGGCTGCTGACGACGGCAGGTGCTCGATCGCGTTTCCCCGGAGCCATAGCTCACGCAGGCTGTGGAGCTGGCCGATGGTGTCAGGCAGGGTGGTGAGCTGGCTGTGCTGCGCTCTGAGCTCGGTGAGGCCACTCAGCCCACCGATGCTCTCCGGCAGGGCGGTGAGGGGGTTCTCGCCAACGTTGAGGTAACGCAGACGGGTCAGGTTTCCCAATGAGTCGGGAAGCCGGGACAGCTGGTTGTCGTGCAGGTAGAGGCAGTCACTGAGATCGGTCAGCTTGCCGAGTTCTTCGGGCACCGACGCCAGCGCGTTGTGGCCGAGGTCCAGGGTCTTCAGCCGGTGGAGCTGCCCGATGCCCGGCGGGAGGGCCGTGAGTCCGTTGTCCGCGAGGATCAGCACGTCGAGCTCAGTCTGTCGCCAGACCGACTCGGGCACCTCTCCGAGCCCTTGACGCCACAAATCCAGTTTGTGCCTCACGACCATCTCCTCTTCATCGGCAGGCTGGGCTCCGATTTTCGTCCGGGACCTTCCTCGGCGGCGACAGATCAGCAGACAGCCGTGCCAGATCAACTGGCCTCGACGTGTTCGGCTCGGGCTCGGGTGGAGGCGAGGCGGTAGGAGTCGGTGCCGGTCTCGATGATGGTGCCGTTGAAGGTGAGGCGGTCGACGATGGCCGCGCAGAGCCGGGGGTCGGTGAACGTCTTCGTCCAGCCTCCGAAGGACTCGTTGGAGGCGATGGCGACGCTGTTCTTTTCCTCGCGTTCGGTCAGGACCTGGAAGAGGAGTTCGGCGCCGTGGCGGTCGAGTTCCATGTAGCCGAGCTCGTCGATGCAGAGCAGGTCGACGCGGCCGTAGCGGGCGATGGTCTTGTTCAGCTGCTTCTCGTCCGCGGCCTCGACCAGCTCGTTCACCAGCTTCGTGGCCAGGGTGTAGCGGACGCGGTAGCCCTTCATGGCGGCCTCGGTGCCCAGGGCGATGAGCATGTGGGACTTGCCGGTGCCTGAGTCGCCGATGAGGCAGAGTGGCTGGCTCTTCTTGATCCACTCGCAGCTGGCGAGGGTGTGGATGGTGGCCGGGTCGATGTTCGGGTTGGCGTCGAAGTCGAAGCTCCGAAGGGACTTCTCCCGGGGGAAGCCGGCCGCCTTGATCCGCCTCTCCGACCGGCGACGGGCCCGGTCGTCGCACTCGGCCATCAACAGCTCGGCTAGGAAGCCGCGGTAGGTCATCTGGTCCTTGGCAGCGGCTGTTGCGATGTCGGGGAACTCGGCCCGGATCGTCGGCAGCCGCAGGAGACGGCAGGCGGTGTCGATGGCAGCGTCGGCGGCCTGCTCGGTCATGTTCCGTTGGCGGGGCAGGGTCACTGGGCTTCTCCCTCACGGTGGGTGCTGCCACTGGTGCGGTGGCGGCGGAGCAACTGGTCATAGGGGGTCACCGAGGGCAGCGGCCTGGTGTCCGGCGGAAGGTGTGCGAGCCGCCACTCGTGCAAGGACGTGATGGTCGCCGAGGGCTGGCCTGTCGGGTGTGGAGCGCGGGGGGCAGGGACGGTCGTGGGTTCTTCCTCGGTCTGGGCAGCCTTGCGGGCCTCCAGGGCCACGGTGTCCGCGGTCAGGGCTCCAGCCCGAAGGGCCGTGGCCAGGCCGGCGACCAGGTGTTCGTGCGCGATATGCCGACCCAGCAGCAGCACTTCGATCAGTGCTCGGGTGCCGTCCCTCTCGCCGTGGACCTTGCGGGCGGCAGCCCACCAGGCGTCATGGACCGGGGTGAACCTCCCCGCCGAGCGGGCCTGTTCCAGGGCGGTGGCGCCGGGGAAGGCGCCCGGTTTGCGGACCAGTGCCTCCAGGTAGTGGTCCAGCTCCAGGCGGATTCCGCACTTGGCGATCAGACGCTCATGCCGGGCCACTTCCACATTCTGGTCGTAAACCACCAGGTGAGAGGCGTGCAGCATGACCCGAACCTTCTTGCCGATCAAGCGGACGGGGACCGAGTAGCGGTTGGTGCGGACGGTGATCTGGCTGTAGCGGTCCACTCGCGGCGTGAACAGCCGTCCCGTTTCGAACGGCTTGTCCGGCAGGGGCGCCAGCAGCGGCTGTTCGACGGCGAAGTACTCGTCGATCGTCCGCGGCCTCGCCCCGATGCGCCGGCGTCCGTCATGGAGATCCCACTGCTCGACCAGCTCGTTCAGCTCGGCGAGCGAGCCGACTTCGGGGACGGGCGTGAAGTGGTTGCGCCGGAAGTAGCCGATCTGCCCCTCGACCCCGCCCTTCTCGTGGGCGCCCTCGATGCCGGGACGGCAGTAGAAGCTCTCGATGCCGAAGTGGGAGCGGAACGCGATCCAGCGGTCCGTCTCCACCCGGGCCCGGCTCAGCCCCAGGACCTGGGCGACCGCGGACTTCAGGTTGTCGTAACGGACCTTGGTCCGCGGGACCCCACCCAGCGTTTGAAGCGCGTGCACGTGGCCTTCGAAGAACGCCTCCTGCCCGCAGGAGGCGAAGACGCGGTGGACGGCCTTGCCCGAGTAGGACAGGCGGAAGGAGAACAGGTAGCAGGTGACCAGCTCGCCGGCCAGCCACACCTTGACGTCGCCGAAGTCGACCTCAGCCTCCATGGCGGGCTGGTGGGACTGCGGGACGAACGCTTCCACCGGCGCTTTCCCGGACGTCGCCAGGATCTCGGGCTTCCGGTCAGCGACGTAGCGCCGGACCATCTGATACGAGATGTCCTCGGCGCCGTTCTCCTCGACAAGCCGGTGGAAGATCCGCGTGATCGTGTGCCGCTGCTTGCGCGGCGCATCCAGGTCCGCCTGCAGCATCTGGTCGATCACGAACTTGTACGGATCGAGCGCGGTAGCTCGCGGCGGGAGCTTCTTCCGCGGCTCCGGCCAAGCCGAGTTCACCGCCTTCCGCACCGTCCGGTACGTCACTCCGTACTTGCGCTCCAGGGCCCGCATCGACATGCCAGCTCGGTGGTCACGTCGGATCGCCGCATACAGCTCGACCTTCGACATCTGCGGCATGACCAGCACCTTTCACCAGGAGCATCCCGATGCTGCCCTGGCAAGAACCGCGGTGCTGTCAAAACCCGTGAACATCACCCGACCGTGGAGCGGGGCGCCTCCCAAACCCATGAACAAACGCTGTCGCTACCCGTGAACAAAGCCA
>NZ_JAINVZ010000053.1 GCF_019890615.1 Streptantibioticus parmotrematis | reverse complement strand
GCAGCAGCCCTACACCCCCGACGAGGTACGCGAAGCGCTCCAGATCGGCCCGGAGACCCCGATCATGACCACCGACGCGAGGCATCGGGGCGAAGCGAAGTCCACGTTGATCTCGCTGGTGGAGCACGCGTTGCTGGCGAGGCTGAAGTAAGTCTTCGTCCGGACCAAGTAGCCGTTTGATCTTGTGAGTTGCCGGCGGGCCGGCTGTGTCGTTAGACACGGCCGGTCCGCTGCTTCATAACGTTTCGGCAGGCAATCGCGAAGGGGCGGCCACCGCTCGCACACGATCAGTTCCGTTGGGCTCAGATCACGCCCTTGTTTTGCCGCCGGATTCCACTTATGACCGTTTTATGCGGGCCGTCTCGGTCCCCCGGCGAATTCAGCCAGGGGTTTGGTGCCCACCGCCGTGACGTGCTGGAATTCGGTGAACCAGGGAGTAGACACGGCACGTCGGTGTGTCGGCGCCGAGAGGTTGTTGGTCGAGTGAGGAATACGACGCGGACACGGCCCGATCCCGTGCAGCCGGCCCGGGGGAACTTCACCCCGCCCGGCCGTGACACCGGGAGCCCGGCCGACACCAGCATGCCCCCGGAGCCGTCCGGCAGCCGCTTCTCGCCCAACAACTGGCGGGTGCGCACCCGGCTGAACGCGATCCTGCTGATCCCGGTCCTGGTGGCCCTGGTGGTCGGCGGCTTCAACGTCGACAACTCGATCGACCGCTGGCAGCAGGCCGACGACGCGGTCCGTACCGCCAACCTCGTCCGCGCCGCCGCCACATACAGTCACGCTCTTCTTGACGAGCGGGACCAGAGCGTGGTTCCCCTTCTGGCCGGGCAAACCAACTCCCCGGTCGTCAAGCAGGTGCGCGCGGCCACCGACCAGGCCGCCGCCGCCTTCGACGCCGCGGTCAAGCAGATGCCGCAGACCGAGAGCCTCAAGCGCCGCCTCGCGCTGTTCCGGCAGGGCGAGGGCGCGCTCCCCCAGGTCCGCAAGAACGCCTACACGGCCAAACTCCCCGGTACCCAGACCGAAGAGGCGTACGTCAACATCCAGCACACGCTGATGGAGTTCGACAACGAACTGGGCTACGGCAGCGACAACGTCGCCGCCTACGGCCGCACCCTCTACGCGGTCTCGCTGGCGATGGCGGCCGAGTCGCTCACCCGTGCCATCGGCACCCAGATCCTGGTGCAGGGCCACGTGCCGTCCTCCGTGCTCAAGCAGCAGGAGACCGCGCTGTCGTCGTACTCGTTCCTGGAAGGCGTGGCGCTCGCCGAGTACCAGAACGGCGGCACCCCGCAGGACATGGACCGCCTCAAGGCGGCGCTGGCCACGGCGACCACCCAGGGCAAGGAACAGCTGGACGCCGCCAAGGCCAAGGCGCTGGCGGCCGGTCAGCAGTTCGTCACCCCGCCGTCCCGCGACACGATGACCCAGGACATCGCCTCCGGCACGTCCGTCGAGGCGCTGAAGGCCAAGGGCATCACCCCGGACAGCTACACGGCCTCCACCACGCTGGCGTTCAACGCCTACCGGTCGGTGGAGTCGTCGCTGACCGACCAGGCGGCCTCCGACGCGGCCGGCATCGCCTCCAGCGCCAAGCGCGACGCGATCATCGACTCGGCCGCGGTGCTCCTCGGTGTGCTGCTGGCCTTCGTGGTGGCCGCGCTGATGGCCCGCTCGATGAGCCGCAGCATGCGCAAGCTGCGCACCTCGGCCTTCGACGTGGCCGAGCAGCAGCTGCCCGCTCTGGTCGACCAGTTGTCCCGCAACGACCCGGGCCGGGTCGACACCCGGGTGACCCCGATCCCGATCACCTCGGGCGACGAGATCGGCGAGGTCGCCCGCGCGTTCGACCAGGTCCACCGCGAGGCGGTGCGGCTCGCGGCCGAGCAGGCGCTGCTGCGCGGCAACGTCAACGCGATCTTCACCAACCTCAGCCTGCGCAACCAGGGCCTCATCCAGCGCCAGCTGGGCCTGATCACGGACCTGGAGAACAACGAGGCGGACCCGGACCAGTTGGACCACCTCTTCCAGCTCGACCACCTCGCCACCCGCATGCGCCGCAACGGCGAGAACCTGCTGGTCCTCGCCGGTGAGGAGCCGGGCCGCCGCTGGAACCAGCCGGTTCCGCTGGTGGACGTGCTGCGCGCGGCGGCCTCCGAGGTCGAGGACTACGAGCGCATCGAGATCTCCGGGGTGCCGGAGACCGACATCCACGGCGCGGCCGTCACCGACCTGGTGCACCTGCTGGCCGAGCTGCTGGAGAACGCGACCTCGTTCTCCTCGCCGCAGACCCGGGTGAAGGTCACCGCGACCCGGCTGCCGGACGGCCGGATCATGGTGGAGATCCACGACAAGGGCATCGGCCTGACCGCCGAGGACTTCGCGGACATCAACCACAAGCTGGCCGACCCGCCGACCGTGGACGCCTCGGTCTCCCAGCGCATGGGCCTGTTCGTGGTCGGCCGTCTCGCCGACCGGCACGGCATCCGGGTGCAGCTGCGCCCGTCCGGTGAGCAGGCGGGCACCACCTCCCTGGTGATGCTGCCCGAGCCGATCACCCACGGCGGTGGCGGCGAGGAGCAGCCCGACGAGCGCGACTTCACCGTCTCGCGGATCGTGCCCGAGCACGAGCACGAGAGTCCGGACGTCCCCGACTTCCGCGGCGGCCAGCTGACCGCGGCCGAACTCGGCTTCGACGACCGGCGCTACGAGGTCCCCGACGACGCCCGCTCGCTGGACCCGGTGAGCCGCTCGCTGATGCGCGAGGAGCGCAGGGCCGCCCTGGAGGCCGCCGCCGGCGAGCGCCGGGTGGACACCAGCGCGCTGTTCCGCGACGAGGCGCCCGCGTCCGCCGGGACCACCGGTGAGCAGGGGCAGCCGTACCCCGGCTACGACCAGGAGTACCGGGAGCCGTACGAGCAGGGCTACGAGCAGCCCTACGACACCGGCTACCCGGCCGCGTACCCCGGCTACGAGGAGCGGGGTGAAGAAACGTCGCAGCAGGACGGCGGCGGCTTCGGCGTCCCGCACCAGACGTCGTACGGGACCACCGGCGAACACCCCGTCACAGGGGCCCCACAAGCGGAGTATCCGGCCGATCGGCCGGAAAACGACCCCTTCGCCCCCCGGCAGGGCTGGGAGCAGGGGTACTCGATGGACGGCTGGGAGGTGCCCCCGGCCCCCGCGGCTGTCGAACCGGAACCTCCCCGGGACGCCCCGGAACGCGTAGGCTACGACGCGCCGGACGCCGCCGTGAGCGACGCGCCCGCGCTGACCGACGCCGGACTGCCGCGCCGCGACGCCCAGTGGCGGGAGCAGCAGCCCGAGCCGGCCGTGCCGGACGAGGAGCGCGCGCAGGAACAGGGAGGCCCCCAGGGCGCCGACGAGTGGCGCTCCACGAACGACGACAACTGGGAGCGGGCCGAGCGGGCCCGCGATCCCAAGGCGGGCGGAGTCACCCCCTCGGGACTGCCGCGCCGGGTGCCACGGGCGAACCTCGTCCCCGGAGCCGCACAGCAGACCCCGCAGGGCGGCCCCCAGGTCTCCCGCGCCCCGGAGGACGTCCGCGGCAGATTGAGCAATCTGCGGCGGGGCATCCAACAGGGACGCAGCGCGGGTACGGAAACGACCTCCTTCCCAACTGACAGCCAGGGCCCCGGCCCCAACCAC
>NZ_JAINVZ010000052.1 GCF_019890615.1 Streptantibioticus parmotrematis | reverse complement strand
GGGACACGTGACCCGACACGACCGACGCCACCAAGGGGGCGAGGACGCACCGACAGTGACGTTCTCGACGCGTGGCGGCGACACCCTCGGCGGCACGGCATCACACGCGTACGCCGCGCGACGGGCCCTCGCACAACACGGCCGGCCACGTGCCGGCAAGGGGCTGCGGGACATCTCCCCGGGCGCGGTCCCGGGTCCCCCGCGACCCGATCGTCAGCAAGAGTCCGACTGCCCCGCGGTACGCGCCGCCACCGCGGTCATCCCCACCATCACCGTCAGCGCCGGCACCCACACAACCGCCGCCAGCCAGCCGGTGAGGTCCAGCGTCGACATGACGAAGATCGCGGACAGGGTCAACAGCATCATCATCGCGGCCAGGGTCAGCACTACCGTCTTCCCACTCATACGTCGCTCCGTATCTTCCCGACGCTCCATGGCGAGCGCCTCAACAGGTAGGGATGTAGCGGGTCGGTGCCGCCCTCGCCGCCGCCAGGAGGACCCGTCCACCCGGCCGGTCCCGAGCCTCACCTTCGCCACGATGGACACGAACGCCCGCAGTACGTTGGAAACATGACGGCCGATCAGTTCGTCTCTCGCCGGACCGCCGCGGTGTCCGCGGACCGCCTGGACTCCAGAGCGCCGGCGACACGCCAGCCGCACTCAGGGCACGGGCAAGCACCCGCCGCGCTGTACGGAGACGGCACTCCGACGCCGGCGACGCTGAAGTACTCGCCCTCCACACCATTGGCGCTACGGCTCTGGAGCAAGTCGTAGTGGCGCGTCCAACGATGGTCACACCGCTCACACGCGAACCCGACCAGATCGGCCCACGCGTCAACGACCACGGCAGCCCTCCAAGCACTCGATCAGAACCGGCGTACGGGGCCGGGCATCACGCCGCGCGGACGCCCCACCGGGCGACCTGGCCCTCCGGCACTCAACGCCCCAGCGTGGGAACCGCGTTGAGCCGGACGAACGGGACGTAGTCGCGTCCGACGAGGTAGTAGTCCTCGACGGTACCGTCCACCTCGATGCCACAGATCCGCATCAATTTCCGCGCCGTACGCGGATGGCGCGCGGCGTAACGCGCCATGGCGCGTCCGGACTCCTCCGGGCTGAGGGGCTTGGCGAGCGCGGAGACGCAGCGGCCACCGACGTCGACTGTGACCAGCGGCGTCCTTTCGATGTTGCGGTACCACTGCGCGCAACCTCCGAAGCCGGAGGCGACCAGGTACGCGTCGGCCTGGGCGTCGTGCGCCACCACCTCGAGGACGACCTGCCGCGGCTTGCCGCTGACGCGGCCGGTGTGGGTGAGCAGCAGAACGCGGGTGCCCAGCAGCCACCCCAGGCGCCAGCGGTAGAGGTGGACGGGGGCCCGGGCGGCGAGCCGGAGCAATCCGCTCGGGGACGACACGTCCTTGAACCGGTGGGCCATGCGGCACAGATCCTCTCAGCACGGGGGGCGGCGACGCGCCTGGGCGGGCACCCTGGCCTGGTCACATACTTCGCGGTCGGCGATCTCCCCGGACTCCAGGGGCTCTTCGGGCTGCGCCGCGCCCCCCTCGGCGACGCGGGCCGCGGCCCGCCTACCGACCGCGCGCCAAGCGCACACCGGGCACGACGGCGCACCCTCCGGACTGTAGGGGGACACCACGAACAGCCCGCCCAGGCCGTAGTAGTCGCGCACCTCCCCACTCGGCGACTCGCAGTGGACCAGGTCGTACGCACGGGTCCACCGGTGGGCGCACCGGGGACAGATGAACTCGATCAGCTCGACCTCTCGTTCCACCACCACGTCGCTCCCTCCGGGTGACGACAGGGTCCGCCCCACGCGGCGACCGTCCGGCAACGTCTCGCACCAGGATATTGCATTGAGCAAAATTGGCACAAGGCAAAAAGAAGCGCGGTGGTGGCCGGCGGAGCGCGGCCGACGTCAAGCCGCCCCCGGCGCCGGGGGCGGCTTCTCGGTCATCCGTGGGATCCTCGTGACGGTGGAGCGCCAGTTGATCAGCCGTTATCTTCGGCATCCCCATGGCGGTGGGACACCCGTTGATCACCCGTCCAGCGACGCACAGAGCGATGTCGGACCCACCGGATTCGTGATCCGCATCGTCCGGCGCCCGGTACCTGCGGACGGCACCCTCGCAGGCGAAGGGCCAGCAGCCGCACGCGTCTCAGGGCGAGCGGAGCCACGCCGACGCCGCTCACCTCGCCCGACGATCCGGGACGCCGGCGGCACCACGAGCGGGACCGCGACGCGACGACGCGGACCTCTGCGTCGATTCCTGCGCGGACCTCGGCGGATAGTCGAGCGCCCGCATCAGGACCGCCAGTTGACCGGGTCGCAGGTCCCCGACGCGCTGATGCTCGGCGACGCCCGCCGCGTTGAGTATTTCGTGCGCCGTCAGCGCGCCCATCCCGGGCAGGGCCCGCAGCAACGCGGAGAACCTGACGTGTGCGGCCGCGGGGTCCTCCGGACCGCCGGCGCGGCGCAGGATCCGCAGCAGAGCCGTCGTACCGCCCGTGCTGACCTCTCCGAGCAGCCGGAGCCGATCGCGCCTGGCGATGTCCATCCGCTGGTGGGCCTGCGGTACTCGTCCAGAGTGGTGGAACATCTGCGTGGCCTCCGTTCTCCGCGATTCTTCGACCAGTGGGCCGGCCCGGCCGAACCCCTTCCGGGCCCGAATGGGCGCCTACCCGTCTTTGCACTGAGCAAAGCTTTGCCCGTGGATCATTTCCGGAACGGCACCTCCCGCGGGCGTCCGGGCCCGGCGTACGAACGGGCGGAGCCTCAGTCGCGCGGCGGGTCCTGGGCGTCGTCGGGCTCCGCGGGCCGCTGTAGGAGCAGCACCTGGTCCCCCGCGCGCACCACCGTGTCGGGTGTCATCGGCAGCAGGTGCCCGCCCCGGAGTGCGGCGCTGACCCACATGTCGCCGTTGACGACGAGGTCCTCCAACGTCGCGCCGTCCGCGTCGGAACCGGCTTCGATGACGTGCAGGGTGCTGCTGGGCTCGTGGGGAAGGCGGACGCCGAACGTCCACGGAGTGGAGGGCATGGTGCGCATCGGCACGCCCAGTCTCCGCGCGGCCCAGCCGACGGAGCCGCCCTGGACCAGGACGGAGAAAGCGACGACCATGAAGATGATCTCGTAGATCCGCTTGGCGTCGGGGACGCCGGAGGTGATGGCGAACGCTCCCAGCAGAATCGGCACAGCCCCTTTCAGCCCCGCCCACAGCACGAAACCGCGCTCCCCCGCACGCATCCGCACCGGCAGCAGCAACGGCCCGACGAGCAGTGGCCGGACGACCACCGCGAGGAGGACCGCGAGGACCAGTCCGATCAGCCATGCCCACCCGTCCGCGAGCGTGCGCAGACCGACCGTCAGGCCGAGGGCGATGAACACCACGATCTCCGCGAGGCTGGAGAGCGCGCCGAACACCTGCCGGATCTCCAGCCGGTACGGCATCGTCGCGTCCCCGATCAGCACCCCGGCCACCAGCACGGCGAGGAAGCCCGAACCGTGCGCGACCGTCGCCACTCCGTAGATGGCCATGGCACCGGCCAGAGCGCGCACCGGGTGCAGACCGGCGGCGGGCAGCGACACCTTGCGCATGAACCACAACAGGGCGAAGCCGCCGCCCACACCGACCGCCACGCCGACGATCATCTGCTCGACGAAGGTCACCACGACGTGGCCTGCCTGCTGGCCGATGCTCCCGCTGGCGCCCAGCAGCGCCACCATCAAGGAGATGCCGACCGGGTCGTTCGCCCCGGACTCGCCCTCCAGCACCGTGCCGGTCCGGCCGGTGACCTCACGTCGCCCCAGCACCGAGAAGACCACCGCCGGGTCCGTGGGCGCCAGCGCCGCACCCAGCACCAGCGACGTGCGCCAGCCCAGGTCGCACACGTAGTGGGAGATCAGCGCCACCGCACCTGTCGTCAGCACGGTCCCCACGACGCCC
This sequence comes from Streptantibioticus parmotrematis, assembly GCF_019890615.1. Lineage (GTDB taxonomy): Bacteria > Actinomycetota > Actinomycetes > Streptomycetales > Streptomycetaceae > Streptantibioticus_D > Streptantibioticus_D parmotrematis. Next base: position 577 of record NZ_JAINVZ010000052.1, on the reverse strand, counting down.
AGGGTCACGATCGGGGCGACCGCGCCGCGGAACCGCCGCCACCCGATCCCGAGACCGCCGTCGAACAGCACCACCACCAACGCCACCGTGACCACCTGCTCGACCAGGGACACCGGCACGCGCCGGTTCAGGACGGGCAAGGCGTCGGACGCCGCCGCCGAGCAGACCAGGAAGATGAACGGAGCGGGGACCCGCAGCCGTTCGCTGACGCGGTTCGACAACGCCGCCAGCATCACCACCACGGACAGCACGAGTATGGTCAGCGCCAGGCTCTCCGCGTTCGTCACCGGGTCATCCAATCAAACAGACCGATGACGGTGACTGATGCACCCGTCGTGGGCGCACTGGCGCGAGGGAGCCCGGACGACGGCCCGCCCGTAGGCCCCGGTGGACGTAGGTGACCTGGGCCCCGGACGCGGGCCGACCCGCCACCCCCGGCGGGGAACGGCTACCCCCCCGGGCGGGGAGCGTCGTGCCCCGGCTGCCGAGGTCCCTGGCGGTGGAGTCGTCCGCTGTGGCCGCCTTCCGCTGCTGCGCGGGAGCGGGGGACGCGTCGTCGCTGTCGGCGGAGGCCGGG
>NZ_JAINVZ010000051.1 GCF_019890615.1 Streptantibioticus parmotrematis | reverse complement strand
CGCCTTCTTGATGAACCGCACTGCCGCGTAGTCCACGACCACCTGCGGCACCGCTGCGCTGGCGGTGGAATCCGCCGTCTCGGAGGGGGTGCCGGCAGGCGGTGGCGTCCAGACCGGGGGAGTAGTGGGCGGCGGAAGCCGCACGCCGTGGGCCGCGAGACGCTCCATCAGCGGCGCACTGGCCGGGTTGGGGTGAACCGGCCTACCACGCACCGCTCATCGCCCCCTGTCCGGTTTCCGGCAGGCCGAGCCGCCCTCGGCGGGCCGCGATCAGCTGCTGCAGCGGCGCGGCCGCCGTGCGGGCGGCCCGCATCAGGTCGCACGAGGCGAACCGGCGTGGCTGATCGGCGCCGTCAGAAAGCACCGCCGCCTGCTCCGGCCGCCACAGCAGCACGGCCGCCACCCGGTGGTTGAGCTGCCGCTCGACTTCTTGGCGCGGGAAGGGCCCCGCGTCGATGAGGAGCACCGCGATCTCAGTGGCCGAGCCCAACTGCTCACGCAGCGCGGTGAGCCGGACCTGCGCCGACTGAAGACTGCGCAGCGTGTTGCGCGCCACCATCACCACCACATCGGCCCGCTGGGCCAGCACCGCAGACGGGCCGAACGCGCCCCGGCGCCCGAGACTGGGTCACCGCTCACCCCAACGATGTCGAGCTGCACATCCTGCCGCCGTACTCTCCCGAGCTGAACCCCGACGAGCTCGTCAACGCCGACCTCAAGCACAGTCTGCCCAAGCAGCACCGAGCCCGCAGCCAAGACGAACTCGCCACCGAGACCCGCCGCTTCTTCCGTAGACGACAGCGACAGCCGCACATCGTCCGCGGCTACTTCGGCGGCCCACACGTCCGCTACGTCCTCGACCAGAACCCTTTGAGTTTCTGATCAATACTACCACTACAGCGAACAGCCCAAGCACTACCAGCAGTTCAACCGCGACCACGCGCGGCTGCGGGCTCCCGGCGAGCGCGCCTTCGCGCAGCTGAAGTCCTGGCGGCTATTACGGCGAGCCCGATGTTCCACCCGGCGTATCGGCACCGTTGTCCAAGCCATCCACACACTCATGACCCGCGACTATTCAGGATGAAGAGGTTCAGTAGCCGTTGTTAACCGGCAAGAAAGACCACCACGGCGAGCAGGAACATGACGATTCCGCAGCCGACATTAAGTCGCCGGACACCCTTGGGACTGGAGATTAGTCGATTTCCCAGGCTGCCGCTCAGTACACCAACCGTAGCGTCGGTGGCAAATCCCATAACAACGAAGAGTGAGCCAAGAAGAAGCACTTGTAAATAAACTGGGCCCCCTCGGGGGGACACAAACTGAGGAAGGAAAGTTATATAGAATACGAGGATCTTCGGATTTGCTACATTGGCCGTCATTGCTTTTCTGGCAATGCGCCAGATGGACCACCCCTGCTTATCTTCAGAAAACGAAATGGGAGACATGTCCCAAATAAGCACGAACCCCATATAGCAGAGATATCCAGCGCCCAGCGCCTTCAAGATGCCGAGCGCTTCCGGGTACTGGGCGATCACAGCCGAAACTCCGAATGCAGCGAGGACCGTATGGAAGATCATGCCGAGAGCCACACCGCCGGCTGCGGCCAAGCCACCCGCTCTTCCCTTTGCAATCCCGAAAGACAGCACATAGAGCATGTCAGGGCCGGGAGTGACACAGATAATGAGTGCAGCGATGAGAAATGTGGTAAACAGTGCACTGCTGAAAACCATCTTCCCCTCCCAGCCCACGCTCACATGGTAACGGATATCGGCACGCTATCAGGACGTGGGCCTTCCGTTGCTCGCAGCCAGCTCTCTGATGATGCTGGCCACCGCACTGGGCTGGCCATCTGGGCCAGCAGTAAACAGTCCGCCGAAGCTTCGATCTAGGAGCGCGTACTCCGGGTCCTTCATACGAAACTGGTGCGCCTTCCGTAGATTCCAGTATGGAGTCCGCGGGTCCAGATGGTGATCCAGATGATAGTGGTCTGCATACGTTCCCGTGAGGAACTTCTCCAGGCCGCGACTCTTCCGATTCCTGGTCATATAAAGGTCTACATTGTGCAATCGGACCATAGGAGTGTGCTCAGAGAGCTCTATGTACCACCCGATGAGCTGGAACGTAGTCATGTAAGGCACAACCCAAAACACAACAACACCCAACAAGCAGTGCGTCATCCACGCCACTCCCACAATCAGCAGCCAAAACAGGGTGAAACAAATTTTGTCCCGTTGCATCCTTTTGCGCCAATGGCTGTTGAATTCCACCGCCTCTTCATATTTCCTTCGCCTATTTAGGAGCACTCTGTCCTTTAGAAGAAACGAAAAATGGGAGATGATCCTTGATCCCAATGCCGGAAGGGTAACGAGTCGAATCCAAAGCTGGCACTCTGAAGAGATATCATAAACGCCTTGTTCGATGAAGAACTTGAGATCTGGATCTCGTTCAGGGTCGCCCAGGCGCGGGTGGTGAGTGGCCACATGGGTGCGTTTGAAAGCGTAGTGTTGTTGAAATACTGGATAGGCTGTAAGGAAGCTACCGAGCGCCAGATTTAGCTTCCTGTTCGCGGCCAGCATTCCATGTGCACTTTCATGCAGCATGTTCGAGAACGCTCTTTGGCGAGAGCCGATCACCACCAACGATGCCGGGTAGAACCACCACGAACCAAAAATGCACAGAGCTACCGCAGCAGCAATAGTGAACAGATCGCCAAGGTACCCTGCTATTCCATGCCAGTTGTCGAGCCGATTCAGCGCTCGGATCTCGCATTCTATCGTATCAGTAAAGCGATATGATCGAAACCTCTTTCCATCGTACGCCCAGTTGGACTCTTCTTCTGAGTCAATCTCCACCGTCGGCATTTTTCCTCCCATTACCGATAAACTCTGCACGTGCGGCTTGCATATATGCGATCAACAGTCAAGCGAATTTCGATATGTGAGATGCCGCACACAGGGCCGATCTGTCCTTCGGCCGCACCTTAAAACCGCTTGCCGCGGCTTGACCTCAGCGTCCACTTGGTAGTACGGGTTGCGACCAAAGCAGGTTCACACTTCTCTGAACGGGTGTGTCCGGGCAGTGGCCCTGTCTCATATTCGGTGGTGACAAACACAACAGCTGCAGTTCGTGATCTTCAGGGTTGCCGGTCATGTGGTCGTTTCTGCAGTGACCTCGTTCCAGCGGCGGTGACAGGCGCCTGCCCGGTGTCGACGGCGGCATTGTCGGTGTGCACCAGGTCGCGGCGGGGTACCGGCAAGATGGTGGCCCGAAGCAGGCCGAGCAGTTCAGAGCACGTGAACGGAACCAGTTCCGTGGTCGGCAACGGTCCGGTTGTGTGGGTCCGGGTCAGGGCCAGGTGTCCCTCCCCTCGTAGCGTGAAGACCGCGACTGCAGGGGAAGTTGGGAGTCATGGCGGAGAAGCGACGGAAGTTCGATCCGAAGTTCCGTGAGGGGGCCGTACGGATCGTCACGGAGACCGGCAAGACGATCGCGGAGGTCGCCGAGGACCTGGGGATCAACGAGACCACCCTGGCGAGCTGGGTCTCCAGCCCCCGGCGGGCAGGGGCCGTACCAGCCGTCGGGAGTGACGAGTTGGAGCGGTTGCGGCGGGAGAACGCCCAGCTCAAGCGTGACAACAAGGAACTGGTCATAGAGCGTGATGTCCTCAAATGCTGCATGGTCCTGTGGGTGGAGCGGCCGTGGCGGACCCGGCGTCCGTCGTCGGGGTGATCAGCGACTTCAGGACCGAGCACGGCATTTCGCACCGCGTCTCCTGCCGCGCCCTGGGTGTGAGCGAGTCGTGGTTCTACAAACACCGCGCCCGCCGGCCCACCCGGCGTGAGCTACGCAGACAGCGTCTTGTCGAAGCGGTGAGGGAGGAGTTCGACACGTCCGGCGGCACCTACGGCTCGCCGAAGATCTGGATCAGGCTGGGGAGGCAGGGCTGGCGGGTCTCGGTGAACACCATCGCGAAGATCGTGCCGGGCTCGGCCTGGCTGCGCGGAAGGTGCGCGGTCGGCGGGGGGTGACCCGGCCGGGGAAACGACCGGCCGCCCCGGACTTCGTGCGCCGCGACTTCACCGCCGAGGCACCCGACCTGGTCTGGTGCGAGGACATGACACAGATCGGAACCGGTGAGGGCAAGCTATACCTGGCCACGGTCATAGACCTGTTCTCCCGCCGCCTGCTGGGCTATGCGATGGGTGCCCGTCACGATGCCGAACTGGTCGTTACCGCCATGCACATGGCCGCGGCGACCCGCGGCGGCGACGTGCGGGGTGTCATTTTCCACACGGACCCCGTCAGCGAGTACGGCTCTCGGAGATTCCGCCGGGCCTGTCGCCGGCTGGGCGTCTTCCAGTCCATGGGCCGGGTCGGCTAGTGCTTCGACAATGCCGTCAGCGAGGCGTTCAACAGCGTACTGAAGGTCGAGTACGTCCACCGGCACACCTTCAGCACCCGCACCGAGGCCCGGATCCGGATCGCGACCTGGATCACCGACTTCTACAACAGCCGTCGGCTACACAGCGTGTGCGGCTTCAAGAGCCTGATCGACTACGAACGCGACTACTGGGCCAGCCTCACCGAGGAGCTGGCTGCATAGGAAGGTCTCCACAGTTCGAGAGGATTGACAGTACCATCCAGGAGCAGAGACGCTTTCACCGACGCAGTCCGCACGGGGTCGGTCAAG
>NZ_JAINVZ010000050.1 GCF_019890615.1 Streptantibioticus parmotrematis | reverse complement strand
ACATAGTGGACGCGAGCAACTGAGGACAAGCCCTCGGCCTATTAGTACCGGTCAACTCCACCAGTCACCTGGCTTCCATCTCCGGCCTATCAACCCAGTCGTCTACTGGGAGCCTTACCCTCTCTAGGAGGTGGGAGTCCTCATCTCGAAGCAGGCTTCCCGCTTAGATGCTTTCAGCGGTTATCCCTCCCGAACGTAGCCAACCAGCCATGCCCTTGGCAGAACAACTGGCACACCAGAGGTCCGTCCGTCCCGGTCCTCTCGTACTAGGGACAGCCCTTCTCAAGACTCCTACGCGCACAGCGGATAGGGACCGAACTGTCTCACGACGTTCTAAACCCAGCTCGCGTACCGCTTTAATGGGCGAACAGCCCAACCCTTGGGACCGACTCCAGCCCCAGGATGCGACGAGCCGACATCGAGGTGCCAAACCATCCCGTCGATATGGACTCTTGGGGAAGATCAGCCTGTTATCCCCGGGGTACCTTTTATCCGTTGAGCGACGGCGCTTCCACAAGCCACCGCCGGATCACTAGTCCCAGCTTTCGCTCCTGCTCGACCCGTCAGTCTCACAGTCAAGCTCCCTTGTGCACTTACACTCAACACCTGATTGCCAACCAGGCTGAGGGAACCTTTGGGCGCCTCCGTTACCCTTTAGGAGGCAACCGCCCCAGTTAAACTACCCATCAGACACTGTCCCTGATCCCGATTAGGGACCCAGGTTAGACATCCAGCACGACCAGACTGGTATTTCAACAACGACTCCACAAACACTGGCGTGCCCGCTTCACAGTCTCCCAGCTATCCTACACAAGCCGAACCGAACACCAATATCAAACTGTAGTAAAGGTCCCGGGGTCTTTCCGTCCTGCTGCGCGAAACGAGCATCTTTACTCGTAATGCAATTTCACCGGGCCTATGGTTGAGACAGTCGAGAAGTCGTTACGCCATTCGTGCAGGTCGGAACTTACCCGACAAGGAATTTCGCTACCTTAGGATGGTTATAGTTACCACCGCCGTTTACTGGCGCTTAAGTTCTCAGCCTCGCCTGAACGAATCCAAGCTAACCGGTCCCCTTAACGTTCCAGCACCGGGCAGGCGTCAGTCCGTATACATCGCCTTACGGCTTCGCACGGACCTGTGTTTTTAGTAAACAGTCGCTTCTCGCTGGTCTCTGCGGCCACCCCCAGCTCAAGCAGCAAGTGCTATCACCAGGTGTGGCCCCCCTTCTCCCGAAGTTACGGGGGCATTTTGCCGAGTTCCTTAACCATAGTTCACCCGAACGCCTCGGTATTCTCTACCAGACCACCTGAGTCGGTTTAGGGTACGGGCCGCCATGAAACTCGCTAGAGGCTTTTCTCGACAGCATAGGATCATCCACTTCACCACAATCGGCTCGGCATCAGGTCTCACCCTTATATGAATGGCGGATTTACCTACCACTCGGGCTACACCCTTACCCCGGGACAACCACCGCCCGGGCTGGACTACCTTCCTGCGTCACCCCATCACTTACCTACTACCCCCTCGGGTCAGCGGCTCCACCACTCCCACCTCGTCCGAAGACTCGGCAGGCGGCTTCACGGCCTTAGCATCAGAAGATTCAGTACTGGGCGCTTCAAAGCGGGTACCGGAATATCAACCGGTTGTCCATCGACTACGCCTGTCGGCCTCGCCTTAGGTCCCGACTTACCCTGGGCAGATCAGCTTGACCCAGGAACCCTTAGTCAATCGGCGCACACGTTTCCCACGTGTGAATCGCTACTCATGCCTGCATTCTCACTCGTGAACCATCCACAACTCGCTTACACGGCTGCTTCACCCGGCACACGACGCTCCCCTACCCACCCACACCCGCGTTGGCGGTAATGTGTGAGTGACACGACTTCGGCGGTATACTTGAGCCCCGCTACATTGTCGGCGCGGAATCACTTGACCAGTGAGCTATTACGCACTCTTTCAAGGGTGGCTGCTTCTAAGCCAACCTCCTGGTTGTCTCTGCGACTCCACATCCTTTCCCACTTAGCATACGCTTAGGGGCCTTAGTCGATGCTCTGGGCTGTTTCCCTCTCGACCATGGAGCTTATCCCCCACAGTCTCACTGCCGCGCTCTCACTTACCGGCATTCGGAGTTTGGCTAAGGTCAGTAACCCGGTAGGGCCCATCGCCTATCCAGTGCTCTACCTCCGGCAAGAAACACACGACGCTGCACCTAAATGCATTTCGGGGAGAACCAGCTATCACGGAGTTTGATTGGCCTTTCACCCCTAACCACAGGTCATCCCCCAGGTTTTCAACCCTGGTGGGTTCGGTCCTCCACGACCTCTTACAGCCGCTTCAACCTGCCCATGGCTAGATCACTCCGCTTCGGGTCTAGAGCGTGCAACTATATCGCCCTCTTCGGACTCGCTTTCGCTACGGCTACCCCACACGGGTTAACCTCGCTACACACCGCTAACTCGCAGGCTCATTCTTCAAAAGGCACGCAGTCACGACACACCAAGCAAGCTTGATGCGCGACGCTCCCACGGCTTGTAGGCACACGGTTTCAGGTACTATTTCACTCCGCTCCCGCGGTACTTTTCACCATTCCCTCACGGTACTATCCGCTATCGGTCACCAGGGAATATTTAGGCTTAACGGGTGGTCCCGCCAGATTCACACGGGATTTCTCGGGCCCCGTGCTACTTGGGTGTCTCTCAAACGAGCCGCTAATGTTTCAGCTACGGGGGTCTTACCCTCTACGCCGGACCTTTCGCATGTCCTTCGCCTACATCAACGGTTTCTGACTCGCCCCACGGCCGGCAGACCGTGAACAAGAGATCCCACAACCCCGCACTGGCAACCCCTGCCGGGTATCACACCAATACGGTTTGGCCTCATCCAGTTTCGCTCGCCACTACTCCCGGAATCACGGTTGTTTTCTCTTCCTGCGGGTACTGAGATGTTTCACTTCCCCGCGTTCCCTCCACATGCCCTATGTGTTCAGGCATGGGTGACAGCCCATGACGACTGCCGGGTTTCCCCATTCGGACACCCCCGGATCACAGCTCGGTTGACAGCTCCCCGGGGCCTATCGCGGCCTCCCACGTCCTTCATCGGTTCCTGGTACCAAGGCATCCACCGTGCGCCCTTAAAAACTTGGCCACAGATGCTCGCGTCCACTATGCAGTTCTCAAACAACGACCCATCCCCCACCACCCGGTATCTACACGACACCATCGGTGAGGCCGGCCATCACCAGAAGGAACATGATCGTTCCCTCAGGACCCAACAGCGTGCCCGACCCGACCTGTTGACCCGATGCGTTCCACGCCTCCCGAAGGAAGCAGTACTAACAACGACCAACCGATCGTGCCGAGTAGTCAACGTTCCACCCATGAGCAACCACCGTCAGACATTCGCTGACGTAATGGCCCTGGACCGCATCGCAGTACGACACGGCCTCAATGCTCCTTAGAAAGGAGGTGATCCAGCCGCACCTTCCGGTACGGCTACCTTGTTACGACTTCGTCCCAATCGCCAGTCCCACCTTCGACGACTCCCTCCCACAAGGGGTTGGGCCACCGGCTTCGGGTGTTACCGACTTTCGTGACGTGACGGGCGGTGTGTACAAGGCCCGGGAACGTATTCACCGCAGCAATGCTGATCTGCGATTACTAGAGACTCCGACTTCATGGGGTCGAGTTGCAGACCCCAATCCGAACTGAGACCGGCTTTTTGAGATTCGCTCCACCTCACGGTATCGCAGCTCATTGTACCGGCCATTGTAGCACGTGTGCAGCCCAAGACATAAGGGGCATGATGACTTGACGTCGTCCCCACCTTCCTCCGAGTTGACCCCGGCAGTCTCCCGTGAGTCCCCATCACCCCGAAGGGCATGCTGGCAACACAGGACAAGGGTTGCGCTCGTTGCGGGACTTAACCCAACATCTCACGACACGAGCTGACGACAGCCATGCACCACCTGTCACCGGACTAAAAGGGGCTCCATCTCTGAAGCTTTCCCGGCGATGTCAAGCCTTGGTAAGGTTCTTCGCGTTGCGTCGAATTAAGCCACATGCTCCGCCTCTTGTGCGGGCCCCCGTCAATTCCTTTGAGTTTTAGCCTTGCGGCCGTACTCCCCAGGCGGGGAACTTAATGCGTTAGCTGCGGCACGGACAACGTGGAATGTCGCCCACACCTAGTTCCCAACGTTTACGGCGTGGACTACCAGGGTATCTAATCCTGTTCGCTCCCCACGCTTTCGCTCCTCAGCGTCAGTATCGGCCCAGAGATCCGCCTTCGCCACCGGTGTTCCTCCTGATATCTGCGCATTTCACCGCTACACCAGGAATTCCGATCTCCCCTACCGAACTCTAGCCTGCCCGTATCGAATGCAGACCCGGAGTTAAGCCCCGGGCTTTCACATCCGACGCGACAAGCCGCCTACGAGCTCTTTACGCCCAATAATTCCGGACAACGCTCGCACCCTACGTATTACCGCGGCTGCTGGCACGTAGTTAGCCGGTGCTTCTTCTGCAGGTACCGTCACTTGCGCTTCTTCCCTGCTGAAAGAGGTTTACAACCCGAAGGCCGTCATCCCTCACGCGGCGTCGCTGCATCAGGCTTTCGCCCATTGTGCAATATTCCCCACTGCTGCCTCCCGTAGGAGTCTGGGCCGTGTCTCAGTCCCAGTGTGGCCGGTCGCCCTCTCAGGCCGGCTACCCGTCGTCGCCTTGGTAGGCCATCACCCCACCAACAAGCTGATAGGCCGCGGGCTCATCCTGCACCGCCGGAGCTTTACACCCGAGAAGATGCCTTCCCAGGTCATATCCGGTATTAGACCCCGTTTCCAGGGCTTGTCCCAGAGTGCAGGGCAGATTGCCCACGTGTTACTCACCCGTTCGCCACTAATCCACCACCGAAGCGGCTTCATCGTTCGACTTGCATGTGTTAAGCACGCCGCCAGCGTTCGTCCTGAGCCAGGATCAAACTCTCCGTGAATGCTTCCCCGTAATCGGGGTGACACCACGAGAGCGGCACGAACCAGGGAGGAATAGTCCCCGTCGTGCACAGCGTCCTCGCTGTGT